>CAWATA010000001.1:0-75117 GCA_963784885.1 uncultured Conexibacteraceae bacterium
GCGACCGCACCGCCAACCGGCCCTCACTCGAACTGACACCCCGCCTGCAGCCCGCTCACCATCCGGCCGGGCTTTGGGCCGATCGACCGCACCTTCGAGCGGTCGGGGGCTGGCTCGGCGCCAGTCGTTAGGCGTTGAGCCGGCCGACGACGCGCTCGGCGTCCGCCTGCTCCATGTACCTGGGTACGCCGTGGGCTCAACGCCTAGTCGATCGCCGCGGTCGCGATCAGCGGGATGTCCTCGGCCTGCTCTCGGCAACCGTGTCGGAGGCCGCTGCCTCCCGGAGCGCGAAAACCCTCCTGGCGGAGGGCTCGAGCGTCACCCTGACGGACATAGCGGGGACCCGATTCGTTTCTCGCTACGACGCACGGATCGTCGAGCGAGTCAGCGCTTGACCGGGGCCCTAGCGCTTCAGCGTGACGAACAGCTTCGACTTCTTCGAGTTGCCGGCGCCGTCGGCGAGGGTGACGGCGATCTTCGCCTTGCCCTTCGACTTCTTCAGCGCCTTGGCGATCTTCTTGTTGTCCTTGGGCTTCCTCGGCTTCAGCTTCAGGGTCGCCGACTTGCCCTGGGCGAGGGACTTCGAGGTCTTCTTGAGCTTGTAGGACTTCTTCTTGACCGTGACCTTGCCGGAGGCGATGGCGTCGAGGTCCTCCTTGGCGTTGACCTCGACCCTGACGAGGACCTTGTTGCCCTTCTGCTTCTGGGTCTTCTTGGCCGTCGCCTTGCCGTCGAGGGCGGTATCGACGGTGAAGTCGCGGGTCACAGGATTGCCGGTGTTGGCCTCGCTGTCGGTTGCGCGTACGCTGAAGCTATGGGGGCCGTCGGGTAGGTTCGGGTAGGCCTTCGGCGAGCTGCAGGTAGCGAACAGCTCGGAGTCGAGGCTGCACTCGAAGCTTGAGCCGGGCTCGCTGGAGGTGAAGCCGAAGCTTGGGGAGGCGTCGCCAACCAGGCCGGAGGGACCGGAGGTGATCGTGGTCTGAGGCGGAACGCACCCCCGCAACGGCGACGCGCCGTTGCGGGGGATCGGCGGGACGACGTCGAAATCGCTGGCGTTTCGGTCGGTGTCGAGACAACCATCCGCCCCGCGCAACTCCGCCGTCACGTTCGACGCCGTCGCCGCGGGACCCGAGCCCTCGAAACAGTCCGTACCAGCGCCGTAGCCGACGAAGTCGACGACCCCCGCGGTGGGACAGCCGCCGACGAGCGCCGTCGTGGTTGAAGTGAGCGCGACCTTGCCGGCGCTTGCGGAAAGCGATGCGGATCCGGTGGCGTCCGGGGTCGGCAGTGGCGTCGTGCCCCCAGCACCGCTCGCCAACTGGACAAGGTAGTAGCCGCCCGCGGGAACGGCCGGGCCGCCGAGCGCAGTCGTCGTCCAGGCCGTTCCGGTGGCGGGAGCGGACTGCACGGCCATCGTCGCAAGGTTGATCGGTCCCGAACTGACGTTGTGGAGCTCGACAAAGTCGTTCGTGTAGGTAGCGCCGCTGTTGCCGCCACCGCCGTAGATCTGAGAGATCGTCAGCGTCGTCGAGCGGGTCGCCGCGAAGGACGGGGCCACCGGGAGGATGCACGCACAGGCCGCTGCCGCCCACAAGATACGAAAGCCCGGAATCACGGGGGTGACTGTATCCACCTCCGCAGGACAGGCGACGGCCTGGCGGGGAGCTTTGGACAGCACGCGAACCTCGACCTTGAGGTAGCGTGCGTGTCTCTGCTTCGACGCGTCGGATGTGCGGGGCGCCCCAGATCGGAGGACCAATTGAGGGTAGTTGTGTCACTCGCGCTGATCGCGCTCTCCCTGCTGTTAGCGAGCGTGGCCCCGGCCGCAATCCGCATCCCGACGGGGGTGACAGTGCACCTCTCGCCCGGCGGAACCGCCGACTACTTCTACGGGCTGGTCAAGACCCGCAAGGGGACATGCCGTACCCGCCAGCTCAAGGTTCTGCGGGACCCCGACGGTAACTCGGGCTACTCTCCCTACGCGAGCGGACTGCTCAGTAACGTCGACGGCACCTGGACGCTCGACCCGTCCGAACCAATCCCCAACGGCTTCTACAAAGTGGTAGCCGTCAAGAAGGTCACCGCCACACGAGTCTGCAGGCCGGGCAGGTCTGCGCCCTTCTACGTGGACTGACCGATCGATGGGCCGCTCCCCGACGCTGACCTAAATAGGCGGAAGGGCATCCACGAAGCAGGACGGCATCCACGCCTGCACCTAGCTCGGCTCGTCATCCGCGGGCCTGTGACCTTCGGTTTCGTAGCCTGACCGTTGGTGCCAGGGCCGATTACACCTTCGGCTCCAGAAGGGTCGTCGAAGTCTCCGCATCACCGACCGTTGCCGTATGCGGTCACCGACTTGAGCAACGGATGCGCCCGGACCATGTTGTGCGGCTCGCCGGTGACCGTGAGCTGACCCGGGGTGCCGCTCGGCTCCGCCGTTCCCTGGAGGCGGAAGCGGTCGATCTCGAACGGCAGGCTGTTCGAGCCGAGTGTCTGCGGGCCGTCGGTCAGCCCGGCTTCATGGTCAGTCTCGAGGATGAGGACGGCCTCATGAGCCGGCAGGTCATGCATCTGGCTTCCCGTGTGTCGAGGTGACGACGGTTGGTCCCACCCGAGCCATCTTGCCGCCTCCGCTTATGGCCGGCTCCGTTGCCGGGCGACAATCACGGACGCGGGCGATGGGCCGCCGTATCGAGCGTCGACTCTCCCGCCGTTGCGAGAACACTCGGCCTTTGCCCACGAGAGGCACTGACAGCTACTGGCCTACCCCGGTCTGCAGCCAGGGCCAGTCCGACCAGAGGAAAGGGTCTGGGGCGCTCCGGAACGCCGGGCGGCAGCTTACGGCCGGATCCCCCAGCCGGTCGGGTAGCTGCTGGACGTGGTCGGCGTCAAGCGGTGCTGGCGGGAGCCGTCGGCCCTCATCACGAAGACCTCGAAGTTGCCGCCGGCGTCGCGAGCGCTCGAGAAGACGATCTTCTTGCCGCTCGGGGAAAACCTGGGGTTGGCGCTGGGCACGGAGGGACTCGTCAGCCGCTTCGCATGGGTGCCGTCGATCCGGGAGATGAAGATCATCTGGTTTCCCATGTCGACGGTGCGGTCGAACACCATCTTGCGACCGTTCGGGGAGACGTCGGGGTACTCGTCGTAGGCCGAGGAATTGGTCAGCCTATGCAGCCGCCTGCCGTCCTTTCGCATCCTGTAAATGTGGCCGTCGTCGTAGCCCGAGAAGACGATCTTCTTGCCGTTCGGCGTGAACACGGGGGCGTCCTTAGCGAGACCGTTCGTGTTCACGATCCGCTGGTTGGAACCGTCCTTGTTCATCATCCAGATCTGCCGACTGCCGTCGCGATCGCTGACGAACGCGATCTTCTTCCCGTTCGGGGACCAGGTCGGCCAGATATCACGGCCCGGAGCGCTCGTGAGCGGTTTCTGACCGAAACCGTTCGGACGCATCAGGAACAGATCGGATTCCCCGACCCCCGATGTCTGCCAGTAGACGATCCGCTTTCCTTCGGGCGAGAGCGTCGCCCCGTCCTCATAGAAGTCGTTGTCGGTCAGCTGCCTAACACTGCTGCCGTCCGACTTCATCGAATAGATCTCGTAGGAGCGCCCATCGCGGTCGCTCTGGAAGAGAATCCGCCCGTCCTTTCCGGGGAAGGCAGCCGAAACCGTGGGTGCGGAAGCGAGGACTGCGAGCACGAGGCAGAGCAGGTAGACCAGGGTCCCGATTGCGACGGTTGCCGCTGACTTCGTCGGGCTGACCGGCATCTGCGGACCTCCTGGTCGGAGCAATCGATCGGGCGGGCAGGGATCGTGACTCGAGAGCGGTTACCGGCCCGTTGAACATCAAGTAACCAGCGTCAAGCTACTAGCGAACTCGCACGAGCCTACCATCGGTTTGCGCTCGTGCCGGCGTGACCCTGGGCCGGGTCGGGGTGTAGCCCGCCAGCCGCTTGGATGACACGATGCGGAGGGACTCTCAAGCACCTCTGCTGCCGCCACTTTCTCGCTCAGGGCGCAGGGCCGGCCCAGGTGACGGCCAACTTCTCAGCCACAAGCGTGTTCGGCGTGTTGTCTTCGTTCGACTGCGCGGCGGCGAGCGTGATCTGATCGCCGGCGGAGAGACGCGCGACCAGAGTCGCGCTGATGACCGTCAGCTCATTGTTGAAACGGTTCGGGGGCAGGGTCACGCGCTGGTTCTCACCATTGCTGGCCGAGACCTGGACGAGGCGATATCCGTTGTCCTGGGGCAACCCCGGGGTTGCCGTGTCGTCGTTGGAAAACGTGACTCCTCCCGTGGCCACGTACATACCGTCGACCGGCACGGTCAGGACACTGGGATCCGACGCCGTCCACATGTCGAGCGGGTCATAGGCGTCGCTCGAGGTGTCGGTCATGCCCTCGACAACGGTGAAGGCGTCGTCAGGCAGAACATCGCCCCCTCCTTCGATGCGGGCCGCCGGAACCGCCTGAAGCGCGCCCGGACCAACAGCACCGTCTGCGAGGTCGGCCGCCTTCACTTTGCCGTCCTGAATCTCGCCGCTGCGGACGGCTGCTTTCGCGATGTCCGACGCCTTGACCTCGCCCTTCTTGATCTCAGGCGAGTGGACCACGTCGTCGGCCAAGTCATCGTGCTTGACCTTGTTCTTATCGCTCAACGCGACCGCTGTCGTGCCTCCGGCGAGCGCTAAAAACAGCGCGAGTGTCGACGTGACATTGGCGTAGGTGAGCCGCTCTCTCAACCTCTTCACGACCCGAACCTATCGAGCACCGCAAAATGCTGTCAAGCCGTACCCATCGCGTGCCCCCGCCCCGCCCGTCTACGACAAGCAGAAACGGCGCGTCGAGATCTCGGCGACGGTTTCGGAGGCAGTTTCGCAGAGGCCTTCAAGAGCCCTCCCTGAGGGCTCGAGCGTGGTAGTGACGACAGCCGAGGGTGTTAAGCGCAGCGGTCGGAGTCACAGACAGCGACCCCGACAGCCAAGTGCGGGCCGGACGGCTGGGCGAGATCCACGGCGCGCACTGAGCCGGCCTTCGCCGAGTAGTCGCTACCGATGCCAATGACGTCGAACCATGGAACAGTCTTTCGCGTCGAAGCACTGAGGATCGCCGACTGCGAAAGGAACGGAAGATGACGCGCATACGACTTGTCCTGCTGTTGAGCGGAGTGGCGCTCGTGGCGATCGGCGTCCTCGCGGGATCGGTGATCGGCGATGACGGCACGACACGGATGGTGAACCGGATCTCGACCGCCTATCCGGCCGCGGAGAAGATCGCAATCGGCGGGACGCAGCTGCGGGGCGGAGGGGGCAAGGCGAAGATCATCTCGGGCTCATCCAAGAAGAGGACCGTCGCGTCGGCGACCGTCGACAGCGTCGAAATTAGATGCCCGAAGAAGACGGTCGCGATCAGCGCCGGCTTCAACACCCAGGGCCCGGGACTGATCCCCATGAACATCGGCCGGGCTGGGGGGAAGGCGCGCAACTTCTTCATAGCCATTTACAACTCCACGAGCGGAGACCTGTCGTGGTCGGCAGACATCACCTGCGAGAAGGGCGTCAAGTTCGGGTGAGCCCATGCATCTTCACGCCGAGGCCGTGCGGTAGGCCGATCTCCGGCGCCTCAATGTAGCTGCGAAGCGCCTCCGTGTTCTTGCCGAATCGTGAAGAGGCGAACGCCCATCGGGGATGGGCCTAGCGCCTGACGATGTTGTGGATCTCGATTACCTCGGGCTCACCGGGGTCGATGCCGACCTCGGAGAGCACCGGCATCAATCTCTCACCGAATGTGTCGAGCTGCTCCCGGGAATCCCAGATCTCGCTCACGCGCAGGTTCGGATCGCCACCGAAGCAGACGTGGTAGTCGAGTCCATCCGGGGGCCAATCGCCAACCTCCCCAAGGCGGCGAATTGTCTCGTCGTACTCCGGCGCGGTCATCGAGGCCGGGGCGAAGCGGATAAGGATGCTCATCGAGTCCTCCTACTTTGGGGTCCCGATGAAACTACTCCCATCGGAATGGGGGAGGCGCATCCGATTCCTTGCGGCCTCGCCACGGGCGAGTCGGCGGTGGTAGCGAGAACGGATAACCGCCCGATTCGTTTCTCGCTACCACCCGCAGATGCTCGAACGGCAACGCCCCACGGCGGTGATGGCAGTGTCCATTACGGAGGCCCGTCCTCAACGGTCTCGAAACCGGACGCGACAGCTTCGTTGAGCTTTCCCAGGATCTCGCGCAACTCGGCGAACTGCCTGAACCCGAGCGTTTGCGCCCACTCAGCTTCGGTCTCGAGCACTATCTCGCGCATCGCCGCGCCCGCCGCGCGTCCGCGTGACGTCAGTCGAATGCGCTTGAAACGCTGGTCGGCGCCGTCCGGCACGCGCTCCAGATACCCGAGCCCCTCCATCTGTCCGAGCAGGTAATTGAGCGCCTGCTTGGTCATCCGCGTGCGGGTCGCGAGATCCGAAGGACGCATGTTCTCGGGTCCTGGGTATTGCAGGACGCTCAAGTGCGGGGCGATCAAGTCGTCGTAGCCCCGCTGGTGGAGCCCGGTGAGCATTCTCTCGTGTACGGCCTCCCAGGGCCGACGGAGCAGCGCACCGATAAGCGGCGGTCCGGGATCTGAGGCTGTTTTATTCGATCGGGTCAAGTGACTTGACAAGTCTCGCAAGCTTGACTAGAGTTGTCAAACTATTTTACTCAGCCTACGGGCGACACGAGAGGTGATCGAAATGAACCAAGTCACAAGCGAGACCATCACCGTCGGCCAGCTCGGTGTTCGGTTCCTCGTCGACGGCGCCGACGCCAACGGCAGCGTGAGCGTCTTCGAGTGCTACGTCCCCGCGAATTCCAGGATGCCGGCGCCACACAGCCACGATGCCTTCGAGGAGACGATCTACGGTCTCGATGGCGTTACCACCTGGACGATCGACGGCCAGTCGACCGAGATCGGCGTGGGTGACGCAGTCTGCGTGCCGCGCGGCGCGATCCACGGATTTGAGAACCGCGGCAATGAGGACGCGACGTTCCTCGCGATCGCCAGCCCCGGCGTGTTCGGTCCGGGCTACTTCATCGAGGTGGGCGAGGTCCTCGCCGCCTCCGCCGGTGCTCCGCCGGACCTCTCCGCGCTGGCGGAGGTGATGAGCCGGCACGGGCTTACGCCGGCCCCGCCCACCGAGGCCCATGCCTGAAACGGATGCAGCGATGAGAGATAGCCCTTCCTCGCTACGAAGTCGGAGGCACTTGGCCGCTAACGGTCCGGAGCCGGGCAAGGCGGGCTTCAAGCTCCAGCGCTGAACAAGAGCATCGCCTCCGGCAGAAAGAGGACGCTGAAGCTGAAGGCGACCGACGCCGGCAACAAGAAGCTGGTCAAGTTCGTCGAGAAGGGCAGGAAGGCGACGGCGAAGCTCAGGATCACGCTCAGCGACAAGGCCGGGAACACCGAGACCACCAAGCTCAAGGTGAAGCTGAAGGGGTCGGCGGCGGGACGCATTGACCCCCGGCAACCCCGCATGGGCAAGCGGTCGTAGCGAGAACCGATACCCGACCCGATTCGTCGCTCGCCACGACGCACGGATCGTTGAGCGCCGGCGCCTCGCGACCTGATCCCGAATTATCCTGCTCGCTGGATGCGGGCGCGGCGGCCCACGGGGTCGGTCGCAGCTCGCTGGATAGGATCGGAAGATCGGCGATCAGGAGCCATACCCGTTGCCCGAAGACCCGGAGCTCGCCGATGCGGCGCGGGCAATGCGCGACGCAGGGCACTGGGGATGGATCGTCGACGACCGCTGGCGGTCGGCCTGGGCCAGTGACGGCCTACGCCTGTCCTTCGGAGCTCTCGTCGAGTTCGCATCGTTCCCGATGGGCGCCTACGTCTTTGGACCCGAATGGCTCAAGGCGAGCGAGGGATGGCGGATGGGGGCGAACAGCATCGAGATCAATCGCTTCTTCTTCCGCGCCGCCGGCGGGCTGATGCTCGCCGATACCCCCGGCGGGCGGGACGAGCTGCGGGAGCTCATCGACCCGGCGCTGCGCGACATCGTCGACGAGCTCACCCCCGCCGAGGGCACGATGCTGTTCTTCGCCACCAAGGGTTTCGGGATCGACGCCACGGGGGACATCCCGGCGATCGCTTTCCGTATCCGCGACGCCGACGGCCGGCTCGCCGGCACGGCGCTAATCACAAAGCCCGCCGCCAACATGGCGATGCTCTCCGCGATGACCTTCACCGCCGACCTCGGCCACGTCGAGCGAATGGGCCGGGTTGCGAAGGCCGGCCGACGGCCGGCGGCGATCCTCTTCGCCGATCTGGAAGCCTCCTCGCCGCTCGCGCGGCGCCTTTCGACCGCCAGCTACTTCGCGCTCGGGCGCCGCCTGGTCCGCGCCGCCGACCAGTGCGTCATCGACGCCGGCGGCCTCGTCGGACGCCACGTCGGCGACGGCGTCGGCGCATTCTTCCTCGCGGAGACCGCCGGATCGGAGTCCGCTGCCGCACAGAGCTGCATCGCTGCCGCACGCGCCCTGCGCGAAGCGGTCGACGAGGTCGCCACGCGCAGCGACCTCGAGCCCGAGGACGTTGTCCTGCGCTTCGGGCTGCATTGGGGAGCGAACCTCTACGTCGGCAACATCAGCACCGCCGGGCGCTCCGAGGTCAACGCGCTCGGCGACGGGGTCAACGAGGCGGCGCGCATCGAGGCCTGCGCAAGCGGCGGTCTCGCGCTCGCCTCCAAGGACCTCGTCGAACGCCTGGAGCCCGACTCCGCGGCCGCCCTCGGGCTGGATCCGGATCGCATCACCTATACCCCACTCGGCGACCTGGCGACCGCGACCGAGAAGGCTCGCCGGGACGCCCCGGCAATCGCCGTGTGCGAGATCTGAGCGGGGCGGTTCCGGCGCTTCTGCTTCTACACGTCGTGCCTGGGTCCGTGCGTCGCAGGTAATTCCGATCCCCGACCCGATTCGTTTCTCGCTACGACGCCCGGATCGTCGAGCGGATGGCGATCGCGACCTGATCGGCCAACCGTCCGGGCGGCCTCTCGGCTCGCGCATTTTCGTCTACCGCTTCAGCGTCACCAACAGTTTCGACTTCTTCGAATTGCCGGCGTCGTCTGAGAGGGTGGCAGCGATCTTCGCCTTGCCCTTGGACTTCTTCAGCGCCTTGGCGATCACCTTGTTGTCCTTGGACTTCTTCAGCTTCAGCTTCAGGGTCTCCGACTTGCCCTGCGCCACGGACTTCGAGGCCTTCTTGAGCTTGTAGGAGTTCTTCTCGACCGTGACCTTGCCCGAGGCGGTGACGTCGAGATCCTCCTTTGCCTTGACCTCGACCTTGACGACGATCTTCCCGTCCTTCTGCTTCTGGGTCTTGCTGGCGGTGGCCCTGCCGTCGTACGACGCACGGATCGTCGAGCGGATGCCGGTGTGAGCGATGCTGTCAGGTCTGCGACGTCGGCGCCGGGTCAGTGCTTCAGCTCAACCGAGAGCTCGGTGGTCCTCTTGTTCCGGGTCTCGTCGGTGAGCCGGAGCTTGAGCTTCGCGGTCGCCGTCTTGCCCTGCTTCAGATGCTTGGCGATTTTCTTGGAGTCCCCCAACCTCTCCGGCACCAGCTTCAGACTCCCCTTCTCGCCGCCCGCGAAGCTCTTCTCTTTGGCCTCGAGCCCGTAGGTGTTCTTCGTGGCCCTGACCCTGCCCGCCGCCCTCACCTCGAGCTTCTCCTTCGCTTTGACCCTGACCTCGATGACGATCCTCTTGCCCCTCTGCTTCTGGGTCCTACGGGCGGTTGCGGTGCCGTCGACGTACCAGTGGACGAGCTGCCGGGCGATCCGTTCCCCCTGGTCGTCCTGGAGGAAGTGACTGGCCTCGGGCAGGCGGGTGTGCGGCTGGCCTGCTGCCCCAGGGACGTTGTCGATGAAGGTCTGCTGGGCAGCGCAGGAGCCGAGCTGCCCCGGGTCGTTGCTCGACCAGATGGTCAGGAAGGGCCTGCGGAAGGAAGTGAGTCCCGCCCAGGCCTTGGCGTTTGTGCCGGGAACCTCGTTGACCAGCGACGGGAACACCCGCGCTCCGGCCAAGTACGTCCGGCTGGGGAACGGCGCGTCGTAGGCGGCCTGCTGGCCCGCGGGGACGTCGAACCAGGTCAGCGCCTCGACCGTCTCCGAGGGCCGGAACGACCTCGCGGTCATTGCGTAGGCCATCCAGTAGGCGAAGTAGCCGGGCGCGGGAGCCACGATCTGGGTGCACCCGTCATAAAACGGAGGTTGCTGGGGCGGAATCACCGCGTAGGGGGCGGACAAGTCGGTGAGCTCGTCGGGATTCTCGACCGGCGGGAAGGGCTGGACGCCGGCGGGGATCACGGGCAGAGCGCCGTTTCCGACGGCGATCGTGGCGAAGCGGTCCGGCTCAAGCCCAGCGACACGGAGGCCGATGAGGCTGCCCCAGTCCTGCACGAAGAGGTTGATGTCGGTGAGCCCGAGCCTGTGGATGAACCGCTTGAGGCGGTCGGAGTGGCCGAGGTAGCTGTAGTCCCCGATGTCGATCGGCTTGTCGGAGCGACCCATGCCCAGGTGGTCCATGGCGATGACGCGGTAGCCGGCGTCGACGAGCACGGGGATCATCTTGCGGTAGAGATACGACCACGACGGCTGCCCGTGCAGCAGGAGGACGACATCACCATCGGCGGGCCCCTCGTCAACGTAGGCCTGGCGCAGCCCGTCGATCGAGACGTACCGGGCCTTGTACGGCCAGTTGGGGATACCGTCAAAGCACGAGTTTGGAGTCCGCACGAAATCCACGCCGTCCGCCGTCGTCCGCATCTCGGGCTTGGCGTCGCAGGGCCGTTCGGCGGCGGCCGAGTCGGCCTGCGCGAACAGCATCGCGACCGCGGCCAGCGTCGTGATCGTCGCCCTCACTCGCATTTCTCCTTCAGATAGGCCAAGTTGACTCAAAGTTAGCGGTTCTGGCATAATCGAGCAATGCGCCGTCTCGTCCCCGCGCTTCTCGCGCCGGTCCTCTGTCTCCTGCTGCTCGCAACCTCGGCGGAGGCGAAGCTTCCTGTGATCAAGCCCGCCAGCTACCCGGGGATGACGACCTTCAACTGCCGAACCGACGCGATCACGCTTCAGCCCGGGCAGAACCTGAACAAGTACACGCTGACCAAGGCGTGCCCGCATCCCGAGGTCGTCAAGGGCCCGCTGGACGAGAGCGTCTTCGCAGCCGGCTCCGACGCGAAGGGCTTTCTGACCCGCTTCCAGCCGAGCATGGTCGAGGTGAAGCCGAGCGGGCGGCTGGTGACGCCCGCCGTCTGGGACCTTCACCTGCACCACGTCGTCTGGCTTCCGCCCGGCGGCGGCCCGATGGCGGCGGGCGAGGAGAAGACGATCATCAGCCAGCGTCAGGGCTACGGCAGGGAGATGGACGCGACGGCCAACTGGGGCCTGCTCCACATGCTCCACAACCTGACCGCTCAGCCGAACCGGCAGGTGTATTTGACCTGGCAGATCGACTGGGTCCCGCAGACCGAGCCCGCGCGCACCGACATTTCGCCGGTCCACGGCGCGTTCCTCAACGTCGCCAACGGCGGCGCCTACCCGATCTTCGACGCCGAGCGCGCTTTCGACGACGATGGGGACGGCAAGTTCACCTTCCCCGACGACGTCTCCTCCAACCCGGCCGACCCGAGCTACGAGGAGAGCGGCAAGATCAGCCCGCAGCGGTCCTGGACCGTTCCCTCCAACTACACGGACGGCGTCACCCTGCTGTCTGCCGGCGGCCACCTGCACCCCGGCGGCCGCTATGTCGACCTGAAGGTGGCGCGCGACGGGCCCGACGGGGGGACGGCGGCCGGCGACAACCCGGCCGAGGTCAAGCGGGTGTTCCGCTCCGACGCGCACTACTGGGAGCCCGCCGGGGCGGTGAGCTGGGACGTTGGTCTGACCGTCGCCAGGCGCGGCTGGAGGATCCATCTCGAGCCCGGCGACACGATCTCGATCAGCGCCACCTACAACGTGCGCAAAGCTTCGTGGTACGAGTCGATGGGAATCATGGGGGTCTACTGGACCCCGGACGACGACCCCAGGGCCCGCGACCCCTTCGAGGACCCGTCGGCGGTCCGGGCGATGCTCAAGAAGGGCGGAGCGCTGACCCACCGCCGGCTTCCCGAGAACATCGACACCGACGCGCGCAAGAACCTCAAGCTCCCCGACCCGCGCAAGCTGATCGCCGCGGGCCGTGCACCCGCCGGGGGAATCGACATCGACAGCTTCTTCGCCGAGGCCGGCGGCTTCTCGGCCGTGCCCGGCTTCCCCGCCAGCGAGATGCGCCCGCCGGTGATCCGGCCCGGCGGGACGGTGACCTTCAACAACCAGGACGCGTATTCCGGCCAGCCGCAGGACGAACAGGTCTGGCACACGATCACCGCGTGCCGCGCCCCCTGCAACAAGGGCACAGGGATCGGCTATCCGCTCGCGAACGGCCCGGTCGAGTTCGACTCCGGCCAGCTAGGCTTCGCGACCGGCCTCAACAGCAACGTCACGACCGGCTCCGACAGCTACACGACCCCGCCCCTCGGCCGGCTGCCCCAGACGCGGAACGGCAAGCGGGTCAAGCGCGGCTCGACCTACACGTACTTCTGCCGTCTGCACCCGTTCATGCGGGGCTCGTTCCGCGTGCGCGGACCGCTCAACCGGGAGTAGACCCAGCCTCCGCCTCCTAGGCGCCGCGGACGTCCGCCAACCCGCTTGACAAGCGGTCGTAGCGAGAACCGATACGGACGGACCGCTTCTTTCCCTGAGAGTTCGGGTTCGGCCAGCGCCTCAGCGTCCGCTTGACATCGTCGCGGCCACCGGGCCAGTCAGCACTCGAGCCTGATGGCAGCCGCATCGTTCTCGGCCAGCATCTCGGAAGCAAAGAGCGCGTTGGCGCCCATGGTCGCATACGGCTCGTCCGCCGATCCGACGGCAACGTTCACCGGCGGCTTCCGCGTGCTCAGCAGCTGCCAGTAGGCCTCGCCCGCCATCGCGGCGGGCAGGCCGCCAGCCCAGATCGCACGCATCGTCTCCACGTAGCTCGCGAGCGGCGAGCCCTCTGATGGCTTCACGGTGCGGATCAGGTTGTCGACGAAGCGGGTGTTGACCACGTAGGGGTTCACGGTCGCGACGCCAATGTTTGCGTGTGTCACCTCCGGCAGCGACCACCACGCGTTGGCGAAGGCCAGCAGCGCTCGCTTCATTGCCGTGTAGAAGTGCAAATAGGCGGTCGCGCCCGTCGCGACCAGATAGGCGTCAGCCGAGACCGTGAAGTACACGCGCGCATACCCGCTGCGCGGCAGGAGGGGAAGCATCTTCTGGGTCAGGGTTATGTGCCCGGTGTAGTCGGTCCTGATCCCCAGGTCGAGTTTCGCGAAGTACCTGCTCTTACGCCCCTTCGGCGGGACCACGGGGCCGATGATCCCGCGCCCGGCGTTGTTGATCAGGATGTCGACCCGTCCCGAGGCACCCAGGCGTCGCTTCAGCTTTCGGAGGAAGGCGTCGATCGACTTCGTCTTCGCGAGGTTCAAGTCCAAGAGCGTGAACTGCGGCCGCGACCTGACGCTTGCGACATCGCGCGAGGTGCCGATCACCCGGACTCCCCTCGCCGCCAGCGCTTCGCCGGCGGCTCGACCGATGCCGGTCGACGCGCCGGTGATGACCGCGACCTTGTCTCGAAGATCAATCTCCGGTGCAAAGCTCGGCAACGGGTAGAACTGAGGATCGACGGTGACCCCGGTTGAGGCGACGGCCGTTTCAGCGAGCGATCCGCCTGCCAGGGCACTGGTGCCGATGTAGCCGGCACCCAGCGCGGCCTGCTGCAGGAAGAGTTGGCGACGGGTCAGCCCACGGTGCCCGGTCTCGGGCGCACCCGCACCTAGCCGTGTGCTTCCAACTCCTCCTCGAGGCCAATCGGATGCGGGCGCCGGTCGCCCTCGGATGGTCATCGACCCGTTGTAGCCCGCGATCCGCGACGGCGCATCGGTAGGGCCTTCCGATCGTGTTCAGCGGGCACTGCCCATGCGCATTGGTGGTATGCCGAGCTTGACACGAGCCAGGCGCTGCGCTTCGCGCTTTCAGGCCCGAAACGGTCGGACGGACGTCGAGATGCACTTGCCGCAACGGCGGGGCAGCGGCGAGGTGTCAACGCGTCGCACCGTGGTCGCGCGTATGCCGATTCCAGCCCCGCGCAGATAGACAGGCCCCAGTCCGAGGCCCTCGAGGAGGCGCTGTCTCAGATCGGCGCCGAGCGGCAGGAGACCGAGGGCGAGGAGTTGATCAGCCAGCTCAGCCGGCTACCGGACCTCACGGAAGCCCTGCGAAGGGGTCGGCTCAAACCCGCACCACTGGGTCGGCAGGGGACCATCGCGCATTGCGTCGGCGGCATCGGACGTCGCGCTGAACGAGAGAAGCCCGCTTGAAAAGCGGGCTTCTTGAATAGCGGGGACAGGATTTGAACCTGTGACCTCCGGGTTATGAGCCCGGCGAGCTACCTGACTGCTCCACCCCGCGGCGGTTTTCGACAAGATAGCAACGTCGGCCGTTCGCGCATAGCGAAAAGGAGAAGTGCTGACGCGAGCCTTGCTCCGAATCGTAAAGACGTAGCCAGGGCGCCCGCGGTCGCCGATCCGCGAAGGTCTACGATCGCTGCCTTGCGCGTCGCCGCCATCGACATGGGCACGAACTCGACCCGGCTCCTCGTGGCCGACGTCGTCGACGGAACCGTCGAGGTGGTCAGGCGGGAGTCACGGGTGACCGGGCTCGGGCGCGGGGTCGAGATCTCCGGAAGCCTCTCGACCGAGGCGATCGAGAGCGTCTTCGCCGCGGTCGGCGACTACCTGGTCATCGCCGCCGACCTCGGTTCCGTCGAGACGTTCGCCTTCGCGACCAGCGCCGCACGCGACGCCTCCAACTCCGAGGTGTTCATCGCCGAGCTACGCGAACGCTTCGATCTGCAGGCCCGTGTACTCAGCGGCGACGAGGAGGCGGAGCTGACCTACCTCGGCGCCCGCGGGTCCTGCGCCGACTGCGAGACCGTGATCGTCGACATCGGCGGCGGCTCGACCGAGCTCGTCGTCGGCTCCGGAGGCGAGCCGACGTTCAACACCTCGCTCCAGCTCGGGGTGGTCCGCCACACCGAACGCCACCTCCACACCGACCCGCCGCAGACGAACGAGCTCGAGTCCCTGTCGGAGGACGTCAGCGGCGCCATCGACGCCGAGCTCGCCACCCACCCCGGGCTCAGCGCCGACCGCGGCGTCGCCGTCGCCGGCACGCCGGCGATCCTCGCGGCGATGGATCTCGGCCTCGAGCAGGTCGACCACGCCCGGATCGAGGGTCACGAGCTCGACCTCGAAACGATCCAGAAGCTGCTCTCACGGCTCTCGTCGCTGCCGCTGGCGGAACGGCGAACGCTGCGCGGGGTCGACCCCGACCGGGCACCCACGATCGTCGCCGGCGTGATCATCCTGATCAAGACGATGCGCGCCTTCGCGCTGCAGCGGATCAGCGTCTCCGAGCGCGACATCCTCTTCGGCGCCGCCCTGCGGGTCGCCGACCGGCACGCTTCAGCCACAGGCTGAGACCGGTCAGGGGGCGAGCCGGGTCCAGTTCCAGGGCCCGCCGGCCTCGCGCTCGTAGCGGAACCGATCGTGCAGGCGGCCGACCTGTCCCTGCCAGAACTCGATCTGGTCGGCCACGACCCTGTAGCCACCCCAATGCGGAGGCCGCGGGACGTCCTCCTCGCCGGGCCAGCGCTCCTCGATCTCGGCGACCCGGCGCTCGAGCTCCTCGCGATCCGGCAGCGGGCGGCTCTGCGGGCTCGCCCAGGCGCCGATCCGGCTCTCGCGCGGCCGGGAGGCGAAGTAGTCGTCGGACTCCTCCGCCCCGAGGCGCTCGACCGGCCCCCGGATCCGGACCTGGCGGTCAAGCTCGCGCCAGTAGAGGACGAGCGCGGCGGCGGGCCGGGCACCCAGTTGCTCGCCCTTCACCGACTGCTCGTTGGTGAAGAAGCGAAAGCCGTGTTCGTCGAACCCCTTCAGTAGGACCATCCTCGCGTCCGGCGCGCCGGCCGCGTCGACCGTCGCGAGGCAGACCGACTCCGCCAGCGGGACCTCCGCCGCCGCTCGCTCGTACCAGTCGCAGAACAGCGCGATCGGGTCGTCGAGCAGGTCGGCCTCGCTGAACGGGGGCATGTCGGGTCGGGGGTTCGACATCCCCCGGAACTCTACGTGCCCTCCCGATAGTCTGGCCGCCGTGGGAACCATCAGCGGTAGCTGGACAGTGGAGATCGACGCCTCGCTGGAGCGCGTCTGGACCGTCGCCGCCGACGTGCCGGCGTCGCCGGCGTGGCAACCGGCGCTGGAAGAAGTCGAGACGCTGGAGACCGACGACGCGGGCCGCGCCACGCTCGTCGATACCTCCTCCGACGCGGTCGTACGCAAGACCAAGCAGCAGCTGCGGTTCAGCTACGGCGAGCCGACCGCGATGAGCTGGGTTCAGATCAAGGGCGACGTGAAGTCGCTGGAAGGCTCCTGGGAGTTCGTCGAGCTCGCCGCCGAGCGGACCCGGGCGACCTTCGCCCTCGCCGTCGATCCGGGCCGGGTGCTCGGGTTGCTCCTTCGCGGGCCGGTCGAGGGCCGGGTCAAGGAGTTCCTGACCAAGGGCGCCGCCGAAGGGCTCAAGCAGCACGTCGAGACCCCCGGCTGACCGCGTGCCGATCGAGGTCTCCGGGCGGACGTTCACCGACCACCATCGGGTCGGCGCCGCCGACGTCGGCGCCGACGGGGGCGCCCACGTCTTCGCGATCGCTCGCTGGCTGCAGGAGACCGCGTTCGCCGACGGGCTCGACTCCGGTTTCGGCTCCGAGGCCTTCTGGATCATCCGCCGCCTCCGGCTCGAGATCTCCCGCCTCCCCGTCTTTCCGGAGGAGCTCGAGGTCATCACCTGGTGCAGCGGCAAGGCGAAGAGCGTCGCCGAGCGAAGCTCGACGATCGCCGGCGACGCCGGGGCGGCGGTGAGCGCCAAGGCGATCTGGGTCCACGTCGACCCCGAGACCCGCCTGCCGTCCCGCCTGCCGGAGGAGTTCGAGCGGATCTACGGACCGAGCGCCGCCGGCCGCCGGGCGCGGGCCTCGCTCCGCCATCCGCCCGAGCCGCCGGCGGAGGCCGAGCGCTTCGAGTGGTGGTTCGGAAGCTCGGCGATCGACCTCGCCGGGCACGTCAGCAATCTCTGGTACTGGCAGCCGGCCGAGGAGTTCCTCGACCTGCCGGGAGCGCCCGATGACGCGCGAGGCGCTCCGGTCGTTCTCGAGGCCGAGTTCCGTTCGGGAATCGGACACGGCCTCGCGATCGTGCACCGGTCGGAGCGAACGCTCTGGATCGCGGACGCGAGCGGAACCGTCGCCGGGACGCTGGCGATCGTCGCAGCCTGATCAGGCCTGGGCGCCGCGCACGGTGAACTCGACCCCGACCACACGCTCGCGCTCGCCGCTCGGCAGCGAGACGTAGACGGCGCCCTCGCGCTGAAGCCGCTCCCGCGGCTCCATCAAAGCGATGCCGTGGAAGCGGTCGTCCTCGTCGAACAGCCAGACGTGCTCCTCGGGCGTCGGCTCCCGTCGCGCCGACGGCGCATCGTCGTACTTCGCATAGATGACGTCGCTGGAGGCGTCGTAGGTGACGTAGGCGAAGTTGTGGCGCCCGGCTCTCAGCCCCACCGGGGCCTCCGCGACGGAACCCGCTCAGGCAAGGACGGCCCGGCGCGGGTAGATGACGTCCGGATCGGTGAGGACGTTGACCAGCGACGGCTTGCCGGACGCGAACGCCCGCTCCAGTGCCGGCCGCAGCTGCTCGGGCTCGCGGACCAGCTCGCCGTGCCCGCCGAGCGCCTCGATGACCTGTTCGTAGGGGGTCTCGGGCTGAAGCTCGGCGGCGATCGAGTAGCCGTACAGGTACTCCATCGGATTCTTCTCGAGCGCCCAGATCCCGTTGTTGCCCATCACCCCGACGATCGGCAGGCCGTGGCGGACCATCGTGTCGAACTCGAGCCCGCTGAAGCCGAAGGCGCCGTCGCCGAGCAGGAGGCAGACCTGGCGGCCGGGCTTGGCGCAGGCGGCGCCGATCGCCTGACCGGGACCGGCGCCGAGGCACCCGAACGGACCCGGGTCCATCCACGTCCCCGGCTCGAAGGTCTCGATGACGCGTCCCGCATAGGAGACGAAGTCGCCACCGTCGCCGATCACGATCGCATCACGGTCGAGGACCTGGCCGAGCTCTTCGTAGAGCCGCATCGGATGCAGCGGAGCGCGATCGTCGGAGCGGTCGCCGGACTCCGCGGCGCGCTTCTCGCTCTCCGATTCGCGGAGCCGGGCGATCCAGTCGGAGCGGTCGCCGGGATCGGCGGCCTCGGCGAGCGCGGCCAGCGTCGCGGCTACGTCCCCGACGAGATCGACGTCGGCGACCCGATTGCGCTCGAGCCGGTTCGGCTCGACGTCGACTCGGATCAGCCTCGCGTCCGGGCCGACCGCGGCGCCGAACCCGAGCCGGAAGTCGAGCGGCACGCCGACGACGATCGCGACATCGGCCTCGCCGAGGCCCATGCCGCGGGTGCGGCTGAAGGCGTTCGCGTGATCGGCGGGCAGACAGCCCCGGCCCATGCCGTTGAGGAAGACCGGGATCCCATGGCGCTCGGAGAGCTCGCGCAGCCGGTCCTCGGCGCCCGCCCAGTAGAGGCCGGTGCCGGCCATGATCGCCGGGCGCTCGGCGGCGGCGAGGAGCTCGGCCGCACGCTCGATTCCGGCGGCTGCGCCGGCCTCATTCCCGGCCGGAGCGGGAACCTCGGCGTCGGCATCCATGAAGACGACGTCGAGCGGATAGTCGAGGAAGGTCGGGCCGGTCGGCGACGCCGCTGCGAGATCGAACGCCCGCACGGTGGCCTCGGCGATCGCGTTCGGGTCCTTGACCGTCTCGGCCGACTTGACGAGTGGCGAGACGAACGGGAGGTGATCGATCTCCTGGAGGCTGCCGCTCCCCCACCGGCCCTCCGCGGCGCGACCGCCGAGGACGACGATCGGGGTGCCGTTGGCGGCGGCGCTGGCCATCGCGCTGACGCCGTTTGTGACCCCGGGACCGGCGGTCAGCGCGCAGACGCCGGGGGTGCGGGTGGCCTTCGCCCAGCCCTCGGCGGCGAACGCGGCCGCCTGCTCGTGGCGGACGTCGATGACCTCGATGCCCTCCTCGCGGCAGCCATCGTAGAGGCTGAAGAGGTGGCCGCCCGAGAGCGTGAAGAGATGGGTGACGCCGCGCTCGCGAAGCGCCTTCGCGGCGAGCCGGCCGCCGTGCAGGGCGCCGGGATTCGCGACCCCGCCCTTGGCCTCAGTCTGCTGTCCGGCTGCCACGGACGCGAGCGTACACGGAGCGGACCGCCTCGACCGGATCGCGCGGCGTCCGCGAACCATGACCCGGGGGGGCGAAGAGGCGCACCGGGCGCTCGATCCCTTTGAGCTCGCGCCGGCCGCGCGCCTCGAGCTCGAGGTCACCGCGGAGCCGCTCGCGGGTCGCCTCCGTGAGCAGCAGGTCGTCGCCCGTCTCGCGGGTCTCGGCCTCGACCCGGGCGGCGACGTTGACGGCGTCGCCGATGACGCTGAAGTTGAGCCGGCCGCCGCCGCCGATCGAGCCGGCGACGACGCTGCCGGTGTTGAGCCCGATGCCGACTCGGAAGTCGCCTCCCTCCCCCTCGTGATTGACGAGCCGGTCGATCTCGAGCGCCGCGGCGAGGGCCCGGTCCGCGTGGTCGGGCACGATCTCCGGAGCCCCGAAGACCGCCATCAGCCCGTCGCCCTCGAACTTGTCGACGTGGCCTCCGTGGCGCGAGATCACCGGTACGACGACCTCGAACAGCGCGTTCAGGCAGGCGACCACCTCCTTCGCCTCGGCCGACTCGGCGAAGCTCGTGAAGTCCTTGACGTCGCAGAAGAGGATCGAGACCTCGACCAGCTCGCCCCCCTCGCTGAAGCCGTCGCTGAGTATGTGCTCGGCGACGTCCTGGTCGAGATAGGTGCCGAAGGCGTCGCGGATGCGCTCGCGCTCGCGGAGGCCGCCGACCATCTGGTTGAACGAGGCGGCGAGCTCGCCGATCTCGTCGGCGGTCGTGATCGGGACGGCGACGTCGAAGTCACCCTCCCCGACCGCGTCGGTCGCCCGCTTCAGGTCGGCGAGCGGCCCGAGTATCGACCGCGAGAGGAGGATCGTCAGCTCGAGCGAGATCGTGGTCGCGACCGCGATCGCGACGAGGACGGACACCCCGAGGCTGTCGGCCCCGGAGATCGCCGCGACGACGACGCCGGTGATGACGTTGATCATCGGCAGCGCCATCAGCAGCCGCCAGCGCAACGGCAACGCCTCGATCTCCGCCTCGACCCGCGGAGAGACGGCGCGGTTGATGTCGATCAGGATCGGGCGCATCCCGGCTTCGATCGTCAGGTGATGGAGGATCGCCCCGTAGCCGACCGCGACGGCACCGGCGACGACGAGCGGGAAGAGGTCGAGCCACGAGAGGTCGAGCAGGAGGACCGCGGCGATGCAGGACGGGACGACCACGGCGATGATCGGCGAGATCAGCTCGTCCCGGACGAGCGACAGCGGCAGGCCGACGGCGGCTCCCCAGGCGCGCTCGGTGGCGGCCTCGTCCCGCTCGCCGGCGATCCAGGCCGAGATCGGTCGCAGCCGCGGGAGGATCCGGAACAGCCCGTAGGCGAGCGCCGCTCCGGTCAGCGCCAGCGCGAACGCCAGCAGGTACATGAAGTCGCTGAACGAGGCGTCGTAGTAGGCGGCCAGTAGGCCGACCGTGCCGGCGGTTACGAGAAACCCGGCCTGGAGCTCGAGGGTGACGAACACCCTCGGGTAACGCGAGCCGAGCTTGCCATAGAGCCACTCGAAGGGTGCATGGAGCACGCCGGGATTGTCCCGAAGCGGCGGCGATCGGGCCGTCCGGTCCCGACGGGCCGGGCGGGCGATGGCAGGAATTCCGCGTCCGGTGGCAGGCACCGGGCCCGTTTTCGCGAACCAAGCACCCGTGATCTCCGACCTCTGGGACCGCATCACCTTCGCCGCCGAGGGGCTCTGGCTCCGCGTGGCGGACGTCTTCGACGCTCTGCGCCACCGCCCGTGGGGGCTGCCCGCGGCGGGGATCGGACTCGCTGCCGTGATCGTCGCGGTCGTCCTGCTGATCGGCGGTGGGGATTCCGACACCGGCACCGAGACCGTCGCGCCGCTCTCGGAGGCCGCGCCTCCCTCGGTGATCAACGACCCGCAGTTCATCGAGGAGCGCGGCTTCTCGATCGCGCTGCCCGACACCTGGAAGCGGACGAAGCCGCCCGAGGGCAGCAGCTTCGCGGCCGTATCCGACGACGGGCTCGGCGAGGCGACGCTCTGGGTCGATCGCGATCGGAAGCTGAGCTTCGACGACTTCGTCGATCAGTCCCTGGCCGGCCTCGACGGGCTCGGCGACAACGCCCGGGTCACCGACCGGGTCGAGGGCCCGACCCTCGAGACTTCGATCGCCGTCCTCGAGGCCGACGTTCCGGTCGACGGCGCGGTCGCCGGTCCCTACCGGGTGACGCTGCGCGCGGCCGGTCCGTACCGCTACTACCTCGCGACCTCGATCGGCGCCGGGGCCCCGCCCCGCCTGATCGCGGACGCCGAGCTGCTCAGCACCAGCTTCCGCCCCCAGGTCGAGGTGAAGTAGGGATAACCCCGGCGGAATGCTCCGCTGCGCGTCCGCTTCCGCCGGAGGCCGGACGCGAAGCGGAGGATCTCCCCGGAGGTATTCCTATAGGTGCAGGTCCTCGTAGAGGCTCGGCATCGCGCGTTCGTCGCGGATCACGTGGGTGACGGCGTTGATGAGCGCCAGGTGGGTGAAAGCCTGCGGGAAGTTGCCGAGGTGGCGGCCGGATGCGGACTCGAGCTCCTCGGCGTAGAGGCCGAGCGGGCTGGCGTCCTTGAGGAGGCGCTCGCAGAGCTCGCGGCCGCGCTTGCGCTCGCCGATCTCGAGCAGCGCCGAGACGAGCCAGAAGGAGCAGATCAGGAACGTGCCCTCCTCGCCCTCGAGGCCGTCGTCGGTCTCCTCGGTCCGGTAGCGGAGGACGAGGCCGTTCTCGGTCAGATCGTCGGCGATCGCGAGGACGGTGGCCCGCACCCGCTCGTCGCCCTGCGGCATGAACCGGACCAGCGGCACGAGGAGATTCGAGGCGTCGAGCGTCTCGCTGCCGTAGTGCTGGGTGAAGATCCCGCGCGAGTCGACCCCGTTGGCGAGGACGTCGGAGTGGATCTCGTTGGCGACCAGCCGCCACTCATCGGCGAGTCCCTCGTAGCCACGCCGGGCGGCGAGCCTGGCGGCGCGGTCGAGCGCGACCCAGCACATCACCTTGCTGCTCACGTAGTGGCGGGGCTCGCCGCGGCACTCCCAGATCCCCTGGTCGGGCCGGCGCCAGACCTCGGCCGCGCACCGGGCCTGGTCCTCGATCACCGGCCACAGGCGCGGCGAGTTGTGCCCGTACTCCTTCTGGTGCAGGTAGATCGAGTCGAGGACGGCGCCGTAGACGTCGTTCTGACGCTGGTCGAAGGCGTCGTTGCCGATCCGGACCGGGCGGGCGCCCTCGTAGCCGGTGAGATGCTCGAGCTGCTGCTCGGGCATGGTCGTCTCGCCGCCGATGCCGTACATGATCTGCAGGCCGCCGTCCTCGTCGCGGTCGACGTCGCCGACGAACTGGATGAAGTCGTCGGCCTCCCAGCTCAGACCGAGCGCATGCAGGCCCTGCAGGGTGAAGGTCGCGTCGCGCATCCAGGTGTAGCGGTAGTCCCAGTTGCGCTCCCCGCCCGGCGTTTCCGGCAGCGACGTCGTCAGCGCTGCCACCATCGCACCGGTCGGCAGGTAGGTGAGACCCTTGAGGACCAGCGCCGAGCGCTGCAGATGATCGCTCCAGCGATGGTCGGGAAACTCGCCCGAGGCGAGCCAGGTCCTCCAGAAGCGCGACGTCGTGTCGAGGGCGGCCTCGGCCGCCTCGAAGCTGTCGGGCCCATCGAGTCGCGACGACCACGAGAGCGCGAAGAAGCACCCCTCCCCCGCGTCGAGCCGGCGCCGGGCGCGGGCGCAGCCGCCCTCGATGCCGATGTTGACGTCGGAGTGCAGGCGCAGGGTGCTCTCGCCGTCGCTGGCGTCGGCGACCCCGTGCTCGGGCCCCGGCCTGCTCCAGGTGGCCGGCCGGGCGCCGTAGCCGAAGACCGGCTCGCAGATCTGCTCGAGGTGGACGGTCCCGTGTACGCAGCGGGCTGTCCGGACGAGGACGTGGTGGGAGTCGAAATCCGACGGCGGTCGCGTGTGCGCCGTCGCCTTCGTCGACTCGCGGGCGCGCCAGCGGCCGACGATCAGGGCGTCGCGGACGATCATCCAGCCGGTCGGCGTCATCCACGTCGTCTCGACGATGTTGGTCCCGGGCTCGTAGCGGCGGCCGACCGGGCGGCCCATGTTGGAGGGGCCGAAGCGCCAGCCGCCGGCGGAGCGGTCGAGGAGCGCCGCGAACACGCTCGGCGAGTCGAAGCGGGGCGGGCAGAGCCACTCAATGGTCCCGTCGGGGGCGACGAGCGCGCCGGTGTGGCAGTCGGAGAGAAAGGCGTAGTCGGCGATCGGCGGGAACGGCGAGGATGGCATCCGCCGCTCCATGAACGGCGTCGGCTCGGCCTCCTTGTCGGGGTCCATGCCGCCGGCTCGGCGCGGCCCCGGCTCGACCGGGCGTGGGCCGATCAGGCGCTGATCATCGGTCTCGTTGCGAAAGTCGGTCATCTCGCTGCGCGCTCCTTCGGCGACCGAAACTAGCGAGAACGGACCGGCGTTTCCGCATCGCCGGGCACGGCGCAACCAGCCACCCCGGCGAACGGGCGATGCCGGGGGAGGGATTCGAACCCTCAAGCCCTTGCGGGCAGCCGGGTTTAAGCCGGCCGCGTATTCCGGTTCCGCCACCCCGGCTCGGGTCGGGCTCAGGCTATCCGGAGCCGCAATCGGGCGCCCACCTACCCCGATCGGGTGAATATTTAGGTTGGCGCAACTTTTCCCTTCTAGCGTGTTGTTCAAGGAGAACGTCTCGTCTTGGAAGCTTCCGCACTAACACGCCGCGCGCCGACCCGTGGGTTTCTCGCCCGCCGCTCGCCGCTGCTCCGGCTCGAGTCCGACGAGCGGCTCGTCGAGCTGATCCGCGAGGGTCACGACGGCGCCTTCGAGGCCCTCTTCAACCGCTACAACGGGCGGCTGCTCGGCTTCTGCCAGTCGATGGTCAAGAGCCGTCAGGACGCCGAGGACGTCCTCCAGGAGGTCTTCACCAACGCCCACTCGGCGATGCTCGGCGACGACCGCAAGATCAACGTGCGGCCGTGGCTGTACCGGATCGCGCGCAACCGCTGCCTCAACCACCTGCGCAAGCCCGTCCCCGAGGGCCAGGACTCGATGGACGTCCTCCCCCACGCCAACGGCACGACGACCGCCGAGCGCGTGCAGATGCGCGAGGACCTCCGCCAGCTGATGGCCGACGTCGAGACGCTGCCGGAGACGCAGCGCACGGCCCTGCTCCTGCGCGAGATCGACCAGCTCTCCTACGAGGAGATCGCACAGGCGATGCAGACCACGGTCCCGTCGATCAAGTCGCTGCTGGTCCGCGCCCGGATCGGCCTCGCCGAGTCGGGCCAGGCCCGCCTGCTCACCTGCGAGGAGGTCCAGATCGACCTCGCCGAGGCCGCCGAGGGGCTCGGCAAGGTCTCCGGCCCGGCCCGCAAGCACGTCCGCGACTGCGAGAGTTGCAAGGACTTCCGCGGCCAGCTCCGCTCCGATCGCAAGGCGATGGCCGCACTCTTCCCCGTCGGCCTGCTCGCGATGGTCAAGCAGGGCGTTCTGGCCAAGATCTTCGGCGGCGGCACCGCCGCCGGTGCCGCGGGCACCGGCGCTGCTGGAGCCGTCGGCGGCGCGTCCGCCTCCGGCGGCATCAGCCTGCTCAGCGGCGCGGTCGGCGCGAAGGCGGCGGCCGGCTTCGCCACCGCGGCGATTCTCACCGCCGGCGCCGTCGAGGTCCATAACATCGGCAACGGCGATGCGGAGAACCCGGGGCCGCGGGTCGCACCGGCGGCCGCCGTCGCCGCCGAAGCGCCGGCGAAGCCGCAGCCCGCGACCGAGCATCTCGCCGCTCAGGTCAAGGTCGCCGCCCCGCCCGCTCGTCCCGAGCGCACCGCGCCGATCGCCAACGACAGGCCTCACACCCAGGCTCAGCCCGACGCTCAGCAGCCGGCGGCCAACGACTCCGCCGGCGCGCCGGATGCGCCGAAGCCCGCTTCGGCCGACCCGATCGCCGGCGAGACGACCCCCGAGGACGGCAACGTCGCGGTCGGCACCCCGGTCGAACCGGTCACCGGTGGCAACGGCGGCCAGGACACCGGCACCGCTCCGGTGGAGCCCGTCGACCCGGTGACCGAGCCGACCACCCCCGAGGTCCCGACGACCCCGGTGCCGCCGCCGGCCGAGGCGCCCGCCGCCTCGGCACCGGCCCCCGGCGACTGATCCGGACGGGCGTCCAGCGCGCCCGGGGCGGCCTAAGGTCCAGCCCCCAGGTGCCGATGGGGGGCTCGTGACGGACCGTTTGAATTCCTGCCCGTCGACGCGCCGGAGACGGACGTTGCCGGCAGGGCGGCCCTTGCCCGGGGTCGCAATCGAGCGAACGCCGTCCGGATCGGTTCCGCCGGCGCACGATTGGCACGATCGCCCGCTCCTGGACAGGCGGGGCGCCGCGGTGAACTGGGACTGACCGGTTGCACGGCGCCGTCCCCGAGGGGGCGGCGCCGGCGACCGGTACTCGCTTCAGACCGAGTGAGTTTCGCCCGGCTGCAGCAGGACGACCTCGGCCGCGGTCGACTCCTCGACCCGGCGCTTGAACTCGCCGGCGTCGGCCTCGATCGCCGGAAACGTCCCGTAATGCATCGGCAGGACGGTCTTCGCTCCGAGCAGGCCGCACGCGTAGGCCGCGTCGTCGACGCCCATCGTGTAGTGGCCGCCGATCGGGACGATCGCGACGTCGAGCGGCGTGCGCTCCCCGATCAGCTTCATGTCGCCGAACAGGCAGGTATCGCCCGCGTGGTAGACGGTGACCCCGCCGATGTTGATCACGAGCCCGGCCGGCAGCCCGATCGCGGTCCCGGCCTCGGCGCTGAACGGCTCGTCTCCCTCCCCCGGGGTCGTGTTGGTGTGAAAGGCCTGCACGAGCTTGACCCAGCCCCAGTCGAACTCGACGACCCCGCCGAGGTTCGGGTCGAACGTCGTCTCGACGCCGCGCGCGTCGAGCCACTTCGCCAGCTCGACGATCGCCACGCAGGGAGCGCCGGTCCGGGTCGCGAGCGGAACTGCGTCCGCGATGTGGTCGGCATGTCCGTGGCTGAGCAGGATGTGGGTCGGCTCGACCTCCTCGGCGGTCACCGGTGCGGTCGGGCTGTTCGGCTTCAGGAACGGGTCGACGATGACCGTCGCCTCACCGTCGCTGAGCTCGAAGCAGCTGTGTCCAAGCCATCTGATGTCCATGGTCAACTGTCCTCCTGTTCGGGGATCGGGGTGGGTGGTCCGAGCTCGTCGGCGAGCGCCCAGCCGACCGCGACGCCGACCATCATCGAGATCCGCGACTCCTCTGCCAGGAGGGTGTCGACGGCGGTCGCGCGTTCGGCCGCGTCTTCGATCGACGTCACGCGCAGGAGCTCGGTCCGGTGGGACTCACCGAACCATCCTCCGGCGGCGAGCGCCTCGACGAGGACGCGCTGGAGCGCCGGTGCCGCCGCGGCCACGCGGGCCTCGGCCGCCCGCAGGCGGTCGCCGTCGGCGAGGCGGCCGACCGCCTCCTCGAGCTCCGCCTCGGTGAATGCCGCGCCGGCCATCGCCTGAACATACCCAGCGATCGCCGCCGGCACCCGGGCGGCGGGGCGCCGCGCTCAGTCGAGGCGCTCGGCGCGGCGCGCGGCGAGCCTGCCCATCGCGAGCCCGACGAGCCCGCCGACGAGACCGGCGACGGGGTCAGCTCCGGCCTCGACCAAGGGCAAGAGCAGCAGCACCACCGCGGTCACGCCGAGCGCGATGGTCTCGAGCGGCTCGCTGAAGCGATCTTTGGCGTCACCGCGCCGGAGCATCAGCCAGGCGGCGAGGGTCCCGAGCGCGATCGCGTTTCCGCCGGCCACCACGAGGGTGTCGGTCAGGCCGGCGGAGTAGACCGCGCCGGCGGCGAGCGAGCCGAGCGTGCCGGTGGCGAGAACCAGCGTGGCCGTCGCCAGCGAGCCGAGCCGGTACTCGATCGCGCTGCCGAAGACCCAGATCGAGAGGCTGACGACGAACAGGTAGCCGAGGTCGTCGTAGGCGAACGGCGCCGTCACGTAACGCCACGCCTCGGAGTCGACCGGGCCGACGATCGCGCCGATCTCGCTCAGCGACAGCGGCACGGCGCGGGCGGCGACGAGGAGGACGGCCGAGATCAGCAGCGTCGCGGCGGTCGCGATCGGGCGAACCCCGAGGGCGGTCGCGGCGGCACGCTCGGAAGCCCGCTCACGGCGCAGGCGCCGGCGCTTGTCGCGGCGGCTCTCACGGACTCGGATCTCGTCGCCCTCGCGCTCGAGCCGAGGAGCCCGCTTCCTGATCCGGTGCCCGCAGTAGGGACACTCGGTCACGTAGGGACTGACCTCGGAGCCGCAGCTGCGGCAGACGACGCTCAACTCCGGTGCCTGTGCCACAAGGCGAGGATACCCCCGCGCGACGCTCCGATCACCGCGCGGTGAGCGCCACCGCAGCGGCGACGAGCTCTCTGAGGTCGTCGCCGCGGTTCGCGACGAAGTCGAGCTGCCGCCGGGCGCCCGTACCCCCGGCGACGATGTCGCTCGCCCGCCGCAGCTCCTCCTTGCATCCGACCTCGGCCGCACTCGCCTCGACCTCCGCGATCAGCCGCTCCGCCATCTCGGTCGCGGGAACCGGCCGACGGCGGCCGAAATCGACCAGCTCGCCCTCCATTCCCCTGACGGCGGCCCGCACCTTGTTGTCGTCGATCAGCTCGAACGGGGCCTCGACCAGCGGCTCGCCCTCGTCGAAGAGCTCCGCGAAGCGATGCGACAGCGACAGCGTCAGGGCGGCGAACGCGGCGGTGTCCTCGAGCCGGGTGGCCTGGTCGAAGATCCGCGTCTCGACGGTGCCCAGATTGGGATGCGGGCGCACGTCCCACCAGAGGTAGGTGTAGTCGTCGATGGCTCCGGCGCCGGTCATCTGACCGACGCGGCGGGCATAGATCTCCCAGCTGCCGTAATGGGGCGGCACGCCCTGGCGCGGGAAGGCGCGGAAGACCGGCGTCCGCGCCGACATCAGCCCCGTGTTCCGGCCCTCCCAGAAGGGCGAGTTGGAGGACAGCGCGAGCAGCAGCGGCAGGTGCCGGCGGATCCCGTCGGCCACGTAGATCGCCTTGTCGGCGGAATCGATGCCGACGTGGACGTGGGTTCCGAAGATCAGCTCGCGCTCGGCGATGAACCCGAGATCGGCGATCAGCTCGCGGTAGCGCGGGCGCTCGACGACCGCCTGCTGGTCGCAGCGTGCGAACGGGTGCGTTCCGGCGGCGCCGACCAGCATCCCGTTGCGCTTCGCGATCGAGCCGACGAGGCGGCGCAGTACCGCCAGCTGCTCGGTCGCGGCGGCGATATCCGGGCACGGCGTGGTGGCGACCTCGAGGACCGACTGGAAGAGCTCGGGCTTGACCTGGCCGGAGTGCTCCTCGGGCACGTCCGCGAGCACGGCCTCGATGCCCTGGGACAGGTCGAGGGTCTCGGGGTCCAAGAGCATCAGCTCCTCCTCGATCCCGACGGTGAATGGTGCGCCGTTGAAGCTGTGCTCGAGCACGTTCGGTCCGGCGATCCTACCCCGGTGAGTGCCGTCTTACGCACCTATACTGGGCAAACCGCCCCCCGCCGCCCCGTCGAGCCGACGCAGGAAGCGGCATCCATTAACCCAAGGAGGAACTCCAAGTGGAGGTCAAGAGCATCACCGAGCAGAAGTCGCTACTCGAGACGTTGGCGCCGGGCAAGCGCACCCGCCTACATCGCCTGCTGTTCGAGTTCGGCCCCGGCAACGGGACGCTGATGCTGCTGCCGATCGATCAGGGGATCGAGCACGGCCCCCGCGACTTCTTCCCGAACCCGGCCTCGAAGGACCCGGACTACCAGTTCCGGCTTGCGGCCGAGGGCGGCTACTCGGCGATCGCCTGTCAGATCGGGATGGCGACGAAGTACTACCCCGACTACGCCGGCAGCGTGCCGCTGATCCTGAAGGTCAACGGCAAGACCGACATCCCGCCGTCGGAGAAGGCCCTCTCGACCTGCAACGCCTCCGTCGAGGACGCCGTCAAGCTCGGTGCCGACGCCGTCGGCTACACGCTGTACGTCGGCTCCCCGCGCCAGGACGAGGATCTCGTCCAGCTCCGCCAGGTCCGTGAGGACTGCGACCGCTTCGGGATGCCGCTCGTCGTCTGGTCCTACCCGCGCGGTGAAGCGGTGGCCGCGAAGGGCGGTCAGAACTCGTTCTACGCGATCGACTACGCGGCGCGGATGGCGATGGAGATGGGCGCCGACATCGTCAAGCTGAACATGCCGAAGATCGACCCGGAGAAGGACAAGGACTCCCCCGCCCCCTACAACGAGGGCGGCTTCTCGCAGGAGGACGCAATCGCCCACTGCGTCGAGTCGGCGGGCCGCTCTCTGGTCGTGCTCTCCGGCGGTTCGAAGATCGACGACGCCGCCCTGCTCGCGCAGACCCGCGGAATCATGCAGGCGGGCGGCTCCGGCGTCATCTACGGCCGCAACGTCTGGCAGCGCGAGTGGAACGAGGCGCTCGAGATCATCAGCCAGATCAAGGAGATAATGCTCTCCAGCGTCCACCGCATCCCGTAGCGACGGGGCGCGGGAGCCGCGGCCGGGGTCCGACGGGCGGACATGGTCCCGGGCGTCAGAGGAGGCACGGCGGGCGCCCTCGCGCTGCTCGCCGTCCTCGTCTACCTACTCGTCGCCGGCGACGGCGGCGATCCGGCATCGACCGGGGGCGGAGCCGCGCGGGAGCCGGTGACCGCGCGGGTCGTCCGGGTCGTCGACGGGGACACGATCGAGGTCGCGATCGACGGCGGGACCGACGACGTCCGCTACATCGGCGTCGACACGCCGGAGACCGTCAAGCCGGGCGAGCCGGTCCAGTGCTACGGACCCGAGGCATCGGCCTTCAACCACCGGCTGGTCGACGGTGCGACCGTCCGGCTCGTGTTCGACCGCGAGCTTCGCGACATCTACGGCCGCCTACTCGCCTACGTCTACGCCGACGGCACGTTCGTCAACGCCGAGCTCGTCCGCGAGGGGTACGCCCGGACGCTCGAGATCCCGCCCAACACGGCTGAAGCGGACCGCCTGGCGAAGCTCGAGCAGCGAGCCGGCGACGCGGGAATCGGACTCTGGGGAAGCTGCTGAGAGCTTGAGCGATCCGCAACTTGTCTTAGCAACAGCTAATATTCCCCACGTGGCCACCCAGACCCCTTTGGCGGCTCCGCGGATGGAACGCGACTTCGACGACTTCGAAGCGGCCTTCGAGCGTGAGCAGCAGATCGAGGAGCGACGACGCCTGGAGCTGCGCCGCCGCGCCGCGAACCGCTCGCGCGCCCGCCACATCGTCAAGACCGAGAAACGCGGCCGCGTCCGCTTCAGCGTCCTCGCCCTCTGCCTCACCGTCACGGTGGTCGTGGTGGTCGTGGTGATGTTCGAGACGCTCGCCTGGCTCGTCGGCGGCTGACCGCCGGCGAGACCGCCGCTCGGCGTCATCGGCCGGCTCACGGCCTGAGGCCTCAGCGCCGACCTCTTCCGTGATCGGTGGGCTCGCCGGCTCGTCAGCGCGGGTCAGGCGACTGGCGAATTCCGGCGCCCACGGCGCCGCTTCCTGCCGATCGCCGCAGGCTGGAAGAGGCTTCGACGCCTATTCGGCCGGCTCGGCCTCGGCGCCGTCCTCGCCGTCGGTGCCGTCGGCGCTGTCCAGCACCTCGCGGCGGAAGACGCTGATGTCGCGAGGAGCCTCGATGCCGATCCTGACTTTGTCGCCGGAGACGGAGAGAACGGTGATCTCGATGTTGTCACCGATCACGATGCTCTGGTTGGTCTTCCGGGTCAGAACCAGCATGGGTGCCCGGACCTCTACCGGGGTGGATCGGCTTCGCGGCACGGCTCCCCCGCCGTAGCGGGGCCTCCGACCTTAGCGAAAGGGGATTCGCGCGTCCACACCCCTCCGGGACTCCGGGATCGGTAACGGGGTCACCGCCGCCCGTTGGGTAGACTCACCCGCCGCAATGGCAGGCAAGCCTCTGAGATCGCAGCTGAACCAGATCCGCGCATGGGTGCGCGAGGGTCGGACCGATGCCTGGATCGCCCACCAGCTCGACATCTCGGCCTCGGAGCTGCGCGAGTTCCGCCGCCGCCACGACCTCACCCCCGACTCCGAGCCGGACACATCCGACGATCTTCGCGACGAGATCGAGGCCGAGGTCGAGGCTGCGACCCTCGCCGCCGCCGAGGCCGCCGACGAGGAGGACCAGGCCGAAGCGGAAGCGGACGACGAGCGAGGCGAGGACGACGAGGACGACGACCGCCCCCGTCGCCGTCGCCGTCGCCGCGGCGGACGCGGACGCAGACGCGGCGGTGCCGGCACCGTCGACGCGACCTTCGACCACGGCGAGGAGGACGGGTACGGCCTCTGGCTCGATCCGTCCGTCAAGGACAACCCCGTCTACTCCGAGAACTGGGCCGGCCATCGCGCCGTCCGCGTGACGATCGAGGCCGATCAGATCACGATTCGCCGCGCCGGCAACGACGGCGCCGGCGACCGCGACGACTGACCGCCGCCCCGGCGCCGATCAGTCCGAGCCGACGTTCCACGCGTCCCCGTCCGCGCGGCGCAGCGACGCGAGGACGCGCTCGAGGGTGTGGAGGTCGAACGGCTCGGCGACGCCGTCGTTGATCAGCTTCTTGCCCATCTGATCGCGCGCCGCGATCGGTCCCTGAGCGAACAGGTAGGCGCCGATCTGAGCGTCGCGGTCGTGATCGTCGCGGCGGGTGTAGTCGTCGGGGACACCGGATGCGCCGCCCTCCTTCGCGACCCGACGGAGGATCTCGACCAGGACCGCGTCGGCGTCGCTGTAGCTGGCGTTTCCGTTGCCGGCGTTGCGGCGCATGGCGAGCGCGGGCTTCGCCGCCTCCGCCGCCGGCATCCCGCGGACGACCGCCCGCCGCAGCGACTTGCGCTCACGCGGCCGTAGCGCCTCCAGGCCGGCCGCGGCCTCGAATCCGTGGTGGGGACGCCGCAGGCCCTTGAACATCGACAGCAGCGCCCCACGGTGCGCCTGAGGGACTGCCCCGAGCACGAGACAGAGGAAGGCCCAGAGGACGACGGCGAACGTGCCGGCGATCAGGTCGAGGACGATGCCGCCGGGATCGATCATGCTGTGGGCGACCCCGACGAGGACGGCCAGCGCGCAGCAGATGAACATCTGTCGCCAGGGCAGGACGATCGGGCTGCGACCTCGCTGCGAGCGGGAGAAGACGTAGACGGTCGGAATCGCGAAGGCGAGGATCATCCCCACCGGTGCCGCCTTGACGCCGATCCCTCCGACGAGCAGGAGCGTCAGGCCGACGAATGCGAACATCGCGACGACGGCGCCGATGATGAACGGAACCCGCTTGTCGGCGTACTTGACCGACTTGTTGATCATCCGGTAGACGGTCGGAGCGACGAGGCCGCCGGCGACGAGCGGGATCAGCGGCGCCGCGCTGGCGTAGGAGGCCGGCGCGACCCGGACCATCACCGTCGCCATCACCGTGGTCATCAGCATCGTTCCCGCGAGCACGAAGGTGAAGTAGCCGAACTGGATCCCGCGGGCGTTGCCGACCCCGTACTCGTCCTCGACGGCTCGGAACATCGGGGTCTTCTGGAGCGGCCGCAGCGCCTTCCGGTAGCCGCCCGGAAGCACCGCGACGAGGAATGCCATCCGCGAGGCGAGATGGTAGGTGCCGAGGTCGGCGTGGGTGACGAACCGCGAGAGGATGAAGATGTCGGCATAGCCGACGACCCACATCGACAGCACGAGCGGCACCCGGATCGCGCCCTTCCGGTAGATCGCGATCGCCTCGCGCCAGTCCCAGCAGAGCTCCCAGCTTCCGCGGAGGACGACCAGCGACATCAGCAGTGCAAGGCCGGTCCCGATCGCCTGCCCCGCGATCGCGCCGGTGATCCCCTCCCCCGCGATCAGCAGCGGAACGACCGCCGCGAGGATGAAGAGCGGCTTCGCGACCTCGACGGCGATGTAGGAGTACGGGCGCCGCTCGATCCAGATCGCGATCGACGAGACCCGGTAGACCGCGGCGGTGCCGCCGGCCATCGCCGCGTACATGACGAGGCCGGGGTCGGCGTCGCCGAGCAGGTAGTGGGAGATCGGATCGGCGAAGACGATCGACAGTCCGGTGCCGATCGCCGACACGAGGGTGATCGTGACCAGCCCGGTCCCGAGGCTCCGCTTCGGTGAGGTCGCGAGCTCCTCGTCCTCCTCGTCGTCATCATCATCGTCGTCGTCATCGCCGCCGAAGGTCCGCTTCAGGGTGCCCTGCTTGCTCGCCAGTGTGAAGACGAGCGTCAGCAGCCCCGAGTAGAAGAGCAGCAGGCCGAGCTGGCCGAACTCGCCGGGATCGGAGAAGTTGGCGATGACGACCGTCGAGACGAACGTGATGACGTTCCCGACGAGCATCCCGATCCCGTGGATGCCGGAGTAGCGAAGCACCTGGGTGCCGAGCGCCGCACCCGTCCCTGCCGCCTTGTCGGGCCGCTTCGGCCCCGACCCGCCCTTGCGGTTCTGCTGCCGGCGCCGCTTGCGGTTGCCGTCGCTCAAACCGACCAGTGATCGAACGAGCGGCCGGTCTGCGCACGCAGCCGGTCGGCGTCCTCGTGGAGGACCTCGAGCACCTCCTGCCCGAGCGCCTCGGCGACCCCGCTCGGCTTCTCGATCGGCTTCGAGAGCGGCAGTGCGACGTCGAGCGCGAGCCAGGCGCGGCGCGGGATCCGGCGGCCGAAGCGCGTCCGGCTCATCCGCTGGATCCGCATCCCGAGACGGGTGGCGCGCTTCTTCCGCGAGGTCGAGTGGCGGACCTGCTCGAACTTCGGGTGCTTGAAGGCGGGATCGACTCCGGCGAACGCGAACAGCCGCTCGAGCGTGGCCATCCGGTCGTCGCGGAGGTCGCGCTGGTCGAGAACGAGGATCTGCTCCTCGCTGAAGTGGGCGAGGAACCGCTGCAGCTGCATGAAGTACTTGCTGCGGGTGACGTAGGAGGTGTTCGGGTGCAGCAGCGTCGCCCGCATGTCGCCCTTCTCGCGGCGCTTCGCGTAGTTGTGAACGAAGTGCGCCGTGATCCGCTCGATCGGGTCGCGGACGATGTAGACGAGCCGGACGTCGGGCACGACCTCGGCGATCCGCTCGGGCACGCCGAGGTGCTGCGGATAGGCCGTGTAGTTCGGCGATGCCTCGCCCCGGCAGCGGGCGGTCGGGTCGAAGTGGCGCGAGTACCAATCGAGGCCGCGCGGGAAGTTCCGCTCGGCGATGAAGAAGTTGAGCTCCTTCGGCGTCGACATCGACACCTCGGGATGGAGGCTCAGGTAGTAGTGGAGTCCGCTGGTGCCGCACTTCTGGGCACCGATGACGATCAAATTGGGCAGCGTGAGATCGCGCGTGCCGGATCCCGGGCGCGCATGGGGGAGCGTCTCGTGGGCGCCGTCTCCCCGCGTGACGGCGGCCGTTTCAGTCGGGGCCGGAGCCTCCATAGGCGCCCCCGAGGGTACCGCAGGCCGAGTCATGATCCGCCCTCAGCCGGGTCCTCGGGCTCGTCCGCGAGCCCGAGGAGATCCTCGCCGTGCTCGCCGATCGATACCGCCCGCAGCGGCCGCCTGCCGGCGAGCAGGAGCCGGACCCGGGCGCGGAGGTCGTCGGCGGTGGCAGCCGGGCGGGTGCCGGGCTCCGGCCAGGGCGGGAGCAGCTCGAAGCCGACTCCGAGCGCGCGCAGCTCGCCGAACGCCGTCGAGTCGGTGAGTACGAGGACACGCTCAGGAGGCAGCTCCCCGATCGTCGCGCCGATCCGGCCGGTCAGCTCCTCCGGGGGGATCCCGAGTGCGAGGATCGCCAGATAGGGCGAACGGCGCTCCGGGTTGCGGGCCTTCTCGCGCAGCCCGTGCGCGGCGACGAGCGGGAGTGACGGGCCGACCCGATGGCTCGAGAGCCGCAGCCAACGATTGAACCGCCCGCGGTCGCGAACGTCCGGAGCCGGGCGCTCGCCCGCCAGCATCCGCACGACCAGGTCCGCCGCGTCGCCGGCCCCGTTGCCCGGGAAGACGCGGACGCAGGCCGCGGCGAGATCCGCCGCGCGGGCCGGATCGGCGAGCTCGCGCAGCCGATCCTCCAGGGCTGCGTCCCCGGCGCCTTCGACCGCGAGCCCGACCCCGGCCCCAGCGGCCCAGCGAGCGCGAGCCACCTGATCGTCGGTGTTTCGCGACATCGGCACGAACAGCGTCGGGACGGCGAAGTCGATCAGCTCGTGGAAGGCGTTGTAACCGGCGGCTGCGACGGCGAGGTCGATCGCGGCGAAGTAGCGGCTCATCGGGAACGTCGCCTCGAGGCCGACGACGCCGTCCGGGATCTCCAGGCCGGCGGCGAGACTCGAGCGCAGCGCCGCGACCTGTAGGCCGGGAATCTCGGCCAGCACCGCCAGCGCCCGGGCGACCGCACGATCGACTTCTCCGCCCTGTCCCAGCGTCACCAGCGCCGTCCGCCGCCGCGGGTCGAGGCCGAGCTCGGCCGCCGCGGCCTCGCGAGGCAGCAGCTCCTCGCGGTCGAGGAAGACGATCGGCCGGACCCGCCTGGCGTCGCGGCGGAGTCCGACGGTCGGTCCCGGGTCGCGCGTCTCGGCGAGCTCGCCCGGTTCGAGGACCGCGTCGAAGGCGCCGGCGCGGCGCAACGGTGCGACCGAGCTGCCGGCCCGCCACATCGGTCGCCGACACCAGATCGACGGCGGCGCGCCGCGCGCGCTCAGCAGGTGCGTCAGCGCGCGGTACGGATGAACGCCGTCGAAGACGACGAGGTCGGGCTCACGCTCGGCGAGCACCTGCTCGAGCATCGCCCCGAGTCGGAGGTTCCAGGCCCGGTCGGTCCCGGAGGCCGGTCGGCGGTACGAGGACAGATAGTCGACGTCCCAGCCCTCGGCGGCGACGACGGGCGCTGCGGCGGAGAGCGTGAAGAACGACGAGCTGTAGCTCGCGGGGAGGCGCCTGGCGATCGCCATCGCCCGGTTCAGATGCCCGAGTCCGGTCCCGTTGCTGGTCGCGAAGAGGACTCGCGGCTCGCCGCCGCGCCGGGCCGCCGGGGCGCTCACCGGCGCGCTCCCGTTGCCTCGCGCTCGAGCGCGGCGCGGAGCGCGGGTGCGGCGTGGTTGCCCTCGCGCTCGAGGGCGCCGACGGTCCGCTCGTAGCGGCGCTGGACGAGGGCCCGCCCGGGCCCGCTGAGCTGCCTCCGCCAGCGCCCGAGGTGGGCCTTCTCGGCCGTCATCTCGGCGTCGAAGAACTCGCGCATCGCCGGCTCGTCCCGGAGGCCGAGGAAGTCGAGGAGGCCGGCGTAGGTGCGCTCGCGCTGAAAGCCGACGAGGTCCTCGAGGAGGACGACCCGGAAGCGCTCGGCGGGGATCGAGAACGGAGCGCCGTCCGCGCTGCCGCTGATGCCCTCCTCGATCGCCCGCAGGCGATCCGCCCACCAGCCGATCGCCGCACCGACCCGGCGTGGCCCCCAGGTCTTACCGGTCACCGACGCAGCCGAGTCTCGTCCGTCGCGGAGCGCGTGGATGAAGCGGGCATCGGGGAACAGGCGCAGGAGCGTCTGCGACGCCCTGATGTTGTGCGAGGACATCTCGACGAGCCCGGGCTTGCCGGCGCGGCCGGCCACCGGCCCCAGGAGGTCGCAGAACAGGCCGCGGCAGCCCGCGACCGGGTCCTCCGCGTAGGCATTCTCGAAGCGCTCGAGCGCGGCCTCGAACTCGGCCTCGCGCATCAGGTTGTAGAGGCCGCGCGGCCGGCCGTCGACGCGAACGCGATGCCACCAGAATCCGCGCAGCTTCGCGAGGTAGCCCTGCAGCGTGATCCGGCCCTCGAGGAGGTCGGGCATCCCCCGCTTGTTGCAGTGGAACCGTGCCTCGATCGGCACGTCGGCCAGGCCGCTGTGACGCCCGAGGAGCTGGGCCAGCGCGTGAGTCCCCGAGCGGCCGGTGCCGCCGACGAAGACGATCTCGCGGAACTGCTCCTGAGGCCGGTCGGTGCCGGCGCCGGCCGACCCGCTCACGCGGGCTGGTGCTCGTAGGCCCGCCGCAGTTGCGGAGCGCAGTGGAAGTCCTCGCGCTCGAGCCGATCCAGGGTCTTCTCGTAGTCGCGGACGAGGGCCGTCTGCTGCGCCTCATCGAGGCCCTCTCGCCAGCGCTCCTTGTGGGCGGCGGAAGCGCTCATCTCGTCGTCGAAGAAAGCCCGCATGGCCGGCTCATCCTCGAGCCCGAGGTAGTCGAGGATCTGCCCGTAGACGTCCTCGCGATCGCCGTCGACGAGCTCGTCGAGGCTGATCGTCAACAGGCGGCCGGGCGGTAGCTCGCGGACCCCGGCCTCGATCTTCCGCAGGCGCCCCTCCCACCAGCGGATCCCCTCGGAGCCGTCGCGGGGGTGGCTGCGCTTCTGGCGCTTGGAGACCTTCGAGGAGCCGGCGTCGCGCCCGTCGCGGACGGTGTGGATCAGCTTCGCGTCCGGGAACAGACGGATCAGCGTCGGGCTCTCGGCGATCGTGAAGCAGCTCATCTCGATCAAACCCGGCTTGCCGGATTCGGCGGCGACCGGCCACAGCAGGTCGAGGAAGAGGTTGCGACAGGCGCGCTCGAGGTCGCCGGGCGCGGTGCGCTCGAACTCGGCGACGGCGGCGTCGAAGCGGTCACGCTCGACGACCTTGTGCAGGCCGCGGACCTTGCGCCCGAACGCGATCCGCCGCGCGACCACCGGAGCGACCTCGCCGGCGCGGATGCGCCGCCACCAGAACCGCTTGAGCTTCCGCAGGAACTGCTCGGGCGTGACCTGGCCTTCGAGCAGGTCCGGAAAGCCCTGCGGGTTGACGTGGAAGCGCGCCTCGATCGGGACCCGCGCCCACCGCGAGTGGTTGGCGAGTAGCTGAGAGACGACGTGGGTGCCCGATCTCCCGGTGCCGCCGACGAACAGCAGCTCGGGATCGTCGGGGCGCTCGGCTGCGAGGTCGATCACGTGGCTCTCCTCGACTGCACGCGGCGCAGGAGCTCGACGCAGCCGACGCCGTCGGCGTCGAGCCGGTCGAGGATCCGCTCGTAGCGGGCGTCGACCTCCTCGTGCTGACGGGCGGGAACCTCGGTGCGCCAGCGCTCGGCGTGAGCGTTGCGGACCCTGACCCGACGGGTGAAGTAGGCGAGCATGGCGGCCTCGTTGCGGAGGCCGGCGAACTGCCGCAGCTTCCGGTAGGTCTTCTTGCGGCGGTTGCCGGAAACGAGGTCGTCGAGACTCACCTCGTGGACGCGCTCGCGGCCGGCGGCGCGGATCCCGGCTTCGATCCGGCGGATCCGCGCCTCCCACCACTCGAGGCCCTGGCTCATGGTCCGCGGGTAGGCGAGCCAGCGCGCCTGCCCGACCCGGGACGCGGCGACGTCTCGGCCGTCGCGGACGACGTGGACGAAACGGGCCTCCGGGAAGAGCATGCCGAGCGGCCCCGCCTCGGCGACGACGTCACAGCTCTGCTCGATCAACCCCGCCCTCGCCTCCTCGGTCGCGAGCGGCCAAAGCAGGTCGAAGAAGAGCTGGCGGCACGCCGCCTCGGGCTCGCCGCCCTCGCAGCGCCGCAGGAACGAGTCGGTGGCCGCCTCGAGCCGCCGCCTGGGCACGTAGCGGTGCAGGCCGCGGAAGCTGCGCCGGGCGGGCTCGAAGTTGCGCCACCAGTAGTGGCGGAGCCGATAGGCGAAGAGGTCGGGACTGGTGCGGCCGGCGAGGACGTCGGGGAACCCGCCCGGGTCGACGTGGAAGCGCGCCTCGTTCGGCACCTTGCGGAACTGGCTGTGGGCGCCGAGGATCTTCGAGACGACGTGGGTACCGGATCGACCGGTCCCGCCGATGAAGAGCAACGGCGTCGGGTCCCGCAATTCGGGTCTGGCTGTGCGGCCGGGCACAGCCTCGGTGTCGAGTCCGGTCGGCATGGTGCTTGAAAGGGTGGCACGGGTCGCTGGAGGACCGCTGCGGGGCCCACCGAACCCGTCCCGGAAGGTTAGTGGACGGATCGCCGACCCGAACGCCGGACGGGCGGAATGTCGGCTACCTGATGCCGTCGAGCACGTATGCCTGCTCGGAGGAGTCCACGAGGCCGAGCTTGCGGGCCTCGGCCATCACCGCGGCGTCGCTCTCGAGCGCCTTCGCCTTGCGCGTGAGCTCGGCGTTCTCGACCTTGAGTTCGGCGAGGCTGGCCTCGGCGCCCTTCGACTCGCGCCAGCTCTCGAAGACGTGCAGGGACGGGCCGACGTAGGACGCGATGACGATGAAGAGGACGAGGACGAGGACGACGCGGCCGAAGCGGTCCCAGCGGATCCGTGACCCGCGGCTGCCGCGGGTCCCGCGCGGAGCGACGCGGGCGCGATAGCGGGGCTGGGCGACGGATGCCATTTGCAGGGCGATTCGGCGCCGAGCGCCGGACCCCTGCAAGCGAATCGCAGCTTGCCGGACGGCCTCAGCGGCCGCTGAACGCGCTCAGGCCGGGAAAGGCGGCCGACGAGCCCAGCTCCTCCTCGATCCGCAGCAGCTGGTTGTACTTCGCCACCCGATCGGAGCGGGACGGCGCCCCGGTCTTGATCTGCCCACACCCGGTGGCGACCGCGAGGTCGGCGATCGTCGTGTCCTCGGTCTCGCCGGAGCGGTGGGACATGACCGCCGAGTAGCCGGCGTCCCGAGCCATCCGCACGGCCTCGAACGTCTCGGTCAGCGTCCCGATCTGGTTGACCTTGACGAGGATCGAGTTGCCGACGCCGCGCTCGATGCCGCGCGCGAGCCGCTCGGGGTTGGTGACGAAGAGATCGTCGCCGACGAGCTGGCAGCGGTCGCCGATGGCGTCGGTCAGGGCCTTCCAGCCGTCCCAATCCTCCTCGTCCATCCCGTCCTCGATCGAGAGGATCGGGTAGCGGTCGACCTTGTCGGCCCAGTAGTCGGCGAGTTCGGCGGCGCTCAGCGACCTCCGCTCGTGCGCGAGCTCGTAGGAGCCGTCGCCGTAGATCTCGCTCGTCGCCGGGTCGAGCGCGATGAAGACGTCCTTGCCGGGCTCGTAGCCCGCCGCGGCGATCCCGGCCACGAGCGCCTCGAGCGCCGCCTCGTTCGAGCTCAGGTCGGGCGCGAAGCCGCCCTCGTCCCCGACCGCGGTGTTCAGCCCGTTCGACTTCAGCCATCCCTTCAGGGCGTGGAAGACCTCGGTCCCCCAGCGCAGGCACTCGCCGAAGCTCGGCGCCCCCGCGGGCACGATCATGAACTCCTGGAAGTCGACCGAGTTGTCGGCGTGAGCGCCGCCGTTGACGACGTTCATCATCGGGACCGGAAGGACGCCCTCCTCCCCGCCCCCGTAGACGCCGCCGAGATACCGGTAGAGCGGCTCGCCGGCGGCCTCCGCAGCGGCCCTGGCGGCCGCGAGCGAGGCTCCGAGGATCGCGTTGGCGCCGAGCCTGGACTTGTTCGGCGTCCCGTCGAGGTCGATCAGCGCACGGTCGACCGCCTCCTGGTCGGCGGCATCGACGCCGCTCAACGCTGCAGCGATCTCGCCGTTGACGTTCGCGACCGCCCGGCGGACCCCCTTGCCGCCCCACTCCTCGCCGCCGTCGCGGAGCTCGGTGGCCTCGAACTCGCCGGTCGAGGCCCCCGACGGCACCGCCGCCCTTCCCCTCGCCCCCCCGTCGAGCGTGATCTCCACCTCCACCGTCGGGTTGCCCCGGGAGTCGAGGATCTGGCGGCCGTGGACGTGCGTGATGGAGGGCATAGCGCGAGTGTAGTAACCCCGACCGGATCCTCCGCTGCGCGTCCGGTCCGGTCGGTCGGCGCGCGGTGCGGGGCGGGGTGACATGTGCGTCCGGCCCAGCCAGGGAGTCCGACACGGTGCTTTCCCGGCTGGGAGACACGCATATTTCATCCCGCCCGCTACCACCACGCCGACCGGCGGAAGCGGACGCGAGGCGGAGCATTCCGCCGGGGTGGACCTACTTCCGCAGCTCGTCCGCCGCCCGGCGGACCGCCAGCTCCGGGTCCACCCGGGCGGTCCGGGCGACGTCCACCGCGGCGAGGAGGAGCCGGCCGATCGCCTCCTCGACCGCGGTCCGCTCCTCCGGGCCGGCGCGCTCGGGATCGGCCGACGGCGGGGCCGCCGCGACCGCCTCGGCGGCCGCGCGGAGCCGGGAGATCGCCTCATCGCGGTCGGCGGCGGGGCCGGCCAGCTCGGCGGAGGCCGCGCGCCGCTGGAGCTTGCGGGCGTAGAGCAGCCCGGGCAGGTTCTCGGGAACGTCGGCGAACGGGCCCTCGGCGCCGCGTCCCTCCTGCTCGCGCTTGATCCGGTCCCAGTTCGAGCGGACGTCCTCGGTACTCGTGACCTCGGTCTCGCCGAACACGTGCGGGTGGCGCCGGATCAGCTTCGCGGTCGTGTTCTCGGCGATCGCGCGCAGGTCGCCGGCATCGCGCTCCTCGAGGAGCAGGGCGAGGAAGTGGACCTGGAAGAGGACGTCTCCGAGCTCGTCGAGGAGCTTCGCGTCGTCGCCGGAGGCGGCGGCGTCGGCGAGCTCGTAGGCCTCCTCGACCGTGTGCGGGACGATCGAGCGCTCGTCCTGGGCGCGGTCCCAGGGGCACTCGCGGCGCAGCCGGCGGGTGATCGCATCGAGCTCGGCGATCGCCTCCGCACCGGACTCGGCACGGGCGGAGTCCGAGCTCATCGACCGGTCAGGGAGTCGGGGTGGCGGGAGCGGTGCCGCCGGAGGTGGTCGGCGCAGCGCCGGTCGGCGGCGCGGCGCCGGTCGGAGCGCCGTTGGGTCCGAGCGGGACGGCGCCTGGCGGCGCCTGGGCCTCGGGGTTGGTGGCGGGCGGCTGCGGCCCCTGCGGCAGCCCCTGCTGGGCGGAGCCGTCGATCGAGATCGTCGAGGTGCCGGGCTCGATCGGCTGGCGGGAGAGCACCGCCGGCGGCGCCGGCTGTCCCGGCGCCGGCAAGGCCGTGGGGGTCACGAAGTTGCTGCAGAGCTCGATCGTCTCCTCAGGGGCGCAGATCGTCCGCGGCGTCCACTTGTCGGTGAAGTCGGCCTGGAAATCGGAGGCGATCTGCTGCTGCTTGGCGGAGACGAGCTGCTGCTCGATCGCGGCGCTCGCCTCCGACAGCGGCTGGGTCGTCTCCGGGTTGATCGCGGAGACCTCGAGCACGTAGTAGCCGCGGTCGGTCTTGAACGGCCCGACGATCTCGCCCTCCGAGGCCGAGAAGGCCTGCTCCTCGAGCTGCGGGTCGCCCTGGCCCGCGGTCAGACCCTCGAGCAGGCCGCCGCGATCCTTCGATGCCTGGTCCTGGGAGTACTGCTTGGCGACCTTCTTCCAGCTCGCATCGGAGTCGTCGGCCTCGAGCGCCTGCTTGGCCTTGTCGGCCTGCTCCTGCGAGGAGTTGAGGATCACCCTGACGTCACGGCTCGCCGGCTGGCGAAAGCTGTCGATGTTGACCTCGTAGAACTTCTTGACCTCGTCCTCGGAGACGTTCGGCTTGGTGACGACCTCCTGCTCGAGCTTGTCGCGCAGCAGCGTCAGCTCGACCTGCTCCTGGATGTCCTCGGGGCTGAACTTCGACTGCTCGACGAACTTCTGGAACTCCTTCTCGCTCGAGAAGGATTGCTCCTTGATCCGCTTCAGCTCCGCGTCGATGTCCGACTGATCGACGGTGATCCCGCGATCGGCGGCCTCACCCTTGACCCACTTGGCGAGGATCAGGCTCTGCATCGCCTGCTGGACGAGCGAGTCGTACTGGGGGTCGTTCGCGGCCGGGACCTTGGGTAGACCGCCCTGAGCCGCCGCCTGGTCGAGCGCCGAGTCGAGGTCGTCCTGGGTGATGTCCCCGTCGTCGACGGTGTCGACGAACGCGACGTCGCCCTCCGGCAGGCCGGGCTGGCCGAGGCCGCTCGTGGCGGCGACCAGCGCCACCGCCCCGACGAGGATCAGGGCGAGGACGATCGCAAGGTTGCGCTTCCGGGACCGCGACACGAGGGGGAAAGATAACCAACCGGCGGGCGCGCCCGCGCAGCTTCGCTCCCGGAGGGCCGCTCAGGCGGCTTCGGCTGCCGGCTCGCGCGAGGCGGAGATCGCCTCGGTGAGCTCGGCGAGGCGGGCCACGCGATCCGCCTCCGGCTCGTCCGCGCCGGGCGCGCGCAACGTCAGGCTGCCGTCGCGAGAGCTGTAGATCGCGTCCGCAAGCCGCTCGCGGATCCGGGCGACCCGGTCGGATTCGAAATCGAGCGGCTCGGCGACGATCCGGGCGCCACGGAGGACGAGGCTGCGGGCACCGTCGCGGCCGAGCTCGATCCGGGCGCGCTGGATCGCCAGCAGCGCCTCGATCGGCTCCGGCGGGGGGCCGAAGCGATCGCGCAGCTCGTCGTGCAGCGAGCGCAGCTCGCCCGGGGCGCGGGCGCCGGCGATCCGGCGATGGATGTCGATCTTCGCCGCCTCGTAGGGGACGTAGGAGGAGGGGACGAAGGCGGAGACGTCGGTGTCGACCCGGACCTCTTCGTCGGTCCGCTCGCCGCCACCGGCGGCGCGCAGCTCGGCGACGGCCTGATCGAGCATCTCGACGTAGAGCTCGAAGCCGATCGCGGCGACATGACCCGACTGCTCGGCTCCGAGCAGGTCGCCGGCCCCGCGCAACTCGAGGTCGCGCATCGCGATCCGGAAGCCCGACCCGAGCTCGGTGTGGTCGGCGAGCGTCGCCAACCGGGCTGCCGCCTCGCGGGTCACGCCCTCCTCGGAGGGATAGAGCATGTAGGCGTAGGCGCGCTCGCGGGAGCGGCCCACGCGGCCGCGGATCTGGTACGCCTGCGCAAGCCCGAGGTTGTCGGCACGCTCGACGATCAGGGTGTTGGCGGCGGGGACGTCGAGCCCCGACTCGATGATGGTCGTGGCGACGAGCACGTCCGCCTCCCCGCGCAGAAACGTGAGCATCGTGGCCTCGAGCTCACCCTCGTCGAGTTGCCCGTGCGCCTCGATGAAGCGCGCCTCCGGAACCAGGGCCCGCAGCCGCTCGGCGGTGTCGTGGAGCGTCTCGACGCGGTTGTGGAGGAAGAAGGCCTGCCCGTCGCGCCGGACTTCGCGGCGCAACGCCTCGGCGACCAGCTCCTCGTCATAAGGGCCGACGTAGGTCCGGACCGGACGGCGGCCCTCCGGTGGGGTCTCGATCACGGATATGTCGCGCAGGCCGGCGAGGCTCATCTGCATCGTCCGCGGGATCGGCGTCGCCGACATCGCGAGCACGTCGACCTTGAGCTTGAGCTGGCGCAGCAGCTCCTTCTGCTTGACGCCGAATCGCTGCTCCTCATCGATCACGAGCAGGCCGAGGTCACGGGCCCGGACGTCGCGCGAGAGCACCCGGTGGGTGCCGATCAGGATGTCGACCGACCCGTCGGCGAACCCGGCCAGCGCCTTCTTCACCTCGGCCGGCTTCCGCAGCCGGGAGACCATCTCGATCTCGTAGGGGAAGTCGCGAAGGCGCTCTCCGAAGGTGCCGAAGTGCTGGGTGGCGAGGATCGTCGTCGGCACCAGCACCAGCACCTGCTTGCTGTCCGCAAGCGCCTTCTGTGCCGCCCGGATCGCGACCTCGGTCTTGCCGTAGCCGACGTCACCGCAGATCAGCCGGTCCATCGGGCGTTCCGACTCCATGTCGGCCTTGACCGCCTCGATCGCCTCGAGCTGGTCGGCCGTCTCGCGGAACGGGAACGAACGCTCGAGCCGTAGCTGCCACTCGCCGTCGGGCGAGAAGCCGTGGCCGCGGCGCGCCTGCCGCTCTGCGTAGAGGTTGATCAGCTCGCCCGCCAGCTCCCGGGCGGAGCGTCGCGCCCGGGCCTTCATCTGGCTCCAGCGCTTGCCGCCGAGCTTCGAGAGCTCGGGGTGCTCGCCGCCGACGTAGCGGGTGATCTTCGCCAGCTGCTCGGCCGGGACGAGGACCTTGTCGCCGTCGCGGTACTCGAGCTCGAGGTAGTCGCGGGTGATCCCGGCGACCGTCCGGGTGTCGAACCCGGCGAAGCGGGCGACGCCGTGGTCCTCGTGAACGACGTGCTCGCCGGCCGCGAGGTCGCCGAGCGAGGCCAGCCTGCCGCCGGTCGGGGCCGGGGCGGCGGCGCGGCGGCGATGGACGAGCCGGCGGAACGGGACCACAGCGAGCCGCAGCGACGGCGAGACGAAGCCGTCGGCGACGCGGGCCTCGGCGAACAGCACAGCCGGATCGGCCGGCAGCGGCCCCGCGTCGAGCAGCTTCGGGGTCAGTCGATCGAGCGCGTAGCGGGCTCGCTCGGCCTCGCCGATCCGCTCGAACGCGACGACGGTCGTGTAGCCGGACCGCGTCTGCTTCTCGAGCTCGGGCTCCGCCTCGGCGAGGCTGCGCGCCGCCGATACCGGGATCGAGCCCCGGAACGCCTCCTCGCCCGATCCCGCGTCTCCCGCGTCGTCGGCTACGCCGCCCATGCAGAGAACCGCACGCGCCCGCAGCGGATCGCGGACGGCGACGTAGAGCTTCGCGACGTCCTCGTCGTGGATCGCCGCCCGGACGTCGGTGAGGTGGTCGTCGAGGGCCGCGTCGAGCTCGTCGGGGGCGGCTATGACGATCGCCGTGCGCTCGTCGATGAGGTCGAGGAACGCGCCGAAGCGGTCGGTCGGGAGGAGCTCGGCGAGTGGCCGCTCGGCGCCCTCCTCCTCGGCGTCGGCGAGCGCTTCGGTGGCGAGCAGACGATGGTCGGGATCGATCTCGGCTGCGGGATCGAGCTCGATCCGCTCGGCCTCACCGAGCGAGCGCTGCGTGAACGTCGAAAACCAGCGGATCGACTCGATCTCGTCGCCGAACAGCTCGATCCGGGCGGGCTGATCGACGGTCGAGCCGAAGACGTCGAGGATGCCGCCGCGGACCGCGAACTGGCCGCGGTCCTCGACCTGCTCGACTCGCTCGTAGCCCGACCCCGCGAGGAGCTCGGCGACGTCGGCGAGGTCGATCTCCTCGCCCCTGGTGAGCGCGAAGCCGGCGGGTCGCAGCGAGGCATCCGGGACGGCTTCGGCGAGCGCGACGGCGCTTGCCACGACGACGGGCGGCTCGCCGTCGTCCTCGCCGACCAGAGCATCGAGCGCGGCGATCCGCAGGCCGACGAGATGCGGGGGCGGCGCCAGGTGCGACTCGTACCCGGTGCCGCGAGAGGGGTAATAGCGGACGCGGCGCGGCTCGAGGTAAGCGCCGAGCTCTGAGGCGAGGTCGCGGGCGCCACGGTCGTCGGCGGCGACGCAGAGGATCGGCCGCCCGCCGAGGCCGGGCTCGGCCTCCGCCAGCGCCGCGAGGAGGAAGGGGCGCAGCCCCGCCGAGACGGGGGCGGCGAGCTCGTCGCCCGGCTCGGCCTTCGCGACGCGGCCCGCCAGCGCCGCGAAGGCGGCGTCGGCTTCGGCGATCTCGAGGAGCGGGCGGAGCGGCACCGGGCGGTCAGGCTTTGTAGCCCAGGCCGGGGCCCTCGCTCTGCCACTGCACCTGGCCCGCGCCCTCGGCGCGGGAGCGGTCCTCGACGCCGTCCCAGGCGTGCAGCATCTCCTTGATCCGGCTGACCGACTCGGGCGGGTGCTCGGAGACCTGGGTGGCGAGCTGGAGGGCGGCCTCCTCGGTCCGCGGCGCCGGCGCCACCTTGTGGACGATGCCCCAGCGGAACGCCTCGTCGACCGCGATCTCCTTCGAGGTGAGCAGCAGGTACTTCGCGACCGAGAGGCCACAGAGCGTGACCAGGCGGGCCGGGCCGACCGGGACGCCGAGACCGGCGCCGGGGAAGCGCAGGCGCATGTTCGAGCCGCCGACCCGGAGGTCGCAGGCGACGGCGATCTCGGCCCCGCCCCCGACGCAGGCGCCGTGGCAGGCGGCGATCGTCGGGCGCGGGAATCCCGTCAGCCCGTCGTAGAGGTCGGCGAAGAGCTGCATGCGCCGGATCGCGCCATCGCGGTCGAGATCCTCGCGGACGTCGGCGCCGGCGGAGAAGCCCATGTGGTCGGTCGAGGAGAGCACGAGCACCCGCAGGTCCTCGTCGCCGCGGGCGGCCTCGAGGTGCTCGAGCAGCTCCTCGAGCATCCGGGTGTTGATCGCGTTCCGCGCCTCGGGGCGGTCGAGCCGCAGGAGCCCGACGCCGTTGCCGTCGCGTTCGTAGGTGGTCAGTGCGTCGTCCATCTCAGTCCTCGTTCCCGTCGGGTTCGCCGGCGATCTCGTCGATCAGCCGCTCGGTTTCGTCCGCGGCGGCGGCGATCAGCGCCGCGACCTCCTCGCGCCCCTCGGAGAAGCGGCCGAGGACGTGCCTGGAGACGATCTCGGGGTCGGTCGAGTCGGGCCGGCCGACCCCGATCCTGACACGCCGGAAGTCGCGGCTGCCGAGCCCGCGTTCGAGGCTCTTCAGTCCGTTGTGCCCGGCGACGCCGCCGCCGAGCTTCGTCCGGACCTCGCCGAACGGCAAATCGATCTCGTCGTGGAGCGCGATGACGCGGTCGAGCGGCACGCCGTAGGAACCGCGCGCGGGGCCGGCGGCGTTACCCGACTCGTTCATGTAGGTCTGCGGCAGCAGAATCGCGGCGCGGGGCCCGCCGGGCCGGATCCTGCCGCTGGTCACGAGCCCGCCGAAGCGGCTCTTCGCGCGTGGCAGCTCCCAGCGCCCGCTCAGTGCGTCGGCGACCTCGAAGCCGGCGTTGTGGCGGGTTCCGGCGTAGCGACTGCCGGGATTGCCGAGGCCGACGATCAGGAAGTCGGCGGACCCGGAGTCCCCTGCGCCGCCGGAGCCACCGCGGCGGCCGAACCGGGGCACCGGCGACTAGTCCTCGGAGCCCGAGTCGCCCTCGTCGCCGCCGGACTCCTCGGCGCCGGCCTCTTCGCCTTCGCCCTCGCCCTCGCCGACGAGCTCGGTCTCCTCCTCGACCTCGGGCTCCTCCTCGGCCACGCGGGGCGGGTTGAGCGTCGCGATCGTGATCTCCTCGGGCAGGTCGGCGGCGAACTTGGCGCCCTCCGGCGGCGTGATCGAGTCGAGCTGGATCGTGTCGCCGATGGCCATGGCGGAGACGTCGACGACGAGCCCCTCGTCGGGGATGTCGGTCGGCAGCGCCTCGATCGTGATCTCGCGGGTGACGTGTTCGAGGATGCCGCCCTCCTTGACGCCTGGGGCATCCTCGACGCCCGCGAGCTCGATCGCGATGTCGGCCTGGATCTCCTGCTTGAGATCGACCTGCTGGCAGTCGATGTGGACGAGGTCGCCACGGACCGGGTGGCGCTGCTCCTCCTTGACGACGACCGGGACCTTCCCCTCCCCCTCGATGTCGAGGTCGAAGAGCGCATGGCCCTCGTTGATGAAGAGCGACAGGTCATGGGCGTCGGCCTGGAACGGGCGCGCATCGGCGCCGCCGGTGTAGACGACTCCGGGCACGAGCCCCTGCCGGCGCAGGCGGCGCGCTGTGCGGGAGCCGAACTCGGTACGGCCGGAGACCTTGAAACTGGGACGGGTGGTGGCCATCGGGCAGGGCAGGATAGAGAGTTCGGGCGCTCGGGCGCCGCACGGTGCCGCGCCGCCTACTGCAGCAGGCGCGGGTCGTTGGAGACGATCCCGTCGACCCCGATGTCCCGCAATCTCGCGACGGCTCCTGCGTCGTCCACGGTCCAGGCGATCAGCTCGATGCCGAGCTCGCCCGTGACCGCCGCGAGCCGCTCGGTCGCCAGCCGGTGGAAGATCCAGATCGCGGCCACGCCGATCTCGGGGGCCCGGCGGCGGGCGTGACCCGGGAAGCGGCGGCGCATCAGCTCGAGCGCGGCGCCGACCGCCGGGCGGGCCACGGTCGACCGGTCCCAGGGGCGGGTGACGAGCGGATAGGTCCAGCCGAGGCGAAGACCCGGCTCGAGCGCCGCGATCCGGGCGAGGCTCTTGACGTACATGGTCGAGACCATCGAGCGCTCGACCAGACCGCGCTCCTGAAGCGCCCGTACGAGCTCGTCTTCGCGGCCGGCGAGCTTCAGGTCGCAGTCGATCTCGACCCGATCGAGCGGCGGGCGCGTGAAGGCGTCGAGCGCATCGGCGAGGGTCAGGACCGGACGCGTGGCGGCGTCGCGCCAGTCGTGGGCGACGACGAGGGGCGTCCGGCGGTCCGGTGGCAGGCCGGGGGCGCCGTCGCGAAGCCGGAGGACATCGAACTCGATCATGTCGACGCCGACCTCGACGGCACGCTCGAAGCTCGCGACGGTGTTCCCCTCGACGAGGTCGGCCGCACCCTTGTGCCCGACCCTGCGGATTGAAGGTTTCGGCGCCCGGGGGCCGCTCACCGGCGTTCGCGGCGGCGCCGCGGGCGCTCGGACCCGCTCGAGGGCTCGTCATCCAGTGCCAGCTGCTCGGGGTCGGAACCGGAGCCGGCTGCAGGGCCGAGGCGCTCCAGCCGCTCGGTCACGAGCAGGCGCAGGATCGCGCCGGCGGCGGCGAGCAGGCCGGCCGCCGTGAGGCCGCCGGCGAGGGCGCCGAGGGCGGCGACCCCGCGTCCCTGCTTCTCGAGATCCTCGAGGATCGGCGCCGCATTCTCGGATCCGGCGACGACGATCGCAGCGACGACCGAGAGCAGGAGGACGATCCCGGCCACCCAGGTGAGACTCCGCGCGAGCAGCTCGTACCACTCGAGGGTGGCGCGATTCATGGCGTGAACACTACTCGGAGGTCGCCTCAGGATCGGGGGTGCGCCCGAGATCGAGCACGGCGACGAGGAACCCGATGACGGCGACCGCTGCGATGACGCGGAAGCTCGTTTGGACGCCCTGCGCGAACGACTCGCCGACCAGCTGCTCGATCTCCGCGGTCACCCGTGACGGCAGCCCGGCGAGCGCGTCGGCGGCCGCGTCGGTGCCGGCCAGGGTGCCGTGGAGGACGGCCTGCTCGTGACCGGTCAGAGTGACGCTGGTCTCGCTGCTGACGAGGTCGCCGAGCTGACTCTCGGAAGAGCTGGTGAAGATCGCAGTCGAGATCCCGAGTCCGACGGCGCCGCCTGCGATCTGGAACATGTAGACGATCCCGCCGGCGAGGCTGCTGCGAGCGGCGGAGAGGGCCGTGACGGCCACCGTCGTCACCGACGGGTAGAAGAGGCCGCAGCCGATCCCGATCCCGAGCAGCCCCGGGACGACGTCGGCGTAGCCGGCGTCCGGGCCGATCAGGATCGCCAGCAGGATCGATCCGAGCGCGATCATGCCGGTGCCGGCGCCGACGACGACCCGCATCCCGACCTTGTTGTAGAGCGGGCCCGCGATGAACGACGTGAGCGCGAACGTTGCGAGCATCGGCAGCATCCCGAGACCCGCCTCGACCGTCGAGTAGTCGAGGATCTTCTCGAAGAACTGGGGCACGTAGAGCACCGCGGAGAAGAAGACCGCCGACAGCAGCAGGACCGTGAGGCAGGCCGCCCGGAAGCGCTTGTTGGCGATGACGTCGGGTGGGATCAGCGCCCGGTCGCCGGCGCGGCGCTCGACCACCGCGAACGAGACCATCAGCACGGCTGCGACGACGAGCATCGCCAGGATGCGGACGTCGGTCCAACCCCAGTCGACCGCCTGGTCGAGCGCGAGCAACAGCAGGACGAGGCTGCCTGAGATCGTCGCCATTCCCGCGTAGTCGATCCGCTCGTCCTCCAGCTCCTGCGGCTGGTCGACGTAGCGCCAGGTCACGTACATCGCGAACGCGGCGATCGGGACGTTGAGGACGAAGATCCAGCGCCAGTCGAGCGCCTCGGTGAGGACGCCGCCGACGAGCGGGCCGACCGCGTTGCCGATCCCGGCGACCCCGAGGATCAGCCCACCCGCCAGCCCCGCCTTCGACTCCGGCAGCGCCGCGAAAGTCATCCCGAGGATCGCCGGCCACATCAGTGCGCCGCCGATCCCCATCCCGACGCGGGCGCCGATCAGGACGCCGAGGTCGGGGGCGACGGCGCCGATCGCTGAGAACGCGGCGAAGAGGATCGAGCCGATGAAGAAGATCCGCCGGCGCCCGAACATGTCCGCGAGACGGCCGCCGGAGACGATCGCCATTCCGAACACCAGCGCGTAGGCGTTGATCACCCACTGGACGCTGCCGACGTCGGCGTCGAGGTCGCCCTCGATCGCCGGCAGCGCCACGTTCAGGGCGGTGAAGTCGTTGGCGATGACGAAGACGCCGAGCCCCATCGCCACCAGGGCCATGAACGTCCCCGGTGCGAGCTTGTCGCCGTCCTCCGCGGTCGCTGCGCCTCCCATGCGCCAGGACCCTATTAGTGCGGCGCGAGGGCCGATCGGCAGACCACGCGGCTCCGGCTCTTCGGAGTTCGCCGCGCGGCCCGCCGCTCGACCCTCTCCGAGGTACGGAAGCCCAACCCCCGGATGGAGGAGACACACATGTCATCCCGTCCCGTACCACCGCGCCGCCCGGGGAGACCGGACGCGAAGCGGAGGATCTCCCCGGAGTTATCTAGAACAGCTGGTTCTCGCCGGCGAAGATCTCGGACACGGAATCGTCGGTGAAGATCCGCCGGATCGAGTCGGCGAGCGTCTGGGCGGTCGAGAGGACGTGGATGTTCTCCGGGTGCCCGGGGCGGAGCGGGATCGTGTCGGTGACGATGATCTTCTCGATCTGCGAGTTCTCGTAGGCGAGCCGCTCGAAGGCCGGGCCGGAGAAGACGCCGTGGGTGGCGCAGGCGATCACGCGGGCAGCGCCCTCGTCGAGCACTGTCTTGGCGGCGGCGCAAAGGGTGCCGGCCGTGTCGATCATGTCATCCACGAGGACCGCGGTCTTGCCCTTGACGTCGCCGACCACGTAGCCGATCTCGGCGACCTGCTGTGCGGGCCGCTCCTTCTCCATGACCGCCCAGTGGGTGCCGACCTTGCGGGCGAAGTTGCGCGCGACCTTGACCCGGCCGGCGTCGGGGCTGACGATCACCAGCTCCTCGTCGAAGTGCTGGTCGATGAACCACTGGGTGAGCATCGGCATCGCGGTCATGTGGTCGACGGGGACCTCGAAGAAGCCCTGGACCTGACCGGCGTGGAGGTCCATCGTCAGCACCCGGTCGGTGCCGATCGCCTCGAGCGCCTTGGCGACGACGCGGGCGGAGATCGGCTCGCGGGGCAGCGACTTCTTGTCCTGGCGGGCGTAGCCGTACCAGGGCATGACGGCGATGATCCGGTGCGCGGAGGCGCCCTGAGCCGCGTCGATCATGCAGAGCAGCTCCAGCAGCGCGTCGTTCGGCGTCATTCCGGCGGCCTCGTTGGCGGCCGTCGACTGGACGATGAAGACGTCGGCGCCGCGAATCGACTCCTGGTAGCGGCAGTAGACCTCGCCGTTCGAGAAGGTCCGCAGGTCCGCCTGGCCGAGGTCGACGTCGAGCTGGCCGGCGATCTTCGCGGCGAGGGTGCCGGAGGCCCGCCCGCCGAACACCATCAGGCGCTTGCGGTAGTCCTGGCCGATCGAGCTGAGCGGGCGCGGCGAGGGTTCGTCCATGTCCGAAGGAGGATGTTCCAGGGTCATCGTCTTGGTGGGACCGCTCACTTGTCTTCGTGTTCCTTGGCTTTCCGCTCGGCGTAACCCTCGATGTTGGTCTGCCGCGCTCGCGCGATCCCGAGCGCGCCCGGAGGGACGTCCTCGTCGATCACGGAACCGGCGCCAGTGTAGGCGGAATCGCCGATTTCAACAGGCGCAACGAGTGTCGTGTCGACGCTCGTTCTCGCACCGTGCCCGATCTTTGTCCGGTTCTTGACGAAGCCGTCGTAGTTGGCGGTGATCGTCGCTGCGCCGAGGTTGGTCCCGTCGCCGACGTCGGCGTCGCCGATGTAGGAGAGGTGCGGCACCTTCGTGCCCGCTCCGATCCGCGAGTTCTTGATCTCGACGAACGTGCCGGCCTTCGCCCCCTCGGCCAGCTCCGCCTTCGGCCGCAGGTAGGCGAACGGGCCGACGTTGCAGCGGTCGCCGACCGCGCACTCGACCAGGTAGGAGTGCGGGACGTTGACCTCGGCGCCGATGGCGGCGTCGATCATCGTCGTGTGCGGCCCGACCACCGAGCCGTCACCGACCCGCGTTCCGCCGATCAGCGAGCAACCCGGCTCGATTCGGACGTCGGAGCCGATCTCGACGTCGACCTCGATCCACGTCGAGTCCGGGTCGACGATCGTCACGCCGTCGAGCATGTGGCGCTCGAGGATCTGACGCCTGGCCTCGGCCTCGATGACGGCCAGATCGACCCGGGAGTTGACTCCGAGGATCACGTTCGGATCGTCGGAGACATGGGCGACGACGCGGCCGCCGGCCGCCTTCAGCAGCGGCAGGACGTCGGGCAGGTAGTACTCGCCTTGGGCGTTGTCGTTGGAGAGATCGGGGAGCACGGCCGCCACCGCGGCGCCATCGAAGGCGTAGATGCCGGAGTTGATCTCGCGGATCTCGAGCTCCTCGGGCGTCGCGTCCCCGGCGGCCTTCGCCTCGACGATGCGCTCGACCTCACCGCCGTCGGGGCTCCGTACGACCCGCCCGTAGGTGCCGGCGTCGTCCAGCACGGCCGTGACGACGGTTGCCGCGGCGCCGTTCCGCTCGTGGGTGGTGAGCAGGCCGTCGATCATCGCCGCCGAGACGAGCGGCACGTCGCCGCTGAGGACGACGACCGTCTCCGATTCGGCGACGACGTCGGCGGCAGCGCGCAGCGCCCCGCCGGTTCCGTTGGCCTCGGGCTGGGGGATGGCCTCGATCCCGTCGCCGAGCGCTCCGGAGATGTCGCGGTCCGGGGAGACGATCACGCCGATCCGCCCGGCGCCGGCCTGCCGCGCCGCCTCGACCGGCCACGCAACGAGCGCTCGGCCGCAGACCGGGTGAAGCACCTTGGGCACGGCGGACTTCATCCGCGTGCCCTGACCGGCGGCCATGATCAGGACTGTCGGAGCACTCACTGCGCGCATCGTATTGGCAGCGAGCGGAGTTGACGCCGCGACCGGACGCCGAATCTCGCGAGATTGCAGAAACGTCTCCCCATGGGACGTTTCTGGGGCTTCGCGGAACGGGGCCTCACCTGCTCGTAGACTCGTCCCACCTTCCGGGGTGGTGTAGCTGGCTAGTCACGCGCGGTTTTGGTCCGCGAAGCGGGGGTTCGAATCCTCCCCCCGGAATCACTCGGCCTTCCGGCCTCCCTTGCCGCTCTTCGCCCGAGCCTCCTTAGCGGGGCCGCCTGGCGGCTGGATGCCGAGCACGCGCATCGCCTTCAGGCCGAGGCCGAGCTTCTCGCGGCCCTCGGTCGAGCTGAGATCGTGCCCGCAGAGCTCGCGGACGCGCTCGAGCCGGTAGCGAACGGTGTGGCGGTGGGTGAAGAGCGTCTCAGCCGTGGGGGTGACGTTGCCGTCGTTGTCGAGGTAGGCCTCGACGGTCGCCACGAGCTCGGTCTCGTACTGGTCGTCGTAGGCGGCGAGGGGGGCGACGGTCTCGTCGAAGAAGCGCTCGAGCTCGGCCGGGTCCTCGCTCATCGCCGGAAGCAGGAGGCGGTAAGAGCCGGTCTCCTCGAAGGCGAGCGGGGATGCGTCCTCCGACTCGGCGACGTTGGCGGCCATCAGCGCCTCCTTGCCGGCGCGGTAGATCTGGGACGCGTCCTCGGCGTGGCGGCTGTAGCCGACGGTCACCGAGAAGCCCGGGAGCGAACGCCGGAGCTCGTCCTCGATCGCCTTCGCGGCGCGCTCGATCGGGCCGGCCTCGGGCGCCGGAAGCAACATCGCCACCTCTCCCCCCTCCTCGCCGGTCGCCGTCGCGAGCGCCCCGCTGCTTCCCGAGCGGACGGCGCGGAGGACGAGCGTGAGCACGCGGGCGCGCCACTCTCCGGTCTGCGTCGAGTGCGGCACGGCGCGGGTGATGACGACGCCGGCGCCCGCCGACAGGTCGCTGCCGAGCTCGCCGGCGCGCGAGGTGATCTCGCCTGGATCAGCGAGCCGGCGCTCGAGCACCGCCCGGAGGAAGTCGCCCGCCGCCTCGTCGCTCGCCCATTCGGGGGAGCGGGCGCGTTCGACCTCGAGGCCGAGCAGCGTCGTGACCATTCGCAGCGCCGGCGGAACGCCCTCGGCGCCCCCGCGACGCCGGTAGCGGAGCTCGCCGACCGCGACGTCGGCAACCCGCAGCTCGGCGGTGCTGACGTCGGCGGCCGCAGCCAGCAGCTTCTCCTCCTCGGCGCCGGAGGCCGCGGCGACGGCGAGGACGGAGCTCGAGCGGTCGATCAGCACCAGGCTGGCATCGAGCGCGGCGGCGGCGGCCCGGGCGACCGCCGGCAGGCCCGCGCCGGACTCGATCGCCTCCGAGAGTGCCTCGAGGGAGCCGGCGGCGCCGGATGCCGCAGACGGCGGGTCTGTCGTCTTCGAAGCCACGGAAGCCTCAGATAGTACGGCGGCTCAGCCCGCTGGCCGGGGCCCACACGCCGCGGCGGATTCGGGTTCTCAGCCGAACAGCGTCGAGAGATCGTCCCAGTAGTAGACGATCGCCACGCCGATCGCGAGACCGACCCCGACCAGCGCTACGAGCACGATCAGTGACAGCGCGGCGGCCGTCGCCTTCTCCCAGCCGCGGGAGAACGAGCCGATCGCCGGCACGAGGATCAGGGTCGTGAACGCGATCAGAGTGATCAGCCCCGCACCGGCGAAGATCATCACCTCAGCGGACATGATCACCATTCTGCCGCAAGTGGACGACGATCACTGCGATCGCCGAGAGCAGGGCGAAGATCGCGGCGCCGAACGCCCAGCCGCCGTTGACGTCGCTCATCCAGTGGACGCCGAGATAGACGCGGCTGAGCCCGATCGCCGCGGTCAGCAGCAGCCCGGCCACGACGAGCGCCGTACCCCGGCTCATCCCCGGGCGGACGCGGATCGCGATCGTCACCGCGATCCACGTGTAGACGATCGAATGCGACGCATGGCCGCTCGGATATGAGTAGCCGGCGCTGTCGACGAGCCCGCCCGGGGGGCGCGGGCGGGCGACCGTCTCCTTGATCAGGTCGGTGCCCCAGAGGATCGCGATCGTGCCGAGGACGAGGATGATGAGCTCGGCCCAGGCGCGCCGGGCGCCGAGCCAGATCGCCGTGGCTACTGTCGCGATGACGACCGCCTCCCACGAGCCGAGCGCCGTCAGCGCCTTCGCGATCGACGTCAGCCAGTCCGTGCGCAGGTTGGCCACGAAGTCGGCCGCTGTCGTGTCCCCGGTCGTCGGCCCCGGTGTCTCGTCGACCACCAGCGCGTATCCGATCGCGACATAGCTGCCGACGGCAAGCGCCGCCAGCGCCGTCGTGAACTCGAGGCCGAGCCCTCCCGGGGTCAGGCGGTCGAGCAGGAACCGGCCCTGCGGCCGGAGGCGGCGCCCGAGCGCGAGCAGGTTGCGGAGCACCGGCCGCCTCTCCATCCCCGCCGCCAGCCGCTCGCGGTTCCCGGGGACCTTGAGCCAGCGGTAGGCGACGATCCCGGCGACGATCGCCGCGACGATGACGGCGAACGCCAGCAGCGCGTGCTCGGAGTTGGTGAGGACCGCGTCGATGTTCTTCGAAGCGAAGTAGCCGAGGAGGGTGAACAGCGTCGCCCACATGCCCGTGCCGAGGACGCTGTAGGGAGCCAGCTGCCGGTACGGCATTCCCGAGCTGCCGGCCACGAACGGCGCGAGCGCCCGGATGAGCCCGATGAACCGCCCGACCAGGATCGTCTTGCCGCCGTGGTTGGCGAAGTACTGCTCGACCTGCTTGAACCGCTCCGGGGTGATCCGCAGCCGCGGCCCGTGTTTGAGCACCCAGTCGCGCCCGAGCTTCTGACCGAGCAGGAAGCTGCAGGTATCGCCGAGAAAGGCGCAGAGCCAGACGATCCCGATCGTCAGCACGACCGACGTCGCGCCCTGGCCGGCAACCGCACCGGCGAGCACCACGACAGTCTCTCCCGGCGCGATCAGGCCCACGAACGCGCCGGTCTCGAGGAAGGCGAGGATGCCGGCGATCAGGTAGGTCCACGCGCCGAGCGAGCCGGAGACGTCCCCGAGCAGCTTCTGGGCGTCGATGTCGGGCAGCGCCCGCTTGATCAGCTGGTAGGCGACGATGACCGCCACGACCACCGCGACGACCTTGAGCCAGTCCCTGCGCCGCCGCGGCAGCTCCATCAGACCCCTCCGACCGAGCTGGCCACGATCGCCTCGTGACCCTCCGATCGCAGCTCCGTGGCGGCGGCGACCGCCTCGTCGCGGCCCGCGAACAGCCCGACGGCCGTCGGGCCCGACCCGGTGACGATCGCGACGGGAGCGCCGACCTCGCCGAGCAGCCCGAGCGCGACGCCGATCGACGGCCGCAGCGACAGCGCCGCGGGCGCCAGGTCGTTGACGAGCAGCTCCGCGTACTCGAGCGGGTGCCTTCCCGGACCTGCGGCGGCGATCAGCTCCCGCCGCGCGTCCGCGAGTCGCTCGCGGCTGCGGGTCGTGCCGAGGCGGTCGGCCTCGGCGTACACGGCCGCTGTCGAGAGACCCTCGGGGTCGGGAATCAGGACGGCGGCGAAGGGATGCGGCGGGGGGAGCGGCTCGATCTCCTCCCCGGCCCCGCCGACGAAGCAGAACGCCGGGTCGACTTGCGAGCTGACGTCGGCGCCGAGGCCACGGGCGATCGCCGCCAGCCGCTCTTCGGGCAGCCGTCCGCGCGCGAGCCGCAGCACGGCCGCCGCGTCGGCGCTGCCGCCGCCGAGCCCGGCGGCGACGGGCGTCACCTTCTCGACCTCGATCCGGATCGGCTCGTGCTCCCAGCCGGCGTCCCGCAGCGCCACCAGCGCCCGCGCCGTCAGATCGGGCCCCTCGATCCCGGCGATCGCGACCTCGTCCCGCTCCGCCGCGGAGACGACGAGTCGGTCGGCGAGCGACAGCGGGACGAACAGCGAGCCGATCTCGTGCAGGCCGTCGTCTCGAATCGGCCCGACGTGGAGGCACAGGTTGAGCTTCGCCGGGGCGAAGACCTCGAATGACCTCGTCATCCGAGCTCCTCCGCGAGGGCGAGGTGCTGCGGTGGCGTGAGCATCTCCGCTCGGATGCCCTCGGGGAGTCCCGCCCGCCGCAGCGCCTCGCGGCTGCGATGGCGGATCTCCCGCGAACGCGGGCGCGGGGCCGGCAGACCCTGCCGTTCCGCCTCCTGCTCACGGCGTCGCGCGGCGAGCTCGAGCGAACGCGGCATCGCCTTGCGGCGATGGGCGAAGGCGTCACGGATGAACTGAGCCGCGTCCGGGGCGATCGCGGGCGCCCGGCGGGTCAGCGACAGGACCGCGGATTCCACCCGCGGGCGCGGGTTGAAGACGGCCGGATCGACGGTTCTCAGCATCCGGACGTCGCAACTGAGCTGGACGATCACGCTCGGGGAGCCGTAGGAGCGCGAGCCCGGCCGCGCTCGCAGCCGCTCGGCGATCTCACGCTGGACCATGACCGTCCAGCGGCCGGCCGACGGCAGCTCGGCGATCGTGCGAAGGATCAGGGGCGTGGCCACCGAGTAGGGAAGGTTGGCGACCATCGCGGTCGGAGCGGGATCGAGGGCGGCGAGATCGGCCTTCATCGCGTCCGCCCAGACGATCTCGACCTCCGGATGTTCGGCGGCGACGCGCTCCAGGGGCTCGCGCAACCCCGTGTCGATCTCGATCAGGTGGACCTTCGAGACGCGCTCGGCGAGCCGCTCGGTCAGAACGCCCTCTCCGCCACCCACCTCGAGCACGACGTCGGAGGGGTCGAGCGCCGCGTCGGCGACGATCGCCTCGAGCAGATTGGGGTCAGCGAGGAAGTTCTGCCCTAGCCGGACCAACCGAACAGCCTCGCCGCGTTCTCGGAGACGATCGCATCGAGCCGCTCGTACCCGATCCCACGCGCGTCCGCCACGACCTCGGCGGTGTGGGTGACATTCGCCGGCCGGTTCGGCTTACCCCGGACGACCTGCGGCGCCAGGTAAGGGCTGTCGGTCTCGACCAGCAGCTGGCGCTCGGGAATCAGCGTCGCGGCGACGCGAAGCTCCTCCGATTTCGGGTAGGTCACGTTGCCGGCGAACGAGACGTACCAGCCGCGCTCCGCCGCCTCCTCGGCCCGCTCGGGAGTCGCCGAGAAGCAGTGCAGGATCACGTCGACGCCGTCGGCCTCCGCGGCGAGCATCTCGAAGCAGTCTGCGACCGCCCGACCCGATCCCGGGCCACTCGAGTCGCGGACGTGGATCACGAGCGGGAGCTGCGCTCGCCGCGCGATCCCGATCTGCGCCTCGAAGGCCAGGACCTGCGCCTTCTCAGAGGCGGAGTCGCGGTAGTAGTCGAGCCCGGTCTCGCCGATCGCCCGGACCATGTCGTCGGCGGCGAGCGCCTCGATCGCGGCGGCGGCCTCGTCGTCGAAGCCCTCGGCCGAGTTCGGGTGCCGCCCGACGGAGGCGAAGACGCCGTCGAACTCGTGGGCGGCGCGAACGGCCTCGAGGTTCGACTCCTCGTCGATCCCGACGGTGAGAATCCGGTCGACGCCGACCCGGCGCGCCTCGGCGACGAGCTCCTCCTCCGGCGCTCGCGCGAGGCCGAGATGCGCATGGCTGTCGATCATCCGGCGGCCTCCAGCTTCGGGAAGAGAGGGGCGATCCGCTCGACCGTCTGACCGCCGCCGCGGGAACCGAACGACGCGATCTCACGAGAGCCCTCGCCGAGCGCCGCCAGCAGCAGGTCGGAGGAGCGCGGCACATAGGGGTGCAGCAGCAGGGTGACGATCCGGAGCCCCTCGGCGAGGTTGTAGAGAACCCGGTCGAGGTCGGCGGCCCGCTCCTCGTCCTTGGCCAGCTCCCAGGGCTTCTGCTCCTCGACGTATCGATTCAGCCGCCGGACCGCGCTCCAGCAGACCTCGAGCGCGCGGGTGATCTCGGTCCGGTCGAGGAGGCCGGCGATGATGACCTCGATCCCGCCGAGCCCGCCCTCGCCGTCGGCGAGGTCAGGGTCGACATCCACCCCGTCCGGCACCACGCCGTCGCGATAGCGATCGATCATCGCCAGCACGCGGCTGGCCAGGTTCCCGAAGTCGTTGGCGAGCTCCGTCTCGTATCGGGACTCGAACCCGGCGGTCGAGATCGAGCCGTCCTGGCCGAAGCTGACCTCGCGGAAGCAGTAGAAGCGGAGCGCGTCCGATCCGTACAGGTCGATCACCTCGAAGGGGTCGAGGACGTTGCCGAGCGACTTCGACATCTTCTTGTCGCCCATCAGCAGGTAGCCGTGGACGTACATCCGCTTCGGAAGCTCGAGGTCGGCGGCCATCAACAGGGCCGGCCAGTAGACCGAGTGGAACTTGAGGATGTCCTTGGCCATCACGTGCAGGTCAGCCGGCCAGTAGCGGTCGGTCAGGTCCTCGCCGGGCCGAGCGAACGAGAGCGCCGTGTAGTAGTTGAGGAGCGCGTCGAACCAGACGTACATCACCTGGTCGGGGTCCCACGGCAGCGGCACGCCCCATTCGAGGTTCGGCCGCGACAGCGACACGTCCTGGAGGCCGCCGCGGATGAACGCGAGCGCCTCGTTGCGGCGGAACTCGGGCGCGACGAACTCGCGGTGCTCCTCGTAGAAGCGCAGCAGCTCGCCCTCGAAGCTCGACAGGCGGAAGAACCAGTTCTGCTCGGTGACGACTTCGAGGACGATCTCGTGGATCGGGCAAGTGTTGCCCGGCCCGAGCTCGGTCGGCGTCTTGAAGTCGGCGCAGCGCGGGCAGTAGAAGCCCTCGTAGGTGCCCTCGTAGACGTGGCCGTTGTCGTGGACCCGCTGCATCACCTCCTGGACGCGCTCGGTGTGGCGCTCGTCGGAGGTGCGGATGAAGAAGTCGTTGGTGACGTCGATCTTCGGCATCAGGTCGAGGAACCGCTGCGCATTGCGATCGGCGAGCTCGCGCGGGGTCACGCCCTCGCGCTCGGCGGCCTGCGCGACGGGCTCGCCGTGCTCGTCGGTTCCGGTGAGGAAGAACACGTCCTCTCCGCGCTGGCGCATGTGGCGGGCGAGGATGTCGGCGCCGATCGTCGTGTACGCATGGCCGAGGTGGGGCTCGGCGTTGACGTAGTAGATCGGGGTGGTGACGTAGAAGGACATCGGAGGCAAGACTATTCGGGCCGCGAGGGGCCCGAGCGGAGCACCCGCTCAGGAAAGCGACGGGAGCAGGGCGAACGCGGTGGCGAGCAGCAGGGTCCGCGCGACGGCTCCGGCGCCGACCGTCGAGCCGCCGCCGAAGCATGCACAGGGCGCGCCCGCCCGCCCGCGCATCAGCGCCGAGACGAGTGTCAGCGCGAACAGGAGCATTAGCGCCGCCGCCAGGTAGGCGGCACGGTCGCTGCCCGCGGCGACGCCGACCGCAAGCGCCGTCTCGGCTGCCACCGCGACGGCCCAGGCGAGCCGCTGTGATGCCCGGGTCGGGAACCCGAACGTCGCCATCGCCGCAGTTGAGCGGCTCACGTCGGCGAGCTTCGACGCCGCCGACCACGCCAGGACGGCGGCGAGGACGAGCCGGGCGGCGAGCTCCATCAGCGGATTGTCGCGAGCACGGCGAGGATGTCCTCGCCGTAGCGATCGAGCTTCGTCGGACCGATGCCGTTGCAGGCCAGCAGCGCCCGTTCGTCCGCCGGCATCGCCGCCGCGATGCCCTCGAGCTGGCGGTTCGAGAGGACCACGAAAGCGGGCACGCCGTCGGCATCGGAACGCAGCTTCCGCCACTCGCGGAGCGCCTCCGCCGCAGCCCGTCCCTCGGGGCCGGCATCGTCGAGCGGCGACTCGCTGCCGGCTCCCGGCGAGCGGCGCGCCCGCGCGGTAGCCGCGGCGAGGACGTCGGTGCTGACCGCGGGCTTGGTCGCCGCCTCGGCGGCATCCCCGCGGATCTCGGCGAGAAACGGGGAGGCGCGCTCGGAGTCGGCGAGGACGACGCAGCGGTGGCGCGCCCGGGTGATCGCGACGTGCAGGACCCGTCGCTCCGCCTCCCAGCTCTCGCTGAGCCGGTGCGGCATCAGGCCCTCGTCGGCCCCGTAGACGGCGACACGGTCCCACTCCCGGCCCTTGACCCTGTGCACCGTCGCCAGTCGCACGCCCTCGCCGCCCGCGGATGCCTCGAGCGCAGCCCGCAGCCAGGGCTCGAACCCACCCGGGTCGTCGTGCAGGTCAGCGACCTGGATCAGCCCCTCGAGGTCGTCGAGGTGGCTCGCCGTCGCCTCGCTTCCCTTCGACCCGTCGAGCATCTCCATGGCGCCGCCGAGACCGATCCGGTCCCGTACCGCCTCGAGCAGCTCCCGCGTCCGGGCTCCGTCTGACGCCATCGCGGCCAGCATCTCGATGTCGGCGGCCATCTCGTCGACCTTGCCGGCGACCCTGGCGTCGTCGATCCGCTGTCCGACCCGCCTCAGGTCGTCGAGCGAGCGGCAGTTGACGAGCCATTTGCTGATCCAGAGCGGGAAACCGCGGCTCGGCCTCCGGCGGATCGCCTCGAGGTCGGCACCGACGAGGCCGTCGGGGTCGACGGCCACCCGCAGCCAGGCGAGGGCCGCCGCGGTGCCGGTCCGCTCGAGCATCTCGCCGCGCACGGCGGACGCGACCGGGATGCCGGCCGAGAACAGCGCGACCTGCGGCGCCAGCAGCAGCGAGTTGACCCGGGCGAGGACGGCGAGGTCCTCCGGCCCCACATCGGGATCGGAGAGCCACTCCCGGACGAGCTCGACCAGCGTCACCGCGGCCTCGGCGGCCGGACGGATCCGGAGCTCGAGCGCACCGGGGTCCGGATCGGCGCCGGCCGCGGCGCGGATCTTCTTCGGGACCCGCAACCGGTTGTAGCCGAGCAGGTTGGAGGCGCCGACGACGATCGCCTCGGCACACCGGTAGTTGACCTCGAGCGCGGTCTCCTCGGCGCCGGGGAAGTAGCGCCCGTACTCGACGAGAAAGCGGGGATCGGCGCCGGCGTGGTCGTAGATGGTCTGGTCGTCGTCGCCGACTCCGAAGACGTCGAATGCCGGCATCGCCAGGAGGCGGATCATCAGTACGTGCGCCGGGGTCAGGTCCTGGAACTCGTCGACGAGGAGGTGGCGGTGCTCGCGCTGGACGCGGCGCCGGAAGGGGCCGTCGCGGAGGAGGGCTTCGAGCGCCCCGTAGATCTGCTCGTCGAAGTCGACAGCGCCGGCCGCCGCGAGCTGCTCGCGGTAGGCGTCGAACCCGTCGGCGAAGCCGGCGACGTCGTCGCGCATCTCCTCGACCTCGGCGGGCGGCACCAGGCCCAGCCGCGCGACGGTGAGCGCGTCGAGGTAGGGGCCGACCGGGTCGGTGTTGGCGCGGCGCCGCTTCGGCACCGGGAAGACGCGGGCGATCGTGTCGCGCACCTCGGGCTCGCTGAGCACCCGCGCCCGGCTTCCGCGGTGGCGGTTCAGCAGCGAGTAGCCGAGCGAGTTCAGCGTCCGCGTCCGCGGATCGAGCGCGCGCAGCCGGTTCTCGAGCTCGTCCTGGGCGAGCTTGTTGTAGGCGACGGCGATCACGGCCTCACGTCGGTAGCCCCGGTCGGCGAGCAGGTAGCGCATCCGCTCGGTCAGAACCCGCGTCTTCCCGGAGCCGGCCGGGGCGATCACCCGGACCGGCCCGCCGCGGTGGGTGACCGCTGCCTGCTGGTCGGGGGCGAGCTCGACGTGGGAGCTGGGCAGGTCGCCGGGGACCGGCTCCAGCAGCCCCGCCTCGACCGCCGAGGACTCGATCAGGAGCGCCTCGGTTTCGGGCACACTCCAGCGCGGCCCGCCGTCGATCCAGGCGTCACGCCCGTCGTGCAGGGCAACGTCGGCGTCGCCGCCGACGACGGCGCCGAGCCGCGCGGCCTTCTCGCCCCACCACCAGATCGGGCTGCCGGAGCGGGCGTCGTAGTTGTTCGCCCAGACGAGGTGGTGGAGACGGTCGAACGGCAGGTCGAGGTCCGGCGCGAGCTCGTAGGGCCGCTCGGAGATCGCTTCCGGATCGCGAAAGGCGGCGGGATCGGCGCCGAGCTCGACGACGACCGGGATCCGGTCCGCCCACAGGGCTTGCAGCCGGCCTGCCACCGCGCCCGGGCTTTCGAGCTCGGCAGCGCCGAGGGCGATCCGCTCGGCGTCCGTCCACGGCTCCGGGGGCGCCGCGCCGAGGGCGACGATCACCCCCCGCCCGAGCTCCGGCGGGGCTGCCGGGAAGTGGCTCACTGCCGCGGCTCGCGCCCGGTGAGCTCGCGGTACAGCTCGTTCGGGCGGGTTCCCGTAAGCGCGGCGACCACCTGGGCCGCCGCTCGCGGCCGGGCCCCCGACTGGACGAGCCGCCGCAGGGCGTCGACGGCGAAGGCCGTGTCCGGGGCCGTGGCACGCTTGCTCGAGGCCGCGATGACGACGACGATCTCCCCCTTGACCTCTCCCCGGAACTGCCGCGCGAGATCGCCGAGCGTGCCGCGGGCGACCTCCTCGTGAAGCTTCGTCAACTCGCGGCAGACCGCGGCCGGGCGGTCCGGCGCAAGCGCGGCGAGTGCCCGCAGCGAGGCGGGCAGCCGGCGCGGCGACTCGAACGCGACCACGGTCTCGGTCGACTGCAGCACCCGTTCGAGCTCGCCGGCCCGGCGAGGCAGGAAACCTTCGAAACGCCAGCGGTCAGCGGGCAGGCCCGATGCGACGAGCGCTGTCGTTATCGCTGTCGGGCCGGGGAGAACCTCGATCTCGATGCCGCGCTCGATGCATGCCTGAATCAGCCGATACCCCGGATCCGAGAGGACCGGCGTCCCGGCATCGCTGAGCAGCGCGACCCGGGCGCCCCGCTCGATCGCCTTCGCCAGCTGCGGCGCACGGGCATCCTCGTTGCTGTCGTGGTTTGAGACGAAGCGCGGCGGGTCCAGGTCGAGGCGTTCGTAGAGGCGCCCGGCGCGGCGGGTGTCCTCGCAGGCGACGAGATCGGCGTCGGCCAGCGCCTCTCGCACGCGCGGCGAGACGTCACCGATGTTGCCGATCGGCGAAGGACAGACGATCAGCCGGCCGGCCATCAGACGACCGCCCCCGCCTCCGACAGCGCCTCCAGGCCGAGGATCGAGGCACCGATCATGCCGGCGTCGGGACCGAGCTCGGCCGCCCGGATCGGAGTCTCGCGCTGAGGCGTCAGCGCCCGCCGCTCGAACTCCTCCCGCGCCGGGCCCAGCAGGAGGTCGCCGGCATCGATGACGCCGCCGCCGATCACGATGACGTCGGGATCGAAGACGTTGGCGAGCCCCGTCAACGCGTAGCCGAGGCGCCTTCCCATCGCCTCCAGCAGGGCGACCGAGATCGGGTCCCCGGCCCGAGCGAGCTCGGTGACGAAGGCGCCGTCGATCGTCTCACCCGTCGCTGCCGCCTCTGCCAGCGCCGAGCCCGGGTGCTCGGCGATCGCCCGCTCGGCCTCGATCCGCAGCGCGGTCCCGGACACGAGCGACTCGATGCAGCCGTTGTTCGGGCACCGTCCGGGACACTGCGGGCCGTCCAGGTCGACGACGAAGTGACCGAGCTCGGCCGCCGCTCCCCGCGAGCCTCGGTACGGCCGCCCGCCGAGGATCAGGCCGCCGCCGATCCCCGTCCCGAGGGTGAGCAGGACTACGTTCGCGGCGCCGCGCGCCGCGCCGCGCCGCTGCTCGGCCAGTGCGGCGGCGTTGCCGTCGTTGTCGATCGCCGACGGGAGTCCCGTCAGCGCCGCCACCCGCGCCCGCAGCGGGACGCCGATCAGCGGCAGGTGATTGGAGGTGACGCAGATCTCGCGTTCGCGGTCGACGATGCAGGGAACCCCGAGGCCGACCGCGGCGACCTCCGGGCGGGCGCCGATCGCGGTCCGGATCCCCTCGTCGAGGCGTTCCAGGAGCTCGTCGGACGCCAGGCCGACGGAGGCATCGACCCGGCGATGGACGACCGCGCCGTCGCCGTCGACCACCCCGACGAGCATCTTCGTGCCACCGAGGTCGACGCCGATCGTCTCGGGACCGAACGCCGGCTCTGAGCCCGGAGCGGTCACGAAGCAGGAAACGGGGAGGCCATGCGGCAGTATTACCGCGTAATGGCACCCGGCGACCCCGAACGTCCGGATCGCCCCGAGTACAACGTCTACCGGGCGGGTTCGCGCTCCCGGGGGCGCGGGCGGCGGACAGAGCCGAAAAGCCCGAAGCCGTCCGCCGGCTCGGGCGACGATGCCAGCGGCAAGGCGCCTTCTGAGGGACCGGGCTACACGGTCTACAGGGCGCGGCGCGGCTTCAAGCGCTCCGGCGACGGCCCCTCTCTGCGCGAGCGCCTGCCGGGCCGGGGCGGCTCGAGGCCGCCGCGGGCGCCGGGAGAGAGGCCGACCTGGCGTCGCGTCCTCAAGTGGGCCGCGATCGGCGTCGGCGTCTGGCTGCTGGTCAGCTTCGTGGCCTTCGCGGTCGCGTTACGCTTGTCTACTGCTCGAGTCGAGAATGGGATTGTATCGTTCGTTCATCTACTATACATGTCACGCCTTCCCTCTATCTTTCACTCTCGCTTCTCGTCCTTGCGATTGTTCCACATTGTTGACTCTCCTGCCTCCATGGCAACCTCCTCCCGCGTAAACGATACCTCGTCCTCGTCCAGCAAATGGGTACGCCAGGCGTCATCTGGCAGCTGCGCAATTGTCTGTACTCGACGTCCCATGAACAAGATCCATGCACATCCCAGTACGCTAAACAAAGCCTGCAATGGAAAATATCCATCTCGACCGCCTGTGCACACCTCCAAGCCAGTATCAACATCGATACGACAGTCGGGCGCTGTTGTTAGTCGGCCGACTAACAACATGACGACCGATGCTGGCCATGTGCCACCTAGATTAGCCGCTGTATTCAATAACGTCATGTATGAACCGCCAATGGCTGGGTCGACTCGACTGGCAAAGAAAGTCATTTGTGCATTAAACTGCAGACTGTTGACAATCGCTTGCATGCCAGTCGACGCCACAACGGCCAACCAGAACAATCCTAACGACGACCATGTAGTCCCATGTCCTTGTCGCACGGCCCACAGCATAAATACGTCCAGCAAAGGAACCAACGTGACACGAAGCTTGTAGGCCGTCATGAATTGCCGAAAAGGATGACCGTGCCACACTTTGGCGGCCACCAACGGGACCAGAATGCCCAGCGGAAGGATCAGAGTCGGTGACAATAATGCGGTTGTCGACTTGGAAAGCCCATACTCGACTGCCTTGAGAAACTTGACATTGTCGCTGAGAGCTGTTGGTAACCGGTATGAAAGAAGGACGACAAACAACCATCTTACAGCAGGCAGCTGACACACGGCCCACAAACGATGATATGTCTCCCTCAATCCAAGCTCGGATGCATCCAGCTCTGCATCCTCATCATCATTCTTTTTATTAGTACTGTAGTCGCTTGACATGAGCGCATCGGTCACGGTCGACGACTGGCGTGACACTCCTCGGCTTATAGAAGGCGGTGGCACTTCTCGTTTAAACAGAGCAACCAGTGTGGTGACGACCAACATGAAACCTCCCATGAACTTGATGAAGCCTCCAAGTGACACCAGCCCGACTCCTGGTCGACTCTTCAGCCCTAACAATGGTCTCCAGAGCGTCTCGCTACTTTCAGCATCGTTTAGTGCCAGAAACCCTACAAAACTCAAAAAGTAGCCAATGTTTTGACCAATGGAGTTGCAGATAGGACCTCTCCCACGGTTCTTCTTTGATAACATGGTCAGGGCCCAACCATCGACGGCAATATCTTGAGTCGCCATGAGAAAGTACAAGACAAAGAAGAACGCCGTCACTCCCTTTACGTTCATCGAAGGTATCGGTGAGTTCGATACTGCGTGTGCTGCCTGGCGTACTACTTCAGAAGCACCCTCAATGATACTAGCGGATGCATCTCCCGATGATTGAACAGCTTTCAGCATGTCGTCATGGCCCAAACCCAGCTGTTCTTCAACAAACCCACTGCCACCAATCATAATAGCTCCAGCTATTGCCTGTACTGGAACCACCCACGTCTTGCGTCGACCAAACTGTTTCAGAAAGCATGCATCGACAATGGGTGCCCACAATAGTTTTAGTGAAAATGGCCAGGAACATAGAGCGAAAATGGCATTGGCATTGTAAGAAAGACGTGCAGCTGCAGCACTCGCGGTTGCTGGCGATGCAGCCGCCTCTGCCAGCGCCTTGATCTTTTGTTGAATCAAAAATGGAATACTGGCAGAGAGACCCATGGGTATTCCCTGCAGCGTATATAAAGCGATAAGAAGTGCATAATTGTATCGGTCGTTGTGTTCCTCTGTTGTTTGTAGTGGTGCTTTCCAGGCCTCTGATGCCGAGTCATCATCGAAACTTGTACTGTTTCGACTGACGCTGAACGAAGCTGCTTTTGGGTCGTTTGAAAGCTGAGCACCAAATTTTTGAGGAGGAGACTCGGTAGGCTTTATTGTCTTGCTCATGAAGGAGTATCCTTTTCGTTTCATCGTCTATTAGCAGTGGACTTGGGAGCTGTTTTCTCTCATCATGGTTTGGCGCAAAAATTCTGAATGGTCGCGCGCGTGATATCGGATTTCGCGCGATGATGACGTCATCACAAAACTTGGATAATTTGTATGGATTTATGTGTACAAAGAATGTCTCATTTGTACACTATGGCTTACACTTTAGACCGTGCATCCGCGCCCGCCGACGCCCTGCCGAGATGACCATGGCGAAACGACGGGCTGCTTTTCGGCGTCCATGGTCGGTTGTTGTGCCTCTGCTCTTTCTTTTCACAACATCATTAACAGCTAAGAGGCCTGAGGAAGGCGAAATATAAAAGAAATCGTGAGATTACGCATAAATTGGACGTTTCAAAGGCATGATACCTTCGGCTCCATCCTCGGGTGGCTTTCTGAGGAAGCGCAATAAGCAAAGCGCTGCTACGACCCTTCCTCTGTTTGAGCCTCATGATTTGTCGCCTACGAGAAATAGTGGATTTGGACGTCGAAGGCGGCGCAGGTCCTCGTCCTTTTCGGGAACCTGCGTCCTCTTGACAGTCGCTGCAACAGCTCTGCTCGGTGTTGGCTTTTGGACGATCACCAATCGTTCACAATGGGGCAACAACAGGAATAGAAGAAAGCACCATTCACATCGAAAAGTTCATATAGAGGAAGAGACAGAACGAACTGAACCTGTCAAGCGGGATCCTCATCCTCATCGGCGTCAGAATACTAATAATGATGCTGATAGGGAAACCATCACTCGGGCTCAGCACGTCGTACCAAACGATACTATAGCATTCCAGAAAGTCACTTGTGCCGATGGCAGGACAGGATACTTGAATGATGACTACTGTGACTGTGCCGATGGAAGCGACGAGCCACGTACGGCAGCCTGTTCCCACATTACCGTCCAGCATGCGACGTTTGAATGTACTGACGGAATATCTTTCATTTACTCTTCCCGAGTCAACGATGGTATACGAGACTGCCTGGATGGAAGCGACGAACGGCCAGTAGCAGCCGTAATGACAAGCTAGCTAGTATATTATAGTAGAACTTAACGTCTTTATAGCATCGTCCCCGTCGACAAGACGAGGACGAGCATAGACAGGAACATAGACATGATCGGCCAACCACAAAGCGACGTTTGACTTGCACTGGATCGGTCCTCGCCGCATATCGAGCTGCCGTAGTATTTTGCTTGATCACAGGGAATGCATGGTCTATCTGGAGTAGCACGCCCAAATCCAGGAGCATAGGTTCCAGCTGGACAAATTATACCATCGCACCCAAAAAGTAAAACATCTCCTCCGTTCCAGGAGTACATGTCACATAGATTTTCACTAATGCCATTGAGCTCATTGTCACGAAGGTAGAGCTGAAGATCCTCAAAGCGACTCATTGAAGCCGGAACAGTTCCGTAGAGTTTATTCGAGCCCAGGTCGAGAAAAATGGACTTGGTCGTATCGGTCGACTGTAGCAGGTGAGGTATCTTGCCAGTCAGCAAGTTGTCCGAAACATCCAGTGAGTGCAGACTGGTCAGCATGTAGAAATCCGGAATTTTTCCAGTCAATTGGTTGCTTCCAATGTGCAAAACTTGTCAGCTTTCGGTTGCTTGAAAAGCTTGGGATCGTTCCTACAAGGTGGTTGTGAGAACAACTAAAAGACTCGAGATCACGTAGTTCTCGCAGGTTGGGCAATGTTCCTCTCAAGGCGTTGAATCGGACAACAATGTTGACCAGCGACGCTGCTTTCTCCCGTGCCCCAAAGAACTAATAGATACACATGAAGGACGACAGTCAAATGTAATTCCGTTCCCTAGTAGTCTCTAAATCTCTCTCGCTCTCACATCTTTCTCCTCTAACCTCCATCGTTCCTGTCAAGGACCAAGTGAAATGACGCCAGTTTCAATTTTGCCAGCAACCTGATCACCGGTCTCCGCAACAGCTTCTTCCTGGTCATTGGTATCGGGGTTTTCCTCGACCGGACTCTCCTCAACTGGTTCTTCTTGGGGTGTCAACAGAGCTGCATTCTTCTTGTCAAGAAGGGCACGACGGAATTCCTCGCGCGAGACCTCGCCATTGCCATCTTTGTCCATACTCGCAAACAGCTGCTGAATCTGATCATTGCGCATACCTGCTTTGAGCATGTAGTCAGTGACTTCTTCTTGATCGATAGTATTCGACTGATCAATATCGATTGTGTTGAAGATCATGTCGGCTTCGTCTGCAGTCGATACGCCATGGAGAATGGCTTTACGAAACTCCTCAGCGACGGAATCAGGGTCATCATCCTTGCTGCCCGGGGACGAGTACATGCCTGTACGACGATTTTTGGCCCGCTGCTGCTGTTCGTCCGTCTTGAGCTTGTCTCTGGCAAAACTGAACGAGCCAAATGTCATTTCCGCGACATGAACAATGGCAAAACCAACAATCAAACCCAAAGCCAGAGAGGTGGAAATGATCATGAGGCCCGCGAAAACATTGTTGGCCGCCTCATTAATGGAATAAGTCTTGTAAACAAAGTTCGTGCCTGGAATCGTTTCTTCCGTCTCGATAAGCGGAGGCGGGAAGATGTAGTTGAACCAGAGCTTGGCAATCATGGAACCCGGGACAAGCTGGTAGAGCGCTGGCATTAGAATACTCCAGATATTCATATCTTGAGATCCCACGATTGTCTCAATGATCAGGTTCTCTTCGGCGGCGTCCAACTTGATTTCCTGGTTATTCTTTTTGGACTCGGAGATTTTCTTCGACAGGACCAACTTTGCGCGGTCACTCTTGCGACCCAACCCAACCAAGTGGCCGAGGTACACGCCAAACGTCATGGTCTTGTCAATAAAGTTACCAAAGCACGAGATGTCTTCTTCACGTTGCAGGATGCGGCCGTCATGGTAGTAACGGAGTCGGTTGACCCAGAAGGAAATGATGCAAGCAGACACGACGGAGGCGGCGCTACCGAAAACATTGCTTGTGGCCGTGTCAAGATTGTCGCGATCGTTAATGTTGGCAAAGAAATCGAAAAATTCGTACTGTACTACATAGCCAACAAGCATGACAAGGAGAGCTCGCCAGTAGCGCACAACGGGGAATCGGTACTGGCCCAAGACAGCGCAAGAACACAAGAGGTAGAGCGGAATGCGCCACCACTTATCGTCCAAATCGATCTTCCCGCAATTATCTGACTGTTCATACCAGGCCTCGGTGGCGTTGCCCACGACGAGCAAGCCAAAACCGGCACCCAGACACAGGACAAAGGTCTTGACACTCACAGCAATAAAGCGCGTGACACCAACCTGAAGCTCCCCCGAAATGATTTCGAGGATACCAATGACAAAGGCAGTTCCGTAAAAGTACCAATACAAATTCCCGAGGAAAATGGCAGAAAGACACACGTTACGTCCATTGAAACGATAGAACAAGCCTCCAATGATACCCGTTGTGGTTCCGACCAACGTATCAGTGAGTATTCCTGCACCAAGCACAGACAAACCCCATTCGACCAGACCCGAAGCAAAGCCACACAGGGCAGCAACACCGAAATCCTTCCAGTCGCCACTGAAGAAAATAACGGCGCATGTAGCTGCCACCAAAGGATACAAGATGAGTCGTCCCGGAAAGTCTCGCAGGAACCTGCCTGACGCCGCAGTGTGTTGGCCCATTTTGGTTTCCGACTGGTAAATGAGCGCTTCGTGAACGTTGATATCACCATCCATTAGAGCAACAGCAATGCGATAGTAGATATCCTGGTACTCGCTGTCGTAGTCGTAGGGGACCTTGCGATAAAGCTCGTGTCCTCCGTCTTGGAGACGGAACTGCATTTTGAAAACGCTCAAGTCCCACGTCAGGCGAAGACGAAAATGCTCCTTGAGTTGCTGTAGGATCTTGGATGTCAACAAGGTCATATGCCAAGCACGGTGGAGTTCAACGGCAGTACGAATGGTAAACATGACTAACAAGCCGTATTCCTCTCCAAACTCGGACGCCAACGACTTGTACACGCGCTGCATGTCGGCAGGCATGGTTTTGATGTCAAATCTGCGGTCGTCTTTGAGCTGCACCAATTTGCGGATTGCTGCGCCATTCCATTCCGAGCTTGTAGACTTGCTTAAATACACCATGGTGCTACTTGTAAAACCGACACGGTTTGGGTGATGGTGGTCCAGGCAAACACGGGTTTGACGACGGAAGCACAGCAGCACCTCCTCCAGCACGTCCAACTTCGGTTTGTGTGAGTTCCGAATCTTCCTTCGAAACGCGGGCCACGCCAGAAGGAGCGTGCCATGCCTGGACAGAGAGAAAAGGCACAGGGGAGCAGAGGAGACTTGCACAGTATGTACCGGTAGGAGAACAAGTCTACGGCGTCTAGAGTGGGGAATCTCGGCAATCTTTCGGCCTGCTAGCAAGCATATTCGTTTCATGAAACAACGACCTATATTTTACGTACAATTGAGTGAAAGATCCGAACGAAGAAGCTACACAGCAGGGCAGAGATCGAATCAGCAGGCTAGTCCTGCAGCTCACGTGCAATCTCCGCCTCCAGCTCGTCCATTTCACTGTCATCCAGCATATCATACTCGCCTCCTTCTGTCGAACCTGGCGAATCGGTACGAACGGCACTTGGCTCCTCAAAAAGACCGCCTGTGCTCGCCGCTGGCTTCTTGCCTGCTGTTTCGACGGTAGACTGCTTGTCGGATGTTGCTGATGATGCAACAGATCCTGTCGCACTTTCTGTTTCATTAGCCTCGAACGTGATCGTCTCGCTTGCTGCTGACTCTTCCTCTGCCGCCACAGCAGCAGCATCTGCTTCGGTCTTGGTGGGTTCGTGATCTGGCGACCAAATCTCATCAATGCTCAGACCGGCCTCATATCTAGTAAATGCGCAATGAAAGAAGTAATTATGCCAAAATGTTCGTTCTCGTTCACCCCCACCTGTAATGAGTAGTAAGAGAAACATGGCTGAATTAGCAAGACGCCGCGCGACTCGATTTAGAATTTACAATAACCCCTCGCCCTCGCCACCAATGTATAATGACTTACCTGACAATTTCGACTGTTTCTCTACCAGCACCTTGTCGACCTCCAGTAAGCGCTGAATCAGACCGACATGAGAATCGAGATCAAAGTCAGCCAAAAGCGAAGGAAGAGGTGAAAGCTTTTCTAACTTTTCGAGTGACTCTGGAGAGGGCTTTCTCAGTTCCTTTTTCTTCTTTTCCTCCTCCTCCTCATCGTCGTCGTCCTCCTCTGTATTGTCTTCCTCTTCATCATCGTCTCCTGTATTTGGTAAAGCAGGCATTTGATAGGGTCCAAAGAAGGTTTCGTCGTTGCTGCTGAGAGCTAGGATTGCTTCCTTGCATTCTTGCACCAGAATCTCGCGCTCTTTATCTCGAGTTTCCCACGGATACAATCCAGATAACTTATTTTTGTTTGCTTCCTTTCGACGTTCTTCTTCATCAATACGACGACGCTCCGCAACGAGCTCAGGAGACGTCAGAGTGAGTTTCTGAAACTTTTCCGTGTCAATCATCGGCAACGACTCGCCCACCTTGGCCGTCAGGTCCTCCATTTTGCTTGTTAGATCGCTAAACCACGACATTTTTTAAAATCCGTGTGTTATAAACGGTAACAAGGAGATACTGGGATAGAGAAGTGTTTCAAATGAGAGGCAAAGCAGATGTTCTGATGAGCAAAAGACCGGGGCGCCGTTCTTGCGGTAGTGCGTACCATGGTCGGTTGCGAGTGAACCTCTGAGTCTTTAGGGATAGAGTTATTGATCATAGAATTGGCGATTAGGGAAAGGGATAACACGGATTTTCCTGCAAGTGCAGGATCCTACAACGAGACGTTATAAACAAACACTTTTTTCTTCCAGCAGGAAAATTTTCCTGCAAGTGCAGGATATTATCCTGCAATGAGATGCCATAAACAGACACTTTCTTCTTGCAGGAAAATTTTCCTGCAAGTGCAGGATATTATCCTGCAATGAGACGTTATAAACAGACACTTTTGTTCTTCCAGCAGGAAAATTTTCCTGCAAGTGCAGGATATTATCCTGCAACGAGACGCCATAAACAGACACTTTCTTCTTCGCAGGAAAATTTTCCTGCAAGTGCAGGATATTATCCTGCAACGAGACGTCATAAACAGACATTTTTTCTTCCAGCAGGAAAATTTTCCTGCACTGG
>CAWATA010000002.1:0-483312 GCA_963784885.1 uncultured Conexibacteraceae bacterium
ACTGCGCATGGCGGCCACGTCGGCGTCGCGTGATGCATCCAACCGGGAGGATCTTCTCGGACCTGCCCGGCTGCCTGGGCGTGGAGCCCGAACTGCTCACCGGCGAAGCGGAGGCGACCCTGTCGTTCTCGGGTGCGGCCTCCGGACTCGCACCCGACGGCGGGCCGTACCTTGTGGTGGACATCGGCGGTGGTTCCACCGAGTTCGCCGTCGGTGCGGCCAGGGTGGAAGCGGCCGCCTCGATCCAGATGGGCTGTGTCCGCCTGACCGAGAAGTACCTCCACCACGACCCACCGCTTCCCGAGGAGTTGTCGAACTGCCTTGCCGAGGTCGAGTTCCACGTCGACGGCGTGATCCGGGATCACCCGCTGATGGCTTCTGCCACCCGCCTCATCGGCCTGGCGGGCACGGTCACCAACGTGGCTGCCGTCGAGCTGGGCCTTCCCCAGTACGACCCTGACGCCATCCATCACTTCAATCTGACCAAGGACGCGGCCGAGGACGTGTTCCGCACCCTCGCCACCGAGTCGGTGGCGGATCGGATGCACAACCCCGGGTTGGAACCCCGACGAGCGGACGTCATCGTGGGCGGCTGCTGTGTTCTGGTGGGAATCATGCGCCGGCTCGGCTTCGACGAGTGTCTGGTGTCGGAGGCCGACATTCTCGATGGCCTGGTGCTGTCACAGCTTCCGCGGACCGAGACGCCGGGACCGTGGGTCGGTAAGGGTCAGGAAGGGGATGGTCCGGAGTGAGACGCAGACGGACCGCTCCCACTTCTCCGCCCACATGGCCCTGGTCACCCTGCAGGGCCCCCGGGTGGTGCTGCGTCCGTTGGCAGCCAGTGACTTCCAGCAATGGCGCGAAAGGTGCGGCGTCGTTGCGCCGATTGGCTCACCCAGTGGGAACCACGTCCGACCCCCGGCCAGCCGGACACGGTCGAGGACCGCAACGCCTTCGCATCGCGGTGTTCGGTACGACTCCGTGAGATCCAGCTCGGAACCGGCTTCGGCTTCGGGATATTCGTCGACCGGAAGTTCCGCGGCGAGGTCAATCTGAACACGATCCATCGGGGGGCCCGGCAGAACGCCTATGTGGGCTACTGGATCGACCAGGACGTCGCAGGAGCAGGATTCATGCCGGAGGCGGTGGCCATGACCCTGCAGTTCGCATTCGAGGACCTACACCTGCACCGGGTACAGATCGCCATAGTTCCCCGCAACACTGCCAGTCGGCGGGTGGTGGAGAAGCTGAGCCTGCGCGAGGAGGGAATTGCGCTTCGCTACCTCCAGATCGACGGCGTGTGGGAGGACCACATCCGATACGCCATCACCTCCGAGGAGTGGCTCGATCGCCACGACGAGTTCATGCACGGCTGGATCAGTCCGAGCTGATTGCTGCCCGCATCGCCGCAAGTCGTTCGGCGAACGTGGTGAGTCCATGGAGCGGACCTGCTTGGCGAGTTCATGGTCGACGGCCCGGTCGTGGTCATCGATTGCGGACACCTCGGCCAGCGTCGCCTTGGTGGCCGAGGCGGCAGCCCTTGTGTGGTACTGCGGCCGCTCGCCCCGCTGATCCTCGATCGCACGGTGCGCCAGGTCCTCCGCGGCGGTGTGTTCCCACGCCAACCCGTGGCGCACCGAGGACTCGGCGTCGAGAACCTGACCGAACAGCACCATCGCCGCCGCGGTCTGGTGCCGACGATCCGGCGCAGCATCCAGGTGTGGCCACCGCCCGGATGGATGCCCAGGTCGAGGAATCGACAGTCGAATCGGGCACCCGCGCCGGCGATGCGAACGTCACAGGCGAGCGCAAGGTTCACGCCCGCCCCCACCGCGGCTCCGTTGACGGCGGCCAGCGTGGGCAGCGGGCTGTGGGCGACGGCCAGGAACCCGTCGTAGATGGCTCGGAGGCCCGCTTCGCGGTGAGTTTCCCAGCTGTGTGAGGTCGGCTCCCGCGGCAGAACGCCCGCCCCTCTCCGGTGAGAACAACTGATCCGGTCCGCCCATCGGCGGCCAGGTCGTCCATGGTCCCCCTGAGTCTCCTCCGCACAGCCCCACCGACAGGGCGTTGCGTCGCCGGGGGTCGTCCAGACTGACCACAGCCACACCGTCGTCGCGTCGAAGAAGTCGAATGTGAGCCAACTCGGGGCCGCCCGGTACCGTCGTCGCCGTGAAGATCCTCGCGGTCGCCGAACTGTACCCATGGCCCGCAGTGGACGGATACCGCCAGCGTCTCGAACACCTGATCTCGGCGCTGACCCGGATCGGTGAAGTGGATCTGTTCACCGCCGCTCCAGCCGATGGATCAGTACCCACCACACCGTCCATCGACGGAATCGGGACGGTGGTGACCAGTCCAATGAGCCCTCGGCCGGGCAGGGGCTGGCTGCCCGAGTGGTCGCGTCCGACCTGCCCCGACGTATGTTCGCCGCCGACTGGACCGAGGCACGCCGCGTGCTGGAGCGCGGGTCCTGAGCCCGATGTGGTCTGGTACTCGCTGCTCGACACCTGGGTGGCCTTCGGCGACCTCCTTCCCCACGCTCGCTCGATCGTGGACTTCGACAATCTGGAGAACCTCGCAGTTCGTCTGCGTCGTCGGCAGGGCCCAGATTCGCGCCCGGGTCCTCCGCCGGTGAGAGGGCCCTGCGCCGGGGCACGTTGGATGACGTCGCGAACGATGGATGCCATCGACTAGGGCCGTTGGGAAGGCACCCAGCAGCGGTGCGCGGAGGAGGTCGACCGAGTCGTGGTGTGCTCGCCGCTGGACGTCGAACGGTCTGGTTGCGACAACGCGGTGGCTGTTCCCAACGGGGCCGATGTTCCCCGGCGGGGCGGACACGGACCGTGGTGAGTTGCGGGGCGACGTACCGACGATGTTGTTCGTGGCCGCCCTCGACTACGAGCCCAACACCGATGCCATCGAGTGGTTCGTCGACAAGATCCTGCCGTTGGTCCGACGCCGGATGTCCAGGGCGGTCGTACGGGTCGTCGGGCGAGGGTCGGAGAAGGTCGAGTGGATCGCCGATGTACCGGGCGTGGACCTGATCGGCGAGGTCGATGAGATCGGCCCCGAACTGGATCGCGGTGGATGTGTCGATCGTGCCCATCCGGTGCGGGCAGACGCCGTCGAAGGTCATCGAGGCCATGGCCCACCACATTCCGATCGTGTCGACCGCCGTGGGTTGCGAGGGCATCGACCTGGTCGACGGCACCCACGCCCTGATCGCCGATGACCCGCTCACGTTCGTGGACGCCTGCCTGTCACTGCTGGCGAGCGGGCAGGAGCGGCAGAGGCTGGCCGATGCGAGTGTGGAGCTGTTCGAGCAGCGGTACACCTGGGATGCAATTGGCGACCGCGTCGTGGATCTGGTTCGCGAGGTCACCTCGAGCGAGCCGACCCTCGACTGAGTGTGCCCGTCGGGTCTCTCAAGTCGCCGCCTGTGGGGCGCACGACGGCGGGGGAGTGCCGGAAGAACTGCTCGACGTCCTTCTCGTAGCGATAGCCGCTCTCGTCGCCCACCACATCACGCAGTCGGCTGGTCTCCACGAAGTGGCGCACCGCCTCCGCCGATGTGTACTCGTACTCGAACCCGGCCCGCTTGAGGCGCGAGTTGTCGACCCCGCGGCCGTAGCGAAGCAGGTTCATGTACTCCTCGGGGTAGATCCACACCGAGCAGGCGCAGCGGAGTAGTCATGAAGCTGGTTCCCACCGGGAGGATCGGAATGGTGCGCTTACCGCAGATCGTGGCCACCTCGGACCAGGGCAGGAGCCCGTCTCCGGCCACGTTGTACACACCCGGGAGCTCGTGACGCAGGGCGAACAGCATCGCCCTGATCACGTCGTCCTCGCGTACGAACTGGAAGCGGGGGTCGAAGCCGAGCAGCGAGGGCACGGCCGGGAGCCGCAGCGCCCTCGTCAGCGGTGTCTCGATGTCGTCGCCGATCACGTTCGAGAACCGCAGCAGTGACACGTTCACGTGCGGGTTGTCCTCGGTGAAGTCGTTGACGTATCCCTCGACGGCCTCGAGGCTGCGTTCGACCGGGCGGCGGGCCACACGCGACCGGGGGTGTCCTCGGTGAACCACACCGGGTCTTCGGCGGCGCAGCCGTAGACGACGGTGGCGGACTTGAGGAGGACGTTGCGCACGCTGGAGTCGGATCTGGATGCGGCGGCGAACAGGTTCATGGTGCCGATGACGTTTATCTCGTGCATGGCGGCCTTGGACATCTGGCGTGGGATCATCGACGAGGAACGTGTGGACGATGGTGTCGACCTGGGTGGCCTTCACGATCCGCGCCAGGGTGGAGTAGTTGGCGTCGACCCGTACGTACTCGGTGCGCTCGAGCTCCACGGTCGGCTCGGTCGTGTCCAGTCCCACGATGACCTCGACATCGGGGTCGGCCTCGAGCGCCTGGGCGACGAGCCCGCCCCAGAAGGTGCCGAGCCCGGTGACCAGGACCCGACGGGGGCCCTTGGGTCGTCGCTGCGGAGGTGCCGGAAGGACTCACGTGTACCTCACCCGAACCAGACCGACTCTCGGTTGCGCAGCATCTCGTAGAGCGCGGCCTGGATGTGGTCGCGGATGGCCTCCGATTCCTCCATCACACGTGAGCGGCTGTAGCGCTCCTGGTCCGCGGGGACGTCGAAGTGGACCGGATCGAGCACCTGAGGGTGAACTTGGCCGGGAAGTAGCCGGCTATCCCGAGCGGGCCCAGCGCCAGCATGTTGGCCGTTATCGGCGCGTAGGGTGCGCCGATGGCCTTGGCCAGCCCGGGTATGTGCGCCAGGGTCGGCATGGCCTCCTCGGAGCCGACCACGGCGATGGGCACTACGGGTACGCCGGCGCGGATGGCGATCTCCACGAACCCACCTCGCCCGAAGCGGCGGAGTTGGTAGCGCTCGGCGAAGGTCTTGCCCGGCCCCTTGGAGCCCTCGGGGAACACCAGGACCAGTTGCTTCTGCTCGGAGAGGAGTCGGTAGGCGTTGTCGGGATGTGCGGGGAGTCCGCCGAGTCGCGACCACAGGGTGCCGACCACCGGTATCGAGCGGAAGAAGTTGTCGGCCAGCCCGTAGACCGGACGCTCCATTCTTCGGTCTCGATGCCGTGCATATGATCACCGGGGCGTCGGCGGGAATGGCACCGGCGTGGTTGGCGACCAGGAGCGCACCGCCGTCGGTCGGGATCTTCTCCAGGCCATGCCAATCCGCGCGGAACCACTTGCGGTAGATGGGGTCGTACATCCGCCGGGCGATGGCCCTCATGTGTTCGGAGCGGCCCCACTCGTCGACATCCGAGGTTCGGGGGTCGGGCTTCGGTTCGTGGGCTCCGGCCGGGCAGGGGACGAGTTCACCGCCCTTGGTGGGAACGGATTCTCGCGCGCCGTCACCTCGTCCCAATGGCCGCCTCGTCCACCGCTGGCGGTGCACCGCCCGGTCGGCGCTGTGTCGTCCCCTCTCGGGGTCTGCAGCCATGGTCGCATGCTAGGTCCACCCGGGCGTTGTGTCAGGAGCGTCGGCACGTCCCGGACGGTGTCACAGCCACCCACGAAGCAATGGGTACATGCCCAGACCGCAACTATCAGTTGTTCCGGAGGTGGACGCGACCCCGGCCACCGCAGTCGAGTTCTCCGAGGCTGTGCGATCCGTGATCGATCTCAGTCGCAGGGGTGGCCTCGTCCCGCCCGTGTTTCGTTCGCCGCCACGACGCGAAGGGCGTCGACGGACCATCCGTCGCCGCGGATCCAAGCCCGCCGTGGTCGGTGTCCGCCGGACGGGTCGGCCCCGTCCGCGGTGCGGTCCGACGTCATCGAGGGCGTGGTGGTGGCCAACGGCCTCACAGGCGAGCGAGTGGATCGGTTCCGCCATGCCGGCGGCTGGTCGGCTGTCGAAGGACGCCAACCGCCACCCCGGGCAAACGGATGTGCCACCATCGGACGATGCCCGGGTGGCGTAACTGGCAGGCGCAGAGGGCTTAAAACCCTCAGTCCTTCGGGACGTGCGGGTTCGAGTCCCGCCCCGGGCACGTTGAAATTGCAGGGGTTCACCGATCTCCCCTTGTCTCACCAACCGGCTTCAGGTAGAAATAGTCGCGGTAGAGTCCGCGAAACTACCCGGACAAGTTCGCGGGAGAGGGCGTACGTGTCGGGAACGGTCGAGCAGTACGGCAAGGGATGGCGGTACCGGGCGCGTGCGTCGCGTCGATCCCTCCACGGGTAAGCGCCGCTGGGCCACCAAGGGCGGGTTCCCGACCAAGAAGTCGGCCCGCACAGCGCTGAACGCTGCGTTGACCGATGCCGACAACGGCCGCGTGGTGCGTCGGTCCAAGGTCGACCTCGGTGAGTACCTCGACGGCTGGCTTGACGGCGTCGAGATGGACGTGAAGCCCACCACGGCGGCAGGGTATCGGCGAGCGGTTCGGACGCTCACGCAGCGGTTGGGCCAGGTGCGGATCCAGGACCTCACTCCGCTCGAGGTCGAGCGCATGTATCGAAGCCTCATCAAGGACGGACTGGCATCCAAGACGGTGCGCAACACCCACGGGGTGCTGCGGCGTGCGCTGGCAGACGCGGAGCGGTTGGGGTTGATCGTTCGCAATCCGGCCGCCACAGCACGTCCGCCGTCGGTCGAGCGCAAGGAGCAGACGACGTGGACGCCCCAGGAGCTCAACACCTTCTTCGAGTCGACACGAGGTCATCGGCTGTTCGCTTCGTTCGTGCTGAGCGCCACCACCGGGGTGCGACGCGGCGAGCTGCTCGGACTCCGGTGGCGTGAGGTCGACCTTGACGCCGGGCGGTTGGCAATTGTGCGCACCATCACCACGGTGGACGGACACCCCATCGAAGCATCGACGAAGACGAACAGGAGTCGCCGGCGGATCTCGCTCGACGCCGTCACCGTCGAGGTGCTTCGCTCGCATCGCCAACGCCAGGAAGCGGAGCGGCGGATTGCGGGATCGCTGTGGCAGGACACGGATCTCGTGTTCACCCGTGAAGACGGAAGTGCGCTGCATCCCGACCGGTACACGCGCCTGTTCAGCAGATTGGTCCGCGCGGCTGGCGTGCCGAAGATCCGACTACACGATCTGCGCCACACCCATGCCACGCTCGCGCTCGAAGCAGGTGTGCATCCGAAGGTCGTCTCCGAGCGGCTCGGCCATGCAACGGTTGGCATCACGCTTGACCTGTACTCACACGTGTCGCCGACCTTGGACGAAGCTGCAGCAGAGACGATCGCTGCCATGCTCGTCGTTCCAAATCACGCCCCCTCCTCGCCTGTCTTGAGGTCTGCGTAGAGACGGCCGGGCCGGGCGAGCATCTCCTCGAGCGCGGTCCTCGGCACGAGCAGCCGCCGACCCATCTGAATGACCGGGAGCCCATCGCGTTGGGTTGCACGCCAACGCCGGGCCGCCTCGTAGGCACTCGCCCGGCTGATGCGGAGCACGCTCGCAGCCTCCTCCACGGTCAGAATCTCGCCGTGTTCGGCCAGCAACTTCGTCGTTCCTAACATGAGCGCTCCCATTTCAGTTCCGTCTACCTATGTAGGCCCGGTCGCAGCGTCGGAGTTCGCGTGGGCGTCGCCGGAGCCCGGTGAACTTGCCTATGAAGGTTTCAGGCAAGTTCAGTACTTGATGGTCGAGCACGACGTGCTGCGGGAGGTCCAGCACGACCCCGCGGCCAGATTTGTCGTGCGCCAGCCGAGAATTTGCCGAACACGACGTCCGGCGGGAGGTCCAGCGGGATGTCGGTATGGCAGGGATCCGACGCCACGAGCTCGAGCAGGAGATCGAACACGACCCGGCCACGATGGAGCACCCGCACGTAATGGCATGTGCTCGCTTGTCGGTTCGCTCGCATCCTCTGGACGCCAAAATTTCTGCAGTGCTGGCGTGCAGACGCGGTTGTGTCCAGTCCGCTGCGGTACCCAGGCACTCCAGGCGTGCTCGTCGCCAGCGCCACCCAGAAGGCGTGTCGGGCCGTTGGCGGCCGAGCCAGGCCGCTGGAGGACTCGGCACACCGCCAGCGGGAGGTTGAGCAGGTGCCCCGTAGGGGAACCTGCAAATGTGCGCGCCGGATCTGCTGTTCTGTGACGACGTGAGGGACCGGTGATCAGGTGTTCCGGACGAGCCGTCTCGGCGTGTGAACGAAGCCGTGCGCAAGCGACCGGGTCGCTGTTGGGGGGCAATACGGTTAGACGTCGAGGGTCGTGCGGGGTCATTTCGGGGTGGGGTGGAGCCCAGGCGGGTTCGCGCCGCCGCGATTGGCGAGGCATCGAGCAACTCGGAGTGAGCTACAGCCGGGCTGCACCGTTCGGTGGTTATCGTCACATCACACCTAAGCGCGCGCGATTTCGCCCGAGAGGGGGATACTTCGAAGATGGGCACGGAGGAACGTCGCGCCGTCCGGGGCGCGGTCTACCAGGGCGACGGAGATGCTGTGGTGGCGGCGCTCAGTGGCCTCGACCTGGATCGCTCGCTGCAAGTCGGTGGAAGCGCTCTGCTGGTCGCTCTCGATGACGGCGCTGCCGGTGCTGGCGAGCTGGTCGGGCGGGTCGTAGCTGGGTTGCGCGAGCGAGGGTGGAAGGGTGATGAGGAGCTTGCTGTCGAGCTCGACGTCGCCAGGGGAGTGGCCGAGCCGACAGGGTTGACCGGTCTGCCGGTGAATCTGGAGGAGCTCAGCGAGCTGATCGAGTCCGGTGACCTCGGGGGCGGGGCGGTGAACCTGCACTCCGGCGAGGTGTGGCGCACCATGTCGTTCGACTTCTTCGAGGACGCCGGCATGGAGAGCCCGGATCTCGATGACCCAGACGAGTGGCTGCTGGTCGACGGCAGCGGGTCCCAGCAGGGCTACCGCGACATGGAGTTCTTCATCGCCACCGTCGAGGACCCGACCATTGCAGACCGCTTGGCAATTGCCATCGAGGGCAAGGGCGCGTTCCGCCGCTTCCGCGCCCTGCTGGAACGCTACGAGGAGGTAGAGGGCTCCTGGTACCGGTTCTCCGAGGAACGTCGGTGGGGGCGGGCACGATCGTGGCTTGCCGAGATCGGCTGCCGACCCGTGCCACGACAGCGATTCACCGCACGCTGAACCTCTGGCTTGCGCCTCAGGACTGACCGTCAGCCTGTTCCGCTTGCGGACACGCCAGGCTGTGTCGCTCCTTGACCAGCTCCAGGAGAGGGATGTCGAGGCTGTCGCGGACTGCAGTGCAATGACGGTCGAAGTGCGTCGCACTCGTACTGTCATCGTCCACGGGATGTCCGGCGCTGTTGCCAGGCAATGCCGAGTTGCTGCGATGTACACACGAGCGCGGGTAACGGTGTCACCAGCTGAAACTGCGACCCAGGTTGCCGCTGCGATCGCGCGTGGCCGTTGCTGGGGGTGCAATGACCTGAACTTGGTCAATGCATGCGCCGACCGGAGCGGGCTGTTCTCGCGGTGCACTCCCGACGACACGGTCCTCGGTGAGCATGGCGGTCCAATTGGCCGCTATTGCACCCGAGTCCAATCATGGTCAGCCCTGACCAAGCAGGTCTTGAACCCAGTGGTCAGCCCTGACCATCGCGCGTGCAATGACGAGTTCACCAGCAGGTGGCGGGTGCAACGCTTCGATGACTCGCGGCTGAAGGAGAGCCTGTGGAGTGGTCGCCGATGGTGGTTCGGTGGCACCAGGTTTGCAGCAAGTGTCGAGAGTCGTGTCTCCACCCACCCAACTGTCCGGATGCGATCGGGACAGCGCTCGACGGCCCTTCGGCGGGAAACGGGCAGGGGAGCACCACGGGGAGTCTTCCTACGACCGCCGGCGTGCGCCGCGGAGGTCATTGGACCGACGCGCCTTGGACGCTCCTCATACCGCTCCTGGTGCGCCTCTCGTGATGTCAGTCGTACCGCACCGACACTGCCACCGTCGTCGCTTTGACACGCCCCCGCGGTCCTCACCGGAGGCTCTCAGAAACCGTGTTCAGGGAGTGGCACAGACTGGCTTGTTGCGCAAGCGCAACAAGCGGAGGCGCCGCACGCGGTTGTGCCGGCGGGTGTTGCCACTGCCGGGGCCCGGTCGGGTTCCCCGCGAAGCGCACCAACTCTCCCAGATTCGCGGCCGCCCGAAGCGCACCAACTCTCCCAGATTCGCGACCGCCCGCAGCGGCGGCCAGCGGTCCTCGAGGCCGCATAACCAACCTGTCACCGCAAACCGCGGCAGACCCCTTCGGTGTTTCAGTGGGGTGGTGGTGCAGAAACCTTCGTTGTGGTTCCGCTTGCGGCGGTGATCGTATGGGTAGTGTCTCGGCTGCTCGGAGATTGAGGGGTGACTCGTGGGGTTGCGGTTGTTGCGTCGACGTATTGCGGTTGTGGCGGTCGTTGGGTTGCTTGGAGCGGTGTTGGTGACCAGCCCTGCTGGGGCGGATGTGCCTGCGTCGGATGACTATTTGGGTGCTCCGTGGGCTTGCGGTGCAGCTCCGCCAGGTGGCGGCGAGATGTACACGCCTGGGCCGTTGACGGGCAGCGCGGCGACTCGCTATCTGAAGGTCTGGGTTCCTGCTGGCGGAACTCTGGCTGTGACGGTGAATCACATCGGTCATCCGCGGTACCGGTTCACGAAGTGGCATGTTCAAAACGGTGGCGCTGTGAAGTTTCGCCCGGCGCTAGTTGGGAATGGGATGGCTGGGTCTGTGGCGTCGTTGCAGGCGTACCAGATCGAGAAGTTCAGCACCGATCCGGGTGATCCGGTGACGAAGGTCTCTGGTCCGTTGAGTTGGCAGAACACCTCGGGTGCTCCGGTTGTGATGTACATCGAGTTCGAAGATGTGCGGGTCTTTTATGGGACAACGGCTGAGTGGGATGTTGATGTCTCGGTTTCGAATGCGACGTTCGAGGATCCGGGGTGTACTGACAAACGTTTCAAGCGTGGCGGTGAGGTTGAATCGGCAGCTGATGTGGAAGATCCGGTCAACACCTATACCGGTTCTTTCTGGGAATCCCGGGTTGATCTTCCGGCGACAGCTTCAGTGTTCGGGTTGGATTGGGAACGTCACTACGACTCGGGTGGTGTGGCCGGCAATCCGGCTTGGGGATTCACGTTCTCAGAAAGGGTTGACGATGTTGGGTCCGGCGTTGTTGAGCTGACCGAACGGTCATCTCGGGTGGTGCGCTTCGATCCGGATGGGTCTGGCGGGTTCGAGCGGCCGTTGGAGTTCGACGGCCGGATGTCGGTCGATGGTTCGGGTTGGCGCCTCGATTTCCCGGATGGGTCACACAAGAAGTTCGATTCGACTGGTGCTATGACCGAGCACGGGTCGTGGGATGGCCAGACTGTCACCGCTACGTGGACCTCCGGCCGGTTGAGCGCGTTGAGTTCTTCGGTAGGTCCGTCGTTGGCATTGTCGTACACGGGCACACAGTTGGATTCGGTCATTGCGTCTGATGGCCGGTCGGTTTCCTATGGCTATGACACCAACGGGTTCCTTTCGACAGCGACGTTGCCGGGATCGGTTGTCTGGACTTACGTCAACGATGCTGCAGGCCAGGTCGAAGAAGTTCATGACCCGACTGGCGTAGTTGTGGTTGATAACACCTACGACATCATTGGGCGTGTGGAGTCACAGAACACGGCTCCTGGTGCGACGACCACCTTCGGTTACCAAGGCGACGATGTCTTCGTCACAGATGTGGGCAGTGGTGAGGTGACAACGTTCACCTATGACGACGACGGCCGCGTGGTTTCGGTCGAGGATTCCAACCAGGAAACGGTGCTGCGCCAGTACGACAGTTTCGACTATCTGTCCAGTACAACAACCCGCGGGTGGTGGTGCGACGACGATCTCGCGGAACTCCGCTGGGTTGATCGAACAGTACGACCCGCCAGGCGAGGCAGCGGTCACAGCAACTCATGACAGCGACAATCGACTGACGGCGGTCACCAACTCCGAAGGCACGACCACCTTCGGCTATGACCCCACCAACCCCGGTGAACGCATCCCGTCTTCGATCACTGACCCGTTGACCCATGTCACGTCGTTCGATGTGAACGACACGACGGGACTGGTCGACTCGGTCACCGACGCGGACTTGGTAACGACACTGTTTCGGTATTGGCCGAACCGCCTGCTCAAGGAGTCCGAGGACGAGTACGCGAACATCACCAAGTACACCTATGACACCGCCGGTCGGCTGACGACGGTCGAGCTGCCTTCTGGTGCGACCACCCAAACCGACTACGACACCGCCGGGCGGGTATGGAAGGTTACAGCAGCCGATGGGGGGGTGACTGAGACGACCTATGACAGTGCAGGTCGTGTCGATGTCGTAACCGATCCCGCTGGTGCAGTGACCGACTCCGACTATGACCCGGTGACCGGCTTGTTGGCCCAGGTGTCCGAGCCCGGAGCAGCGAACGTGGTCGGCGGTCCGGTCGTTCCGCGGGTTACGACCTATGAGTACTACCCCGGCACACAAGATGTGAAGCGCACGATCCACCCTGATCTGTCTGACAACGAGTTCGTGTACGGGCCGTTGGGACGGGTGGCTTCGCAGAAGGACGAACTGGATCGCGAGACTGTCTACGGATACGACGCGGACGGCAACGTCGATGAGGTCACCGATCCCGCCGGAGGGATCACCGAGACCTACTACGACACTGCCGGACGGGTGGAGTGGACCGAGGACAGCGTCGGATCGGCGCACAACGTACGACTATGACGACAACACAGGGCTTGTCGATACCGAGACTTCGCCGGCGGGTACGGTCGCTTACACCTACGACGACCTCGGGCGGCGCACCCATGTGACCGACCTGCGTGGCGGAGTCACCGAGACCCGTTACACCGACGCCGGGCGTATCGACTGGGTGGAAGATCCGCTCGATCAACGCACCGACTATTCCTATGACAACGCCGGACGCATGCAGTTGGTGGCCGCTCCGGGGAGTTGGTGACCGAGTACGGCTACAACGCCGACAGCCTCGTTGACTACATCAAGTCACCCGAAGGCAACGAAACCTCCATGACCTTCGATGGTCCGGGCCGGCTCCTGACAGAGACCGACCCAGCCGGGGGTGATCACAACGAACACCTGGACTCAACGCGGTGAACTCGCAACGACTTCCAAGTCCGGTGAGGCACCGTTGAGTTCAGCTACTTCCCCGATGGCAACCTCGATTGGGTCGACGACGCATTGAACAATCGGACGTCATTCACCTACGACAACCGCGGGATGCCCGAAAACCGCGTCGACCCTGGCGGCAAACAATGGGTCACCGACTACAACCCAGCCGGAGAACTCGTCTCGGAAACCGATCCACTGCTGCGCAGCACCGGCTACACCTACGACGGCGCCGGACGAACACGAACGATCAGCGATCCTTCCGGTCGGCTGCGAACCAACTTCTGGCAAACCGACGGGCTGTTGGACTACTGGACCGCCAGCGATGGCGGATCGACGATGACTGTTGACTTCGGCTACGACCCGGTCGGCCGTCGCAACACTGCGTCACTCGATGGGACACCGCTGAAGACTTACGCCTACAACGCGGCGGGTGACCTGACCGCGGAGTCGACCTCGTTCATGGGCATGGGAGCCCGCACTCCTCCTACGGCTACGACCTGGCCGGACGGCGCAACGAGCTCCGTCGGGTGGATGGCACCGGTGTGTCGTACGTGTACGACACTGCCGGTCGGGTCGACAAGCTGACCGCAACCGAAACAGCAGCCGATTCGTTCACGAACCTACCCACCGCGGTGCTCGATGACCGCAAATGGGACGTCACCGAAGTCGACGGTGCCACCGCCCTGATAGGCCAGCTCAACGCCCGCCTCGCCGTGCCCACGACCGCTACTGCGTCGGTCACAGCGGAGTCGACCGTTGACCCGGCGCTCAACGGTGACACGACCCTCGTGTACGCGTTCGAGTCGAATGCGACCCCGACAGTGCTGAACGTTCACCAGCGTCACGTGTCTGACACCGAGTACTACGGCGTGCGTGTCATCGCGGACTCGGCCTGCCCGCGATCACCAAGACTGTGGGTGGCACTACGACCGATCTGGCGACGTTCACGGTGCCAGTCACGACCGACAGCCAGAAACTACGGGTGGCAGTCAACGGATCCACAATCTCAGCCAAGGTCTGGCCCGCAGCAGATCCCGAGCCGGGCACATGGTCAGCCACCGCGACTGATACAGCGATCACCGCAGCGGGCATCCCAGTCGTCACCGCCGCAACCGGCGACCGGTACCGCCAACGCCGTGGCGATGCGAGTGAGTGGGTACACAACGACCCGGACGCCAACCCAGTCACCCTTGTTGACTACGACTGGGACGGCGACAGCAACCTCGAGGGCGAAACCCTCGCCGATGGCGGCACCCGTGATTGGACCTGGACCGACGGACAACTCACCGGCCTCAACCAGAACATCCCCGGAGCAGTACGCACCACCACCCTGGGATACGACAGCACTGGCCGCATCGCAACAGACGTAACCAACGGTGTCACCACCACCTACACCTACGACAACGCAGACCAACTAGGACCGCGACCCCATCAAGTGGGGCCCCATCAGCATGGGATTACGACACCCGCGGACGGCGCACTCGCCGACCGCTGGCACGACTCGGTCACCTTCGCCTACGAACGCACGCCGCGCTTACGACCAGACACCCGAACTCCGGGCCGGTAACCACCTACAGCTACGACGGCGCCGGACGCCGCACCAGTGAAACCACCGGTGCTGATGTCACCAGCTACGTATACAACCAAGGCGGATCACTCTCAGCACTCGCGCTGCCAACCGGTGAAAGTATCTGGCGGTTCTCCGACATCGACAACACCGGATCAGTCGGCTTCGACTACAACGCCACCGACGTCAACTACCGGTTCTATGACTGGGACACCGTCAGCGGACTATCCGAACTCACCGCCATCCACACCGCCGGCTACAACACAAACGGCGCGCACAGCGCCACCACCAACCTCACCCGCACACAAGGCGCACCCTGGGCAGTCGAACAAACCGGATACGACACCACAGACCTCGCATCCGACATCCACCACTCCACCATCGACGCCACAGCCAACAACCTCGCCGCCTCAACCGACTACACCCCCTGGGGAGACCCAAGCACCACGCCTGCACCGACTCCGAAACTCGGATACCGCGGAGAAATCCACACCGGAGGACTCACCCACCTCAGAGCCCACGACTACGACCCCAACACCGCCACCTTCACCACCACCGACCCACTCAACGGCATCAACGGCACCCCAGTTCTCAACAACCCCTACCACTACGCCAATAGCAATCCCCTCAACCTCACCGACCCAACCGGACTCCGCCCAGACGACGAAGACGTCCGCTGCCGCTACAGCTGGGCGGAATTCCTGTGCCGCAACCACGACACCATCGTGGGCGGTCTTTCCATCGTCGCAGCAGCTGCCTTCACGATCGCTGCAGCACCCGCCTTCGCTGGCTACGGGCTGATCGGCCAAGGAGCCTCACTCGGAGCCATGGGCGGAGGCTTCCAGTCAGCACTCAACCAATGGGGCACAACCGGCCGCATCGACTCCGGGAAACTCGCACAAGACATCGCCCTCAGCGCCGCAGCAGGAGTCGCATTCGGTGCCGCCGGGAGGGCGATTGCATCGCGGACACCCGAGCGCGGCCCCAACTTCCCCTAGCCCTGCGCGGACACCCAAGCTGGGCTCCAACGCCACAAGAGCGCCAGGCGTGGCTGGCGAGATCGGTCCGGCTGGCGAATCCGGGTTCGTTGAACACGGTAATTGGCAAGGTTGATGATCTGAGGGCACCGGGGGCGATCCAGCCGGGCGAGCGGTCGTTGCTGAGGCGTCTACCGAATCAGGGTTCGCCGAGGGCGAACTATGCGCAGAACTCGAGTGTCCTTCGTGAGGAGATGAGCCGTGGGGTGCCGATCCGGGATGCGACGATCGATCCGTTGACCGGTCAGTTGGCGAACAACACGGGGTTCTTGCGGGCGGAGCGCGACATCCTGATGAATCGTGGATGGGTCTTCGATCCGAAGACCGGCTACTGGAATCCGCCGGGATGATTTCGGTGGGTTCGGAGGTGGGAGAGGTGCCGACGACGGAACCGGGGCCAGAGCGCGCGGCGCTTGGCTCGTCGCGGCGGTGCAGGGGTCGTTCGGGTTCTTGGAGAACGACTACGGGTTCCGGCTGGTTCGGGCCGAGCCGACGTCGTGCGCTACGAGGGCGAGCGACGCTTCGTGAACGTCTTCCACGGCCGGTCCTCTTACGAGCTAGGCGTCGAGATCGGCAGGTGGGTAGAGGTCGACGGTGAGGTTGCCGAGCAACGATTCGGTCTCGGCTATGTGGTGGCGTTGAGCCGTGAGCCCGACAGCGTCGGGTTCCGGGCGTTCACCGCGACTGATGCGGACACGGTGGCCCGGTTCGTTCTGCAGTTGGCCGAGTGGACCCGCGACTTCGGCGCTTCCGCGCTCGCTGGCGGCGACGCGGCTTTCGAGATCGCCAGCCGTCAACGGGCTGTAGTCCTCCACCTGCTGCAGATAGATCGTCGTACAGAACGTCGCGACAACGAACGCGACGTTCGCGACCGTGGCCATCGCTGTGACGAGCACGTAGGGGAGGTTCCGGAAGAGGTCGAGCTGGACGAGCGGCCAGTGCGCACTCCGCTCCCGAAGGATGAAGGCGGTCAGGAACACGAGGCCGGCCAGACCGATTGCTGCGGTCAGCCCCACGTCGGCTTCATTGATCCGATCGACGGCGAGGGTGACTGCGGCGATTGCGGCGACGATCGCCACCAGTCCCGGAAGGTCGACGGAGCGTGGCACCGTCGTGTCCCGGGACTCGGTGACGCCGATGCTGACGATCGCGATCGCAACGGCCACGAGCGGAACGTTGACGAGCAGCACGACGCGCCAGTCGATCAACTCGGTCAGACCGCCTCCGAGCATCGGTCCAAAGGCCATCGCCACTGCTCCGATGCCGTAAGCGTTGCCGATGGCGCGCATCGTGCGTTCCGGCGGGAACGCCGCGGTGACGATCGCGATCGCGAGCGGAAAGAGAATGGCCGCGCCGACGCCCTGCAGGATGCGGAATCCGATGACGAACCCGGCGTTCGGCGCAAGTCCGCCGGCGAGCGACGAGAGCCCGAATATGGCCAGCCCGACGATCATCATGCGCTTGCGGCCGAAGATGTCGCCGAGCCGCCCGCCGGGAATCAGGAATGCCGCAAGCGCGAGCATGTACCCGCTGATCACCCACTGAAGATCGGTGGTGGAGGTGTCGAGCTCACTCGCCATGTCCGGAAGCGCGAGATTGAGCGCGAAGAAGTCCAGCTGGACCGCAAAGATGCCGATCGATGCAGCGGCGAGCGTCATTCCCAGGCGCGGACCGCCCGAAGCGGCGGCCTGCCCAACCTCTGTGTCAGGCGAGCGTTCGGCCTGGTGCCGCCAAGCGTGGATGCTCATCGGAACCGGCCCCCGGGACCCCGATCTGACTTCATTGGCTGACTGTATTGCCGCCGGCGAGCCACCGTCGCTAGGTGCGGGCGATAACGGCGCTCAGCGCGTTGATCTGATGCCTCAGGCTTCGAGACGGCTTCACCGGGGCGGATCCGTCCGCTCGGGTTCCGAGCGGGCCACCACGGTCGGCTGATCACCTAGGCCTCGACTAAGCTCGGAACATCAGCCCGACGGTTCGCAGCGCACTTCTCACGCTGGTCATCGGCTTGGCCTGCCTGCTGGTCGTCGGCTCGCTGGTCAACGGTCAGACCGGATATGCGCTGCTCTGGGCCGCTGTCGCCGGGCTCGCCGCCTACTTCCAGTTCGCGCGCGGCAAGGGTTCGGACGGCGATCACGAGCCCGGCTGGTACCCGAACCCGGTCAACTTGACCGAGGAGCGTTACTGGGACGGGCGCCGGTGGGCTGGAAAGCGGCCGGCGGGCTCCGACGACGAGGCTGCCGACAAGGCCCCCTAGCCGGCGGTCACGGCCCGCGCCGTGTGTGCCTGGCTCCGTCGGGGCGGTTTCCGCGTCTTGCGTCCATGCGCTCTCGGCTCGAGATGGGCCGAGCTCATCGAGGCTCGTCGGCTCGCGGATCGGCTCCTCGGCCCACCGAGCTGCGGTAGTACACGGCGGAGTCGTCGAGCTCGGACACCGAGGTGTGTCCGGTCAGGCCGAGTGCGGTGTCGATGTCCTTCTCGAGGGCCGCGAGCATGTCGCGGACGCCGCGCTCGCCCCGGGCGGCCACCGCCCAGGCCCACGGACGGCCGATCAGGACGGCGCGCGCGCCCAAGGCGATCATCTTCACGACGTCGGTGCCCGATCTGACGCCGCCGTCGGCGAGCACCTCCACCTCGTCTCCGACCGCGGCGGCGATCGCCGGCAGCGCTCGAGCGCTGGAGGGGGCCGAGTCGAGCTGGCGGCCGCCGTGATTCGATACGACGATGCCGTCGACGCCCGCGGCGGCCGCTCGGCGGGCGTCCTCGGGATCCAGCACCCCCTTCACCACGAGCCGTCCGGGCCAGTTGCGCCGCACCCAGGAGATGTCGTCCCAGGTGACGCTCGGGTCGAACTGTGAGTCGACCCAGTCCTTGAAGGCCTCGGGTGTCTTGGCGCCGGGGACGGCCCGTTCGAGGTTGCCGAAGGTGAGCGGCCGGCCTCCGATGGCGACGGAGCCGAGCCAGCGCGGATGCGACACCAGGTCGAGCGCCCGTCGTGCCTTCGCCCAGCCCGAAGGGTTGCCCACCATGGCGTTCCGGGTGTCGCGGTGGCGCGCACCGACCACGGCGAGGTCGATGGTCAGCATCAGGACGGGCGCGCCGACGGCGTCGGCGCGCGCCATCAGGCTCTCCGCGTAGTCGCGGTCGCGCATGACGTAGAGCTGAAACCAGGGCGGTGCGCTGGTGGCTTCCGCCACCTCCTCGATCGAGCAGATCGAGACCGTCGACTCGACGAACGGCACACCGGCGGCCGCGGCCGCGCGGGCCGCCTGGACCTCGGCCCGCCGCGCGAGCATCCCGCCGAGGCCGACGGGGGCCAGCGCCACCGGCAGGGCAAGGCGCTGCCCCAGCACCTCGACGCCAGGGTCGCGAACGGTCACATCGCGCATGACGATCTGGCGCAGCGAGATCGCTTCGAGGTCCGCCACGTTGGCGCGCATCGTGGCCTCCTCACCGGCGCCGCCGTCGACGTAGTCGAAGATCTGGCGAGGGAGCCGCCGCCGTGCGTGCTCGCGGTAGTCGGACGGCGTGACGGGGGCCAGCTGGAGCGGGCGGTCCGCGGCGAAGCGCATCGCCGGAGATCATGCCACGGCGGTCTCGCTGTGAGACCACCGCCGTCTGTTCGCGCTCGATCCCCTCCTAATTGACGTTGAGACGGCCGCTCATGCCGGCGACGTAGTGACCGGGCACGTTGCAGAACATCACGTACTTGCCGGGGGGGAGGTCGAGCGTCGTGGTCCCGGTCTTGCCCGGCGGCATCTCGGGAATCTCGCCGATCACGTCGAGTGCGTCCTCGTCGACGTCGCCGTCGCCGGTCGTGGGCAGCTTCGCCGGCTTGAGGTCGCTCGCCGCGACTACCAGCTCATGCTCGCCGTCGCCGACGTTGTCTGCCTGGATCCGAACCGCGCCGGCCTTCACGCTCGCTATGTCCGGCTTGAGCTTGTACTCGTCCAGCTTGACCCGGAGCCGGTCGGACAAGGGCTCGTCGACTCTGGCGCAGACGAGGCCGACGTTCAGCGTCCAGTCCTCCGCCGTTCCACCGTTCACTTCGATCGCCGAGGCCACCCAGCCGTCCCCGGGGTAGTCGGGCGGGGAGGCCTGACGGCTCTCCGAGAGCGCCACCGATCCCGGGGCCCCCTCGATCCAGGCACTGCCCGTGACCGGGGTCTTGCCCTTGCTGCATTTCACGAAGAGCGTCTTGTCCTCTGAGTTGCTCGCGCTCTCTCCGCTCACCTGCGGGCCCACCTCGTAGGGGATCCCCTTGCCGAGGTCTTCGGCCTTGACCTGACCGTCCTTGATCTTCTTGGAGGTGACGGCATCGTTGGCGATGTCCTTCGTCCTCACCTTGCTCGCCGCAAGGGCCGTGCCCGCCGACAGCGCGACGAACAGGGCCAGGTAGGCAACTGCGTTGCCTCTCAGGTGTCGGAGCAGAGCGGTCATCCGGGGTCCCTTCCTTCTCCACGTCGTGCGGGTCCGCCGGGAACGGTCGGCGGGCGCGCTTGAAATACCCGAGAGAACGTACGCAGTCCTGGCGCGCGACGAAGACGTAGGGACTACTGCTTCCGGTCAGTGCCGGTCACCGACTGGGCCTGTGACGACGCCGAAAGATTGTTATTATCGTCACATGTTCCGGAGGCTGGCGTCGCTTCTCGTCTGTTCGTCAGTGGCCTTCCTCTGCTTCGCCGCGAGCTCCGACGCCAAGGCGATCCCGTCCCAGGTGGGCGTCGTCGGGGTGGCCGGAGTCAACCCCGAGGAGGCCGTCGTGATCGGCGTGATCGCCTCGAAGAACCCGAAGTGCCTCGCCAACCGGCGGGTCAAGGTGCTGTTCACGACACCGGGCGGGAAGAAGCTGTTCGATCGTGCTCGCAGCTCCGACAACGGCGGCTGGCAGGCGCGCGGCCCGCTCGCTCAATACACCGGCGCGACTGCGCTCACCGCGAAGCTGCTGCCCCACAAGATCGGGCCGAAGAAACACCGGCGGAGCTGCGGCGGAGACGTGCAGGTGCTCTCGTGAGCCCGCTTCGTCCCCGGCTTCGGCCCGCAGCTCCGATTCTGGCGCTCGCGCTCGCGCTCGCCTTCGGGCCCGGAACCGCGACGGCCGGGCCGAAGAAGATTCCGGTCAAGACCGAGGTCGGAGTCGACACGATCACCGGATCGACGGCGCTCCTGCTCGGGATCGGATGGGTCGATGCGGGCAAGCCCGCCTGCGTCGCGAACCGCACGCTCGTCGTCGAGCTCGAACGGCAGGCCGGCGGCCTCGTCCCGGTCGACATCGCCCGCAGCTCCGACAACGGCGGCTGGCTGGCGGCGGCCGACTCGGCGGTGATCACGCCGCAGGGCCCATTCACCAACCTCAGGGTCAAGGCGCTCAAGCGGCGGGTCCGGGTCTCGAAGAGCAAACTGTTGATCTGCCGTCCGAAGACGTTCGAGTACCCGCTGACCGACTGACCGGATCGCCTCTGGGCCGGGTCGGGCTACCGCTCGCTCATACCTCGCACACCGCGATTGCCGGAGCATCGCGGCGAGCCTTCTCGGTTGCGGTCGCCAGGTCGCCGAGCGCCGTGTAGGTGATGCGATCCGGCTCGATCCCCAGATCCGCCGCCGCGTCAGGTTCAAGCCGTTCTACGAGGTCCTTGGAGGCGAGCGCGAGACCGCCGCTGGCACAGGCTTCGATGCGTGCGGCCTCGTTCACCTGATCGCCGAGCGCGTTGACCTCGGAGCGCCCAACCGTGCTGATGTTGCCGACGTAGAGGTTCGCTCCCCAGTGCAGGCCGAAGCGCAGAACGACGTCCTCCGGCTCGAGGTCGCTGCGCGCGGCGACCTCGGCGACGGCTTCGCGCAGGCTGCGGGCAGCGGCGATGCAGCTGCGGGCAGCGGCGGACTCCGATCCGGCGGTCTCGGCCAGGAAGAACGCGCCGACGCCGTCGCCGACGTGGCGCCCGACCAGACCGCCGGCATCGACGACGCACTGGTCCGCGGCGCGGACCAGGCGGCGCCCGAGCGAGAAGTAGCTGGCGGTCGACAGGCGCCGGGAGAGCGGCGAGGACCCCTCCAGGTCGGCGAAGAGGATCGCCGCCGGCCGTCGGCCGGCCTTCGCGACCCGGCCCATTCGCGCGACGTGCCCGAGGTCGGCGGTGAAGGTCATCGTGGCGAGCATCGCCATCCCGGCGGCGGGCTTGGAGATCAGCGCGGTGCCGGCGAGCCGGCCGTTCGCGTCTCGTATTCGTAAGGCGATGACAGGGACGTCACCCGCGCCGGCGATCCCGAATCCCTTCGTGGTGAAGGACAGCATCGTGCCCTCGGCCGGGGTGAGCTCGTCGACGATGTCGCGTAGCGCGGGGTCGACGAGCTCCCGCAGCTCCTCGCGCCCTCCGGGGGTGTCGGTGAGCATCAGGCCGCCGACGCCACGGAGGAAGAGACGGTTGATCTCGACGCTGTTGGACCCCATTCGCCACTCCTCGCTCGCTCGGACCCATTCCGGTCCGAGGAGGCGGGCGCCGATCCTGAACGACGCGAGTTCGACGAGGGCGCCGAAGGACAGTCGCACGTCGTCACTGGCCCAGAGCACCGTCCAGCGATTGTCGACGACCCATCCCCAGTGGCCCGTGTCGCGGATCGCCCGTGCCGCGTCGGCGAGTGCCGGATCCTCGGGCAGCGGGTATGAATCCTGGTCTCCCACCGCCCGATCCTATCCCGGGAGGTGCTACTTGATCACGGGCTCCTCAACGACGGACCTGGTGATTCCGCCGGGGCGGCCGCGGCGAACCCAGCTGCCCCAGAGCCCCAGCGCAACCGCGAGGGAAGCGAGGATCGAGATGATCCCGTCGACGCGGAGGGCGTTGGCGAGGAGCACGTAGCTGACGGGCACGAGCCCGGCGATGTTCACGAGGAAAGCCACCGGCCGACGGTCGCCGTAGGACAGCTTCGCGCACGCCGCGAGCGCGGCGACGAAGCTGAGGAAGACGGCAACCGCGTAGAAGCCGACGATCTCGGTCTCGCGGCCCCCGGCGAGCACGAGCAGCGCCGACGACGCCGCGCAGACCGCCAGAACCCCCCAATAGGGCACGTAGGCCCGATTCCTGACGCCGAAGACGGCCGGGAGAAGCCCGCGGGCGGGAGCGCCGTGGACCGCGAGCGCCCGGAGGACGCCGGAGGCCGCCGCGTAGGCGGAGGCGGCGGCGGCGAGCAGCAGCAGCGCCGTCAGGGCCTGGAAGGAGGCGAACGCGGCACCGTTCCCGACCGAGCGCTTGGCGAGCTCGGCGAGCAGGGTCGAGTCCTCCCCGGGCACGGAGATTCCGAGTGAGACCGTCAGTGCGGTCAGCGACAGCGTCAGTCCGCCGACGATCGCGATCATCATCCAGAGGGTGAGCTGACCGAACAGCCGCCGGCCGCGGTCACCGAGATGCCCGAGCTGGGCGATGGCATTCGATGGTGACTCGACGCCGGTCGCGAGCGCCATTCCGAGCGGCATCGTCAGCAGGACGGCGACGGTGCCCGCGTCACCCACCAATCGCGGTGGCTCAGTCGACGCCGGTTCGTTCCCGAGCCCGGCCCCGAGCACCGCGAGTGCGAAGACGATGAACAGGATCGTCGCGGTGGCGAACGCGATTCGCCCGCGATGGCCGAGGAGGATGCCCGCGGCGACGATGATCGCCAGGCCGATCGCAATCGGCAGCCGCTGGTCGGCCAGCCCGGGCAGGTAGGAGATCATCGCCGCCGCCGCCGCGCCGCATGAGACCGCCACCGTGAGGGTGAAGTCGATCAGCAGCGCCGCCAGGGGCAGGAACGCCCAGCTCTCTCCGAACGCCGCGGCGACGCCCTCGGGGCCGCCGCCGCCGGACGGAAACCGCCGGATCAGCTGGTGGTAGGTGCCGGCGACGAGCGCGATCGTCACGACGACCAACAGCATCGACGGGAAGAGGTCGGCCAGCTGTCCGTCGAGCTCCCGGAGTGCCGCCTCGATTGCGTAGGCGACCGATGAGACCGGATCGGCCATAACGGTGAACGCGAACGCTGCGAACAGGCTGAGGATCTTGGTCCGGCGCATCGGCTTCCCGTGGACCGTAGTCGCGATGTGGGCCCGCTTCACCTGTCACATCGGCAGCCGGTCCATGATGGCGGGTGAAGATCGCCGTCGACGCCCCTCGACTACGTAGTTCCAGGCAACGGATCTGCGGGGAAAGACCGGTTTCCTCTGCGGCTGGCCTGGTCGACGCTGTCTCGGTCCACGGTCCGGCCGTGGCCGGACCCGTTTCGAGGAATGGAGGAAAGTTCGATGGCCGCGCCCCTGCGCATCTTCCTCACGGTCGCTCTGGGGCTGCTCGTTCTACCCTTGGCGCTCGCCGCACGGGCCGAGGCGCTCGTCTACTGGGTCAACTATGAGAACGGCACGATCGGGCGGGCCAACCTCGATGGCTCCGGGGTCGACCAGAGCTTCATCACGGTACCCGGCTCGTTGACCCCAACCTACGGGCTCGCGGTCAACGACCGGCACATCTTCTGGTCCGGCAGCGGGCTGATCGGGCGCGCCAGACTCGACGGCTCCGGCGTCGACCCCGACTTCATCACCGCTGCACCCGGGGGCGGCGAGTCCGAACTCGCCCTTGACGGCCGGCATGTCTACTGGGCCAACACCGTTTGGCTCGCCAGGGCCAATCTCGACGGGACCGGCGTCAATCAACAGTGGCTCGCTCCGCAGTCCAGCAACGTCCAGGGCTTGGCCGTGAGCGAGGGCAACATCTACTGGGCCGACTTCCAGAACTCGCGGATCGGCAACGGCAGCCTGAGCACGCTCGGGGTCAACCCGCTCTTCATTCAACCCGTCGCCGACCAACCGGAGGGGGTCGCCGCCAACGGTTCTCATATCTACTGGTCCAACGGGTCCGCAAACACGATCGGGCGCGCCGGGCTCGACGGCACGGCGATCGATCAGAGTTTCATCCCGACCTCCTACGCCTATGGGGTCGAACTCGACGGACGCCACGTCTTCTGGGCCAACTACGACAAGAGCGCGATCGGCCGCGCCAACCTCGACGGCAGTGGCGTCGACCCCGCCTTCATCGGTGGTGCCTCCGGACCCGAGGGGCTCGCCGTGGACTGGGCCGCCGACACCGGCGCCGGCCTGCGGATAGCCAGAGTCGAGCGCAGCGCTAAGAAGGGAACGGCGAGGCTGACGATCAGCGTTCCCGGTCCAGGCAAGCTGGTCCTCAACGGCAAGGGCCTGAAGCGGGTGGCGGAGTCAGCCCGCCGGTCTCGGATCGGCCTGCCGGCGCGTCCGACCGGCACGTTGAAGCGCAAGCTCGAGGCGAAGGGGAAGGCCAGGGTCAAGGCCAGGGTCAGCTTCTCAGCGGCGCTCAGCAACGCCTCGAAGACGAAGATCAAGACGCTCAAGCTGCGCAAGCGCTGAGGCCCCGGCGAGCCCCACATCGACTACGCTGGATTCTCGCCGGCAGCTTTGGGAGGAGCCAGACATGCCAAGACTCATCACGGCGCTGATCGCCACCGTCGCCCTCGGAGTCTCGGCCGCACCGGCCCAGGCGATCACGACTCTGGGAGAGCCCGACAACGGCCGCCATCCCGAGGTCGGCGCCCTCGTGGGCATCTCCCAGCGCGACGGTCACCTGCACACGATCTGTACCGGCACCCTCGTGGCGCCGCGGGTCTTCCTCACGGCCAGCCACTGCGTGCAGGCGCTGATCGATCGTGGCCTCCCCGCCGAGGTGACGTTCGACGAAGTGGTCACCGACGGCGCCACGGTGTTCACCGGCGACGCTCGCCTCAATCCGCTCTACGACCCTCGTCAGGGAATCGCCCACGACGTCTCGGCGATCGTCCTCGACAGCTCGCCCCAGATCTCGCCGGCACGAATCCCGGACGCCCCGCTCCTGCTCAATCAGCTGAACCGCTCCGGTCAGCTCAGCAGGTTCACGCTGCCCGGATACGGCACCAACGAGCAGCTGGTCGTCCCGGCGACGGGACCGACGTTTCCGCGCACGGATCGCCGGCAGGTCGCCGTCCTCGGGTTCAACTCGCTGACCAAGAACTACATTCACGAATCGCAGCGCAGGGCCAAGGGGCAGGCGGGTGCGTGCTTCGGGGATTCCGGCGGGCCGAGCTTCCTCGGTGGCGGCGCCGGTGAGACCGACATCGTCGTGGCGGTCACGTCTGCGGGTGACAGTGCCTGTTACGCCACGAACCTCGCCACGCGCACCGATACGGTCGAGGCTCAAGAGTTCCTGCGAGCGCTTCCCGGGCTCTGAGCCGGAGCGGCGTTCGATCGCCGATCGGCTAGTCGGCCACGGCAAAGACCCGCCACGATCCCGGGACACCCTTGAGCTCGTGCTCACCGCGATCGATCAGCGTCTGGTCGGAGCCGACTACGAGGTCGCGAACGGTGCTGCTGACGAGCACCTCTCCCGGTCCGGCGAGGCCGCTGATCCGCGCGCCGATGTGCACGGCGAGTCCGCCGACGTCTTCGTCCGGAAGCAGCTCGCATTCGCCGGTGTGCAGTCCGGCGCGGATCTCCAGGCCCAGTTCGCGGACCCGTTCGCGGACGGTGATCGCGCTGCCGATCGCGCGGCTTGGACCGTCGAACACCGCGAGTGCTCCGTCCCCGAGTGACTTCACGAAGCGCCCGCGATGGCGCGCGACCTCTTCGCGCACGACGCGGTCGTGGCGCTCGAGCAGAGCCCGCCAGGGGCCGTCGCCCAGTTCGGCGGCCCGCTCGGTCGAGCCGACGATGTCCGTGAACAGCACCGTGGCGAGGACTCGGTCGGTGATGATCGGCGGCCGGACCCCGGTCAGGAAGTGCTGAATCTCGTCGGCGATCTCGCGCTCCGCGCCGATCCAGAGGGCTCCGTCGCCGGGGACCTCGACGTAGTCGGCGTCGGGGATGTGGTCGGCGACGTAGCGTGAGTGGCGCTCGTCGAGGTAGGTGTCACCCTCGATGCGGAGGACCAAGGTCCGGCACTGCACGCTCGGAAGCACGTCTCGCACGTCGGTCTCGCCGATGGTCGCCAGTGCGGCGGCAGCGCCCGCCGGGCTCATCGCCAGACGCTGCATGCGTGCCCCTCGCCCCCGCATTCGCTCGTTCCCACCCCCGAGGAGGGAGGCCAGGGGGTTGGCCGGCGAGTCGATGCCCCAGGAGGCGACGATCTGCTCTACGAACTGAGCACGTTCCTCGACGCTGGGGGCCCACTCGTATCCGGGTCCGGCCACGAGGCGCGGCTGTGGCGAGATCAGCACCAGCCCACGGATCAGGTCCGGATGGGAGGCGGCGAACAGCGCCGTCAAACCGCATCCCTCGAGAAAGGAGAGCAGTACGGGTTGCTCGGCACCGACCGCGTCGATCACCGCCTGCACGTCGTCGATCGTGTCCTCCAGCGACGTAGCGCCGGCGATTCCGTCGGACATGCCGCTTCCGCGCCGGTCGAACAGGATCAGTCGGGAAAAGGACGAGAGCCGTCTGAAGAGCCGTTCGAAGCTCGGGAGGTCCCAGAACAGCTCGATGTTCGAGAGGTAGGCCGGAACCAAGACCACGTCCAGCGGCCCGTCGCCGACGACCTGATAGGCGATCTGCAGATCCCCGCTCCTCGCGTAATCGGTCTTCGGAGCGTCCACGCGCCCACAGTACACAGCGTCGATTGGCGCGACTGCGTTTTCGGGTTCGGCGTCCGGGTCAGGAAGCGGACAGGAGACTCGCCAGGGCCTCGACGTCCGCGACCGTCACGGTCAGCTCGGGATGCCGGAGCACACCCAGGGGCTCGATTCCACGCACCGGCTCGCGGAAGGAGATGCGCACGCCGCGGTCTCCGTTGGTCGCGAAGGTCAGTCCCCGGTCGGTGACCGCCAGGCGCGCGGGTCCGGCGGTCTTCCACAGCGCGTACGGGCCGGTCACCGCGGTGCCGGAGACGTTCTCGACGGGCGTCGACAGGCGCCAGGGGCCGAACCGGACATCGAGAGTCTTCTCGCCCACCTCGACCCACGCGTTCTCCGGCTTGACGCCGAACGGGCGCGAGAGCGCACGGTAGCGGGGGGTGAATGCGAAGTCGAACCGGTGCGCGCTGCCCACGGGGCAATGTTATGAGGAGCGCGCTCACGGCCGAACGGACTCGGCATCGGCCGCCGCCCGGAGCAGGGCCGATCGCGTCGATTAGGTCAATGAGGCTCGTGGGGCTAGAGTGTCCCCCATGGCCAAGGAAGCAACTCAAGACCAGGTGCTCGAGGCAGCGCGCTCGCTCGATCGGGATGAGTTCACCCGCGAGGATGTCGCCGACGAGCTCGGCACCGAGGTCTCGGCGATGAAGCCGAGCTGGAAGGCCGCCAAGCAAGCAGGCCGGTTGGAGAAGGTCCGCGAAGAGGGCGGCAAGCGCCACTTTCGCCTCGTCAACCAGTAGCGCTCCGCGCGCGAGCCGAGGTCCCGATGGCGCCGCCGAGCGATGCCGAAAGCCCCCGGCGGCGGCGCGTCGAATTCGCCGATGGAGCGGCAACGACGGTCCACATCGCCCGCTACGCGCGCTCCGATTTCAGCGCCAAGCTCGTGCGCATCGCGCCGGCCGCCGCGCTGAGCGAGTGGTCGCTTGCCAACGGCGTCGAGGACGCGATCGTCGGCGGCTTCTTCATCCGCGCCGAGGGGACGCCCCTCGGCGAGTTGCGTCTCGAGGGCACCGTCCAGCCATCGCAGCCGTTCGACCCTCCCTGGGACCGCACTCGCGCCTGTCTGCACATCGATGGAGACTCGATCAGCTGCGGCCGTCGGGATCAATATGAGCCCGAGCCCCATGGCGACCTGCTCCAGGCGGGCCCGATGCTCGTCGCCGGCGGCAGCAGCCGGCTCGAGAAGGAGTCCGACCCTGAGGGCTTCTCTGCGGGTGCTCATCAGTTCGACTCCGACATCACCCGCGGTCGCTATCCGCGGGCCGCGCTTGGGATATCCCCGTCCGATCTGATCGCCGTCGTCTGCGACGGCCGCAGCGACGCTGACGCGGGGATGACGCTCCGCGAGCTGGCGACGACGATGGTTGGGCTGGGAGCGGGCGAGGCGATCAACCTCGATGGGGGCGGCTCCGCCTCGCTGCTGGTCGCCGGCGAGCTGGCGAACTTTCCCCGTGAGGAGCACGGCGCCGACCTGCCGGGCGGTCGCGCGATCTCGACCGCGATCACATTCGCCGGCCGCTGACCGCGCGCTGCTTCCGCGGCGATCGCTCGACCGCGCTAGCCTCGACATGGATGTACAAGAACCCCATTGCGCTTCTGATGGGGTTCTACTTCTCGCCTCGGGGTGGTTCGGCGCACGCCTGCCGGGCGATCGCCGCGGAGCTGGAGCGCCACCGGGTCGACGTCAGGCTGCTCGCCGGCTCGCGCCGAGACCTCGGCACTCACGCCGACGCGAACAGCTTCTTCGCCGGTCGCGATCTGGTCGCCGTCGACTTCACCGACTCCGTCCGGTCCGGGGAGCCGCTGCTCCACGACGGTGGCCCGGGCTCTGCCCCGATCCATGCCTCCTACGAAGATCGGCCCGGGGCCGAAGACCCTGTCTTCGCCAGCCTCGACGACGAGGCGTTCGAGGTGCAGGTCGGAGCCTGGGAGCGCGCATTGGCCGGCGCCGGCGCCGGCCAGGCGGAGATGCTCTACCTGCACCACCTGACGCCGATCAACGAAGCCGCAGCGCGGGCCTATCCGGACATCCCGGTGCTGGGCCACATCCATGGTTCGGAGCTCTTGATGCTCGAGCGGATCGCGACCGAGCCGCGCCCCGACTGGCACCACGCCGAGCGTTGGGTCGAGCGCCTCTGCGACTGGGCCGGCGCCTGTGCGCGGATCGTCGTCAACAGCCCCGAGGGCTGCAAGCGTGCCGCCCGCCTCCTCGACCTCGACCCCGAGCGGTTCATCCTGATCCCGAACGGTTTCGACCCGCGCTTCGCGCCGCGCCCAGGTGATCGAAGGGCGACGTGGAGGCGGCACCTTGTCGAGGACCCACAGGGCTGGCGCCCTCAGGGCGATCCCGGCAGCGTCCGCTACACGGATTCCGATCTGACGCCCCTCGAGGGGACGACGTTGCTCTACAGCGGCCGTTTCACCGAGGTCAAGCGGCTGACGCTGCTGATCGAGAGCTACGCCGCCGTCCGGCCCCGGTTCGGCACGGCGACAGCCCTGGTCCTGCTCGGCGGCTTCCCCGGGGAATGGGAGGGCGAGCATCCGATCGAGACCGTTGCCCGGCTCGGACTCGATGATGTCTTCCTGGCGGGCTGGCATGCCCAGGATGCGCTCCCGGGCTTTCTCAACGCAGCCGACATCATGGTTCACGCCTCGGTGCGTGAGCAGTTCGGTCAGGTCCTGGTCGAGGCGATGGCCTGCGCTGTGCCGCCGATCGCCGTCGCCCGCGGCGGCCCGGCGAACATCGTCGACGCCGGGCATAACGGTTGGCTGGTCGAGCCCGACGATGGAGAAGCCCTCGGACGGGCGATGCTCGAGGCCGTCAACGACCCCAGCGAGCGCCGGTTGCGCGGCGCTGCCGCCCGCGGCGAGGCTGAGCGCCGCTACACCTGGAGCGCGATCGGCGCGGCCCTCGCCGGTGAGCTGCGCGAGATCGAGGCGGGTCCCGGCCACCTCCCCGCGGAGCGCGTCGACATCTACGCCGGCACCTGAAACCGGGCCGGAGGCCGAGGGGTCGGCCTTCCGCTCGATCCCGTCGGCAGAGTGCGGGGAAGCTTCGCCGCGGCGGCGCTTCCCGCGGGCGACTTCAAGCTCAGGGGCGGGCTCGTCTGAGCCGGCATCCGGAATCGATCCGCCGCTCGCCTCATCGATTCACCCTACATCGGGCTTCCCCGTAGGGATCACGGATGCACCGAACGGGCTCGGGCGCCTAGGGTGGACGGAACCCACCGGAAGGAGCCCACGATGGCTACCAGGACGACCTCTCGATCTCGCGCGGCCAAGTCGGCGAGCACGAAGAACTCAAAGCCCGTCGATCGACTCGACGATGCGATCACCGCGGCGCAGGATGCGCTCAAGGAACTGCGCGGCGATCTCAGCCGCGGCAGCAAGGTGCTCGTCAAGGATCTCGACAAGACCCTGAAGGACGCGCGCAGCAACCTTCGCAGGGTGCGTGGCACGCTGGTCGACGATCTCGACGAGGTCGGGCGCAAGCTGACCGGCAAGCCGAAGACGACCCGCGCCAAGGCGAAGCCGAAGGCCGCCGCGAAGGCGAAGCCGAAGACGACCCGCGCCAAGGCGAAGCCGAAGGCCGCCGCGAAGGCGAAGCCGAAGACGACCCGCGCGAAGGCGAAGCCGAAGGCCGCGGCGAAGCCGAAGAAGGCCAAGTAGCCGATGGAGGTCGACGTAACCGTTCGCGGCGATGTCCCGGATGGAGCGCGAGAGCTGGCCGCGGAGAAGATCGGCGGCCTCGAGCGCTACGTGAACACGCGGTTCCTGCGCGGACACGTCGTCCTCCGGATGGAGGCGAACCCGCGGATCGACCGGCCGGCCCGGGCCGAGGGGGAGGTGCTCCTCGACGGCAGGGCGATCCGCGCGCACGTCGCGAGCTACGACATGACGATGGCCGTCGATCAGCTCGCTCAGCGGCTCGAGCGCCAGCTACGGTCGTTCGTCGAGCGGCGCGTGAGCGAGCGCGACCGCGGGTCGTCCCAGACCCCGGGGGAATACCGACACGGCGATTCCGCAGAGGTTCGCCCCGCTCATTTCCTGCGGCCCCCGGACGAGCGCGAGATCGTTCGGAAGAAGAGCTTCGCGATCGGCGAGATGGACGCCGTCCGGGCAGCGGCCGAGATGGAGATGCTCGACCACGACTTCTTCCTGTATCGGGACGCCGATGCGGAGGTCGACGCGGTCGTCTACCGGCGCGACGACGCAGGGACCGGCGTGATCGGCCCCCTCGGAACGGGCTGGGATGGTCCGGATGAAGATGGGATCGTCCGCGAGGACAGCCGCGGCCCGGAGCCGCGCCGGATCGAGGACGTCGTCGCCGAGATGAACGAGCTCAATCACCGATTCCTCTACTTCGTCGACGAGGAATCCGGACGCGCTCGGGTCATCTACCTTCGCTACGACGGGAACTACGGGCTGATCGAGCCGGACGGATGATCTGAGCGGAGGCCGGCACACCCGACCGACATTTCATGCACAATGGTTCGATGCGTCGTCTTCTGCCCGCGCTGCTCGCGTCGGCCCTGACCCTCCTCGTCCTCGCGGCACCGGCCGCGGCCAAGCTTCCGGTCCTGAAGCCGTCGACCTATCCGGGCACGACGACGTTCAACTGCCGCACCGACGCGATCACGTTGCAGCCGGGGCAGAATCTGAACCGTTACGAGCTGACGAAGGCCTGCCCGCATGCCGAGGCCGTCAAGGGACCGCTGGACGAGAGCGTCTTCGCCGCGGGCTCCGACGCCGAGGGCTTTCTCACCCGCTTCCAGCCGAGCATGGTCGAGATCAAGCCGAGCGGCAGGCTGGTGACGCCGGCGGTCTGGGACCTGCACCTGCACCATGTCGTCTGGCTTCCCCCGAGCGGAGGCGTGCTCGCGGCGGGCGAGGAGAAGACGATCGCGATGCTCCCTCAGGGCTACGGGATCGAGCTCGAGGCGACCGCCAACTGGGGCCTCGTCCACATGCTCCACAACCTCACCGCCCAGCCCGGCCGGCAGGTCTACCTGACCTGGCAGATCGACTGGGTCCCCCAGACTGAGCCCGCCCGGACCGACATCTCGAGGATCCGGGGCACCTTCATGGACGTCGCCAACGGCGGCGCCTACCCGGTCTTCGATGCCGAGCGTGAGTTCGACCACGACGGCGACGGCAAGTTCAAGTTCCCCGAGGACGTCTCGACCAACCCGGCGGACCCGAGCTACGAGGAACTCGGCAAGGTGAGCCCGAACGAGTCGTGGACGGTGCCCGAGAGCTTCACCGACGGGATCACCCTGCTCGACGGCCGGAGGCCATCTGCACCCGGGCGGCCTCCACGTCGACCTGCAGGTGGCTCGCGACGGGCCCGACGCGGGAACGATCGATGGTGACGACCCGGCCGAGGTCAAGCCGCTCTTCCGCTCCGACGCGAAGTACTACGAGCCGGCCGGTGCGGTGAGCTGGGACGTCGCGATGACGGTGGCCCGCCGCGATTGGCGGGTTCACCTCGAGCCCGGCGACACCGTCTCGATCGATGCCACCTACAACGTGCGCAGGGCCTCGTGGTACGAGTCGATGGGCATCCTCTCGCTCGGCTGGACCCCGAACGACGATCCGAACGCCAGAGATCCGTTCACGGAGGCGGGCGCGGTGCGAGCCATGTACGAGCAGGGCGGCGCACTCACCCACAGGCGCCTTCCCGAGAACGTCGACACCCACGCTCGCGAGGACCTGAAGCTCCCCGACCCGCGCAAGCTGCGAGCCGGAAGCCGCGTCCCCGCTGCGGGCATCGACATCAAGAGCTACCTCTTCGACAACGGCGGCTTCTCGGCGGTTCGCGACTTCCCCAGCCGGCTCATGCGCCCGCCGGTCGTCAGGCCGGACGGGACCGTGACCTTCACCAACGAGGACGCGCTCTTCAGCCAGCCACAGGAGCAGCAGTCCTGGCACTCGATCACAGCCTGTCGTGCCCCGTGCAACAAGGGATCGGGGATCGGCTACCCGCTCGCGAACGGCCCGGTGGACCTCGACTCGGGTCAGCTCGGGTACGGCACCGGCCTCAACAGCAACGTCACGACCGGTTCCAACACCTACACGACCCCGCCACTCGGCGAGCTGCCCCGAGGCCGGAACGGCAAGAAGATCAAGCGCGGGAGCACATACACGTACTTCTGCCGCCTGCACCCGTTCATGCGGGGCTCCTTCCGGGTGCGCGGGCCGCTCGAATAGGGCGGGCGTGCCGAGCCGAGGCCGGCGCGAATGAGCGGGCTGTTCGTCCCAGGGCGCCGGCTCGGCCCGCAACGACGCCGGGTCGTCGTCGTGACCGGCGCCTCCTCGGGAATCGGGGCGGCGACGGCAGTGCTGTTGGCGGCGCGAGGTCACACTGTCGCGGGCGTCAGCCGTCGTGGTGATTCGCCTCCCGGCGTCGACGGCGCCCGGATCGACGTCGACGACGACGAGTCCGTGCGCGCCGGGATCGCGGCGATCATCGCCGAGCACGGCCGGCTCGACGTCGTCGTGAACGCCGCCGGCTACGGGCTGTCAGGCCCGGTCGAGACGACGCCGCTCGGCGACGCGCGGGACCAGTTCGAGACGAACTTCTGGGGCACCGTGAGGGTGACGCGCGAGGCGTTGCCCGCCCTCCGGGCGGCGGGGAGAGGGCTGATCGTCAACGTCAGCTCGCTCGCCGGCGTCTTCGCGCTGCCGTTTCAGGCCTACTACACGGCGAGCAAGTTCGCGCTGGAGGGCTGGAGCGAATCGCTGGCCTACGAGGTCGCGCCGTTCGGCGTCGACGTGACGCTCGTCGAGCCGGGGAACATCAGCAGCGGTTTCTCCGACGGTCGCCGGGAGTCCGGAGGCTCCGGCGCCGGGTCCTACGACGAGGCCTACCGCAGGGCCATCGACATCATGGTCAGCGACGAGCGCGATGCGGTCGGCCCGGAGGTCGTCGCGGAGACGATCGGCGCGGTCGTGACCGCGCGGCGGCCGCCGCGCCGGGTGACCTCGGGCAGCCGCGGCGAGCGCTCGACCGTTCTACTCCGCAGGGTTCTGCCCGCGCGCCTGTTCGAGTTGATCGGCCGGAGGTTGATGCTCGGGGGATGACCGGGCGCCGAGGAGGCGGTTCCGCCCGTCTCCGGAACCCGCCATGGCCCGTGTCGACCTTTGTAATACTCCGCCGCGACCCAGGAGAGAGTGCGGCGGGGAGCCGCGAGAGGGAGTTGCAGCAGTGAGTCGTGTCAGGTCGTTTCTGTTCGTGTTCGCGGCGATCGCCGTCGCCGCGATCGTGCCCGCGTCGGCCTCGGCCGGCGTCAAGAGCGGGGACGACATCACCCGCTACATCTTGCCTCCGGGCAACTACGGCGGATTCCCCGTCACCGCGAACTCGACCGACCAGCTCCCGCTCTACAGCGGGCTGACGCCGCTGCGCGACGACATCACCAAGTCCGACATCGCCGACCACTTCCTGCCCGAGGACTTCGCCCCGATCGGCGACGCCTTCGAGGAGGACACCGGTCGTCCCGGGCTGCGGCTCATCTACGACGCCTACGGGATCCCGCACGTCTACGGCAAGACCCGCGCTGACATGGCGTTCGGCGCCGGCTGGACGACCGCCCGGGACCGGGGTCTGCTGCTGACGCTCGGCCGCGGCCCCTCGCGCGCCGCGGTCGCCGACGTTCCCAATCTCAACGCCTTCTCGCTGGTCACGAGCGGCCAGTCCTTCGTGCCGAGCGCCGAGTCCGAGGCGCTGGTCAGCAAGCAGAAGAAGCTTCTCGTCAGGGAGTACGGCAAGGACGGCAGGCAGATTCTCAGCGACGCCCGCGCCTACGCCGACGGGATCAACGCCTACTGGGAGGCCAACGACATCGACCAGCCGCCGGCGAACGTCAACGACGTGATCGCGGTGACCGCCTTCATCGGATCGATCTTCGGCGCGGGCGGCGGCGGTGAGGCCGCCAACTCCGATCTGCTCGCCAAGCTCGAGGACGAGCTCGGCGCCCGCAAGGGATACAAGGCCTGGGACGACGTGATGCTCGCCGACGACCCGGAGGCGCCGACGACGATCAACAAGCGCTTTGACTACGGGCCGATCACCGGCGGCAAGGTGAAGGGCTCGGTCGTCGTCGACCCCGGCTCGATCACGAGCGTCGACCCGACGGTGACCGACGCCGAGGCGGCGGCCGCGCCGGCTGGCCGACAGGCATCGAACTTCCTCGTCGCCTCGCCCCAGCGTTCGGCGACCGGCAACGCGCTCGCGGTGATGGGCCCGCAGCTCGGCTACTACTACCCCGAGATCGTCCAGCAGATCGACCTGCACGGCCCCGGCATCAAGGCGCAGGGTGCCGCCGTCCCGGGCCTCGCGATGTACATCCTGATCGGGCGGACCCAAAACTACGCCTGGAGCCTGACCTCGGCCAGCCACGACGTCCGCGACGTCTTCGCCGAGAAGCTCTGCGAGCCCGACGGCTCGCAGCCGGACCGCGACTCGACGCACTACGTCTACAAGGGCAAGTGCAAGGCGTTCGAGTCGTTCGATGCAGGGCTGCTCAACGGCGACCCGGTCATCTACGACACGACCGTCCACGGACCCGTGTTCGCGACCGCCACGGTCAGGGGCAAGCCGTACGCGATGTCCCGCCAGCGCTCGACGTTCGGTCGCGACGGCCTCAACCTCGGCGCCCTGAAGGGCATGACCGAGGGCGACGCGAGCACGCCGAAGAAGTTCTGGAAGACCGCCAACAAGTTCGGCTTCACGTTCAACTGGGCGTACACCTCGCGCGGCAAGACGGCTTACTTCACGTCCGGTCAGCTGCCGAGGCGCGCCCGCAACCTCGATCGCAGGTTGCCGACGCTCGGCACCGGCAAGTACGAGTGGAGGGGCTTCTTGAGCCGCAACCAGCACCCGCACGCGGTTGGCGGTCCGAGGGGCCTGCTGCTGAACTGGAACAACCAGTCGGCTCCGGGCTTCATGCACGGTGACAATGAACCGTATGGCTCCGTACACCGGGTCGAGGTCTTCGACCAGTGGCCGCGGAAGCCGAAGATCACCGACAACGTCGGGATCATGAACCGCGCCGCGTCCGAGGACGTGCGCTCGCCGGTCTGGCCGGTCGTCAGCCGCGTCCTCGCTTCCGGTCCGGCGCCCAGCGCTCGCGATCAGGCGGTCGTGGACCTGCTCGACGACTGGGTCTCGCGCGACGCTCCGCGGCTCGACGCCGACCTCGACACCTTCTACGACGAGGCCGGCCCGACGATCATGGACCGGACGTGGAGGCCGATCGCGGATGCGGTCATGGGGGCGCGCTTCGGCGACCTCCTCGACGACCTCAACAACGTCCGCGGGCTCGGCGGCCTCTCGGGCGAGTCCTACGTCGACAAGGACCTGAGGACGCTGCTCGGCGACAAGGTCAAGGGCAAGTACAACCTCAGCTACTGCGGCAAGGGCGATCTGGCGGCCTGCCGGGCATCCCTCTGGGCGGCGATCGACGCCAGTGCCGACGGACTCGAGTCTGACTTCGGCAGCAGCGACCCGTCGACCTGGCGCGGCACGGCCAGCACGACCGGCTTCGCACCGGGACTGCTGCCGACGCGATTCCCGACGACGAACCGCCCGACGTTCCAGCAGGTCCTCGAGTTCGCGCAGCGCTGAGCGGCAGGGGCGGGCCGGCGGTCGCCGTTGCCGGCGACTGCCGGTGCGTTCGCGACTCCGTCGCTAGCTCGCGGGGTGCTCGCGCGCCCAGCGCGCGATCGTGCCGGAGCCGCTGACGACCTCGCCGTCGTCGGCCACGAGGACCGGCACGTTGTCCTGACCGGAGACGGCGCGGATCTCCTCGCGCTTGCCGCGGCGGGTCCACGGCAACAGCCGGTAGCCCTCGACGGTCTCGATCTCGAACTCGTGGCCGGCGTCGCGGAGCGCGTCGGCGGCACGCCCGCACGGGTGTCCGAGCTTGCCGGCGTGATCGCGCTGTCCGCAGGTGTAGAGCTTCATCGGCGGAAACCCTACGCGTCAGCTCTGCTTGATGACGGCATACATCAGCCGCTCGGCGACGTCGACGACGATGTTGGCGATCTGCGACGAGCGCCGGTAGAGCTCCCGCAGGGCGATCCGCCGGCCGCGATCCTCGACCTCGAGGAGCGCGGCCATGCCTCGGTAGTAGGCGACCTCGAGCTCGTGCTGGGACTGGATCGCCGCTTCGGCGCGCTCGGTCGTCTCCTCGCCGCCGTCCTCGCCGAGCGAGGCGACCGCCTCGTCGAGCCGGCGGACGCCGCCGGCGAGGATCCGCGCCATCTCGGCGATGCCGGGATCGGGCTCGCAGTCCATCACCTCGGCCTCGGCGACGAGGTCGCAGGTGAGATCGAGGATCCAGTCGATCGCACGGGACAGGGTGAAGACGTCCTCGGGCTCGAAGGGGAGGACGAAGGCCGCTCTGAGCTCGGTCAGCAGCTCGCGCTTGGCGACATCGCCGCGAGCCTCGGCGTCGGTGAGGCGCTGTGCCGCGGCGTCCTCGCCGGTTGCCCACCCGACGTAGGCGTCGAGGCCTTCGATCGTGATCGCGAGCTGCGCCCGCAGGAGCGCGACGACGTCGGGCTCATCGGGAAGGAACCAGCGCGTCAGCTTCACGCCACCGTCTCCCAGATCCCGTAGGCGGCCATCGCGAGGATGGCGGACGCCGGGATCGTGATCAGCCAGGCCAGTCCCATCTGCCGGACGATCATCCACCGAACGTGATGGAGGCGTCGCCTGCCCGCTCCGATCCCGACGATCGACGACGCCACCACCTGGGTCGTCGCGGTCGGCCCGCCGACGATCGAGGCGCCGAGGATGACCGTCGAGGACGCCGTCTGGCTCGCCAGGCCCTCGACCGGCTGGATCCGATAGATGCGTCTGCCGACGGTGCGGATGATCCGCCAGCCGCCGAGCGTCGTTCCCGCCGTCAGCGCGAGGGCACATGCCATCGTCGCCCAGGTCGGCGCCGCCAGCGAGTCGATCTGACCGTCGGCGAGCAGCAGTGCGGCGACGATGCCGATCGACTTCTGGGCGTCGTTCGCACCGTGGCTGAACGCGAGCGCCGCCGACATCAGCCACTCGCCGTCGATCACCGGCCCGCGCCAGCGCCGCGTCCCGCGTCGCAGCAGGCGGCGAATCGCCCTGATCGCGATGAGCCCGCCGATGGCGCCGAGCACCGGGCTGATCGCGAGCGCGATCAGCGTCCCGAAGACGCCGACGGGGTGGATGCCGTCGAGCCCGCCCCAGTTCACCGCGCCGAGACCGCCGGCGACGAGGGCGGCACCGACCAGCCCGCCGACCAGCGCGTGCCCGGAGCTCGACGGGATCCCGAGCCTCCAGGTGGCCAGGTTCCAGGTGACCGCGGCGGCGAGACCGGAGCCGATCACCGCAGCCGCCTCGGCCGGCCCCACGGTGACGATCCCGCCGATCGTGTCGGCGACCGCGGCACCGACCAGGAGCGGCCCGAGGAGGTTGAAGACGGCGGCGAGGACGATCGCCTGAAGCGGCCGCGCTGCTCGGGTGGCGACGAGCGTCGCGATCGCGTTCGAAGCGTCGTGGAGACCGTTGGTGACCGCGAACCCGAGAGCGAGCACGATCGCGAGCACGAAGCCGAATTCCATGAGCTGACCCTAAGCGGCCCCGGCCGGGGGCGGAAGTGCGGCGGTGTGTCGTCGTGGTGGCTGGGAGTGACGTCCCGGCGAACGGTTCTCGCCATCGGAGCGGCGCGCCTATGATCGGCGACGATGAGCGCACCGAGCCGATCGGCGATCGTCACCGGCGCGGGCACCGGCATCGGCCTCGCTGTGGCGCGCCTGCTTGCCGCCGACGGATGGGGCGTCGTGCTTTGCGCCCGGGGCGCGGATGCGATCGAGCGCGCCGTGGCCGGGATCCGCCGCGAGGGCGGCGATGCCGTCGCGGTCGCCGGCGACGTCGGCGATCCGGCATCCGCCGAGGCGGTCGCCCACACCGCCGGGGAGCACTTCGGCGGCATCGACCTCCTCGTCAACAACGCGGGGATCGGCGACGGCGCCCCGGTGCTGGAGGAGACGCCCGAGGGGTGGGAGCGGGTGATGCGGACGAACCTGACCGGCGCCTTCCTGATGTCGCGGGCGGCGCTGCCGTCGCTGATCGAAAGACGGGGATCGATCGTCAACGTCGCATCCGTCAACGGTGAGCGCGCGGGTCCGGGGTGGGCCGCCTATTCGACCTCGAAGGCGGGCCTCGTGATGCTGACGAAATCGCTCGCCAACGACTACGGGCCGGTCGGCGTGCGGGCGAACTGCGTCAATCCGGGTTGGGTGCGCACTCCGATGGGCGATCGCGACATGGACGAGGTGGCGCGCCTGCAGGGCATCGACCGCGAGCAGGCCTACGAACTGACTCACCGCGACAACCCGTTGCGGCGCCCCGCCGAGCCGGACGAGGTCGCAGCGGTCGTCGCCTTTCTGGCCGGCGACGGGGCGAGCTACGTGACCGGCGCGGCGATTCCGGTCGACGGCGGCTCCAGCGTCGTCGACCCGACCGCCGGCGCCGAGTTTCGGGCAGCGCCGCGGTCCCCGGGGCCGGCCCCCGCCACCGGCGTGCAGCGGGACCCGTCTCCATCCGGGGCCAGGAGGCTGTACCTGCTCCGGCACGCCAAGTCGAGCTGGGACGATTCCTCGCTGCCCGACCGCGATCGCACGCTCGCGCCGCGCGGTCGCCGGGCCGGGGCGGCGATCGCCGGCTACGTGCGCGAGCACGGCATCGGACCCGACCTCGTCCTCTGCTCCCCGGCCACCCGGGCGCGCGAAACGCTCGAGCTCGTCGCGGCGGGGTTTCCGGCCGAGCGGCCGCCGCGGGTCGAGTTCGAGGCCGGCATCTACGAGGCCTCGGCGCAGCGCCTGCTCGAGATCCTGCGCCGCGTTCCCGCCGCCGAGGCGACGGTGATGCTCATCGGCCACCAGCCCGCGCTCCAGGATCTCACGCTGCTGCTCGCATCCGCGGACCAAGATCGTGAGCGCCTCACCGGCAAGCTCCCGACGGCGGCCCTGGTGACCCTCGCCGTTCCCGGGTCGTGGGCAGAGCTCGGTCCCGGGACCGCTCAGCTGACCGGCTACGTCAAGCCGCGCGAGCTCGAGGGCGGCGCTAGCGGCGAACCGCTGCGTCGGCGCGGGGACGCAGGTAGATGACCCAGTAGACGATCCCGACCATCACCGCGCCGCCGATCACGTTCCCGATCGTGACTGGGATCAGGTTGTCGACGATCGCGTCGTGCACCGTCAGTCCGCCGAAGTCGGAAGGGGCGAGGCCGCTCGTCGCCCAGAAGGAGTCCGAGCCCCATTGCTTGATCGCGAGCCCGATCGGGAGGAAGTACATGTTCGCAACGCTGTGCTCGAAGCCCGCGGCGACGAACGCGGTGATCGGGAAGAGGATCGCGAGGATCTTGTCGGTCACCGTGCGGGCGCCGTAGGTCATCCAGATCGCCAGGCAGACGAGCGCGTTGCACATGATCCCGAGGACGAGCGCGTGTCCGAAGCCGAGCGACGCCTTCACATCGGCGACCGCCAGCGCCGTCGAGCCGATCGCGCCGTCCCCGAACTCGTACTGGCCGCTGAGAAACATCAGCCCGACCGTGGCCAGCGCCCCGGTCAGGTTCCCGAGGTAGACGATGCGTCCAGTTCCGCAGCAGCCGCCCGGTCGAGACCTTGCGCTCGGCCCAGGCGATCGAGATCAGGTTGTTGCCGGTGAACAGCTCGGCGCCGGCGACGACCACCAGGATCAGGCCGAGGCAGAAGACGAGCCCGGCGAGAACCCGGGTCACTCCATAGGGGATCGCCTCCGCCGCCCCGGCGACGACCGTCGTCGAGAACAGCGCCCCGAGCGCGATGAAGGCGCCGGCGAGAACGGCTAGGGCGAAGATCGTCAGCGTCGGCATCCCGGCCTTGGCGGCGCCGACGTCAGTCGCCTTGGCGGCGATCTGCGGCGGCATCAGCGCGTCGAAGGACGATGCTGCGGGTCGCTCGTCGGTCATCGGCTGCTCCTCACCCTGACTGCGGTCACCTTGTACTCGGGGCAGTCGGTGGTCTCGTCGGTGTGTTGGGAGGTCAGCAGGTTCGCCGCGGCCTCGGGGAAGTGGAACGCCATGAACGCCTGACCCGGGGACACCCGGCGGGTGACGTCGGCGGTGACCTCGATCTCGCCGCGGCGGCTGGCGACCAGGACCCGGTCGCCGTCGCGGACGCCGAGGCCGGTCGCGTCGTCGGGATTGAGCTCGAGCAGCTCCTCGGGCACGAGCTCGAGGTTGCCCGTCCGTCTCGTCATCGTCCCGGCGTTGTAGTGCTCGAGGCGCCGGCCGGTGACGAGCAGGAGCGGGAAGTCGGGGTCCGGCTCCTCGCCCGAGGGGCGATACGGGATGGCCGCAAGCTGCGCCCGGCCGCTCGCGGTCGCGAAGCCGTGCTCGTAGAGGCGGCGCTCGTCGGGACCGTCGGCCGAGCGGCATGGCCATGCGAGCGGCCCCTCGCCGTCGATGCGGCGGTGGGAGAGCCCGGCGAAGGTCGGCGTCAGCGACGCCATCTCGTCGAACGCATCGGCCGGCTCCGGGCAGCCGAGGTCGGAGCCGAGGGCCCCGGCGACCGCGTTGATGATCGCGAAGTCCGGCTTCGCCTCGCCCGGGGGCGGGAGCGCCGGGCGGACCCGCTGGACCCGCCGGTCGAAGTTCGTGAACGTCCCGTCCTTTTCGAGGAACGAGGCGGCGGGAAGGACGACGTCGGCCAGCGCGGCCGTCTCCGACAGGAAGATCTCATGCGAGACGACGAGCTCGCAGGCGTCGATCGCGGCCCGCACGTGGGTCGAGTCGGGATCGGTCTGGACGATGTCCTCGCCGAAGACGATCAGCGCCTTCAGCTCGCCCGCGACCGCCGCGTCGAACATCTCCGGGATCCGCAGCCCGCGCTCGGGCCGGATCGGGACTCCCCAGGCGGCGGCGAAACGCTCGGCCGGCTCCGGGTCGGCGACCTTCTGATAGCCGGGGAGGACGTCGGGCATCGCACCCATGTCGGAGGCACCCTGGACGTTGTTCTGACCGCGCAGCGGATTGGCGCCGCAGCCGGCGGCGGTGCCGACGCTCCCGGTCAGCGCCGCCAGGTTGCAGAGGGTTCGAACGCCCTCGGTGCCGTGCGCGTGCTCGGTGATCCCGAGTCCCCAGACGATCGCCCTCGCCTCGCCCTCGCCGTAGAGCTCGGCGGCGCGGACGAGATCGTCGGCGGGCACGCCCGAGATCTCCTCGACGGCCTCGGGCGGGTAGGCGGCGAGGAGCTCCCGAAGCTCGTCGAAGCCCTCGGTTCGCTCGGCGACGAAGGCCTCGTCGATCCGGCCGGCGCGGATCAGCTCGGCGGCGAGCCCGTTGAAGACGGCGACGTTGGTCCCCGGCCGCGGGCGCAGGTGGACGTCCGCGAAGTCGGCGAGCTCGATCCGGCGGGGATCGACGACCACCAGCCCGGCGCCGGCGATGACCCGCTGCTTGATCCGGGCGCCGACGACCGGATGCGCCTCGGTCGGGTTCGATCCGCAGAGCAGGAAGACGTCGGCGCGGTCGAAGTCCTCGAACGGGTTCGTGCCGCCGGCGAGGCCGAAGGAGGCGACGAGCCCGGCGGCCGAGGGCGCGTGGCAGATCCGGGCGCAGTTGTCGACGTTGTTGGTGCCGACGGCCACCCGCATCAGCTTCTGCATCAGGTAGTTCTCCTCGTTGGTGGCCCGGGCCGAGGAGATCGCAGCCACGGCGTCGGGCCCGTGCTCGGAGATGATCCGCCCGAGCTCGCCCCCGACCCGGCCGATCGCCTCCTCCCAGGTCGTCTCGACGAGCTCGCCGTCGCGGCGGATCAGTGGCCGGCGGAGCCGGTCGGGCGAGCGGACGAATCCGTGGGCGAAGCGGCCCTTGACGCAGGCATGGCCGCGGTTGACGGGGGCGGCGCGGTTCGGCCTGATCTCGACGACGTCGTCGCCCGACGTGAGGACGTCGAGCGTGCAGCCGACGCCGCAGTAGCCGCAGGTCGTGGTCGTCGTCCGCTCGGCGGACGCCTCCGCCGGGCGCTCGATCGTCGCGATCGCACCCGACGGGCAGGTGTCGGCGCAGGCGCCGCAGGAGACGCAATCGGACTCGGTCCACGGCCCGCCGGTGCCGGGCGCCATCACGGTGTCGGCGCCGCGGCCGACCATCGCGAGCGCGAAGCTGCCCTGGACCTCGTCGCAGATCCGGACGCAGCGGGCGCAGGCGATGCAGAGCTGCGGGTCGTAGGTGATGTAGGGATGCGAGGAGTCGACGGCGCCGGCACGGACGCCGCCGAAGCGGCTGTCGCTGACGCCGAGCAGGTCGCAGGCATCGGCGAGCTCGGTTCCCTCGGCGGGGGGCCCGGGGAGCTGGCCGACGATCAGCTCCAGCGACGTCCTCGAGATCGCGAACGCGTCCCCGTCTCCGGTGCTGACGACGGCGCCATCCGTCGCGGGCGTCGTGCAGGCGGGTACCGGATCGACGACGCCGTCGACGGCGACCATGCAGGTCCGGCAGGAGCCGTACGGCTCCAGTCGCGGGTCGGCGCAAAGCGACGGCAACTCGACGTCGGCGGCGCGAACCGCATCGAGCAGGCGCGAGCCATCGGCGACCTCGACCGCGATGCCGTCGACGGTGACCCTCATCCCCGGCTCCCATAGACGCGGTCGATGCTGCGGACGACCGGCGGGACGCTGCGCCCGAATGCGCAGAGGCTTCCGCGCTCCATCGCTTCGAGCATCTCGTCGCTGCCCTCCGCGCCGGCCGAGTCGCCGTCGGCCCGGGCCAGCTCGAGCCCGCGTCCCGTGCCGAGCCGGCAAGGGACGCAGGTGCCGCAGCTCTCCGCCGCCGCGAAGTTCCAGAAGTGGCGGAGCAGCTCCTCGCGTCCGATCCGCTCGTCGATCGCGATCAGGCTGCCGTGACCGAGATCCGCTCCGATCTCGCTGATCGCCTCGAAGGTCAGCGGCGTGTCGAGGTCGTCGGGTCCGATGAACCCGCCGAGCGGGCCGCCGACCTGGATCGCTCCGGGCTCACCGCCGTCGCGGAGCCCGCCGCCGAGCTCGGTGAAGATGCGCCGCAGCGACGTCCCGAGCTCGACCTCGTAGGCGCCGGGGCGCCGGAACCTCTCGTTCAGACAGACGACCTTGGTGCCGCGGCTGTCGCCGACGCCCAGCCGGGCGTAGGCGTCGCCGCCGCGATCGACGATCCACGGGATCGACGCCAGCGTCTCGACGTTGTTGACCACGGTCGGGCGATGCAGGTAGCCGCGCTCGGTCGGGTAGGGCGGACGCGCGGCGACCTCGCCGCGGAGGCCCTCGACCGAGTGGATCAGCGACGTCTCCTCGCCCGCGACGTAGGAGCCGGCGCCCTCGAACACCTCGACGTCGAAGCCGGTCTTCCCGCCGAGGCGGCCGGCGGCGCGGGCGTCGGCGATCGCGGCGCGAAGGGCGTCGCGGGCGTGCGGGTACTCGGAGCGGACGTAGACGATCCCGTGGGTGGACCGGGAGGCGATCGCAGCCAGCGCCATCCCGGCGAGGATCCGCTGCGGATCGCGCTCCATCAGCAGGCGGTCGACGAACGAGCCCGGATCGCCCTCGTCGCCGTTGCAGATCAGATACCGGGGGCCGTCGCCCGGCGCCTCCGACGCCGCCCGCCACTTGACCGCCGCGGGGAAGCCGGCGCCACCGCGCCCGCGGAGGCCGGAGGCGTTGACCTCCCGGCTGATCGTCGCGGCCGCGTCGGAACCGGCGACGCGCTCCCACGCGGCCCACGGCTCGGGCCCCCCGCCGGCGATCCCGGCGAGGACGACGGGCTCGTCCACGTCGACCGCGATCGGGACCTCGGGATCGCGGCGCGGGGCGGCGCCGCTGAGCTGGCCGGCGAGATCGGCGCCCGCACACGGGCGCTCGCCGTCGAGCGCCGCCGGGCCGCCGTAGCAGTAGCCGAGGCAGTAGACCGGCTGAAGCGAGACCGAGCCGTCGTCGGAGACGCCGCCGATCGGAGCGCCGAGCGCCTCCGACGCGGCGCCGAGATGCTCGCCGCCGCTTGCCGCGAAGCAGGCCGTTCCCGTGCAGACCCGCACGTGGCGGCGCCCGTGCGGGCTCGGCGCCAGGTCGGAGTAGAACGAGGCCGCGGCGTTGACGTGGGCGCGGGGGAGACCGAGCTCGGCCGCGATCCGGTCGACGTCGCCGGGCCGGACCTCGCCGCTCGCCGCGATCGCCCCCCGCAATGCCTCGAGCACCTCGTTCCCGCGCCGCCCGTACCGGCGTTCGATCTCGGTGACGATCCGGCCCGGCATCAGCCGATCGCCGCCCGCGCCGCCGCCATCCGGGCCACCGGGATCCGGAAGGGCGAGCAGCTCACGTAGTCGAGGCCCGCCTCGTGGAAGAAGTCGATGCTCGCCGGATCGCCGCCATGCTCGCCGCAGATCCCGAGCTTCAGCTCCGGCTTGACGTCGCGACCGCGTTCCGCGGCGATCCAGACGAGCTCGCCGACCCCGTCGACATCGATCGTCTCGAACGGGCTGCGGCCGATCAGCCCGCCCGCGGCGTACTCGGGCAGGAAGCCGCTCTCGGCGTCATCACGCGACAGGCCGAGGGTCGTCTGGGTCAGGTCGTTGGTGCCGAAGCTGAAGAAATCGGCGTGCTCGGCGATCCGGCCGGCGACGACGCAGGCACGGGGCAGCTCGATCATCGTCCCGATCGGGATCGCACCGTCCTCGCCCACGACCTCAGCGAGCGCCGCCTCGACCCGCTTCCGGAGGGTGGTCAGCTCCGATTCGAAGGCGATCAGCGGCAGCATGATCTCGACCCGGGCCGCGTCGCCGACCTCGCGGGCCGCCTCGGCGATCGCCCGCGACTGCATCTCGTAGAGACCTTCGAGGACCAGGCCGAGCCGCGCCCCCCGGGTGCCGAGCATCGGGTTGACCTCCTCGAGATCGGCGGCGACGTCGCGGCGCTCGCGCGCTCGCGCGATCGCATCGGCGTCTCCCGCCGCCTCCGCCTCCGCGAGCTCGCGCTCGAATCCGGAGACCGGGATGAACTCGTGCAGCGGCGGGTCGAGCAGCCGGATCGTCACCGGCAGCCCCGCCATCTCGGCCAACAGCGCCGCGAAGTCCCGGCGCTGGATCTCGCCCAGCCGGCGCAGGCCCTCGCGGTACTCGGCCTCTCGCGGGCCGCCGGGACCGCCGGCCGCCCGCTCCCGCCGGGCGAGCTCGCCGCTGATGAACATCTCGCGGACGAGCTCCTCGCGGTCAGCGCCGAAGAACATGTGCTCGGTCCGGCAGAGGCCGATCCCCTCGGCGCCGAGCTCGCGGGCGTGGCGGGCGTCCTCGGCGGTGTCGGCGTTCGCCCGGACCCCGAGCGTGCGGACCTCGTCCGCCCAGCCGAGCACCTCGGCGAACGCGGCACCGACCCCGGGGCGCACGAGCTCGACGTCGTCGGCGGTGACGGTCCCGGCGTTGCCGTCGATGACGATCACTTCCCCCTCGCTGAGCACGCGCCCGCCGATCCGGACCGTACCCGCGGCGGCGTCGACCTCCATCTCGCTCGCGCCGCAGACGCACGGCCGCCCCATCCCGCGGGCGACGATCGCGGCATGGGAGGACTTGCCGCCCTGGGCGGTGAGGATCCCGCGGGCGGCGTGGAATCCGCCGACGTCGTCGGCGGACGTGAAGGGCCGAACGAGGACTACGTCGTCGCCGGCGGCGGCGCGGGACTCGGCGGCAGCGGCGGTGAGGACGATCGCGCCCTTCGCCGCGCCGGGCGAGGCCGGCACCCCGCGGGTCAGGACCGCGTAGTCGGCGCCCGGTTCGATCGCCGGGTGCAGGAGGGCCGTCAGCGAGGCCGGGTCGACGGTCCGCAGCGCGTCCTCCTTCGAAAGCAGGCCCTCGTGGCGGGCGTCGGACGCGAACCGGACGGCGGCCATCGCGTGCCGCTTGGCGCTCCGCGTCTGGAGGATGTAGAGCCGACCCTCCTCGATCGTGTACTCGACGTCCTGGATGTCGCGGTAGTGGGCTTCGAGGCGCTCGAGGCTCGCGACGAGCTCGGCGTGGGCCTCGGGCATTCGCCGCGCGAGCCCTCCGAGGTCCTCGGTGTTACGGACACCCGCCACCACGTCCTCGCCCTGAGCGTTGACGAGGAAGTCGCCGTCGGGCCTCGGTTCCCCCGACGTGGGATCGCGGCTGAAGGCGACGCCGGAGCCCGACTGCTCGCCGGTGTTGCCGAAGACCATGCGCTGGACCGTCACGGCGGTGCCGAGCTCGTCGGGGATCCCGTTGAGCCGCCGGTAGGTGAACGCCCGTGGATTGTTCCAGGAGTCGAAGACCGCGCGGATCGAGCGGCGGAGCTGCTCGCGCGGGTCGTCGGGAAAGGGCTCGCCGGCCTCGCGCTCGTAGATCGCCAGGTACTCGGCGAGCAGCGTCCGCAGCTCGTCGTCTCCGAGCTCGCTGTCGTAGCTGGCCCCGGCCGCGTCGCGTGCCCGGCCGAGCGCCGACTCGAAGGCATCGGCGGGGACCCCGGCCACGACCTCCCCGAACATCTGGACGAGCCGCCGCCGCGAGTCGAGCGCGAGGTGGGGGTTGCCGTTCCGCGCCGCCATTCCCTCCGCGGATCGCTCGCCGAGGCCGAGGTTGAGGACGGTGTCGAGCATCCCGGGCATCGATACGGGTGCTCCCGAGCGGACCGAGAGGAGGAGCGGATCGGCGGGATCGCCGAAGCCCTTCCCCGACTCCTCCTCGAGGGCCGAGAGGGCGGCATCGACCTGATCGTCGAAGCCCGCCGGCGGCTCGCCTCCCGAGCGCATGTATTCGACGCAGGCTGCGGTCGTGATCGTGAAGCCTCCGGGCACCCGCTCGGGGCCGAGCACGCGGGTCATCTCGGCGAGGTTCGCGCCCTTGTTTCCGAGCAGGTCGCGCATCGCCGCCGAGCCCGACGCGAAGGGGACGACCCAGCGCTCCCGCTCGCCCGTGCCGCTCATCGCCTCGTCCCTCGCTCCACGGGCCTCAACCTATGGCGGGCCGGGATGGTCTCCATCCGTAGTTACAACCGAAGGAGGTTGGGACTGCTCCCCGATGCCGTGGGCCGGGGCACGGACTACCTTCGACTGCGGTGTTCCAGGTACGGATCCACGGGAGAGGCGGGCAGGGCGTCGTCACCGCCGCCGAGTTGCTCTCGGTCGCAGCCTTCGACGAGGGCCGCCACGCGCAGGCGTTCCCGACGTTCGGCTCCGAGCGCACCGGGGCGCCGGTCGTCTCGTTCTGCCGAATCGACGACGAGCCGATCCGGATCCGCGAGCCGATCGCCGAGCCGGACGCGCTGATCGTCCAGGACCCGACGCTCGTCCATCAGGTCGATCTCTTCTCGGGCCTCGGCGCCGATGCCTACGTCCTCATCAACAGCAGCCGCGACATCGCCGAGCTCGGCCTCGCCGACCTCGCGGGGCGCTTCCGCCGCGAGCGCCTCCTGGCGGTGCCGGCGACCGCCCTCGCCCGCGAGTACGTCGGCCGGCCGCTCCCCAACGCCGTCCTGCTCGGCGGATTCGCAGCGTTCACGGGGATCGTCTCGGTCGGATCGGTGGCGAAGGCGATCCGCGAGCGCTTTCCGGGCGCCGTCGGCGAGGCCAACGTCGCCGGCGCCGAAGCCGCCTATCGCCGGGTCGAGGACGAGATCGGGGGGCTGGTCGGTGCCTGAGCAGCTCGAGGGATCGCAGGCGGTCGCGCGGACCGTCGCCGCCTGCCGGCCGGAGGTGATCTCCGCCTACCCGATCTCCCCGCAGACCCACATCGTCGAGGCGCTGTCCGACCTCGTCCGGACCGGCGATCTCGCCCCCTGCGAGTACATGATGGTCGAGTCCGAGTTCGCAGCGATGTCGGCCTGCATCGGCGCTTCGGCGGCGGGCGCACGGGCTTACACCGCGACCGCCAGCCAGGGCCTGCTGTTCATGGCCGAGGCCCTCTACAACGCCTCCGGCCTCGGGCTGCCGATCGTGATGACGCTCGCGAACCGCGCGATCGGCGCCCCGATCAACATCTGGAACGACCACTCCGACTCGATGTCGCAGCGCGACTCGGGCTGGATCCAGCTCTACGCGGAGACGAACCAGGAGGCGGCCGACCTCCACGTGCAGGCGTACCGGCTGGCCGAGGAGCTGTCGCTGCCGGTGATGGTCTGCATGGACGGCTTCATCCTCACCCACGCCTTCGAGCAGGTCGACCTGCCGGCGCAGGACGCCGTCGACGAGTACCTGCCCCCGTTCGAGCCGCGACAGCTGCTCGACCCGGCCGAGCCGGTGACGATCGGGGCGATGGTCGGGCCCGAAGCGTTCACCGAGGTCCGCTACCTGATGCACGCCAAGCAACTGCAGGCGCTCGACGCGATCCCGCCGATCGCCGCCGAGTTCGAGTCCGCCTTCGGGCGTCCGTCGGGCGGGCTGGTGCGCGGCTACCGGATCGACGACGCCGAAACCGTCGTCGTCGCCCTCGGCTCGGTCCTCGGGACGATCGAGGACGTCGTCGACGACCTCCGCGACGAGGGAGTGAAGGCCGGTGTCCTCGGGATCAAGTGCTTCCGCCCGTGGCCGCTCGAGGAGGTCCGCGACGCACTCGCCGGGGCGCAGCGGGTCGTCGTGATCGAGAAGGCCTTCGCGGTCGGCGCCGGCGGGATCGTCGGGCAGAACGTTCGCCTTGCCCTCGACGGGCTCGGGATCCGGGTCCACGACATCGTCGCCGGCCTCGGCGGCCGCCCGATCACGAAGCGCTCGCTGCGGGCGCTCTTCGAGGACGTCTTCGCCGACCGGCTCGAACCCGGCGCCCTGCACTTCCTCGATCTCGATCGCGATGTCGTCGAACGCGAGCTCGAGCGGATCCGGGATCACACCCGTCCCGGACCGCACGCGGAGAACATCGTCCGCGAGCTCGGCATCGTCGCGGCGAGGCCGCACTGAGGAGACCGGGCATGGCCGAGCAGCAGATCAAGGGCTACCAGACCGGGACGTACGTGGTCGGAAACCGGCTCCTCGACACCGAGGAGCGGTCGGTTCAGGCGCGGATGGACCGCTCGAACACGCTCACCTCAGGGCATCGGGCATGTCGCGGCTGCGGCGAGGCGCTCGGCGCCCGCTACGCGCTCGACGCGGCGATGCGCGCGAGCGGCGGCCGGATGATCGCGGCCAACGCGACCGGCTGCCTCGAGGTCTTCTCGACCCCGTTCCCGGAATCGTCGTGGCAGCTGCCCTGGATCCACTCGCTGTTCGGCAACGCTCCCGCCGTGGCCGCCGGCATGGCCGCGGCGATGAAGGCGAAGGGCCGCGACGACGTCCGCGTCGTCGGCCAGGCGGGCGACGGTGGCACGGTCGACATCGGCTTCGCCTGCCTCTCGGGGATGTTCGAGCGCAACGACGACGTTCTGTTCATCTGTTACGACAACCAGGGCTACATGAACACCGGCGTCCAGCGGTCCGGAGCGACCCCGCCGGCGGCGCGGACCGCGAACACGAAGCCGGTCGGAACCGAGCCCGGGAACGCGTTCGGCCAGGGCAAGGACGTGCCGGCGATCGCGATGGCGCACGGGATCCCCTTCGTGGCGACGGCGACGGTCGCCGAGCCCCGCGATCTCGAGGCCAAGGTCGAGCGGGCGATGGCGATGCGCGGCGCGCGCTACATCCATGCGTTCGTCCCCTGCCCGCTCGGCTGGGGCTCCGCCTCCGAGGACACGATCCTGCTCGCCCGGCTCGCCAAGGAGACGGGGCTGTTCCCGGTCTTCGAAGCCGAGCACGGCGAGGTCACAGCCGTCTCGAGGATCCGGCGCCGGCAGCCGGTCACCGAGTACCTGAAGCGCCAGAAGCGGTTCGCCCACCTGTTCTCGCCGGCCGAGAACCGCGACGTGATCGACCGGATCCAGGCCGGAGCCGATCGCAACATCGCCCGCTACGGGCTGCTCGCCGACGCGGGGGAGGGGTGATGGAGAAGCCCTTCGCGATCACTCTCGACGTCGGCTCGAGCCTCGCCAACAAGACCGGCAGCTGGCGGACCGAGCGGGCCGTCTACATCGACCGGCTGCCGCCGTGCAATCACGCCTGCCCGGCCGGCGAGGACGTGCAGGAGTGGCTGTATGAGGCCGAGGAGGGCGGTGAGGGCTACGAGCGCGCCTGGAGCCGGATCGTCGCCGACAACCCGTTCCCGGCGATCATGGGGAGGGTCTGCTACCACCCCTGCGAGACGGCCTGCAACCGCGGGCAGCTCGACGAGGCGGTCGGGATCAACTCGGTCGAGCGCTTCCTCGGCGACGCCGGGATCGAGCACGGTTGGAGGCTGCCGGCTCCCGCGCCGGACTCGGGCAAGCGCGTTCTCGTCGTCGGGTCCGGCCCGTCGGGGCTCGCCGCCGCCTACTTCCTGCGACTCCGGGGGCACGACGTGACGATCCGCGAGGCCGAGGCTCAAAGCGGCGGGATGATGCGCTGGGGGATACCCCGCTACCGGCTGCCGCGGGAGATCCTCGACGCCGAGGTGCAGCGGATCCTCGACCTCGGCGTCGAGCTCGAGCTCGACGCCAGGGTCACCGATGCCGAGGCCGCGCTCGCCGAGGGCTTCGATGCGACGTTCCTCGCGGTCGGAGCGCAGATCGGCAAGCGGGCCTACGTCCCCGCCGCCACGGCCGCGCACGTGCTCGACGCCGTCTCGATGCTGCACGGCGTCGAGGCCGGAGAGCGGCCGCTGCTCGGGCGCACGGTCGCCGTCTACGGCGGCGGCGACACGGCGATGGACGCCGCCCGGACGGCCAAGCGGCTCGGGGCGTCTGACGCGGTCGTCGTCTACCGGCGCACCCGGGAGCAGATGCCGGCGCACGACGTGGAGGTCGAGGAGGCCGCCGAGGAGGGCGTGCTGATGCGCTGGCTGTCGACGATCAAGCGGGCCGACGAGGGTCGCCTGATGCTCGAGCGGATGGAGCTCGACGAGTCCGGCTTCCCGCAGCCGACCGGCGAGCTCGAGGAGCTCGAAGCCGACGCCGTCGTCCTCGCGCTCGGCCAGGACTGCGACCTCTCGCTGGTCGAGGACGTCGCCGGGATCGAGGTCGACGACGGGGTCGTCGCCGTCGGCCCGGATCTGATGACCGGTCGCCCGGGCATCTTCGCCGGGGGAGACATGGTCCCGGCCGAGCGTTCGGTGACCGTCGCCGTCGGGCATGGTCGGCGAGCCGCCGACGGCATCGACGCCTGGTTGCGCGGCTCCGAGCTCGCCGAGCGGCGCGAGCCGGATCTGGCCGGCTTCGAGACCCTAAACACCTGGTATTACGCCGACGCCGACCGGACCCACCGGCCGCGGCTCGACGCGGTCCGCAGGCAGGACAACTTCGCGGAGGTCGTCGCCGGCCACGACGCCTCGACGGCGCTGTTCGAGGCGCGCCGCTGCATGTCGTGCGGGAACTGCTTCTCCTGCGACAACTGCTTCGGCGTCTGCCCCGACAACGCGGTCATCAAGCTCGGCCGTCCGGGCGAGCGCTACGAGATCGACCTCGACTTCTGCAAGGGGTGCGGAATCTGCGTCGCCGAGTGCCCCAGCGGCGCGATCCGGATGGTCCCCGAGGACATCTGAGAGCGACTTTCGATGTTGACTCAGAGGCAACCTGCAACACCCACCCGGCCGATGCGCAAGAATGCACCACATGAATTGGGAGAAGCTCGTTCCGGGTAAGTCGTTCACCGCCGCCTGCATGGCGGCATTCGTCGCTCTGGTGGTCGCCGCGCCGGCGAGCGCGGGCGAGCCGGTGCTGAAGGCGGCGTCCTATCCGGGCATGACCACCTACTCCTGCCGGACCGACGCGATCGACATCCATCCCGGTCAGAACATCAACGACTTCTCGACGACCAAGACCTGCCCCCACGCCGAGGTCGTCAGCGGCCCGGGCAGCGCCGACATCTTCAACGCCGGTTCCGACGCCAAGGGCTTCGTCACCCGCTTCAAGCCGAGCATGCTCGAGATCAAGCCGAGCGGCAAGCTCGTCACTCCCTCGGTCTGGGACCTGCACCTCCACCACGTCGTCTGGATCGCGCCCAACGGCGGTCCGACCTTCGCCTCCGGTGAGGAGAAGACGATCGCGTCGATGCCGAAGGGCTACGGATTTCCGGCCGATGCCGACGGCAACTGGTACATCAACCAGATGCTCCACAACCTCGGCGCGTCCGATAACCGTCAGGTCTACCTGACCTGGGAGATCGACTGGGTCCCCCAGACGACTCCCGCCAGGACCGACATCATCGGGACCAAGGTCCAGTGGATGGACGTCGCCGGCAGTCCGCAGATCTACCCGGTCTTCGACGCCGAGAAGGGGTTCGACCTCGACGGCGACGGCAAGTGGACCTTCCCCGACGACGTCCCGACCGATCCGTCCGTCCCCGGTTACGAGGAGCGCTCGAAGATCAGCAACGCCTCGCGGCAGTGGACGGTCAACAACAACCAGGGGGCGACGCTCGTGTGGACCGGCGGGCACCTCCATCCCGGCGGCGAGAACGTGAAGATGATGGTGGCGCGCGACGGCGCCGACCCCGGATCGACGGCGGGCGACGACCCCTCCGAGATCAAGGACCTGTTCCGCTCCGACGCGAAGTACTACGAGCCCGCCGGCGCGGTGAGCTGGGACGTTGCGATGCGTGCGACCCCCCGCGACTGGCGGATCAGCCTGAAGAAGGGCGACAGGGTCTTCATCAACGTGACCTACGACGTCAGCAAGGCGTCCTGGTACGAGTCGATGGGGATCATGCCCGTCTCCTGGGTCCCGGGACACCCGGACCCGAACGCCAAGGATCCGTTCGACGACGCCGCCGCGGTCAAGGCGATGTACGACGAGGGCGGAGCCCTGACCCACCGGCGCCTCGAGGAGAACATCGACTACAAGGCCAACAAGAACCTGGGGCTCGCCAACCCGCGGAAGCTTCGCAGCGCCAAGCGGGTTCCCAAGAGCGGCATCGACATCCGCAGCTTCACCTACCTGAACGGCGGCTTCACGGCCCAGCGGGGATTCCCGACCAGCCTGATGAAGCCGCCGACGATCAAGTCGGGCCAGAGCATCCTGTTCACGAGCCTCGACGCACTTCCGAGCGAGACCAACGAGGAGCAGGCCTGGCACTCGATCACCTCCTGCCGCGCTCCCTGCAACAGGGGCTCCGGCATCGGCTATCCGCTCGCCAACGGCCCGGTCAAGTTCGACTCCGGCCAGCTCGGCTACGGGAAGGGACTCTTCAGCGCCGACGTGACGACCGGATCGAACCAGTACACGACCCCCGCCCTCTACTACGACAAGGGCAACCGGGACACGATCAAGACCAAGAGCGGTAAGAAGAAGCTGAAGGCGACGACCTACACGTACTTCTGCCGCATCCATCCATCGATGCGCGGCTCGATCAGAGTCGTCAAGTGAGCCGGCGTCTGCGGGCTCCGGCGATCGCGATCGCCGCCGCTCTCCTGACCTTCGCCGCCTTCGCCTCGAGCGCGCAGGCGGGGGGCGTCTCGGCGCTGAACGCACGCGGCAGCGCCGAGCAGGTCCAGGTCACCGGCGCGACGCCGGGAGCGCTGGTCGTGCTCCTCCGCGACGGCAAGAAGGCCGCAACCCACACCGGCGGTGAGCTCGGCGGCGTCGTCTTCCGTCACGTCGAGCCGGGCGGCGGCTACGTGGTCCGGTCCGAGGGGACCACGACGAACTCGTTCCGGGTCTTCAGCACGAAGTCGAAGCCGCCGAGCAAGGCGGTCTACGACCAGACGCTCGACGACGACTACGGGTACCTGACGACGCGCGACGGCACCGAACTCGCGATCAACGTTCACAAGCCCGCGGGTCCGGGCCCCTTCCCGACGCTGATCGAGTACTCGGGATACGGCTACGCCCGCCCGGGGGCTCCTGAGAGCGGCATCCAGCCGGTGGCGGAGGCGCTCGGATATGCCGTGGTCGACGTCAACATGCGCGGCACCGGCTGCTCCGGCGGCGCCTTCGACTACTTCGAGCCGCTCCAGTCCCTCGACGGCTACGACATCGTCGAGACGGTCGCCCGCCAGGACTGGGTCGCAAACGGCAAGGTCGGGATGATCGGGATCTCCTACGGCGGCATCAGCCAGCTCTTCACGGCGGCGACCCGGCCCCCGCACCTGGCCGCGATCACGCCGCTCTCGGTGATCGACAACACGATCACCACCCTGTACCCGGGCGGCATCCTCAACACCGGCTTCGCGCTCGCCTGGGCGCAGGACAGGGTCGACGACTCCCAGCCTGCATCGCCGACGACGGGGCAGAGCTGGGCCTGGCAGCGGATCCAGGGAGGCGATGACATCTGCGCCGCCAACCAGGACCTCCATCCCGAGGCCGCCAACCTGCTGAAGAAGACCTATCGCAACCGCTTCTACCGCCCGAAGGTCGCCGACCCGCTCTCGCCGGTGAAGTTCGTCGACAAGATCGACGTCCCCGTCTTCATGGCCTGCCAGTGGACCGACGAGCAGACCGGCGGCCACTGTCCGACGCTCGTCCGGGCGATGACGGGCACGGAGAAGAAGTGGTTCACGTTCACCAACGGCGTCCACGTCGACTCGCTCGACCCGGAGACGTTCAACCGCTGGTACGACTTCCTGCAGATCTACGTCGCCGAGCAGAAACCGGAGTTGAGCCCGACGGTCAAGGCGCTCGCACCGGTCCTGTTCCAGGCATTCACCGGTGTACCGGGTGTGACCCTTCCCGACGACCCGATCCAGGACGAACCCGATCTCGCCTCGGCGAAGGCGGCGTTCGAGGCGCAGAAGCCGGTCCGGATCCTGTTCGACAACGGCGCCGGCGACGCTCCTTACAAGCCCGTGCCCGGCTTCGAGCGCTCCTACGGCGACTACCCCCCGTCGAACATGCGCCCGCAGTCCTGGTTCCTCTCCGGCGGCGGCAAGCTGGCGGACGATCCGGGACGCGGAGCCGACTGGTTCACCTGGGATCCCGACGCCCGCCCGCCGACCGACTTCAGCGGCGACACCGGCAGCGGCTCGAACGGCCTCTGGACCGACAGCCCCAATTACCAGTGGACCCAGAATCCGGCCGGGACGGCGCTTTCTTACGTCAGCCGCCCGCTGAAGCAGGACACCACCGTGCTCGGCGCGGGGGAGGTTCAGGTCTGGGTTCGCTCGCAGGCGAGGAACGTCGATCTGCAGGCGACCGTCACCGAGGTGCGTCCCGACGACAGGGAGACGTTCGTCCAGGGCGGCTGGCTGCGGACCGGTGCGCGGAAGATGGATCGAGCGGAGAGCTCGCTGACCGAGCCGTGGCCGTCGTTCCGCAAGCGGGACTCCGAGACGCTCCCGAAGGGCAAGTGGGTGAAGGTCCGGATCCCGCTCTACTACCAGGGCCATATGTATCGCGAGGGCTCCCGACTGCGAGTGATCGTCTCCGCCCCCGGTGGCGATCAGCCGATCTGGGCATTCGCCGACGCGGCTCCCGACGGGACCCCCTGGGTCGCGATCGCGCACTCCGGCAAGCAGCCTTCGCGGCTGGTCCTGCCGGTCGTTTCCGGGGCTGCGGCGCCGACCGACCTACCGGCGTGCCCGGCGCTTCGGGGCCAGCCCTGCAGGGATTACGAGCCGCTCGTCAACCAGCCGTTCGGCTGACGGTCCCTGCGGCTCGGCGACGAGCTCCGTAAGTCGCGGCACTCGTTTCAGCATTTCCATCGAGGGTAGGAATTCCCGCCGGCTCCGACGGGCCGACCGACGCGGAGATCGCGGCTTACCGCGATCAAGCCGATTCCTGAGCGGCAAGTCGCTCAGGGGCAGGGCGCAGCGCAGCTCTCGACGCGCGCGAGTCGGGACGAGAGCCGCGCGGCGACCGCGGGCTCGCGCCGTGCCAGGTTCCGCGTCTCGCGGGGATCGGAGTCGCGGTCGTAGAGGTACTCGCGGCCGTTCACGCTGTCGCGCCAGTAGGCCCAGCCCGTCGCGGTCTTGAGCTGTAGCCACGGATGCCGGGCCAGACCGGCGAGGGGCCGCCCGGACCCGATCAGGCGCTCGAGCAGGAGGACCTTCCGGCGGTGCTCGGACAGCAGCGAGTGGCCGTCCGCGGGCAGCGGCGACGGGACTCCGGCGGCGTCGAGGATCGTGGCCGGCACGTCGACGTTGGCGGTCAGGTCGCGGCGGCGGGAGCCGGCGTCGAACCCGGGACCGCGGATCACGAGTGGGACCCGCACCGAACGGTCCCAGGGCACGTTCTTGTCGAACATCCCGTGCTCGCCGTGCAGCATGCCGTTGTCCGACTGGAAGATCACGTAGGTGTCGTCGAGCCGGCCGGTCCGCCGCAGCTCGCCGATCAGCGAGCCGACGATCCGATCGACCGACTGCAGCGACTCGAGCTCGCGGCGCCAGTACTCGTTCGCCTCCCGGCGGGCATCGCGGCCGCCTTCGAAGTCAGGGCCGAACGGGTATCGCGCGTCGTCGAATCTGCCGAGGTCAGCCGGCGCGGGCTGGGGCGGGCAGCGCCGCTGGATGTCCTCCGGGCAGGGGCTCCAGTGCGGTGAGTGGACCGCGAGGGTCAGCAGGAACGGAGCGTCTCCCGCCGTGGCGATGAAGTCCAGCGCACGCCCGGCATAGACGCGGTTCTGAAAGGCGCCGGTCCACTCGCGGATCGTCCCATCGTCGCTGAGCGCGTAGTCGAACATGTCCGACCCCTCTTCGGCGTGCAGGGGCACCAGCCACTCGTCGAAGCCGCGCTCCGGAGCGATTCCGCTGTCGCCCTCGGCGTTCAGGACCTTGCCGATCCAGCCGGTCCGGTAGCCGTCGTCGTCGAGGGCGGTGTAGATCGTCCGGCTGAAGTCCATCGCCGCGTAGCCGAACGGGAGCTGGTTGTTGAGAACCCCGTGGTTGTGGGGGTACTGTCCGGTGAGAAAGCTCGCCCGCGCCGGACAGCAGAGCGGCTGGACGACGTTGTAGTCGGTGAAGCGCGTGCCGCGGCGGACGAGCAGCTTCCGCGTCTTCGCCATCGAGGCGAGGCTGTCGATCGTCTGATCGTCGGTGAGGATGTGAAGGAAGCTGGGGCGCTCTGGTGCCGAGGACGTGGCCGGAGCCGGCCCGCCGCCGAGCAGCCCGGCGGCAAGCGCCGCCGCTCCCACGATCGTCGCTCGGCGGAGCCTCATCGCGCAAGCGTAGAGGCGTTAGCAGCCGTGCCCGCGGTTGCCGCCGGGCGCGGCCGCGCGCCGTCCACCGCTCAAGGCAAGATGCTGAGCAGCCGACTCGGCTGACGCGAACCGAAGGGGACCCATGGAGACGATCAGGGAGCCGTCGCGATGAGTCTGATGCTCTACAGGCTCAGCCATCTGTGCATGCGGCATCGGCGGATCGTCGTCGGCGCCTGGGCGGCGTCGCTGGTCGGACTGATCGCGCTCGTGGCGATCGTCGGGGCCGAGACCTCCGACGATCTGACGCTGCCCGGAACCGGCTCGACCCAGGCCACCGACCTTCTCGACCGCTATCTCCCCGAGCAGGCCAACGGCACGAATCCGCTGGCGCTCGAGGTCAGCGACGGAAAGCTGTCCGAGGGCGCCTACAAGAACGCGGTCGATGCCACAGTGGCGGCGTACCGGAAGGAGCCCGGCGTCGAGAAGGCGGTCAGTCCGCTCTCGAGCAAGGGCGAGGACGCCCTCACCAAGGACGGGAAGATCGGCTACATCTCGCTGACGCTTCGCGCGGGACCCGACACGCTGACCGAGGACCGCGCCGAGGAGCTGATCGCCGTCGCCGCGCCGGCGGAGCGGGCGGGCATCGAGGTATCGGCGGGCGGCTACCTCGGTCAGCAGGCCTCCTCTCCCTCGACCCACGCCAGCGAAGCGCTCGGGATCGTCGCCGCGATGGTCATCCTGCTGTTCACGTTCGGCACGGTGGTGGCGATGGCGATGCCGGTCACGACCGCGATCCTCGGGGTGGTCATCGGCCTCTGCGCGATCGCCCTCGGCGGCCACTTGATCGACATCCCGAGCGTGGCGCCGACTCTCGGGACGATGATCGGGCTCGGGGTCGGAATCGACTACGCGCTGTTCATCGTCACCCGGTTCCGCCGCGGGCTCCATGACGACCTCGATCCCGACGAGTCGGTCGCGCGCGCCTGCGCGACCTCGGGCAGCGCGGTGGCGTTCGCCGGCGGAACCGTGGTCATCGCCCTGCTCTCGCTCCGATTCGCGGACATCCCGATCGTCAGCGCGCTCGGGTACAGCGCCGCGATCGTCGTCGTGGTCGCGGTCCTCTGCGCGCTGACCCTGCTGCCGACCCTGCTGTCGCTGCTCGGCCACCGGATCGAGTCGCTGCCGATCGGCAAGCTCCACAAGCCCGAGCAGCGCGATCACAAGTCCGCGTTCTTCGAGCGGATGGCGCGATTCGTCGGGCGCCATCCCTGGTCCTCGGGGCTGGTGGCGATCATCGTCATGATCGCGCTCGCGCTGCCGGCGCTCGACATGCGGCTCGGCCAGCAGGACTACGGGCAGTTCCCGGAGTCGACGACCGTGCGCCAGGGCTACGACACCCTCGCGAAGGGGTTCGGCGCGGGGGTGAACGGCCCATTCCTCATCGCGGTCCGGTTCGAGCCCCCTGCTCAGAACGACCAGAAACAGCTCAACGAGTTCGAGCAGCAGCAGAAGCAGCAACAGCAGCAGGCGACCGAACAGGCCAACGAGATCGCCCAGCAGCTGGTCGCCGAGGGGGTGCCGCCGGACCAGGCCCAGCAGCAGGCCAACGACGAGGTGCAGCCGAGCAAGCAGCAGAAGCAGCAGTCCGACGAGCAGAAGCAGTACCTCCAGTCGACGGCCAGCGACCCCGACCTCGTCCATCTCGAGAAGCAGATCAGCAAGGCGAAGGGCGTCAAGTCGGTCTCGCAGGCGAAGGTGAGCGGCAACGGCAAGGCCGCCGTCTTCTCCGCGATCCCGACCACTGGGCCCTCGGCGGAGGCGACGTCGGACCTCGTCAGCCGGCTCCGCGACGAGGTGATCCCGCCGGCGACGAAGGGAACGGCGATGACCGCCTACGTCGGCGGCAGCACCGCGGCATACGTGGATCTCGCCGATGTGATCGGCGACAAGCTCCCGCAGGTGATCATCACCGTCGTCGCCCTCAGCTTCCTCCTGCTGGTGCTCGCCTTCCGCTCGATCCTCGTGCCGCTGACCTCAGCCGCAATGAACCTGCTCTCGGTGGCCGCCGCCTACGGCGTGCTCACGGCCGTGTTCGAGAAGGGGTGGGGTATCGAGCTGATCGGGCTCGATCATCCGGTCCCGATCGTCAGCTTCGTGCCGCTGCTGATGTTCGCGATCCTCTTCGGGCTCTCGATGGACTACCAGGTGTTCCTGGTCTCGCGGATCGGCGAGCGCTACCGCGAGCTCGGCCGCGACAACCACGAGGCGGTCGTCGAGGGGCTCGCGACCAGCGCCAGGGTGATCACGTCGGCCGCCCTGATCATGGTCGTCGTCTTCGCGAGCTTCGTCCTCAACGGCAACCCGACCGTCAAGCAGTTCGGCATCGGCATGGCCGCGGCGATCGCGATCGACGCGACGGTCGTGCGCTGTCTCCTCGTCCCCTCGGTGATGATGCTGCTCGGCCGCTCGAACTGGTGGCTGCCGGGCTGGATGGACCGGATCGTCCCGCGGGTCGGGCTCGAGACCGAGGACGCGTTGCCGCCGCTCGGACCCGACGGCAGGGCCGCGCCCCGGGGCTGACTCCGGCTCTCGCGCCCGCGCCGATCGTTCCGGGCCGCCCGCCCGGTCCTATCCTCGACGGCACCGAACGGGGCGGAGGCCCCGAGAAAGGAGGCACCATGTTCGCGCACACGAAGGCGTTCAGCGGGTTCTCGGTCGACGACATCGACCGGGCCCGTGAGTTCTACGGCGGCATTCTCGGGATCGAGATCGAGGAGTTGCCCCCGCACGGATTGCTCAGCCTCAGGATCGAGGGCGGCAACCCGACGATGGTCTACCCGAAGGAGGGCCACGAGCCGGCGACGTTCACGATCCTCAACTTCCCGGTCGCCGACGTCGAGGGCACGGTCGCAGCCCTGCGCGAGCGCGGAGTCGAGTTCGAGCGTTACGAGGGGACGCCGATGGAGACGGACGAGCAGGGCGTCTTCCGCGGCGGCGGGCCGCTGATCGCGTGGTTCAAGGACCCGGCCGGGAACGTGCTCTCGGTCGTCGAAGGCTGAGCTCAGCCGGCGTCGGCGGGCGCCGTTCCGACGCCGCCGACGAGCATGCCGGAGCCGAGGTGGGTGCCGAGGACCGGCCCCACCTCGGTACAGAACAGCGGCGGCTTGCCGAGGATCGCCTCCCCGCGCTCGACCAGCCAGGCGGCGTCCTCGGGGGACTGCGCGTGCTGGACGATCCAGTCCGTCGCGCCGCGGTCGTGCAGGACCTCGAGGTAGGACTCCATTCGAGCCAGCGCGCGGCTCTTGGTGCGGACCTTGTCGACCGGGGTGATCTCGGAGCCGAAGGTGAGGATCGGCTTGATCTTCAGCGCCGACCCGAGCAGCGCCTGCGCCGCTCCGATCCGGCCGCCGCGCCGGAGGTATTCGAGCGTGTCGAGGCAGAACCACATCTCGAGCGACTCGCGGGTTCGCCGGGCCTCGTCGACGACCGTGCTCGCGTCGGCTCCGAGCCGAGCGCAGCTCGCCGACGAGAGAACCACGCACCCGAGCCCGCCGGCTCCCGTCTGGGCGTCGACGACCTCGACCTTCCCCGGGTGGCCACGCTGGGCGAGTGAGCGGGCCGCCTCGCGGGCGGTGTCGCAGGTGCCGGAGATGCCCGACGCGATGTGGATCGAGACGACATCCCGTCCGGCGGCCAGCTCGGGCTCATAGACGGCTTCGAAGTCGCCGACCGAGGGCTGTGAGGTCGTCGGCAGCCGCGGCGACTCGCGAAGGCGCCGGTAGAACTCGCCGAGGTCGTCCCAGGAGTCCTCCGGCTTCATCTCCTCTCCCCAGCCGACGTAGAGGCTGACCCTCCGCACCCCGAGCCCGTCGAGCAGCTCGGCGGGGACGTAGGAGGTCGAGTCGGTTACGACGACGACCTCGCGCTGATCCGTTTTCGGGTTCGGCACGGTCGGCAACATACGCTGAATCGCCGATGCTAACGGCGCCGCTTCCGTTTCCTGTATGAAGGAGCGGTAGATGGTGCCGCTCCGATGAGCAAGTGGTCGGTCCTCGTCGTCCTTGGGGCGGCGCAGTTTCTGATGGTCCTCGACCAGGCGGTGATGAACGTCGCCATCTCCCAGCTCGTCGAGGACTTCGACACGACGGTGACCACGATCCAGGCCGTGATCGCCCTCTACGCGCTCGTGATGGCGGCGCTGATGATGACCGGCGGGAAGATCGGCGACATCATCGGGCGGCGGCGCGCCTTCACGATCGGGATGGTGATCTACGGCACCGGGTCAGCCCTGACCGCGGCGTCGTGGAGCGTGCCCACCCTGATGCTCGGCTGGTCGATCCTCGAGGGGATCGGCGCGGCGCTGGTGCTGCCGGCGCTGGTCGCGCTCACGGCAGCCACCTACACGGGACCGAGCCGGGCCGTCGCCTACGGCGTCCTCGGCGGCATCGCCGGCGCCGGGATCGCGGTCGGGCCGATCCTCGGCGGCTGGGCGACGACCGAGTTGAGCTGGCGGGTCGTCTTCGTCGGCGAAGTCGTGGTCGCGATCGCGATCCTGCTCGCCACCCGTCTGATGCCGAAGGCGGAGACGAAGGCACCGCGGCCCCGCCTCGACTGGGTGGGATCGGCCACGTCGGCCCTTGGGCTCGCGCTGCTGGTCCTCGGCGTGCTCCAGGCGAGCAACTGGGGATGGCTGCGCCCCCTGAACTCCCCGATCGAGCCGTTCGGATTCTCGCTGACGCCGTTCGTCATCGCCGGCGGCGCGGTCGTGCTCGCCGGCTTCCGGGCCTGGGAGCGCCATCGCGAGAAGGCCGGGGAGGAACCGCTCATCCACTTCCGCCTGTTCGGCAACGGCATGCTGCGGGGCGGGCTGACGATGCTGCTGGCCCAGAACCTGATCCTGATGGGAATCTTCTTCACGATCCCGCTCTTCCTCCAGGTCGTGCAGGGGCTCGACGCGCTCGAGACGGGCATCCGGATGCTGCCCGCCTCCGCTGGCCTGTTCGTCGCCGCCCTCGGCGGATCCGTGCTCTCCAAGCGTTTCGCCGCGCGACCCATCGTCCGGACCGGGCTGGCGATCGTCTTCGTCTCGACCCTGCTCCTGCTCGACACGATCGACGCCGCCCTCGACTCGACCTCCTTCCTCGTCGCGATGGGAGTGCTCGGCATCGGCATGGGTCTGGTCGTCTCGCAGCTCGGCAACGTCGTCCAGTCGTCGATCGGCGAGGCCGACCGCAGCGAGGCGGGCGGTCTGCAGAACACGGCGGCACAGCTCGGTTCATCGCTCGGCACCGCCCTGCTCGGCGCGGTCGTGATCAGCGGGCTGATCTTCGCGTTCTCGAACAACGTCGCCGCCGACGCACGGATCTCCGACGACGTCAAGCAGGAGGTCGACGTCCGGCTGTCCTCCGGCGGCTCGTTCGTGCCCTCCGACCAGGTCCGGGCCGCCGCCGAGCAGGAGGGGGTCAGCGCGACCGAGGCCGACGCCCTCGTCGAGGGTTACGAGTCGGCGCAGATCAACGCTCTGAAGACGGCGTTCCTGTTCGCCGCGCTGATCGTGCTCGCCTCGTTCTGGGCGGCCCGCAAGCTCCCGGCCGAGCGGTTCGAGGAGATCGAGGCCGCCCGGGCTCCGCCGGGGCTTGCGGCCGCAGATGCCTGACGCGGTCGTCTTCGACCTCGACGGGGTCCTGCTCGACTTTCCTCAGCCCCTCCGGGCTCGGCGGCGAGCTCCGCGTGACGCTCTCGTCCGAGCAGGTCGAGCGCGGCAAGCCCTCGCCCGACGTCTATCTCGAGGTGACCCGCCGGCTCGGCGTCGCCGCTGCGGGGACGGTCGCGATCGAGGACTCGGGCAACGGCATCAGGGGGCGGCGGCAGCGGGGCTGACCGTCGTCGCGATCCCGAACCCCCACTATCCGCCGGGAGACGCCCTCGGCCTCACGGCCGCCTCGGTTGCGACTCCCGGCGAGTTGACCCCCGAGCTGCTCGAGTCGGTCGCTTCGTAGACTCGCTTCCGTGCCCGCCATGGAGCCAGCGACCGACGACCGGCTGCGCGACGAGGTCCGCGAGCTGACCCGCGAGCTGATCAGGATTGACACCTCGAACCCGCCGGGCCGGGAGTCGCTGGTCGCCGAGTTCATCGCCGGCTACCTGTCGGAAGCGGGCGTCGAGGCGGAGCTGGCCGGTCCCGATCCCGAGCGGCTGAACCTGATCGCGCGAATCCACGGGGCGGGGGAGGGCCCGTCGCTGATGCTGATGGCGCACACCGACGTCGTCCCCGCCCCCGACGCCGACTGGTCGATGCAGCCGTTCGCCGGCGAGGTCCGGGACGGGCGCGTCTACGGGCGCGGCGCCGCCGACATGAAGGGTGAGCTCGCGGCACGGATCGTGGCCTTCGCCGAGCTGGCCCGGGGCGGCGAGCCTCCGGCCGGCGACGTCCTGCTCGTCGCCGAGTCCGACGAGGAGCGCAACACCGCAGACGTCGGCATGTCCTGGCTCGCTCGCGAGCGCGACGACCTGCGCTGCGACTACGCGCTGAACGAGGGCGGAGGAATGGTCCTCGAGCTCGCCGACGGGCGCCGCGTCGTGACGATCTCGATCGGCGAGAAGCAGGTCGCCTCGCTGCGGCTCCGCTTCCGCGGCCGCGCCGGCCACGCCTCGGTGCCGGCCGGCGCCGACAACGTCCTCGGTCGTGCGGCCGAGGCGGTCCAGAGGTTGCTGGCCCACGATGCACCGGCCGAGCTGACCCCCCCGATCGCCGCGGCGCTCGACGGCATCGGTGCCCCGAGCGACGATCCCGCGGCCGCCGTCGAGTGGGCCTCCGGCCAGCACGAGGTCCTCGCGGGAATGGTCCCGGCGATGACGCGGATGACGATCACCCCGACCGGGCTGCAGACTCACGAGCCCGCCAACGTGATCCCGCCGTTCGCTGATGTGATCTGCGACTGCCGGGCGCTGCCGGGCCAGGATCTCGACGACGTCCGCGAGCAGATCGACCGTGCGCTCGCGGGGATCGAGTACGAGCTCGAGCTGCTCGAGCCGCTCGAGGGCGGCACCGAGTCGCCGACCGACACGCCCCTCTACGCGATCTGCGAAGAGTACGTTCGCGAGCGGCTGCCGGGAGCTGAGCTGCTGCCGATCGTCACTCCGGGCTTCACCGACTCGCACTGGGTCCGGCGTGCGCACGGTACCGTCGCCTATGGGTTCGCCCCGGTCTTCTCGACGCCGCTCGGCGTCTACCTGGACGGCATGCACGGAGCGGATGAGGCGATCGACATCGCCGACCTCGCCGAGATGACCGCCTTCAACATCACCGCCGCCCGCACCCTGCGCTGAACGTTCAGCGAGCCGAGTCGACGCCCGCGAGGGTCGAGACGACCAGCTCGCCGATCGTGTCGAGCTCGTAGCCGCCCTCCTGGATCACCGCCGTCGGCAGCCCGAGACCTCCGAGGAGCTCTCCGGCGGCGCGGTAGCCGTCGGCGGTCACCTCGAGCGGGCTCTCGGGATCGCCGCCGGCGGCATCGACCCCGAGCGCGACGACGAGCCCACGCGCGCCCGCCGAGCGGGCGAACTCGCAGAGCCCGGCGACCGCCTCCAGCCAGGGACCGTCGCCGCTTCCGGGCGCGAGCGGCAGGTTCAGGTTCGCTCCCTCGCCGTCGCCCGAGCCGCGCTCGGTGGCGAAGCCGAGGAAGTGGGGGAACCAGCCGGCGCCGGGATCGACGTGGACCGAGCCGGTCGCGACGCCGGGATCGGACCAGAAGATCGATTGCGCACCGTTGCCGTGGTGGGCATCGACGTCGAGGACCGCCACCGGCCCGCCGACCGCATCGCGAAGCGTCCCGGCAGCCGCCGCGGCGTTGTTCAGGTAGCAGGAGCCACCGTAGGCGTCCCTGCTCGCGTGATGTCCGGGCGGGCGGCAGCAGCCGTACGCGACCCCGTCCCGCGCCGCGATCGACGCGGCCGTGGTCGCGACGTCGAGGGCGCGCCTCGCCGCCTCCCAGGTGCCGGGACCGATCAGGGTCATCGTGTCGAAGCACCAGCGCCCGGCTCGGGCGGCGACCGCCGCCGGCACGGGAATCGGCAGCTCGCCGACCAGGCCGGGATGGGGGAGGAGATAGGGAACGACCCGGTCCTGACCCGGGTCGGCGGACAGGCCGGCGTCCTCCCACTGCTCCCAGGCGCCGCTCAGCCACCGCACCATCTCCGGATCGTGGAAGCGCAGCGCGATCTCGTCGCTCGCCTTCTCGGCGGCGACGATCGCCGACCCCGCCGCCGCGACCGCTGCGCGGATCCGCTCGGCCCGCTCGGGCACCTCGGTGCCCGGGGTCCGCACCCCGACCCAGATCTCGCCGCCGGGCTCATGGAGGCGGTGGGTCACGTCGTAGACCGTCGGGATAGCGAGCGGCATGCGGGGTTCGTATCAGGCGCGGCTGCACGAGCCGCTGCCGGCTCCGCCATGATCCCTCCCATGGCCTACGACGAGGAGCTGGCGTTCCGGGTCCGGGCGCTGCTCGACGGCGTGGATGGGCTCACCGAGAAGGCGATGTTCGGCGGGCTGGCCTTCCTGATCGACGGCAACATGGCGATCGCGATCAGCGGCAGCGGCGGCCTGATGGCGCGGATCGGCCCGGAAGCCGCGGAGGGGCTGCTCGACGATCCCGGTGTCGAGCGCTTCGAGATGCGCGGCAAGCCGATCGCCGGCTGGCTCCGGGTCGCCTCCTCGGCCGTCGACGAGGACGCCGAGCTGCTGCCGTGGGTCGAGCGCTGTGCAGCCTTCGCCCGCTCGTTGCCGCCGAAACAGGCCCGGAAGCCTGATCCCCCTTGACAGCCGCCGGCCCGCGCGCATAGGTTCCTAACGATCGTTCGTTTTGACCGCGGTTGTAGACGACATCAGGGAGGACCTCGGAGCCGGACGGGTCATCGCGCCGCCGCGCGCGTTGCCGCAGCCGGCCGAGCGGCTCGACGCGGGGCCGCCGGTTCGTCCCCGGGAGTTCGAGCTCGCGGTCGAGCGGCTCTGCCTCGACTCGACCTCGTTCCGGAACATCCGCGAGCGGGCGGGCGCCGATCCGATCGCGATGGGGGAGCGGATCGCGGCGATCGTCGCCGAGCGCGGCAAGATGCACAACCCCGAGACCGACTCCGGCGGCGTCCTGCTCGGCACGGTCACGGACGTCGGCGAGCGCTTCCTGGATCCGCCGCCGATCGGCGCCCGGGTGGTCAATCTGGCGTCGCTGACGCTGACTCCGCTGCGTCTGGATGCGGTCACCGCCGTCGATCCCCACAACGCGCACGTCATCGTCGACGGGACCGCCTTCGTGCCCCAGAGCGCGCCGTGGGGTCTGCTCCCCGACGACATCCCGACGACGACGGCGATCGAGCTCTACGACGTCTACGGCGCCGGATCGCATACGCGAGACCTCGCCCCGGAGCGTGGGACCGTGGTCGTTCTCGGCGCCGGTCATGGCGGCAAGCTTGCGCTCGCGGCCGCCCGGGATGCCATGGACGGCGGCACGGTCGTCGCCGTCGATGTCGACCCGGCGGCGATCGAGACCGTCGATTCGCTCGGACTCTGCGACGTCGGCGTGGTCGCCGATCTGCGGGATCCGCTCGGAGCACTGGATGCCGTCTCCGCGGCGGGTGTGGGCCCGGCCGACCTGACGGTGGTCGTCGTCAGCGCGACGGGCTGCGAGTCGACCGCGATCCTGCTCACCGCCGGGGGCGGAACGATCCTCTTCTACTCGATGGCGACGAGCTTTCAGTCCGCGGCGCTGACCGCCGACGGCCAATCCTCGGACGTCACCATGATCATCGGCAACGGCTACGCCCCTGACGCGGGCAGCTACGCGCTCGACCTCTACCGGCGCACGCCGGCCCTGAGGAACGCCTACGCGGGCGGGGTGGTCGGAGCCTGATGGTTGAGCGGACCTACGACGTCGCGACCCGCTGGCAGGACCTCGACGGCCTCGGCCACGTCAACCACGCCGTCGTCTTCACATACCTCGAGGAGGCTCGCGACGCCTTCCTGCGCGAGCACGGAATCGGCCGCGAGGAGTACGTCGTCGGCCGCTGCTCGGTCGAGTTCAGCGGCGAGATCGCGCCCGGTCACGAGACCGTCACGGTCGAGTGCGGCGTCCGCGAGCTCGGGACCAAGAGCGTCCGGACGGCCGAGCGGATCCTCGACGCCGCCGGGAAGCCGGCCGTCGAGGCCGAGTTCGGGCTCGTCCTCTGGGACCCGGCGGCACGGGCCAGCCGGGCGATGACCGACGCCGAGCGCGCGTCGCTGAGCGGATCGGAGGTGGTGCTCGGATGAGCGCCTGGAACGAGAACCCCGTCGTCGTGACCTGCGCGATAACCGGCGCCGACGTCTTCCGGGAGAACAACCCGAACATCCCCTACACGACGAAGGAGATCGCCGACTCGGCGATCGGCGCCGCAAGGGCGGGCGCGACGATCGCCCACCTCCACGTACGCGAGGAAGACGGGACGCCGAGCGGCCGGCCGGAGCTGTTCGTCGACGTGATCGACCGGATCCGCGCCGAGAGCGACATCCTGACGATGGTCTCGACCGGCGGATCGAACGACATGACGATCGAGCAGCGAACGACCGGGCTCGAGGCCAAGCCCGACATCTCCGGCGTCGAGTCGGGCTCGATGAACTTCGGCGACGAGACCTTCATCACGCCGCCGCCGGCCGGCCGTGGAATCGTCGAGCGGGCCCGCAGTCAGGGGATCGCGCTCGAGGTCGAGGTCTTCGACGTCGGCCACGTCGTCAGCGCCGTTCGCTGGCTCGAGCAGGGGATCATCGAGGGGCCGATGACGATCAACCTCGTCTTCGGGGTTCCGGGCGGGATCGACGCCTCGCCGGAGGCGCTCGACGCGATGCTGAGGCCGCTGCCGCCGGAGACGTTCTGGACGGTCACCTGCATCGGCCGCCACCACCAGCGGATGATGGCCCTCGCGCTGCTCCGCGGAGCGCCGGGAATCAGGACCGGGCTCGAGGACGTCGCCTACATCAGCCGCGGCGTCCACGCCCCGTCGAACGCCGCGTTGGTCGAGATGGCCGTCGACCTGGCCGGGACGCTCGGCCGCGAGGTCGCAACCCAGGAGCAGACGCGGGAGCTGCTCGCGCTTGGCTGAGCCGGCCGACATCGACGCCGCGCCGCGCCGCGGGCCCGAGACGCGCGAGGCCATCGACCGTGCCGCTGTCGACCTGTTCGCCGAACTCGGCTATCACGCGACGTCGATGCGAGCGCTCGCCGCGGCCGCCGAAGTGCAGCCGGCTGCGATCTACCACTGGTACCCGGGCAAGGAGGCGATCCTGATCCATCTCCAGGACGCCTTCATGGAGCAGCTCACGGCGCGGGTCGTCGCCGCGATGGGCGAGCATGACTCGGCCGCCTTCAGGCTCGCGGCCGCCGTCCGCGAGCACGTCGTCTACCACGGCCTTCACACCAGTGAGGCGTTCGTCACCGACAGTGAGATCCGCGCCCTCACCACCGAGCCGCGTCGCGCCCTGATCGCCAAGCGCGATGACTATCAGGCGATGTTCGGGGGGCTGATCGGCGACGGGATCCGCGAGGGAGCGCTGCAGACCTCGGACGTCCGCGTCGCGACCTACGCGATCCTCCTGCAGTGCACCGGCGTCGCGCTCTGGTTCGACCCGGCCGGGCCGCTGACCCTCGAGGAGGTCGCCGAGCGCCACGTCGAGCTGGTCCTCGGCTCACTCGGCGCCGACGCCGAGCTGATCGACGCCGCGAACGACGCGGTCTCGAATCGCTCGGTCGGGGGGAGGAGCTGATGGCGATCAAGCCCCCGGCCCTTCCCGACAAGGCGACGATCGCCGTCGTCGCTCCGGCGAGCCCGCCGCAGACCCGCTCCGACATCGAGCAGGCGACCGAGTACTTCGAGTCGCGCGGTCACGAGGTCGTCTTCGGCCCCAACCACCGCAAGGTCCACGGATACCTCGCCGGCACCGACGCGGAGCGCGCGGCCGACCTGCAGTGGGCGCTGAGCGAGCCGGGCATCGACATGGTCCACGCGCTCGAGGGCGGCTACGGCACCGCGCGCCTGCACCCGCTGATCGACTGGGACGCGCTCGGCGACCCGCGGATCGTCTGTGGATTCAGCGACCTGACCGCCCTGCACCTGTTCATCGCGGCTCATGCCGGGTGGGTGAGCTTCTACGGACCGAGCTTTCTCCGCTTCACCCGGACCAAGGGTGATTACCAGCTGACCGAGCAGACCGAGGACTGGTTCCACCGCGCGCTCAGGCCGGAGCCCCTTGGCAGGGTCTTCGAGGATCCCGAGGAGCCCTACGTGCTGACGCTCGGCGAGGGCGTCGCCGAGGCGCCGCTGGTCGGCGGCTGTCTTTCGCTGCTCTGCTCGAGCATCGGCACGCCCTACGAGGTCCAGACCGACGGCTGCATCCTGATCGTCGAGGACCTCAACACCGAGGCCTACCTCATCGACACCGCGCTCAACCACCTGCGCCTCGCAGGCAAGCTCGACAACATCGCCGGATTCGCGTTCGGGACGAGCGTCAACCTCGGCTACCAGACGTTGCCGGAGGGGCCCGAGTCGACGCTGTCGATCGAGGAGATCCTCGACGAGCTGATCGCTCCGCTCGGGATTCCCGCGATCTCGAACGTACCCTTCGGGCACGGCAAGCACCTGGCCACGATGCCGCTCGGCGTCCGCGCACGGATCGACGGCGCCGGGAAAAGTCTCGAAGTGTTGGAAACTGCGGTAGCCGAAGTCGAAAAGTAAGAAGCCAATGTTGTTGAAACCGACGGGAGGAAATCGATGAGCTGGAGGGGCAAGGGGACGATCGGGGCGTTGCTGCTCGCATGCGTGGCGCTGGCGCTGGTGGCGCTGCCCGCCGGGGCGCAGGACTCCACCGGAGCCACGGGTGATGCGACGTCGGCGGACTCGAGCGGCGATCCGAGCACGCTCAAGATCGGCTGGGCACAGGACCCGCAGACCCTGAACCCGTTCGTCGCCCTCGATGAGGAGAACTACAACGCCTGGGCGCTGACCTGGGATCTGCTCGTCAACTTCAGTGCAGAAGACCTCTCGCCCAGCCCCGGCATCGCCGAGAGCTGGGACATCTCCGACGACCGCAAGACGGTCACCTTCAACCTCGACCCGAACCGCAAATGGTCCGACGGCGAGCCGATCACGTCAGAGGACGTGAAGTACTCGCTCGAGGTCCTCGGCGGGGAGGGAGCGTTGTTCAGCGGTTACACCAGCGGCATCGAGTCGATCGAGACGCCGGACGACGAGACGGTCGTCGTCACGACGAAGCGGCCCGACGCCCGGCTCGTCGGCGGCCTGTTCGTCTACATCCTTCCCGAGCACGTCTGGGGCGAGGTGCCGACCAAGACCCTGACCAGCTCCTACCAGCCGGACCTGCCGATGGTCGGCAGCGGCCCGTACATCGTCACCGGCTTCGATCGTGGGCGGACGCTGACCCTGGAGCGGAACCCGGAGTGGCAGGGGCCCGAGCCCGGCTTCGACGAGATCGAGTACGTCAAGTACGGAAACCAGGACGCGGTTGAGCGGGCCCTCCAGCTCGGCGAGATCGACATGGTCGTCGAGGTCGCCTCCGCGACGTTCGAACGGATCGGTACCGACCCGAACATCGAGACCCTGTCGAGCCCCTCGCCGGCTTACACGGAACTGGCGTTCAACCTCTGCCCGGAGGACCTCTGCCCGGACGCGAAGTTCAACCCGGCCGTGCAGGACAAGTCCGTCCGCGAGGCACTCGCCTGGGTGATCGACCGCGGTCGGATCAACGAGATCGCGGCGCAGGGAACGTCGTTCCCCGGCAGCGGCATCCTGCCGTCGTTCTACCGCGCGTTCTACGAGACGCCGGAGCAGAACTACACGCCGACGAACGTCGAGACGGCGAAGCAGATCCTCGACGACGCGGGCTGGCAGGACAACGGCTCCGACCCGCGCACCAAGGACGGCGAGACGCTCTCGTTCGACCTCTACGTGCGCTCGGAGTCGCAGTACAACATCCAGGCGGCGAAGCTGGTCGCCGAGCAGGCGGCCGAGATCGGCGTCGAGTTCAACGTCCAGGTCGTCAGCGTCGACAAGCTGACCGAGCTGACCGTGCAGAAGGTCGACGGCAAGCCGGCCCCGGACTTCGACACGTTCATCTGGGGCTGGGGCGGCGACCCGTACGACCCGAGCTTTCTGCTGAGCCTGTTCACCACCGACGAGATCGGCGGGCTCTCGGACTCCTTCTACTCGAATCCGGAGTACGACAAGCTCTACGACGAGCAGGCGGGGATCTTCGATACCGCGCAGCGCAAGGAGATCATCCAGCAGATGGTCGCGATCACGCAGGAGGACCTGCCCTACATCGTCCTCACCGAGGATCCGAACCTCCAGGCCTACCGGACCGACCGCGTCAGCGGGATCGAGCCGGTGTGTCCCGCGGAGACGGGCGACATCATCTGCGAGCAGGTCTCCTACGAGCCGTTGCTGAACATCGGCCCGGCCGATGGGTCCTCGAGCGGTGACGGCGGCGACGGCGGCGGCAGCGGCGGCACGGTGATCGCGATCATCGCTGCGGTGCTCGTCGTCGGAGGCGGCGCCTTCTTCCTGATCCGCCGACGTCGCCGCGACAACGAGCCGATGGAGCTCGAGGAGTGAGCCGCGCGACGTGAACGCCCGCTGGCTCGCCGGCAAGACGGCGGCGGCGCTGCTGACGCTGCTGTTCGTCCTGATCTTCAACTTCTTCCTGTTCAGGGTGATGGGAGATCCGACGACGCAGTTCGCACGCCTGCCGGGCGCGACCGAGCAGGAGATCGCCCAGCTCCGCGCGGATTACGGGCTCGACAAGCCGCTCACGGGTCAATTCGTCGATTACATGGGCGACACGGCGAGGCTCGACCTCGGCGTCAGCCAGGGCTCGCGCGAGCAGGTCTGGGAGGAGATCAAGGCGGCGCTGCCGTGGACGCTGCTTCTGGTCGGGACGGGGACGGTGCTCGCAACCGTGATCGGTGCCTGGATGGGGGTGATCGCGGGCACCCGCCGAGGCGAGAAAACGGACCAGGGCCTGTTGGGGTTCAGCCTGTTCACATACGCGTCGCCCGAGTACTGGATCGGGATCATCCTCATCCTCGTCCTCGCGGTCGAGATCCCGATCTTCCCGGCCGGCCTCCAGAAGACCCCCGGCGAGGAGTTCTCGAGCTTCTTCGCGGAGGCCGTGAACGTGATGGAGCACATGGTGCTGCCCGTCACCGCGATGACGCTGATGCTGCTCGGCCAGTACTTCCTGATCATGCGCTCGTCGATGGTCGACGTGCTGACCGAGGACTTCATCACCGTCAAGCGGGCGATCGGGCTTCCCTGGGAGCGGGTCGTACGGCGTCATGCGGTCCCGAACGCGCTGCTGCCGCTGGTGACCCTCTCGGCGATCCAGTTCGGCGCCGTCGCCGGCGGCGCGATCACGATCGAGACGGTGTTCTCCTGGCCGGGGCTCGGCGAGCTCAGCTTCACCGCTATCAACGACAAGGACTTCCCGGTGCTCCAGGGGACCTTCCTCGTCTTCTCGGCCGGCGTGATCCTCGCGAACCTGCTGGCCGACATCCTCTACTTCTACCTCGACCCACGGGTGCAGACGAAGTGACGTGGGGCGTGGCATGGCAGCAGATCTGGGGCTCCTGGCGGGGCCGGCTGGGCATCGGCGTGATCGGGCTGTTCGCCTTCCTGACCGTGTTCGGCTCCGCGATCGCGCCCTACGATCCTGATGCGTCAAGCCTCGACGTCCTCGCCAAGCCGAGCGCCGACCACTGGCTCGGGACCACCGAGAACGGCTCCGATGTCTTCTCCCAGATCCTCGTCGGCACGCGGGTGTCGATGGTCGTCGGGATCTCAGCGGCCCTGATCTCCGCCCTGCTCGGATCGGCCGTCGGCCTGATCGGCGGCTACTACGGCGGCTGGACCGATCGCTCCCTCGATGCGCTCGAGAACTGGTTCCTGGTGATTCCGACGCTGCCGCTGATGATCGTGCTCGCGCGGGTTCTGAACCCGTCGCTCTGGGTCCTGATCGCCGTGATCGGCCTGACGTCCTGGGCGGGTACCGGGAGGATCGTCAGGGCGCAGGTCCTGACTCTGCGGGAGCGCCCGTTCGTCGAGCGGGCCCGGGCCCTCGGCGCCGGCGACGGCTACATCATCAAGACCCACGTCCTCCCGAACACGCTGCCGCTGATCTTCGCGAACACGGTGCTGATCGTCGCCGTCGCGATTCTCTCGGAGGCGGCGCTCTCGTTCCTCGGCCTCGGCGATCCGACCCGGATCTCGTGGGGGACGATGCTCGAGAACGCCTTCAACTCGGGCGCGCCGAGCGCCGGCGCCTGGTGGTACGTCATCCCGCCCGGGCTCTGCATCACGCTCTTGGTGCTCGCGATCGCCCTGATCGGGTTCCTGTTCGAGGAGTTCGTGAACCCGAGGCTTCAGGAGGTGCCGGAGCAGGCATGAGCGCTTTGCTGGAAGTTGAGGATCTGCGGGTCCTGGCCGGCGACAAGCCGATCGTCGACGGGGTCGATCTCCGGCTCGACCCGGGCGAGGCCCTCGGGCTGGCGGGCGAGTCGGGCTGCGGGAAGACGACGACCGCGCTGGCTCTGATGAAGATCCTGCCACCCGGCCTGCGGCAGTCGGGCGCCATCACCCTGCGCCCCGAGGGGGTGGAGGAGCCGATCAACATCGGCAAGCGGACCGAGGCCGGAATGCGTGTCGTCCGCTGGCGGCACGTCTCGCTGGTCTTTCAGGGGGCGATGAACTCGCTCGATCCCGTCCAGCGGATCGGCAGGCAGATCGCGGAAGCGATCCGGCTGCACGAGAGCACGAACGGCGCCGGCGTCTCCGCGCGGATCGCTGAGCTGCTCGAGACCGTGGGGTTGACGGCCGGCGTCGCCGATCGCTATCCGCACCAGCTCTCCGGAGGCCAGCGGCAGCGCGTGATGATCGCCCTCGCCCTCGCCTGTCGGCCCTCGCTGGTGATCGCCGACGAGCCGACGACCGCGCTCGACGTCGTCATGCAGGCCCAGGTCCTGCAGCTGCTCGAGCGGCTTCGCGACGAGCTCGGCCTCGCGCTGATCCTGATCTCCCACGACATGGGCGTCCTCGCCGAGACCTGCGATCGGATCGCGGTCATGTACGCCGGGCGGATCGTCGAGACCGGCGCCGTCGGGTCCGTCTTCGGCGACCCCCAGCACCCCTATACGAAGCGGCTTCTCGACTCGCTTCCGGTGATCGGGCACGAGCGCGGCATCGTCGCCCCGATTCCCGGCTCTCCGCCCGACCCGGGCGAACCGCCCGAGGGCTGCCGATTCAACCCCCGCTGCCCCCACCGGGCCGAGCGCTGCGGCGTCGACCCGCCGTTGCGCGAGGTCCGGCCCGGCCACCTGTCGGCCTGCCACTACGCGCCCTGGGAGACGTGGCCGCAACCCGCGCCCGCCGCTGCGGCGACGGAGGAGTCGACAGGATGAGCGAGATCCAGGCAGGCGAGATCGGCACGGGGGAGACCCTGATGAGCGTCAGCGGCGTCGCCGTCCACTTCGAGGCGCGCAGGAGGACGGCGCGGGCGCTCGACGGCGTATCCCTGGAGTGGCGGCCGGGTGAGATCCTCGGGATCGTCGGCGAGTCCGGCTGCGGGAAGTCGACCCTGGCGCGGGCGATGCTGGGTCTGCAGCCGACCTCGGAGGGCGAGCTCAGCATCAGCGGCGGAGTCGTCGCCGGCAAGGACGACCAGCGGGCGCTCCGCAAGCGCGTCCAGATGATCTTCCAGGACCCCTACCAGAGCCTGAACCCCCGCCAGCGCGTGTCCGCCATCGTCACGGAGCCGCTCAAGGTCCAGGGCGTGCCGAAGGCCGAGCACGACGAGCGGGTCCGGCGGGCGCTGGACGACGTCGGGCTCGACCCCGAGCAGTACCTGGCCCGCTACCCGCATCAGCTCTCGGGCGGACAGCGTCAGCGCGTCGCGATCGCGGCGGCGCTCGTGCTCGACCCGGAGGGGCTGATCTGCGACGAGCCGGTGTCGATGCTCGACGCCTCGGTGCGGGCGCAGATCCTCAACGTACTCGTCGGCCTTCAGAAGCAGCGCGGACTGGCGCTGATCTTCATCACCCACGACCTCAGCCTCGCCTGGTCGCTCTGCGATCGGATCGCGGTGATGTACCTCGGGCGGATCGTCGAGGAGGGGAGGGCGGCGGACGTTATCGAGCGGCCGCAGCATCCCTACACGCAGGCGCTGGTGGCGGCCATCCCGGTACCGTCCCCCGGTGGAGGCGGGCGCCGGGAGCTGCTCGAGGGCGAGCTCCCCGACCCGACCGCGGTCCCGACCGGGTGCCGGTTCCACCCCCGCTGCCCGAAGCGGTTCGAGCCCTGCGACAGCGTCGATCCGCAGCTCGTCGACGCCGGAGCGCGCGATCAGCGCGCGGCCTGCCTGCTCCACGACCCCGCCGCAGCGGCGGGCGATGTGCCGGGATGAGCGAGCCCCGGACCCGCTGGCGTGAGCTGATCGGCCCGGTCGGGAGGCTGCCGACGGGACCCCGCAACGCGATCACCGACGTCCCCGGCGTTCGGGTCGGTCAGGCCCAGGCCGGCTCCGGCGAGAAGACCGGCGTCACGGTCGTCGCCCCGCCCGAGCTGCCGGCCCCGGCCGGGACGGCGACGGTCAACGGCGTCGGCGAGCTCACCGCGAAGCTCGAGATCGACGAGCGCGGCCGCATGGAGACCCCGGTCTACCTGTGCGGGTCGCACGCGATCGGAACCGTGCTGCAGGCCGCGATCGAAGCCTCCGGGCGCGGCCCCGAGCACATCGTTCTGCCGGTCGTCGGCGAATGCGACGACGGCGATCTGGCCGATTCCCGGACCGTGGTCGCAGCCGACGTCGAGGCCGCTCTCGGCGACCTCGGCGAGGACGTCCGCGAGGGGACGGTCGGCGCCGGCACCGGCATGAACTGCTTCGACTTCCCCGGCGGGATCGGCACGGCCTCCCGCCGCGTCGGCGAACACCATGTCGGAGTGCTGCTGCTGTGCAACTTCGGGGACCGCAGGTACCTCGACGTGCTCGCGGGCGTCGAGGACGATCACGGGCCGCTCGCCCGCGCCTCCGAGCGCCCGCCTCCGCACGGCTCCTGCATCGCGGTCTGCGCGACCGACGCCCCGGTGTCGCTCCTGCAGCTTCGGCGGCTGGCGCTGCGACCGCTGCTCGGCCTCTGCCGCGCCGGGTCCTTCGGCTCGGAGGGATCGGGCGAGATCGGCGTCGCCTTCGGTACGGCGAACGGGATCGACGGCGGCCCCGGCGTCACCGACGAGGGCATCCAGGAGCTGTTCGCGGCCGCCTTCGAGGCGGCGCACGAGTCGGTCTACAACTGCCTCGTCGCGGCGCGCCCCGCGGAGCGACTCGACGGCACGATGCAGCCGTCGTTCCCGATCGACGCGATCCGTGCCTCGCGGGCCTAGCTTGCCGCGACCGGCTCGGCGGCGCGTCCGTCGGCCGGCTCCTCCGGCGGCGGGGTGGGCTGGCCGGCCATGTCGCGGGAGCGGATCAGCACCCAGCTCGCGATGCTGCCGGCGATCGCGATGCCGGCTCCGATCAGAAGGATCTCGTTGAGCCCGCCGATGAAGGCCTGATCGGCCGCTGCAACCGCCTGGTCGCGCAACTGCGGGGGGATCGAGGGCAGTGCGCTCTCGACCGCTCCGGCGGACACGGCGTCGGAGAACGTCGCCGGCGCCTGCGGCAGCGACTCGGAGAGCTTCGAATCGACGCGTGCCTGGAAGACCGCGCCGAGAGCCGCGACCCCGGTTGCGATCCCGGCCTGGCGGAAGGTGCTGTTGATCCCCGACGCCATGCCCGCCCGGGCCGGCTCGACGACGCCGATCGCCACCGACGCGATCCCGGGGTTCGTCATGCCGATCCCGGCCCCAGCGATGATGAACCCGGCGAGGAGCGTCGTCCAGTCGTCGCCGGGATCGATCCCGTTCATCAGGATCAGGCCGATCCCGACGAGCAGCAGCCCGGTCCCCATCAGAGCCCGGAACGGGACCCGGTCCGAGAGCCGCGCCGACAGCGGTGCGACGACGAAGGAGAGCAGTGTCAGCGGCAGGAACCGCAGGCCGGTCTCCAGTGGCGAGAAGCGGAGGACGTCCTGCATGTACAGCGTCAGGTAGAGGAACATCGCGAACATTCCCGCCGAGAGGCAGAAGGCGACGATCGAGACGCCGCTGAAGGAGGGCTTGCGGAACAGCGTCATGTCCAGCATCGCGTTGTCGCGGCGGTTCTCGATCACAACGAAGGCCGCCAGCAGGGCGACGGCGCCGCCGAGGCAGGCGACGATGACGGCGCTGCCCCAGCCCTCCGCGTTGCCCCGGATCAGCCCGAAGATGAGCAGGAAGAGCGCGGACGAGAAAGTGCCGAGCCCCGCCCAGTCGATCGGCTCAGCGTCGGTCGCCTTGACGTTGGCGAGCCTCGTCTCGGTGATCGCGATCGCGCCGAGGCCGATCGGGACGTTGACGAAGAAGATCCACTCCCAGCCGAGGCCGTCGGTGATGACTCCCCCGACCAGCGGGCCGATCGCGACGGCACCGCCGACGGTCGCCCCCCAGATCCCGACCGCCCGCGCGCGCTCCCTGCCCTCGTACTCCTGGGCGATCAGCGCGAGCGCGGTGGCGAACATCGCCGCGGCGCCGACACCCTGCAGCCCACGGGAGAGGTTGAGGATCGTCGGGTCGGAGGCGAGGCCGCAGAGGAACGATGCGGCGGTGAAGACGCCGAACCCGATCGAGAACACCCGCCGGCGCCCGAGCCGATCGCCGAGCGACCCGAAGACGAGCAGGAAGGAGGCGAGGGTCAGCGCGTAGGCATCGACGACCCACTGGAGGCTGGAGAGGCTCGCGTCGAGGTCACGCTGGATCTCCGGCAGCGCGACGTTGACGATCGTCACGTCGATCAGGAGCATGAACGTCGCGACGCAGACCGCCAGAAGAGTCCATTGCTTGCGGCTCATTTGCCTTGCACCCCTTGTACAGTAGAACTGATCGTCAGCAGGACTGACGATCAAGGTAACGAATCGTTCGACCGTATGTCTACTGACCCCGACACCCAGGCGCCGACCGCGACCGACGTCCAGCCGATGCTCGCCGAGCGGGTCGGTTACCTGTTCGCGAAGCTCCACCAGCGCTGGGCCGCTGAGTCGGCGGCCGTGCTCAGGGATGCCGGCGTCGGACTCTCCGGAATGCACTTCGGGGCCCTCTCCATCGTCGACTCGGCCGGGCCGATGTCGCAGCAGGCGCTCGGGGAGCTGATCGGCAAGGACCGGACGTCGATCGTCGCGATCGTCGACGACCTCGAGGGCGAGGGCCTCGTCGAGCGTCGCCGCAACCCGGCCGACCGCCGCGCCTACGCGCTCGAGGTCACCCGGCGCGGCGAGGACTGGCTCCAGCGGGCCCGCCCGGTCCTGTTCCGGGCCGAGGACGAGCTCCTGGCCGACCTCGGGGAGGGCGAGCGCCGACAGCTGATCGCCCTCCTGCAACGCGTTCTCCTCGGTCCCCGCGCCCCGCGCTGACGGCCCGGCGTGAGCTTGTCCGACCGCAGGGAGCTCGCCGCCGTCTTCGCGGGCGGGTTCATCGGCGCCATCGCCCGGCTCGCCCTCGTCGAGGGGATGCCGCACGGCGCCCTCGAGTGGCCCTGGCCGACGTTCCTCGCCAACCTCGCCGGCGCCTTCGCGCTCGGCTACTTCACGACGCGACTGCAGGAGCGCCTGCCGCTCTCCGCCTACCGCAGGCCGCTCCTCGGCACCGGCCTCTGCGGCGCGCTGACGACGTTCTCGACGATGCAGCTCGAGATCGTCCGGATGCTCGAGGGCGGCGCGGCCGGGCTGGCGCTCGCCTACGCCGCTGCCAGCATCGCCTCGGGCCTCGCGCTCGTACACCTCGCCACGGGGCTGGTCCGGAGGGCCAGGCTCGCATGAGCGCAGCGACCGTGGTCGCAGTCGGGCTCCTCGGCGGGGCTGGGGCCATCGGCCGGCTCCTGCTCGACGGGGCGGTCTCGGCCCGCCGGCCGGGGCAGTTCCCGGCCGGCACGCTCGCCGTCAACCTGATCGGCAGTCTCGCGCTCGGCGTCCTCGCCGGTGCCGGCCTCGGCGAGGAGGGGATGCGACTGCTCGCCACCGGGATGATCGGGTCGTTCACCACCTTCAGCACCTGGATGCTCGAGACGCAGCGCCTGGCGGAGGAGGGAGACGGCCGGGTCGCGATCGCCAACGTCGCCGTCAGCCTCGCGCTCGGCGTCGGGCTGGCGTGGCTGGGTCTGCGGATCGGGGAGGCGCTGTGAGCGTCGCGGGACTGAAGGTCACCGTCTGCTTCGGCGAGCGCGACCGCGTCGATGGCCGGTTCCTGGCCGAGCGGATCGTTGCCGAGCTCGAGGGTGCCGGCATGCGCGCGGCGATCGTCATGCGCGGTGTTGAGGGGTTCGGCTCCAAGCACCGGATTCGCACCGACCGGCTGCTGACCCTGTCTGAGGATCTGCCGGTCCTCGCGGTCGGAGTCGGCGAGCCCGGGCCCGTCTCCGCCGTGTCGGAGCGGATCGGCGCGCTTCCGTTCGCCGGTCTGGTAACCGCCGAGCGGGTGTTGATGGCCAGTCCCGGAGGGCCGCATCCGCCGGACCCGGACGGACGGTCGAAGCTCTCCGCCTACCTCGGGCGCGGGCGCCGCATCGACGGGCGGCCCGCTCACGAATGGCTCGTGGAGAGGCTTCGCGACGCGGGCGCGGACGGCGCCGGCGTCCTGCTCGGGGTCGACGGCATCCTCGGCGGGGTTCGGCGCCGCGCGGGGTTCTTCAGCGGCAACGTCGACGTGCCCGCGCTCGTGGTCTCGGTCGGCGACCCCGGCGTTCTCGCCGCCGTCGCCGGCGACCTCGGAGCGCTTCAGGACGATGCGGTGGTGACCCTGGAGCGCGCGCACGTCTGCAAGCGTGACGGGGGAGAGCTTCGGTCTCCCGCCGGCCCCGCGAGCGACGGGGCCCGGGCCTGGCGGAAGCTGACGCTCTTCGCCAGCGAGCAGGACCGAGTGGCCGGACGGCCCGTCCACGTCGAGGCCGTCCGGCGGCTTCGCGAGGCGGGTGCCGCCGGCGCAACTGCCCTGCGCGGAGTCTGGGGCTTCGACGGATCCCGATCGCCCCACGGCGACTCGCTGCGCTCGCTGCGGCGTCGGGTGCCGACGATGACCGTCGTCGTCGATGACGGCGATCGTTGCGACCGCTGGCTCGCCGTCCTCGACGAGCTGACACCCGAGCGCGGCACGATCACCTCCGAGGAGGTGCCGTTCCTGACCTCGGGGCGTGGCGCTCACTCGAGCCCGGCGGGAACCTCGTAGACGTCGTTCGGGCTCTCGTCATCCTCGAGCGGGCGGTCGGGGATGAAGGCCTCGATGGCGTAGTCCGGACAGACCGTGTTCCCGTTCCGGGGAGTGGCGCCCTGCCACTGGATCCTTTCCCGGCCTAGATCTGCACTTCGGGGATCGCGCTCCGGCCTGAACGGCGGCGACCAGAAATTCAGGCCAGCGCAGTCGTTGCCGACATTCGAATTCCACGATCGGCTGCCGATCAGGACGCCCGCACATCCGACCATCATCGTTCGCTAACACTTTGCTAACGTTCCGCACCGCATGAGCAACGCTTCGAATCAAGTCCGTGGCAATCGCCTCGCAACCGGCTTCGCGGTCGCGCTGATCGTCATGGTCGGAGCGGTCTTCGCCGGCGCCCCGGCCGCCACCGCATCCGGCGGAATCGGCACCGGCGGCGGCGACGCCAAGGGCAGCAGCGGCGGGAAGACCGACGCCAAGTACGTCCGCCTCTGGAATCGGACCTCCAAGCGCGACAAGCGCTGGGCCCGAAGCACCGCCGAATGCGAGTCCGGGGGCGACCCGAAGGCGATCGGCGGCGGCGGCACCTACCGCGGCGCCTTCCAGTTCATGAAGTCGACCTGGCGGACCTCGCCGAAGTCGCCCGGAGGCGACCCGATCCGCTACACGTACAAGACCCAGGCGGTCGTCGCCGTGCAGTTGAAGAAGCGCGCCGGCACCAAGCCCTGGCCCGTCTGCGGCTGAGTGTTTCAGGCGCCCGGGGGCGCCGTTAAGCTCGCCGGATCGACGAGGGAGCAATTGCGGAGCGCCGCCGCCGGCGGCGCGAGGAGGAGCGCGTTCGGCGCCGCGTCTACAGACGAAGGCAGCTGACCGCCCTCTCGATCGTCGCGGTCGTCGGGTTTCTCGTCGCCGGCGTGGTCCCGGGGCTGCTCTCGTCGCCGGACGACGCGGGCGCAGAGCGGGTGGCTTCCACAGCGAATGACGAGGGCGGTGCCCGGTTGCCGCCGCCGGCCCCGCAGCCGGACGGCCCGTACCCCAAGGCGGTCCCGATCCTCATGTACCACGAGGTCGGTGCTCCTCAACCCGGCGCCGCCTATCCGGAGCTGTTCGTGAGCGCGTCCGACTTCAAGGCGCAGATGCGATGGCTCGAGCGAAAGGGTTATCAGGCCGTGACGCTCGCCGCCGTTCGCGCTGCCTGGGACGGCCGGATCGGCATGCCCGAGCGGCCGGTCGTGATCAGCTTCGACGACGGGCTGCGCGGTCAGTACGACCGTGCGTTCCCGAAGCTCGCCAAGCGGGGCTGGCCCGGCGTCCTCAACCTGAAGCTCGAGGCGATCGAGTCGGGGGAGCTGACCGAGGAAATGGTCCGCGAGATGGTCGACGCCGGCTGGGAACTGGACTCGCACACGATCACCCACGCCGATGTGGCGACGCTCTCCGGCGCCCCTCTGCGGCGCGAGGTTGCGGGATCGCGGAAGCGGCTGCAGGAGATGTTCGGTGTCCCCGTCGACTACTTCTGCTATCCGGCCGGCAGCTACGACGACGAGGCCGTGGCGGCCGTCGAGGACGCGGGGTACTCCGGCGCGACGACGACCGAGGAGGGCCTGGCCGGACCCGGGGACGACCCATTCACCCTGCCTCGGGTGCGGATCGACGGCTCCGACGGGGTCGCGGGACTCGCGGCCAAACTCGGGTGAGGCCCGGCGTCTCGCCTCCTCTTGCATGTTCGCCACCGGCCTGATCGGCCGGCGCCGGGCGGCCGTTACCCTTTCTGGTTCTCCCTGATGTCCATGCGATCGCGACAGAGGCGGCAGGCGCGTTCGAACGGGTCGGCCGGCAAGAAGGTCATGGCCGTGCTCGCCGGCGTGCTGGCGATCGTCGCCTGCGGCATCGGCGGGCTGGCGCTCTGGGTCCTCAACGTCGCCGCCGACGCCCCCGACATCGACACCCTGCGCCCCGCCAACGACGGCGCGAACACTCAGATCTTCGACGCCGACGGCAACAGCCTCGGCTTCGTGCAGTCCGACATCCTCCGGACGCCGGTCAAGCTCGAGCAGATCCCGAGGGAGCTCCAGGAGGGAACGATCTCGATCGAGGACGAGAACTTCTACGAGCATGGGGGCGTCGACTTCAGCGCGATCGTTCGCGCAGCCGTGGCCAACGCCGAGGCGGGCGAGGTTCGCCAGGGCGCCTCGACGATCACCCAGCAGCTCGTCCGCAACCTCTACATCGAGGATCCAGAGGACAACCTCGAGCGCAAGATCCAGGAGGCGGAGATGGCCCGCCAATACGAGTCCGAGCACTCGAAGAACCAGATCCTCAGCGAGTACCTGAACACCGCCACATACGGCACGACCGACGGCCGCTCGGCGGTAGGGGTGCAGGCCGCGGCCGAGGTGTTCTTCAACAAGGACGTCGAGGATCTCGGCCTCCGCGAGTCGGCGATGCTGGCGGGCCTGCCGCAGGCGCCGTCCGAGTACAACCCCTTCACGAACCCCAACGAGGCGGTGAAGCGCCGCAACGAGGTGCTCGACGCAATGGCCGACCAGGGCTACATCACCCCGGCGAAGGCCGAGCAGGTGAAGGCGACCGGCCCCGGCCTCGACCGGGGCGACAAGTACGAGACGCGCGGCCAGCCCTTCTTCTTCGACTTCGTCCAGGACGAGCTGATCGACAAGTACGGCCTCAAGACGGTCCGCCAGGGCGGCTTGAAGGTCTACACGACGCTCAACCCGACCGACCAGGCCGCGGCCGAGCAGGCGATCGCGAATGCCCCCGTGATCCCCGGTGCCGCCCGCGCGCTCGTCTCGACCGACACGAACACCGGCGCGATCATCGCGATGGCTTCCTCGCAGTCCTACGACACGAGCCAGTTCAACCTCGCCGCCGACGGCGAGCGCCAGCCCGGCTCGTCGTTCAAGCCCTTCGTGCTGACGACGGCGGTCGATCAGGGCATCGACCCGAAGACGACCACTTACCCGGCCCCGTCGACGATCACTCTGAACCCTCCCGGCAGCGAGCCCTGGACGGTCAGCGGCGGCGGCAGCGGATCGATGACACTGGCGCAGGCGACCGCGAACTCGATCAACACCGTCTTCGCGCAGCTCGGCATCGACGTCGGGCCCGCGAACTTCGTCGACATGGCTCACAAGCTCGGGATCACCTCCGACCTGCTCGGCGTTCCGGCCGAGGCCCTCGGCGGCACCAGCACCTGCTGCACGGTCCTCGAGATGTCGAACGCCTATGCCACTCTCGCGAACGGCGGGGTCCACCACGATCCGACCGCCATCACCAGGGTCGTGTTCCCCAACGGCGACGTCGACAAGCCCAAGAACCCCGAGGGCACCAGGGTGATCTCCGACGGGGTCGCCTACACGGTCGCGAAGGTGATGGAGGGGACGCTCGACTTCGGCACCGCCGCCGGCAACGACCTGCCCGGCTGCACCGCCTCGGGCAAGACCGGGACGACCGAGGAGCAGTCCGACGCCTGGTTCGTCGGCTACACGCCCGACGTCTCGACGGCCGTCTGGACCGGCAACCCCGATGCGCGGACGCCGCTGCCCGGCTACGGAGCCTCCCTGTCGGCGCCGATCTGGAACGACTACATGACGGTCGCCGCCACCGACGGCTGCCGCGATTACCCCCCGCCGAAGGATCCCGCTGACCTCTCCTCCTACTCGAGCGACGCCGCCTCCTCGGCGACCTACGACACCAACTCGACCACCGACTCGACCACGCCGGCGCCGGACGCTGCTTCGCCGACCGGCGCCGACACCAACGGCGACGGCTATCCGGACGACGCCTACGCTCCGGGAATCCAGGGCAACGGCGGCGGCAACGGCGGCGGCAACGGCGGCAACTAGCCGCCGGGATCAGTCCGCCGCGACGGCGGTCGATGCCCGGGTCCCCCCGGATCTCGCCGAGCCGTTGAAGACGTCGCGCCACTGCGGGCGGCGCAGATAGGCTGGCCGCGTGAGCACCGCCCCGAGCCTCCCGATCGCCCGCACCGACGTTTCCTTCACCTCGGGCGGCGAGCGCTGCGCCGCCTGGTGGTACGAGCCGGCGGCGGAGCCCGACGGCCGGGCGATCGTCATGGCCAACGGGTTCAGCCTGACCCGTCACGACGGCCTGCCCGGCTACGCGGAGCGCTTCGCGGCGGCCGGCTTCGCGGTCCTGCTCTTCGATCACCGCAACCTCGGCGACTCCGGCGGCGGGCTGCGCCAGCGCTTCCGAGCATCCGAGCAGCAGGAAGACTGGCGGAACGCGATCGCATACGCCGCCGGACGCAACGGCGTCGAACCTGGCGGCATCGTCCTCTGGGGTTATTCGTTCGCGGGCGGCCACGCGCTCGAGGTCGCCGCCGGCCGCGACGACCTCGCCGCGGTGATGGTCCTCTGTCCGTTCGCCGACGGGTTCCGGCGTGTCCTCGTGACGCCCCCGAAGCTCGTGACCTGGATCCTGCCGCGAGCCGCCGCTGACCTGGCCGGCCATCACAACCTGATCCCGGTGACCGCGCCGCCGGGCGAGCACGGCGCGATGACCCTGCCCGGCGAGGCCGAGGGCTTCGCAGCGGCGGTCGAGCCCGGCTCCCCGTGGCGGAACGAGATCTCGCCGGGTGTCTTCGCAACGGTTGCGATGTTTCGCCCGGTGCGACGCGCGCGCCGGATCTCGGCGCCGCTCTGGGCCGCCCTCGGGGAGCGCGACGTCACCGTCGACGCCGGCGCGGTCGAGCGGGTCGCGGCCCGGGCACCGCGGGGCGAGCTCCATCGGTACCCCTTCGACCACTTCGAGCCGCTCGGCGGCGAGCCGCGTGAGCTGATCGCGGCCGACCAGCTCGAGTTCCTCGCCCGCGTCCTCTGAGGCTCAGCCCGGGCCGCCGGGCCTGGGCCCGTCCGTCTGCAGGAACAGGACGGTTCCGCGGAGGCGTCCGGAGCCGGTCAGCGCCAGGGTTCCGGCCATGGCTTTCGCGGTGTAGACGGGGTCGAGCGCGAGCCCGGTTCGGGCGGCGAGCGCCCGCGCGCGCTCGGAGGCATCGGTCGGATGCCCGTAACCGGCCCCGAGCCACTCGGCGAGCGAATCGATCCGCAGGCCGCGAGCCGCCGCCGCGGCCTCGCCGGCGCCGCGCTCGGCGAGAAGCTGCGCCGCGCGCCCCGCGAGCCTGCCCAGCGCTGTCGCGTCGAGCCGCAGCGTGTCGTTGACGACGATCCCGCTCACCCGGCTCGCGAGCCCGCCGAGGCGAAGGCCGATCGCGAGCCCGGCCGCCGTGCCGCCCGACCCGACGGCGGTGATCACATGGGCGGGCTCGGGAATCTCGCCGGTCTCGACCTGGGCGGCGATCTCGAGTCCCGCCTCGACGTAGCCGACGGCGCCGAGCGGGGAGGAGCCGCCCGCCGGCAGGAAGTAGGGGAGCCGCAGCCCGCTGCTGTGGCGCAGCATCAGGTAGGGCGCCGCCGCGATCGTCCGGGCTTTCGTCCGCGTCCGGTGGATCGTCGCTCCGGACGCCTCGAGCCGCTCGAGCTGGGCCCGGACGTGCTCGTCCACGGGTTGGTCGATCAGCGCCAGTGCGACGTCGATTCCCTGCTCGCGGCCGTAGAGCGCCGCCGCCAGTCCCCAGTTCGTCCCGATCCCTCCGACCGTCAGGATCGTCCTGCGCCCGCGCCGCAGTGCATCGGGAAGCAGCCACTCGAGCTTGCGGACCTTGTTGCCGCCCCAGCCCCCCGACCCGTAGGCGCCGTCGTCCTTGAGCCAGAGCGTCCCGGGCGCGATGCCGGCGAGTTCCGCGAGTTCGTCGATCGGCCCGGCCGGAGTCGGCCGGCGCTGCTCGAGCGGCAGGTGGGGGAGGGTCTCTCGCAGGGCCGGGAAGCGCTCGTGGAGCAGCGGTGCGTTCACGTCACGGAGCCGAGGACCCGCTCGACGTAGGCGTTGGTGAACGTGCCCCCCGGGTCGAGGCGCCCGCGGACGCTCGCGAACCGGTCCCACTCCGGATAGGAGTCGCGGAGCGTCGCCGCGGTCCGGAAGTGGCGCTTGCCCCAGTGCGGGCGCCCGCCGAAGCCGAGCAGGGCCTCCTCGACCGCCCGGAAGTAGCGCTCGAAATCGATCCCCGCGAACTGGTGGACGGCGATCCAGCAGACATCGCGGCCGTGGGCGGGGCTGAGCAGCGCGTCGTCGGACGCCGCCGTCCGGACCTCGATCGGGACCGGGACGTCGAACCGCTCCGACTCGGCGACCGCGCGGACGGCGCGGACCGCGGCGACCGCCTGATCGCGCGGAACGGCGTACTCCATCTCGGTGATCGGCACCCGGCGCGGGGTCCGGAAGACCCGGTAGGAGCGGTCGCGGGTCCGGGTCGTTCCGGCGAGTCTCGAGGTGAGCCGGTTCAGCGCCGGGATCAGCGCCGGCCGGGCGCGACCGAGCAGGCAGATCCCCCAGAACGCGTAGTTCGTCATCGCGACGTCGTCGAACCACTCCAGCGGCCCCGGGCGCGGGCGCGGGGCGCTGTCGATCCGGTTGCTCGTCTTGACGATCGCGAGGTCGCTGTGGGGGAACGTGAACAGACCGAAGTGGTCGTTGGCGGCGACGAGCTCGTCGAAGCGGTCGAGCGTCCGCTCGATCGGCGCGGTCGTCTCGACCGCATCGAGCGTGAAGGCGGGGACGGCCGCGAGCGTGACTGCGGTGACGACCCCGAGCGCGCCGATCGACACCCGCGCAGCCCGCCAGCCGTCGCGGTCGCCCTCGGCGTCGAGCTCGACCAGGCTGCCGTCGGCGAGCATCAGCTCGATCGAGCGCAGCGAGGCTGAGACGTTGGCATGGGCGGCGCCGGTCCCGTGCGTCCCGGTCGATGCCGCGCCGGCGAGCGATTGGACGTCGATGTCGCCGAGGTTGGCGAAGGCCAGGCCGTTGTCCCAGAGGATCTCGCTGAGCGCGCCGAGCCGGATCCCGGCTTCGACCCGGACCAGCCCGGATGCGCGGTCGATGTCGACGACGCGATCGAGCCGGTCGAGGGACAGCAGCGTGCCGTCGGTCAGCACGGCGTCGGTGAACGAGTGCCCGGCCCCGGCGACTCGGACGACGCGCCCGGCGCCGCGAGCGGCGCCGATCGCCCGTGCGAGCTCGCGCCGGTTCCGCGGCCGCTCGAAGGTCGCGGGCGTGCACGACTGGTCGCCGGCGAAGTTCGTCCAGGCGGTCATGACGGCGGTCACTGTATGGGGGCGCAGGGGCGCGGCGAACCGGGACATCGCTGTTCCACCCCTGCTAGCGTCTCCGCGACACCCCGGGGAGGGGTGCGTACCCACGCTGCTCGAGGAGAGAACCGTTTTGACCAGGACCGCTCGCTTGCTCACCGCCCTGTTCGCCGTCGCGACCTGCGCGACGTTCGCCGCGACGGCATCGGCGGACGGGCCGCCGCTCGCCAAGGCCCCCAAGAAGGCGTCGCTGAAAATCATCAGCGACAGCCAGCAGGGCATCCTCACGAGCGGCATCGAGGTCAAGGTCAAGGCGAAGGGCAAGCTCGCCAAGAAGGCGAAGAAGGGCAAGAAGGTCAAGGTGAAGGTCAAGCTGACCTCCAGCACCTTCGACACGAAGCGGGCGGGGCCGCTGGCGAAGCCCGAGAAGGTCAAGATCTCGAAGAACGGCAAGGGCTTCGCCGAGATCGAGCTGTCCAAGGACGGCAAGTCGCAGGTCGCGAGCTGCGAGGCGCGGACCCTGATCGCCTCCGGCAGGGGCGCGGAGGCGAAGCGCGACCTCGTCCGCGACACCGCCGGCTGCAAGCCGCAGCAGATCGACCTCAGCCGCGCGGACGAGTGTGACTTCATCGGCGAGCAGGACAGCTCCCGCTGCATGCTGCCGTTCCCCGACGACTACTACACCGTCGAGGACGAGAGCACCGACACCGGGCGTCGGATCGACTTCAACTCGAGCGCGATGCCGGCGAACTCCTCCGATGTTCCCATGGAGGCGGCGCCCTACGAGGGCAACGACGGATTCAGCCCCGGCCAGTCGATGGTCGTCCGCGTGCCCGGCCTCGACAACCCCGATGCGCTCGAGCAGACGAACCCGGTCGGCCTGCGGAAGCTCGGCAAGTACTCGAAGAAGGGCGCGCCGATCGTCGTCATCGATGCGACCACGGGCGAGCGCTGGCCGATCTGGGCCGAGATCGACTCGAACGCGACCTCGCCCGAGGACACCGCGGTCCTGATCCATCCGTCGGAGAACTTCACCGGCGGCCATCGCTACATCGTCGCGATGCGCAAGCTCAAGGACGCCGACGGCGCGACGCTCGCCGCACCCGAGGGCTTCCGCTACTACCGCGATGACCTGCCCTCGAGCAAGGACCCGATCAACGACCAGCGCGGCCGCTTCGACGACGTCTTCAAGAAGCTGCGGAAGGCCGACATCAAGCGCCGCAACCTCTATCTCGCCTGGGACTTCACGGTGGCGAGCGACGAGAACATCGCCAAGAACGTGCTGGCGATGCGCAACGACGCCTTCGCCGACCTCGGCGACACCGACCTCGGCAACGGGACGGTCGAGGGCAACGCCCCGTCGTTCACCGTGACCTCGGTCCAGAACTACGGTCCCACCGGAGATCCCGGCCCCGACGGCACCGACGACAACATGGCGCGCCGGGTCCAGGGCACGTTCACCGTTCCCTGCTACATGACCGATCCCGACGGTGGCGGAAGCGAGGTCCCCTGCGGTCCGGGGTCGCGCTTGAACCTCGACGCGAACGGGGTCCCGCAGCAGAACGGGACCTGGACGGCGAACTTCAACTGCATGATCCCCTACGCCGCATTGAGCTCGCCGGCGCGGCCGCAGATCTACGGCCACGGGCTCCTCGGCAGCGCCTCCGAGGGCACGTCGAGCCCGCAGAAGACGCTCGGCAACTCGCACAACATGATGGATTGCGCGACCGACGAGATCGGGATGTCGGGCTCCGACATCCCCAACACGATCGGGATCCTCCAGAACATGAGCGACTTCCCCGAGCTGGCCGACCGGCTCCAGCAGGGGATGATCAACGGCCTCTACCTCGGCCGCCTGCTGATCCACCCGCAGGGGTTCATCAGCGACGCCGCGTTCCGGGTCGACGACACCGGGCCGGTGATCCCGGCCAACCCGCCGGTCATCGACACGTCGAACCTCTACTACAACGGCAACAGCCAGGGCGCCATCTTCGGCGGCGCCCTGACCGCGGTCGCCCCCGACTTCACCCGTGCCTCGCTCGGCGTCGGCGGGATGAACTACTCGGTCCTGCTGAACCGCTCGGTGGACTTCGACACCTACGCGGCGTTCCTCGATCCGGCCTACCCGGACGAGCTCTCCCAGCAGCTCGTCCTGTCGCTGGTCCAGATGCTCTGGGATCGCGGCGAGTCGAACGGCTACGCCAACGTCGTCTCCGACAGCCCGCTGCCGGACACGCCTGCCCACGAGTTGCTGATGAACATCGGCGTCGGCGACCACCAGGTCACCAACTTCTCCGCCGAGACCATGGCGCGGACCGTCGGCGCCGGGATCCACAAGCCGATCGTCTACGACGGCCGCTGGCCCGGCGTGAACGTCGGCTGGAACCTGCCGGCGATGACTTACCCCTGGACCGACTCGGCGCTCGTCTACTGGGATCCGGGCCCGGTCCGCGACGATCCCGGCTCGGCCGACCCCGCGGACGTCCTCGGCACGGACGTGCCACCGATCGAGAACATCCCGAACCGGACCGGGGAGGACCCGCACGAGAACCCGCGGCGGACGGTCGCCGAGCAGCAGATGGTGTCCGATTTCCTGCGCCCGAACGCGCAGAGCCAGATCACCGACACCTGCAACGGCGACCCCTGTTACGACTACACGTTCAGCGGTCCCTAGGCGACCCCGAGGGAATGCTCCGGCTTCGCTGTCCGCTTCCCTCGGACCGTTGGGTGTTGCGTGACGGGAACCCTGCAATGCGGTGATGGCGGGCGCGGTCATTGCGCCGGCCGTTTCCATTTCCAGGGGGTTTGCTGCTAACGTCCCCGGCGTCGGGTTGCCTCACAGTCATTGGCAGGCGCCCGAGAGGTTCAAGTTTCTCGCTGCCTTCGGCTGAGTGCCGAGCGTTTTCGGGGCCGACGAATCTCCGAATACAACGCTCAAAGGAGCAGCAACAGAATGAGTAAGACCTTCGCCGATCTCGGCGTGTCCAAAGCCGTGGCGAGCGCGCTCGCCGATCGCGGCATCGAATCCCCCTTTCCCGTCCAGCAGCTGGTGATCGAGGACGTGTTGGCTGGCCGCGACGTCCTCGTGCAGTCGCCGACCGGGTCGGGCAAGACCCTCGCGTTCGGCGTCCCGCTCGTCGATCGCATCGCCGCCGACTCGCGTCGCCCCGCCGCCCTCGTGCTGGCGCCGACCCGCGAGCTCGCCCGCCAGATCGTCGACGAGCTCGAGGCGATCGCCCGGGCCCGGGCCCTCAAGGTCGAGGTCGTCTACGGCGGCGTCGGCATGGAGCCCCAGATCCGCAAGGCCCCGAAGGCGCACATCCTCGTCGCCACCCCCGGCCGGCTCGAGGATCTGCTCCAGCGCCGCGCGCTTACCCTCTCCAACGTCCGCGCCCTCGTCCTCGACGAGGCCGACCGGATGCTCGACATGGGCTTCAAGCCGGCAGTCGATCGGATCGTCGGCCAGATCCCGGCCGACCGCCAGACACTCTTCTTCTCCGCCACCCTCGAGGGTGCCGCGGGGAAGGTCGCCGCGGCTTACACCCGCGACGCACGCCGTCACGTCCACGCTCCCAAGCCGGAGGGTGGGCGTGCGGCGATCAGCCATCGCTTCTTCGAGGCGCCGAGCCAGGCGGCCAAGGTCGACCTGCTCATCGACGAGCTCGACGCCCGCGACCGCGGGCGGACGCTCGTCTTCGTCCGCACCAAGCGCGGCGCCGACCGGCTCGTCAAGAAGCTGCGTGCCCGCGACGTCCACGCGGTCGCCATGCACGGCGACAAGTCGCAGGCCCAGCGCCAGAAGGCCCTCGCCCGCTTCGAGCGCGGTGAGGTCACAGTGCTGATCGCGACCGACGTCGCCGCCCGCGGGATCGACGTTCCCGAGGTGACCCACGTGATCAACTTCGACGCCCCTGAGGACGGCGACGCCTACACGCACCGGGTCGGCCGCACCGGCCGCGCCGGGGCGACCGGCTCGGCGGTCAGCTACGTGCTCGGCGACCAGGTGCACGACACGCGGGAGATGGCCCGCAGCCTCGGGCTCGCCCGCGAGTTCGAGCGCCGCGAGGGAGCCGGCCAGGGTTCGACCGCTCCGTCCGAGGATCGCGGCCGCGACGGCGGACGCAGCCAGAACGGCCGGGGTCCGAACTCGCACCGATCCGCCGGAGGCGCCCGCAAGACCAAGCAGGGCGGCGGCGGATCGACCGGCCCGCGGAACCGCCGGCGCCGGCGGCCGCGCCAGGCCGCCCGCGGCTAGGCCGGCTCGGCGAGCTCGTCGCCGCCGCTCACCGCCGCGAGCAGCTTCTGCAGCGCGGCGTTGAGCGTCCGCGACACCTGCATCTGCGAGATCCCGATCCGAGCGCCGATCTCGCGTTGGGTCAGCCCCTCGTGGAAGCGCAGTCGCAGCGCCTGGCGCTCACGCGGCCGCAGCGGCGCGGTTTCGGCCGCGAGGTTGTCCTCGACCCGGCCGAAGTCGTCGTCGTCGGTGCCGAGCGTCTCGACCATCGGTGTCGGGTCGTCCTCGATCCGCGTCGTCGCCGCATCCAGCGACATCGGTCGCCGCGTCCGCTCGGCGTCGAGGGCCTCGAGGACATCGGTCTCGGTCAGGCCTGCGCGGGTCGCGATCGCGGCGATCGTCGGCCCCCGCGACGATGCGGCCCGGAGCTCCGGAATGACCCGGTCGATCCGGGCCGAGCGCTCCTGCAGCCCGCGGGGCAGCCGCACCGTCCACGAGTTGTCGCGGAAGTGATGGCGCAGCTCGCCGAGGATCGTCGGCGCCGCGAACGCCACGAAGTCGACGTTGCGGGCGGCGTCGTAGCGGTCGAGCGCCTTCAGCAGGCCGAGGCAGGCGACCTGGACGAGATCCTCGACCGACTCGATCCCGCCGCGGTAGCGGAGCGCGAGGGAGCGGGCCAGCGGCATGAATCGCTCGACGAGCTCCTCGCGGATGCGGGGATCGCGGGTCTCGGCGAACCGTCTCAGCAGCAGACGTTCGTCCTGGGTGGAAACGTTCAAGGCTCCGCCTTTCTGTCTCGCTCAATGCGATGACGAGGCCCCTCCCATCCATTTCGCCTGCTTGGGCGCTCTGTTGTCGAACCTACCCGGGCGCGAGCGCCGCGGGTGCTGAAGGAGAGGCTAGACGATCGGAGTCAGCGCTTTCTGACGAGCTTCACTCGGACCTGATCGGTTGCGGGCCGGCCGTCGGCGGGCGTGAACTCGATCTTCGCCCGGACCTTCGCGCTGCCGCGCTTGCGCAGCTTCTCGGCGAGCTTGCGGGCCGGCTTCACCCGCGGCTTCAGGGTCTCCGCGCCGTTCGAATGCTTCTTGACCGTCACGAGCGACTTCCCGGTCAGCACCAGCTTGCCCGAGTCGGAGACCTTCGCCGGCAGGACCGCGGTGCCGTTGCTGACGTCACGCTTCACCTTGCCGACGGTGAACCGGGTGAACCAGATCGGGCTCGAGTAGTCCTCGACGAAGTCGGTGCCGCCGCTCGAGCGGGTCACCTCCACCGAGTAGCGGCCCGGCTCGTCCGTCTCGATCTCCTCGTCGATGCCGTCGCCGGTGAAGGGGACGGCGTCGACGGCGATCCCATCTCGGAGGATCGCGAGGCTCCAGGTTCCCGGCCTTCCGGTCGCGGCGGCTCCGGTTACCGAGGCCGTCAGCTTCACCGAACCGCCGGCAACCGTGTCGCCGATGATCCCGTCGCTTCCCTCGGGCGTCTCGGCGTCGAGTGCGATGTCGGGGCCGTCGGTGCCGAACGGCTTGACGTAGGTGTGGTCGGCCTTGACCGCGGCGGCGATGGCCTGACGGCTCAGGGCCTCGGCGTACACGACCGTGGCGCCCTGGCCGACGGGTGAGATCGGGTCGGCGTCCGCCCTGTGCGCGTCGCTGGAGCCCACCGCCGCGATGTGGGCTCCGCTGTCGAGCACGTGCTCGTAGTACGCGATCGCGTCGACCGTGAAGGGCAGGCTGCCCTGCAGGGCGCCGATCGAGTTCGCGATCTCGACCGCGTCGAGCCGCTTGAGGCCGGTCTCGTCGTCACTGTAGCTCCAGGCGCATCCGCGGCAGGCGGACGGGTTGTCGCGGAAGTAGGCTGGATGGTTGATCTGGGTCCAGCCGTCGCCGTCGTTCGTACCCTTGAACTGCTTCTTCGGGCGGGTCGCGTTCTGGACCTTGGTCAGCTCGGAGTCATCGATCAGCGGGTCCGGTGAGGGCGCGGCGTACACGGGTCCACCGCGGAAGTCGGCGAAGTCGCTGCTTCCCTGATTGTTCCAGTGGCCACGGTAGGTGGTCACCTCGACCCCGGGGACGACGAGATCGGTCGGGTAGGCGTCCGCCTGCGCCCGCATGTCGTCGTGGGCGACGTCGTTGTTGTGATCGACGAGCGTGATGAAGTCGAGGCCGGCGCCCCCCGGCCCGAACGCGGCGGCGAAGGTGTCGGTGATCGTCGCGTTCCCCGGCTCCTGCTCGCCGTGGACGTGGAGGTCGCCCGCGTACCAGCCCGGGGTCGAGTTGACGCTGGCGGCGGGCGGTCCGGTGGGCGCATACGGAGCGTTGCTCCAGGCCGCGTCGTCGCTGGCGAGGACCTGGACGTGGAAGTGGATGCCGTCGATGTCGGCGGGGTCGACGTAGGCGACCCCCAGCTCGACCACCCACTCGCCGGCCGGGATCGGGCCGGGCTGGTAGGCGCGGGTGGTGAAGCCGTCGACGAACGCCTTCCTGCTGCTGTCGTAGACGGCCTCGTCGGTGAAGCCGTTCTCGGCGATCGCGAGGTTCCTGACCGCGCTGCCGCTCCAGCCGCGGCGGTCGGCCTGCTCCCAGGCCGGGGAGGAGGGCTCGGACTTCGGCTGATAGACGCCCATGTCGAGGGTGTTGGGGCCGCCGCCACAGCCGCCGTCGGGCTGATCGTAGGAGTAACGGACCTGGATCCCGGTCGTTCCGGCGGGAACCTCGAACGGGATCTGGAGATAGCCGCCGGTCCGGCTCGAGGCGAGGTCACCCTGGACGTCGATGACCTCGTTCATGCCGGTGCCGGCGCTGCCCGGAAGGCCGCAGTCGGCTGCCGTCGCGACCGCCGGGACGCAGAGGCAGCCGATCGCCGCCGCCAGCAGGCCGCAGCTGATCCTCGTCCGTACGTCCATTCGCGCAGCTCCTCCGATTCCGTCCCGATGGGCCGCAGCAAGGTACCAGCGGGCGGGCGGGCCGACGCCCGGTACCGGGCGACGCCGCGGGCCGGGGGCGCGGGGATCGCTCCGGGCCGGAGCTAGTCGGAGGCAGCCCGGGCACGCCGGGCGGCGCGGACCCGGTCGGTCTTCGCAAGCTCGACCTTGCGCAGCCGGACCGACTCGGGGGTGATCTCGACGCACTCGTCCTCGCGAAGGAACTCGATCGCCTGCTCGAGGGAGAGCTGCTTGTGGGGGATCAGCCGGACGAGGACGTCGGCGCTGGCGGCGCGCACGTTCGTCTGGTGCTTCTCCTTCGTCGCGTTGACGTCGAGATCGTCGGAGCGGGCGTTCTCGCCCACGACCATGCCCTCGTAGACCTCCTCGCCGGGGCCGATGAACATCGAGCCGCGTTCCTGGAGGCCGAACAGGGCGAAGCTGGCGCTCTTGCCGGTCCGGTCGGCGACGAGCGAGCCGGTCGGCCGCGTCCGCAGTTCGCCGGCCCACGGCTCCCAGCGGTCGAAGACGTGGTGCATCAGGCCGGTGCCGCGCGTCTCGGTCAGGAACTCGGTCCGGAAGCCGATCAGCCCGCGAGCCGGAACGAGGAACTCGAGTCTGACCCACCCGGTCGAGTGGTTGACCATCTGCTCCATCCGGCCCTTGCGGACGGCGAGCGCCTGGGTGACGACCCCGACGTACTCCTCGGGCACGTCGATCGCCAGGCGCTCGACCGGCTCGCACGTCCTGCCGTCGACCTCTCGGGTCACGACCTGCGGCTGCCCGGCGGTCAGCTCGTAGCCCTCGCGCCGCATCAGCTCGAGCAGCACGACGAGCTGGAGCTCGCCACGGCCCTGGACCTCCCAGGCGTCCGGGCGCTCCGTGTCGAGGACCCGGATCGAGACGTTGCCGACGAGCTCCTGATCGAGGCGGCCCTTGATCTGACGCGCCGTCAGCTTGTCGCCGTCGCGCCCGGCGAGCGGGGAGGTGTTGATCCCGACGGTCATCGAGAGCGAGGGCTCGTCGACCGTGATCACCGGCAGCGGCCGCGGGTCGTCGGGGTCGGCGAGCGTCTCGCCGATCGTCACCTCGGGGATCCCGGCGACGGCGATGATCTCGCCGGGGCCGGCCTCGTCGGCCTCGACCCGCTCGAGCGCGTCGGTCACGTAGAGGTTGGTCACCGAGGCCCGCTCGATCGAGCCGTCGGCGCGGCACCAAGCGATCGGCCTGCCGGAGCGGATCGTCCCGTTGCGGACCCGGCAGAGCGCGAGCCGGCCGACGTAGGGAGAGGCGTCGAGGTTGGTCACGTGAGCCTGCAGCGGATGGCCCTCCTCGTAGGCGGGCGCCGGGATCTGAGCGACCATCAGGTCGAGCAGCGGTTTCAGGTCGGTGCCCTCTTCTCCCTCGGTCAGCGACGCCCATCCGTCTTTGGCGTTGGTGTAGACGATCGGGAACTCGATCTGATCCTCGCTCGCGTCGAGGTCGAGGAAGAGCTCGTAGACCTCGTCCACCACCTCGGCGATGCGCGCGTCCGGGCGGTCGACCTTGTTGACGACGAGGATCACGGGAAGCCGGCGCTCGAGGGCCTTGCGGAGGACGAAGCGGGTCTGGGGCAGCGGTCCCTCGGATGCGTCGACGAGCAGCAGGATCCCGTCGACCATGGTCAGACCGCGCTCGACCTCGCCGCCGAAGTCGGCATGGCCCGGAGTGTCGATGATGTTGAGCTTGACGCCCTCGTGGGTCACCGAGGTGTTCTTGGCGAGGATCGTGATCCCCTTCTCGCGCTCGAGGTCCATCGAGTCCATGACCCGTTCGTCGACGTCCTGACCGGTGCGGAAGGCTCCCGACTGCCAGAGCATCGCGTCGACCAGGGTCGTCTTGCCGTGGTCGACGTGGGCCACGATGGCGATGTTTCGCAGATCGTCGCGGCGGGAGGCGGAGGTGTCGGCGGCGGGGCTCACGGGGCGCGGGATGGTAGGGATCGCGGACCGGGCACCCCTTTTCGGGGCATCCCAGCGGCTTATCGGAGCGTCCGCGAATCGGAACGCAGGTCCGCCCCGATTCGTGCAATATGTGGAGGGCCTTCTCCGCTTCAAATCACGATCCTCACGAACCGCCAGGGGGTTCCGCCTTGCGAAAGCTCGCAGACGTCTGCATTCGCCATCGACGACTGACCGTGCTCGCCTGGGTGGTCGCATTGCTCGCCACCGGGGCGATGGCGGGTGCCGCCGGCGAGAGCTTCTCGACCAACTTCCAGCTTCCCGACTCGGACTCGACGAAGGCCCTGAACCTGCTCAAGGAGCGAGATCCGAACAAGTCGGGTGATCAGATCCAGGTCGTCTACACCGACCCGAACGGGGTGAAGACGCCGCAGGTGCAGGGGCAGATCAACTCGCTGCTGAGCGAGGTCAGCGGGTTCGACGACGTCGCGACCGTCAGCAGCCCCGCAGAGGTGAGACAGCAGGTCTCCGAAGCGGGGACGATCGGCTACGCGATCGTGACCCTCGACGGGGCCGCATTCGACCTGCCGACGTCATCGATCGAGAAGATCGCCGACACCGTCAACGACTCCGGCGCCGGCGGGCTCGAGGTCGAGGCGGGCGGCGATCCGGTGCGTCAGGTCGAGCAGCAGCCGGGCGGCGCGGCCGAGGGGATCGGCCTGCTCGCGGCGATCATCATCCTCCTGATCACATTCGGTTCCGTCGTCGCGATGAGCATGCCGATCGTCACCGCGATCGTGGCGCTGGGCACCGCCCTCAGCCTCGTCACCCTCGGCACCCACATCATCGACACCGCCGACTTCGCGCCGGCGCTGGCGGCGATGATCGGCCTCGGCGTCGGCATCGACTACGCCCTGTTCGTCGTGACCAGGTTCCGCAGCGGCCTGCGCGACGGGCTCGAGGTCCACGACGCGGTGCTGCTGGCGATGGACACGGCCGGACGGGCGGTGCTGTTCGCCGGCGCGACCGTCGTGGTCGCGATGCTCGGCCTGTTCGCGATCGGCGTCAGTTTCCTGCACGGGCCCGCGCTCGCCGCCTCGCTCGCGGTCCTGCTGACGATGACCGCGGCGCTGACGCTGCTTCCGGCTCTGCTCAGCAAGGTCGGTACCCGGATCGACAGCCTGCGCATCCCCGGCACCAAGAGCCGGTCCGACGCGGGCGACGAGAGCCCGAACTGGACCCGCTGGAGCCGGCTCATCCAGCGGCGCCCGTGGGCGTCTGCCCTCGCCTCCGGGGGTCTGCTCATCGTGCTCGCGATCCCGGTCTTCTCGATCGACCTCGGCTCCGCCGACGCCGGCACCGACGCGAGCGACACGAGCACCCGCAAGGCCTACGACCTGCTCGCCGAGGGATTCGGACCGGGCTTCAACGGCCCGCTCCAGGTCGTCGTGGACATTCCCCGGGGCAGCGACCCGGCGCAGACGAAGTCGGCGCTCGCGGCGCTCGACGAGTCGCTGGCTGACACGTCCGGCGTCGCCGGCGTCAGTCCGCCGAAGGTCAACGAGGCCGGCGACCTCGCCGTCTACAACCTCTTCCCGGCGACCTCGCCGCAGGACAACGCGACGAGCGAACTCGTCAAGGACCTGCGCGACGACGTGATCCCGCCGGTCGAGTCGCAGTACGGCGTCGCCGCCTACGTCGGCGGGCAGACGGCGATATACGACGACTTCACGACCTACATCGCGGGCAAGCTGCCGCTGTTCATCGGCGTCGTGATCCTGCTCTCCGCGTTCCTTCTGATGATGGCCTTCCGGTCGCTGCTCGTGCCCCTGAAGGCGGTGCTGATGAACCTGCTCAGCATCGGTGCCTCGTTCGGCGTCGTCGTCGCGGTCTTCCAGTGGGGTTGGCTCGGCGGCCTGATCGGGCTCGACGGAACCGCACCGATCGACTCGTTTCTCCCGGTGATGGTCTTCGCGATCGTCTTCGGCCTGTCGATGGACTACGAGGTCTTCCTGATGTCCCGTGTCCACGAGGAGTGGGAGAACCGCCGCGACGCCTCGGAGGCGGTTCAGCACGGTCTCGCCTCGACCGGCCGGGTGATCACCGCGGCGGCGACGATCATGTTCTTCGTCTTCGCGTCCTTCGCCCTCGGTGGCAGCCTCACGATCAAGCTGTTCGGCGTCGCCCTGGCCGCGGCCGTCGCGATCGACGCGTTCGTGATCCGGACGATCCTGGTCCCGGCGATCATGGAGCTGCTCGGCAAGCGAGCCTGGTGGCTGCCCGGCTGGCTCGACCGGATCCTGCCGCGACTCCACGTCGAGGGCTCCGGCGACGGTGGCCCGCAGCCGACGGCCCGGCCCGCGACGGCATCCGCCTCGGCTGAGGACTGAGATGACTGACCGCACCGACTACGAGTCCAAGCGCTGGCGGGCGCTGGCGCTGCTCTGCATCGCCCAGTTCATGGTCATCCTCGATGCGTCGATCGTGAACATCGCCCTGCCGACGATCGGCACGGCGCTCGACTTCTCCCAGGAGAACCTCTCCTGGGTCGTCAACGCCTACGTGCTGACCTTCGGCGGGTTCCTGCTGCTCGGTGGCCGGCTGGCCGACCTGCTCGGCCGTCGGCGGGTGTTCATGTTCGGGCTGGTCCTGTTCGCCCTCGCCTCGCTCGCCGGCGGCTTCGCGCAGAACGACATCCAGCTGATCATCGCCCGCGCGATCCAGGGCCTCGGCGCCGCGATCGTCTCGCCGGCGGCGCTGTCGATCATCACCGTCACCTTCAAGGAGGGCGCGGAGCGCAACAAGGCGCTCGGCGCCTGGGGCGCGGTCGCCGGATCCGGTGGCGCGGTTGGCGTCCTCCTCGGCGGGATCCTCACCGAGGGTCTCGGCTGGGAGTGGGTGCTCTGGGTGAACGTCCCGATCGGGATCGCCGCAGCGCTGTTCGCGCCGCGGCTGATCGCCGAGAGCCGCTCCGAGGGAGAGCGGCGCACGTTCGACATCCCCGGCGCGGTCACGATCACCGCGGGCCTCTCGCTGCTCGTCTACGCGATCGTCAACGCCGAGGGGGCGGGATGGGGATCGACGGAGACGATCGTCCTGCTCGCCGTCTCCGCGGCGCTGATCGTCGCCTTCGCCGCGATCGAGCAGCGCACCGCCGATCCGCTGGTCCCGTTCCGGATCTTTCGCCTGCCGACCCTGACCGGCGCCAACGCCGTCGGCATCCTCGTCGGCGCTTCGCTCTTTTCGATGTTCTTCTTCGCCTCGCTCTACATGCAGCAGGTGCTCGGTTACGGAGCGATCAAGGCCGGGCTCTCGTATCTGCCGCTCTCGGCCGGGATCATCATCTCCGCCGGGGTCAGCTCGCAGCTCTCCACCCGGATCGGCTTCAAGCCGGTGCTCGTCACCGGCCTCATCTTCATCGCGGTTGCGCTGCTCTGGTGGGCGCAGGTCTCACCCGACGGCAGCTACGTGACCGACATCCTCGGCCCGTCGGTCGTCGCCGCGATCGGCCTCGGCCTCTCGTTCGTCTCGATCACGATCGCCGCCGTCGCCGGTGTCGCCGAGCGTGAGTCCGGCCTCGCCTCGGGGCTGATCAACACCTCCCAGCAGGTCGGCGGGGCCCTCGGGCTTGCGATCCTCGCCACGATCGCCAACTCCGTGACCGACGACAAGCTCGCGACCGCCACGACCCCGGCCGAGCAGGGCGCCGCACTCACCGACGGCTTCCAGCAGGCCTTCCTGACCGGCGCCGGCTTCGCGATCCTCGCCCTGATCCTCGCCCTCGCCCTGATCAAGACGAGTGACTCGAAGGCGATGATCGATCGCGAGGTTCCGCCACCGGCCGCCTGAGCGGTGGCCGGGGCATCCGGCTCCGGCTAACCCCGCCAGCGGCGCGCGAACGGGAGGCGCCATTTGTCCGGGGCGATCAGCTCATCGAGCGACTTCGGGCCCCAGGACTGCGAGAAGTAGAGCTCGATCGGCGGCGGGTCCTCGAGCAGCGGCGCCGAGATCTCCCAGAGCCGCTCGATGCCGTCAGCGGTGGTGAACAGGGTGTGATCGCCGGCCATCGCGTCGCGGATCAGCCGCTCGTAGGCTTCCAGCGAGTCGCCACCGCCGTCGGCGTCGGTGCGTGAGTACTGCATCGAGGTCTTCTCGAGCGACATCGTCGGCCCGGGCCGCTTGCCGTAGAAGCTCAGCGAGAGCCGGGCGTAGTCGTCGAGGTCGAAGGTGAGGTGGTCGGGCCCGTACTGGCCGACGCCGGAGTCAGCCGGGAACATGCTCTGCGGCGGCTCGCGGAACGCGATCGAAATGATCCGGGCGCCCTCGGCCATCCGCTTGCCGGTCCGTAGGTAGAAGGGGACGTCGGACCAGCGCCAGTTGTCGACCTCGCACTTGAGGCCGATCAGCGTCTCCACCTCCGATTGCGGATCGACGCCGGGCTCGCTGCGGTACTCGTCGTACTGGCCGCGGACGACGTCGGCGGGATCGATCGGCCGGATCGAGCGGAAGACCTTGTTCTTCTCCTCGGTGATCGCGAGCGGGTCGAGGTGGGTCGGGGGCTCCATCGCGAGGAAGGCGAGGATCTGCATCAGGTGGGTGACGACCATGTCACGGTAGGCGCCGGTCTCCTCGTAGAAGGCCCCTCGGCTGCCGACCGAAAGCGTCTCGGGAACGTCGATCTGGACATGGGCGATGTGAGAGCGGTTCCAGATCGGCTCGAACAGGCCGTTGGCGAAGCGCAGCGCGAGGATGTTCTGGGCCGCCTCCTTGCCGAGGAAGTGGTCGATCCGGAAGATCTGGCGCTCCGGGAAGTACCTGTGGATCTTGTCGTTGAGCCCCCGGGCGCTCTCGAGATCGGTCCCGAACGGCTTCTCCATGATGATCCGGGACTCCGCGGCGATCCCGGCCGTCTCGACGAGCTCGAGCAGCTTCAGGGCTGCGGTCGGCGGGACGCTCATGTAGAGCAGCCGCTTGGCGTCGGGGCCGAGCTCCCGCTCCGCCTTGCTCACCGCGGCCGTAAGCGGCACCGGGCCCTCCTTGACGTTGGCATAGGTGAGCCGCTGCGCGAACGACCGCCGAGCCTCATCCCCGAAGTCGCGGCGGCCGAACTCGGCGCAGGCTTCGAGCGCGTAGTCGCGGAACTCGTCGTCGGTCATCGCGGTCCGGGCGGCACCGACGACGCGGAAGTCCGGCAGCAGACCCGCTTGGGTGAGGTTGAGCAGCCCGGGCAGGAGCTTGCGGCGGGCGAGGTCGCCCGTGGCGCCGAAGAGGACGATGACGTTCGGGCAGATCCGTACGGTCCGGGCCTCGGCCCGGTGGGACTCCGAAAAGACCACCGCCGGGTCTCCCTGACCGGCTTCGTCGACTGTGAGGTCCTCCAAGGTTCCGACCCTAGCTGACCGGCCCGACCGGCCGGTTGGTGGGGCAGTCGACCGCGGCGGGTGAACCGGCACGTCTCCCGGTCCGGGGAGCTAGGGTTTCCGGCGATGAGCGAAGCCCAGCGGCGCGTCCGCTGGATCCCTCTCCTGGTCGTCTCTCTCGTCGCCCTCGGCGGCGGCCGAGCGTGGCCCCTGCGGACGGCCGTTCGGTGCTCTCGACGCTCTTCCCGAGGGGCGCCCCGCCCTCGATTCCGGGCTGATCCGGGGAATCGGGACGAGGCGGACCGCGGAGCCCGCCCTCGGGAAGCGGGGCGGGCTCCTGATCCACGGAGGCCGCTAGACCGTGCGGCCTTCCTTCTCGTCCTCGCCGAACTCGACGATGCCGGCGAGCACGTAGATGCAGAGGGCGAAGATCGCCAGCGACCAGAACCAGTGGCCGCTCGTGATCGACAGCAGCGCCCAGAAGGCGCCCAGGCCGGCGCCGATGATCCCGAGCACGCGCCCGAAGGCGTTGCCGGCCATCAGCGAGAAGCCGCCTGAGACCTGGATGATCCCGAGGATGATCAGGACCCAGCCGACGGCGCTGAGATCGCTCAAGACGAGCCTCGTGTCTCCGACCCACCAACTCGCGTTGTCGAGTGCGCCGATACCGTAGATCACGTTCAGCGTTCCGACGATCAACAGCATGATCGCGGCGAAGATGACTCGACCGGTACCTCTCATGTTTGTACTCCTTCAGTAGGCGGCCGGAGCCGCTTTCGGACCGGGATATCCCGGTGACGAGAAGGTAAATTCGCCATCGGACACGATTTTCATCCCGATGAGGTGATTCCTGCAGGAGCGGTCTACGCGATGCGGGCGATGGCCGAGCGCCGGAGAAGGGTAGTTTCCCGGTCGCAACTTCATCTGAAAGGAGATTCCGTGGAAACCGGAGAACTGGAGGGAATGGGCCCGATCGACTACGTGCTGGTCGAGTGGCCCGACGATCCGCCGAACGGCGAGGTCGCGCCCGTCGTCTTCGATCTCGTCGATCGCGGGATCATCCGCGTGCTCGATTTCGCGATCTTCGCCAAGAACGACGACGGCGACGTCGCCGCGATCGACTTCGGCGAGCTGCCCGCGCATGCGGAGGCGCTCGAGGAGTTCCGGGGCGCCTCGTCGGGGATCCTCGGCGACGACGACCTCGCCGAGGCCGCTGCCGCGATCGACAACGGCGCCCTCGCGGCGTTGATCGTCTACGAGAACACCTGGGCCGCGCCGTTCGCCACCGCGGTCCGTCGCTCGGGCGGCCAGCTCGTCGCCAACGGCCGGATCCCGGTCCAGGCGTTCATCGCGGCGCTCGAAGCCGCCGAAGCCACCTGAGTCACTCACAAAGCAGAGAGGAACCGACCGATGCCAGGACTAGTCAGAGGAGTCGCCCGGACCGCCGTGGTCGCGGGCACCGCCACCGCCGTCAGCAATCGCGTCTCGCGTCGTCAGGCCGACCGCTGGGCTCAGCAGGAGCCGCAGCAGCAGCAGCAGTACGCCGCGCCGCCGCCGCAGGCAGCCCCCGCGGCGCCCGCGGCCGACCCGATCGCCCAGCTCAAGGAGCTCGGCGAGCTCCGCGACAGCGGCGTTCTCACCGACGAGGAGTTCGCGGCTCAGAAGGCCAAGATCCTCGGCAGCTGAATCGGCGCCCGTTCCGGCCGTCCGCTCAGGCGGACGGCCGGAACGATGTCGCCGCGCCCCAGGGATCGACGACCCTGATTCCGGCGTCGTCGCCCGTGACCGCGATTCCGGCGGCCTCGAATCGCCGCCGGAGCGCCTCGACCTCGTCTTCGTCGACGATCACCGTCCAGTGCTCGAGGCCGACCGCATCGGGCGGATTCGGCGGCACGCCCTCGCCCTTCCAGACGTTCAGCCCGAGATGGTGGTGATAGCCGCCGGCCGCGACGAAGGCGGCGCTGCCGAAGTCGGTCATCACCTCGAATCCGGCGAGGTCGCGATAGAAGGCGAGAGCATCGGCGACGCTGCCGACGTGCATGTGGAGATGACCGACGCTGAGATCGCGGTCGGCGTGCTCGGGCAGCTCCTCGTCCGCCACCGCGTCGACGAGGTCCCCGAGGTCGAGCGGGCGCGGCCCGATCGTCGTCGGGTCGCGGAGATCGCCCCAGTGCTCGCGACCGCGGTCGGCTGCGAGCTCGATGCCGTTGCCGTCGGGATCGGGCAGATAGATCGCCTCGGAGATGCCGTGGTCGGAGGCACCCTGGATCGGCGTCCCGGTCTCCGCCAGCCGGCGGACGGCGCGGCCGAGGTCCTGTCGCGTCGGGAACAGGAGGGCGAAGTGGTAGAGGCCGGCATGGCGCCCGGCCGGCTGCGCTTCCGGGCTCTCGTGGAGCGTGAGCAGGTCCTCGCCGCCGGCCCCGAGCCTGGCGACGCCTTCATCTCGCCCGTGCAGCCTCAATCCGATCGAGCGCTCGTAGAAGCCGATCGAGCGGTCGAGATCGGTGACGACGACGTGGACGGCACCGAGTCTCAGGCCGGCCGGGAGGACGGGTGCCTCGGCAGCCGCGACGGACCAGCTCGTGGAATCGTTGTTCATGCAACTATCGTCGCACGGTGCGCGCCGCTTGTAAAGCCGGCCCCGGGCCGGAGTCCCCGCTCAGTCGAAGACGACGGCCTGGCGGACCGCCTCGCCGCGGGCGAGGCGGTCGAAGCCCTCGTTGATCTCGTCGAGCGAGAGGCGATGGGTGAGGAGCCGGTCGACGTCGAGGCGACCCTGCCGGTAGAGGTCGATGAACTTCGGCAGATCGCGGGCCGGGACGCTGGACCCCAGGTAGGAGCCGCGCAGCGTCCGCTCCTCGGCGACGAGCGAGACCGCCGGGATGCTCAGCATCTGGCTCGGGTCCGGCAGGCCGACCGTCGTCGTGGTGCCGCCGCGCCGCGTGGCCTCGTAGGCGTCGGCGAGCACCCTGGCGCTTCCCACCGTCTCGATCGTGTGGTCGGCGCCGCCGTCGGTGATCTCGCGGATCGCGGCGACGGCGCCGGGCCCGGCTTCGACGGAGTCGGTGGCGCCGAGCTCACGGGCGAGCTCGAGCTTGTCGGGGACGACGTCGACGGCGATGATCCTGCCGGCGCCCTGAAGGACCGCCCCGAGCAGGGCGGAGAGCCCGACGCCGCCGAGTCCGAAGACGGCGACGCGCTGTCCGGGCTCGACCCGGGCGGCGTTGACCGCGGCCCCGACACCGGTGAGAACCGCGCAGCCGAACAGTGCTGCGATCTCGTACGGGATGTCCGGGTCGACCTTCACTGCCGAGGCCTGCGAGACGACGATGTGGTCGGAGAAGGCGGAGACGCCGAGGTGGTGGTTGATCTCCTCACCCTCGGGCGTGGTGAGGCGCCGGTCGCCGTCGAGCAGCGTGCCGGCTGCATTGGCGGCCGCGCCGAGCTCGCAGAGCGCCGGGCGCCCGGCGCGGCACGGCTCGCACTCGCCGCAGGCGGGAACGAAGGCGAGGACGACGTGATCGCCGGCGGCGAAGGCGCTCACGCCCGGCCCGGGCTCGACCACCTCGCCTGCCGCCTCGTGCCCGAGCGCCATCGGCATCACCCGCGGGCGCGTCCCGTTGATCACCGAGAGATCGGAGTGGCAGAGGCCGGCGGCGCCGACCTTGACCAGTAGCTCGCCCTGCCCCGGAGAGTCGAGCTCGAGCTCGACGATCTCGAGCGGGTGCGACTCGGCGTAGGGCTCGGCCGCTCCCATCTCCCGCAGGACGGCACTCCGGATCCTCAAGATCCGCTCCCACCGGCCCGGAGGCGCTCGAGGCTCTCGCGCAGGCGAGGCGGCATCCGGGCCGGACGCCTGCTCTCGGCGTCGACGAAGACGTGAACGAACCAGCCGGTCGCCGCGGGCTCGGTTGCACCGACCGCGAACAGCGCGATCTCGTAGGTGACGCTGGAGTTGCCGAGCTTGCCGACGCGCAGGCCCGCCTCGACGTCGTCGGGAAAGGCGAGGCCGTCCCGATAGGTGCAGTGCGACTCGGCGCAGACTCCGATCACGTCGCCGGAGTGGATGTCGAGGCCGCCCTCGCGGATCAGCCAGCGGTTGATGACGGTGTCGAAGAACGCGTAGTACTCGACGTTGTTGACGTGCCCGTAGATGTCGTTGTCGGCCCAGCGGGTCTGCAGGGTCTCGACGTGCGGGTAGGCCTCGCGCGTCTCGGCGGCTTCGCTCATCCGGACTCCGATCAGTCGGCGAGCTTCGCCACGAGCGTGATCTCGGGTCCGCCGGCGAGCGCGACCGAGACCGGGCAGCCCCGCTTCGCCGCCTCGGCGAGCTTCGCGAACTCCTCGGCTTCGAGCCCGGGGACGGTGCCGACCGTCTCGAGCGCGATCTTGTGGATCACGAAGCCGTCGTCGGTCCGGCGCAGGTAGACGCTCGCATCGGTCTCGACGCTCTCGGGCGAGTGACCCGCGCGGCCGAGGATCAGCGCCAGCGCCATCGAAAAGCAAGAGGCGTGCGCGGCGGCGATCAGCTCCTCCGGATTCGTGCCCTTGCCGTCGCCGAATCGCGACGCCGCCGAGTAGTTGCCCTCGAGCGACTTCGTGCCGGTGGCGACGGTGCCCGCGCCGCTCTCGAGGTCTCCCGTCCACTTCGCGTGGCCCGTAGCTGCCATTTCCGATCTCCTCCACTGGTTGCCGTCGGGACCACCAGCATCGCAAGTCCGCCGCCCGATCGGGAGCTGACCGGACCCGATCCGGCCCGCCTGCGATCCTCGGTGGATGGCAGAGCACCGCCAGGAGGCGATCCCCGGCGCCGCGCAGGCCGACCCGGCCGAGCCTGAGCAACGGCCGTACGCGGTCGGTCGCTACGCGGCGGCGCTGCGCGATTTCCTGCGCAAGCGCACCCGGGTCCAGGTGATCGGCGAGGTGACGAACCTCCGGATGACGGCGAAGTCGGCCTACTTCGAGCTTCGCGACGCCGAAGGCGCGATCCCCTGCTCGATGTGGCGCACCGACTGGGAGCGGATGAAGCTCCCCGAAGGCGCGGTCCGTGACGGCACCGAGGTGGTCGTCTTCGGCGGACCCGACTACTACCCGGGCAGCGCCACCGCCTCGCCGTCGTTCAGCTTCCGCTGCACGCGGCTGCGGCTCGCCGGCGAGGGCGACCTGCTCGCCCAACTGGCGGAGCTTCGCCGCAAGCTCTCCGCCGAGGGGCTCTTCGACCCGCAGAAGCGTCTGCCCCGCCCGGCTCTGCCGCGGACGATCGGGATCGTCACCGGGCGCGGGTCGGCCGCCGAAGCCGATCTGCTCGCCGCCCTCGCCCGGCGCTCGTGGGCGGGCCGCGTGATCTTCGCCCACCCGCCGGTCCAGGACCGTCATGCCGCTCCGAAGATCGCCCGCGCGCTCGGCGACCTCGCGGCCGTGCCCGAGGTCGAGGTGATCGTCGTCGCCCGCGGCGGCGGCAGCCTCGCCGACCTCTGGGCCTTCTGCGACGAGAACCTGTGCCGGACGGTCGCGCTGCTACGGGTGCCGGTCGTCTCAGCCGTCGGCCACGAGTCGGACCGGACGCTGCTCGACGACGTCGCCGCGGTCTGCTGCTCGACCCCGACCCACGCGATCGAGGAGGCGGTGCGGGTCGACGTCGCCGCGCAGCGCCGACTCCTAGCGGCCGCCGCCGGCCGGCTGACGGTTCGCGGCGGCGACGCGGGACGGGGAAGGGCACGCCGCCTCGCCGCCGTGGCCCGGGCACTCGGCCACCACACCGATGGCCAGCGCCGGCGCCTGCATCAGCAGATCCGCGAGATCCGTGCCTCCGCGAGCCGGGCGATCGCCCGCGGCAATAGCCAGGGGGCGCGGCACGCGCTCGTGCTCGGACGCAAGCGCAGCGCCACCCTTCACAGCGCCGCGGGGGCCCGCGGGCGCCTCGCCGCCGGGGCTGTGGCCCTCGACCGCCACGCCGCCGCCGCCGCGAAGGGCCGCGGCGCGGAGCTGGGCCGGATCGCGCAGACGCTCGCCGCCCACGAGCCCGAGCGCGTCCTCGAGCGCGGCTACGCGATCGTCAGCGACGCCGAGGGTGATGTCGTCACCAGTGCCGAGGCGGCTCGGCGGCAAGAGCGGCTCCGCGTCCGCTTCAGCGACGATGATGTCCTCACGGAGGTGGTCGAGGATGAGTGAGACGGAGACGACGGCGAACGGGGCGGAGGCGCCGCCGAGCTACGAGGCCGCAGTCGAGCGCCTCGAGCAGATCATCCTCCGCCTCGACTCGGGGAAGGCCGAGCTCCGCGAGACGCTCGAGCTCTGCCGCGAGGGCAAGACGCTCGTCGAGTACTGCAAGGGCGAGCTCGACGCGGTCTCGGGCGAGCTCCAGCGGCTCGATCTCGACGATCTCGTCCGCAAGCTCGAGGCCGGTGCCGGCGAAGCGCCCGAGCCCGGCTCGGTCTCCTAGGTCGGCGCGAGAGGATTCCCGGGGGTCGGTCGATTTCCCGGCTACTCGTTTGACGCGCGGGCAGAAGGGCACGTGGGGAGGCCCCCGAACGAAGGAGATGGCATGCGAGTGATGGTTCTGGTCAAGGCCAGCAGCGACAGCGAGGAGGGCCGGATGCCCTCGGAAGAGATGCTCAGCCGGATGGGCGCCTTCAACGAGGAGCTCGTCAATGCGGGCGTGATGCTCGCCGGCGATGGGCTCCACCCTTCGTCCGAGGGCTTTCGCGTGACGATCCCGGCCGGTGGTGGCGAGCCGACCGTGACCGGCGGTCCGTTCACCGTGTCCGAGGATCTCGTCGCCGGCTTCTGGATTTGGCAGGTCGAGGACATGGACGAGGCTCTCGAGTGGGCGCAGCGGATCCCCAACCCCGGCCCCGGCCCGGCCGGCACCGTCGAGGTGCGGCCGGTCTTCGAGGCCGAGGACTTCGGGGACGAGTACACACCCGAGCTCCGCGAGCGCGATGAGCGGCTCCGCAGGCAGATCGAGGGCGACTGAGCGGCGACCCAGGAGGGCGCCGCCGCGGCCGCGTTCCTACGCCGCCGGGCCCCGGCGAGCCGCTCGGCGGACCCCATTTCCGCCTAAATAGCGAGGTCGCGGTTGCGGACCCCCTTGCGCTTCCCGGGGACCGCCCGTATGGTCGCTGCAGCGGTCCGGGAGAGAGAAAGAACTCCACGAAAGCCAAGTGGAGGGGCAGCTCTCAAGGCCGACTCGAGAGGCTTTGAACGCGCGAAGGCTACGCGCGAGGCAGGCCACCGAGTCGCCCCGGGCCGCTGCTTTTCGTCCTCGGGGCGGAAGCTGCGGTTGCGATCGCCCGCTCCCAACGGGTACCGTCGTCGGGCACCCGACCAGGAGGTCTCCGATGGCCATCAAGCTTCACCGCTGCGGCATCCACTGGCTGAAGATCGACGCCCATCCGTGCTGGAAGGTGGAGAAGGCGCTGCGCGACCGCGGCCTCGAATACGAGGCCGTCTCCGAGCCGACCTTCCCGCGCAGCCGGCGCACCGCCGTCAAGGAGAACACCGGCCAGGAAGCCCTGCCGGTGATCGAGACGGCCGACGGCACCTGGATCCGCGAGGAGTCGAGCGTGCTGATCGAGCAGATCAACTCCGGCAAGTTCGACTGACGCGCCTTGGCGGGGGACGACTTCCGGATCCGTCTCGCGGAGCCCGCTGACGCCGAGGCCGTCAGCGAGATCCTGCTCCGTGCCGGGCTGGCCGCCTGGGGCTCGTTCCTCGGCCCGGACCGGATCGAGGAGGCGAATGTCGGCCAACGACACCCGGCCGATGCCGTGGCCGTCGACGGCGAGGGCGTCTTCGCCTTCATCGCCTGGGAGGCGGACACGGGCGAGATCTCCCGCCTCTTCACCGACCCGCGCGGCCAGGGCCGCGGTGCCGCCGGGGCTCTCCTCGACGTGGCGCTCGACGCGCTTCGCGGCGCCGGCCACCTGCAGGCCTGGCTCTACACCGAGGAGCGCAACGAGGCCGCCGTCGGCTTCTACCTGAGCCACGGCTGGCGGATCGAGGGCGAGCCGCGGGTCCGCGACTGGCACGGCACCCGGCTGGTGGAGCCGCGCCTCGTCCACGACCTCGATCCGCGTCCGAGCGGATAGCGTCCGCCGCGATGCGCTATCGCCGGACCCCGATCGAGATCGAGGCGCCCGAGTCGCTCGGCTACGACTCGATCGCCTACAACCTCGCCGAGAGCTCGTTCGCCGACATGTCACTCGGCGACTACGGGATCGACATCGACGTCGGCGACCTGTTGCTGCAGTACGGCGATCATCGCGGCGTGCCGGCCCTGCGCGAGCAGATCGCCTCCGACTCCGACGCCGTCGGCCCCGACCAGGTCCTCGTCACCGCCGGTGCCGCGCCGGCCCTCTACATCGTCGCCACGGCGCTGCTCGAGGCCGGTGACCACGTCCTGATCCAGGAGCCGAACTATGCGACCAATCTCGAGACGCCGCGCGCGCTCGCCGCCGAGGTCGAGGCGCTGCCGATCCGCTTCGAGGACGAGTGGGCGCTCGACCTCGAGCGCGTCGAGGCGATGCTCCGCCCCGAGACCCGGCTGGTCAGCGTCACCTACCCCCACAACCCGACCGGCGCGATGATCGATGCCGAGACGCTGCTCGGGCTGATCGGGATCGTCGAGGCTCACCCCGGCGCCCGGCTGCTCGTCGACGAGACTTACCGCGAGCTCGCGTTCGGCGAGCCGCTGCCGGTCGCCGCCGGGCTCTCGACGCGGGCGATCAGCGTCTCGTCGATGTCGAAGACCTACGGGCTTCCCGGCCTGCGGATGGGGTGGCTCGTCTGCCGCGACTCGGAGCTCGACGACACCCTGCTGGCCGCGAAGGAGCAGATCCTGATCTGCGGCTCCGCGATCGACGAGGAGATGGCGGCGCGGATCCTGGCCGCCCGCGAGCGGATCCTGCCGCCGATCCGCGAGACGATCGTCGAGCACCTCGGGATCGTCTGCGACTGGATCGGCTCACAAGACGTCTTCGAGTGGGTCGAGCCGCAGGCCGGAGTCGTCGGGATGCCGCGGTTCCGCGAGCCCGGCGCCTACGACATCGACCGCTTCTACGCCGCGCTGCTCGACGACCACGGCACCTACGTCGGCCCCGGTCACTGGTTCGATCAGCCGCGCTCGTGCTTCCGCCTCGGGTTCGGCTGGCCGCGGACCGACGAGCTCCGGACCGGGCTCGAGGCGCTCGGAGCCGCTGCCGCCGACGCCCGCCGCTAGCGGCGGGCGCGCTCGCGCCCCGGCTTCGGCCGGTCGCCGCGGATTCGCCGCGTGGCGGTGCGGATCGGGTGGGAGTGGCGGACGCGGGCGACGGCGCGCTGCGGAGCAGTCCGCGCGGCGGCCGGCGCCAGCTCGCCGGTGCCGGGCTCCAGCGCCAGCTCGCCGGTGACCGGGGCGACGCCGGAGCGCTGGCCCCAGGCGACGTAGGCGGCGGCGGCGACCGCGAATCCCGAGAGGCCGGCGGCGATCAGCGGCGCCCGCGGGCTGACGACCTCGCCGAGCATGCCGGTCAGCGGGCCGCCGATCACCGTCGAGCCGAGGAATACGATCGAGTAGACCGCCATCACCCGCCCCCGCATCTCCGGCTCGGCGGCGAGCTGCAGGCCCGAGTTGATCCCGGCCGCGAACGTGACCGAGCAGATCCCGAGCGCGCCGAGGGCGAGCATCTCCAGCGGCAGGGTGGGGGCGAGGGCCGCAAGGGTCGCGGTGACGCCGAAACCGAGGGCGGCGAGCGTGATCAGCTCGCGGCTCACCCGGGTCCGGGTGCCGACCGTGAGCGCGCCGGTGATCGAACCGATGCCCATCGCGATCATCAGCAGCGAATAGGCGGAGACGTCGCCGGCGAACGCCCGGTCGGCGAGCAGCGGGATCACGACCTGGAAGTTGAAGCCGATCGTGCTCAGCACCAGCATCAGCAGCAACGGCACCCGAAGCTCGCGACGGCCGGCGATGTGGTGGAGCGCCTCGCGGATGTTGCCGCGCGGGCGGTCGGCCTTCGGCCGGTGCAGCTTCGCCGGGTCCATCTTCACCAGTGCGACGAGCATCGCCACGAACGAGAGTGCGTTGACGCCGAAACAGGGCGCGACTCCCCAGAGGGCGATGATCACGCCGGCGATCGCCGGGCCGGTGATCCGCGCCGAGTGGACCAGCACCGAGTTGAGGCTGACCGCGTTGACGACCCGGTCGGGGCCGACGATCTCGATCACGAACGCCTGGCGGGCCGGGTTGTCGACGGCCAGCACCAGGCCGCGGAGCGCGATCACGACGAACACCATCCAGGCCTCGACGGCCCCGAGCGCGGTCAGGAGGAAGAGCATCGTCGCCGGGACGGCCATCCCGGTCTGCGAAACGATCAGGAGCTTGCGCTTGTCGAAGCGGTCGGCGAGCGCGCCGCCGAGCGCGCCGAACAGGAGGATGCCCGCGAACTGCAGGGCGGTGGCGAGACCGACCGCGAAGCCCGAGCCGGTCAGGGCGAGGACGAGCCAGAGCTCGGCGACGATCTGCATCCAGTTCCCGGCCAGCGATACGACCTGCCCGCCGAAGTAGAGGCGGTAGTTGCGGATCTCGAGGGATGCGAAGGAGCGGCGTACGGCGGCGCTCAACTGCGGTCCTCCTCGAGCACCTGCTCGAGGATCTCCGCAGCTCGCGCCAGCGTGGCGACGTCGTCATCGGGAAGCGCCCGCAGCTTCCGGGCGAGGTACGCCGTCTTGCGCTTGCGCAGACGGTTCAGGGCCTTCCTGCCGTCCCCCGTGATCTGGACGATCGAACAGCGACCGTCGCTCGGGTCGGCCGTGCGGGTCACCAGACCCAGCTCGGCGAGCCGCCCGAGGATTCGCGTCGCCGTGGGGCGCTGGATCCCTTCGATCCGCGCCAGCTCCGACGGGGTCAGCGGTCCGGAGCGCTCGATGCTCGCGAGCGCCGCAATCGACGCCGGCCCCAGCTCGGTGTTCGCCTCCTGTCGCAGCCGCCGCGCCATCCGGTTCACCGCGAGCCGCAGCCGTGCCGCCTGCTCGCTCAAGTCCTGCGTGGATGTAGTCTCGGTGCCTGTCATTGGTTAGTAGTGCTAATTATCGTAGCTAACTATCGCGGCAGGGTCAAGGAGAGGAGGGCGTGCGAGTGCACGTCGGGGTGAGCGAGGCCAGGGCGCTGATGGGGGAGCGAGGCGGGCTAGCCGCTGACGTGGGGTCCGGGGTTACGTCGCGGCGCCTGCTCCCGAGCAGCGCCCGGTCGCCCGGCTGGATGAGCGGCAGGCTGCCTCCAAGCCGGCGGCCGACTACCTGGCCGCATGGCGGAAGGTAGGTGCGGCGTCGGACGCCACGCTCCGGCGACCGGGGGAATCGCCGTCCGGCACGGGTGGGTGCGATTTCCGTTCATATACAACGGAAATCGCACCCAGCGCCGGCGACGGGGCCGCGAACGAGCCCGCTCGGCGGCGAGCTGCTTGGGGCCGCTCAGCCGGTGCGCCTGAGCACCGCGGCGAGGGCGTCACGCTCGATGCCGCTGCCGTAGTTCGGCCAGAGACGCTCGCCGCCGAGCTCGGCGGCCCGGCCCTCGTACTCGGGCAACTCGGCCACCGGGATGCTCGTGAGCGGAGCTTCGAACTCGGCCTTCTGCGACCGCGGCAGCGTGAAAGCGTGGACGGATCGGTTCGTCCGGGCCAGCAGGCGGCGTGGCATTCGCAACATCAGGCCGATGCCGGCGATGACCAGCAGGGCGCCCGCGATCCCGACCCAGATCGGCAGCGAACCGGCGAAGAGGCTGACGATCAGCACCGCGATCCCGGCCACCATCGGGACCATCTGCACCCAGGGAGCCATGCCGACCTGACAGACGGCAAGCGCCTCGACCCGCTCGCCGGTCGGGATCTGCGACTCGAGCCGCTCGGCCAGTCCCTCCTTGTAGGCGCGTTCGCGCTCTTCCAGCATTTGTCTGAGGTTACGGGGTGGACGGATGTCGGAATTCTCAGGTCGATTCCCGCAAATTGCGGCCAACTGCGTATCGAGGACGCCACGGATCTGCGATTAGTCACGCGTCTTGTGAAGTGGGACTCATGAGAGGGGGCTCGAGTACATGGATGTGCCGAGCAAGGGAATGGAACTGGACGTTCTGACCGATGGGGCACCCGCCTCGGACGTCCAGTGCCGTCAAGCCGAACCGCCGGGGGGCGCACTTCGGGCTTCAGGGCTTACCGAGGGCGAGCCAACCGTTCTCTCCGCAATGACGCCCCCGCCCGAGTCCAACACCAGCCGCGGCCCAGCCGGCAACGAGAGCTGGTCCGATCGCTGCGCCCGCCTGTTCGACGAGATGCGCCGTCCGGCCAGGGCGATGGTGGCGCGGGCGTACGGACGCTCCCTCTCCGACGATGAGATCGAAGACGTCTATTCGGCGGCATGGGCGGCGACGCTTTCGGCCCTCCGCGATCGCGGGAACCGTATGGAGGAGGGCGAGCTCCGCGCCTATCTCCTGACGGCTGTGGCCAGCCACGCAAGCAAGGAGATGCGCCGGCGATCCCGCAAGCCGGTCCATCCCCTGGAGTCGGAACGGGAGCAGGTCGTCGCAGACGGGCACATGCCGCTGCCCGAGGAGATCGCGATCGGAAGCGAAGCGCGCGGGGTGGCCCGCGACCTCCTGACGAGCCTGCCCGTCCGCCGCCGCGCCGTGATGCTGCTGCGGTATGGCTGGGGGCTCAGTCCGCAGGAGGTCTGCGCCCTGGTCCCGGGGCTTTCGCCGCGTTCGTACCGCAAAGAGATCACTCGCGGGGTCGAGGATCTGATCAACGGCCTGAGCAAGGTCGAGTCGGGCGAATGGTGCTCCGAGCGACAGCACCTGGTCCGCGACCTGATCGCAGGGACGGCAGGGGAATCCGAGCGCCGTCAAGCTCTCCTTCACCTCGAGCATTGCCGCTCGTGTTCCGAGCTCGCCTCGCGGATCTCGGGTCATCTTCGGGATGCCGGGAGCCTGATCGCTTTCGCCGCAGTGTCGGGCTGCATCGGCGGTCCTGGGCTCACCATTCTGGGGCGGATCGGTGAGGTCCTGACGGGATTGAGGTCCGCTGCCGGTGCCGCCACCGAGAGGACTGAGACCGTGGCGACTGCGCTTGCCGCTTCGGGCGGCTCCAAGGGTTCCGGCGCTGCGGGTGCCGGAGTGATCGCCAAGCTCGCCGGCGCCGGAGGCGTGGCGAAGACGGCGATGGCATGCGTCGGGGCGGGTGCCGCGGCGACGGCCTGCGTAGCGGCGGGTGTCGTGCCCGGGGTCGGCATACCGGGTCTCGACTCGCCCCCGGACCGTCGGCCTCTTGCGGGACAGCTGGAACGTCCGGGCGACGAGCGTGCCGGCACCCGATCCACGATCGCAAGCGTCATCGGCGTGAGTCACGCCGTCAAGCGGGACGCCCCCGCCGTCAACGAGCCCCCGGCAGCGAATCCAGCCGGGAGCTCGGCTTCGACTCCGCCTCCCGTCGAGCCTGGGCCGGCGGGGGAGCCGGCGGTGTCTCCGCCGGTCGAAGAGTTCGATCCGGTGGCGACCGCAGGCTCGGCTCCGGGCGTCTCGCAGTCGGGCGGTGAGTCCGAGCCGACTTCATCCGGAGCCTCCGGATCCGCGGCGCAGGACGAGTTTGGACCATGAAACGAAGGACGGTCCCGCGGCCGTCCTGAAGGGAGAGACCCGAGATGACCCGAACGCTGATTGCTCACCTGCCCGCACTCGCGCGGACGCTGGGACCTTGCCTCGCCCTCCTCTTGGCGCTCCTGGCGGCCTGGCCCGACGTCGCCAGGGCGGGTGGCTTCTACCGCGTCGCGGAATGCATGCCCGGGCATACGGGCACGCCGGACGCAGTGGTCGAGGGCTCGACCACTGCCTACTCGGCATCGACGAGCTGCGAAAGCGGCAACTGGCTGCAGGTGCAATCCGCAGCGGAATCGCAGGCCGGAGACGCGAAGGAATGGGTCTACGAGGCACCTCCGGGCACGCAGATCAGGCGGGCCACCGTCGGCTACAACCTGGTGGGTGACCCATCTCCCGACGGCAACCGCTCGCGTCTGTTCATCCGCCGGATCGGCCAGGCGCAACCGGAGAACCTCTCGGTCGTCGGGCTCGGATCGACAGCCGGAACCTACGACTCGGCGATCCAGGACCCTGGCCCGCTTGCGGAGATCGGAGTCGGTGCATTCTGCAGTCGGGCAACCGGCACATGCGGGTACGCCCCCGGGCAGTTCGCCCGCCTGTCGACTGCGGACTTCCTGATGGAGGACACAGTGGCTCCCGGGAAGCCGGTCGTCGTCGGTCCCGCGGCCGACGGCGACTGGGTGGGCGGATCGGCCCAGCTCACCGTCGGCGAGACCGACGTCGGGTCGGGCGTCGATCGGACGACCGTCGCGGTCGACGGCGAGCAGGTGATCAGCGACACCATCTGTGAGCCGGGCCGGGACGGTGCCGGGTACGTGGGGAACATGGCGCCGTGCGACGCCCTCGAGCTCAGGATCCTCGACCTCGACACGACCGGGCCTCAGTTCCACGAGGGTCCGGGGAACGAGATCCGGGTCTGCACCCACGAGTACGGGTTCGCGGCAGCGAGTACCTGCGAGGTGAAATCGATCAGGGTCGACAACCTGCCGCCGGTGCCACCGCGGTCGCTGTCGGTTGCGGGCGGAACCGGCTGGCGCCGCGACAACGACTTCGACCTCACCTGGGAGAACCCCGCCGAGGCGCATGCCCCGATCGCCGCCGCCACGGTCGAAATCGAAGATGGGGCGGGGCAGGTCTCGACGACGACCTGGACGGGGCCCGGCATCGATTCGATCGACGATCTCTCGGTCCCGGCGGTCGGTGAGTACACGGCCCGTGTGTACCTGCGTGACGCGGCCGGCAACGAGTCAGCATCGGCGGCCGCGGAGACGGTGCTCAGGTTCGACGACACGCGACCGCCGACATCTCAGCCGCAGAATAGCAAACGGTTGGTATCTCACGCAGCGATGCTGAGCGACGGGTTCTTAGCAGTCATGGCAGAGACCACGCGAGCTTCAGACGCTCCTCCCTCCGGCATCGCCGGGTACCGGGTCGCGATCAACTCCCAGCCGACCTTCGATCCATGCGGCGCTCCGCCAGATCCTCGTTCCTGCGCAGGGCCTCCGACCGAAGTCGGGATCGACAGCAACTACCGGACTCTGACGGGCCAAGATCTCCGCGAGGGGAGCAACTGGGTACACGTCGTGCCGATCTCCGGCTCGGGCATGCGAGCGGCGGAGGTCGGGCGCACCGAGCTCAAGGTCGACGTGACCGATCCGGTCTCGCGACTCGCCGGCGCGGAGACCGGCTGGGTGAACCACCCGGTCTCACTCGCCGTCGATGCCGAGGATGCGCTCAGCGGCATGGTGGACACGGACGAGTTCCCCGACGACGATCCGCCTAGGACGGTGCTGTCGATCGACGGTCGCGAGGTCGAGGAGTTCGAATCCCATGTTGAGGCCGAGGTCCAAGGAAGCGGAGTCCATCACGTCGAGTACTGGGCGCGCGACCTCGCCGGCAACGAGAACGATGGCGCGGGCGGCAACGCCGATCGCAACGCCGCAGTGATCAGGATCGATGCCGATCCACCGACCCTTGCCTTCGCGAACGGCGGAGATCCGGGCGATCCCGACCGCATCGAGGCGCCGTTCAGCGACGGACTGAGCGGTGTGGTCACCGGCCGGATCGCGATGCGGGAGCGCGGATCGACGCAGTGGCGGCAGCTGCCCACGATCCTTCGCGCCGATCGCCTCGTCGCCCGCGCGGACTCGACCGAGATGACGGGCGGAACGGTCTACGAGTTCCGCGCGGAGGCAGCCGATCGGGCGGGTAACGGCGTCACCACCACGAGGCGGCAGGACGGGACCGACATGGTCCACGCCGGTCCGTTCCGGGCGCCCACGCGGGTCAGCGAACTCGAGATCAACGGACGGTCGAACGCTCGCGTTCGTTACGGTCGCAGGGCTCTGGCGACCGGGCGGCTCCTGGACCGGGCGGGCGATCCGATCGCCGGCGCAGACGTCGAGCTGCTCGAGTCATACGCGAGCGGCTCGAAACGGGCAATGCATTCCATCGCGACCAGGACCGATCACTCCGGGCGATTCTCGGCCAGGTTGCCGAAGGGGCCGTCCCGGTCGCTGAGGGCGAGCTTCGCCGGAGACGCCCGGCGCCTCGGAGCGACGTCGGGACCGGTGGCGTTGCGGGCGAAGGGCGCGGTGACGCTCCGCGCTCCGCGGCGGGTTCGCGCCGGCGGCCGGGTTCGCTTCCGGGGCAGGGTCAAGGGCCGGGGTGCTGACTACTCGAAGCGTGGGAAGTCGCTGGAGGTCCAGGTCCGGATCGGCAGGCACTGGAAGACCGTCGGCCGCTCGATCCACACCGACACCCGCGGGCGCTTCAGGCTCCGTTATCGCTTCGTCGCCAACTACACGAGGCCGGTTCGCTACCGATTCCGGGCAGTGGTTCTGCGCGAACGGGGGTGGCCGTACCTCCCCGCCCGCTCGCGGATCCGATCGCTGGTGGTGATGCCCTGAGACGCGGCTTGCGGGCTGGAAACCAGGGTGCCTCGCCGACTACCCTACGCCGCAGGTCAGCGGAGAAGCCGGTGAGCGATTCGAACGGATACGGGTTCGCCTCGATGGCGAAGGGGCGCAGACTGGCGGCTCTCACGGCCGCCGCCGCCGCGGTCGCCCTGACCGCGTTGCCGGATCCTGCGGTCGCCGCCGAGCTCGACCCCGCCTACGTCGACCGCGTCGGTGGGGTGGATCGCGGACTCAGGGGCGCAGACGGACCCGTGCGGGTGAGGATCTCCGCCGACCGCCAGCCCCTGTTGCGCGCGGCCCTGCGGGAGAGGCGGAGCCGGCTCCTGCACCCGCCCTCACGCCGGTTCGGCTCGGCGCTCGGGATCGCCGGCCGGGAGAAGCACGCCGCCCGGCGGGCTGAGCGCTCATATGAGGCCGGGATCCGTGGCCTATCGCGCGCGGCGAGAGGCAGCCTTCGGCGGACGCGTGTGGTGACGCGGACGGTGCGAGCACACGGCGGGCGCGTGGTTGATATGAGTCTCGTGCCGGAGTCCGTTGTCGCGTGGATCGACCCGTCCGAGCTCGGCGCCCTCGGGCGCGAGGAGATCGTCGCCGCCATCGACCCGGCCCCGGCGCCGAGCCCCCTGTCGGGGATCGGGACCAGCGCGGTCGGGGCGCCGGCCTGGTGGGCGGCGGGCTTCACCGGCGGGACCGGGGCGGCCGACACCGTCCCCGCCGACGCCGCGATCGAGAGCGAGGCGGCGGACCCCGACCCACCCCGCGTTCGCCGGAGTGACGGTGGACAACGACCCGACTCAGTCGATCACCGATCACGGCACCCACACGGGCGGGGTCATCGCCTCCGGTGACGCGACCTACCCCGGGGTGGCACCCGGGCTGGATCGCCTGATCGGAAGTGGAACACGACGCGTATGCAGCTGGGTCTGGTGACCCCTGGCTCTGGTGCGGACGATCCGGCGGAGACGATCAACATCAGCTTCGGCAGTTCGCCGCGACATCGGACTCGGAAGACCATCCCGATGATGTCTTGACGGCCGTCTTCGGAGTGGGACAAGCGTTCGGTGCCGGCAACGAGAACGTCGACGGCACGCCGACCGTGGGCAACATCGGCAGGAACGTGCTGACGGTGGCCGGGTTCAACGACGTCGGCACGATCGCCTCCACCGACGACGTGGTGTTGGGAATCAGCTCCCGAGGCCCGACTCCGGGAGGGCGGAAGAAGCCCGATCTGACCGCGCCCGCTGGCGCGGTTGTCGCTCCCTCGGCGGCGTGGAACACGCCGCCGTCGAATCCCGACTTCACGGCGATGACCGGTACCTCGTTCGCCGCTCCACACGTCGCCGGCGCGATGACCCTGCTCGAGGGCGCCGGGATCGCCGACGCGAAAGCCCAGCGCGCTCTTCTGATCAACAGCGCCCGGGACTGGAACGGTGAGAGCACCGGGCTCGCCGGCTGGACCCCTCCTCAAGTCGGATGGCGACCGGAGGTCGGCTGGGGAGAGCTCGATCTCGCGGCCGCGCTGTCGCAGCGGTCCGATTACCGGCTCGGTTCGGTCGCCGAGGGCGAGGCGGCGTATTTCTCGGCCACGGTCCCGGGTGGCGGGAAGGCGACGCTCGCCTACGAGCTCCGCGGCTACTTCGAGGGCTTCCCGGACCCCGGCACCCAGACGTTCGCGTACACGCAGTCGAACCTCGATCTCCATCAGTACCTCGCCGACGGAACCGAGATCTCGCCGCCCGCGGCACCGCCGCACGGAGGGGGCCCCGACGCCATCGACCCGAACGACACGGTCGAGCAGGTCCGGGCCCCGATGGGACCACAGCAGGACGTCATCTACAAGGTCGAGGCAGCGTCGACGGTCGAGGGAGCGTCGGCCGAGCCCTTCGCGCTCGCCGCCGCCGGATCTCCGGAGCCGCTCGCCCCGGCCGTCGTCGTCCCGGTCGGCCCGTCCACGACGCCTGAGGGCCCCGTCGCCTGCGGTGAGCGGGTGACGATCACCGCGGCGCTCGAGAACTCCTCCCCGGATCTTGGGGCGGCCGATGCCTCGGTCGCATTGGAGCTGCCGGCCGGCCTGACCCTCGTGGGCGGTGACCTCGAACAGGAGGTTTCAGGCGGGGATCTCGGCCCGGGGCAGACATCCGAGCAGCATTCATGGACGGTCGAGGTCGACGCACACGGGGGCAAGCAACTCACCCTCGCCGGCACCGGCGGCGCCCTGGGAACCGACTTCCGCCGGACCGCGGAGGTCTCGATCGGCGCCGACTGCGTGCCTCCCGACACGGCGATCGACTCGGGCCCGACCGGAACCACGAACGCGCCGGCCCCCGAGTTCAGCTTCTCGGGATCGGGCGGCGCGACCGGCTTCGAGTGCTCGATCGACGCCGCCACCTTCGCCCGGTGCGACCCGCCCTTCGCCCTGATCGACCTTGGCGAGGGCGAGCACGAGTTCGCCGTCCGGGCGCTCGACGCGGCGGGAAATGCAGACCCGTCACCGGCGGAGCGTTCGTTCGTGGTCGATCGCTCCGTAACGGGCTCCGAGTTGCTCCGCGGCTCCTCACGGATCGCCGCTCGCGGCCGTGGCGTTGGTTCGGTGCGGATCGGGATCGGCGAGCCGGGATCGGTTCGCGTCACGCCCACCGCGACCGTGCGGGGTCGACGGATCGACATCGCCCGGCGTGTCGTCGGGTTCGATCGGGCGGACGATCGCTCGGTTCGGCTCCGAGTCGCTCGCGGTGATCGGAAGCTGGTCCGCAAGACGAGGCGCCGCGACGGCAAGGTCGTCGTCAGGGTGCGGGCCAAGTACACGGACCGCGCCGGGAACGAAGACCGATCGGGAGTCCTTCGGTTCGCCGCTCGCTGACGGCGCGCGGCAGGCTGCCCGATTGGCGGATTGCGGCGCCCGCAGCGCCGTCTCGTGCCAATCGGAGGTCCCGGCCAGAGCGACGGCGGCGCGCTGACGCGCCGCGAGCCCGAATCAGGCCCCCGTCTTGCATGGACCCGATCGCCCGCATGCTCCGCCCGGCGCCGCTGCGATGATCGCCCGATGAGCAGCAGCCTTCGCGAACGGATGCGCGACGAGCGGGGCCTGATCAGCGCTGGCAGCCTGGTCCTGATCGGGCTCCTGCTGCTCGGTGGATATCTGCTGCTGGCCGCCTTCGAGGGCGACTCGGCGCAGTTCGGCAGCGTTCCGGTCCCCGGCAAGGAGCGGATCGAGCTGCCGAAGGGCGACATCGACATCTACTACGCCGAGAAGGTCGATCCCGAGGCCGGCGTGCCGCTGATCGCTCCCGACGACCTCCTCTACACGGTGTCGGCGCCGGACGGGAGCAGCCTTCGGGTCGACTCGCGGGGCGCCGATGCTGAGTCGACCGGCGACGGCATGGCGCGGCTGATCGGGGCGATGAGGGTGCCCGAGGCGGCTTCCTACACGGTGACGACCGACAGCTCGGAGTCGGCGCAGCGGATCCAGCCGGCGCTGACGTTCGGGCAGGGACCGTTCGCCGCGATCGGCCACCGCTTCGACGAGGTTGTCGACGCGCTGCGAGGCCCGCTGGGAATCGTCGTGCTGGTCGTGCTGCTCCTGCTGTTCCTCTGGCCGCGCTTTCAGCTGGCGCGCCGGCGGGCGTCCTACAAGGACAAGTACTAGCCGGCGATCTCTCGCGCCGCGCGCATGCCCGAGGCGACGGCGCTGTTCATGTAGCCGTTGATCGGCTCGGTGTGCTCGCCGGCCCAGTGGATCGGACCGGTCGGCCTGTGCAGGCCCAGCCAGTGCTCGCTGATCTGCCCCGGCGAGTAGGCGGCCCAGCAGCCGCCCGAATAGGGCTCGGACTTCCAGGCGACGCTGTAGCTGTCGCCGGCCAGCTTCCCGCTGCCGGGGAAGACGCGGTCGATGTCATCGCGGGCCTGGTCGTTGCGGGCGGTCGCGTCGATCGCCGCGGTCCGCTCACCGCGGTGGCCGCTCGTGTAGGCGATCAGGATTCCCGGAGCGCCGCCCTGCTGGTCGGTCGTCTCCCAGGTCTGACCGATCGGCAGGTCGGTGGTCGAGCCGCCGGTCCGGCCCTGGCGGCGCCAGACCCGTTCGTCGTACTGGATCAGCGTCTTGGCGACCGCGCAGAGGTCGATCTCGGCGATGAAACTCGCTTCGCGGCCGGGGAGGGCGGGGGAGAAGTCGACCGAGCGCAGGGCGAAGGTCGGGGCGGCGATGACGAGCCGCTCGCCGGCCACAGTCTCCCCGCCGTCGGTGTCGACCTCGATGCCCGAGTCGCCCCAGCGGACGGCGGTTGCGGGAGCACTCAGCATCGGCGGAGTGACGAGGCGCTTGGTCAGCTCGTCGACGAGGGTCGAGTTGCCGTTCTTGATCCGGTACCGCTCGACCCCGCCGGCGGGCTGGTCGGCGGCGAGGCGCTCTGACAGCGTCACATAGAGCAGCGAAAGGCGTTCGACCGGAAAGCCGTAATCGGACGCGATCCTCGACTCGAGCAGCCAGCGGGCGCGGCCGCCGACGTACATCCGGTCGAGCAGGTCGGCGACCGAGTAGCGGTCCTGGCGGGCGCCGCCGTTTGCCGTTGGGTCGCTTCCCCGGAGCGGACGGGCGAGGCGGTCGATCGCGGCCCAGAAGCGGTCCATCTCGCGTTTCACCGCGGGGGTCGCGAACTCGCTGCCGGTGCGGTTGCGACCGTGGCGATAGACGGTCGCCCGGCGGCGGCCGTAGCCGCTGTAGGCGTTCTCGAGCGGGAGGCCGAAGCGCCTGCAGAGCCGCTGGATCTCGAGCTGTTTGGTGTCGATCGCCTCCGCGCCCGACTCGCCGTGCTGTTCGCTCGCGAAGTCGCGCACCGTGTGGACGCGACCGCCGAGGCGGTCGCGCGCCTCGATCAGCTGAGCGGAGAACCCGGCGCGTTCGAGCTCGTAGGCGGCGGTCAGCCCGGCGAGCCCGCCACCGAGGACGACGACCCGCCCGCGGCCGGAGGCGACGGTGGTCTGCTCGTCGCCGCCGCAGCCCGCGAGGGCGGGACCGGCGACGACGCCGGCGGCGGCGACGGCGGCGGCCCCGAACAGCTCGCGCCGGTTAGGGCGTCGGTCCATGCGTCGAGGGTAGCGGCGTGAAAGCTCCGGAAACCCACATCTGGGGTGGCTCTTGGGGCTCCGCCCGATTCCCCTAACCTCCGGGTCGATGGATCTGAACGGGAAGGCAGTCCTGATCACGGGGGGAGCGCGGGGGATCGGCGCCGCCGTCGGCGCCGAGTCGGCGCGGCGCGGCGCCCGGGTGGCGCTCGCCGGCCTCGAGCCCGATCAGCTCGCCGCCACCGCCGAGCGGATCGGCTCCGAGACGCTTCACGTCGAGTGCGACGTCACCGACGCCGATTCGCTCGATGCGGCCGTCGCGAGCACCGTCGAGCGCTTCGGCGGCATTGACGTCGTCCTCGCCAACGCCGGGATCGGGACCTACGGAACCGCTGAAAAGGGCGATCCGGAGGCGTGGCTGCGGACGGTCGACGTCAACCTCGGCGGCGTCTACCGGACCCTGCACGCGACGCTCCCGCACGTGCTTGAGCGGCGCGGCTACATCGGCGTCGTCTGCTCGATCGCCTCCTTCGCCCCGCTGGCCGGGATGTCGTCCTACAGCGCGTCGAAGGCGGGTGCCGAGGCGCTCGTCCGGGCCGTCCGTCAGGAGGTCGGCTTCCGCGGAGTCGACGTCGGCGCGATCCACCCATCCTGGATCGACACCGACCTGGTCCGCGAGAGCGAGCTCGACCTGCCGAGCTTCCGCGCGGCGCGCGCGAAGCTCCCCTGGCCGCTGCGGTCGACGACCTCGGTCGAGGCCTGCGCGCGGGCGATCGTCGACGGCTTCGAGCAGCGGCGGGCGCGGGTGTTCGTGCCGCGCGCGGCGGCGCTGACCTACTGGCTGCGGAGCCTGATCACGAGCGCCGCCGGCGAGCGGATCGCCGCCGCCGAGTCGGCCGTCCGGGTACCGCAGATGGAACGTGATCTGGCGGCGCTCGGGCGCTCGGGCAGCGAGCGGACGACGGCCATCAACCACCTGGGAAGTGAAGGCGACCTGGTGGAGGGCGCGGGGCACGGGGGTTGAGGTCCGACCGGGTCAGCCGAGGGAGCCGCGCAGCGCGACGATGCGCTCGGCGGAGGTTTCGAACGCGGATCGCTCGAGCCGTCCGCCGCGGAGCGCCGCAACCAGCGTGGCGCTGACGGCGGCGGCCGTGCGCCAGTTGCCGTAGAGGAGCAGGTCGCTGCCGGCACCGGCGGCCGCAAGTGCCACCTCATCGCGCTCACCCCATGCTCGAGCGGCGGCGGCGTCGAGCGAGTCGGTGATCGAGACCCCCGCGTAGCCGATCCGGTCGCGGAGCTCACCGGTCGCGATCTCGGGCGCGAGCGCGGCGGGCCGGGGCGAGAGGGCCGGATATGTCGCTAGCCCGAGCATGATCAGCTCGCCGCCGGCCTCGGAGAAGGCGGCGAATGGCGCCATGTCCGCCCTCCGGAGAGCGGTCGCGCCGAGGTCGATCCGCTGCGAGGCGAAGTCGGTGTTGGTCGTCGCGCCGCCGAGTCCGGGGAAGTGCTTGGCGGTCGCGGCGACGCCGCCCTCGTCGAGTCCCGCGGCGAACCCGTCGACGCCGGTGGCGACGACCTCGGCGGGCCTGCTGCCGAACGCGCGCTCCTCGGCCGCGATCGCAGCGCCGGGACGTGCGAGGTCGAGGACCGGAGCGAGGTCGACGTTGACCCCGGCGGCGAGGAGGGATGCGGCCGTGGCCCGGCCCTGCGCACGCGCGTAATCGGCTCCCCGCTCCGCCAGCTGCCGGGCCGATGCGGCGGGCGGCCCGGGCAGGCGCTCGACCTGCCCGCCCTCCTGGTCGGTCATCACGAGCAGCGGCGCGTCGACGGGCGCGCGGGCAGCGGCGCGCTGGAGCTCCGCGGTCATCTGCCGGTCGGCGCGGCCGCCTGTCAGGTTGTCCTCGAAGAGGATGACGCCGGCGAGCTCACCCGCCGCCAGCATGCGCAGCAGGCCGCGCGGAGGTTCGGTGCCGTCGAAGCCCGCGACGAGGCGCTGGCCGGCGATCTGGGGCGCCGTCATGCCTGCGAGCGGGTCGGGCGGGGGCGGGGGCGGGGTCTCGGCACCACCACCGCCGGCGATCAGGCCGGCGAGGAGGGCGACGACGGCCGCCACCGCCGTGAGCACCGCCAGCGCGGTTCGGCGGCGCCGGCGAGCCGGTGGGGCCCGGCGGCGGGCGCGCCGCGATTCGGGGTCCGGGGGCATGCCCGCGAGGCTAGATGCTCAGCAGCCGTGGGTCCGCACCGGCGGCGGGCGGGCGTCAGGTGTCGGCGCCGACTCCGGTTCCGCGCTCGGCGGCAGCCGCGTCGGCAACCCGCGGGCTGCCACTCCAGTGCGGCTTCGCGAACAGGATCTGGACGTCGCGAATGCGGGTCTCGGCGAAGCCGCCCTCGCTGAGAGCGAGGTAGAAGCACCAGGTGCGCTGGAAGCGGTCGTCGTAGCCGAGCTCCTCGAGTCGCTCGGCGGCGGCCTCGAAGCGCTCGCGCCAGGCACGCAGGGTCAGTACGTAGCTCGGGGAGATGTCCTCGAGCGCAACCGTACGCAGGTCGGTCTGGTGAGCGATCGACCGCTGGATCGACTCGACCGAAGGCAGGCAGCCGCCCGGGAAGATGACCTCGTTGGCGAAGCTCCGGGTTCGCTTCTCGATCTCGTAGGCACGGTCGGCGACGCAGATCGCCTGGAGGAAGAAGAGGCCGTGCGGGTTGAGCAGCTCCGAGCAATGGCGGAAGTAGGTGTCGAACCACTCCCAGCCGACGGCCTCGATCATCTCCAGCGAGACGAGCTTGTCGTAGGTGCCCCGGAGGTCGCGGTAGTCGGAGCCGACGACCGTGACCAGGTCCTCGAGCCCGGCTGCGGTGACCCGCGCCTCGGCGTACTCGCGCTGCTCGCGGGAGATCGTCGTCGTCGTCACCCGGCAGCCGCGGGAGGAGGCGGCGTGGACCGCCATCCCGCCCCAGCCGGTGCCGATCTCGAGCAGATGATCGGACGACTTCAGCTCGAGCGCGTCGCAGATCCGGTCGAGGCGGATGTGCTGGGCCCGCTCCAGCGTCTCCTCGCCGCTCTCGTAGTAGGCGCATGAGTACATCATCGCCTCGCGGTCGAGGAAGAGCTCGAACATCTCGTTGCCGAGGTCGTAGTGGGCGGCGATGTTCGAGCGGGCCCCGGAGCGCGTGTTGAGGTGCCCGAGGCTGCTGAGGCGCTGGAAGGGGAGAAGCAGCGGTGCGATCCGGCGTCGCAGCGGATCGGCGCGGCCGATGTCGCGGGCGGCGATCCGGAGCAGGCCCGGCAGGTCGTCGGTGTCCCAGAGGCGTTCGGCGTAGGTCTCGCCGAGGGCGATGCTCTTCGACCGGACGAGGCGCCGGTAGACGCCCGGGTCTGCGACCTCGACCCGGGCTCGGAGCGGGGCCGAGGTCGGCCCGAAGTTACGGATCTCGCCGCCGGGAAAGAGCTCCTCGAGTTCGAGCGCCCCTGCCTCGAGACGGCGCAGCACCGCGTGGACGATGCGCCTCCACGGGTCGGCCCCCGGCTGCATCAGCCCCGGTCGGCGGGCGGACGGTGATAAGGCGCACCCTTGAGCTTCAGCCGCGCTGCGTTGAGGTAGATCCGGGCGAGCGTCGAGGCCGTCATGGGCGGATAGCGGAACAGTATCTCGGCCATGGCCCGCGGCGACAACTCGCGTCGCCGGAGGCTGAGGCCGGCGGAGAAGATGGTGCGCCCGCTCGCGTCGCGATTGGAGATCGAGACCTCCAGTCGCTCTCCCGGCTCGGTCGCCGACCACTCGTAGGTCTGCTCCATCGGCATGAAGGGCGAGACGTGCAGGCGCTTTGCGAACTCGCCCCGGAGCCCCTCTGATCCGGCTTCGAGCACGTAGCAGTGGCGCCGCCCCCAGGGCGTGTTGGTGACCTCGGCGATCATCGCCGCGATCCCGCCCTTCCCGTAGGCGAAGTAGAAGGAGACCGGGTTGAAGCCGATCCCCCAGTAGCGGGGATTGGCGAGCATCAGCACCGGTCCCGTCGGCCGGGACCCGGTCCGTTCGGCGACGAGCTCGCGGGCGGCGTCGCCGAGCGCCAGTCCCTCGCCGTGGCCGCGCAGGTAATCGGAGCGCCGGTACCGCGCCGGCGCTCGGCGCCGAGCGGACCAGAGCGGGATCGGGTCGAGCAGGCGGGGAAGCTCGCCGACGTCGACGAGCGGCAGGAAGATCGGGTAGCGGAAGCCGTGCTCGACCGGCTCGCTGCGGCCGTGCGTCACCCACCCCTCGTAGATCGCCGAACGCGGCGCCGGCGGAGTCGCCGGCGCCGCGGGGGCGGGGGAGATGCGCTCGGCGAGCGCCGTGCTCACGCCGCCTCCGCCAGCACGCCGGCCTCGTCCACGGACTCGTCGAGGCCCGGAAGCGGCGCCGGCGACGAGACCATCCCCGGCCCGCGCCCGCCGAGCGCGGCGGCGACGCGGAGTGCCGACCAGGCGCCGTCCTCGTGGAAGCCCCAGCGCCAGTAGGCGCCGCAGTAGTGGACGCGGTCGGTGCCGCTGATCTCCTCCCATCGGGCCTGCGCCGCGATGCCCTCCCTCGTGAAGACGGGATGGGCGTAGTCGATCCTCCGGATCACCTTCGCCGGATCGATCGCCTCGGTGCGGTTGAGCGTCACCAGGTAGCGCTCCGAGCTGGTCAGCGACTGCAGGCGGTTCATGTCGTAGGTGACGGTCGTTCGCCCGGTGGGCTCGTCGCTGAGGTGGAAGTTCCAGCTCGCCCAGGCACTGCGACGGCGCGGCAGCAGGGCCGTGTCGGTGTGCAGCACCGCCTCGTTCGGCTGATAGGGGAAGGCGCCGAGAAGCTCGCGCTCGACCCGGTTCGGATCGGCGAGGATCGCCAGCGCCTGGTCGGCGTGGCAGGCGAGGACCGCCTCGTCGAAGTGCTCCTCGCCGTCGCCGGCCTCGAGAGCGATGCCTCCGCCGGGAACGCGGCGCAGGCGCTGGACCGGGGTCCGGAGGCGGATCCGGTCGGCGAACGGCTTGGTCAGGGCCTCGACGTAGCGTCGCGAGCCGCCGGGGATCGTCCGCCAGGTCGGGCGGTTGCGGATCTGAAGGACGCCGTGGTTTTCGAAGAACGTCGCCAGAAACGACGCCGGAAAGCTCCACATCTGCTCCGGGTCCGCCGACCAGACCGCCGAAACCTGGGGAACGATCAGGCGGTCGATGAAGTACTCGGAGTAGCCGCCCCGCTCGAGGAAGTCGCGTAGCGAGGGGCCGCCGTCGGTCGTGCCGTCGAGCCCGACCAGGTCGCGGGCCTCGCGGTTGAATCGCACGAGGTCGGAGAGCATCCGGATGAACTGCGGATCGACCAGGTGCCGGGGACGGGCGAAGATCCCGCGGGCGCCGCGGGCCGCCCACTCGAACCGGCCGCGGCCGTCGGAGACCCCGAAGCTCATGTTGGCCGGCTGGCTCGGCACGCCGAGCTCGGCGAGCATCGCCTCGAAGTTCGGGTAGTTGCGGTCGTTGAAGACTATGAACCCGGTGTCGACTTCCACCGGCCCGCCGGGTTCCTCGACCGTGACGGTGTTCGTGTGGCCACCGGCGTAGTCGCCGGCCTCGAACACGGCGATCTCGTGGCCGGCCCGGTGGAGCTCGGCCGCGGCCAGCATCCCGGAGATGCCGGTGCCGACCACAGCGATGCGGCGAGGCGACGTCTTCACGGGGCCACCTCCGGCGGAGCCTGGGCGAGGCGGTCGCGCAGCCCATCCCGCGCCGCGTCGCCGATCCGCCGGAACGCGAGGCGCATCGGCAGCTCCGCGAGCCTGGCGATGCCCTTCATCGCGAGATCGGCGTCGTAGGTGACGAGCGTGCCGCCGCCGGGACGCTGGTCGAACGTCAACTCGTCGAGCGACGTGAACGTGCCGGTCTCGGCCCGGAGCAGGACACGGCGCGGCGGCTCGATCTCGATCGTCTCGTAGGTCAGGGTGCTCTCGCGACCCATATAGGAGGTCGTCACCTCGAAGCGAGCTCCCGCTGCGAGCGGCTCGCCGGCGTGACGGGTGGCGCGCACCACTCCGGGATCCCAGTCGGAGATGTTGGCGAAATCGGCGAGGTAGGCGAAGGCCTCCTCGCGGTTCCATTCGGTTTCAGCAGTTGCGGTGTATCTGGCCATCGTCTTTCCTTCTTTCGCGTCGACTCGTCCACCGGATCAACCGGTGAACCGAATTCGTCAGCTGGGCGGGGGATGCAGGGACCGCCGTCCCGCGGGGGCTATCGTGCGCCGCGTGACGACCGCGCCCGACTTCATCGCCGGACGGGATCTCGTCGGCCGTGCCTACGAGTACGCCCAGCGCGTCTACTCGGGCCCGGGGCTCGAGCCGGGGGCCGGCATCGAGCATCCGCTCGCGGTTGCGGCGATCATCGCCGGCGCCGGATTCGGCGACGACGCTGTCGCGGCGGCGCTGCTGCACGACATCGTCGAGGACTCGACGACGACCGCCGAGGAGGTTCGCGCCGGCTTCGGCCCGGAGGTCGGTGGGTGGGTGGAGGTGCTGACCGAGGACATCTCGATCGCCGATTACCACGAGCGGAAGCACGAGCACCGCCATCGGGTGCTCGGCGGCGGATCCGTGACCGCCTCGATCTACCTCGCCGACAAGCTGGCGCGGACCCGGGCGATCATTGCCGGCGACGGGATCATCGACCCCGATCGCCTCGAGCACTACTGGGACACGCTGGAGCTCTTCGCCGGGCGCCGGCCCGAGCTTCCGTTCCTCGGCGAGCTTGCCGAGGAACTCCCGGCCCTGAGGCCCGAGGAGCGGACCGGCTAGCCGAGCTCCTTCTGGAGCTGGCGCTCGACGGCCTGCGTCATCACGACCCCGAAGCTGGCCATCACCGCCTGCGTGGCGAGCGGACGCAGGCGTTCGAGTGCCTCCCCGGCCGCGGCGAGGTCCTCCTCGGTCAGGGCGGCGGCGGATCGCATCGGTTGCAGGACGTCCTTGACGAAGAGGCGCACGAACTCCTTCGCGATCGCGGTCGTGTGCTTGTTGATCGAGTCGCCGACCGCGACCGCGTGCTCGAGCGGGATGCCGAGCTCGGTCAGGTCGCGCCCGGCGCGGAGCAGCGTCGGGGAGGGGACCTCCCAGGTCCCGTCGGCGATCGGCCGGATCAGGCCGATCTTCTCCGCCTTCGCGACGAGCTTGCGATCGGGAGGGTCGCCGAAGGTCTGGCCGATTCCCTCCGAGTCGACGACCTCGGGCTCCTCGCTGCCGAACGGCTCCAGCAGGGCCCGCTGGAACTCGAGCGCTCCGCGGCTGCCGGTTCGGGCGCCCATCTCGAGCAGGCGCTCGATCGACTTCAGGTTGAAGCCCTGGGCCTGCATGTCCTGGATCAGCCGGATCCGGGCGAGGTGCACGGGGCCGTAGTAGCCGGTCCGGGCCCGCACGACCGGGGCGGGAAGCAGGCCGCGCGACTGGTGGGCGCGGATGTTGCGAGCCGTCATTCCGCTCTCGCGGGCGAGCTCGTCGATCGTCATCTCGTCGGCGATCGCCGACGTCTCTTCTGCCATCGGCGAAGCCTAGCTGTGCTGCGACATGAAGCGGTGTTACATGCATCTGAACACGGTTGTCGGGGTCGGATCGACCGGGGCCGCCTTCGTCCATCAGGGGGAGGGGAGGACGCCGGCGACCCCGATCGATCCGCGGCCGTTCAACCCGGGCCGGGGTCCTTCGGGAGGTCCTCGATTCCTGCCATCTCCGCCAGCTTCGTCAGCGCCCGCGCACGCTCCGCCGCCGTTTCGTGGGTCCACGGGACCCGGTGGGCGGGCCGGACGCGGCGGTCCATCCAGAGCTGCCCGCCCGCCGATGCGGCCCCTTCGGAGGCGGCCAGCCAGACGATCGTGTCCGCGCCCTCGGCGGGGCTGCGAAGAATCGGGCTGAGCGTTGAGTGGAACCGGGGGAGGGCCTCGACCACGCCCGGGGTGTCGGCCCAGCCGGGATGCATCGCGTGGACGCTGACTCCGTCCGGTGCGAGCCGCTGGTTCAGCTCGCCGGCGAGGATCACCTGGATTCGCTTCGCGTGGGCGTAGAAGGCGGGGCCGTCGAAGTCGCGGCGCTCGAGCTGGAGGTCGTCGGCGTCGAGCTTCTCCGAGTACATGCCGCCTGAGGTGACGAAGATCACGGCCGAGGGTGCCCCGGCGATGAGCGCCGGAACGAGAAGCTCGGTGAGCAGCAGCGGCCCGAGGACATGGGTGGCCAGAGTGAGCTCGTAGCCGTCGTCGCTGCGCTCGCGCTCCTGGGTGAGGACTCCGGCATTGTGGACGAGGGCGGCGATACCGGTCCCGAGCTCCCGATTCAGCTCGGCGGCGAGGGCGCGGACCGACGCGAGGGAGGAGAGGTCACCGTGATGGAGGTGGAGCTCGTCGCTGCCCGTCGCCTCGCTGATCCGGGCCCGGGCGTCCTCGCCGCGCTCGCGGTTTCGGACGACCATGTGGACGCGGGCGCCGAGGGTCGCGAACTGCTCTGCGGCAGCGGCGCCGATTCCGGAGTTGGCGCCGGTGACGACCACGTCGCGACCGGCCAGCCGGCCGTCGGGGTCGGGGGAGGAGCCGGCGAGACCGCGGACGCGGTAACCGATCGAGCTGAAGCCCGGGAGCACGGTCCGGTCGAGCAGCCAGTCGACTGCGCCGGAGCCACCGATCGTTTTCGCTACGTCCTTCATTGACTCAGTCCAGGCTAACAGGTATGTTCAAGGTATGTCAAATGTTCGTTCAACCAACGGCGACGGCGGGAAAGTGCCGAGCCCGGGCGAGGAATCGCTGATCCGGATCGGCGAGCTCGCCCGGCGCGCCGGAGTTCCGGCTGCGACGCTGCGCGCATGGGAGCGCCGCTACGGTGTGCTCAAGCCGCAGCGCGGCGACTCCGGCTACCGCCTCTACTCGGCCGCCGACGAGCACCGGCTCCGGGCGATGACCGCTTTGATCGAGCAGGGCCTCGCGCCGGCGGAGGCCGCCGCCCGCGTCCTCGCCGATGCCGGTCCCGGTGCGGCGCTGCGGGCGCAGGCGGAGGGTGCCCCGGCGACCGGCCTGCGGGCCGAGCTGCTCGGCGCGCTGCTGCGGTTCGACGACGCCGCCGCCGAGCACGTCATGGACCGCGCCCTCGGGGTTTTGAGCCCGGACGCGTTCGTGCGCGAGATCGCGTTGCCGACCCTGCGGCGGATCGGCGAGGGCTGGTCGGAGGGCGAGGTCAGCGTCGCCCAGGAGCACTTCGCGAGCAACCTCCTCCGCAGCCGGATGCTCGGCCTCGCCCGCGGCTGGGGTGGGGGTGGCGAGAGGATCGCGCTGCTGGCCTGCCCGCCGGGCGAGCTCCACGATCTCGGGCTCGTCGCTTTCGGCGTCGCGCTGCGGGGGCTCGGATGGCGGGTCACGTTCCTGGGCGCCGACACTCCGGTCGACACGATGATCGCCTGCGCGGAGGAGATCGAGCCCGACATCGTCGTCCTCTGCGCGATGACGGAGGCGGTCCTCCACGACTCGGCGAATGAGCTGCGCGAGCTCGCCGATCGCTCGCAGCTGATGATCGCCGGACCCGGAGCGAGCGGGGAGGCGGCGGGCGCGCTCGGCGCGATCGTCCTGACAGAGGACCCGGTCGCCGCTGCGGGCTCTCTTGGCCGCCTGACGCCCGTTCAGGCTACGGTCGGCGCATGGAGCGGTTGATCGTCGACGGGATGAACGTGCTCGGCTCGCGCCCCGACGGATGGTGGCGCGACCGACCGACCGCGATGGCCGGGCTGACCCGGCGCCTCGGCGCGCTTGCGGTGGGCCAGGGGGTCGAGGTGACGGTGGTCTTCGACGGCCGCCCGCATCGCCGGGTCGAGGCCGCCGCGGAGGAGATCGCGGTCGGGTTCGCGCCGGGCGGGCCCGATGCCGCCGACCGCGAGATCGTCGCCCGGCTCCGATCCGACCCCGACCCCGGTTCGGTGGTCGTGGTGACGAGCGACCGGCGGCTCCGCAACTCGGTCAAGGCGGCGGGCGCCTCCAGTGTCCCGGCCGGGGAACTGCTCCGCCGCCTCGAGGCCTTCGAGCGCGGCGAATAGGATCGGGTGCGATGGGACGGCTGGCGCTGATCGGTGGGCACTCGATCCTCGGCAGCGATCCCGCGGCCGGCTTCGAGCCCCGCGATGTCGAGACCGCTCGCGGAAGCGTCCGCGTCTACGAGCGGGGGGAGCAGGTCCTGCTCCAGCGCCACGGGTTCGACAGCTACACGACCGCCGCCCGGATCGACCACCCCCGCAACTTCGCGGCGCTCGCCGAGCTCGGCTGCGATCGCGCGCTGGCGATCGGATCGGTCGGCGGGTTGCGAGCCGAGCTCGGTGTCGGCACCTTCCTCTGCCCCGATGACTTCATCGCCCTCCAGCTCGGGCTCTCCCTGCACGACCAGCACGGCGGCGAGCAGATACCGGGCTTCGATCGCGACTGGCGACGAGCCGTCCTCGACGTCTGGGCGCGGGTCGCCGAGCCCGAGGTGATCGACGGCGGCGTCTACTGGCAGGCGATCGGGCCGCGCTTCGAGACCCCCGCCGAGATCCGGCTGATCGCCGGTCACGCCCACGTGATCGGGATGACGATCGCCTCCGAATGCATCATCGCCCGCGAGATGGAGATCGCCTACGCGGCCGTCTGCGTGGTCGACAACCTTGCCAACGGCATCGCTGCCGCGCCGCTCTCGGTCGCCGATTTCGAGGCCGGCAAGGCAGAGAACCGCTCGCGGCTGACGACGGCGATCGACAGCGTCGGCGCCGAGCTCGAGCGGGGGGCGGGCTGATGGCGATCTTCGTCGAGGGGGCGACCCTGGACGGCCGTCCCGCCGGCCTGCGAATCGAAGACGGCGCGATCGCCTCGATCGGGCCCGGCGCCGAGGCCGCCGCCGGCGACGAGCGGATCGACGGCACCGGCACCGCGATCGTGCCCGGACTCGTCAACGGCCACACCCACGCGGCGATGGCTCTGTTCCGCGGCTACGCCGACGATCTGGCGCTGATGGAGTGGCTGCAGAAGCACATCTGGCCGGTCGAGGCGAAGCTCGACGACGAAGACGTCTACTGGGGCACCCGCCTGGCGTGTGCGGAGATGATCCGAACCGGCACCGTCCGCTTCTGGGACATGTACTGGCGCCCGGGAGCCGTCGCCAGGGCGGTCACCGACGCCGGCGTTCGCGCGACGATCGGCCCGCCGCTGCTCGACGGCGGCGATCCGGCCCGGATCGACGAGGTGAAGCGGGCGGCGAGCGACGGGCTCGAGGAGATCGCGGCCAACGCCAGCGCCCTGACGGCGCCGTCGCTGGCGCCGCATGCGGTCTACACGGTCTCGCCGGACTCGCTCGCCTGGATCGCGGCCGAGTCGGAGCGGCTCGGAATCCCCGTCCAGATCCACGCCTCCGAGACCGGGCAGGAGGTCGACGATTGCGTCGCCGCCCACGGGCTGCGGCCGGTCGAGCTGCTCGACCGGGTCGGCCTGCTCTCGCCGCGGACGCTGCTCGCCCACGCCGTCTGGCTCGAGGACGACGAGCGCGAGCTGATCGCGTCGGCGGGGGCGACCGTGGTCAGCAACCCGGTCGCCAATCTGAAGCTCGCGGTCGGGCGGATCTTCGACCTCGGGGCCGCAAGCCGCCACGGATTGCCGGTCGGGCTCGGGACCGACGGCGCCGGCTCCAACAACTCGCTCGATCTCTTCGACGACGTCAAGCACTTCGCGCTCGGGCAGAAGCTGCTCGCGCGGGATCCGGCGGCCGGGTCCGCCGGAGAGGCGCTCGCGATCGCGCGCGGCGAGCGGGCGCCGCTGCTCGGCGCGACCCCGCTGGAGCCGGGACGGCCCGCCGACCTGCTGCTCGTCCGCACCGACCGCCACGAGCTCGGGGTCGGGGCGCTGGACGCCGGGCTCGTCTACGCCGCCTCCGGCTCGGTCGTCGATACGACGATCGTCGCGGGCCGGGTGCTGATGCGCGGCGGCGTCGTCGAGGACGAGGCCGAGATCCTCGAGCGGGCCCGCGAGCGGGCTCGGCGGCTCGGGCTCCTGGGCTGATCGTGAGCGGCGAGGGCGACAGCGAGGTCAAGGCGGGCGGCGGGGTCGTGGTCCGCACCGGCGCCGACGGGATCGAGGTCGCGGTGGTCCATCGGCCGCGCTACGACGACTGGTCGCTCCCGAAGGGCAAGCTCGAGCCCGGCGAGAGCTTCGAGGACGGGGCCCTGCGCGAGGTCGAGGAGGAGACCGGGCTCCGCTGCGAGCTCGGGGATGAGCTCTCGCCGATCAGCTACCACGACCGCAAGGGCCGCTTGAAGCTCGTCCGGTACTGGGTGATGAGCCCGCTGGGCGGCGAGTTCGCGCCGAACGACGAGGTCGACGTGCTCGAGTGGCTGTCGCCCGCGGCGGCGGCGGCACGGCTCGATTACGAGCACGACCGCAAGCTGCTGAGCGAGCTCCCCGGCGCCGGGGAGCTCTGACCCGTCTCGGTCAGTCGATCGGGATGTGTTCGACCCGGCCGGCGTCGCTCTCGCGTTGCTCGACCCGTTCGAGGTAGTGGTCGACGAGCGAGCGCAGCGTCAGCAGCGCCTCGCGGCCGAGGTCGTCGAGCTGGCCGCGGAGCTCCGGGCCACCGGCGCCGCGCAGGATCTCGGCGCCGCGGCAGATCGGGCAGAGCTCGAGGCAGCGCGAGTCCCCGGGGTGGGTCGCCGTCCAGTCCCGCTCGGCGGACCAGTCAGGCCCGCTGGCGGCGCCGCCCGGAGGGGGTTCCTCCCGGAACGGGATCTCGGTCCGCCAGCTCGGTGGCGGCGGTGGTTCTCTCTGCTCGTCGGGTGCGGTCATCTTCGAAGCTCACCTCGAGCGTGCCGGCCTCGAGCCGGGCGCCGACCGGGCGATGCCGGGCCAGCGCGGTCGGGAGGATGATAGTCCGCTTCTCGCGGCCGGCACGGACGATCAGCTCCTGGCCGACCTTGCTGAGGTCGAGCTCGGAGCGATCGGCGAAGGGGACCGGGATCGAGAGGACTGTGCGGCCGTTCTCGGACGTGATCCGCTGCGTGAGCTCGGTGTGCATGACCCGCTCGGGCTCCTCCTCCGCGAAGAGCTCCACGCCGAGGCGGTCGAGCATCGCCGGCCCGACGACCTCCTCCGGGAAGTAGCGGGCGAGCAGCAGCGGTACCGGCGCGAACCCCTCACGAACTGCTTCGAGCTGCTCCGCCTGCCGCTCGCGCCAGGCACCGAAATAGGAGTCCGAGAGCTCCTCCGGGAAGACCCGGTTGACGACGACGGCGTCGGTCAGGTAGCCGTAGAGGTTGAGGTAGGTGAAGGTGCGCTGGGCTTCGCGGATCACCATCCGATCGGGATTCATGACCAGGCGGATCGAGGTGTGCTCGTGATCGCGGAGGATCTCGTTCATCGCGATCAGGTTGCCGACCAGGTCCTGAACGTCGGCGAAGACGTCCTCGCCGGGCAGCGGCACGTCGAGGAAGGTCTTCGCGAACGGACGCGCCGCGGAGACGAGACGGCGCTCCCACGGCAGCACCTTGTCGAGCCACCAGCGGGCGACGTCGGGGAAGGAGAGGAGCCGCAGGGTCTCACCAGTCGGCGCGCAGTCGACGATGATCACGTCGTAATCGCCGCTCGCGTGGTGGGTGCGGATCTGGAGCAGACTGAACAGCTCGTCCATTCCCGGGGGGACGGTCAGCTCCTCGGCGGCGACCCCGAGGACGCCGCGGTCGGCGAGGATCCGGCTGAGCCAGTCCCTGACCGCTGCCCAGTTCGCCTCGAGCTCGACCTGCGCCTCGATCTGCTGCGCCCAGAGCCGCGGCGAGATCTCGCGCGGCTCGGGTCCGAGCCGCTCCTCGAGCGAGTCGCCGAGGCTGTGTGCGGGATCGGTGGAGAGGACGATCGTCCGCAGGCCGCGTGCGGCACAGCTTCGCGCCGTCGCTGCCGCGACGCTCGTCTTGCCGACCCCGCCCTTGCCCGTGTAGAGGATCGTCCTGGGGGATTTCGGCGCGCTCTCGTCGGCGACCGGCACCGGTCCAGGGTACTCTGACCGCGCCCGATCGAGCGGGACGGGCACCGGGACCTTGCGAGCGAGAACGAGAACCACGCTGCTGTTGCTGACCGCGCTGACCGCGCTCGTCGCGATGCCCGGATGCGGCGCCGGGGGCGGCTCCGACGCCGATCCGCAGGAGGTTCTCGACACGGCGCTCGGCTCCGGCGAGGGCGCTGACAGCGGCGTCCTCGACATCACGCTCGACGTCAGCTCGACCGGCGGGCAGGCGGGCGACCTCGCCGCCGAAGTCAAGGGCCCCTTCCAGTCGGGAGGGACCGACTCCCTGCCGTCGGTCGACTTCGACGTGTCCGCGTCGATCGACTCCGGCGACTCCAACTTCGACTTCGACGGCGGTCTGACGATCACCGGCGACGGCGCCTGGGTCGGATTCGACGGCGGCGAGTACCAGCTCGACGACGCCACCTTCCAGGCGGTCAAGGGCTCCTACGAGCAGTCCGCCTCCCAGCAGAGCGGAGGAGAGCAGGGCTCGCTCGAGCAGTTCGGAATCGATCCGCAGAGCTGGGTGACCGGGCTCACGAACGAGGGCACGGAGGATCTCGACGGCACCGAGGTGGTCCACGTCTCCGGCGCCGCCGACGTGCCGAAGCTGATCGCCGACCTCAACGACGTCGCCCGGCAGACCGGCCAGGCGACCGACCTCGACGCCGCCACGCTGAGGCAGCTCGAGGACACGGTCACCGACGCCACCGTCGACGTCTACGCGACCGACGGCGACTACTCGCTGCGGAAGTTCGAGGTCGGGCTGACGCTCGCCGATCCGCGCGGCGGCTCCGGCGAGGTGAGCGTCGATCTGGGCATCGGCATCTCCGATCCCGGCTCGGAGCAGTCGATCGAGGCGCCGGCCGACGCGCGGCCGCTCGACGACCTCCTCAGCCGGATCCCCGGCGGCGGCGCCGCCCTCGGCGGCCTCGGCGGGACGGGCGCGGCGGGCGGCGCCCAGTCGGCGCCCCCGCAGGTCTCCGGCAGCGCCGAGAAGTACTACGACTGCGTCGCCAAGGCGAAGACGGCTCAGGCAGTCGACGACTGCGCAGGCCTGCTCGGGGGATGAACGAACGCGGACCGGCCGTTTACGCTGTCACCGCGATCGCGTTCTCCGCGGCGTAGAACCTCATGGGCGCCGCCATTCTCCTCGCCATCAGCTTCGCGATCATCCTCGCGGGCGCACTCGTGTTCACGAACGCGGTCGAGTGGCTGGGCAACCGCCTCGACATCGGCCAGGGCGCGACCGGCAGCATCCTCGCCGCCGTCGGCACCGCGATGCCGGAGACCCTGATCCCGATCGTCGCGATCATCGGCGGCGCCGAGGGATCGGAGGAGGTCGCCGTCGGCGCGATCATCGGCGCCCCGTTCCTGCTGGCGACCCTGGCGATGGCGCTCGTCGGGACATCGGCGTTCATCTTCCAGCGCCGCCGCACGCAGGGGCTCGCGCTGAAGGCCGACATCGGGACGCTGGATCGGGACCTGGTCTTCTTCCTGGTCTTCTTCGCAGCGGGTCTGCTCGCCGGCCTGGTGCTGCCGGAGGCCCTCCACGTCCCGCTCGCGGTCGTCTTCTTCGTCTCCTACCTGCTCTACGTCCGGACGACGCTGCGCTCCGGCGGCGAGGTGCAGGAGATCGAGACGATCGGGCGCCTGATCATGGACCGGGGCGATGAGGAGCAGCCGCCGACGAAGCTGATCCTGCTCCAGCTCGCCGTCGGCCTCGCCGCGATCGTCGGCGGCGCCCACCTGTTCGTCGAGGAGATGATCCACGTCGCCGAGTCGCTCGGCGTCGAGCCGCTGGTCCTGTCGCTGATCCTCGCGCCGCTCGCCACCGAGCTGCCCGAGAAGATCAACAGCTTCTTCTGGATTCGCGAGGGCAAGGACAGCCTCGCGCTCGGCAACATCACCGGCGCCATGGTCTTCCAGTCGACGATCCCGATCGCCTTCGGCCTCGCCCTGACCAGCTGGGATCTCAGCCGCTTCGCGGTGGTGTCGGCCTGCCTCGGGCTCGCCGGCGGCGTCCTCGCCTACTTCACCCTGCGAATGCGCGGCCGCTTCGAGCTGCTTCCCGTAGTGACCTGGGCAGCGCTCTTCGGGTCGTTCCTGATCTACGTGCTGGCGACCGCGTAGATCTAGGCCCCGAGCTCGGCGAGGGCCCTGAGCACGAGGTCGTCGTGCTTCTTCGGCTGCACCTTCGGGAAGACCCGGGCGATCCTGCCCTCGGGGTCGATCAGGAAGGTCGAGCGCTGGACGCCCATGTACCTCTTGCCGTACATGCTCTTCTCGGCCCAGGCGCCGTAGGTCTCGGCGACGGCGTGGTCGGGGTCCGCGAGCAGCGTGAAGCCGAGCCCGTACTTGTCGTCGAACTTCGCGATCGCGTCGACATCGTCGGGGGAGACCCCGAGGACCCGCGCACCGTGATCGGCGTACTCGGAGGAGCGGTCGCGGACGCTGCAGGCCTGAGTAGTGCAACCCGGCGTGTCCGCGCGCGGGTAGAAGTAGAGGACGACCCACTGCCCGCGCAGGCTTTTCAGCGCGAGTCTCCCGCCGGACTGATCCAGCAGCTCGAACTCCGGCGCCTTCGCGCCGACCTCGGTGACGGTGCTCATCGACGGAGATTATGACGCTGCCGCCTGGGTCCCGGATCGCCGTGACGACGCGGAGGCGAACCGGCGCATTTCTCCTCGTCACGGGCTATAAAGGACGACCCACATGTCACTCAGCGAGAAGCATTTCCGCGGTCTGATCGCCGCAGCGGTCGCCTTCCTCGCGGCCGTCGGCGCCGGAACAGCGATGGCCGAGCGGAGCCCGGCCCCGGACCGTGCTACGGCCCCGAATCTGGGCACCTATCAGTGGAAGCGCATCAGCGATGACAACGCATGGGACCGGCGCGCGGGTCTGCAGGCCGTCAAGCTCGATGGGAACTTCCTGCTGATGGGCGGCCGCACTCCCCTGAGCGAGTTCATCCCCTTCGCGAGCAGGATCTTCAATGATGTCTGGAGCAGCGGAGACAAGGGAAAGACGTGGGCCCGGGTGCTCGACCAGGCGCCCTGGCCGGCGCGTGCCTACTTCCAGGCCGTGACCATGCCCGGTCGCGGAAACGCCGGCGCACACGCCTACGTGATCGGGGGCCAGAACTTCGGCTCGGGGTTCGGCGGTTCGTCCGAGTTCTTCAACGATGTCTGGCGAACGCCCGACGGGAAGCGCTGGAAGCAGCTCACAGCCGACGCCGGTTGGGAGGGCCGCGCTGGGCTCAGCGCAGTTTCGTTCCGTCGCCATCTCTACGTCCTCGGGGGAAGCCAGGGCGATGACGTCTCGACCGGCGGCTCCGGCCGGATCCTCTTCAACGACGTCTGGCGTTCGCGGGACGGCCGGACCTGGAAGCGAATGACGGCCGACGCTCCCTGGGATCCGCGTGCCGGGGGGGTCGCGCTCGTAAAGGACGGCTACATCTGGCTGCTCGGTGGCGAGGAGGCGTTCCAATGTGACCCCGGGCGACCGGATCGGTGTCCGCCCTATTTCAACGACGTCTGGCGGTCGCGTAACGGTCGTGACTGGCAGCTCGTAACCGATGACGCAGGCTGGTCACCGCGACCCGGCCACCAATGCGCCGTGGTCGCAGACCGCTTCGTCTGCTTCGGTGGCTTTGGCCTGGACGAGAACCCGGTCGACATGTGGGTTAGCCGCAACGGCGCCGACTGGCGCGAGATCCGCCCCGAGCCTTGGGGCGCAACGGGCTCCGAGGGCGTCAAGTACGACTTCGACGCGCTCGTGGCACCACGGCGACCCGGTCCCACCTGCCGGAACAAGGCGCCGCGCGGCGCGGGCTGCGGGATCTTCACCTTCGGCGGCGACCGTGAGCGGTTCGATCTCCCGCCGCAGGAGAACTTCGGGCGGATCGACAACGACGTCTGGCGCTTCGCAGCCCCGCGAGGGCCGGTGGCCCTTTCCGGCGATTCAGCCGACTGATCCGGCGCCCCTCAGTCGTCCTCCTCGAGCTCGGGATCGGGCTCGAGCTCGGGATCGTCGTCCTCGTCGAGCTCGTCGTCGACCGCGATGCTCGAGGCCTGGGAGGCGGCGCCGGGGTGGCGGCGGCTGTGGAACTCCTCGAGGGCCTCCTCGAGCAGCGTCTCGTCGACCGGGACCTCGTCGGAGACCCGGACCCACTCGGTTCCCTCGGTCGCCTCGCCCTCGAAGACCTCCTGGTCGACCGCCGCCGAGTCCTCGACGATGATCACGACCTCCGTCTGGGGGTTGACGTAGGTACCGGGCTGGACGGCGAGCTGCTCGAGCTCGTAGATGTCGCCGACGTCGGCCATTCGCCTGCGCTTTATACCCGAGCCGGCCGTCGCGACACGCGGGCGACGGCTGAGCGCAGCCGAGCAGCCCGGAGGGCCGCGGGTCGCGCAGATATCTACTGCCCCAGGGTCTCGAGGTCCCGCAGCTGCCGGGCGACCTCCGCCTCGACGTCGAGCGGCTCCTTGCCCTGGCGGGCCCGGCGCTGGTTGCGGGCGACGACGAGCTGGCGGACCTCGGCGACCAGGGCGGGGTCCGCGTCGAGGACTACGGCGGCGGGGGCGGTGAGCCGCTTCAGTTCGGCCTCGACGTCGATCGGGGTCTCGCCGCGCTCGATCTGGCGGAAGGCCTTGGCCTCGAGCATCTGCCTGATCTCCGCCTCGCGGGCGGCCCTGGTCATGGTCGAGCCGAGATCGGGCTTGGGACGATCGTGGTCCATCGCGAAGGCGCCCTTGCCGATCTCGCGGTAGACGGCGCCCGAGCCCGCGAACGCGAGCGCGGCGATCGGCGCGACCAGGAGGACGACGACGATGATGACTTCGCCGTTGCTGATGGCGAACGGCAGCACCCCTTCAGGGTACCGGCGACCCGACCGGGGCCGGGACGTCTCAGGCGGTCGCGCGGCGCCGGGAGAGCCGGCCGCGTAGGCCGCCCTCGCGACGGCGGTCCTTGAGGATCCGCTGCGCGGCGTTGTGGCCGGATGCCGCCATCACGCCACCGCCCGGATGGGTGCCGGCACCGCAGAGGTAGAGGCCGTGCAGCGGCGTCGAGTATTTGGCGAGACCCGGCGTCGGCCGCATGAAGGCCATCTGAGCGATGTCCTGCTCGCCCTGGAAGATCGAGCCGTCGACGAGGCCGAAGATGTCCTCGAGGTCCGGCGGCGCGAGCACCTCGCGCTCGAGGATCGACCCCTCCAGGTTGGTCGCGAACCGGCCGATGCTGGCGACGCAGGCGTCGGCGTACTTCTCGCGCGAGCCCTCCGGCCACTGCTCGTGCTCGGTCGGCCCGTACTGGGTGAACATCGTCGCGATCCAGCGGTCGTCGTCGGTCAGCGACGGGTCGACGGAGGACGGGACCTCCATCTCGACGTAGGGGTTCTCGGAGGGGACGCCGCGAACGGCGTCCTGCCAGGCCCGCTCGAGGTAGTCGAGCGACGGGCACCAGTTGACGCCCGCCGTGAGCAGGTGCTTCGACTCCTCCTCGGTGAGGCCCTCGTAGACGGGGGGCTCGGAGAGGACCATGTTGATCTTCACCGACGCGCCGCGGGTCCGGTACGCCTCCATGTCCTCGCGGATCTCATCCGGGAAGTTCTCGCCGCCGGCGAGGTCGAGGATGGTCGTCTTCGGATGGGCGCCGGAGGCGACGATCGGCGCCCGGTGAACGCTGCCGTCGGCGAGCGTCACGCCGGTGACTCGGCCGCCGGCTGAGTCGATGCTGACGACCTCGGCGTCGGTCCTGATCTCGGCGCCGGCGGAGCGGGCGCTGGCGGCGATGGCCTCGCTGATCGCGCCCATGCCGCCGACCACCTGGCCCCAGGAGCCGACCTGCCCGTCGAGCTCGCCGAGGGCGTGGTGCAGGAGGTTGTAGGCGGTGCCCGGGGAGTAGGGGCCCGCCCAGACGCCGACGACGCCCGTCGAGGCGATCGAGCCCTTCAGGTAGTCGTTCTCGAAGAGACCGTCGAGCCAGTCGCCGACCGACATCGTGAAGATCCGGATCAGCTGCTCGACGTCGCGCTGCGACATCCCGGCGACGCGACCCGCCTCCTTGAGGAGCCCGGCGATGTCGGCCGGCGCCTTCGAGCCCGGGGCGGGAGGGGTGCGGATCATCATCGGGCGGACGAAGTCGGCCGCCATGAACAGGAGCTCCTCGAACTTGCCGTAGTTCTCGGCGTCCTTCTTGCTGAAGCGGGCGATCGACTCCTGGGTCTTGACGAGGTCGTCGTGGAAGATGATCGGGCCGTCGGGGGTCATCGCCGCGTAGGCGGGATCGAGCGGGTAGGCCTTGTAGCCGAAGCGCTTCAGCTCGAGGTCGGCGACGACCTTCGGCTGGAGCATCGAGACGACGTAGGAACAGCGCGAGACGCGGGCGCCAGGCCAGACCTCCTCGGTCACGCAGGCGCCGCCGAGGATCGGCCGGCGCTCGAGGATCAGCGTCCGCAGTCCGGCCCTTGCGAGGTAGGCGCCGGTGGTCAGCCCGTTGTGGCCGCCGCCGACGACGATCGCGTCCCAGGAGCCACCTCCAGCCGCCGGAGCGGGGCCGCTCCCGTTCGTCGAGGTGGACGCGGACGCGGTGGTGCTCCCTGAGGTCTCCATCGCCGGAAAGCTAACAGATCGTACAATTGACTACAAGGTCAACCAGCGCCCCCCGAGCCCCTACACTCCCCCGCGATGACTGATTTCCAGACACTCGCAAAGCAGCATCTGATGCTGCATTTCTCCGACATGACGCTCGAGCCGGAGGACATCCCCGTCCTCGTCCGGGGCGACGGCTGCCACATCTACGACGCCGAGGGCAACCGCTACATCGACGGCCTGTCGGGGCTCTACTGCACCAACCTCGGGCACTCCCACGGCGAGGAGATCGGCGCCGCCGCCGCCGCCCAGATGGCGACGCTCCCGTTCAGCACGAACTGGACGACGGCCCATCCGCAGGCGATCGCTCTCGCGACGAAGCTAGCCGAGCTCGCGCCGGACGGATTCGAGCGGACGTTCTTCACATCGGGTGGTTCTGAGTCGGTCGAGTCCGCCTACAAGCTGGCGCGGCAGTGGCATCAGGCCAACGGCGAGCCCGAGCGCAAGAAGGTCATCGCCCGCCGCGACGCCTACCACGGGACCTCGCTCGGAGCCCTCTCGTTCACCGGCATCCCGGTCTGCCGGACGCCCTTCGAGCCGCCCGCCGTTCCGACCCGTCACGTCTCCTCGACGAACGCCTACCGACACCCCGCCGGCGGCGACGAGGAGGCCTTCACCAAGGCGCTGCTCGAGGAGATCGAGGACGTCATCGACTTCGAGCGCCCGGAGACGATCGCGATGATCATCATGGAGCCGGTCCAGAACGCCGGCGGTTCGATCGTGCCGCCGGCGGGCTACTGGGACGGCCTGCGGGAGATCTGCGACAGACACGGGATCCTGCTCGTCTCCGACGAGGTGATCTGCGCGTTCGGCCGGATCGGCGAATGGTTCGGAGCGCAGCGGCTCGGCTCCCAGCCCGACATGATCACCTTCGCGAAGGGCCTGACCGGCGCGCACTTCTCGATGGGCGGTCTGCTGATGAACGACAAGGTCGCCGAGCCGTTCCTGACCGGAAGGGCCGACTATCTGCACGGAATCACCTTCGGCGGCCACCCGGTCGGTTCGGCGATCGCCCTGAAGGCGATCGAGATCATGGAGCGCGACGACGTCATCGCCAACGTCCGGGCCAACGAGCCGCGGGCGCTGGATCTGCTCGAGAGCCTCAAGGACATCCCGATCGTCGGCGACGTCCGCGGCCTCGGCCACTTCTTCGCGATCGAGTGCGTCAAGGACCAGGAGACGCGTGAGCCGCTCACCGAGGAGGAGGCCGGCTGGTTGCTCAAGGACGTGCTCTCCGACAAGCTCTTCGAGAACGGGATGATCTGCCGCCTCGACGACCGGGCCGAGCCGTTCGTGCAGATCGCGCCGCCGCTCGTCGCCGACGTCGGCTTGTTCGAGGAGATCACCGAGATCCTCCGCGTCGGCCTCACGCACGCCGCCGAGCAGCTGGAGTCGGGCGTCCCGGCCTAACCGGCGCGGCGCGCGACCGCGTCGACCACGGTGCAGCCGGACGAACCGGCGAGCACCGGGTTGAGCTCGAGCAGCGCGAGCCCCGCGTCGAGCAGCAGGTCGCCGGCGGCGGCGGCAGCAGCCGCGACCGCAGCGAGGTCGACCGGCTCGCCGCCGCGCCCACCGGTCAGTAGCGCGGCGCCGCGCAGCCCCCGGAGCGCGCTCTCGATCCGCTCCGGCGAGGCCGGGAGCGGAACGATCGCGACGTCGTCGAGCACCTCGGTCCAGATCCCGCCGATGCCGACGACCAGCGCCGGGACGACGGCATCGGCCCGGGCGGCGACGAGCAGCTCCACCCCCGGCTCGGCCATCCGCTCGACGAGGAGCTCGGCACCGGATGCCATCGGCAGCTCGAGCAGCCGCGCCGCGGCATCGGCGACGCTGTCGGCGCTCTCGAGCCCGAGAACGAGCGCGCCGGCGTCGCTCTTGTGCTGGATCGCGGGGGAGGAGAGCTTCAGGGCGACCGGATAGCCGACCTCGCCGGCTGCCGCCGCAGCGGACTCCGGGTCCGCGGCGGTCCGGTGCGGGGGGACCGGGATCCCCGCGCCGGCGAGGAGCGCCTTCGCCTCGGTCTCCGACAGCCATGAGCCGTCCCCGCCTGCGGTGGCGGCCCGCGCCGATGTCGCCGCGATCTCCCGCAGCCGCTGCGGATCGCCGGGTGGGCGCCGGAGCTCCGCGGCGCAGCGGACGGCGGTGTGGAGGCCGCCGACCGACGCGACGCCGCGGTCCGCGAGCTCGCGGATGATCGCGTCGCCGATCAGGTCGGGCAGGGTGGAGGCGAAGAGCGGGACGGCCGCCGAGCGCTCGGCGCCGTCGGCGAGCCCCTCCCGGGTCGCTCGCCATCCCGGCTCCGACTCGGCGCCGAGATCCTCGGGGGTGTCGTGGAAGATCACCATCTGGTCGATCGCGGGGTCGTCGCCGACCGTGGCGACGATCGCAGCGAGGCGCTCGCGTTCGGCCCAGATCTGGGACGTGTAGTCGAGCGGGTTGCCGATGGTCGCCGCCTCGGTCAGCAGCTCGTCGAGGCGTTCGCGGGTCGCGGCGGCGAGCGGGGGCAGGGCGAGCCCGACGCGGTCGGCCTCGTCGGCGGCGATCCCGGAGTCCCCGCCCGAACAGGTGAGGAACGCGAGGCCGCCGGAGCGGTCGGGACGGGCGCGCGGCTCGGCGAGCACGCGGGCGAGCTCGAGCAGCTCGTGCGGGTCGCGCGCCAGGCAGGCGCCGGACTCCTCGATCAGGGCCCGGAAGACGCGCTGATCGCCGGCCAGCGACCCGGTGTGGGCCGCCGCGGCGCCGGCACCCGCCTCCGAGGCGCCGACCTTGAGCACGACCACGCCGATCCCGCGCTCGGCGCACCCGGCCAGGGCGGTCGCGAGTCGATCGCCTTGTCCGTCCTCCTCGAGGAACATCGCGATCGAGCGCACCCCGTCGGCGGCGCAGAGCGCGCCGAGCCAGTCGCTGGCGTCGCAGACCGCCTGGTTTCCGGTCGAAATGACTGTGTGAAAGCCGATCCCGCGGCGCGAGCCGAGCGCGTTGACCGCGACGTTGCCGCTCTGGGAGACCATCGCGACCCCGCCCGTCGGCAGCGACCGGACGGAGTCGCCCCAGAGGCCGGCCCGCGCCGGGAAGTTGACGATGCCGTTGCCGTTCGGCCCGCAGACGGGGAACGATGCCGCCCGCGCGGTCGCGACCAGGCGCGCTTCGAGCTCACGCCCGGACTCGACCTCGCCGAGGCCCGCCGAGACGATCACCGCACCGCCGCAGCCGATCGCGACGGCGTCGGTGATCGCGTCCGGGACGGCGGGGGCGGGGACGGCGACGGCGACGGCGTCGACGGGACGGGGGAGGTCGGAGAGCGCCGGGACGCAGGCGACGTCGCGGATCCGATCGCGCTTCGGGTTGACGCCCCAGACCTCACCGTCGTAGCCGAGGCGATCGAGGTTGCGCAGCAGCGTGTCGCCGTAGGAGCCCTCGCGATCGGTCGCCCCGACGACCGCGATCGATCGCGGCGTGAGCAGGCGGGAGATGCCGTCCACCGGGTGGTTTCCGTTCAGTGAAGCATTCGCTCGACGCCGCGGCGCTCGAGGCCGCGCACGGTGACCAGGCGCTGGATCTCGCTCGTTCCCTCCCAGATCCGGTCGACCCGGAGCTCGCGGAGAAAGCGCTCGGCGACGTTGGAGCGGAGGTAGCCGCGGCCGCCGAACGCCTGCACGCAGCGGTCGGCGCAGCGCCAGGCGGACTCGCTGGTGAACAGCTTCGCCATCGAGGCCTTGCCGTGCACGACCTTGAGGTCGACGCCGCGGTCGGCCATCTCGGCGACCGTCAGCGTCAGCAATCGCCCCGCGGCCGCGTCGGCGGCCGAGTCGGCGAGCGGGAACGAGACGCCCTGGTAGTCGAGGATCCGATTGCCGCCCTGCTCGCGGGAGGCGGCCCAGGCGACCGTCTCGTCGAGCAGGCGCCACATCGCGCCGATGCAGCGGGCGGCGATGCCGAGCCGCTCCTCCATGAACCAGGCGCGCTGAAGCTCGTCGCCGGCGCCGATGCCGCCGATCGCGTCGCTCGCGCTCACCTCGACGTCGCGGAAGACGATCGTCGGGTGGCCATCGGGGTAGGAATGGGTGAAGGCGGGGTCGTCGACGATCTCGACCCCGGGGGCGTCGCGGTCGACGACGAACAGGGTCGGCAGCTTTTCGCCGTCCTCGATCACGTTCGCCATGACTACGTAGACGGCGGCGATGTCTCCGGTCGTCACGAACCACTTCTCGCCGTTGATCCGGTAGCCGTCGCCGGAGGGCTCGGCGACCGTGGCGATCCCGCTCGGGTCGGAGCCGGCGTCGCGCTCGGTGACGGCGTACGCGTCACGGACCTCGCCGCGGAGCGCCGGGACGAGCCAGCGCTGGATCTGCTCCTCGCTGGCGTGGTGCCAGACGTTGTAGGCGTTCGGGACGTGCCAGTGGATCGCGTTCGTGCTCCGGCCCCACTGCTCCTCGACGAGTGCCCACTCGAACCGGCTCCAGCCCTGGCCGCCGTACTCGGGGCGGTGGAGGCCGCCGGTCAGGCCGGCGTCGGTGGCCGCCCGCTTGACGTCCTCGACGACGTCGTCGGGAAGGCGGCCGTGCCGTCGCTCGGCCTCCTCTTCGAGTGGGAACAGGATGTCCTCGGTGAACGCGCGGGCGCGAGCCTGGAGGTCCCGGGCGCGGTCATCGAGCTCGAAGGGGATCTCGTCCATGCCCAGGACTCCCGTCTGGTAGGTGGCGCTCTCCAACTTGACCGGCACTCTAACATAGTTTGATCGATTGACTACAAGGTCAACGGTCGGCCCGTCTTGGCCTGAGGACAGGAAGGAAACGAGGGAAGCGGATGAGCACAGCGGCGACGAACGGCAGGCTCCACCTCGACCCGGCGGATGTGCGATCGACGCTGCAGCCGGTCGAACGGGCTTCGATGCTCCCGCCGGCCGCCTTCGCCGACTCCTCCGTGCTCGAGTGGGAGATCGACAACGTCTTCAGCGGCTGGGTCTGCTTCGGCCACGTCTCGACGATCGCCGAGCCCGGGGCCTGGCTGATGCGCGAGATCGGACCGAGCAGCGTCTTCGCGATGACCGGAGCCGACGGTCGGCCGCGTGCCTTCCTCAACGTCTGCCGGCACCGGGGCTCCAGGCTCGTCGAGGAGACCGAGGGCAAGGTGCGGCGGCGGATCCAGTGTCCGTACCACGGCTGGTCCTACGACCTCGACGGCAGCCTCGTCGCCGCTCCGCACATGGACGACGTCGAGAACTTCGACCGCGGCTGCTTCGGCCTGATCGAGGCCCGTTCGGCCGTCGTCGGCGGCCTGCTGCTCGTCGACCTCAGCGGCCGGGCCGCGGACCCCGGCGAGCACGTCGGCGAGCTGCTGCGCTTCCTCGACCACTGGCGGCTCGACTCGCTCGAGCGCGCGCGCGGGACCGTCTACGAGGTCGAGGCGAACTGGAAGGGCATCGCCGAGAACTACAACGAGTGCCTGCACTGCCCCGGCGTTCATCCGGAGCTGAACGCGCTCAGCGACTATCGCAGCGGCGACTCCCAGTTCGGCAGCGGTCGCTGGTGCGGCGGCTCGATGACCCTGAACGAGGGCGCCGGGACGATGGGTCTCGGCGACGGCCACGCCACGACCCGCCCACCGATCGCCGGCCTCGACGAGCGCGAGGCCAGGTCCGTGTACTACTTCTCCCTGTTCCCGAATGCTCTCGTCTCGCTTCATCCCGACTACGTGATGCTGCACACGCTCTGGCCCCGTGCGGTCGACCGGACCGAGGTGACGTGCGAGTGGTTCTTCGAGCCGGAGACGATGGCGAGACCGGACTTCGATCCGAGCGATGCGGTCGAGTTCTGGGACACGGTCAACCGCCAGGACTGGCGCGTCTGCGAGCTCACCCAGCGCGGGGTGAGGACGAAGGGGTATACGGCGGGGCGCTACTCGGCCGACGAGGGCGACGTCCACCGCTTCGACACCCTGGTCGCCGAGCGCTACATCGAGGCGCTGGAGTGAACGAGATCGCAGCCCGGCTCGGCGAGGTCGGCCTCCCGGCCCCGGTGTCTGAGCTCGCGGCTCGCGACTGGGACGTGGTCATCGTCGGCGGCGGCCACAACGGCCTCACCGCCGCCGCTTACCTCGCCCGCGCCGGCCGCTCGGTCCTCGTCCTCGAACGGCGCGAGCGCCTCGGCGGTGCCTGCACCCTCGAGCGCCCGTTCGACGACGACCGCTTCGTCGTCAGTCCCTGCGCCTACGTCGTCGGCCTCCTCGACGACGTCGTCATCGAGGAGCTCCAGCTCCACGAGCGCGGCTTCAAGTACTGGATGGCCGACCCGAACCTGTGGGTCCCGTTCGCCGACGGCAGCTCCTTCGGTCAGTTCCTCGATGACGACGCGACGCAGCGGAGCCTCGACGCCCTCGGGCTCTCGAAGCGGGACATCGAGGGCTACTGGGCCTATGAGGAGCTGTTCGACGACGTCCGCAAGATGCTGCGCCAGGGCCCGCGGGACGCGTGGCTCGGCGACACGCCGACGCGCGAGGAGATCGAGGCGATGCTCGGCGGCGACGAGGAGAAGATCGCACTCGTCTTCGAGGACTCGATCGCTGACGTCCTCGATCGCTACATCGACGACGAGCGGGTCAAGACGGCTCTCTACGGGCAGGGGATCATCGGCACCTGGGGCGGCCCCTACGAGCCCGGGACAGCGTCGATCAAACTCATGCACTACCAGGGCGACATGGGCGGGCAGGGTCCGGTCTGGGGCTACGTCGAGGGCGGCATGGGGATGGTCTCCTTCGCGATCGCAGACGCCGCCCACGAGGCGGGCGCAACACTCGCGTGCGACGTCCCCGTGGCCCGGATCCTGCCCGGCGACGGAGTCGAGCTCGAGGACGGGACGACGATCAGGGCCCGGACGGTGATCTCGAACGCCGATCCGAAGGTGACTCTTGGCCTACTCGGCACCGAGGCCGTCCGCTCCGCCGATGCGGCCTATCTCGACCGCCTCGAGCGCTGGAAGATCCGCAGTCCGGTCGTCAAGTTCAACGCCGCACTCGACCGCCTCCCGAACTGGACCGCAGCTCCCGGCGAGGACTGGCCCGCCCGGGCGACGGTCGACGTCTGCGGGACGATGCAGGAGGCCCAGGCGGCCTTCGAGCGCTGCGCCGCGGGCGAGCCAGCGGTCGGCTTCGGCGAGATCTACGTCCAGACCGGCTACGACCCGAGCCCGGCGCCGGAGGGCAAGCAGCTGATGAGCGTCTTCGGCCAGTACGCGCCGTACGACATCGCCGACGGCGACTGGGATTCGGCCCGCGAGGGGGTCGCCCGCCAGTTCATCGAGCTGATCGGCCGCTTCGCGCCCGACTTCGAGGACGTGCTCGCCGACTACGAGGTGCTCGGTCCGCCCGACATCGAGTCGCGGATCGGCCTGACCGGCGGCAACATCTTCCAGGGCGAGGTGACGCCCGACCAGATGTGGGAGGGACGGCTGACCGCCCGGACGCCGATCGAGGGCTTCTACCTCTGCGGAGCCGCCACTCACCCCGCCGGGAGCGTGATCGCGCTGAACGGCCGCAACGCCGCCGCCGCCGTCCTCGCCGACACCGGCGGCGAGCCTCCCCGGCCGTGACCGTGGCTCACGTCTAGGCTGGCGCCATGAACGAGATCGCTGCCCAGCTCGGCGAGGTCGGGCTCCCCGCCCCCGTCGCCGAGCTCGCCGCCAAGGACTGGGACGTCGTCATCGTCGGCGGCGGCCACAACGGCCTCACCGCCGCCGCCTACCTCGCCCGCGCCGGCCGCTCGGTCCTCGTCCTCGAACGCCGCGAGCGCCTCGGCGGCGCCTGCACCCTCGAGCGGCCTTTCGACGACGACCGCTTCGTCGTCAGCCCCTGCGCCTACGTGCTCGGTCTCCTCGACCAGCGCGTGATCGACGACCTCGACCTCCACCGCCGCGGGCTCCGCTGGTGGCTCGCCGACCCGAACCTCTGGATCCCGTTCGCCGACGGCAGCTCGCTCGGCCAGTTCCTCGACGACGACAGGACCCAGGCGAACCTCGAGGCCATGGGCGTCTCGAAGGACGACATCGACGGCTACTGGCGCCACTCGAAGCTCTACGACGACATCCGCAAGCTGCTGCGCAAGGGCGAACGGGACGCCTGGGAGGGAGACACCCCGACTCGGGCCGAGATCGAGGAGATGCTCGGCGGCAACCAGGAGATGATCGATCTCGTCTTCGAGGCCTCCATCGCCGAGGTGATGTCGGACCACTTCAGCGACCAGCGACTCCACGACGCGTTCTTCGGCGGCGGCGTGATCGGGACGTGGGCGGGCCCGAAGGACCCCGGCACCGCTTCGGTGAAGCTCATGCACCACCAGGGCGACCTCGACGGTGAGGGTTCGAACTGGGCCTACGTCGAGGGCGGCATGGGAATGGTCAGCTTCGCGATCGCCGACGCCGCCAGGGAGGCCGGTGCCGCTCTCGCGTGCGGGTTGCCGGTCGGCCGGATCATCATCGGCGAGGGGGTCGAGCTCGAGGACGGGACGCGGATCCGCGCGCGAGCGGTCGTCTCCAACGCCGATCCCAAGCGGGTTCTCGACCTGATCGGCGGCGACGAGATCGCCGCGGCCGACGCCGCCTATCGGGCGCGCCTCGAGGAGTGGGATGTACGCAGCCCGGTCGTCAAGTTCAACGCCGCGCTCGACGCGCTCCCGAACTGGACCGCGGCCGATGGAGCCCAGTGGCCGGCGCGGGCGATGATCGAGCTGACCGACGGCATCGACTCCGCCCAGGCCGCCTTCGAGCGCTGCGTCGCCGGGGAGCCCGCGGTCGGCTTCGCCGAGGTCTACACCCAGACCGGCTTCGATCCGGGTCCCGCTCCGGCCGGCAAGCACTCGATGACGGTCTTCGGCCAGTACGCCCCGTATGAGCTCTCGAACGGCGACTGGGACTCGCGCCGCGACGAGGTCGCCCGCCAGTTCATCGACCTGATCGATCGCTTCGCCCCCGGCATCGAGGACCGGTTGATCGACTACGAGGTGCTCGGCCCGCCCGACATCGAGTCGCGGATCGGGCTGACCGGCGGGCAGATCTTCCAGGGCTCGGTCCTGCCCGACCAGATGTGGGAGCAGCGGCTGACCGCGCGGACCCCGATTCCCGGGTTCTACCTCTGCGGTGCGGCGACCCATCCCGGCGGCAGCGTCATCGCCACGAACGGGCGCAACGCCGCCGCCGCCGTCCTCGCCGACGGCTGAGCCGTCCGCGAAAGCCGGTCCCGCAGCCGCCCGCTCATCGCCGCCGCTACCGGTTCCAGTGCCGCGTCTGCGGAGATCCATATGCAATGCTGGCGCCGCGATGAGCGAGCGCAGGAAGGTGTTCAGGGCGCGCGTCCTCGCCGGCGCTCGCTCGCTGTTCAAGCTCGACCTGTTCGAGCGGCTGCTCCTGCGGGCGACCGTGGGCCACCCTTACAGCGGCTTCGTCTCGAAGCTTCCGCCGCTGCACACCAGCTACCCGCCGGGTACCCGGCGGCAGGTCGTCCGGCACGGATGCGTGCTCGACCTGGACCTGAGCGATCTCGTCGACTGGTACGCGTTCTGGGGCTTCGCCGATCGCGCCCACGACGAGCTCGCCCAACGCTGCTCCGCCGGGCAGGTCGTCGTCGACATCGGCGCCAACCGCGGCATCACGGTTACCCGCCTGGCCAGGATCGTCGGCCCGCAGGGCCGGGTCGTCGCCATCGAGGCCGACCGCGGGAACTTCGCCCTGCTGGAGCAACGGGTTCGCGAGAACGACCTGACCTGGGTGACGCTGGTCAACCGGGCGGTGGCGGAGGAGGCCGGGGTCCTGAGGATCTCGCCGCGGGTGACACAGAACTCGGGCATGAACTCGATAGCCGAGCGCGGGCAGGCGATCGAAGCGGCGACACTGGACGCGATCCTCGGCGAAGTCGGCGTCGAGTCGGTCGATGCGATCAAGATCGACGTCGAGGGCTACGAGGAACGGGTGCTGGCGGGGGCGGTCAGGACCATCGCCGAGCACCGGCCGGTAGTCCTCGTCGAGGTCGACGACGAGAACCTCGGTCGGTTCGGCTCGACCCGCTCGGATCTGTTCGCGAAGCTCCCCGGCTACTCGCTGTCGGACGCGAGCAACCCCGGGACGGCTCTCGAGGCCGCGCACGGGGACGTGCTGGCGCTCCCCGAAGCCAGCTGAACGTCCCTACTCGAGCTCCTGTGGCAGCGCCTTCGGCCCGTCCGGATAGATCGTCGCCATCGTCTCCGCCGACATCTCGAGCGTGTTGGCGGCCTCGGGGGGCGCGCCGACGACGAGCCAGAGCGCATCCTCGGCGGTGTCGTTGAACGGCTGGCGGACCGTGTCGGGCTCGACGAGCAGCGCATCGAGCCGCCCGAGCGTCAACAACTCGCCGTCGACCCTGATCCGGCCGGTGCCCTCGAGCAGCACGTAGAGCTCCTCGGTGAGGATGTGGCGATGCCTGGTCGATGCCTGGCCGGGCGCCAGCCGCCACAGCCGTGCGCCCAGGTGCTCGGCCCCGAGCTGCTCGGCGAGATCCGTGTTCTCAACGCCCATCTGGTTGGAGGGCCGCCAGAACGCGCTGCCGGCCTCGAGTACGCGGTAACCCAATCTGACCTCCTTCGCTGCGGTTAGGCTCGGTGCCGATGAGCTCCGAGACCGCCGATCGTATCCTCGAAGCCGCCTGCGAGCTGATCGCCGAAGACGGCATCGACGAGGTCCGGATCGCGAGGGTCGCGCAGCGGGCGGGTGCGTCGACCTCGCTCGTCCACCATTACTTCTCGACCCGCGAGGAGCTGCTCGAGCAGGCGCTGATCCACTCGTTCGAGCAGGCCGGCGACGAGCGGTTCGGCGCCGAGGTCGCGGCGGGCGGCGCGGTCGAGGGGCTCGCCGCCGCGATTCGCGAGAGCCTGCCCTACCCGGGTGGTCAGGAACGGGAGTGGGTGCTCTGGGTCGAGCTCTGGTTGCGCGCCGTTCGCGAGCCCGACCTGCGTCCGGTCGCTGCTCGCATGTACGACCGCTACCGCCGCTGGATGGCGGAAGTGATCTCGGCCGGCGTCGAGAGCGGCGACTTCCCGGCCGGCACCGACGTCGACGGGGTCGCCGACCTCGGGGTCGCGCTGCTCGACGGAGCGGGCGTGCGGGCGCTTCTCGGCGATCCCCGGATGGACGTGGACGCCGCTCGCCGATTGATCGCCGGCGCGCTCGCCACCAGGCTCGCGATCGAGCCGGCCCGCCTCCTGGCCGAGCCGCGGAGCTGAGGCTCGGTCCTCCCGCTCCGTTCTCCCTTGCGTGGGGCCCGTGGCTTGGGTAGTTTGAATAGCCGTTCAGTTTTCCTGGAGGAGAAGACCGGCGAGGCCATGAACCCGCGCCCGAACATGGATCACATCCGCAGGCCACAGATCCTGGCCGCCGCCGGCGAGGTGATAACCGAGCGCGGGCTGGCAGCGACCCGGATCGTCGATATCGCCGACCGGGCCGGCACGAGCCCACCGGCTCTCCTCTACTGGTTCGAAGATCGCGAGCAGCTGCTCAACGAGGCGCTGGCATGGTCGGAGGACCGCTTCTACGAAGCCCTCACCGACCGCCTCGAGTCGGTCGAGACTCCGGCGCAGCGGCTGCGGCTGCTCATCGAAGCCTCGGCGGAGGATCCTGATTGGACGCTCTGGATGGAGCTCTGGGCCCGGGCCCTGCGCGACGAGCAGGCGCAGAAGACGCGCCTGCGTCTAGATGCTCGTTGGCGCGACGAGATCGCAGCGCTCGTGCTGGCCGGGCAGGAGGCCGGCGAGTTCGACCGCAGCCGGGATTCCGGCGAGATCGCGCTGCTCTTGGCCTCGCTTCTCGACGGCCTGGCTCTGCAGGCCACGCTCGGAGACCCGAGTGTCGATGCGGGACGGGTGCGCGACCTGCTGGTCGAAGCGGCCGAGCGCCTGCTCGACACGGACCTGCCGGAGCTGGACGAGAGAGCAATCGATCGCGAGCATCAGATGCTCGCTGAAGGAGGATGACGATGACTGCCAGGAACACCGATCGGCTCTGGCTTCCGGATCGGATGTCGAGGCGTGACGCCTTCAAGGTCGGAGGTGGCCTGGCCCTCGCGGCCGGCCTCAGCGCCTGCGGCGTCGGCAACGGATCGGGAACCGTCGACGAGGCCGCGACCGAGCGTGCGATCGAGCCCAAGATCGACGGCGATCTCGTCTATTTCAACTACGCGCAGTACGTCGATCCGGCGCTCGTCAAGCAGTTCGAGAAGAAGTACGGAGTCCAGGTGCGCGAGTCGTACTACGACTCGATGCCCGCGATGATGGCGAAGCTCGGCTCCGGCAACCGCTACGACCTCATCTTCCCGAGCGCCGAGTTCGCCGACAAGCTCGTCAAGGGGAATCAGCTCCTGAAGATCCCCCGCGACAAGCTCTCGGCGATCGGCGACGTCTACCCGTTCTTCGACGACCCCTGGTACGACCCGGGCTCCGAGCACACTGTGCCGTACTCGCTCTACCTGACCGGGCTCGGATACCGCGCCGACAAGATCGACACGATGACCGGCTCATGGCGGGACATCGTCAACCCGCAGGCCGACGGGCGATCGTTCCTGCTCGACGACTTCCAGGAGGTCATCGGCATGGCGAACCTGGTCAACGGCTATGAGCTCAATGCCTCCGAGGCCGAGCAGCTCAGCAAGTCGAGGGACTACGTCGTCGGGCTGAAGCCGAACCTGCGTGGCTTCAGCACCGACACGATCACGAACATGTCGTCCGGCAACGCGTGGATCCAGCATCTCTGGAACGGCGACGTGATCAACATCCGCTACCGGGTCGACGACCCGAGCGCCATCCAGTTCCAGAAGAACAAGGAGGGATGGCCGGTCGGCAGCGACGTGTTCGCGATCCCGACGAACGCCCAGCATCCGGGCACGGCGCTGAAGTTCATCGACTTCATGCTCGAGAACTCCGCCCAGAACTCGACCTGGACCGGGTACCCGATGCCGACGGACAGTGCCACGAAGCCGTACGCGGAGCTCACCGATGGCGAACCGGAGCTGCAGGTGACCGTCGACGATCTCGAGAAGGGTCAGCAGTTCGCCAACCTGGAGGGCGCCGAGCGGCAGGCATGGGACCGGACGTGGATCGAGATCAAGGCGGGCTGAGGGCAGACCGGATGACGACGTGAGGCAAGCGACCCTTGGGTGAGCGTCGTTTCGCGAGCTTGACGCTGCTTCCCGGGGCGGCGTGGCTCGTCGTGCTGTTCCTGATCCCGCTGGGGATCACGCTCGCGATCTCGTTCGGCGTCACCGACGATCTCGGCAACGCGGTCTACGCCTGGCACCCCGAGAACTACAGCCAGGTCTTCGATCCGCTGTTCATCCCCGTTCTGCTGCGCTCGGTGGGCTACGCGGCGGCGACGGTGACCTTCTGCCTGTTGATCGGGTATCCGATCGCCTACTTCATCGCCCGGTTCGGCGGCAAGTACAAGTACCTGCTGGTCGCGTTGGTCGTCCTGCCGTTCCTCGTCAACTACCTGATCCGCGTCTACGCGTGGGTGGCGATCCTCTCCGACGAGGGCCTCGTCAACGGGATCCTCAAGGACGTCGGCCTGACGACCGACGGCGTCAGGTTCCTGAACACGCCCTTCGCCGTCGTCGGGGGACTCGTCTACGGATACATGGCCTTCATGATCCTGCCGATCTACGCCGCGCTCGATCGGATGGACTCCTCGCTGATCGAGGCCGGCAAGGACCTCTACGCGAACGGCTGGCAGACCTTCCGCCACGTGACCTGGCCCGCGACCTTCCAGGGTGTGTTGGCGGGCGCCGTGCTCGTGTTCCTCCCGGCGGTCGGCGACTTCGTGAGCGCTCAGCTGCTCGGCGGTCCGGATACCTACATGGTGGGCAACCTGATCCAGCAGCAGTTCTTCGAAGCCAACAACTATCCGTTCGGAGCAGCGCTGACGACGGTCCTGATGGCGTTCCTGCTGATCTTCATGGTCTTCTACCTGCGCTCGGCCGGCCGCGCCTCCGAGGAGGCGCGGGCATGAGCGCGGCGCCGGCGACCGCCGCGAAGCCGCACAAGGACTTCGACCGCCCGCGCTTTCTCCGCGTGTTCATGGGGCTGTTTCTGCTCTGGACCTTCGCTCCGATCGCGATCGTCGTGCTCTTCTCCTTCAACTCCGGCAAGTCGCTGCAGAACTTCGAGGGATTCAGCACCCAGTGGTACTCGGACTTCTTCGGCGACCAGCAGTTGCGGGATTCGCTGGTCGCCAGCCTCGAGATCGCACTGGTCACGATGATCGTCGCGACCGTGCTCGGCTCGCTGCTGGCCTTCGGACTGGTTCGCTCCAGGAACCGGCTCAGTCCCGTCACGAACGTGATGATGCTGATCCCGCTCGTGGTGCCGGAGATCGTCGCCGGCGTCACGGCTCTGCTGCTCTTCACCCAGATCGCCCTTCGGCTCTCGCTGACGACGATCATCCTCGCCCACATCACCTTCTCGATCTCCTATGTGACGGTGATCGTCCGTGGCCGGCTCGCGGCACTGAACCGCGAGGTCGAGGAAGCGGCGATGGATCTCGGCGCGACGAGGATGCAGACGATGCGGCTCGTCGTGCTCCCGGCGCTGTGGCCGGCGATCCTCGCGGCCGGACTGCTCACCTTCGCGCTCAGCTTCGACGACTTCGTGCTGTCCTTCTTCACGACCGGGGAGGAGGTCCAGCCGCTGCCCGTGCGGATCTACTCGTCGATCCGGTTCGGAGTGACGCCGACGATCAACGCGATCGGGACGCTGATGATGCTGGTCTCCGTCAGCACGATCGCCCTGGCGCTCGCGCTGCCGCGAATCCTGGGCCGAAGGGGTCAAACCGTGCTGATCGGAAAGGACGCTGTATGAACGAGAACGGAGAGGCGATCCGCTTCGACCGCGTGAGCAAGCGCTTCGGCGAGATGACGGCGGTCAAGGAGATGGAACTGACCATCCGCAAGGGCGAGTTCTTCTCGATGCTCGGCCCGTCGGGCTGCGGCAAGACGACGACCCTGCGGATGGTGGCGGGGTTCGAGCAGCCGACCGAGGGCTCCATCTACCTCGACGGCGAGCCGGTCGGCGACGTGCCGCCGTATCGGCGCAACGTCAACACCGTCTTCCAGAGCTACGCGCTGTTCGAGAACCTCGACGTCTTCGAGAACGTCGCCTTCGGCCTCAAGCGCCGCAAGGTCGGCAAGGACGAGATCCGGACCCGGGTCGATGAGGCGCTCGAGCTGGTCCAGCTGCCGAGCCGCTCCGACGCGAAGCCGCGTGAGCTCTCCGGCGGGCAGAAGCAGCGCGTCGCGCTGGCGCGGGCGCTGGTGAACCGGCCTTCGGTGCTGTTGCTCGACGAGCCGCTCGGCGCGCTCGATCTGAAGCTGCGCCGGCAGATGCAGGTCGAGCTCAAGCAGATCCAGCGGGAGGTGGGGATCACGTTCGTTTACGTGACGCACGATCAGGAGGAAGCTCTCTCGATGTCGGACCGGATCGCCGTCATGGACCTGGGCGAGGTCAAGCAGTGCGGCGAGCCGGAGGACGTCTACGAGCACCCGGGCGGCGAGTTCGTCGCCGGGTTCATCGGGATCTCGAATCTGATCGAGGGAACCGTGGAGGACGACGCGAGCGTCCGGATCGCTTCCGGGGCAGTGCTGCGCGCACCGATCCCGGCGGACTGCGGGCGGGGCGACACGGTGCAGATCTCGGTGCGCCCGGAGAAGATCGCCGTCGACGAGGACATCGAGGCGGACATGGTGAGCCTGGAGGGGACGGTGGAGAGCCGGGTCTACCTCGGGGTCAGTACGCAGATCACGGTCTCGCTCGGTGACGGCGGGCGTCTGGTCGCTCTCGAGCAGGCGACCTACAGGGCGAGTGCCGACGATCGCTGGGAGCCGGGGATGACCGTACGGCTCGGATGGCACCCCGAGAACTGCCTGGTCCTTCGTTGAACCCGGCCGCAGCGGACCGATGAGGACCGTCGTCGTCGGTGCCGGCCTGGCCGGTCTCGCCGCGGCCGACGCGCTCGCCGCCGCCGGACACGAGCCGGTCGTGCTCGAGGCCCGCGGCCGGGTCGGCGGCCGGGTCCACTCGCGGGCCCTCGACAACGGCGCGATCGTCGAGATGGGCGCCGAGTTCATCCTGCCCGGTTGCACCGAGGTGATCGCGCTCGCCGAGCGGGCAGGGCTCGGCCTCTGGGACAAGGGCATGCGCTACGGCAAGCGCGATCCGCGCGGGGTCGAGGTGAGCGGCGACTCGATGACCGCCGCCGTCGCCGCGATCGAGTCGGCCATCGCGGGCGGGGCGGGGGAGGGGGAGAGCGTCCGCGGCCTCCTCGCCCGCATCGAGATCGATCCCGGCGCCCGCGAGGCGATCCTCGCCCGCGCCGAGGTCTCGGCCGCAGCCGACGGCGACCTCGTTCCCGCCCACGAGCTCGGCCTCCTCGCCCGGGTCAGTGACCTGCCGGCACCCGGGATCGCCGGCGGCAACCAGCGGCTCGCCGAGGCGCTGGCCGACGCCGTCGGCCGCGAGCGGATCCACCTCGGCTCGCCGGTCCGGTCGATCGCCGTCGGGGACGACGGAGTCCGGGTCGGATCCGATTCCGGCGACCTCGACGCGGACGCGTGCGTACTCGCCGTCCCGGCTTCGGTCGCCGGCGCGATAGCGCTCTCGGGGACGGATCCGGGCATCGCCGGCGCGCTCGAAGCGATCGCCTACGGCCATGCGGCGAAGCTGTTCGTCCCGCTGCCGGAGCCGGCTCCGGTCAGCGCCACGCTCGCCGTACCCGATCGCTACTGGGCCTGGACTGCGAGCGGTGACGAGGAGGGTGCCTCGCAGCCGGTCGTCTCCGCGTTCGCCGGCTCGCCGCGGGCGCTGGAGCGGCTCGACGTCGCCTCCGGCCCCGGTCCGTGGGCCGGGAAGCTCGCCGCGCTCAGGCCCGACCTCGCGATCGACCCGGCGCTCGCCGTGCTCTCGACCTGGGACGACGATCCCTGGGTCGGGGCGGCCTACTCGGTCGCGGCGCCGCCGGGGGCAGTCGAGCGGCTCACCGCCGACCACGGACGGATCGCCTTCGCCGGCGAGCATCTCGGCGGCGAGATGAGCGCGCTGATGGAGGGCGCGATCCGCAGCGGCCGGCGCGCTGCGGCGACGCTCGGCGGCTAAGCGAGTGGCGAGTTCCCGCGCGAGGCCCGTTCCGCCGCCGCGATCAGCTCGTCGCGGAAGTCGGGGTGGGCGATCCGGGCGAGCTCCAGCCCGCGCTGGTGGACGGTCTTGCCCTCGAGCTCGGCTGCTCCGTACTCGGTGACGATCACGTCGACCTGGTGGCGTGGGGTCGTCACGACCGCCCCGCGCTCGAAGGCGGGCACGATCCGTGAGCGGACCTCGCCGTCGACCTCGACCGTCGCCGGCAGGCAGATCAGCGAGCGGTCCTCGACCTCGAATCCCGACCCGGCGGCGAAGTCCTCGGAGCCGCCGATGCCCGAGTACTGGCGGCCACCGATCGTGTCGGCGACGACCTGGCCGTGGACGTCGACGGCGAGGGCGGCGTTGATCGAGACCATCTTGCGGTTCCGGCGGATCGTCTCCGGCGAGTTGACCACGTCGACGGGGAGAAACGCGACCTCGTCGTTGTCGTCGAGCCAGTCGTAGAGTCGTTTGGAGCCGAACGCGAACGTCGAGACCGAGACGCCGTCGAAGATCCCCTTGCGGTTCGAGACCGCCCCTGCGAGGTGGAGATCCATCAGCCCGTCGGTGAACATCTCCGAGTGGATGCCGAGGTCCGAGTAGTCGCCCTCCGCGAGGATCGCCGCGATCATCGAAGGGACGGCGCCGATCCCGGTCTGGACCGTCGACCCGGAGCCGATGAACTCCGCTGCGTTGGCCGCGATCGAGCGCTCGGCCTCGCTCGGCTCCGGTGCCGGCAGCTCGAGCGGCGCGGCGTCGCTCTCGACGAGGACGTCCGCGCGCTCGACGTGGATCCGGTGCGGATATTCCGGCGGCAGGCCCTTGGTGCGCGGGTACGCCGGCGACACCTCGAGGACCAACATCCGGTCGGGGTCGTCGGCGGCCCGGTTCAGCTCCGCGATCGAGCCGCCGGCGTGAAGGGCGAGCGAGCACCAGCCGTCGGCGTCCGGCGCGGAGGCGACCGTGCACATCACCCGCGGGCACTGGCGTTCGTAGAGGGGGGCGAAGCGGCGGAAGTCGGCCGGCGCGAAGCTGATCGCGGCGCCGGAGTCGCGCAGCGCCCGCTCGAAGGGGCCGTAGAAGCCCGAGAGCAGGTGGACCCCTCCGCGCGTGAACAACTCGGTGCCGACGCCGAGCAGGGCGCCGTAGATCCGAAGGTCCTCCCAGTCGTCGCGCTCGCCGAGGGCGCGCAGGAAGGCCGGCGGCTGGCCGGGGCCGAGCGGCAGGCCGAGCGAGTCGGCGGGACGGACCAGTTCGGCTGCTTCGGCGGCGCTCGTCATCGCGGTGATCCTCGCAGCCGAGGGCGGGCGGCGTCCGCTCGCCGATTGCGCTCGGCCGTTTCAGTGGCTATCCTTCCCGTGGTTGACTGATTAGTCAATCGGTTTTCGGCCGCGGGCCGCAAACGGGCTTCGGAAGCCATTCACTGGCGGAAGAAGCGCCGGTCCCGCTTCCGATCGGACCCCACAACAACGACTTACAAGGAGCGATCCACGGTGGTTGACTTCACCCTGACCGACGAGCAGAAGGATCTGCGGGAGATGGCGCACAACTTCGCCGAGAAGGAAATGCGCAAGGTTGCCTGGGAGTACGACAAGGAGGGCACCTGGCCCCAGGAGGTCATCGAGAAGGCCTGGGAGGTCGGCTTGATGAACACCCACACGCCCGAGAAGTACGGCGGGCCGGGCCTCGACTACCTGTCGGGCTGCCTGATCGAGGAGGAGCTCGGATGGGGCTGCTCCGGCATCGGCACCTCGCTGGCCGCCAACGGACTCGCATCGGCGCCGGTCGCGCTGGGCGGCTCCGAAGAGGTCAAGGCCGAGTACCTGGGCATGCTGACCGAGGAGCCGAAGCTCGCGAGCTTCTGCCTGACCGAGCCGGATGCCGGATCGGACGTCTCGGGGATGAAGACGACCGCCACCAAGCAGGGCGACAAGTGGGTCATCAACGGCTCCAAGTGCTTCATCACCAACGGTCAGTACGCGGACTGGTACACGGTCTACGCCAAGACCGACCGGGAAGCCGGGCACCGCGGCATCTCCGCCTTCGTCGTGCCGCGTGACGACACGGTCGTCATCGACAAGAAGGAGGACAAGCTCGGCCAGCGTGCGTCGAACACCGCCACGGTCACGTTCAACGAGACCGAGATCCCCGTCGGCAACCTCCTCGGTGAGGAGAACAAGGGGTTCAAGCTGGCGATGATGACGCTCGACCGGACCCGTCCCGGGGTCGCCGCCATGGCGGTCGGCATCGCCCGCTCGGCGTTCGAGTTCGCCTGCGAGTACTCGAAGGAGCGCCAGCAGTTCGGCGTGCCGATCGCGATGCACCAGGCCGTCGCCTTCATGATCGCCGACATGGCGACCAAGATCGAGGCCGGGCGCCTGCTCACGTGGCAGTCGGCTTCCCGTCTCGACAACGGTCTCCGCAACACCCTGGAGGCCTCGCACGCGAAGCGCTTCGCCGCCGACTCGGCGATGGAGGTCGCGACCGACGCCGTCCAGGTCTACGGCGGCTACGGGTTCATCAAGGAGTACCCGGTCGAGAAGATCATGCGCGACGCGAAGATCATGCAGCTCTACGAGGGCACCTCGCAGATCCAGCGACTCGTCATCGCCAAGGAGGTCCTGATGGGCCGCAACGTCGACGAGCGCATCCCCGAGGCCATGGAGAGCAAGGGCGTCGAGGAGGTCGTCCCGGCGTAACGGGGCCACCAACCGAATCTGGGCGATGGGCCGGGCGAGAGCTCGGCCCATCGTCGTTCTGGGGGCGGCCGGTGGCGCAGGAAGAGGTGTAGAAGCCGGCGGATGCGACTGGTGGGCCGGCTGAACCTCTTGTCCGGCCGCTCACCCGGGGCCCTCGCTGGCCCTGGTCACGTTCCATCCCTGGCGCGCGCCCTTCAGGCGCTCCGCCGACCTCTACATGCGCGGGTATCGGTGCCGGGTGGAGGAACTTGAGCCCTGCATGCCGTCTTGGACGGCGATCCGGCGGTCGCCGGGGGCGCGGCGCCTATAGTCGCCCCATGGCCGAGAGCCATTCCAAGCCGATGGCGGAGGCGGTGGCCGAGGCCACCCGGGCGACCGAGCGCCGCCGCAAGGGCGGGCGGGGCGCCGGACGCCCCTCCGACGTCTTCGGCGGCGAGCTGCGCCGCCGCGACGTCTTCCCATTGCTGGTGCTGCACCTGGTCAGCCGCGAGCCCACCTTCGGCAACCGGTTGATCGAGGACATCGAGGAGATCACGCAGGGCGTGATCACGGTCAACCCGAACACGATGTACCCGCTCCTCCGCGACCTCGAGAAGCGTCATCTGATCGAGGGGCGCTGGGAGCACCCGGACCGCCGGACCCGCCGCTTCTACTCGATCACCGATGCCGGCAGGGAGGAATACGAGCGGCTCCAGGCCGACCTGGCGCCGTTCCTCGACTCGATGATCCGGACCGTGACCCTGATCAAGCGCGAGATCTATGGCGACGGTTGAGGCGTCGGTGGAGATCCCGGCGCCGCTGGCCGACGTCTGGGAGCTCTACTTCACCTCCGATCGCTGGCCTTCATGGGTCGACCAGTTCGCCGTGGTCACCTTCGCCGACGGGTACCCGGAGGCCGGGGGCCGGCTCGCGTGGCGCTCGACCGGAGCCGGACGGGGCGAGGTCCGTGAACGGGTGCTCGAACACGAGCCGCGGTCGCTGCACCGGATCGAGTTCGAGGATCCGGAGTCGACGGGCAGGCTCGAGACGCGGTTCGAGATCGTGCCCGCCGGCGACGAGCCTCGAACGCGCGTCAGCCAGCGCCTCGAATACGCGCTGAGCGGCGGCGGGCCGCTCGCCCCGATCACCGATTTCCTCTTCATCAGGACCCAGATGCGGCGCTCGCTCGAGCGCTCGCTCGGGGCACTCCGGCTCGAGGCGAACGGGTAGCCTTGCTGACCCCCGGGGCCGCGCCCCGGCCGCGCGACGGCGCTCTCGCCGCGCGCCACGCACTTTTTCACGGACCCAGATCAGAACCCACGTTAGGAGCGGAATGTTCGTCTTCAAGGCAGCAGTCGTCGGTGCGGGCACGATGGGGGGCGAGATCGCTCAGGCGATCGCGGTCGCCGACATCGACGTCGTGCTCAAGGACATCGACCAGAAGTTCGTCGACCACGGCCTCGACAAGGCGCGTGAGGTCACCAAGAGTCAGCTCGACAAGCTCGTCTCGAAGGAGAAGCTGACCCAGGAGCAGGCCGACGCGCGCCTCGCGGAGGTCATGGGACGGATCGAGGGCACGACCGACTACGCCTCGTTCGGCGACGTCGACTTCGTCATCGAGGCGGCGCCCGAGCGGATGGAGATCAAGCAGTCGGTGTTCGCCGAGCTCGACGCCGTCACGCCCGGCCACGCCGTGATCAGCAGCAACACCTCCTCGCTGTCGATCACCGAGATGGGCGAGGCCACGCTGCGGCCGGAGAAGGTCGTGGGCTTCCACTTCTTCTACCCGGCCTCGATCATGCCGCTGCTCGAGATCGTCCGCGGCGAGGACACCTCCGACGAGACGATCGCGACCGCCTTCAACTTCGCTCAGGCGATCAAGAAGCAGCCGATCGTCTGCGACGAGGTCCCGGGGTTCGTCGTCAACCGGATCCTCAACTCGTCGGTCGCCGAGGTCTGGCGCGAGCAGCAGGAGAAGGGCCTCTCGATCAAGAAGATCGACGAGGGGATCGCCGCTGCCAATGCGGCGCCGATGGGCCCGTTCATCCTCACCGACTTCCTCGGGCTCGACACCGTCCTGCACGTCGCCGAGCACCTCCGGGAGTCCTATGGCGATCGCTTCTACGTCCATCCCGGCATGCAGAAGCTCGTCGACGAGGGCAAGCTCGGCGTCAAGACCGGCGGCGAGGGCGCTTACAAGGACGGCGAGCCGAACCTCGATGGGGACGCCGACCCGGACGTCGACGCGCTCGTCGAGATGTTCTCGCTGAAGGCGCTCGTCGAGGCCTGCCTGATCCTCGAGGAGGGGGTCTGCACGGTGCGCGAGATCGACCTCGGGATGATGGCCGGAGCCGGGCTCGACCCGCGCCGCGGCCTGTTGCCGCCGTTCACGAAGGCGGATGCCACCGGGCTCGACGTCGTCCTCGAGAAGCTCGAGGAGCTCGCCGAGCAGCATCCGGACCGGTTCACGGTGCCGGTCACCCTGAGGCGCCTCGTCGCCCAGGGCCGGCTCGGAGCGAAGACCGGACAGGGCTTCTACGCCTACCCGCAGCCGGACGAGGGCGAGCAGACCGAGACGATCAAGCTCGAGACCCGCGAGGGCGGGGTCGCGATCGTCTGGCTCGCCAACCTGCCGATGAACTCGATCAGCCCGCAGGTCATCGTCGACCTGCGCACGGTTTGGGAGCAGCTCAAGGCGGACGACTCGATCCACTCGATGGTCGTCGCGTCGGCCGCCCCGCTCGGCATGGTGTTCTCGGCCGGCGCCGACATCAAGGCGTTCACGAAGATGGACGAGGCCGGCGGCAAGGAGCTGATCGAGGACGGCCACGCGCTGCTCCGCGAGTTCGGCACCGAGGGCATCGCGACGATCGCGGCAGTCAACTCGCTCGCCTTCGGCGGCGGCTGCGAGCTGGCGATGGCCTGCGACATGCGGATCGCGGCCGAGTCGGCCGTGTTCGGCCAGCCCGAGGTCAAGCTCGGGATCATCCCCGGCTTCGGCGGCACCCAGCGACTGCCGCGGCTCGTGGGGCCCCAGAAGGCGCTCGAGATGAACCTGGTCGGCGATCCGGTCACGGCGGGCGAGGCCTACGAGATCGGGCTCGTCAACTACCTGGTGCCCGACCACGAGCTGTTCGACACGGCGCTCGCGTTCGCCCGCAAGCTCGCGGGCCAGGCCCCGATCGCGGTCGAGCAGATCAAGAAGGTCTCCCACCAGGGCGATCTCGACGACGGCATCGAGGCCGAGAAGGCGGGCTTCGCGGCCGCGTTCTTCAGCGACGACGCCAAGGAGGGCATCAGTGCCTTCCTCGGCAAGCGGACCCCGAAGTGGAGCGGCAAGTAGCCGCGCGGAACGGAACGGACCGAGCTCGGCGCTCGTCGAAGGGAACGGGCGCCGAGCTTCTGGCCGAGCTGATCCGCGAGTCGGGCAGCACGGTCGCACTGACCGGCGCCGGGATCAGCGTGCCGTCCGGCATCCCCGACTTCCGCACGCCCGGGGAGGGCGTCTGGACGGATGTCGATCCCTTCGAGGTCGCCTCGATCGACGCCTTCCGCCGTGATCCGAAGCGGTTCTGGGAGTTCTACCGCCCGCGCTTCAGCATGCTCGGCGACAAGCTCCCCAACGACGCCCACGATGCGCTCGCGAGGCTCGAGGCCGAGGGGTTGTTGGAGGTCGTCATCACCCAGAACATCGACCGCCTGCATCGCGCCGCCGGCACCCGCGATCTGATCGAGGTCCACGGCTCGATCGCGACCTCGAGCTGCATCACCTGCGGTCGCTCCTACGACCTCGACGAGGTCGACTCGCTGTTCGACGGCCGCGGCATCGCAGTCTGCGACGTCTGCCCGGGCCTCGTCAAGCCCGACGTGGTCCTGTTCGGCGAGATGCTCCCGGCGGAGGCGATCGAGCGCGCCCGCGCCCTCGCCGCCGCCGCCGACCTGATGATCTGCGTCGGCTCCTCGCTCGAGGTCTTTCCGGCCGCCGGCCTGCCGGAGCTGACGCTCGCCAACGGCGGCCGGGTCGCGCTGGTGACCCAGGGCCCGACGCCCTACGACCGCGACGCTGCGATCAAGCTCGACGGCGACGTCGCCGTCGAGCTGCCCGCGGTGCTCGGGGTGCTCGGGGTCTAGGTTCGCCTATCCCAGCGCGCGCTTCCTGATCGCCGTCTCGGCCTCGCGCAGGGCCGCATCGAGGGCGGCCCGGTCCGGGTCGCCACCGTTCAGGACAGTCCGCTGGGCCGCAGCGGCAGCGTCGGCGGCCGCGGGCAGCTCCGTACCCGTCGCCGACATCGCCTGCAGGGCCGCATGGAGGCCGAGCGCGGCAGCGCCGAGGCGGTCGGCGTCGAAATCCCCCCGCGCGCGCACGATCAGGTCCTCGTGGGGGCCGACGACCTCGCGGCCCGCGAGCACCGCCGCGATTCGCTCCTGTGGGCGCAGCGCCTCGTAGTCGCGCCGGACGAGCTTGCGGCGCTCCGGCTCGGCGAGCTCAGTGGCCGCCCGCCAGCGGCCGTCGGCCACCTCGTCGCCGGTCCCGTAGCCGAAGCGGACCGCCACCGCCCGGGCGGCGTCGACATCGGCGACATACGGGTCGCCGGCCGCCGTCCGGTGCACATGGAGCAGGCGGTTGAGCTCGGACGCCGCTTCGCGGGCGAGCGTGCTCCAGAGAGCGTGGTCGGCGCAGACCTCCCCGAGCCAGCGCTCCGCGGCCGCCTCGTCGCCGAACGGGCGCGGACGGATCAGCGTCGCGCGCGTCAGGGGAAGGGGTGAGGCGCCGGGCGCCGCGGCGAGCGGCTGCGCCCGGCCGCGTCGCAGCCTGGGACCGGCGCGCATCGCGCCCAGCGTCTTCAGCACGAGGACGTCGGGCTCGGCGTCGGGTCGAGCCTCCGGCCGGATCAGGTAGCGGCCGTCACCGGGCCCGAGCCGTCCGGGCAGGTCGAGTTGGGCGAACGGAAGAAGCGGTGGAGCGGCCAGGGCGGCGCCCTCGTCGCTACTCGCCGATGTGGGCGTTGCTCGCCTTGTCGCCCTTCTTGGCGGGCAGCGAGAACTTCGACGGCTTCACGGGCACCGTCGGCTGGTCGAGCTCGGAGATCCGGTCGAGCAGCTTGTCCCACTGGTCGGGCTTGAGCATGCCGGTCAGCGGTTGGCCGCTGCTGTCGGTGCCGTCGGGCGTGTAACCGACGTGGATGTGGTCGTCGTGGTCGCCCATCGCGAACGTCGGGCCGCCCATCTCCATCAGCGAGATGATCTGCGCCGGCTCCATCGGGCCCTGGAGCTTCAGCAGGTCGTTGATCACAGCCTCGGTGATCGAGCCCCGGCCCTGGTTGCCGAGGATCGGGATCCCGTTGACCATCGCGATGTCGACGGCGTCCCCGGTCGAGTGGGCGCTGACGTTGCCGGACGTGGTCATGATGCTGTGGCCGCACTTCAGCGACGTGAGCGTCAGGCGATAGCCGCGGGCGACGAGGTACTCGAGCATCGCGAGGACCCGGCGGTCGATCTGCCCGGTCGCGATGTCCTCGCGGCCGCAGGAGTAGATCTCGATGTTCGGGTCGGCGAGCACCTGGCGCTGGAGCTGCGACTTCGAGGCGAGCAGCACCTGGCCGACCGTGGCCCGGTCGTCGAACGGGTTCTTGCCGGCGGCGCGGTAGATGGCGGTCGCCTCGAGCAGCTTCCAGCCGTCGAGGATCGGCTTCGGGTCGATCGTGTGGGCGCCGCGGCCGGCCGGAGTGATCTCGAAGTGGAGGTGGGGCGCGATCTCGGGGTCGGTCTGGCCGACCTCCCCGATGATCGTCCCGCCGACGACCCGCGAGCCCTTGCGGAGCGGGGCCGTGTCCATCGTCTTCGAGTCGAAGCGGAGGACGCCGGAGAAGTACGACTTGAAGGTCTCGTAGCCGGGCATGCCCTTACCGAGCAGGTCATCGACCTCCGTCCCGAGGCTGCCGCGGCCCTGCTCGGCGGCCTGGCCGTTGCCGCCGTTGTCCTTGCGCTTTGGCAGGGCGTAGAGGCGGTCACGGCTGTCCTCGGTGTTGGTCGGACCGGCGTCGGGTGCGCGCCAGTCGCCGAGGCCGCTGGAGAGGGGCGGAGGTGCCGGCTTCGACATCGGCTTCGCGGCGCGGGCGGCCCCGTCCGCGGCCTTCCCGCTGCCATCGGCCTTGGCCTCGGCGCTCTTGCCCCGCTTGCCGTCGAGGCCCGACTCGGCCTCGTTGTGGATCGTCTGGGCCTTGGTCGTCCGGCTCGCCGAGACCTTCGGCTTCTTGTCGCCGTCGCCCGGGGTGATCAGGTTGAAGTCCTTGGCGCTGAGGCTCTTCTGCTTCGGCACCGGGATCGCCTTGGCGATCTTCCCGAGCCCGGCGTAGGTGTACTCGTTGCCGTAGGCGTCGCGTAGAACGATGAAGCGGCCGAGCGCCTTGCTCTGGCCGATCTTGGTGATCACGCCGTCGTTGGCGGCGACGACGGGGGCGCCGTCCTTCGAGTAGATGTCGATGCCGCGGCGCGTCGGCGAGTCGCTGACGACGTCGGCGACGTTGCCGCTCGAGCCCGGGCTCGGCGTCGCGCGCTTGATCGCGGCCCGCTCCGAGATGTCGTCGGCGTACCGCGACTTCGCCGCCACCGGGAAGTGCGCGCCCTCGGTGAGGCCGGTGAGCGAGTCGACCAGGCCGCTCGGGAGGTTGCCGTACTGCTTGGCGTACAGGAGGACCTCGTCGACGTACCAGTCGGCGTGGTTGTAGGCGAAGATCGCCCGGTAGAGATCCTCCTGGGCTCCGGCCGCCTTCAGGTAGCGCGCGGCGGCGCAGATCGCGTCGACCGGGTTGTAGGGGTCCTTGCGCCCGTCGTTGTTGGCGTCGACTCCGTACATCTCCCAGGTCGGAGGCATGAACTGCATCCAGCCGAGCGCGCCGGCGGTCGAGACGTTCAGGTTGGTGCCGAACGCGGTCTCGATCCGGTTGATCGAGGCCAGCACCTCCCACGGCACCCCGTACTGGGTTCCGCAGGCCTGGTAGATCGGGAGCAGGAAGGGCGGAATCGAGAACTGCTCGATGACGAAGTTGGGGACGCCGATCGGGGCGGCGCCGGTGCTGCCGATCGTGATCGTCGGATTGTCATTGGTGGGGACGCCGTCGGGGCGGCGGATCTCGGGCGTCGGGATCTCGTTCGGACCACCGGACTCGTCGGAGCCGCCCTTCGAGCCTCCGCCCTCGTCCTCGTTCTTGACCGAGAAGTTGCGACCGCCGTCCTTGCCGCCGCCGAACGGATTCTTGTCCGGCAGATCGTTCGGGTCGTCGCGGGGAGGCGGCGTGTCGTCCCTGGTCGAGGTCGTCGGGTCGGTCGTCGTCGACGGGGTGGTCGTCGAAGTCGAGGGCGGGGTCGTGGTCGTCGGCGTCGTCGTCGTCGGAGCGGCCGCATCAGCCTCATCCTCGTCTAGAGGGTTTGCGCAGCCCGGGTCGGCGAGGTCGACCGCACCGTCGCCGTCGTCGTCGCGGAGGTTCGAGCAGGCCGGAAGGGCCGCGCCGGGATCGAGGGTCCCGCCGCCGGGAAGGTCGACGGAGACGCCGGAGGACTGCGCGCCGACGGCACCCGCCGCGAGCACGGCGAGCAGAGTGCCAAGCACCATCGTTATGACCAGTCGGTTCCTCATTCCCATGCACCCTTGTCGTGCGACTCGCTCAGCCCTGCCTGCTGGACGCCGACCTCTCCAAGAGCGGGAGGAAAACTATCCATCCGGCCAGCGGAATGCAACGCCGAACCGATACCCGCAACGGCGCTTCCCGATCGGGTGTTCCGCAGTTGCTCCGTACCGATCGGAACCCAGGGGTCGCATACCCGCTCGCCGCCGGAGGGGGAAGGTAGGAGAAACTGGCTCACGCACATGTGATCGATCAGCTACCGTCGATACTTGAGCGATGGGAACCAACCTTCGGGAGTGAGCGTGGCGGAAGATCAAGCCGGATTCAGGGAACGGGGCGAAGAGGTGATCGGCGAGCTGGCTCAGACCCTGCTCGAGAACCCCCTCTTCAGCCAGGCCCTGGGCAAAGCCCTCGGCGCCGGAGAGCGCGCCGCCGGGGCCCAGCGAGCGGCCCTGAGCGCGATCGACGTGTCGAGCGCCGGCGACGTCGAGCGGCTCGCCCGCCGCGTCCGGGCCCTCTCCGACCGGGTCGAGGCCCTCGAGGACGAGGTCGACCGCCTGCGCCGCCGATCGGCGGCCGCCGAGGCCGCTGCGAAAGACTCCGCCGGGGACTGAGCCGACCTCAGCCTCTGGCTGAGGTTGATGGTTGAGCCGTCCTCACCGGAGCGCGGCCACGGCCGCGTCCGCGAGCCGGAGGAGGGCGGCGTCGAGCGGCTCGTCCTCGAGCCGGCGGCCGTCGAGGCTGCGAACGACGAGCGCGGCCGCGCCCGCGAGGCCGAGTCGCCGTGCCAGCGCCAGGACCGCGGCGGTCTGCAGGTCGTGGAGGCCGGGCAAGGGCCGCGACCCCGCGGGCCCGGGATCGGGAAGCAGGTCGGCGCTGGCGATCGGCACGGCCGGTGCCCCGGCGGCCGTGGCGATCGCGGCGGTCAACTCCGCGTCGGGGATCGCCTCGGCACCGGCGCCGAGCGCGACGCTGGCGCCGTCGCCGGCCGCGGCCGCGGCGACCACGACCGCCGAGCCGAGCGCATGCGGGGTCGGCGCGATCGCCGCGCAGGTGCCGATCCGGATCAGCCGCCGGACCCCGAGGTCCGCGGCCTCTGCCAGCACGGCGACCGCGCTCGGGGCACCGATCCCGGTCGCCTGAACCGTCAGCGGCCGGCCCTCGAGCGTCTCGCCGTGATACCCCCAGAGGCCGCGATTGTGGTTGCTCATGCGGGGCTGGGTCATCACGTGCTGGGCGATCGTGAGCGCGCGGGCGGGGTCTCCGCAGATCAGGGCGTCGACGGCTGTCGGGGCGCTGGGGCGTAGGTAGAACGGCATCGCGCGGCGACGATAGACGGAGCGGGCGCGGGGCCTCGCCGTGATCCCGCGGGCGCGATCCGCGGCCCCTAAGCTTTGAGGATGAGCGAAGCCGAGAAGGACAGCGCCGGATCCGGCTCAGAGGCGGTCGGCGACGCCCTCCGCAACGCGGTCGAGCGGACTCTCGCTGCGACCGCCGAGTCGGCGACCGGGACCAGGGAGCGCGCCCAGGGCGTGCTCGACGACGTCGTCAGGCGGAGTCGGAACGCCCGCGAGGAGGTCGCCCGCCGTGGTGAGTCGGCCGGCTCGCGGCTCGCCGACGCGATCGGCGAGCTCCGCGCTGCCGACGGCGAGACGATCCGCCGGCTCGGCGAGCGGCTCGACGAGATCGAGCGGCGGCTGGCAGATCTGGAAGCGGGGGAGGAAGGTGAACCTCAGCCTCTACCTGAGGTTGAGTCAAGTCCCCTGGAGCCCGATGAGCAAGGGGATCCAAGGGACTAGATGGCGGCCGGTCGCCGGATACTGATCGCCGGCATCGGAACCCACTGGGGGACCGAGCTGGCGCTGCGGCTCGAGCGTGACCCGGCGGTCGAGCAGGTGCTCGGGATCGACACGACGCCGCCGCTGGCGCAGCTTCAGCGCACCGAGTTCCTCGAGGCCGACATCCGCAGCCCGCTGCTGGCGCGATTGCTTCCCGCGACCGAGGCGGACACGCTGGTCCACGCCGGCATCCTCTGGTACCCGGAGCCCGGCAAGCCGAAGCGCGCCCTGCACGACATCAACGTGATCGGCACCCTGCAGCTGCTCGCCGCCTGCGAGCGCTCGCCGACGCTCGAGCGGGTCGTGCTCCGGGGTCGGCCGCGATCTACGGCTGCGAGCCGACCGGGCCGTCCTTCTTCACCGAGTCGATGGCTGCCGATTTTCCGCTCCGGACCCGCTTCCAGCGCGACATCGGCGAGCTCGAGGGCTATTTCGCGAATTTCGCCCGCCGCCACCGACGCCTCACCTGCTGCATGCTGCGCTACCAGCCCGAGATCGGCCCCGGCCTCGACTCCCCGATCGCCCGCTATCTCTCGCTCCCCGTCGTCCCGACGCAGCTCGGCTTCGATCCGCGCCTGCAGCTGCTCCACGCCGAGGACGCGACCGGTGCGCTCCACACCGCCGCGATGAGCCCGATCCGCGGCGCGGTCAACGTCGCTCCGAGCGGCTCGATCTCGCTGTCGCGGGCGCTGCGGCTGATCGATCGCCCGCAGATGCCGATCCCGCATCCGCTGTTCGCTCCGGCGATGGCACAGCTCGGCGACCGGCTCGGGGTCGGCAGCCTCTACGGCGACGCGGTCCGGCTGCTCCGCTACGGGCGCGGCGTCGACAACTCGAGGCTGCGCGACGAGCTCGGATACGAGCCGGTGTTCGACGCGGTCGGCGCGATCCGCGACTTCGCCGCCGCCGACCACGGCCTCCGGCTCGTGTCGATGCCGGGCGTCGGGTCGATCCTCGATCGCTTCGCGGGGGCGACGCGATGAGCGCCGCCGCGGCCCCGGCCGGGTCGATCCCCGAGATCGGCGTGCGGTTCCTGCGCGGCGTCCGGACCGCCGTCGACGGCGGTCTCGACCCGGTGAGCGCAGCCGAGGCGGCGTCGGCTGACCTTCCGAAGACGCTGCGCGACGCCGTCGAGCGGATGGCCCGCCGGCTTCGCGGCGACTACCACGAGGACGAGTGGGGCTTCGACGAGGAGTTCGCCGAGGCGGCCTACCCCTTCTTCGAGCTGCTCTACGACCAGTGGTGGCGGGTCGACGCGATCGGCGTCGACAACGTTCCCGCCCACGGCCGCGCGATGCTCGTCGCCAACCACGCCGGTGCGATCTTCCCGTTCGACGCTTCGATGATCACCGGGGCGATCATGAAGGAGCATCCGCTGCCCCGCTGGCCCCGTTTCATGGTTCTCGACTGGGCGTTCTCGCTCCCGTTCCTGTCGGCGTTCATGCGTAAGGTCGGCGGCGTCCCGGCGAGTCCGCACAACGCGATGCGGATCCTCTCCGACGACGGCCTGATGATGGTCTTCCCGGAGGGCGTGAAGGGGACCGGCAAGCCGTTCTCCGAGCGCTACCGGCTCCAGCGCTTCGGCCGCGGGGGCTTCGTCGAGGTCGCGCTCCGGACCGGCTCGCCGATCGTCCCGATCGCCGTCGTCGGCTCCGAGGAGATCTATCCGAAGATCGCGGACAGCTCGCTGCTCGCCCGCGCGATCGGGGCGCCATACGCGCCGATCACCCCGACGTTCCCGTGGCTCGGGCTCGCAGGCCTGATTCCGCTGCCCTCGAAGTGGCGGATCGAGTTCTGCGAGCCGATCGACCTCGGCGGGCTCGGCCCGGAGGCGGCCGACGACCGGCAGGTCGTCTTCGAGATCTCCGAGCAGGTCCGCGAGACGATCCAGCAGAAGCTCTACGAGAACCTGGTCAAGCGTGGTTCCGCGTTCGTCTGAGCGATCCGTGCCGGTGTTCCGCGCCGCGCGTGTGCCCGATCGGTGAACGTCTGCGCCGATGTCCCGCACGGATCAACCGATCTCGATCAGCGAGGCCTCGCGCCGTTCCGGGGTTCCGGCCTCGACCCTGAGGCGCTGGGCCGCCAAGAAGGTCATCGAAGTCGAGGGCGGCACCTGGACCGCCGCCTCCGCCTCGCAGGCCCGGGTCGTCCAGCGAATGCGCGAGCGCGGTCACTCGCTGCGCGAGATCCGCAGCGCGGTCCGCGACGGCCGGCTCGCGTTCGGCTCGGTCGAGGAGCTCCTGCAGACGCCCCGCCGCAGCCACTCGCGCGCCGAGGCGGCGGCGATCGTCGGTCTCGAGGAGGACCTGATCGAGCGGGTCATGGCTCTGCTCGGAACGCCGATGGCGCTCACCGACCGGATCACCGACGAGGACATCGCCGCGCTCGAGCGCATGGCGGGGGCCCTTCGCAACGGCTTCCCGCTGATCGCGCTCCTGCAGCTGGTCCGCGTCTACGCTCAGGCCGGCCGTAAGATCGCCGAGGCCGAGGTCCGGCTCTTTCACCTGTTCGTGCACGAGCCGATGATCCGCGACGGGGTTCCGTCGCTCGAGATGGCCGAGGACATGGAGCGGATGGCCTCCGAGCTGTTGCCGACCGTCGCCCCGGTGCTCGAGTACATCCACGGCCGCTATCTCCGCTTCTACATGGAGCAGGACGTCGTCGGCCACATGGAGGCCGACCTGCCGCTCACCCGCAGCCATCCCGATCGGGTCTCGATGGCCTTCTGCTTCGTCGACCTGACCGGCTTCACCCGCTTCACCGAGGAGGAGGGCGACGAGGAGGCGCTCGACCTGATCGAGCGGTTCATCGAGACGGTCGAGGCGACGCTTCCCGCCGATGCCACGATCGTCAAGACGGTCGGCGACGAGGTGATGATCGTCTGCTCGGAGCCGCGGATGCTGACCGAGTGGGCCGTCGGCTTCCTGACCCTGTTCGACGAGCGCCCGCGCCCGCGGGTCGCGATCCACTGCGGCGGCGCCGTCTACCGGGACGGCGATTACTTCGGCAGCGACGTCAACCTCACCCACCGGGTCGTCACGAGGGCACTCGCGGGTGAGGTGCTCGTGACGAGGTCGGTCGTCGACGCCATCGGGGACTCCGTCTACCTGGACCTCGAGCCGATCGGCGAGGTGGCGCTGAAGGGCGTTCCCGGGCCGACCGAGCTCTACGTCGCGACCGCCGCGAACGTCCACACGAGATGAGCGATTCCCGCCGTGAGCGTCCCTATTCTGGCCGCGTGCAGAGCTCGCCGGCCATCGAGGCGCTGGCCGACGCGGTCGAAGCCGGCGGTCTGATCGACCGTCGATCCGCCGGCGTCGTGCTCGTCTCCGGCGGACCCGATTCCGCCTGTGCCGCGGCGGCTCTCGTGGCGCTGTGCGGACCCGAGTCGATCTCCGCCGTCCACCTCAACTACGGGCTCCGCCCCGATTCCGGCGAGGACGAGCGGGCGGCCCGGGCCCTCTGCGCGAAGCTCCGCGTCGACCTTCACGTCGAGCGACCCGACCTCGGCCGCGGCAACCTCCAGGCCCGGGCCCGCGAGTCGCGCTACGCCGCGGCCGAGACGCTCCGGCGCAAGCTCGGCTACGACTGGGTCGCGACCGGGCACACCCGCAGCGACGTCGCCGAGACGTTCCTCTACCGGCTCGCCGTCTCGCCGGGGACGCGCCCGCTGCTCGGCCTCGCCCCGCGCAGCGGCGACGTCGTCCGCCCGCTGCACTCGATCTCGCGCGAGGAGACCCGCGCGGTCGCGATCGAGGCCGAGCTGCCGTTCGTCGACGACCCGAGCAACGCCCTCCCGCACTACGCCCGCAACCGGATCCGCAACGAGGTGCTGCCGCGGCTCGCCGAGATCGGGCCCGAGGTCGAGCGCAACATCGCGGCGACCCATGCCGAGCTCCACGAGGAGGCCGAGCTGCTCGCCGACGTGGTCGCCGGGGCGCTCGCCGCGGCCGGGGCCGGCGGCAGCGCGACCGTGATCGCGGCGAGCGAGCTCGAGGAGATGTCGCCGGCGATGCGCCGCCTGGCCCTCCGCGAGCTCGCGGAGCGCGCTGCCGGGCGTAGCGTCGCCCTCAACCGAGGCCACGCCGCGCGGATCCTCGCGCTCGCCGGACGCCCCCAGGGCGGTGAGGTCGAGGTGGGCGGCGGGCTCAGCGCCTTCTGCGAGTCCGGCACGGTCCGCTTCGCGACCGGCACCGACCCGGCGCCCGGAGCCGTCCGGATGACCGTTCCCGGAGTCGCCCGCTTCGGCGACTGGGAGCTCCGGGCCGAGCTCCGGAGCGGGCCCGTCGACCCCGAGGGCCCCGGGCTGGCGACGCTCGACGCCGGAGCGATCGGAGAGGAGGTCGAGATCCGGGCATGGCGGGCCGGCGACAAGATGCGGCCGCTCGGCCTCGGCGGCACCAAGAGCCTCCAGGATCTGTTCACCGACCGCGGGGTGCCGCGCTCGGTCCGATCCCGGATCCCGGTCGTCACCGCCGGCGGCCGGGTCGCCTGGGTCGCCGGCGTCGCCGTCAGCGACGATTTCCGGCTGCTCGAGGAATCGACCGCGGTGGCCGTGATCACCGCGCGCGCCGTCGGCCGGCGCCCCTGAATACACTCGCCGGCGATGGGCGACCCATCTGCGAGCAGCGGGGGCGGCCGGATCGGCGAGACCCTGATCGAGTCCGACCGGCTGCACGGCCGGGTGGCCGAGCTCGGCGCCGAGATCAGCTCCGACTACACCGATCGCGACCTGGTGATGGTCGGCGTCCTCAAGGGCGCCCTGATCTTCATGGCCGACCTGATGCGGGAGCTGACCGTTCCCTGCGAGATCGACCTGATGGCGGTCTCGAGCTACGGCTCCGCGACCGACTCCTCCGGGGTGGTGCGGATCCTCAAGGACCTCGACACCTCGATCAACGGCCGCGACGTCCTGATCGTCGAGGACATCGTCGATTCCGGCCTCACCCTTCAGTATCTGATGCGCAATCTGAGGGCCCGAGATCCCGCGTCGATCGAGGTCTGCGCGCTGCTCACCAAGCCGGAGCGCCGACGGGTAGAGACGCCGATCCGTTACGTCGGGTTCGAGATTCCGGACCGGTTCGCGATCGGCTACGGCCTCGACCACGCCCAGCGGCACCGCAACCTCGACTACGTCGCCGCCCTGGAGCCGGACCGGTAGCCCCGGTGCAGGATCCTTCGCCGCTTGCCCAAGCGGGCTGAGCGGGGATTCCTCCCTGGTACGCTCACCATTCGGTCGAGCACGGCCCGACCCCATTCCCATGCGGATTGCACCTGAAGGAAACCTGAGATGAAGCGGATCTCGCGCAGCGGCGCCCTCGTCCCGATCCTGATCGTGATCGTGCTCGCGTTCTTCGCTCAGCGGATCATCTCGCCGCCGCAGCAGGACAACGATCCGACCTACTCGGACTTCATCGCCCAGATCAACAACGACGCGACCGCGAACGAGATCAAGTCGGTCGAGATCAAGACGAACGACAACACGGTCAACGTCACCGAGTCCGACGGCACCGAGTACTCGACCGGCTACCCCGACAACACCGAGGAGCAGCTGGTCAACACGCTCGAGCGCCAGGACATCAGCACGACCGTCGAGGGCAAGGGCGGGTCCTCGATCCTCTCGTTGCTCACTTACATCCTTCCCTTCGTCCTGATCTTCGCGTTCTGGATCTTCCTCATGAACCAGATGCAGGGCGGTGGCTCGCGGGTCATGAACTTCGGCAAGTCGCGGGCGAAGCGGATGTCGGTCGATGCGCCGAAGATCACCTTCCGCGACGTCGCCGGCGCCGACGAGGCCGTCCAGGAGCTCCACGAGATCAAGGAGTTCCTCGAGAACCCGAAGAAGTTCCAGTCGCTCGGTGCGCGGATCCCCAAGGGCGTGCTGCTCTACGGCCCTCCCGGAACCGGCAAGACCCTGCTCGCCCGCGCCGTCGCCGGCGAGGCCGGGGTGCCGTTCTTCTCGATCTCCGGCTCCGACTTCGTCGAGATGTTCGTCGGCGTCGGCGCCAGTCGCGTCCGCGACCTCTTCGAGCAGGCCAAGCAGAACTCGCCCTGCATCATCTTCATGGACGAGATCGACGCCGTCGGCCGTCACCGGGGCGCCGGAATGGGCGGCGGCCACGACGAGCGCGAGCAGACCCTGAACCAGCTCCTCGTCGAGATGGACGGCTTCACGATGACCGACAACATCATCCTGATCGCCGCCACCAACCGGCCCGACATCCTCGACCCGGCGCTGCTGCGGCCGGGCCGCTTCGATCGCCAGATCGTGGTCGACCGCCCCGACCGCAAGGGCCGCAAGAAGATCCTCGAGGTCCACACCCGCGGCAAGCCGCTCGCCGCCGACCTCGACCTCGACGTGCTCGCCGGGCAGACTCCGGGGTTCACCGGCGCGGACCTCGCGAACCTGATCAACGAGTCGGCGCTGCTGACCGCCCGCAAGGGCAACCGCGAGATCACGATGGTGGAGCTCGAGGAGGGGATCATGCGCGTGATCGCCGGCCCCGAGAAGAAGTCGCGCGTGATGGGCGAGAAGGAGCGACTGATCACCGCCTATCACGAGCTCGGTCACGCGATCGTCGGCCACCTGCTGCCGAACTGCGACCCCGTTCACAAGGTTTCGATCATCAGCCGCGGGCAGGCGCTCGGCTACACGATCTCGCTGCCCACCGAGGACAAGTTCCTGACCACGCGCGCCGAGCTCGCCGACACGATGGCGATGACGCTCGGCGGCCGCGCGGCCGAGGAGATCGTCTTCAACGAGATCACCACCGGTGCCTCCAACGACCTCGAGAAGGTCACCCAGACCGCCAAGCAGATGGTCATGCGCTACGGCATGTCGGAGCGCCTCGGCCCGCGAGTCTTCGGTCACGATCGCGGCCAGCCCTTCCTCGGCCGCGAGTTCTCCTCCGAGCCCGACTACTCCGACGAGATCGCCCGCGAGATCGACGACGAGATCCGCCGCGTCGTCGAGGAGGCGCATCAGACCGCCAAGGACATCCTCAACGAGCGCCGCGACGAGCTCGAGGCGCTGACGAAGATCCTGCTCGCCCGCGAGACCATCGACGCCAAGGAGTTCGTCGCCCTGCTCGACGGCGCCAGCGAGGAGGAGGTCTTCGGCTCCGCCGACGACGAGGGCGGCTCCGAGCCGACCGCCGACGCCGGTGACGAGTCGCGCCGCGAGTCCGAGCGCGAGGCACCGCGGTCGATCACGCCCCCGCCGCGTCCCGGGTTCGCCGGAGGCGCCGCGGAAATGCGCGCCGACGACCGCGAAGACTGATCGCGCCCGCTCCGAACGCGGGTCTGACGCGATAATCACGCCCATGCCGCCGCTCGTCATGGGCATCGTCAACGTCACCCCGGACTCGTTCTCCGACGGCGGGCGCTACCTCGATCCCGGGGCGGCGATCGCCCACGGCCGCGCGCTCCGGGAGGCCGGGGCGGACATCCTCGACGTCGGCGGCGAGTCGACGCGGCCGGGAGCGGCCGCGGTCGGCGCCGAGGAGGAGGCCGCGCGCGTCATCCCGGTGATCGAGGCGCTCGCCGGCGAGGGGGCGCGGGTCTCGGTCGACACCTCGAAAGCCGGGGTCGCGGCGGCAGCGCTGGCGGCGGGCGCGGAGATCGTCAACGACGTCACCGCCCTCGGCGACCCCGCGATGGCGGCGGTCTGCGCCGAGGCCGGGTCCGGGCTGATCCTGATGCACATGAAGGGAACGCCGCGGACGATGCAGGCCGATCCGCGCTACGCCGACGTCGTCGCCGAGGTCCGCGACTTCCTCGCCGGCCGCCTCGAGGCGGCGACTGCGGCGGGAGTCGACGCCGAGCGGGTCTGGCTCGATCCGGGGATCGGCTTCGGCAAGACCGTCGAGCACAACCTCGAGCTGATCGCCCGGATCGGGCGGATCGCCGAGCTCGGCCGCCCGGTCGTGGTCGGCACCTCCCGGAAGAACTTCATCGGCGTCGTCACCGGCCGCGAGGTCGGTGAGCGGATCGGCGGCAGCATCGCCACCAACGTCCTCGCCCTCGCCGGGGGCGCATCGGTCCTCCGGGTTCACGACGTCACCGCAACCGTGGACGCGATCCGGGTCGCCGAGCCGATCCTCGGCCGGGCTGAGCCGCTCGCCTCGGGGGTCGCATCGTGAGCGGCGAGCCGGTTCGCATCGAGCTCCGCGGCCTGCGGGCGTTCGGTCCCCACGGCGTCAGCGCGGCCGAGCGCGAGGTCGGTCGGCTGATCGTCCTCGACATCTCGCTGACCGTCGCCGACTGCCCGGCGGTCGCCGGCGACGAGCTCGCCGGGACGATCGACTACGGCGTCGTCGCCCGGCTGGCGACCGAGGTCGTCACCGGGACGAGCTGCCGCACCCTCGAGCACCTGTGCGGGTTGATCGCCGACCGGATCGATGCCGAGTTCGATCCGGTCGAGACCGAGATCCGGGCCGCCAAGACGGAGCCGCCGATCCCGGAGGCGATCGGCGAGGTAGCCGTCGTCCTCCGGCGCCCGCCGCGATGAGCGCCTCGCGCACCGGCTACCTCGGGCTCGGCTCCAACGTCGGCGACCGCGTCGCCAACGTCCGCGCGGCCATCGCCGGCCTCGGCGATCGCGGCGCCGTCGTCGAGGCGGTCTCCTCCGGCTACGAGACCGAGCCGGTCGGAGAGATCCTCGACCAGCCCGACTTCCTCAACCTCGCGGTGCGGATCGCGACCGATCTCGAACCGGAGGAGCTCCTCGACGCCTGCAAGGCGGTCGAGGCGGCCGCCGGGAGGGACTTCTCGGCCCCGCGGCACAGCCCGCGCCCGGTGGACGTCGACCTGCTGCTGCTCGGGGACCTCGAGCTCGAGACGGACCGGCTGACGCTGCCGCACCGGGAGGTGACCTCGCGCCGCTTCGTGCTCGTGCCGCTGCTCGAGCTCGATCCCGGCCTGGCCCTGCCGGACGGGACCCGGCTCCGCGACTGCCTCGAGGCGCTCGGGGCCTCCGAGCGGGTCGAGCCGTTCGGGCCGATTCAACTCAGCCGCTGAGCGGTTCCAGCCAGGCGGCCGGAAAGCCCGGCGGCGTCGCGCCGGGGAAATCGGGGACGAGCCGGTGCGCCAGCTCGGCGGCCGGGCGTCCCTCGATCGCGGGCCTGATGTCGTCCATCGTCATCAGCAGAGCGATGCTCGGTGCGATCTGGAGGTCGGCGGCGTTCGGCTCGGAACCGCCGATGGTGCCGTCGGCGATGTAGGCGTCGATCCGGTCGAGCATGCCCGGGAGAGCGGCGAGGTCGGCGATCGCGTGAGCGTCGTCGGCCCGGTTGAAGCGGGCGGAGAGCTTGGCGATCGGCGGCGCCGTCTTCGCCGCGAGCGAGACCGGGAGCCCCAGGCGAGCGCCCTTCAGGTAGCTCTCGATCGCGCCGCTGTCCTTGCTCAGCAGATTCCAGACGAGCCGGCGCACGACGTCCTGGAGGATCTCGTCGCCCCAGGCCTCCGCCTCCTCGACCTTCTCCCGCGCCTCGGGGTCGGCGGGGAACAGCGGCGGCTCCGGGACGAGGCGGTCGAGCTCGCGGGCGATCGCCCGGCTGCCCTGGATCCTGCGGCCGTCGAGGCGGATGGCGGGCACCGTCACGCCGGGGAAGCCGGCGGCGCGAAGGATCGGCTTCGACAGGACCGCGACGAGATCGATTCGCGAGTACGGGATGCCCTTGCGCTCGAGCATCAGCCTCACGGTCCAGCCGGGGTGGGACGCGGGGATCGTGAACAGGCGAGCCTTCATCGCCGCGAACCTACACGCATCCTGCGGGCGGCGGTTGCGACAATCGCCCGATGCTGCTCGCGATCGACGTCGGGAACACCCAGACCCATGTCGGCGCCTTCGCCGGCGCCGGGCTCGTCGGCGACTGGCGCCTGGCCACCCGCGGCGACTCGACCGCGGACGAGCTGGCGCTCGCGATCGCCGGCTCGCTCGAGTTCCGCGGCCTCGACCGCGGCGACGTCGAGGGATTGATCGTCTCGACCGTCGTCCCGCGGCTCGCACCCGAGTACGAGCGCCTCTGCGCCGACCATCTCGGGGTGCCGTTCCTCGCCGTCGGGCCCGCCGCCCGGACCGGGATGCCGATCCTGATCGACAACCCGCACGAGCTCGGATCCGACCGGCTCGTCAACGCCGTCTCGTGCTTCGACAAGGTCGGCGGCCGTTGCCTCTCGGTCGACTTCGGGACCTCGATCAACGTCGACGCGGTTTCCGCCGACGGCGAGTATCTCGGCGGCGTCATCGCCCCCGGCCTCGAGGTCTCGATCGACGCCCTGTCCTCGCGCGCCGCGAAGCTGCCGCGCTTCCAGCTCACCCGCCCCGAGCGTGCGATCGGGCGCAATACACAGGCCGCGCTGCAGTCGGGCTTCGCCTTCGGTTTCGCGGGCCTCGTCGACGGCGTCGTCGCGCGGATGCGCGAGGAGCTGGGCGAGGATGCCCGGGTGATCGCCACAGGCGGCATGGCGACGAGCATCGCCCCGCTCTGCGGCACGATCGACGAGGTCGATCCGCACCTGACGCTGACCGGCCTGCGGCTGATCTGGGGGCGGAACCGGTGACGCAGCCGGCGCTCACGGAGCCGTTCGAGATCGGCGGCGTGCCGATCTCCAACCGGGTGCTGCTCGCGCCGCTCGCCGGCATCGGCAACTGGTTCGTGCGCCTCCAGGCCCGCCGCCACGGGGCCGGGCTCGCCGTCTCGGAGATGGTCTCGAGCCACGCGATCCACTACGGCAACGAGCGCACCTTGAACGAGCTCTTGCGGATCCACCCCGACGAGCACCCGACCTCGATCCAACTCTTCGGCGCCGACCCGGAGGTGATGCGGGGCGCGGCCGCAGTCGCAGCCGAGGCCGGTGCGGATCTGATCGACCTGAACATGGGTTGCCCGGTCAAGAAGGTGCGAAAGACCGGCGCCGGGGCGGAGTTGATCTCCGACCCGGACCTCGCCGTCGCCGTGGCCGCGGCGGCCGTCGCCGGAGGCGGGCGGCCGGTGACCGTCAAGCTCCGCTCCGGGCTTCGCTCCGGTGATCGCTCCGGGCTCGGCGTCGCAGTCCGGCTCGTCCGCGAGGCCGGCGTCGCCGCGATCGCCTTTCACCCCCGATCCGCCGCCGTCCAGCACAAGGGCCTCCCCGACTACGAGCTCGTCCGCGAGCTGACCGGGCTGATCGACGTCCCCGTGATCGTCTCCGGCGGGCTCGACAGCGCCGCCGCCGCCCGGACCGCCTACCGCGAGTCCGGCGCCGACGCGGTGATGATCGCCCGCGGCTCGTTCGGCTATCCGTGGATCTTCGAGGAGCTGACCGGCCGGCGGGCCGAGGCGCCGGGCCGGGACGAGATCGCCACCGAGCTGCTCTGGGTGATCGACGCCGCCGAGGCCCACCTCGGGGCCCGGCGCGCCGCTCGCTACCTGCGCAAGTTCTACCCCTGGTACCTGGCGCGGCTTGGCGTCCCGCATCGCGATGCGGCCGCCTTCCAGCAGCTCGAGGATCTCGACGACGCCCGCAGCCGCGTCCGCGAGCTCGGCGCAGAGCGTCTCGCCGCCGCCTGAAACCGCGCGTTTCGCCGGTCCGGAGGGCGCACGCTGCCACGCCCCGGGAACCGGAGTTGGCCGTTGCTATAGTTCCGCGCCGCCGTGCCCGACCTGCGGCCCCTCCGGGGTCTGCAAATCGGGCGTTTCTGTTCTCCGGGTCGGCAACCGGGGAAGAACACGAGGAAGGTAGAACGTGGCCAGAGAGTCCCTGATCACTCCCGAAGGTCTCGAGAAGCTGAAGCTGGAGCTCGAGGAGCTTCAGACCACTCGCCGGCGCGAGGTCGCCGAGCGGATCAAGGAGGCCCGCGAGTTCGGCGACATCGCCGAGAACTCCGAGTACGACGACGCCAAGAACGAGCAGGCGATGCTCGAGACGCGGATCGCCCAGATGGAGGAGCGCGTCCGTCGTGCGACCGTCGTCGACAAGGATCAGGTCGACACGGGCGTCGTCTCCGTCGGCGTCAAGGTGCACGTCAAGGATCAGAAGACCGGCGACTCCCGCAAGTTCCAGGTCGTCGGTTCGGCCGAAGCCAACCCGGCCGAGGAGAAGCTCTCGCACGAGTCCCCGATCGGCAAGGCCCTGATGGGCCGCAAGCGGGGCGAGATCGTCAGCGTCGAGGTGCCGCGGGGCGGCAGCCGCGAGCTGAAGATCACCAAGATCGAGGTTGCGTAGCGGGCGGGGATAGACCCCGCCTGGCGTGTCGGCGGGGCCGGCGGGGCGGGCCCCGCCTCCGCACTTCGTGCTGAGTGTCGGCGGGCCCCGCCCCGCCGCCCCCCAGACGTCCCCTCCTGCCCGCCTGCTGAAGTCTTTGCCCGGAGAGTTTCCCCCCGCGCCTACCCCCCGTCGAGGTGGAGGTCGAACAGCTCGACGTCGAGGATCCGGCCGAGCTTCTCGCCGCAGCGGCGCTGAATGCCGAAGGAGCGGAAGCCGACGGTCTCGTGGACGGCGACGCTCGCCGGGTTCGGCTGGGCGATCCGCGCGAGGAGGACGTGGATCTCGGGGATCGAGCGCGCCCGCTCGACGAGGTCGGCCAGGAGCGCTCGGCCGATCCCGCCCCCGCGAACGGCCGGGTCGACGTAGACGGAGACCTCACCGGTCCGGCGGTAGGCGCCCCGCGGCGACCACGGGCCGATCGATGCCCAGCCGACCACCTCGCCGGCGGGATCGACGGCGACCGTCACCGGATGGTGGGGAGCACGGTCGGTCAGCCAGCCGTCGTCGCGGCCGGGCTCGCGCGGCTCGATGTCGAAGGTCGCGAGACCGGTCTCGACCTCGCGGTTGTAGATCGCGAAGATCCGCGGCAGGTCGGTCAGAGCCGCGGGCCGGATGTCGCTCGGGAGGGGGGCGATCACTGCAGGCTAGATAAGCGCGGCCCGGCAACCCGGCACCCGGAAGTGAGCGGGTCTCGGCGGCCTGTCCGGGAGGAGTGCCGCAGGTTGCGGGGAAGCGGGTGGTGCGAGGGACGGATTCGTTGCCGAACCGACCGACACCCCCGTCTATACTTCGGCATCCGCGCAAACCACAAACCGGAGGGCTGAACGATCGGCAAGCAGGCGCCGAAGAATTTGATTCAGGTCTCCGGTGGCAGCGCATTCCCGGGGAGCGTCCAGGCCGGGGACCGGCAAGTGTCCGGGCGGGGTCCGACGATTTCGGCTCCGAGCTCACGTATCGAAGGAAGACAGGACAGGTAGCCAGTGTTCGAGAGATTCACAGAGAGGGCCCGTCAGGTGGTCGTCCTCGCTCAGGAGGAGGCGCGGACCCTCAAGCACAACTACATCGGGACCGAGCACATCCTGCTCGGACTCCTTCGCGAAGAGGAGGGCCTCGCCGCCCGCGTCCTCGAGTCCCTCGACATCACCGTCGAGCGAGTCCGTGCGCAGGTCGTGCGGATCGTCGGCTCCGGTGAGGAGGTCACGTCGGGGCAGATCCCGTTCACGCCGCGCGCCAAGAAGGTCCTCGAGCTGGCACTGCGGGAGGCGCTCTCGCTCGGCCACAACTACATCGGCACCGAGCACATCCTGCTCGGCCTGGTCCGCGAGAACGAGGGCGTCGCCGCCCGGATCCTGCTCGACTTCGACGCCGACTCCGAGAAGATCCGCAACGAGGTCATCCGGATGCTCTCCGGCCCCGGCGGCCGCCGCCAGGGCAGCTCCGGCAGCTCGAGCTCCTCCGGCACCGGCGAGGGCAAGAAGTCGTCGAAGCTCCTCGACCAGTTCGGCCGCAACCTGACCAAGCTCGCAGCCGACGGCAAGCTAGACCCCGTGATCGGCCGCGAGACCGAGATCGAGCGGATCATGCAGATCCTTTCCCGCCGGACCAAGAACAACCCGGTCCTGCTCGGCGAGCCGGGCGTCGGCAAGACCGCCGTCGTCGAGGGCCTGGCAGCGCGGATCACCAACGGCGAGGTTCCCGAGCTGCTGCGCAACAAGCAGATCTACACGCTCGACCTGGCCGCCCTGGTCGCCGGGTCGAAGTACCGCGGCGAGTTCGAGGAGCGGCTCAAGAAGGTGATGAAGGAGATCACCCAGCGCGGCGACATCATCCTGTTCATCGACGAGCTCCACAACCTCGTCGGCGCCGGCGCGGCCGAGGGCGCGATCGATGCGGCCTCGATCCTGAAGCCGGCGCTCGCCCGCGGCGAGCTGCAGACGATCGGCGCGACGACGCTGGACGAGTACCGCAAGTACCTCGAGCGCGACTCGGCGCTGGAGCGCCGCTTCCAGCAGATCAAGGTCGATCAGCCGTCGATCGAGCAGAGCGTGCAGATCCTCGAGGGCCTGCGCGATCGCTACGAGCAGCACCACAAGGTGAAGATCAGCGACGAGGCGCTCTCCGCCGCCGCCGATCTCGCCGACCGCTACATCTCCGAGCGCTTCCTTCCCGACAAGGCCATCGACTTGATCGACGAGGCCGCATCGCGGCTGCGGATCAAGTCGATGTCGCAGCCGCCCGTCTACCGCGACCTCGAGGACGAGATCGACGAGACCCGTCGCGGCAAGGAAGCCGCGATCGAGGCACAGGAGTTCGAGAAGGCCGCCAACCTCCGCGACAAGGAGCGTCAGCTCACCGCGAAGAAGCGCGAGCTCGAGGAGGAATGGAACTCCGGCGAGGAGGGCACGCGCCCGGTCGTCGGCGAGGAGGAGATCGCCGACATCGTCTCGATGTGGACCGGTATCCCCGTCTTCAAGCTGACCGAGGCCGAGACCAAGAAGCTCGTCCGGATGGAAGAGGAGCTGCACAAGCGCGTCGTCGGCCAGGAGGTCGCGATCACCGCGGTCTCGAAGGCGATCCGCCGCGCCCGCGCCGGGATCAAGGACCCGAAGCGTCCCGTCCGGCTCGTTCATCTTCCTCGGCCCCTCGGGCGTCGGCAAGACCGAGCTCGCGCGGACCCTCGCCGAGTTCCTGTTCGGCGACGAGGACTCGATGACCCGGATCGACATGTCCGAGTACATGGAGAAGCACGCGGTCAGCCGCCTCGTCGGCTCACCCCCCGGTTACGTCGGCTACGACGAGGGCGGTCAGCTCACCGAGGCCGTGCGGCGCAAGCCGTACTGCGTGCTGCTGCTCGACGAGATCGAGAAGGCACACCCGGACGTCTTCAACATCCTCCTGCAGATCCTCGAGGACGGCCGCCTCACCGACGCCCAGGGCCGGACCGTGGACTTCCGCAACGCGATCGTGATCATGACGTCGAACGTCGGCGCCCAGGACATCGCCCGCAACACCCCGCTGGGATTCGCGGTCACCGACGAGACCGGGACGACCTACGACGACATGAAGAAGCGGATCATGGGCGACCTGAAGAAGGTCTTCCGTCCCGAGTTCCTGAACCGGATCGACGAGGTCATCGTCTTCCACAAGCTGAGCCGGGACGAGATCAAGGTGATCATCGACCTGCTGATCGGCCGCGTCCGCACGCAGATCTCCGAGCACGAGCTTCAGCTCGACCTGACCGACGAGGCGAAGGACCTGCTCGTCGAGAAGGGCTGGGATCCGTCGATGGGCGCCCGCCCGCTGCGGCGCGCGATCCAGCGCTACATCGAGGACCCGCTCGCCGACGAGGTGCTCAAGGCCGGCCCGGACTCGATCGAGTCGGGAACCACCGTCCTCGTCTCCCGTGACGAATCGGGCGACGAGAACGACCAGCCGCTGAAGCTCGAGCTGATCCCGCCGAGCAGGCCGGTTGGCGAGGAGAAGCAGCCGGTCGGGGTCGGGGCCAAGGGCTCCGGCGAGGACGAGTCCGCCGGCGACGGCGCCGGCGAGGAGCCCGCCGACACCGGCGAGGCGAACGAGTAGGACCGGTCGCCGGCCGGCCGGCGACCACGCCGACCGATGAGCCGCCCCCGCGCGGTCGCCGCAACCGGGATCCTCGCTGCGCTGGCGGCGAACTACTGGGTCCTCGAGACGGCGCTGGCCGAGCGGACCGACCCAGCCGGCTCCTGGATCAGCGACCTCGGGGCGAGGACCGAGAGCACCGGGCTGCTGTTCGATCTGCTCGAGGCCGCTTCCGGCGTCCTCCTGCTCGCGTTCGCGCTGTTGCTGCTGCCGCTCCTGGCCGGGCGCTCGCGCGAGCTCCGGTGGGGCGCATGGGGGCTGGCCGCGGTCGGCGTCTGCACGATCGTCGACGGCGCCTTCCCGCTGAGCTGCGGGGAGACCCTCGCCGAGCCCTGCGAGCTCCGCTACGACGCCGTCGACCTGATCCACGGCGGCGAGACGCTCCTCGCGATCGGGGTCACCGTAGCCACCTTCGGGCTGTTCGCGATCGGGCTGCTGCGGGAGCGGGATCGGGGGTTGCGAAGGCTCGGGGCCTGGACGGTCGCGGCCGGCGTCGCCTGGACCGCATGCAACGCGCTGATGGGAGCGCAGTACCTGTTCGACGACCTCGCCTCGGCGAAGGGGATCTTCCACCGCGCGGCGCAGGTGGTGCTCGGCGCCTGGCTGATCGCTGTCGCGCTGACGGCGCGCCGGCTGCCGCCGCGGGAGTAGCGGGGCGCGATGCCGTCCCCCGGGCTTGGCAGGATCGTCGGTGATGGCCAAGCAGCGGAGCCGCTACGTCTGCCGCGATTGCGGCCACGAGTCGCTGGCCTGGTCCGGTCAGTGCCCGGGCTGCTCGGAGTGGAACACGCTCGAGGAGGTCGCCGTCACCGCGGCGACCGCGTCCTCGGCCGGCCGATCGTCCCGGAAGCGCGCTTCCGCGCCGCGGTCGATCCCGCTGCGTGAGGTTCAGGGGCCGGTCGAGGAGCGACTCGGCACCGGCATCGGCGAGCTCGACCGCGTCCTCGGCGGCGGGCTCGTCCCCGGCTCGCTCGTGCTGTTGGGCGGCTCGCCGGGGATCGGCAAGAGCACGATCACCGCGATGGCGCTCGGCAACCTGGCGGCCGCCGGCCGCGACGTCCTCTACGTGACCGGCGAGGAGTCGGCCGCCCAGGTGCGGATGCGGGCCGAGCGGCTCGGCGACAGCGCCCTCGATGTCCCGGCGCTGGCCGAGACCGACCTCGAGTCGGTCGTCGCCGCGATCGAGTCCGAGCGGCCGGACGCCTGCGTCGTCGATTCGGTCCAGACGCTTCACTCGGCCGAGCTCTCCAGCGCTCCGGGCTCGGTCGCTCAGGTCCGGGAGGCCGCCAACGCCCTGATGGAGGTCGGCAAGCGGAACGGGACCGCCCTGATCCTCGTCGGCCACGTGACCAAGGAGGGCGCGGTCGCGGGCCCTCGCGTGCTCGAGCACCTCGTCGACTGCGTGCTGCTCTTCGAGGGGGAACGCGAGCGCTCCTACCGGACGCTTCGTGCGCTCAAGAACCGTTTCGGCGCCACCAGCGAGCTCGGCGTCTTCGAGATGCGCGAGGCGGGGCTCGTCGAGGTCGAAGATGCCTCCGCCCGGTTCGTCGGCGAGGCCACGGCGGCCTCCGGTTCGGTGGTCCTCTGCGCGATGGAGGGAACGCGTCCGCTGCTGGTCGAAGTCCAGGCGCTCGTGGCGCCGACCGAGGTCGTTCCGCCGCGTCGCGTCGCCAACGGGATCGACCGCAACCGGCTGGCGATGATCCTGGCGGTCCTCTCGCGCCACGGCGGGGTGGGGGTCGGCAACGCCGACGTCTTCGTCAACGTCGCCGGCGGAGTTCGCGTCGACGAGCCCGGCGCCGACCTCGCGATCGCGCTGGCGATCGCATCTGCCCACCGCGGCGAGCCGCTCAGCGACCGCGAGGGCCGGCCGCTGGCCTGCTTCGGCGAGGTCGGCCTGACCGGCGAGCTCCGCTACGTCGCCCATGCCGACCGCCGGGTCGCGGAGGCGCTGAAGTTCGGCCTCTCGCCGGTCCTCGGGCCGGTCATCCGGGAGGCCCCGTCGGGACTCGAGCCCGCGGCGACGCTGAAGGCGGCGCTCGGCAGCGCCCGCAAGCGCTTCGGATCGACGCTCCGCGAGGCCGCCTGAGCCGATTCCCAGCGGAGGCCGGTGACGGTCGCCGCTTGACAAACCCGAATCCGATCTTTCAACTCGGAATGGCCGGAAATCGGCTCTTTATGCGCTTCTGCCATCATTCGTCGCCTTGATGGCGCTGGCTTCCTGGGACGATATGAACGCGGGGCTGGTGCACGAGGATCCGAGGCTCCTGAGGGCGCTTGACATGGTCGCCCCGGGCACCACGCTTCGCGAGGGCATCGACAACGTCATCCACGCCTCCACCGGCGCCCTGATCGTCATCGGCGAGCCGGAGGAGATCTCGTTCCTGTTCAGCGGCGGGCTCAAGCTCGACGTCGACTACACGCCGGGGCTGATCTACCAGGTGGCGAAGATGGACGGGGCGATCGTGCTCGATCCCGATGCCCGGAAGATCTCCTGGGCGAACGTCCAGCTGATGCCGGATCCGACCATCCACTCATCGGAGACCGGCACCCGGCACCGCACCGCCGAGCGCGTCTCGAAGCAGACCAACGCCCTGGTGATCGCCATCTCCGCTCGCCGGGACGTCGTCTCGATCTACCTCGGCGGCATCAAGTACATCCTTCAGGACATACCGACCGTCCTCAGCAAGGCGAACCAGGGCCTGGCGACGATGGAGAAGTACCGGCTTCGCCTCGACCGGGTGACAGCTCGCCTGACGACGGTCGAGCTGGCCGGCGCCGCGAGCCTCCACGACGTGCTCGTCGTGCTTCAGCGGGCGGAGCTGCTGCTGCGGACGTCGAACGAGGTCGAGCGCTACATCATCGAGCTCGGAGCCGAGGGCCGGATGATCGAGATGCAGCTCGAGGAGACTTCGGTCGGCGTCCTCTCCGACCGCGTGGCGCTGATCCGCGACTACGCCGTCGACGACAGCGAGGCGATGCTCGACACGACTCTCGCGGAGCTCTCGAAGCTCAGCCACCAGGAGCTGCTCGACCTCGGCCGCCTCGCCGAGCTGCTCGGCTACGACCGCAAGGTCAACCCGCACGACCTCCAGGTCACCGCCCGCGGCTACCGCGCGTTGGGCCGGATCACGCGCCTGCCGCGACTGGTCGGCGAGAAGGTCATCAAGCACTTCGGAAGCCTCGAGGAGATCCTCGCGGCCAGCGACGAGCAGCTCGCCGCGATCGAGGGCGTCGGTGAGGACCGCGCCGCCGACATCCGGGAGGGACTCGACCGCGTGCGCGAGTCCGAGGTCTTCGAGCGATACCCACTGACATGAACAGGTGCCCCGCCCGCCGGGGCTCCGCGACAAGAGGAGGCTGACGATTCCTGAGCTAGTTGAAGAAGCGACCGACACCGATCTCGACATCGAGATGCTGCAGTGCGAGGACTTCGAGGTCGGCGACAACGTCGTCTATCCGCACCACGGGGCCGGTGTCGTGCTCCGCAAGGAGAGCAAGGAGCTCCTCGGCGAGGAGCGCGAGTACTTGACGATCAAGATCCTCCACAACGACATGACCGTTCAGGTGCCCTGCGAGAACGCCGGTGTGGCGGGACTGCGGCGCGTGATCGGGCCGGACGACGTGAAGAAGGTGACCGCCGTCCTCACCGACGACGTCTCCGAGATGCCGAAGAACTGGAACCGGCGCTTCAAGCACAACCGCGAGAAGATCAAGACCGGCGACGTCTTCGAGCTCGCCGAGGTGGTCCGCAACCTCGCGATCCGCGAGATCGAGAAGGGACTCTCCACCGGCGAGAAGCAGATGTACACCCGGGCGAAGAAGATCCTCGCCTCGGAGTTCATGTACGCGCTCGACAAGGACGAGGAGGGCGCCGAGGAGTACCTCGACGGTCTGCTCACCGAGCGCTTCGGCGAGACCGTCGCCGAAGCGGGTGCCCCCGCCTGAGCGGAGCCCGCGCAACGGCCGTGGTCGCGGCCGCCGGCTCCGGGCAGAGGCTCGGCGCCGGCGGCCCGAAGGCCTTCGTCGAGCTTGGGGGCAGGGCGTTGATCGAGTGGTCGCTCGCGGCGCTCGACTCCGCGCGGTCGATCGGCGCGATCGTGATCGCCGCCCCGGCCGGTTACGAACGCGAGGCCGAGCTCGCGGCCGGGCTGGCAGCGCCGAAGGCGGCAGTCGTCGTCACCCCGGGCGGAGCCACGCGCGCCGCCTCGATCGAGCTGGCGCTCGGCCACGTTCGCGGCGAACTCGTCGCGATCCATGATGCCGCGCGTCCGCTGATCACTCCCGACGTCGTCGATCGTGTCGTCGGGCGCCTGGAGGCCGACCACGAAGCGGAGGCCGCGATCGCAGCCGCACCGCTGACCGACACGGTGAAGCGCGCCCGGGCAGCGCGCGGAAGCGACGCCGGGGCGGACGTGATCGCCGAGACGCTCGACCGGGAGCTCCTCTGGGCGGCCCAGACTCCGCAGGCGTTCCGGCTGGAGGCGTTGCGGGCAGCCCAGCGGCGGGCCGCGGCGGAGGATCGCCTCGCCGCGGCGACGGACGAGGCTTCGCTGATCGAGCTCGCGGGCGGAAGGGTGCTGCTCGAGGAGACCGGCCGGGCCAACTTCAAGGTCACGACCGGCGCCGACCTGGCGGCCGCCGAGGCGCTCGTCGCGGGCTGAGGCGTTCAGTCCCGGAAGAGGAGCAGCGCCGTGACCACGAACACGAAGACGACCTGTCCGACTCCGAGCGCGGTGCCGGCGTTCGCCGCGCCCAGGGCGGCGGCGAACAGCGCCGCCGCAGCGAACGACGCGACCGCGATGGCGATGTCGGCGAGGGTCTTCGTCACCGGGTTAGGGTAGCCGGGCGGCGATGCTGACCGACTACCACGTCCACCTCCGTCCCGACGAGGGCGACACGCCGCCGGAGCGCTACTTCACCGCCGCCAACGCCGACCGCTATCGCGAGGCCGCCGACGCGGCGGGGATCTCCGAGCTCGGGATCTCCGAGCACATCCACCGTTTCGCGCAGGCCCTCGAGATCTGGCGCCACCCGTTCTGGGTCGAGCAGGCCGTCGACGACATCGACGCCTACTGCGAGTTCCTCGCGTCGTCGGGCCTCAAGGTCGGAATCGAGATGGACTATGTCGCCGGCGCCGAGGACCGGATCGAGGGTCTCCTGGCCGCGCGGCACTTCGACTACGTGATCGGCTCGGTCCATTTCGTCGGTGAGGCGTCGATCGACCAGCACCGCTGGGACGTCTGGGAGGCGGAGGACAGCGATCCCGACCGGGTCTGGTCCCGGTACTTCGAGCAGCTCGCCGCCGCCGCCGCCTCGGGGCTCTTCGACGTGATCGCGCACCCGGACCTCGTCAAGGTCTGGGGGAGCGGCAGGCCCGGTCCGGAACGCGATCCTCGTACCTATTGGGAGCCGGCGGTCGAGGCGATCGCGGACGCCGGCGTCGCGGTCGAGGTCTCGACCGCCGGCCTTCGGAAGCCCGTCGGTGAGCTCTACCCGGCCGCCGGGTTCGCGCGGCTCTGCGTCGATGCCGCCGTGCCCTTCACACTGTCCTCCGATGCGCACCTCCCCGAGCAGGTCGGCTACGCCTACGACGAAGCCGTCGATTTCATGACCGGGCTCGGGATCGATCGCGTCTGCGTGTTCACGGGCCGGGAGCGGAAGCTGGAGCCGCTCGGATGAGCCGGGTCGGCGTCGGCTACGACAGCCACCGGCTCGTCGCCGGGCGACCCCTGATCATCGGCGGGGTCGAGATCGAGTTCGACCGCGGCCTCGAGGGCCATTCCGACGCCGACGTCCTCGCGCACGCGGTCACTGATGCCGTCCTCGGGGCGGCGGGGGCAGGGGACATCGGGGCGCACTTCCCGCCGACCGACGAGCGCTGGCGCGATGCCGACTCGATCGAGTTGCTCGCCACCGTCGTCTCCGGCCTCGACGGAACGGTGGTCAACGTCGACGCAACGGTGATCTGCGAACGGCCGCCGATCGGCCCTCATCGGGCCGCGATCGAGGGAAGGTTGTCAGAGGCCGTCGGTGCTCCGGTGTCGGTCAAGGCGACGACCAACGAGGGCCTCGGGGCCATCGGCAGGGAGGAGGGCATCGCGGCGATCGCGGTCGCATCCTTCGAGCCCTCCCCGGCGTCCGGTACCGAATAGGCTGCGGTCACCGTGGCAGGAGCGATGAAGACCATCACGGGCACGGTCGGCGGAGCCGTGCGACGGGTCAAGATCGGGCAACTCGGCAGCCTCGCCGACCTCCCCTTCAACCTCAAGGTTCTGACCGAGGCCGGGATCATCCGGCCGATGAGCCCGAGCGAACTGCTCTCCGTCGGCCAGTCGGTTCGCCGGTGGGGGGCGTCGCCGGCCGCCGGGATCGTCTCCGCCGCGGCCCGCCGGCCCGGTGACGTCGCGCTGATCGACGAGCTCGGAGAAGTCACGTTCGGGGAGCTCGACGGCCGCTCGAACGCGCTCGCCCGGGCGCTGATCAGAGCCGGGGTGTCGAGCGACGACTCGGTGGCGATCATGTGCCGCAATCACCGCGGCTTCGCGGACGCGATCTTCGCCAGCGCCAAGCTCGGCGCCTCGGTCCTGCTGCTCAACACCGACTTCGCCCGGCCACAGCTCCTCGGCGTGATCGAGCGCGAGCAGCCGCAGGCCGTCATCTACGACGCCGAGTTCGAGAACCTGCTCGAAGGGGCCGAGGGCGAGGACCCGGAGTTGACGAGGATCGTCTCCTGGGTCGAAGACGACTACGCAGGCGACCGGCAGGTCGCCGAGGAGGTGATCGCCCGCAACTCCGATGCTCCGCTCGACCCGCCGGAGGAGCCGAGCCGGTTCGTGATCCTCACCTCGGGAACGACCGGGACGCCGAAGGGGGCGCAGCGCGGGTCACCCGACTCCCTCGCGCCGCTGGCGATCCTGCTCTCGAAGATCCCGATGCGCGCCGAGCGAACCACGGTCATCGCCGCTCCGCTGTTCCACTCGTGGGGCTTCCTCAACTTGGCGTTCGGCCTCGCCCTCGGGTCCACCTACGTGCTGCGCCGCCGGTTCGACCCCGAGGCGACGCTGAAGATGGTCGCCGACAACGACGCCGACGCGCTCGTCGTCGTCCCGGTGATGCTGCAGCGGATCCTCGAGCTCGACCAGGACGTGCTCGACCGCTACGAGCTTCCGAGCCTGCGGATCACCGCGGCGAGCGGCTCGGCGCTGCCCGGCGACATGGCGGTCCGCTGGATGGACAGCTTCGGGGACAACCTCTACAACTTCTACGGCTCGACCGAGGTCGGCTGGGCGACGATCGCCACTCCCGAGGACATGCGAGATGCCCCGGGCACCGCCGGGCGCCCCCCGCACGGAACCGAGGTGAGGATCCTCGACGAGGGCGGCAGGGAGCTTCCCGGCGGCGAGTCGGGTCGGATCTTCGTCGGCAACGAGATGTCGTTCGAGGGCTACACCGGCGGCGGTGGAAAGGACGTCGTCGACGGCATGCTCTCCTCCGGCGACGTCGGCCACTTCGACGAGGCGGGGCGTCTGTTCATCGACGGCCGCGACGACGAGATGATCGTGTCCGGCGGCGAGAACGTCTTCCCCCGCGAGGTCGAGGATCTGCTCGCCAACCACGAGGCGATCGACGAGGCGGCGGTGATCGGCGTCGACGACGAGAAGTTCGGCCAGCGCCTGAAGGCGTTCGTCGTGATCAGCTCCGGTTCCGAGCTCGACGAGACCGCTGTCAAGGACTACGTGAAGGAGAACCTCGCGCGCTACAAGGTGCCCCGCGAGGTCGAGTTCATGGACGAGCTGCCGCGGAACCCGACCGGCAAGATCCTCAAGCGCGAGCTGGAGTAGATAACTCCGACCGGATCCTCCGCTGCGCGTCCGGTCCGGTCGGGCGGCGCGGTGGTAGGGGACGGGAAGACATGTGTGTTGACCCCAGCCGGGGACTCCGCTGCGCGTCCGGTCCGGTCGGGCGGCGCGGTGGTAGGGGACGGGAAGACATGTGTGTTGACCCCAGCCGGGGACTCCGCTGCGCGTCCTACCGCCGATCACCTGATCGCCAATAGAGTCGGGGCATGCGCGATGTGACGATCAGGGACACGCTCACCGGTGAGGTGCAGCGACTCGATCCCGGGCCCGAGGGAGAGGTCGGGATCTACGCCTGCGGCCCGACCACCTACGGGCCGATCCACATCGGCAACGCGCGCCCTTACGTGATCTTCTCGCTCCTGCGGCGCTTCCTCGCCCACGAGGGGTACTCGCCGACGCTCGTCATCAACATCACCGACATCAACGACAAGATCTACGACGCCGCGCGCGAGGCCGGTGTCCCGTCGGCGGAGCATGCCGAGCGGATGATCGCCGCTTATCGGGCCGACACCGATGCGCTCGGCGTCGGCCGGCCCGACCACGAGCCGAAGGCCACCGAGACGATCGGCCCGATCGTCTCGCTGATCGAGGACCTCGTCGCCTCGGGGCATGCGTACGAGTCCGCCGGGGACGTCTACTTCCGGGTCCGGAGCTTCCCGGCTTACGGGCAACTGTCCAACCGCGATCCGGAGACGATGGACCAGGGAGAGGAGGCGGGCAGCGCCGAGCTCAAGGAGGACCGGCTCGACTTCGCCCTCTGGAAGTCGCGCAAGCCGGGCGAGGACACCGCCTGGCCGAGCCCGTGGGGCGAAGGGCGGCCGGGGTGGCACATCGAATGCTCGGCCATGGCCGAGGAGCTGCTCGGCCTCGAGTTCGCGATCCACGGCGGCGGCTCCGACCTCGTCTTCCCCCACCACGAGAACGAGCTGGCGCAGACCGAGGCCGCGCGCGACCGCCCGCTGGCGAAGATCTGGATGCACAACGGGATGGTTCAGATGCGCCGCGAGGCCGGGGACGTCGAGAAGATGGCGAAGTCGGTCGGAAACGTCTTCCTGCTCGGCGAGGCGGTCCGCGCGTTCGGCTCCGAGGCCGTCGTCGGGTTCCTCGTCTCCGGCCACTACCGCCAGCCGCTCGCCTTCGGCGACGGGGCGCTGGAGGAGGCGGCGGCGCGAAACCAGCGGATCCGCGAGTTCTTCCGCGACGGCGAGGATCCGCCGGGCGAGCCCGCAGCCGCGGTGCTCGTCCGGCGGGAGGCCTTCCTCGAAGCGCTCGCCGACGACTTCAACACCCCCCGCGCCCTGGCCGAGCTCTTCGGCCTGCTCGCCGATGCCCGTCGCGAGCCGCTCCCCGGCGCCCGCCTGGTCACCGAGGAGCTGCTCGGGCTGCTCGGCCTCGAGTCGCTCGCGACCGCAGGCGGCGAGGAGCGCTCGGACGAGGCCGAGCGGCTGCTCGCCGACCGCGAGCGGGCGCGGGCCGACCGCGACTTCGCGCGAGCCGACGAGATCCGCGATCGCCTCGCCGAGCTCGGCTGGGAGGTCCGCGACACGGCCGGGGGCGCGCGCCTCGTGCGCCGCGGGCCCTGAAGTGGCCGATCGCGAGCTGATCTACGGCCGCAACCCGGTCAGCGAGGCGCAGCGCGGCCGCCGCCGCGTGCACCGCGTCTGGACCAGCGACGACATCGGCGCCGACGAGCTGACCAGGCTCGCGGGCTCGCCGGACCATCAGGGGATCGTCGCCGAGGTCGATCCCTATCCGTACGCGGACCCGAAGCGGCTGCTGGTCGAGGAGGGTTCGTTCGTCGTCGCGCTCGACCAGGTCCAGGATCCGCGGAATCTCGGAGCGATCTGCCGGACCGCGGAGGCGGCGGGAGCTGCGGGCGTCGTGATCTGCGACCGCCGGGCGGCTGCGGTGACGGCCGCCGCCTGCAAGGCATCGGCCGGGGCGGTCGAGCATCTGGCGGTCGCCCGCGTTCGCAACCTCACCGACTGGATCGGGGTCGCGAAGGAGGCCGGGGCCTGGGTGTACGGGGCCGACGGAGAGGCCCCGAAGAGCTTCCGAACCCTCGACTTCGATGGGAGGGTTGTGATCGTCCTCGGCGGCGAGGGGGGAGGTTTGCGGCCCCGGGTGGCCGGCGCCTGCGACGAGCTGGTCCGGATCCCCGCCGTCGGCCGGGTCGGGTCGCTGAACGTGTCCGCAGCCGCCGCAGTGCTCCTCTTCGCCGTCGCTGAGGCCCATTCTCAAGCCGATTGAGACCCCGTTCGGCGCCGATCCTTCCTAGCGGCCGGGGCGGACGGATATCGGCTCCTGCAAGGAAAGTTGCAGGAATCCGCCGATCCGGGTTGACAGAACTCCGCGTGCGGTTAGAGTGCGGACATCAAGTAAGGCTGAACTAAAGGTTCACGGTTCGGAAGCCCGGCTTGTGATTTCGAAGATTGAGGCGCCTGGGGAGGTAAGGCGCCACGGCCCCCATCGGAGGAGAGCACGTGGCAGCAATGACCCAGGAGTTCCCGCGCATCGCGGCGTCGAAGCCGACCCGCAACGGCGATGCCCCCGGCGAACTCAACGACGCTTATCTGGTCGCCCAGGCGAAGCGCGGCGACAGCGTCGCCTACGACCGGATCGTCCGGCGCTACCGAGGCTTCGTCCGCCTCAAGGCGTCCTCGTACTTCCTGCTCGGCGGGGAGTCCGACGATCTCATCCAGGAAGGACTGGTCGGCCTCTACAAGGCCATCCGCGACTTCCGCACCGACCGTGAGTCGAGCTTCCGCAACTTCGCGGAGCTCTGCATCACGAGGCAGATGATCACCGCGGTCAAGACCGCGAGCCGCAACAAGCACGCGCCGCTGAACCAGTCGATCAGCTTCGCGACGTCGCCGACTGCGGCCGGCGACGGCGAGTCGACGCTCGAGGAGATCCTCCCGGGCTCGCGGGTCGAGGACCCCGCCTCGAAGGTGATCTCCACCGAGGAGCTCGGCAGCCTGGTCGAGTGTCTGACGTCGGTCCTCTCCGACCTCGAGAGCGAGGTTCTCGCCTGCTACCTCGACGGACGCTCCTACGAGGAGATCGCCGAGCGGCTCGCATGTGACACCAAGACAGTCGACAACGCGTTGCAGCGGGTCAAGCGCAAGGTTTCGACCCATCTCGCCTCCCGCGAGGTTCTTCACTAGACGTTCGGCGTCTCTCCTCCAACGGTTCGCCAACGCGCCTCGAAGGCCGGGTCCGCCCGGCCTTCGGCGTTTCCCGAGTGCCTTCAGAGCCGGGAGCCGGGATCGAACCGACGGCCTGCTCATTACAAGTGAGCTGCTCTACCAACTGAGCTATCCCGGCGCCCGCCGAAGCCTAGTGCGAGCGAGTCGGAGCCGGGCGGGGCCGCCGCCGACGTCGTCGCCGATGTAACTGGGCGCGGTGCCTCGTGTACCGCTACGCGGTGGCTGACGAGGGAGACAGCGGAAAGGGCACGAGCGGGTCCGACGGCGTCCGTGAGAGGCCGCGGAAGGCGCCGAAGACCGGTGCGTCGGAGCGAATCGGCTCCGACCGGATCAGCGCCTACCACGAGTACACGCGCACGAAGGGCGTCAACTGGCCCCTGTACGTCGTCGCGCGGATGATCCTCGTCCCCGCCTTCCTGATCTGGTTCCGGCTCGAGCGGCTCGGTCGCGAGCATGCCCGGGTGGAGGGCGGCCTGATCGTCGCCTCCAACCACCGGAGCTTCCTCGACCCGTTCGTCCTCGGCGCTCTGCTGCCCTGGCGGCGCCCGATGCACTACGTAGCGAAGGTCGAGCTGTTCGAGCCCGCCTGGCAGGGATGGATCCTCAGCCGCCTCGGCGCCTATCCGGTCCGCCGCGGCGAGGCCGACTCCGAGACGCTGGAGACCTCGCGGCGGATCCTCGAGCGCGGCGGCGCCCTCTGCATCTTCCCCGAGGGGACGCGGATTCGCCGCGGATCGCTCGCGGTCCCGCACCGCGGGGTCGGGCGCCTCGCCCTCGAGTCCGGCGCCGCCGTGCTCCCGGTCGCCGTCCACGGCTCCGAGCACGTCCGCGACGGGTGGAAGATCCGTCCCCGCAAGGTCCGGCTGCGCGCCGGCAAACCGCTGACGTTCCCGCGGACCGAGAACCCCTCGCCGTCGCTCGCCGCCACCGTCACGACCCGGATCTGGCCGAACATCGAGCTCCAGTGGGAATGGCTCGGCGGACTGCCGCCGATGCGCAAGGCCGCCGTGATCGGCGCCGGGAGCTGGGGGACTGCTGTCGCCGTCCTGCTCGCCCGCGGCGGGGTCGAGGTCCAGCTCGGCTGCCGCACCGCCGAGCAGGCCGAGCGGATCGCCGCCGACCGCGAGAACTCCTACCTGCCGGGGATCACCCTCGCCGACTCGATCACCGTCAAGCGGGCCGCCGACATCGAGGTCGCCGGCCTCGACCTCGTCTGCCTGGCCGTTCCCTCCTCCTCGCTGCCCGCGGCCGTCGGCTCGCTCTCGGACCGGATCGGCTCGCGGACCGCCGTCCTGCTGCTCAGCAAGGGTCTGGTACCGCCGCTCGGGACGCTGCCGAGCGAGTACGTCGACGAACGGATCCGCTCGCGGGCGGTCGCCGCGCTCGGTGGCCCGGCCCACGCCAAAGAGGCCGCGTCGGGGACGGCGGCGCTGGCGCTCGCGAGCCGCGACGAGGACCTCCGGGCCCAGCTCGGGGACGTCTTCGACCGCGCCGGGCTGATCTGCGAGCGCACGGCCGACGTCGTCGGCGTCGAGATGGCCGGGGCCGCCAAGAACGCCGCCTCCCTCGCCGCCGCGGCGGCGGCCCCGCACGGCCTCAACGCCGCCGGGATCGCCGCGGCGGAGATCTGGCGCGAGTGCACCGCCTACGCGATGCTGCGCGGGGGTGAGCTCGAGACCTTCGCCGGGCTGGCCGGGGTCGGCGACCTGACCGCGACGATCCTCGCCCCCGGCAGCCGCAACCGGCGGGCCGGCGAGCTGCTCGGCAGCGGCGTCCCCGCCGAGCAGATCCCCGACCGGATCGGCCAGGCCTCCGAGGGGCTCGACTCGGTTCCGCTGATCGCGGCCACGGTCGAGGGCGCCGGCGTCGAAGCCGGCGGGCTGAGTGGTCTCGCGGCCCTGATCGACGGTGATCTGACCGCGGTCGAGTGGGTCGAGGGCCTGCGCCGGGTGGAGCGCGCGAGGACCGCAGCGTGAGCGCCGTCGCCTCCCGACTACTCTTGCCCGGTGACGGAGAGCTCCAGCACCGATCCCGCCGCGGCGGCAGCCGGCAACGGCTCCCCGGCGGGCAAGCGGGAGCTCGACGGCGCCTTCGAGGACCTGTACCGCGAGCATCTGCGCGACGTCTACTCGTACTGCTACTACCGGATCGGCAACCACCACGATGCAGAGGACCTCACCGAGCAGACGTTTCTGCAGGCCTATCGCCACTTCGAGCGCGCCCGGCGCGAGTCCGACGGGCGGCCGCTGCGCCCCTGGCTGATCCGGATCGCCCACAACCTCGCCGCCAACTATCACCGCGACCGCTCGCGGCGGCCGACGGCTGCGCTCGACAACGTCGAGCCCGTCGAGCACCCGCACGGAACCGAGCGCGTCGTCGAAGGGCGGGAGCGGATGCGCGCGGTCATGGCCGGCCTCGACCGGCTCCCAGACGACCGCCGGGAAGCGTTGATCATGCGCTTCTCGCTCGGCATGTCGAACCGCGAGATCGCCCGGGCGCTCGGTCGCAGCGACGGCGCCACCAAGGTGCTGATTCATCGCGCGATCAAGCAGCTCGAAGAGGAATTGCAACTCGCGGGGGCGAGCGATGAGTGAGCGTTTCGAGTCCGAGGATCTCGAGCGGCTGCTCGCCGACGCCCTGCGCCCGATCGAGCCGCCGGAGCGCCTCGGCGGGCGGGTCGAGACGACACTCTCGAAGCTGACCGGGGCCGCCGCCAGCGAGCTGTCCTGGTGGGCCGACGAGCTTTCGGAGACCGAGCTTCAGTCCCTGCGCGACCCCCGCAACTGGGTGCGCCCGGTGGCGGCCGCCGCCGTCGGCGGCGTCGCCGGCACGGCGCTCGTGCTGATGAGCGTCAGGCGCCGCCGCAAGAGCGACGGCCTGCGTTCGGTGGTCGGCGAGATCCGCCGCTCGATCGGCTAGCAGCAGCCGGCTTCGCGGCGGGCTTCGGATCCGGCTTCGGGCGTCGCGGCTTCTGGTTGGCGCGCTTCGGCAGCGGCCCGTCGGCGAGCGCCGCGACCGCGCCGAGGCCGCCGATCACGAGATGGAGGACGTTGTCCTCGTCGGTGAGCGGCAGGATCTCGAGGATGTTGCCGATGTCGTGATCGGTCTCGGCGAGGCCCCAGAGCCCGAGCAGGAGGTAGAAGGCGCCGAGCGCGCCGGCCGTCCGGCGCGGATGCCGCGTGGCGAAGCCGAGCGCGAGCAGTCCGCTGAGGAGGTAGATGACGTTGCGCCAGCCGTTGACGACGATGATTCCGGCGACGTCGTCGGCGGCGAGTTGCTTCCCGGTGTCGAAGCCGGCGTCGTAGAAGAAGCCGAGGACGCCGAGCAGCGCCAGGAAGCCGCCCACCGCGAGTGCGAACAGCCGGGCCGGTCCCGCCTCGCCCGCCTGCTGATCCCGTCCCTGATCCGATTGATCCGGCATCGCCGTCACAGCGTATGTTGATTTCGATGGCGGCATCGTCAGACCCCAGCACCGCTCGCCTCCAGCGCCTCGCCGACGAGGAGCTGATGGCTTACGTCGATCGCAAGGACCCGCAGGCCTTCGAGGTCCTCTACGACCGCCACGGCGGCGCGGCCTACTCGCTCGCTTACCGGATCGTCGGCGATCGCAACGGCGCCGAGGACGTCGCTCAGGAGGCCTTCCTGTCGATCTGGCGCAGCAACGCCCGCTTCGACCGCGCCCGCGGCAGCGTCCGCAGCTGGGTGCTGAGCGTCGTCCGCAATCGCGCGATCGATGCGCTTCGCCGCGGCGGCAGCCGCGCTCCGAAGCTCGACCAGGACGACGACGCCGTGCTCGAGGCCCGTCCCGGCGAGGAGATGACCGAGGAGGAGGCGATCCGCCGCGAGACGTCCCGCGAGCTCCGCGGCGCGCTCGACAGCCTGCCCGACGACCAGTCGAAGGTGATCGAGCTCGCCTACTTCGGGGGCTTCAGCCATTCGGAGATCGCCGAGATGCTGAGCATGCCGCTCGGGACCGTCAAGGGGCGGATGCGGCTCGGGCTCGAGAAGATCCGGGTCCAGATCGCCGAGTCGATATCGCCCGACGGCATCCTGGAGACGACGTGAGCGACCGGACCGACATCCGCGAGCACGCCGACGCCGGAGACCCGGGCGCGCACGGCGAGCGCTGGAACGCCGATCTCGCCGCCTTCGCCCTCGACGCCCTCGACGCCGGCGAGCGCCGGGTGGTGGAGGAGCACCTCGCCGGGTGCGACGCCTGCGGCGAGCGGCTGCGATGGATGCTGCCCGCGGTCGACGTGCTGCCCGCGACCGTCTCCCAGCAGGCGTCGCCGGCCGATCTCAAGGCGAGGATCATGGACGTCGTCGATCGCGAGGCCGCCCTCGTCGCCGCGGCCGAGGGTGACCGGCGCCCGGGCGCCCCCGCTGAACCCCGCCCCCGCCGTGGATTCCTCTCCGGACTCTCGCTCCGGCCCCTGCTCGCCGGGCTCGCGGTCTGCCTGCTGCTCGGCGCGGCGGTCACCGGCTACGTGCTCAGCGACGGCGGCAGCGAGGACGCGGGCGGGCCCGAAGCCGTCTACACGGCGAAGGCCGAGCGCCCGTCCTCGGCCGCATCCGGTCGCCTCGAGGTCGACGGCGACGCGGGAATGCTGCACGTCTCGGACCTGCCGCCGACCCACGACGGCGAGGTCTACCAGGCGTGGGTCCAGGACCGGGGGAGCGCCGGCGGCTCAGTTCACGCCTCGTCGGTCTTCGTCGTCTCCGAGGACGGCGTCGGCGACGTTGCGATCCCGCACGGTCTCTCGAAGGCGAGCCGGGTCATGGTCACCCGCGAGCCGAAGGGCGGCAGCCGGCACCCGAGTGAGAACTCGCTCCTGACGGCAGAGATGGGCTGATCTCCCCCGGATCGCCCGGCAAGCCCGGGTCCGGCGTCGAATACCCTGCCGCGATCGCCACCTGCTACCGACACCCCGACCGCGAGACCGGCGTCGCCTGCTCGCGCTGCGGACGCCCGATCTGTCCCGACTGCATGACGCCGACGTCGGTGGGCATGCGCTGCCCGGAATGCGCCGGCGACCGGACCGAGGTGCGGACGACGCGGAACCTGACGACGGGGCGGATGCAGGCGACCTACGTGCTGATCGGCATCAACGTCTTCGTCTTCGTGCTCCAGCTCCTCACCGGGGGCCCGTCCGGCACCGACGGCCGGGTCTTCGCCGACGGAGCGCTCTGCGCGAACGCCGTCGGCGACGGAGGCGTCTGCGGCGGCGGCGGCCAGGTGATCCAGTCGACCGGCGGGGAGTGGTGGCGGATCATCAGCTCCGGCTTCCTCCACGGCGGGCTGATCCACCTGGGGCTGAACATGTTCGTCCTCTTCATCCTCGGCCAGGTGCTCGAGCCCGCGATCGGGACGGTCCGGTTCGTCGCCGTCTACCTGGTGGCCCTGGTCGCCGGAGCGGTCGGTGCGCTGATCATGTCGGACCCGTTCACGTTCACGGTCGGCGCCTCCGGCGCGATCTACGGCCTGTTCATCGCGACGATCGTGATCGCCCGCCAGCGCGGCCAGATGCAGGTCGTCCAGCAGCTGGCGTTCTGGCTCGTCCTCAACCTCGTGTTCACGTTCGCCGCCTCGAACATCAGCGTCGGCGGGCACCTGGGCGGCATCGTCGGCGGCGCGATCGGCGCTCTGATCGTCGTCGCCGCCGAGCGCGGCGTCTCGCGGCGGGAGACCCTGCCCGCCGAGCTGGCGATCATGGCCGGCCTCGGGGTCGTCTTCTTCGCGACGGCGATCATCGTCGCCCAGCAGGGCATCACCTTCACCCTCTAGGCGAGCCGGTCCGGCCCTTGCGCCTCGCCCCATCCGAAGGCGCCGGGCCGCGCAACGAGGACGAGGCTCGCGATCCGCATCGTCGCCGACTATAGGATCGGGCCATGCTGCTCAGCGACGAGGAGATCGAGGCCCGGCTCGGGGAGCTGGAGGGATGGAGCCGCACCGGCGACGCGATCGCCCGCTCGTTCGATCGCGGCGACTTCGTCGGCTCGGTCCGGTTCGCGGACGCGATCGTCGAACCCGCGGAGGAGATGGGCCACCACCCAGACCTCGAGATCTCGTGGGCGACGGTGACGGTCCGGATCTCGACCCACTCGGAGGGCGGCATCACCGGAGCCGACTTCGAGCTCGCCGCGCGGATCGACGCGCTGGCCTGAGCGATCCGATGAAGCTCGTCCACGTCGTCGGCACCCGCCCGAACTTCGTCAAGATGGCGCCCGTCATCGCGGCGCTCCGCGACGCCGATCCCGACGGCCGTCACGTCCTCGTCCACACCGGGCAGCACTACGACCGGATGATGTCGGGGATCTTCCTCGAGCAGCTCGGAGTACCGCCCCCCGACCACATGCTCGGAGTCGGGTCCGGATCGCACGCCGCCCAGCTCGGCGGTGTCCTCGAGGCGATCGCACCGGTGCTGACCGCCGAAGAACCCGACCTGGTGATCGTGCCCGGCGACGTCAACTCGACGCTCGCGGCGGCGCTCGCCTGCGCCCACCTCCGGATCCCGCTGGCTCACGTCGAGTCGGGCCTGCGCAGCTTCGACCGGACGATGCCGGAGGAGGTCAACAGGGTTCTCACCGATCAGGTCTCCGACCTGCTCTTCACGCACTCGCCGGAGGCGGCCGTCAACCTCGCCGCCGAGGGCGTCGGCGCCGAGCGGGTCCACCTCGTCGGCAACACGATGATCGACTCGCTGGTGGCGCTCGAGGAGCGCTTCCGCGACCTCGGGTCGTGCACGGCGCACGGCCTCGAGCCCGGCTCCTACCTGCTGGTGACCCTGCACCGCCCGGCGCTCGTCGACGGCCCCCTGCTCGGAGCGGCGATCGATGCGCTCGAGGCCGTGTCGGAGTCGATGCCCGTCGTCTTTCCCGTCCATCCGCGAACGCGGGCAGCGCTCGGCGACCGGGTCAGACGGCTGCCGGCCGGGCTGATGCTGACCGACCCCGTCGGCTACCTCGACTTCCTCTCGCTCGAGGCGGACGCGCGGGCCGTCCTCACCGACTCGGGGGGGATCCAGGAGGAGACGACCTACCTCGGCGTGCCGTGCTTCACGCTGCGCGACAACACCGAGCGGCCGATCACGATCGAGCACGGGACCAACCACCTCCTCGGGCTCGATCCGGAGCGGATCGGCGACGTGCCCGGGCTCGTGGGCTCGGCGCCCCCGCCACCCCGGCCGCCGCCGCTCTGGGACGGCCGCGCGGCCGAGCGGCTCGCCGCGGTGGTCGCCGAGCTCCACCGCTCCTGATCGATCGTCGGTCTGCGGGTTTTCGACCGGACCGGCCGGGTGCCGATACCGGCGAAGCTGCGATATTGCGGAGCGGATGGTGAGCCTCAGCTTCGCGCCCAAGGACCGCGCCTTCTTCGACCTGCTCAACGAGGCCGGTCAGAACTCCGTTCGCGCATCCGGCCTGCTCCAGGAGATGCTGCAGAAGTGGCCCGACGGGGCGGAGGGCATGAACCGGGAGATCCTCAAGGCCGAACAGGAGGGCGACCGGATCACCCACGACATCATCAAGCGGCTCAACTCGACATCCGCGACGCCATTCGACCGCGAGGACATCTACGGGCTCGCGACCCAGGTCGACGACGTCGTCGACTACATCGAGGAGGCCGCCGACTTCCTCGGGATCTACCAGATCGAGGCGCCGATGGAGCAGTCGTTCGCCCTCGCCGACGTCCTCGTGGGCTGTTGCAGCGAGCTCGCGACGGCGCTCGCAGGGCTGCGCGGGTTCAAGGATCTCGACCGGCACCTGATCGAGATCCACCGGCTCGAGAACGACGGTGATCGGATCTCGCGCGACGCCGTCGCGTCGCTGTTCGCGAACGGGATCGATCCGATGGTCGTGATCCGCTGGAAGGACATATTCGCCGTGCTCGAGCGCGCGATCGACGCGACCGAGACCGCCGCCCACATCATCGAGGGCGTCGCGATCAAGAACGCCTGATCGAAGTGACCCGGCAGCGCTCGCGAGACGAATGGGTGCAGCTCGGCGTGGACTGAGAGATGGTCCTGGTGATCGTCGTCGCGACGGCGTTTCGCCGCCGCGCCCGGCGATCCGTCACGATTGCGTCGTGAGGACGGTTCGCAACGTCGCGATCATCGTGCTGTTGGCGCTGGCGCTGACGGTGCTCCCGGCCGGCGGCAACGTCGCCGAGGCGGTCCTCACGATGCTCTCGATCCTGTTCGCGATCGCGATCGGGGCGATGCTGATCCGGTTCTGGAAGAGCACGAGCCTTCAGCGGGACACGTTCACCGATCGCCAGCGCTGGCTGATCTACGGCAGCGTCGGCGCGATCGCCTTGATGATCGTCGGCACCGACGAGCTGCTCTCGAGTGGCCTCGGCGTGATCGTCTGGGTGGCGGTCATGGTCGGTGCGGGCTGGCTGATCTTCAACACCTGGCGCGAGGCACAGAGCATCTGATCCGGCCTCGGGGCCGGTTCGTGACGATTTCGTCGCCGATCCGCCTCGCAATCCTTGCCGTGCGTATCCCACCGATGACGCGACGCGTCCTAGCGTCGGAGCATGGACGCGAGACGGAGACGGCGGGCTCGGCGATGCGAGGACGGCCAGGCGGCGGTCGCCTTCGTCGCCACGGTGCCGGTCCTGGTCCTGCTCGCGCTCGCACTGCTGCAGTTCGTGCTCGCCGGCCACGCGGCCCTGAGCGCCGGGAACGCCGCTCGCGCCGCCGCGCGGGCCGAATACGCGGGGGGTGATCCCGAGCGGGCGGCGAGGCGGGCTCTGCCGCCGTCGTTTCGCGACGCCGCCGAGGTCGACGCCGGCCGCACGCGGGTCACGGTCGAGCTGACGGCGCCGCGGGCGTTGCCGGCCGCCCCCCGGATCCCGGTGTCCGCGTCGGCGTTGCTGGGCCCTTCCGGCGGGGTGCCGGATGGCTGACCGGCGCGAATCCGGGCAGGCACAGCTCGAGCTGATCGCCGGTCTGCCGCTGCTCATGCTGGCGGCCGTCGTCGCGCTGCAGCTGCTCGCGGTCGGCTATGCGCAGTCGCTGGCTGACGGCGCCGCCGAGGCGGGCGCGCTCGCCGCGGCGGACGGTCGCGACCCCTCGGCGGCCGCCCGAGCGGGGCTGCCCGGGTGGGCGCGCGGTCGAGTCGACGTCGAGGTGAGCGGCGGCCGCGTCGCGATTGAGCTCGATCCGCCGGCGCTCGTGCCCGGCCTCGGCGACCGCCTCGACGTGAGCTCCGATGCCTGGGCGAGGCCGGACAGCGGATGAGCGGGACGCCCGACCTGCTGCTTTGCGCTCCGGCCGGCGAGGCGAGGGGTCTCGCCGGCGCGGCCGCGGCGGTCGCGGTCGCGGCGACGGCGCCGGGGTCGGAGACGAGGACGCTGCTGCTCGACCTGCGACGGGAGGCGCGAGCGCTGCGCGGGACCGTCTTCGCCGGGCCGCCCGCACGCGAGCTCGAGGCCGCCTGCCGGGAGGCCGCCGGATTGCGAGGAGCCGCCCGGGGGCGTCTCTGCTTCGCGGTCGCCTCCGGGGCCGAGGAACGGAGCTCGCCGACGGCGGCGCTCGCCGAGGCGCTCGAGCTCGGCGCCGACCTGGTCGTCGCAGTCTGCGACCCCGGCGACTTCCGCGGCCTGCTCGCCGTTGCCGCGATCGGCCGCAGTGCCGTCCTGCTCAAGGCCGAACGCGGTTCGCGACGGCCGCTGATCGCACTGCTCGCGGCGGAGCTCCGCGACGCCGGGATCCCGTTCAAGGCTTGGGTCGCCCCGATCGGCGCGATCGGGGCTCGACGGGCCCTCGCTGGACTCGAGCCGGGCGGTGAGAGCGGCCGGCGGGCGGTGCGCCTGGCCGGGATGCTGGTCACCGGGCCGGGTCCCGGGCGGAGGCGAGCGGTCGTCCGCCGGCTGCGGGCCGAGCGCGCCCAGGCGCTTCCGGCGGTGCTCGGGATCGCTCTCCTCGTCGTCGCGCTCGCGCTGATCCTCGTCGCGATCGGGGGTGCCGCCACCGCGAAGGGGCGGCTGCAGCGATCGGCCGACCTCGCGGCGATCTCGGCCGCACGCTCGATGCGCGACGACTTCGGGCGCCTCTTTCTGCCGGCCACGCTCCCGACCGGGTCGCCGAACCCGGCGCACCTGTCGCGGTCGGACTACCTCGATCGCGCCCGCGAATCCGCGGCGCTCGCCGCCGAGCGGAACGACCTCGACGCGGGCCTGATCGACGTGAGCTTTCCCGACGATGTCTCCTTCGCGCCGCTCCGGGTCCGGGTCGAGGCCGGCGGCCGGATCGGGCTCGACGGCGACGAGCGGGCCCGTGACGGCGCCGCGACTTCGGCCATCGCCAAGGCGGAGGTGACGATCGCGGCGGCGGCCGCGGCGAGTGGGCCGGCCGAGACCGCGAGCGGCGGCGGCTATTCGGGGCCGCTGGCCCACCGGCAGGGCAAGCCGATGCGGCCCGACACGGCGGCTGCCTTCGACCGGATGGCCGCGGCGGCGAGCGCCGCGGGTGTGTCGATCGTGATCAACTCCGGCTACCGCTCCGATGCCGAGCAGCAGCGCCTCTGGAACGCCAATCCCGACCCGCGCTGGGTCGCGCCACCCGGGACGTCGCTGCACCGCTGCGGCACCGAGCTCGATCTCGGCCCGGCGACCGCGTACGGATGGCTGGCCGCGAACGCGTCGCGATTCGGCTTCGTCCAGCGCTACTCCTGGGAGGCGTGGCACTACGGCTACGCCGACGGCCCGGCGCCCTGCTCCGCCGCGGGGGACCGGGTCGCGGCCGCCTCCGCCGAGCCGGACGGAAAGGGCGGCGGCGAGGCGGGCCTGCCGGGGTTCGTTCCCGTGCGCTTCCGGGCGCCGCTCCTCGAGGCGGCAGCTCGTCACGACGTCTCCGCCTCGCTGCTGGCCGCGCAGCTGATGGCCGAGTCGAACTTCAACCCGAACGCGATCTCGTCGGCCGGCGCTCAGGGCATCGCGCAGTTCATGCCGGCGACGGCGGCCGCATACGGGCTCCGAGACCCGTTCGACCCGGTGGCGGCGATCGCCGCCCAGGCGCGGTTGATGGCGGAGCTGCTCGGTCGGTTCGGGTCGGTCGAGCTGGCCCTCGCGGCCTACAACGCCGGCCCCGGCGCGGTGGCGGCGTGCGGCTGCGTGCCTCCGTATCCGGAGACGCAGGCGTACGTGGCGCGGATCCTCGGCCTGCTCGACGGCGCGGGAGAACTCGAGCTCGCACCACCGCTGGAGGTTCGGCTGATCGCCTGATCGATAGGCTGCCGCGCCATGGCGCTGATGAAGATTCACGGCATCGAGGAGACGAGGGCGATGGTCGGCAAGACGGTCGGCCCGTGCGAGTGGCGCGAGGTCACCCAGGCCGACATCGACGACTTCGCCCGGCTCTCCGGGGATGATCAGTGGATTCACGTCGACGTCGAGCGGGCGAAGCGGGAGAGCCCGTACGGAGAGACGATCGCGCACGGCAATCTGACCCTCTCGATGATCGACGGCATGCGCCTCGCCCTGGTCGAGATGACCGGCTTCAAGCTCGGCGTCAACTACGGCTGGAACAAGGTGCGATTCCCGGCCCCCGTGCCCGCAGGCTCTCGGGTCCGCGCGACCGCGGAGATCATCTCCGTCGACGACGTCGGCGGCGGCTGGTTTCAGGAGGTCGTCCGCTTCGTCGTCGAGGTCGAGGGGAACGAGAAGCCCTGCTGCGTAGCCGACGCCGTCGGCCGCGTCCTGGTCGACTAGTCGGTGCCGGCGGACCGGGGAACGACGGCGGCCGCGGCCGACGGCACGGCCTTCGAGGATTGAGAGGAACGAGCGCCGGCGCCCGCTACTTGACCGTGAGCGTGCCCTCCATCCCCGCCTCGCGGTGACCGGGAACCGAGCAGTAGAACGTGTACGTCCCGGGCTTCAGGTCCGCCGTCGTGGTCGTCGTCGAATCGGTGATCACGTCGGTCTTGGCGATCTCGTTGGCGGACTCGTCCTCGATGACGACGTCGTGGCCGATCGAGGCCGGGTTGTCGAACTCGATCGTGGAGTTGCCGGCCTTGGCCGTGACGTCCGTCTCGGTGTAGGCGAGCTGGCCGCTCGAGTCGGCCTCGAAGGTGACGGTCTCGCCACCGCCGCTCGAGGTCGATGCCTCGGTCGTGCTCGTGGACTCTGCCGCGGTGCTGCTCGAGTCGTCGCTGCTGCCGCACGCCGCCAGGGCGAGCGCCGCGAGACCGAGGATCGCCACCGCCGCGAGGGTCGTCAATCGCGTCTTCAAAGGACTTCCTCCTGTGCCTTGTGGGTCCCGTGGACCCTACTCCGCCGGTCGTCCGGGGCGAAGCGATTCCCGGCACCCGACCGGGCCGTTGTGATCCGCCGCCGCTAGTGGCCGTGGAACGTCGGCTGCTCGCCGGCGAAGAAATCGCGGACGCCGTTCTGGAGATCCTCGGTGCCCATCGAGTCGGCGATGCCGTGGCGCTCGATCTGGAGGTGATCGGCGAGGGAGTTGTCGAGGCTCTCCCAGACGAGCTTCTTGACCATCCGCTGGTAGTGGGGCGACTTGGCGGCGAACTCGGCCGCCTTCGCCCCGGCGACGAGCAGGAGCTCGTCGGGGTCCACGATCTCGGAGACGAGCCCGCGCTCGAGCGCGTCCGCCGCGGTCATGTTCGGGTCCTCGAGCATCAGCTCGCAGGCGGCCGCGGGGCCGACTACCCGGGGGAGGAAGTAGGTCATGCCTCCGTCCGGCGAGGCACCGATGCGGCCGTAGGCGCAGACGAAGAACGCCTTTTCCGAGGCGATCCGGATGTCGCACATGAGCGCGAGCGAGAAGCCGGCGCCGGCGGCAGGCCCGTTGACGGCCGCGATCACCGGGCAGGGAATCCGCTTGAAGTCGACGATCGCCTGGTGGAGGACGTCGGCGCCGCGGCGGACCTGCTGGACGAGGTCGATGTCGGGATCCTCGATGCCGCGACGGAACCAGTTGACGTCGCCGCCGGCCGAGAACGCGCGGCCCTCGCCGGTGACGATCAGCGCGCGGATCGGCGCCCGGTCGGCGAGCCACGGGGCGATCTCGGCGAGCTCGGCGATCATCTCCGGGCTCATCGCGTTCATGTCGTCGGGCCGCGAGAGCGTCAGCGTTCCGACGGGTCCCTCGGCCTCGAACCGCATCGTCTTCAGCTCCGGTGGAGCGGTGGTCGTCAGAGGGTCGGTCATGCTCACTCCACGGTCTCGCGGGCTCGGATCAGGCGCGAGTGTATGGCGCGGCCGCTCCCTACAGTTGGGTGCCCATGAGCGGATCAGGCGACAGGCGCCGCGAGCACATCTCCGAGCAGCGGAAGCGCCTGCCCGACCAGCCCGGCGTCTACATGTTCAAGGACGGCGACGGCAGGGTCGTCTACGTCGGCAAGTCGCGGTCGATCCGCAAGCGCGTCGCGAGCCATTTCTCCTCGCGGACGACGCTCGGCCGCCTCGCCGACGAGATCGAGACGATCGACTTCCTCGTCACCGGCACCGAGGCCGAGGCGCTGATCGCCGAGCAGCAGTTCATCAAGCGCCACCGCCCGATCCTCAACGTGAAGCTGCGCGACGACAAGTCGTACCCCTACATCGGCATCAGCCTCGACGAGGAGTTCCCCCGGGTCTACTTCACGCGCGAGCGCCACCGCCCCAACCGCGCCTACTTCGGCCCCTACGCGAGCGCGCGCCGGGTCCGCGAGACGCTCGAGTTGCTGGGCAAGCTCTTCCAGTACCGGACCTGCGAGGGCGCCGACCCCGGCCGGCGCTCCGGGGTGCCCTGCCTCGACTACTACATAAAGCGCTGCGGGGCGCCCTGCGTCGGCTACGTCGACGCGGAGGAGTACGGGCGCAACATCGACGCGATCCGCCGCTTTCTCTCCGGCCGCTTCCGCGACGTCGAGCGCGACCTGCTCGCGAAGATGGAGGAGGCCGCCGACGGGCAGGAGTTCGAGCGCGCGGCCCTGTTCCGCGACCGCGTGACCGCGATCCGCTCGCTGATGGAGCGCCAGCAGGTCGCCGGCGAGCAGGTCGGCACCGCGGACCTGATCGGGGTCGCGGTCGAGGGCCAGGAGGCCAATGCACAGGTCTTCCAGGTCCGCGATGGGGTCCTCACCGAGCGCCAGGGTTTCTACCTCGACAACAAGGGCGAAGACGACCTCGACGAGGTCGGCGAGCAGTTCATCGCCCAGTACTACGAGGCGTCGCCGACGGTGCCGCCGCTCGTCGTCGTCGGACCGGAGCTCTCGGAGCGGACCGCGCTCCTCGCGGAGGCGCTGAGCGAACGACGCGGGACGGCGGTCGAGGTCCGGGCGGCCGAGCGCGGCGACAAGCGCCGGCTCCGGGAGCTCGCCGAGCGCAACGCCCGCCTGGCGCTCGCGCAGGACAAGCTCCGCCGCGAGCGTCGTCGCCGCGAGCGGACCGAGGCACTCGCCGAGCTCGCCGAGGCGCTCGGCCTGGAGGACGTTCCGATCCGGATCGAGGGCTACGACATCTCCAACCTCGGGCCCGAGCACACGGTCGCATCGATGGTGGTCTTCGAGGGCGGTGCGCCGAAGAAGTCGGACTACCGGCGGTTCCGGATCCGCGGCATCGAGGGCGCCTCCGACGACTTCGCGTCGATGAACGAGGTTCTCTCCAGACGGCTCGCCCGCTACCTCGACGAGAGCGGCAAGTCGCCGCACGACGCCGAGCTCGACGCCAGCTTCGCCGCCCTGCCGGGGCTGATCATGATCGACGGGGGCAAGGGGCAGCTCGCGGCCGGCGTCCGGGCGCTCGAGCCGCTGATCGAACGCGGCACGACGGTGATCTCGCTGGCCAAGCGGCTCGAGGAGGTCTACGTCCCGGGCCGCTCGCAGCCGCTTCCGATCCGCCCCGACACCGAGGCCTCTCGCCTGCTCCAGCGCGTCCGCGACGAGGCTCATCGCTTCGCCCTCGACCTTCATCGCAAGCGCCGCGACAAGGCGATGACCGGTTCGGTGCTCGACGGCCTCCGCGGCGTCGGACCGGCCCGCAAGCGGGCGCTGCTCGGCCACTTCGGCTCGCCCGAGCGCTTTCTCGCCGCCTCCGCCGAGGAGATCGCGGCTGTACCCGGCATCCCCGGGAAGCTCGCCCGCGACATCCATCGCCAGCTCAACCGGGCCGGCTGATCCCGAGGTTCATAATGCGCGGCTGTGCCAGAAGCCGTGATCAGCGTCAGGGGGCTGCGCAAGTCCTACGGCGATCTCGATGCGCTGCGCGGCATCGACCTCGATGTCCACCGCGGCGAGATCTTCGCGTTCCTCGGCCCCAACGGGGCGGGAAAGACGACCGCGATCTCGATCATGGAGGGCTACCTCGACCGCGACGGCGGCGAGGTCGAGGTCCTCGGCGCCGATCCGGCGACGGCGGGCCGCGATTGGCGCGGGCGGGTCGGCTTCGTCCTCCAGGAATGCCGGATGGAGCCGCTTCTGACCGTGCGCGAGACCCTCGAGATGTACGCGGGCTACTACCCGGCCCCGCGATCGGTGGACGAGACGATCGAGCTCGTCGGCCTCGCCGAGAAGGCCGATGAGCGAACCGGGCGCCTGTCCGGCGGCCAGCAGCGCCGGCTCGACGTCGCGGTCGCGTTGATCGGCGACGCCGAGCTGCTCTTCCTCGACGAGCCGACCACCGGCTTCGACCCCTCCGCCCGCCGCGCCGCCTGGCAGGTGATCGAGGGCCTTCGCGAGCTCGGCAAGACCGTTCTGCTGACCACCCACTACATGGACGAGGCCCAGGAGCTGGCCGACCGGGTCGCGGTGATCGCGGCCGGCCGGATCATCGCCGGCGGGACTCCCGACGACCTCGGCGGGCGGGCCGATGCGGCGAGCGTGATCAGCTTCGAGATCTCCGACGGCAACGCGGGTCGTCTCCGCGCCGCGATCGCGGGCGAGTGGGCCGGTTCGAACGGGCGGCTCGAGCTGCGGACCGGGGATCCGACCCGGAGCCTGCACGAGCTCACGGGGTGGGCGCTCGCCAACGACGTCGCCCTCGTCCGGCTTCAGGTCGTGCGCCCGAGCCTCGAAGACGTCTACCTCGAGCTGACCGGGACGGAGGCCGGGTCGTGAGCGCCGCCGCCCTGGTCGTCCACCAGTTCCGCTTCGAGCAGAGGGTCTTCTGGCGCAGCCCCGCCGCCGTGTTCTTCACGGTCATGTTCCCGGTCATCTTCCTGCTGCTGTTCGCATCGCTGTTCGGCGATCAGGAGATCAAGGGGCTCGGGATCGACGCGGCCACCTACTACGTGCCTGGGATCATCACCCTCGCCGTCGTCTCCGCGACGCTCGTGAACGTCTCGATGCGGATGGTCGAGATGCGAGAGAGCGGACGGCTGAAGCGGCTGCACGGGACGCCGCTGCCGACCTGGGCCTACATCGGCGGCCGGATCGGCAACGCGTTCGTCATCTCCGTTCTGATGGTCGTGATCGTCACCCTGCTCGGACGCCTGCTCTACGGCGTCGAGGTCCCGACGGAGACGATCCCCGCCCTGCTGGTGACGCTGATCGTCGGCACGTTCGCCTTCTGCTCGCTCGGCGTCGCTCTCAGCATCGCGATCCCGAGCGAGCAGGCGGCGCCGCCGATCACGAACTTCACCGTCCTCCCGCTCTACTTCCTCTCCGGCGTCTTCGTGCCCGAGAGCGAGATCCCCGACAGCGTTCTCACCTTCGCCTCGCTGTTCCCGATCCGGCCGTTCTTCCAGGCGTTCCTGACGGCCTACGATCCGCTCACCCAGGGGGCGGGGTTCGACTGGGGCCACCTCGCCGTGGTCGCCGCCTGGGGAATCGCCGGAATCCTCATCGCAGCGCGGTTCTTCCGCTGGTCGCCGCGCCACGGGTGAGTCCCGGAAACGGCTCCGTAGTCGCGACGGGGGCAGGAACTCCCGCACCTGCATAGGCTTAGACGGCGGCCGCGATCGAACGCGGCGCACTCATTCACGGCTCTCAACCAGGAGGAACCAATGGCAGTCAAGGTCGGCATCAACGGGTTCGGGAGGATCGGCAGAAACCTGTTCCGGGCCGCTTACGAGTCCGACACCGACCTCGACATCGTCGCCGTCAACGACCTGACCGACGACGACACGCTCGCCCACCTCCTCAAGTACGACTCGATCCTCGGCCGGTTCCCCGGCACCGTCGAAGTCGGCGACGGGACGATCTCCGTCGACGGCAAGTCGATCGTCGCGCTCGAGGAGCGGGACCCGGCGAATCTGCCCTGGTCGGATCTCGGCGTCGACGTCGTGATCGAGTCGACCGGGTTCTTCACCGCCCGCGCCGACGCCGCCAAGCACCTCGAGGCCGGCGCCAAGAAGGTGATCATCTCGGCCCCCGCCAAGGAGCCCGACGTCACCGTCGCCCTGGGCGTCAACTTCGACGACTACGACCCCGGGTCGCACCACATCATCTCCAACGCCTCGTGCACCACCAACTGCCTCGCGCCGATCGCCAAGGTCATCAACGACACGGTCGGGATCGAGCAGGGGTTGATGACGACGATTCACGCCTACACGGCCGATCAGCGCCTCCAGGACATGCCGCACAAGGACCTCCGCCGGGCCCGTGCTGCGGCGCTCAACCTGATCCCGACGACGACCGGCGCCGCGAAGGCGGTCAGCCTCGTCCTGCCGGAGCTGAGCGGGAAGCTGAACGGCATCGCGATGCGGGCCCCGGTCGCGACCGGCTCGGTCGTGGATCTGACCTGCAACATCGGCCGCGAGGCCACCGTCGAGGAGATCAACGCGGCCGTCAAGGAGGCCGCCGAGGGTCCGCTGAAGGGGATCCTGGCCTACACCGAGGACGACATCGTCTCGACCGACATCGTCACCGACCCCCACTCGTCGATCTTCGACGCGGGCCAGACGATGGTCATGGAGGGCACGATGCTGAAGGTCGTCTCCTGGTACGACAACGAGTGGGGCTACTCGAACCGGCTCGTCGAGCTCGCCGGCAAGGTCCTCTAGGGCCGCGGCGGCCGTGAGCGAGCGCGGGCGATTCGGGAAGGCGTCGGTCCGCGAAGCCGACGTCGCGGACCGCACCGTCCTGGTGCGGGCCGACCTCAACGTGCCGCTGACTGCAGGCTCCGTCGGCGATGACACGCGGATCCGCGCGGCGCTGCCGACGATCGAGCTGCTCCGCGACCGCGGGGCCGCGATCGTCCTCTGCTCGCACCTCGGGCGCCCGGAGGGGCGGGACCCGGAGCTCTCGATGCGGCCGGTGGCCGCCCGGCTCGGGGAGCTGCTCGGGGTCGAGGTCGCGCTGGCGCCCGGAATCGTCGGCGACGACGTCGAGTCGGCCGCGCGGACGCTCGAGCCGGGCGACGTCCTGCTGCTCGAGAACACCCGCTGGGAGGCCGGCGAGAAGGCCAACGACGACGGGCTCGCCGACCGGCTCGCCGCGCTCGCGGAGGTCTACGTCAACGATGCCTTCGGCGCCGCCCATCGAGCGCACGCCTCGACTGAGGGGGTCGCCCACCGGCTGCCCGCCTATGCCGGGCTGCTGCTCGAGCGCGAGGTTCGCGAGCTGACCTCGGTCCTCGACGATCCCGCGCGACCGCTGGTCGTGGTCCTCGGCGGCGCCAAGGTCACCGACAAGGTCGGGGTCATCGAGCGCTTCCTCGAGATCGCCGACCGGATCCTGATCGGCGGCGCGATGTGCTTCAGCTTCTTCCGCGCCCAGGGCCACGAGACCGGTGACTCGCTCGTCGAGGAGGAGGGCATCGAGCTCGCGCGCCGGGCGCTCGAGCTCGCCGCCGGATCGGACTGCGAGCTCGAGCTTCCGACCGACCTCGTGCTCGGCGCCGGCTTCTCCGCTGAAGCCGACCCGGTCGAGATCGACGGCATCGACGTCCCCGACGGGATGATGGGGCTCGACATCGGCCCGGCGAGCGCCCACGCCTATGCGGGGGCGATCGCCGCCGCCGGCACCGTTTTCTGGAACGGGCCGATGGGGGCGTTCGAGCTGCCGCCGTTCGCCGCGGGAACCCGCGCGGTCGCCGAAGCCGTGGCGGCCACCGATGCGACGACGATCGTCGGCGGCGGCGACTCCGGTGCGGCGCTGACCGAGTTCGGGCTCGCCGACGAGGTGAGCTGGCTGTCGACCGGCGGCGGTGCATCCCTGGAGCTGATCGAAGGCAAGCCGCTGCCCGGGGTCGAGGCGCTGCGGGATTCCGACGGAGAGGATGGAAGCTGAATGGCCAGACGCCCGCTGATCGCGGCAAACTGGAAGATGAACAAGACGATCGGGGAGGCGCGCGTCTTCTGCGAGGGGCTCCTGCTCGACGTCGAGGAGCTCGGCGACGACGGCGCTGAGGTCGTCATCTGCCCGCCCTACCTGGCGTTGCCCCTGGTCGCCCAGCTCTGCGAGGGCAGCGACGTCGGCGTCGCCGCCCAGAACATGTACTTCGAGGACTCGGGCGCCTTCACCGGCGAGGTCTCAGCCGCGATGCTCCTCGATGCAGGCGCCGACGCGGTGATTCTCGGCCACTCCGAGCGGCGCCAGCTCTTCGGCGAGACGGACGAGGCGCTCGCGCAGAAGGTTCCGGCGGCGCTGGCGGCCGGCCTCTTGCCGATCCTCTGCGTCGGTGAGAGCGAGGACGAGCGCGATCGCGACGAGACCGACCAGGTCCTCCGCCGCCAGGTCGAGGCTGCGCTTTCGCGAGTCGAGGACTCGGCGCTCGCGGGCGTCGTGATCGCCTACGAGCCGATCTGGGCGATCGGGACGGGCAAGACCGCCACTTCGGAGCAGGCCAACGACGCCTGCGGGTTCATCCGCTCGCTGGTCGCGGCCCGCAACGGCGATGCGGCCGAGCGGGTCCGGATCCAGTACGGGGGCTCGGTCAAGCCGGCGAACGCGGCCGAGCTGCTCGGTCAGAGCGACATCGATGGTGCGCTCGTCGGCGGCGCCTCACTCGATGCCGAGGACTTCGCGGCGATCGTCGCGGCGGCGTGAGGGGCTGACGATGGCGATCCCAAGCGGACCCCGCTCGATTCCGGTCCCCGGCCTGGCGCTGATCATCCTCGACGGCTGGGGACTCGCCGATCCCGGGCCCGGGAACGCGATCTCGCAGGCCGAGACGCCGACCTTCGACGCACTCTGGGCCGAGTACCCGCACACGCAGCTCTCCGCCTCCGGGCACGACGTCGGCCTTCCCGACGGCCAGATGGGCAACTCCGAGGTCGGTCACCTGAACCTCGGCGCCGGTGCGATCGTCAAGCAGGACCTCGCCCGGATCAATGGCGCCGTCGCCGACGGCAGCTTCTTCGAGAACGAGGTCCTCGTCGGCGCCTGCGAGCGCGCCCGCAAGAGCCCGCGCGGCCGCCTGCACCTCGTCGGTCTCGTCTCCGACGGTGGCGTCCACTCCGGCTGGGAGCACATCGAGGCCTGCATCGAACTGGCGGCGCGCGAGGGCGTTCCCGACCTCGTCCTCCACGCTTTCACCGACGGGCGGGACACGCTCCCGCACGGCGGCGCCGGCTACGTCGAGGAGGTCGAGCGGTGGCTTCGAAACGCCGGCCGGATCGGGACGGTCGGCGGTCGCTACTACGGGATGGATCGCGATCACCGCTGGGAGCGGACGAAGCTCGCCTACGACGCATTGGTCCACGGGGCCGGGCCCCGTGCCGCCACCGCCGGCGAGGCGGTGGCCGATGCCTACGAGGCGGGCGACACCGACGAGTTCATCAAGCCGACGGTGATCGGCGACTACGACGGCGCCAGTCCAGGCGACGTCGTCGTCACCTTCAACTTCAGGCCCGATCGGATGCGGCAGATCGTCGAGGCGCTCGGCGATCCGGCCTTCGAGGGCTTCGAGCGCGGCGGCGACCCCGGGCTCGACATCTCGACGATGGCCGAGTACCGGGCCGGATGGCCCTACCCGGTCGCGTTCCCGCCGCACGCGCCCGAGGCGACCATGGCCGAGGTGATCAGCGAGGCCGGGGGGAAGCAGATCCACGTCGCCGAGACCGAGAAGTACGCGCACGTGACCTACTTCTTCAACGGTGGGCGCGAGCGCGAGTGGGGCGGGGAGGAGCGGCGCATGGCCGAGTCCCCGCGGGACGTCCCGACCTACGACCACCGACCCGAGATGAGCGCCGAGAAGGCCGCCGACGCTTTCTGCTCGGCGTGGGAGGAAGGGGACTTCCGGTTCGGAATCATCAACTTCGCCAACCCCGACATGGTCGGCCACACCGGGTCGATCCCGGCCGCGGTGAGCGCAGTGGAGGCCGTCGACCGCTGTCTCGCTCGGGTCGTCGCGACGGTCCACGAGGCCGGAGGCGCCTGCATCATCACGGCCGACCATGGGAACGCGGAGCACATGCTCGAGCCCGACGGCTCCCCGAACACGGCTCACACGACGAATCCGGTTCCGGTGGTCGTCACCGTCCACGGGGTCGATCTGCACGAGGGGATCCTCGCCGACGTCTCGCCGACCGCCCTGGACCTGCTCGGCATCGACAAGCCCGCAGGCATGACCGGTGGATCGCTCCGGGACCGGCCGGCGGACGGTTAGCGGCAGAAGCCGCGGCATGCGCACCGACCCCGACCGGCTCAGCTTCGAGATCGTCGCCCGAGACGGCGACGCGCGGGCCGGGATCCTGACGACGCCGCACGGCACAGTCGAGACGCCGTGCTTCGTGCCGCTGGCGACACGAGGCTCGGTGAAGGGCCTGCTGCCGGCCGAGGTCGCGGGCACCGGCTACGAGATGGTCCTCGGGAACACCTACCACCTGATGCTGGCGCCCGGGGGCGAGCGGATCGCCGGCCTCGGCGGCCTGCACGAGTTCATGGGCTGGGACGGCGCCATCATCACCGATTCGGGCGGATTCCAGGTATTTTCTCTCGCCTTCGGGAGCATCGCCGACGAGGTCAAGGGCCGTCGCGGACGACCGCCGCTGGAGGGCGGAGTCCTCGGGATCGATGAGGACGGCGTCCGTTTCCGCTCCTACATCGACGGCTCCGAGCACTTCCTGTCGCCGGAGCGCTCGATGGAGGTCCAGGCGCAGCTCGGTTCCGACATCGCGCTCGTCTTCGACGAGTGCACCCCGTTCCGGGCCGACTACGACTACACCGCCCGCTCGACAGAGCGGACCGACCGCTGGCTGCAGCGCTGCCTCGACTGGCACGGTGCCAACGGCCCCTCCTCCCAGGCGGTCTTCGGGATCGTCCAGGGGGGCACCCACGAGAGCCTCCGCCGCCGGTCCGCCGACTCGGTCGCCGCGGCCGGCGTCGACGGGATCGCGATCGGCGGGACGCTCGGCAAGGACAAGGAGCAGATGCGCGAGGTCGTGGCGATGACCGTCGGGATGCTGCCCGGCGATCCGGCACGGCACCTGCTCGGCATCGGCGAGCCCGACGACCTCGTCGAGGGGATCGCCGTCGGCATCGACAGCTTCGACTGCGCGGTTCCGACGCGCCTCGGCCGGCACGGCATGGCGCTGGCCCCCCTGCCGGAGCGCCGCTTTCGCTACGACGTCCGCAAGCGGCGCAACCAAGAGGAGCCGGGACCGCTGGTGCCGGGTTGCCCGTGCCCGGCGTGCACCGGATTCAGCCGCGCCTACGTCCACTACCTCTCGAAGGCGGAGGAGCTGACCGGGGTGCGGCTGCTGACCCTCCACAACCTCGTCTACGCGCGGGAACTGGTCGCCGGGGCCCGCGCGGCGATCGTCGCCGGCCGCTACGGCGGCTACCGCGACGCGATCATGGCCGGGGCGGCTCCGTGGGAGGCGGCGGGGACGTAGCGGAGCTCCGCGCGCTCCGGAGGCCGGCTACTGACCGGTGTTGTCCCGGATGAACTGCTCGAAGCCGTCGATGAGCTGATTGGCGTTGTCGCTCAGGTAACTGCCGAGGTCGGTGTTCTGGCCGGCGTCGGTGGCGAGCAGGATCACTGCGGCGATCAGGCCGGCGATGATCGCGACGAGGATGATCGCGAGGACCGCCCGCATGAAGCTCGCAAACCGCGAGCGCTTTCGCGGCGGCGTCGCCGCCGGCGCGACCTGTCGCCGCGGCGGCGAGGTCCGTCGCGGCCGGGCCGCCCGGGCGGGGGAGGTAGGCGTCCGCGGCTCGCGCGGCGCCACCCGGGTCGCTGCGGTGCTGCGTGTATCCACGAGCCGGGTCGTCGCCTCCGAGGCCGGCGCGATCCCCGCGAGGCCGGCGCGCAGGGCTGCGCCGTAGGCGAGGGCGTCGACGTAGCGATCCTCGGGCTCGTTCTCGAGCGCGCGGAGGACCGCCTTCGAGAGCGCGTCCGGAATGTCCTTGACGTAGCTGGTCGGCGGCAGCGGTCGCTCGTTCTCGCGGCGGATCGCGAGCTCGGCGAGGCTGTTGCCCTCGTAGGGCAGGCGGGCGGTGAGCAGCTGGTAGGTGACGACCCCGAGCGAGTAGACGTCGGAGATCGGGGTCGCCTCCTCGCCCCGCGACTGCTCCGGCGAGAGGTAGGCCGCGGTGCCGACGACCGAGCCGACCTGGGTGAGCCGGGTCTGCTCGGCGGCGCGGGCGATCCCGAAGTCGGCGAGCTTGACGGTCATCTCCGGCGGCCCGCCGGCCGGACCGCCGATCACCATCAGGTTCCCGGGCTTGACGTCGCGGTGGATGATCCCCATCCGGTGGGCGTACTCGAGCCCCGCACACGCCTGCGCCGCGATCTCGACCGCAACCGATGGCTCCAGCGCGCCGTCGCGCTGCAGCAGCTGTGCGCCGGAGCGCCCCTCGACGTACTCCATGACGATGAAGTGGCGGCCGGCGTCGACGCCGGTGTCATAGACCTGGACGATGTTGGGGTGAACGAGCTTCGCGACCGCGAGGGCCTCGCGGCGGAAGCGGGCGACGAACTTCTCGTCGTCGGAGAGGTGCTCGGCGAGGACCTTGACCGCGACGGTGCGTTCGAGGACGCGATCGACTGCCCGGTAGACGGTCGACATGCCGCCGCTGCCGAGGCGGTCGCCGAGCTCGTATCGGTTGGCGATCGTGGAACCGCTCACCGGCCCCGCTCCCTCTTGTCGTCCTTCGCCTTGCCGGCCTTCTTCGGCTTCGGCTTCGGCTTCTCGTCGTGCCCGGAATTGTCCTTCTTGCCGCGGCCGGGGACGACGCCGCCGCCGCCGTTGCCGTTCGGGTTGTCCGGATTGCCGGGTGGCCCGGTCGGCGGCTCGGGGGCCGTCGTGGTGGTCGTCGTGCTCTTGGTCGTGGTGCTCTTGGTCGTGGTGGTCTCGGTCGTCGTCGGCTGCGTGTCGGTCGTCTCGGTCGTCGGCGGCAGCGTGTCGGTCGTGTCGGTCGTCGAGCTCGTGGTCTTCTCGGCGGGCACGCACTGATCCTCGACCTGAGTCGCGAGCTCGTCCGTCAGCTCGATGGCGTTGGCGGTGAACTCCTCGCCGGTGCTGTCGGAGACGGCGTTGATCCCGTCCCGAAGGCCGCCGACCGCCTTGCTCGCACGGTCGCAGTTGCCCTCGTCGAGGAAGGTCTGGATCTTCTCGAGCTGGCCGATCAGGTCGTCCGCGATCAGCGGGTCGATGTCGGCGCTCGTGGTCTCGTCGCCCGATCCGCATCCGAGCATCACCAGTCCGGCCGCGAGAGCGGCCAGACATGCGGCGATCAGACGTCCGGCAGACGACATCGGCGGCGAGTGTAGCTGCGGCCTCATCGCCCCAGAAAAAGCCTGCGTGCGAGGTGTTCCGGTAGCCCTGCGACCTCGATCGTTCGAGCGGCCCGTTCGATGTCGTAGCCGACCCGGTGGTAGGTCGCCTCCCAGGTCTCGGTGTCGAGCTCGAGCCAGGCCGCGCGCGGATCGCCGTCGCGGGGCTGACCGACGCTCCCGGGGTTGATCAGCCAGCGGCCCTCGTCGATCTCCAGACGGGTCCCCGCCCCGGCCTGCCAGCCGTTCGCCTCCTCGCCCTCCTCGGAGTCGGGGGACGCGGTGAAGAACAGCGCGACGTGGGAGTGGCCGACGAAGCTGACCCGCTTGTCCTGGGCGGCGAGGCAGTCCGCCGCCTGCTCGGGCCAGAGGACGTACTCCCAGATCGGGTCGCGAGGGGAGGCGTGGTAGAGGGCGGCATCTCGCGATGTGTCGGAGGGTGAGAGCCCCGAGAGGAAGCGGAGGTTCTCCTTCGAGGTGTGGGCGGTGGTCCACTCGACGGCGGCGGCGGCCGCCGTGGAGAAGGTCGATGTGTCGAGCTCGCCGAGCACCGCGAGGTCGTGATTGCCGACGAGGCAGACCTCACACCGCTCGCGAGCGAGCTCGACGCAGAGGTCGGGATCGGCTCCGTAACCGATCACGTCGCCGAGGCACCAGCGCTCGTCGACGCCGACCTCGTCGCTGTCGCGGAGGATCGCCTCGAACGCCGGCAAGTTGGCGTGGATGTCGCTGAAGACGGCTACCTGCATGGAGATGCCCGTGTGGTCGTCCAGCGCGTCGGCGCCGCCGGACGGCGCCTCGGCGCCATGCCCGGGCGCGACTATCGTAGGTGCGGATGGATTGGCGCGGACGTTCGGGCAGCGGATCCGGTCCGGCGGTGACGCTCGTCACCCTCGCGGCGATCGCGCTCGGCGCGGCCGCCGTCGCCGAGCTGGCGGTGCTGCTCCTCGCGCCGGCGGACACCGGACCGGATCCGCTCCCGGTCGACGCGGCTCGCTGGTTCGATCCCGCCGAGACGGCGGCCGCGGTGGACTTCCGGTCCGGCCAGCGCAACCTCTTCCTGATCGGGTTCGGGGTCGAGCTCGCAGCGCTCGGGGCGCTCGCTCTCGGCCGTCCCCGCTTCGCCCGACGGTTCCTCGACCGCCTCGGGCGGCGGCCGATCCTCGGCGCCGCCGTGGCGGCCGCCGGGATCTCGCTGGTGCTGGCGGTCCTGGCCCTGCCGACCGGCCTGATCGGCCACGAGCGGTCGGTCGACATCGGCCTCTCGACCCAGGAGCTCGGCTCCTGGTTCTCGGACCGGGGGAAGGGCGCGGCGATCGCCGCCGTCCTCGCGGCGATCGGCGGCATGATCCTGATCGGCCTGCAGCGTCGGCTGCCGCGCCTCTGGTGGGCGGCCGGCGCCGCGATCGTCATCCTCTACGCGGTCGTCAGCACCTGGCTCGCGCCGGTTGTCCTGGCGCCGGTCTTCAACGACTTCGAGGAGTTGCAGCCGGGGCCGGCGCGGACCGCTGTGCTCGACCTCGCCGAGCGATCGGGGGTCGAGGTCGGTCACGTCTACGTCGTCGACGCCTCCCGTCGCAGCACCGGCGTCAACGCCTACGTGGACGGGATCGGCTCGAGCCGGCGCGTCGTCCTCTACGACAACCTCGTCGAGCGCGCCGACGAGCCGGTCCTGCGGTCGGTCGTGGCGCACGAGCTCGGCCACGTCGCGCACGACGATCTCGGTCGCGGACTGCTGTTCGTCGCGATCATCGCTCCGCTCGGAATGCTGCTCGTCGCCGCCGCCGGCACGGCTCTCGCAGAACGCGGCGGCACCCGTCCCGGCCGCCCCGCGGCGATCCCCGCCTTCGCTCTGCTGATCACCGTCGTCAGCTTCGGGCTCAACCTCGCCGGCAACCAGCTCTCGCGCGAGGTCGAGGCGAGCGCCGACCGATTTGCCCTGCAATTGACGGGCGACCCGCGCGGATTCATCGAGCTCCAGCAGCGGCTCGCCGCCGACAACCGCAGCGACCCCGACCCCGGAGGGGCCGTCGATGCCTTGCTCCGCACGCACCCATCGGCGGTCCAGAGGATCGGTGCGGCGCTTGCCTATGCGGAGGAGGAGGGAATCAATCCGGGCGAACCGGCGTTCGCCCCCGCACCGTAAGGCCGTCGGGAGGCCTTGTTAGGGTGGCGCCCGCTCTGCACCAGACAGGAGGAATCTCAAGTGACGAAGTCTGAATTCATCGACCGCGTAGCCAACGACGACCGCATCGACAGCAAGAAGGCAGCAACCGACGCGGTGGAGGCCGTCCTCGACAACATCGTCGGCGCCCTGAAGGCCGGCGAGGACGTCAACTTCACCGGGTTCGGGAAGTTCAGCGTCAACGAGCGCGGCCCTCGCCAGGGCGTGAACCCGCGGACCGGCGAGCGCATCACGATCCCGGGCGGCAAGGTGCCGAAGTTCTCGGCCGGCGCCGGCCTGAAGAGCGCCGTCAAGGGCTCCTGAGACGCCCGAGGGCCCGACACCATTCGCGGACCGGCTCGCGGCGCTCCAGGTTGAGCGCCGCAGCCAGGTCTGCCTCGGGCTCGACCCGATCCCCGGCCGGGGCGTCTGGTCGGGGGAATCCGGCGGCGCGGATGCACGAGGCCGCGCCGCCGCAGCGATCGAGGCCGGCTGCCGCGAGCTGATCGCCGCCGCAGGGCCGGCCTGCGTGGCCGTCAAGCCGCAGCTCGCCCGCTTCGAAGCCCTCGGCGCTCCCGGCTGGGCAGCGCTCGAGGCCGTCGCCGGGGACGCACGCGAGGCCGGACTGCTCGTGATCGCCGACGGCAAGCGCGGTGACGTTCCCGTCAGCGCCGAGGCCTACGCGGACGCGCTGTTCGGATCGACCGACACGCCCTGGGGCTCGTTCGACGGTCTCGGCGCCGACGCCGCCACGCTCAACCCCTTGATGGGGCAGGACTCGCTCGAGCCGCTTGTGGCCGCCGCCGCGGGGGCCGGGGCCGGGATCTTCGTGCTCGTCCGGACCTCCAACCCGGGAGCCGCCGATTTCCTCGACGTGGCCGCGGAGGGCGGGCCGCTGCACGAGCAGATCGCGCGCTGCGTCGACCGCTTCGCCGATCGCCTGGCGGGAGCGAGCGGGTTCAGCGGCGCCGGAGCCGTCGTCGGCGCGACCGAGCCGCGGTTCCTCGCCCGGCTCCGCGAGCTGATGCCGCGGTCGATCTTCCTGCTGCCCGGAGTCGGGGCGCAGGGGGGTTCGGCGGGGGAGCTCGCAGCCGCGTTCGCCGGGCCGGGGTCGGCCCTCGTGACCGCCTCGCGAAGCGTCGCCTCTGCTCCCGATCCCGCTGCCGCGGCCGAGGAACTCCGGGCGCTGGTCTGGTCGATCGCCGGCGATTGAGCCGACGCCCCTAGAGTCTCGCGGGTGAACGCCACCCCGAACCCGAGCGCCGGCCCGACGGCCGCCCTCGGCGACGCCATCGCCGCCGCCACCGCGGACCTCCACGTCGGCGTGCCCGCGGCCGGGCTCGAGCGCCCGCCCCGGCCGGAGTTCGGCGACTACTCGACCAACGCTGCGATGCTCGCCGCCCCACTGGTCGGCGAGGCCCCCCGGGACGTGGCGGCTCGGCTGACCGGCGGCGTTCGGGAGCGCCTCGGAGACGCGGTCGAGCGGATCGACGTCGCCGGACCGGGGTTCCTCAACCTGCACATGTCCGAGGCGTGGTTCCGCGACGCCGCGGCGCTGATCGCCGCCCGGGGTCGCGACTTCGGATCCGGAGTCGCCGAGAGCCGCTCGCGCGTGCTCGTGGAGTTCGTCAGCGCCAACCCGACCGGGCCTCTGACGGTCGCCAGCGGCAGGCACCTGGCCTACGGCGACTCGCTCGCCCGGATCCTCGGTTTCGCCGGGCACGAGGTCAGTCGCGAGTACTACCTCAACGACGCCGGCAGCCAGATCGAGCTGTTCGGGGCGTCGATCGCGGCTCGCATCGCCGGGACCGGGGTCCCGGAGGGCGGCTACGAGGGCGACTACGTCGGCGAGCTCGGCGCGCGGATCGAGGCCGAGCATGGGTCCGGGCTGGACTCGGCCGAGCTCGGCCGACTCGGCGTCGAGCTGATGCTGGTGGGGATTCGCGAGACGCTCGAGCGCTCGCGGGTGAGCTTCGACAGCTGGGCGTCAGAGCGGGAGCTTCACGATGGCGGCGCGACCGAGAAGGCGATCGTCGACCTCCGTGGCCGCGGCCTCGTCTACGAGCACGAGGGCGCCGTCTGGCTCCGGACCTCGGAGTTCGGGGACGACAAGGACCGGGTTCTGATTCGAGCCGACGGGTCGCCGACCTACTTCGCCGCCGACATCGCCTACCACCGCGACAAGCTCGAGCGCGGCTTCGATCTCCTCATCGACGTACTCGGCGCCGACCACCACGGCTACGTCGACCGGATGCGGGCGGCGGTCATCGCCTTCGGCGCGCCCGGAGAGGCCTTCGAGGTCTCGATCATGCAGATGGTCAACCTCGTCGAGGGCGGTGAGCGGGCCCGGATGTCGAAGCGGCGTGGCGACTTCGCCCGGCTCGACGACCTGATCGACGACATCGGCGTCGACGCGACCCGGTTCTTCATGTTGATGCGGAGCCATGAGACGCCGATCGACATCGACCTGGCGCTCGCGCGCACCCACTCCTCCGACAACCCGGTCCATTACGCCCAGTACGCCCACGCCCGGATCTGCAGCCTGTTCAGGACCGCTGCCGATCGCGGCGCCGAGGGCGGAGACGACCCGGCGCCCGCGGGAACCCTCGAGCCGGCCGAGCGCGCGTTGATCGCGCGCCTGCTGGAGATGCCCGACCAGATCAGCCGCGCGGCGACGAAGCGGGAGCCGCACGCGATCTCGACCTATGTTCGCGAGGTCGCCGCCGACTTCCACGCCTTCTACCGCGATTGCCGGGTCGTCGGCGCCGGCCCCGGCCTGGAGCAGGCGCGACTGACAGTCTGTGCCGCGACGCGCGACGTGATCGCCACGCTCCTCGACCTGCTCGGAGTAGCGGCACCCGAGGAGATGTGATCGGTTGACCCCGTCAGCTGAGGCCACCGAGCCGGCGACGGGGAGCTGGCGAATCGTCCTCGGCCTGGCTCTGATCGGGGCCCTGCTCGGCTTCGGCTGGGGAATCGCCGACCAGCCGGTATGGCGCGCGACCGCCACCGTCGTCGTCGAGAGCGACTCGCAGGGCTCTGACCAGGCCCGGCTCGAGCGCTTCGCCCAGCGCGGCGGGAGCGAGGAGGTCGCAACGAAGGCCGCGGGCCTGCTCGGCGACGATGTCCCCGGAGCCGACCTGCTCGCTCAGGTCACGGTCCGACCGTCGCCGCGCGGCGGCTTCCTCGTGATCGCCGCCGATGCCGACGCTCCCGACGTCGCCGCGGCCGCCGCCGACGGCTACCAGCGGGCCCTCGTCGCAGTCGAGGGCGATCCGCTGGCGCCCGGCAAGGCGGCCAGGATCCCATCCGAGCCCTACGAGGACCGCTCTGCCGCGCTCTGGGCCGGCATCGGCTTCCTCGCGGGCCTCCTGGTCGGACTGCTGACGGCGGGTCTGCTCGTCGCATCGAGGCGCCGCGGTGTCGACGCGGCCCCCCGCGCCGCGCCGCCATCGGTCGCGGTCGACCCGCCGGCCGCGTTTGCGGACCGGCTCGGGGCCCGGCTCACGGACTTCGATCCGGGCGCCGGCGGCACCCTCGTGCGAGCCGACGGGGGCGGTGTCGAGATCCCGCGGCAGGCCGTCGCCGAGGTCGGCATGCTCGCCGATCGCCTGCGCATCCGGGCCGGAGGCGGGCCGCGCTCACTCGCGATCACGGCGGTGGGCGACGGCGTCGACGTGACCGGGCTCGCGGCCGCGCTCGCGGCGGCCGCCGCGGGGGCAGGGCGCAGCGTGCTGCTGGTCGAGGCCGACCTCGCGGCGCCGCAGGCCGCAGGCAGGCTCGGCGTCGCGTCGGCGCCGGGACTGGCCGACTACCTGAACGCGAGCGCTTCGCCGCGCGAGGTGCTGCGGTCCGTCGAAATGGCGCCGGGCGGCACGACCGGGTTCGTCTGCGTCCCGGCGGGGATGGCCGGGGGCGATGCAAGCCTGGCCGGCGACCGGTTCGCCGGCCTCGTCCGCCGGCTCGACCGCGTCTACGACCTGGTCATCTACGTCGCCCCGGCGATCCTCGACGGTCCCGACGCCGAGGCCGTCGCTCGGCTCACCGAAGCCGTCGCCGTCGTGGTCGGTTCCGGCGCCGATCCCGACCTCGACGATGCCGCCGGCCGCTTGGAGGGCGCGCACGTGACGGTCGTCGCAGCCGTCTTCGGCTGACCCTCCCGGTGCCGCAATCCGCTGCGCAGGCAGTGGTTTCCACCCTCCGGCCCGACGCCGTTGACGTACCATCGCGCTCGTGGCCGCTTCCACCGCACCGGGCAACTCGACCCGGCGAATCTCCTGGTTCAACCGTGTGTTGGCCCCGCTGGCGCTGATCGCTGTCCTGATCGCGGTCTTCGTGATCGTCGCTCAGAACACCGAGGACGGCAACCAGGCGGAGCAGGACGCGAAGGCGAAGATCGAGTCAGAGGGGAAGAAGGACGGCGGGGGTGCGGAGAACCCGCGGACCTACACGGTCGAGGAGGGCGACACGCTGAGCGGCGTCGCCGAGAAGTTCGGAGTGTCGGTGAAGCGCCTCGAGCGGCTCAACCCGGGCATCGACCCGCAGGCCCTCGGTGCCGGTCAGGAACTGACGATCCGCTAGATGCGGGGGCCGACGACCGGAACGGCGGGCCGGGGGCGTCTGCGGCTCGGCCTCGCCCTGGGCCTGATCGCGATCGTCCTGCTCGTCGCCCTGCCGGCACCGGGCCGGGCGGCGACGGGGGGAGGGGGCAAGTCGCCGCAGCTGGATGCCGCCTCGTGGGTGCTGATCGACCTCGAGGACGAGGAGGAGCTCGCCGCGCACGCACCCGGCCGACGGCGGGCGATCGCCAGCACGACGAAGCTGATGACCGCCTATCTGGCGCTGAACGAGCTGAAGATGGACGAGGAGCTGGTCGTTCCCCGCTACGACGCGGCACCCGCCGAGTCGGTGGCCGGGCTCAGCGCCGGCGAGAGGCTGACCGTTCGCGACCTGATCGTGGCGATGATGCTGCCGAGCGCGAACGACGCCGCCGTCACGGTCGCCGACGGCGTTGCGGGTTCGGAGGCGGCATTCGTCGGTGAGATGAACCGCGCCGCCGCCGACCTCGGCCTGAGCCGGACCCGCTACGCGAACCCGATCGGCCTCGACGCCAAGGGCAACTACTCGACCGCCGAGGATCTGTCGAGCCTGGCGCAGGACCTGCTGGCCGACAAGCGGTTCCGGCGGATCGTCGCGAAGCCGGAGGCGACGCTGAAGAGCGGCTCCCAGACCCGCGTGGTCGAGAACACCAACACCCTCCTGCTCAGCGATCCGAGCGTCGACGGGGTCAAGACGGGTCACACGCTCGACGCCGGGTACGTGCTCGTCGCCTCCGCGAAGCGTGACCGCGTGCCGTTGCTCGCGGTCGTGCTCGGGGCTCCGACGGAGGCCGCCCGCGATGCCGAGTCCGAGCGGCTCCTCGACTACGGATTTTCGCTCTACGGCCGCGAGGTCGCGGTCCGCAAGGGCGGTGAGGAGGCCACCACCGCCGTCCGCTACGAGGACGAGCCGCTCGGGCTGGTGGCTTCGCGGAGCGTCGCCGTCAGAGTCCGCGACGACCAGCGGGTCCGCGTCGAGGCGGAGGGGCCGGCGGAGGTCGAGGGTCCGGTGGCCGCCGGCGAGCGACTCGGTCGCGCGACCGTCACCGTCGACGGGCGGTTCGTCGATCGCGTCCCCCTGATCGCGGGCACCGCCGTCGCCGCCCCGACGATCGTCGACCGGATCGGTGGCCCGTCGGTCGTCGCCCTGATCCTGATCGCCGCGATCGTCATACTTTCCGTGGTCCTGATCGCGCTGCGGCGCCGCGGCAACGACGGAGCTGACGACGATCGGGATCCGGAGGAGAGAATGAGGACTCGCCAGGAGCGGAATCGGAGACGGAGGGGAGGAGAATCGTGATACTCACGGTGACGCTGAACATCGCGCTCGACCGCACGGTCGCGGTTCCCCGGGTCGCACTCGGAAACCGCCATCGCGTGGTCGATTCCCGTCGCGCCGCCGGCGGCAAGGGCGTCAACATCGCCCGCGCCCTGAAGAGCCTCGGGGAGCCGGTCATCGCGACCGGCTTCGCCGCCGGGCCGACCGGCGCGCGGATCCGCGAGCTCCTCGACGCCGAGCAGGTACTCCACGACTTCGTCGAGGTCGCCGGCGACTCCCGCACGAACCTATCGATCGTCGACCCGACCTCCGGTGGACAGACCGAGATCAACGAGCGCGGGCCGAACGTCGCCGCCGCCGATCTCGAGCGGTTCACCGAGCGGTTGCTCTATCTCGCGGGCGGCGCGGATTTCTGCGTGATCGCGGGATCGCTCCCTCCCGGCGCCGAGCCCGACCAGTACGCGGCGCTGATCGCCGGCCTGCGGGCCGCCGGCGTGCCGACGCTGCTCGACACCGACGGCGAGCCGATGCGCGTCGGCCTCCGCGCCCAGCCGTCGGCGGTCGTTCCCAACGTCACCGAAGCCGAGGAGGCGGTCGGCTACGAGTTCACGGAGCCCGGAGACCTCACATCCGCGGTCGAGGGCCTCGTCGGGATGGGCGCGGAGGAGGCGATCATCACGACGCCGTCGGGTTGCGTGGCCCTGGTCGGCGAGGGCAACGCCAAGCGGCACTACGAGGCGACTATCGAACCGCTCGCCACGGTCGCTAGCGTCGGCTCCGGCGACGCATTCCTGGCCGGCTTCGTCGCGGCGCGGCGCGCCGGCCGCCCGATCGATGACTGCCTGGCCTACGGCGTGGCATGCGGCGCTGAGTCCACCCAGCACCTGGGGGCCGGCGCCGTTGACGGCGCCGAGGCGGCGAAGCTGACCGATCGGGTCAGCGTCGAGCGACTCGACGCGCCGCTCCGGGTCGCCTGACTCCGTCCGGTCCGATCCCGGCGCGCGTTTCCCCGCAGTTTCCGGACGCGGAGCCCCTCCGGCCCGTCATAGCTGACGCCTACAATCACCTCTCTGCAATCGACCGAGGGAGCGCCACCAGTTGGAAGTTGAGATCGGACGGGGAAAGAAGGCTCGCCGCGCCTACGGGTTCGACGACATCGCGATCGTGCCCTCGCGGCGGACGCGGGATCCCGACGACATCGACATCACCTGGAACCTCGGTCCATATCGCTTCGAGTTGCCCCTGCTCGCCTCGGCGATGGACGGCGTCGTCAGTCCGAAGACCGCGGCCCTGATCAACAGCCTCGGCGGGCTCGGCGTCCTCAACCTCGAGGGCATCTGGTCCCGCTACGAGGACGCCGACGAGCAGCTGGCCCGGATCGCCGCGGCGCCGCCCGGCCAGTCGACCCACCTGATGCAGGAGATCTACTCGGAGCCGGTCAAGCCGGAGCTGATGGCCCGGCGGATCGAGGAGATCAAGGCCGAGGGCGCGGTCTGCGCCGGGTCGCTGACCCCGCAGAAGGTCGGCGAGTACCACGAGGCCGCCCTCGAGGCCGGCCTCGACATCCTCGTCGTCCAGGGCACGGTGATCTCGGCCGAGCACGTCTCCTCGACGTCGGAACCGCTGAACCTGAAGGAGTTCATCGCCTCGGCCCCGGTCCCGTGTGTGGTCGGCGGCTGTGCCTCCTACTCGACCGGCCTGCACCTGATGCGAACCGGCGCGGTCGGCGTGCTCGTCGGGGTCGGTCCCGGCGCCGCCTGCACGACTCGCGGCGTCCTCGGTATCGGCGTTCCGCAGGCGACGGCGATCGCCGACGTCGCCGCCGCTCGTTCCCAGCACATGCTCGAGACCGGGCAGTACTGCAACGTGATCGCGGACGGCGGCATGCGCACCGGCGGCGACATCTCGAAGGCCGTCGCCTGCGGCGCCGACGCCGTGATGATCGGCTCGCCGCTCGCCCGCGCCGCCGAGGCCCCCGGTCGCGGCTACCACTGGGGGATGGCGACGTTCCATCCCTCGCTGCCGCGCGGCACCCGCGTCACCACCAAGCAGGACGGGAGCCTCGAGCAGATCCTGCTCGGCCCGGCGAACGAGAACGACGGCACGTTCAACCTGATGGGCGCGTTGCGCACCTCGATGGCGACGACCGGCTACGAGGACATCCCCTCGTTCCATCGCGCCGAGGTGATGGTCGCACCGGCCCTCCAGACCGAGGGCAAGCAGCTGCAGCGCAGCCAGTCCGTCGGGATGGGCTCCAACGGGAAGTCCGCCGTCGCCAACGCTGTCGCGGTCTCCGACGACTAGGGACGCATGACCGCCGGGCCCGCACCGATTGAGGCGCTCCCGGAGGAGCACCCGATCGACGCCCCCGTCGTCGACCCCACGGGGGTAGAGGCGGGCGCGGTCGGGGTCGATCGCGAGGAGGTTCTCGTGCTCGACTTCGGTGGGCAGTACTCGCAGCTGATCGCGCGCCGGCTCCGCGAGTGCGGGGTCTTCGCGGAGCTGCTGCCGCACGACACCGACATCGAGCGGATCCGGCTCCGTAACCCGCGAGCCCTGGTCCTGTCGGGTGGGCCGGCCTCCGTCTACGAGAAGGGGGCGCCGTCGCTGCGGACTGAGTTGCTCGACCTCGGCATCCCGGTGCTCGGCATCTGTTACGGAATGCAGGTGATGGTTCAGGCGCTCGGTGGCCGCGTCGAAGGCGCCGAGCGGGGCGAGTTCGGGAGAACCGAGCTGGCCCTGGTCGAGGAGGGCGGCCGGCTGATGTCGGGTCTGCCCGAAACCCAGCAGTGCTGGATGAGCCATCGCGACTGCGTCTACGAGGCTCCGCCCGGCTTCGACGCGCTCGCCTCGAGCCCGGGGTCACCGGTCGCCGCCTGCGAGAACGTCGAGCGGGGTCTCTACGGCATCCAGTTCCACCCCGAGGTCGTCCATACGCCGCACGGGCAGGCGATCCTCGAGCGGTTCCTCCGCGAGGTCGCCGGCTGTGAGGAGCATTGGTCCGCCTCCTCGGTGATCGACGAGCAGATCGACCGGATCCGCGCGCAGGTCGGCTCCAGCGGGGTCATCTGCGGCCTCTCCGGTGGCGTCGACTCCGCCACCGCCGCGGCGCTCGTCCACGAGGCGATCGGCGACCAGCTCACCTGCGTGCTCGTCGATCACGGCCTGCTCCGCAAGGGCGAGGCTGAGCAGGTCGTCGAGACGTTCCGCGAGGGCCTCGGCATCAAGCTGATCCACGTCGACGCGCGTAAGCGCTTCCTCGACCGCCTGGCCGGCGTCGAGGAGCCGGAGCGGAAGCGGATGATCATCGGCGAGGAGTTCATCCGGGTCTTCGAGGAAGAGGCGCGCAAGCTCCCCGACGTCGGCTACCTCGTTCAGGGCACGCTCTACTCCGATGTGATCGAGTCCGGGGGCAGCACCGGCGCGGCGACGATCAAGTCGCACCACAACGTCGGCGGCCTTCCCGACGACCTCGACTTCGACCTCGTCGAGCCCTTGCGGATGCTCTTCAAGGACGAGGTCCGGGCGGTCGCCTCCGAGCTCGGACTCTCCGATCGGATGGTCTGGCGTCAGCCCTTCCCGGGCCCCGGTCTAGCGATCCGCATCGTCGGCGGCGAGGTCAACGAGGAGCGCCTCGAGATCCTCCGCGAGGCCGACGCCGTCCTCCAGGAGGAGGTCCGCGCCGCCGGCATGTACCGCGACCTCTGGCAGTCCTTCTGCGTTCTCCCGGTCGTCCGCTCGGTCGGAGTCCAGGGCGATGGCCGCACCTACGCCTACCCGGTCGTCATCCGCGCGGTCACCTCCGACGACGCCATGACCGCCGACTGGGCGCGCCTGCCGTACGACCTACTCGAGCGCGCCTCGGGCCGGATCATCAACGAGGTCCCGGGGGTCAACCGGGTCGCCCTCGACATCAGCAGCAAGCCCCCGGCTACGATCGAGTGGGAGTAGACGGGGTTCGGCTCGCACCGTAGCTCGCCCGGCCGCGCGGAAGGGGGCTTTCGCAGTGAGGGGATGTGGCCGGACGTCATCTGGGTGCTCGAAGGCGAGTTGGTGACCACAGTGGTCACTGAAACGCCATTCGTCGGCTGAGCAGCCTGCGAACTGCACGTTTGGTCCCTGTGAGGGACCTTTCTTGCGGTTGAGGTCCTGAGTCAGCCTTCCGCGCCTTCCAGCGACCTCCCCTCGCTGCAAACCCCCTTCCGGCCCGACGCCCGGTACCGGCGCGAGCCGAAAGCCCTCCGGCCCTATCTCAGCTCCACTTGTCCCACTTCTTCAGTGGCTTGGTCGGGTCGAGGACGTGACCGCCCTCGTACCAGCCCGGGGCTGACCAGAGCTCGAAGTGGAGGTGGCAGCCCTGGGCGTCGCCGGTGTCGCTCTCGCGGCCGATCATCTCGCCCGTCCTGACCCGCGAGCCCTCCTTCGGGCGCCCCCTCTTCTCCATATGCATGTAGACGTAGTCCTCGCCGGTCTTCCTGCCGTCGATGACGACGTAGTAGCCCGCCGCCGATTGGTAGGCGTTGGTCTGGACCCTGCCACCGCGAGCGGCGACGATCTTCGTTCCGCACTTCGCGAAGACGTCCTGGCCCTGATGACCGCGGCCGGCACCGAGGCCGTCGCCGTAGTCGTGCTTGCCCCGCAGCGGGAAGATGTGGTCGTAGTAGGCGAAGCCGGCGGCATCGCTCGAGCCGCTCTCGCCACCGAGGGCGGAGACGCGGAACTTGTACTTGCCGTTGCGCGGCGGCTTGCCCTTCGAGTCGAGGCCGTCCCAGACGACGCTCTGATTCGAGAACGGCTGGCGGTCCTTCTGGATGATCGAGTCGACCGTCTTGCCGCTGGCCTTGGAGACGATGTCGATCCGGATGTCGGCGGGATCCTCGGCCTCGAACAGATAGCTCAGCTCGATCTTCCCGGCGCCGTCGAAGTAGGCCGTCCCGGGCCGTGCTTCGACGCGCCTGACCGAGAAGCCCTTGACGGCATTGATCGCATCCGCGGGCTTGACCGTCAGCTCCGCGGGCGCCTTCGCCCTCGTGCCGTAGCGGCTGACGACCACGACCCTGCCGCTCGTCGCTCCGGTCGGGACCTTGGCGGTCACCGAGCCCGCCGCGACCTTCGACGGCTGCACCGTGACCCGCCCGTCGCCGGCGTGGAACTTGACGGCGGCCGTGTCGTCGAGGTCCTTGCCGGTGACCTCGACCTTGCCGGTCTCGGTCACGGTGCGGACGTCGAGGCAGCGGTCGAAGCAGATCACGTCCTTGACCTTCGGCGGGTCCGGAGTGCCGATCCCACCGTCGCCGGCTGCGGCGACGACGAAGCTGAGAAGGGCCGCGAGCGTCGCGAAGACGACGAGGCCGATCGTCCTCGTCGTGGTGGATCGCGTGCGCACGGCGCTTCGGCTCAAGTCCTCGTTCTCTTTCGGTTGGGCCTACGGGGTTAGCTGTCGGGCTCGCGCGGAAAGAGCAGCGCTACCTGGCGTTCGATGCCTGGATTCGCCCCATGGACACCGTCTCCTGTCGGTTCCGGTGGCCGTGCGGTTCCCCCGCCCCCCGGAGCGCGTGCGCCCCGGGGATTCGGCAGGTCTCAGCGGGCGGCAGTATAACCACGAGGCCGGTCACCGGGAACGGGTTTCCCGTGACCTCGAGGCTCCATCGCGCTACCTTGTGGAGCCCCGCACTCCGCGCCGCGCCGCAATGGCTATCATCTCGCCGGCCGCGTGGGACCCGTCCGGGTCGGAGCGCGGCTCTTTCGCGGAATGAAGACTTTCGTAGCAACACCCGAGAACCGCACGCGCGACTGGTACGTCGTCGACGCCGACGGCCAGACCCTCGGTCGGCTCGCGACCCAGATCGCCGACGCCCTGCGCGGCAAGCGCAAGCCCGAGTACACGCCCCACTGCGACGTCGGCGACTTCGTCGTCGTCGTCAACGCCGAGAAGATCGCCGTCACCGGCGACAAGCTGAAGAGCAAGCGCTACTACCGGCACAGTGGATACCCCGGCGGGATCCGCTCGCGGACGCTCGAGGAGATGCTGGACCGCAGGCCCGAGGACGTGATCCGTCGCGCCGTCAAGGGGATGATGCCCCGTAACAAGATGGCCCGCAAGCAGCTGCTGAAGCTGAAGGTCTACGCCGGGCCCGACCATCCGCATGCCGCGCAGCAGCCGAAGCCGTTGGAGGTGAACAAGTGATGACCTGGAGCGACGACGCCGAGCGCGAGCAGGACGAGAACGAGGAAGCAGCCGAGGCCGCCACCGAGGAGCCCACAGCCGAGGCCGCCACCGAGGAGCCCGCCGCCGAGGAACAGGCTGCCGAGCCCGCTGCCGCTGAGGAACCCACCGAGGAGCCCGCCGCCGACGCCACCGAGGAGCCCGCGGCCGAGGCCGCCGAGCCCGCTGCCGCCGAGGAGCCCGCCGTCGAGGCCGAGCCCGCCGCGCCCGCGAAGGCCGACAAGAAGGACGTCGTGCCCGGCGCCGACCTCGAGCCGATCGCGATCGGCGACGAGCGGGAGCTGACCGCCGAAGAGCGCGCCGCCCGCGAGGCCGAGGAGGAGGAGCGCGCCGCCCGCGAGGCCGCCGCTGCCGCCGCCGACAGCGACGACGAGACCATCGCCCCGCGTTCGGTCTCCGTCCCCGAGGACACGCAGATCCAGGCGACCGGCAAGCGCAAGAGCGCCGTCGCCCGGGTGATCGTCCGCGCCGGCGACGGGTCCTTCCAGATCAACGATCGCGGCATCGAGGAGTACTTCAAGAGCAGCCAGCACCAGGCGCTGGCCCGGCAGCCGCTCGTCACGGCCGGCTACGAGAGCGCCGTCGACGTCAAGGTCCGCGTCCACGGCGGTGGCATCAGCGGCCAGGCCGGGGCGGTCCGCCACGGCGTCGCCCGGGCGCTCACCGAGCTCGAGCCCGAGCTTCGCGGCGACCTCAAGCGGCGCGGGCTGCTCACTCGCGATGATCGCCGCAAGGAGCGCAAGAAGGCCGGCCTGAAGAAGGCCCGCAAGCGCCCCCAGTTCTCGAAGCGGTAATTCGCTTCGCAGCGGATCGGCATGGTGGGCCTCTCCGCGTAATGATTGCCGCCCATGCCTGACCGCAAGAACCTGTTCGGGACCGATGGCGTTCGCGGTCCCGTCGGGGAGGTGCTGACGGCCGAGTTGGCGCTTGCGCTCGGGCGCGCGGCCGCGGCCGAGATCGACAGCGAGCGGCCGCAGGTGCTGATCGTCCGTGACACCCGCGAGTCCGGGCACATGATCGAGTCGGCGCTCGCGGCGGGCCTCGCCGCGGCCGGAGCCGACGTCTTCCTCGGCGGCGTCCTGCCGACCCCGGCCGCGGCGATCCTCGTCCGCAAGCACGGTTTCGACCTCGGCGCCGTCGTCTCCGCATCGCACAATCCCTGGCGCGACAACGGGATCAAGTTCTTCGGCCGCGACGGCACGAAACTCGACGATGAGGCCGAGGCCCGGGTCGAGGCCCGCGTCGCCGGCGGCTCCAGCGACGGCCCCGCCTCGGGACGGATCCGCAGGCTCGAGGGCGCCCTCGACGACTACCTGCGCGCTCTCGCAACGGCCTTCCCGCTCGACCTGGCCGGTCGCAAGATCGTCATCGACTGCGCCAACGGCGCGACCTACCGGGCCGCGCCCGCCGTCTTCGAGCGGCTCGGCGCCGATCTCGTGACGATCTGTGCCGAGCCCGACGGGCGCAACATCAACGAGGGCTGCGGCTCGACCCATCTCGAGAACGTCGCCGCCGCGGTCGCCGAGCATGGCGCCGAGGTCGGTTTCGCGTTCGACGGCGACGGCGACCGGATGCTCGCGGTCGACGGCGAGGGCCGCGAGTTCGACGGTGACGAGATCGTCGCGATCTCGGCCCTGCACCTCCGCGAGATCGGCGAGCTCCCCGGCGGCGCCGCGGTCACCGTGATGAGCAACTACGGCTTCCACCGGGCGATGGAGGCGGCCGGGGTCGAGGTGGCGACGACCAAGGTCGGCGACCGCTACGTGATCGAGGAGCTCGTCGCTCGCGGTTGGACGATCGGCGGCGAGCAGTCCGGCCACATAATCTGGACCGACTTCGCCACGACCGGCGACGGCCTCGCGGCCGCGCTGCTGGTGATGCGGGCGATCGGTTCCAAGCCGCTGTCGGAGAGCCGCCCGATCGAGAAGCTGCCGCAGCGGCTCGAAAACGTGCACGTTCCGAGCAAGGAGGCCCTCGCGGGCGCCACCGGGCTCTGGGAGGCCGTCGGCCGCGAGGGCGCCGGCCTCGAAGGTCGCGGCCGCGTCCTCGTCCGGCCCTCCGGCACCGAACCGCTCGTCCGGGTCATGGTCGAGGCGCCCGACGAGGCCGAGTGCGAGCAGGTCCTCTCCCGGCTCGTCGCCGTGGCGAATCGAGAGCTCGGGTAGCCGCCGGCAATCCGCGCCGCGCGGATCGCCCGGATTTTGCGAACCGCAGAGCGCCCCTTATCCTCTGCCGTCCCCTTCAACCGGAGTCTCCATGTGCGGCATCGTCGGATATGTGGGCCGGAGGCCTTGTCGCGATCTCCTCATCGCGGGCCTCGAGAAGCTCGAGTACCGCGGCTACGACTCCGCCGGTCTGTCGCTGCTCGATCACGGGCATATCGACTCGGTCCGCGCCGTCGGCAACCTCTCGAACCTTCGCGCCGCAGTCGCCGAGCCCCGTGACGAGGGCGCCGTAGCAGTTGCCGAGGCCGAGGCCACGATCGGCCTCGCTCACACCCGCTGGGCGACCCATGGCCGCGTCACCGAGGAGAACGCTCATCCCCACAGCGACGAGGACGGAAAGATCAACATCGTCCTCAACGGCATCGTCGAGAACCACTCCGAGTTGCGCCGGGACCTGCTCGGCGAGGGCCACGTGTTCAGCTCCGAGACCGACGCCGAGATCGTCGCCCACCTGATCGAGCGCCACTACGACGGCGACCTCACCGTCGCCGTGCGCACCGCCTTCGCCGACCTCCGGGGCCACTACGCCTTCGTCGCCATGCACGCCGACCACCCCGAACTGCTCGTCGGCGCCCGGCAGGAGTGCCCGCTCGTCATCGGCGTCGGTGAGGAGGAGACCTTCCTGGCGTCGGCGATTCCGGCGTTCCTGCGCGAGACGCGGACCGTGATGCAGATCGAGAACGGCGAGATCGTCACGATCACCCCCACCAGCGTCGAGGTCACCGACGCCGCGGGCCTGCTGCTCGAGCGCGACATCGAAGAGGTCACCTGGGACGAGGAGGCAGCCGAGCGAGGCGGCTACCCGACCTTCATGATGAAGGAGATCCACGAGCAGCCGGACGCGGTCGCCGAGACGATTGCGGATCGGTTGCCCGAGGTCGACGAGGTCGACCTCAGCGAGCTGACGCTGACGCCGGAGCAGGCGGCGAAGATCCGGCGCGTCGTGGTCGTCGCCTGCGGCACCTCCTACCACGCCGGTCTCGTCGGGCGCTACGCGATCGAGACCTGGGCCCGCGTCCCGGTCGAGATGGACGTCGCCTCCGAATACCGCTACCGCGACCCCGTCGTCGGCACCGACGACCTCGTGATCGGCATCACCCAGTCGGGGGAGACCGCCGACACGCTCGCGGCGATGCGCCTCGCCCGCGAGCGCGGCGCCCACGTCCTCGCGATCACCAACGTGATGGGCAGCCAGGCCACTCGCGATGCCGACTCCGTGCTGTTCACCCGTGCCGGCCTCGAGATCGGAGTCGCCGCCACGAAGACGTTCACCAGTCAGGTCGCCGCGATCTACCTGCTCGGGCTCTGGCTCGCCCAGGCTCGCGACCACCTCGGGCGTGAGCGGATGGCCGAGTTGATCGCGGAGCTGAAAACCCTGCCGCGGAAGATCGAGGAGACGATCGAGAGCTCCGACCAGCAGGTCCGGGCAATCGCCCGCAGCCACGCCGGGGGGCGCTTCTTCCTCTACCTGGGGCGCCACATCGGGCTGCCGATCTGCCTCGAGGGCGCGTTGAAGATGAAGGAGATCTCCTACATCCCCTCGGACGCCTACGCCGCCGGCGAGATGAAGCACGGACCGATCGCGCTGCTCGACGAGACGACCCCGGTCGTCTGCATCGCCACCGACAGCCCGGTGCTCGACAAGGTCCTCTCGAACATGGCCGAGGTCCGCGCCCGCGGCGCCGACGTCATCGCGATCGGCACCGAGGGCTCCCGCGAGGTCGCCGAGGAGGCCGATCAGACCCTCTACGTGCCGCGCACCGACTGGATCCTCCAGCCGATCCTCGCGGTCATCCCGCTGCAGCTCCTCGCCTACCACGTGGCCCGCCAGCTCGGACTCAACGTGGACCAGCCGCGTAATCTCGCGAAGACCGTCACCGTCGAATAGCGGAAACCGGCCACTTCGTTCGCTTCCGTGGCGGCAGCGATTAGCATCGGGCCATGCGAACGAACCTTCTGCGCCTGAGCGCCATCGCCGTCCTCGCACTCGCCGCCGCCGTCCTCGCGGCCTGCGGTTCCGGCACCGGCTCGGGCACCGCCGACCTCGGGCCCGATCCGGCCACGATGGTCCCGTCGGATGTCCCCTTCTACCTCGAGGCGGTCGTTCGCCCGGGGGGCCAGCTCGGCGACGACCTCGAGTCGTCACTCTCGAAGCTGCTGGTGACCGACGACGTCAGCGGCAAGCTCCACGACGCGATCGACGAGGAGCTCTCGTCGGCGGGCGAGGACCTGACCTGGGAGAACGACGTCGCTACCTGGCTCGGAGCCCGCGCCGGCGTCTACTTCAACGGCTACGACGCGAAGTCGAACGAGACCGAGGGCGCCGCGGTCGTCGCGATCACCGATGCCGATGCCGCCCAGTCGTTCGTCGACAAGACATCGGACGGCAAAGCCAAGCAGCAGGACCACAGCGGCGTTCAGATGACCGTCAGCCCCGATGACACGGCGGTCGCGATCGACGGCGACTTCCTGCTCGCCGGCTCCACCCGGGCCGTCGAGGATTCGATCGACCTCGCGGACGGTGACACCTTCGCCGGGGTCGACGACTCGACCACCGGATTCGACACCGTTCCCGACAACACGATCTTCACGCTCTACGCCGATCCGCAGGGAGTGCTCGACCTCGTCAAGAGCTCCGGCGGGATCCCCGCCGATCAGCTCAAGCAGATCGAGGACCAGGTCAGCTCGATGGGTGACGGCCCGATCGACGCCTGGGGCACGGTCACCGACAGCTCGATGGGCTTCGGCGCCTCCGCTCCCGCCGCCGATGACGCCCCCGACCCGACCGACCTCGTGACGACGTTCCCCGCCGACTCCTGGCTGGCGTTCGCCGCCTCGGATGTCGGCGATCAGATCGCCAACTCGATCGCGCAGTTCAAGGCGGGCTTCGAGGCTGGATTCAAGGATGCCGCGCCGGGCATCTCCGCGGGGGTCGACCCGATCCAGATGTTCCAGGACGCGACCGGCCTCAACCTCGAGCAGGACCTCGCATGGATCGGCGACGTCGGCGGCTTCGTCGAGGGGACCTCGATCTTCGGCCTCGGCGGCGGCATGGTCGTCACGACCGACGATCAGCAGGCGGCCGAGGATGCCGTCGCGAAGCTCCAGCAGGCGATCGGAAAGTCGCGCGGCCTCAAAGTGGCGCCGTCGCAGGACGGATTCGACATTCAGGCCCAGGGCGCGCCGCTCGGTGCGCAGGTGGCCGTCGAGGACGACAAGGTCGTCGCCGCCGCCGGTGCGGACACCGTCGACGACGTTCTCTCGCCGTCGGAGAAACTCGGAGACTCGGACACGTTCCAGGCGGCGGAGGACGACCTCGGCAACGGCCTGACGCCGAGCTTCTTCATCAACTTCGCTCCGATCCTCGATCTGGTCGACAGCACCGGCCAGAGCGATCCGGAGATCGAGTCGGCACGTCCATACCTGAACGCCCTCGACTTCCTGATCGGCGGCAGCAAGGTCGACGGCGAGCGGTCGGTGGCCGGGTTCACCCTCGGCGTGCAGGACCAGCCCGAGGACGGCGACTCGACGGCCTCGGCGGTGATCACCCCGTGACTCAGCCCCCGGGCGTCGCGGCGCTCGGGATCGACCTGATCGAGATCGATCGGGTCGAGCGTGCCCTCGACCGCAGACCGCGGTTGGCCGACCGACTGTTCCTGCCCGGCGAGCTCGAAGCGTGCGCCGGGCGAGCCCGCCCGGGCCGCCACCTAGCCGCCCGCTTCGCCGCCAAGGAGGCTGCGATCAAGGCCCTAGGGGGCGGCTGCGGTCCGCGCGACATCGAGGTCGCCGGGGATCCCGCGCCGGTCCTGAAACTGCACGGGCGGGCCGCCGAGCGCGCCAGCCGACGCGGCTTGACGCTCTCGGTGTCGCTGACCCATTCGCGTCACAACGCGGCGGCCGTCGTCCTCGCGAGCCCCGCGCCCGACAACGCGTAGGCTGGCGGGCGTGAACCCGCCCGAATGGCTCGAGCCCCTGTTCGACGCCGCCGGAATGAGCGGCACCGACCGCTGGGCGATCGACGAGCAGGGCGTTCCCTCGCTGAAGTTGATGGAGACCGCGGGCGGTGCCCTGGCCCGGGAGATCGAGCTGGCGGCCGGCGAGGGTCCGATCCGGATCGTCTGCGGCAAGGGCAACAACGGCGGCGACGGAATGGTCGCCGCCCGCCTGTTGCGCGGGGCGGGGCATGAGGTCGAGGTGCTCTCGATCTGGCCGCTCGACGAGCTGAGCCCGGACTCGACCGCCAACCTCGAGCGCCTCGGTGGCGCCGCGACGGAGGTTGCCGAGGATGGCTGGAGCGAGGCCATCGCCGGCTCCGGCGCGATCGTCGATGCGATCTTCGGCACCGGCTTCGACGGCGCTCCGCGGGGCGCGGCGAAGTCCGCGATCGACGCGATCAACGCCGCCGCGGCCCCGGTGGTCGCCTGCGACATCGCTTCCGGGGTCGACGCCTCCACGGGTGAGATCGCCGGCGCCGCAGTCGACGCGGACGTGACCGTCACCTTCCACGCCGCCAAGGTCGGCCATCGGGTGGCGCCGGGCAAGTGGCGAACCGGCCGGCTGGTCACCGCCCCGATCGGCATTCCCGCCGGCGCGCCCGGCGAGCCCGTCGCGGGCACCATCGGCCCCGGCGTGCTCGGACTGCAGCCGCGGCGCGGCGCCGAGTCGACGAAGTTCAGCTCCGGCGACGTATTCGTGGTCGGCGGTTCGCGGGGGCTCACGGGTGCCCCCTGCATGGCTTCGCGGGCGGCGATCCGCGCGGGCGCCGGGTACGCGACCGTCGGCTGCCCCGAGAGCCTCGAGCAGGTCCTCGAGGTGAAGCTGACCGAGGTCATGACCGTCGCTCTGGAGGACCTCGGCGGCGGCCTCGGCGCCGCCGCGTCCGGTCCGATCCTCGAGCGGGCGGGGCGCTCGGCCTGCGTCGTCCTCGGGCCCGGCCTCGGCCGCGCCGACCACACGTTCCGCCTCGTCCGCGAGCTGATCCCGCGGATCGACTCGCCGCTTCTGATCGACGCCGACGGCCTGAACGCGATCGGTACCGAGCTCGGACTCCTGCGGTCCCGCCGGGCACCGACGGTGCTGACCCCGCACGCCGGCGAGCTCGGGCGCCTGCTGGGCTGCGAGTCCGGCGAGATCGCTGCCCGGAGGCTGGCCAAGGCCGGCCTCGCGAGCTCGGAGGCGGGCGCGATCGTCGTTCTCAAGGGCGACGACACGATCGTCGCCGATGCGGACGCCGGGCGGATCGCCGTCAACGCGCTCGACAGCCCGGCACTGGCCACGGCGGGTACGGGCGACGTCCTCTCCGGCACGATCGGGGCGCTGATCGCTCGCGGTATGGAGCCCTTCGCGGCCGCCTGCGCAGGCGTTTACGCGCACGCTCGCGCCGGACGGATCGCCGCCGAGCTGGTCGGTTCGGCCGAGTCGGTCGTCGCGGGCGACGTGATCGAGGCGTTGCCCGGAGGCCTGGGCCGTTGAGCGGCCACGATCCGTTCCAGCGCGCTACGGCGATCGTCGACCTCGGCGCCGTCGAGCGCAACTGCGCGGCGCTGGCGGACGAGCTGGCACCGGGCACGGAGCTCTGCGCCGTCGTCAAGGCCGACGGCTACGGCCACGGCATGGGGGAGTGCGCCGACGCCGCCCTTCGCGGTGGGGCGACCCGGCTCGCCGTCGCCACCGCGACTGAGGCCTTCGAGCTTCGCGAGCGGGTCGGCGCCGAGATTCCGATCTTCGTGATGGGGGCTTTGACGGGTGCCGAGCTCGATGTCGCGCTGCAGGCGCGGGCGGAGCTGACGGTCTGGCGAGCCGAGTTCTTCTCCGCGCTCGCGGAGCGGGCGGGGATGTTCGGGTTTCGGCCGCGGCTTCACGTCAAGTACGACACCGGGATGGGGCGGCTCGGCGATCCCGAGCCCGCCGCGGTCGCCCGGCTCGCGGATGCCGCCGCAGCGGACGAGCGGGTCGAGCTCGCCGGTGTCTGGACCCACTTCGCGACCGCCGACGAGGACGACGACGCGTATCTGCGCGAGCAGCTCCGGCGCTTCCGCGAGGTTGCCGTGCCGATCGCCGAGCGCAGCCCGGGAGTGACGCTGCACGCGGCGAACAGCGCCGCGACGCTGCGCGGTCCCGAGTTCCACTTCGGGATGGTCCGCTGCGGGGTGGCGATCTACGGGCTCGACCCGTTCGGCCGCGACGCCGCCGCCCGCGGGTTGGAGCCGGCGCTCGCCCTTCACACGTACGTCGCCGACGTCAAGCGCATCCACGCCGGTGACTCCGTCGGCTACGGGCGCTCGTGGCGGGCTCCCGAGGACACCTGGGTCGGCGTGTTGCCGGTCGGCTACGGCGACGGCTACCGGCGCGGCCTCTCGAACGCCGGCGAGGTCGTGATCGACGGCAGTCGCCGGCCGATCGTCGGGACCGTCTCGATGGACAACATCACCGTCGATCTCGGCACCGACACCGACGTCGAGCCGGGGCAGCCGGCGGTGCTGGTCGGCGAGCAGGGTGACGAACGGGTCGATGCGGAGTTCCTCGCAGAGCGGCTCGGCACGATCAACTACGAGATCACGACCGGCCTGACGCGCCGCGTCCCGCGCGCGTATCGGACCTGACCGTGCCGGGCGCTGCGCATCTGACCCGGCTCGAGGAGCGATTCGGAGAAGCGCCGGCGGTCGAGGTCGCGCGCTCGGGGCTACGCGACGTCGCTGATCGCGCCTGGCTGGTCGGCGGCGCGGTCCGCGACGCGATCCTCGGTGGCGACGTCGTCGATGTCGACATCGCCTTCGACGGCAACGTCGAGGCCGCCGCCCGCCAGATCGCCGCCGACGCCGGCGGCCATCCCTTCGAGCTGTCGGAGGATTTCGAGACCTGGCGGGTCGTCGCCCATGGGGGCGAGTGGAAGCTCGACGTCGCCGCTCTTCGCGCCGACTCGATCGAGCTCGACCTGAAGCTCCGCGATTTCACCGTCAACGCCGTGGCGGTGCCTCTGTCGGGGGGCACGCCGATCGATCCGACCGGCGGCCTCCACGATCTCGAGGCGGGGATCCTCCGCGTCTGCTCGGAGCGGTCGTTCGCCGACGACCCGCTCCGCGTGTTGCGGGCCGCGCGGTTCGCCTCCCGGGTCGGCTTCGAGCCCGAACCGGAAACCGTCGCGCTGGCACGGAAGGAGGCGCCGCGCGCGGCCGAGCCGGCCGGCGAGCGGCAGTTCGCCGAGCTCGCCGGGCTGCTGTCCGGGCCCGAGCCGCTCGCCGGCCTCGGAATCCTCGACCGGTTCGAGGCTACGGCCGTCGTGCTGCCGGAGCTCGCCGGGCTGCGCGGGGTCGGCCAGAGCGCCAACCATCACCTCGACGCCCACGACCACACGATCGAGGTGCTGCGGCGGATGATCGAGGTCGAGCGGGATCTGCCCGCCTACTGCGGAGACGCCGCTGAAGACGTCGCAACTCTGCTGGCCGAGCCGCTCGCCGACGAGCTCACCCGAAAGGACGCGCTCCGCTGGGCGGCGCTCCTGCACGACATCGGCAAGCCCGGGACGCGGACCGAGCGCGAGGGCTGGGTCAGCTTTCTCGGCCACGACGCGCTCGGCGCCGAGATGATCACTGCCATCTGCAGGCGGCTGCGGACCTCGCGGCGGTTCGCCGGCCACCTCGCTGCGATCACCCGTGACCATCTCGTTCTCGGTTTCATGGTCCGCGAGCGGCCGCTGCCACCGCGGCGGGTCTGGGACTACCTGAGCCGAACGGCCCCGCAGTCGGTCGATACGACGCTGCTGACGGTCGCCGACCGGATGTCCGCCAAGGGCGGCGGCGTCCCCGACGAGGCGATCGAGGGACACCTCGAGCTCGCCCGGGAGATGCTTGCGGCCGCGGTCGTCTGGGAGCGGGAGGGACCGCCCGAGCCGCTGCTTCGCGGCGACGAGATCGCGGCCGAGGCCGGGATCGAGCCGGGGCCCGCCCTCGGCGAAGCGGTCAGCGAGCTCGAGGCGGCCCAGTACACGGGCGAGGTGACCGATCGCGAGGGCGCGATAGCTCACCTGCGTGCCTGGGCGGCCAAGCGGCGATAGCCTCCGCCGCCGTGTCCGCGACCGATCCCGAGTGCATCTTCTGCGCGATCGTCGCCGGCGACGCTCCGGCAGAGATCGTCGACTCCGACGAGCACACCGTCACCCTGATGGACATCAACCCGGCGACGAAGGGTCATGCGCTGGTGATCCCGCGGCGCCACACCGAGGACCTGCTGGCGATCGGCGAGCGCGACCTCGCCAACTGCGCGATCGCCGCTCAGCGGGTCGCCAAGCGGATGGAGGAGACCCTCGATCCGGACGGCTTCAACCTCCTCAATGCGACTCGGGCGGCCGCCTGGCAGACCGTCTTCCACTTCCACATCCACGTGATCCCCCGCTACGAGGACGATCCCCTGAAGCTGCCGTGGATCCCCCGCGGCGCCGACATCGATGAGATCTCCGCAATCGCCGCCACCATCAGGGAGGGCAAGTGACCGAATCCGAGGACAACCCGATCAGGCTCGAGCGCGACGGCGACGTCGCCGTCATCGTGCTCGACGCGCCGCCGCTCAACCTGTTCACGGAGCGGACGTTCGCGGCGATGCGGGAGGCGCGCGATGAGATCGCCTCATCCGACGCCCGGGCGATGGTCTTCCGGGCCGACGGCAAGGTGTTCACGGGCGGCGTCGACGTCGGCCGGGTATTCGCCGGCGTCTCCGGCTCCGCGGAGGGGTCGCGGCTCGCCGCAGACGGCATTCGCGAGCTCCAGGCGTTCGAGTCGCTGGAGATCCCGACTCTCTCGCTCGTTCACGGACTCTGCCTGACCGCGGGCCTGGAGGCGTCGCTGGGCTGCGACATGATCTGGGCCGCCGAGGGCGCGCAGTTCGGGCTCGTCGAGCGGGTCGTCGGGCTGACCCCGTTCGGCGGCGGCGTTCAGCGGATGGCCGAGCGCGCCGGCCCCGCTCGCGCCCGTGAGTTCGTCATGACCGGCGACCTCTACGACGCGGAGAAGATGTACGAGTGGGGGGTCGTCAACCGCGTCGTCGCGGCCGACGAGCTGCTCGAGAAGGGCATGAAGTTCGCCCACCGGCTCGCCGCGGGTCCGACGATCGCCCACGGCGCCACGAAGCGGCTGGTCCGGGCGTACCTCGACGGCGGCGTCGCCGCAGCCGACGCCATCGTGTCCGATGTCGCCGGGCCGCTGTTCGACTCCCAGGACCTGAAGAACGCGGTCCGCAGCTTCCTCGACGAGGGTCCCGGAAAGGCCACGTTCGAAGGCAGGTGAGCGCCCCGGTGCTACCCTCCCGCGGCGTTTATGGCTAAGGAAGAGAAGATCGAGATGGAGGGTGAGGTCGTCGAGGCCCTGCCCAACACCATGTTCAAGGTGAAGCTCGACAACGACCACGAGGTCCTCGGCCACATCAGCGGCAAGATGCGCCGCCACTACATCCGCATCCTCCCGGGCGACCGGGTGAAGATCGAGCTCTCGCCCTACGACCTCGATCGCGGCCGCATCACCTACCGCTACAAGTAGCGGCGATCGCGGCCGGACGCCGCGCGCACTCAGCAGGGTCGGCGACGAGCTGATCACGGGTGAACCTGACGACTCGCCATCTCGCGAGCGTCGATCGCTGATCTCGGCTGTGGTCGGTGTCGAGCTGCCGGTGGGCTTCGTCACATGCACGGGCAGCAGCGGCGGTTCGGCGATTCCGAGCACCTCGGCAGCCCGGAAGCGACCCGCCCTCGGACGGTGCATCTGGCCAGCCTGGCGGCCGTCGGCGGACCGATGACCACCCCAGGCGCCTGGTCCCGGCGAGACGTTCAGGAATCCGTGACGCCCGGCCCTAGTACGCCGTTCGCCGCATCCCGCGCAGCGCGAACCATCCGAGCAGCGCCGTCAGCGCCGCGATCACGACGATCGCCGGCCAGGTGCCGGACCAGCTGACGCCGCCGACGAAGCCCTGGCGGGTGGCGTCGACGACCTGGGTGAAGGGGTTGTACTCGGCGACCGTCGCGAGCCAGCCGGTCAGCAGCTCCTGAGGGGCGTAGGCGGTGGTGCAGAGCACGGCGGCGAGCATCACCGTCTGCATCAGTGGCGAGGCCGACTGGGTCTTGAACTTGAGGGCGATGATCGCCGACCAGCAAGCCGCGATCGTCGCCGTGCCCATCACGCAGACGTAGGCGATCAGCAGACCGAGTGGGCCGGGGAAGTCGGCACCGACGATCAGCGCGATCAGGAAGACGGCGGTCGCCGGGATGATCGAGCGGATCGCGGCCGAGATCACGAGGCCCGTGAGCAGCACCCAGCGTGGGGCGGGGGAGGCGAGAAAGCGGTCGAAAAGTCCGAACTCGATGTCGCGGGCGAGGTTGACTCCCATCGCCGCGCCCGTGAAACCGGCTCCCTGGAGCATGCTGACCGGGATCATGAAACTCGCGTAGCTGTCGGTGGTGAAGCCGGGGAGCAGCGTCAGGCTGCCGAACACCGCCGTCAGCCCGAGGAAGAAGATCGTCGGCGCCAGCACACCCGGGACCGCGGCGCCGGGGACCCGGATCAGCTCGTTGGCCGAGCGCCGGACCAGCGCCCGGATCGTCTCGATGTCACGTTCGAGGCCGCCGTCCATCAGCCGATCCTCAGTCGGCGCTTCAGCGCCAGCGAGCAGAGCAACAACCCGACCGCCCCGATCAGGACGATCGCGGCCAGACCCTCGAGCAGCTCCCGGCCCGAGAACACCGAGATCACCGGGTCGCGGACGGCGGTGACGACGAAGCTGAGCGGATTGACCTCGGCGACCGCCTGGGCCGGCTGAAGCAACAGATCCGCGGGAAAGAAGGCGGTCGAGAGGAAGAGGATCACGAAGACGAGCGGGAAGGTGCCCTGGACGACCGACGCGCTGCCGGTGCGAAGGGCGAGCGCCGCGCCGAGCGTCCCGAAGGCGAGCGCCGACAGCGTCACGAGGACGATCATCACGAGGGCGCCGGCCACGCCCTCCTCGATCGTCGCGCCGAAGACCACGCCGATCGCGAGGAACCAGACCGCGATCACCACGCCCATCGCCGCGGTGCCCGCGAGCCGTCCGGCGACGATCGCGAAGCGCGGGATCGGCGCGGCGAGCAGCCGGTCGGTGAAGCCCATCTCGATGTCGATCGCCATCGCGATCCCGCCGCTGTTGCCGGCCAGGAGCGCCGCCTGGATCATCGCCCCGGCGAGCAGGAAGTCGAAGAAGCTGTCGACCGGTGGGAACCCGGGCAGGTCGACCGCCCGCCCGGCGCCGGCACTCTGCACGGCGAGCAGCAGCGTCGGGATGATCAGAAGCGGCGCGATCAGCTGCGGACGCCGGAACGTCTGCCGGACCGAGCGCCGTCCGAGCTCGGCGACGATCGCGAGCGTCCTCACCCGGCCACGGCCTCCTCGCCGGTGTCCGACTCGCCGCCGGACTCGGCGCCCTCGAGGTGCTGGCCGGTCTTGGCGACGAACACGTCGTCGAGGGTCGGTTCGACGACGTCGAGCGACTCGACCACGATCCCGGCTTCGTCCAGCGCCCGGACCACCGGTGCGATCGCGGCAGCGCCCTCGGCCACCTCGAGCATCAGCTTGCCGTCCTTCGGCGGCAGCGGATCGCCGAAGCGACCGAGAACATCGACGCAGTCCGAACGCTCGCCCTTCGCCAGGACGATCTCCATCCGCGGCTTGCCGACCTGGGCCTTGAGCGAGGCCGGGGTGTCCTCGGCGACGAGGCGCCCGTCGGCAATGATCCCGACCCGGTCGGCGAGCTGGTCGGCCTCCTCGAGGTACTGGGTCGTCAAGAACACGGTCGTTCCCTCGCGGTTCAGCGCATCGACCTCCTCCCAGATCGCCTTCCGGCTGACCGGGTCGAGGCCGGTGGTCGGCTCGTCGAGGAACAGGACCCGCGGCTCGTGGACCAGCGAAGACGCGAGGTCGAGCCGCCGCTTCATCCCGCCCGAGTAGGTGCCGACGCGGCGGTCGCCGGCTTCGGTCAGCCCGACCCGCCGGAGCAGGTCGTCGGCGCGACGACGGCCCTCCTCGCGGGGGATCCCGTGAAGCGTGGCCTGCATCCGGATCAGCTCGCGGCCGGTCATCAGCGGATCGAGCGCCGCCTCCTGGAGCGCGACCCCGATCGACGACCGCACCGCCGCCGGCTCCTCGACGACGTCGAACCCGGCGACCCGCGCGGTCCCGCCGGTCGGCCGCAGCAGCGTGGTCAGCATCCGGACCGTCGTGGTCTTGCCGGCCCCGTTGGGGCCGAGGAACGCGTAGATCTCGCCCTCGGCGACCTCGAGGTCGATCCCCGCAACCGCGAGCACGTCGGCCGAGAACGCCCGTTGCAGATTGTCGACCTCGATCGCGGGCATCCCCATTCATCCTACGTCCGAATGAGTGCAATCCGGCCTCCCGGGTACCTAAGATCAGTCAGACATCGGGAATCCCCGACCGCAACCGTGCGGCCGCACGAGTGTTAGGAACCCTTGATGGACTTCAACGCCACACCCAGAAACCGCGCCGCTACTGCGATCGCGTGCCTGCTCGCACTGCTCGGCTTCGCCACCGTGGCCGCGCTGAGCGTCCGCGACGCGGACGCCAAGTCGGCGAAGATCATCGGCAAGACGAAGAAGACCCCGGATCCGGCGTGCCCGAAGAGCTGCAACGTTGCGGGCTCGGTGACCGGGTTCCAGACCGTCGCGGACGGTCAGAAGGGCGTCTCGAAGGTGCCCTCCGGCGGTCACATCGTCGCCTGGACGGTCCATCTCGGCGAGCCGAACAAGTCCGATCAGACCGCCTTCGACTCCTTCTTCCCGGACAACAAGTTCAAGGGCAAGGCTTCGGCGCGGATCTCGATCCTGAAGCCGAAGAAGAAGGGCAAGTACAAGCTGGTCAAGCAGACGCCGCCGGTCGCCCTCTCGACCAAGCTGGGCAGCGATCCGATCTTCACGCTCCGCAAGCCGCTGAAGGTCAAGAAGGGCCTGCGCGTCGCGATCACCACGGTCACCTGGGGTCCCTACTTCGCGGCTGGTCTGCCGAGCAACGACAACAAGTGGCGCGCCAGTCGCGACGACGGCACCTGCAACCAGGACGCCAAGAAGGCGAAGCCCCAGCAGAAGAAGGGCTCGACCCGGCAGTACGGCTGTCAGTTCAAGGGCGAGCGCCTGCTCTACTGGGCCTACTTCGTGCCCAGCGGCGGCGGCAAGAAGTAGCGCGCGCGTCCCGGCCGGCGGTCAGCCGCAGGCGCCCGGGTTGTCCTCGCAGAACTGATCGAAGGCGCCCTCGGGCGTGTTCGCGTTGCCCTTGGTGTCGTTCTTGGCGCCGTCCGGCTTCGTCGGGTCGGCGCCCGACGTCGACGTCGTGGTGGTCGGAGCAGTGGTGGAGGTCGTCTGGGTCGTCGATGTAGTGGTCGGCACGGTCGGGGTCGTCGACGTCGTGCTCGACGTGATCGGCGCGGTCGTCGTCGGCGCCGTGACGGTGCTGGTCGAATCCTCGCCGCCACCGCATCCGGCCGCGGCGATGAAGGCCGCGGCGAGTGCCGAGGCGCCGAGGACGCGGAGCGGAGCCCGCGCCGGCATCAGGACTCGCCGTTGGTGGCTTCCTGGCGCAGGCCGCAGTGCGGGCAGTCGCTGAGGTCGATGCCGATCAGCTGCCGGCAGCGACGGCACTCGGTGAGGTTCTCGGGGGCGCGCAGCAGCGCCGAGGGCGAGGGGGCGAGGGGGAGGACCCGGGTGACGGGCTTCAGCTCCTCACCGGTCTCGCGATCGCGATAGACGCCGTCCGGATCGGCCTCGACGAAAGCCTCGCGGCCGGAAGCCGGGGCGCGCATTCTGTAGGTCTGATGCTCGGGCACGGGCGGAACCTTATCCGGTCGGCCCGCCAGGATGGCGGCATGCACGTCCTCATCTTCCACGGGTATCTGCTCCGAGGCACCGGCAGCAACGTCTACAACGCCAACCTCGCTCAGGCCCTCTCGCGACTCGGTCACGACGTCCACCTGCTCTGCCAGGACCGCGAGGCCGCATCGCTCGACTGGGTCGACGCCGTCGGGACCTGGGAGAGCGGGAGCCTCGCGGTGACCGACGCCGCCGGATCCGCGCCCGGTGACGGCTCGATCACCGCCTATCTGCCCGATATCGGCGGCGTCCTGCCGCTGTACGTGGCCGACAGCTACGCGGGCTTCGACGCCCGGCCGTTCCCGGACCTGAGCGAGGCGGAGGTCGAGTCCTACATCGCGGCGAACGTGGCGGCCGTCGGCGATGTCTGCGCCCGTGCGGGTCGGATCGACGCCGCCCTCGCCAACCACCTGGTGATGGGGCCGGTCATCCTCGCCCGGGCCGCCGACGCGCTCGGCCCGTTCGCAGCCAAGGTCCACGGCAGCGCGCTCTCCTACACGGTGATGCCGCACCCCCGCTTCCTCCCCTACGCCCGCGAGGGCATGGAGGCGGCGCGGGCGGTGCTCGTCGGCTCCCGCCACACCGCCGAGAGCCTCTGGGAGACCCTCGAGCTCGGCGGTCTGATCGAGAAGACCCGGCTCGGGCCGCCCGGCGTCGACGTCGCGGCCTTCTCACCGTTGCCGGTGGGAGCCGAAGCGGCGGGCGAGCTCGAGGCGCTTGCGACCGTCCTCGAATCGGCCGCGCCCGGCGGGCTCGGGCGCGACCTCGGTGAGGCGGCAGCGGCGCTGCGCTCCTACGCCGCCGCCGAGGGGCCGCGGATCGTCTTCGTCGGCAAGCTGATCGTCTCGAAGGGTTGCGACCTGCTGCTCGCCGCCTGGCCGCTCGTCGCGGGTAGCCATCCGGGGGCGCGCCTGCTGATGGTCGGCTTCGGCGAGTATCGCGACGGGCTGCAGCGCCTCGCCGGGGCGCTCGCGGCCGGCGACCTCGGCGAAGCCCGCGAGGTCGCCCGGCTCGGCTGGGCGCTCGAGGGCGGGAAGGAGGCGCCGCTGACCCGTCTCGGCGCGTTCCTGGCCGATCCGCCCGACGGCTATGCCGATCAGGCCCGAGCCGCCGCCGGCACGATCGACTGGGCGGGACGGCTCGAGTACGGCGAGGTGGCCGAGGCGGTCCGCTCGAGCGACGCCATGGTGGTCCCGAGCACGTTCCCGGAGGCGTTCGGGATGGTCGCGGCGGAGGCGGCCTCGACCGGCGCGCTGCCGGTCTGCGCCGACCACTCCGGACTCGCCGAGGTCGCGGCGGCGCTCGCCGAGCGGCTTCCCGCCGACATCGCCGACATCACCGCGTTCCCGTTGAGCGGGGATCCGGTAACCGCGATCGCCGACCGGCTGAACCGGTGGCTGGCGCTGCCGGCGGCCGAGCGCCGGTCCGCGAGTGACGATCTCGCGGCGGTCGTCCGCGAGCGCTGGAGCTGGGAGAGCGTCGCGAGGACGGTCGTCTCGGCCTCCCAGGGGGAACTCGACGCCCTTGTCGAGGTCCCCGGGGACGACAGCGCCGATCGCTAGCACATCGGCGCCGATCGCCCTCAACGAACACGCGCCGCTCACTCAATAGAATGCTCGGCGGCCCATGAAGGACATGTCTCGCGCCACATTCCTGAAGCTCGCCGGAGCCGCGCTCGCGTTGACCGTGGTCGTCTCGCTGATCATGGTCAACATCGACTGGCTGGGCCTCGACGGGTCGACCGAAAAGGGCCAGATCGTGACCCTGCTGAACGTGACGATCGTCCTCAGCACGGCCGTCTTCAGCGTCGTCATGGTGATGATGATCTACGCGATCTGGAAGTACCGGGCGAAGCCGGGCGACGAGTCCGACGGCGAGCCGATCCACGGCAACACCAAGCTCGAGATCATCTGGACCGCGATTCCGACGATCATCGTCCTGGCGCTCGGTATCTACTCGACGATCGTGCTCGACGACATCGAGGCCGAGGCGGCGGACTCGATGCAGGTCGACGTAACCGCCCAGCAGTTCGCCTGGCGGTTCGACTACCCCGAGCAGGGGGTCACCTCGAACGAGCTCCACGTTCCCGTCGGCACCCAGCTCGACCTCCACCTGAACGCGCTCGACGTCATCCACAGCTTCTGGGTCCCGGAATGGGGCATCAAGCGGGATCTCGTGCCCGGCTCCGACCTACCCGGCGGCGACCAAATCGACAACACGGTCCGCGTGACCCCCGACGTCGAGGGCACCTACTCGGTCGTCTGCACCGAGCTCTGCGGTTGGGGTCACGCCACCATGCGCGCCGCCGCCGTGGTCGAGAGCCAGGGCGACTTCGATGCGTGGGCCGCCGACCAGGAGAAGATTCCCGAAGGAAACGTGAGCGCCGGTGCCGCGGGGGGCAACGGTGCCGGCGTCTACAGCGACGAGGTCACGAAGTGATCAGGAGGTTCCCGACGACGTGGTAGCAACGCTCAAAGCCCCGGGGCAGCCCCGAGCCATCCTCGGCCTGATCCTCGGCGCGGCATTCGGCTTCGGCCTCGTGGTGGCCCTGCGGGCGATCAGCGGCCTCGAGATCTTCCAGACCGAGCAGACCGGCTACCCGCACGTGATCGTCCCGGCGATCACCGCCCCGATCGGCTATCTGGTCGGGCTCGGCTGCTTCGACTACTGGTTCCGCTGGGCAGCCGGCGCCCCGACGATCCCCGAGGACCACTCACAGCACGGCGCGAAGAACTGGAAGGACTACTTCAAGTTCAACACCGATCACAAGGTGATCGGCATCCAGTACGTCGTCACGACCTTCATCTTCTTCCTGATCGGCGGCCTGCTCGCGATGTTGATGCGCGCCGAGCTCGCTCAGCCCGGCACCCAGATCGTCGACCCAGGCCTCTTCAACGGCCTTTTCTCGACCCACGCCGCGATCATGATCTTCCTCTTCATCGTCCCGGTCTTCGCCGGCCTCGCCAACTACGTGCTGCCGCTGATGATCGGCGCGCCTGACATGGCGTTCCCGCGCCTCAACGCGCTCTCGTTCTGGATGCTGCCGATGGGCGGCCTGCTGTTCCTCGCCAGCTTCCTGGCTCCGGGTGGCGCGTTCGACGCCGGGTGGACCGGCTATGCGCCGCTCTCGACCGGGGCGCCGCTCGGGCAGTCGTTCTTCAACCTCGGCGTCCAGTTCGCCGGCGCCTCATCGGTCGCGACGGCGTTGAACTTCCTGGTCACGATCGTGACCATGCGTGCGCCCGGTATGAACTTCTGGCGTATGCCCCTGCTTGTCTGGGCGAACCTCTCGACCTCGCTGCTCGTCGTCGGCGCGACGCCGTTCATCGCCGGCGCCCAGTTCATGGTCCTGCTCGACCGCGCGCTCGGCACCAACTTCTTCCAGGCTGCCGCCGGCGGCGACGTCATCAGCTACCAGCACATCTTCTGGTTCTACTCCCACCCGGCCGTCTACATCATGATGCTGCCGGGCTTCGGGATCGTCTCGGAGGTGATCTCGACCCACGCCCGCAAGACGATCTTCGGCTATCGACTGATGGCGCTGGCGTTGCTCGGCATCGTCGTGCTCGCTTTCGCCGTCTGGGCGCACCACATGTTCGTCTCCGGCATGTTCGCGTGGCTGCGCGTGCCGATGATGATCACGACGCTGTTGATCGCGGTCCCGACCGGGATCAAGATCTTCTCCTGGCTGGGAACGCTGTTCGACTCGAAGCTGCACATCGAGAACACGTCGATGCTGTTCGCGCTCGGGTTCCTGGTCACGTTCGTGATCGGCGGCATCTCCGGCGTCATGCTCGGGATGATCCCGCTGGACATCCACGTCTCCGACACCTATTTCGTCGTCGCCCACCTTCACTTCGTGCTGTTCGGCGGCTCGGTGTTCACGATCTTCGCCGGGGTCTACCACTGGTTCCCGAAGATGACCGGGCGGATGTACGACGAGCGGCTCGGGCGCTGGCACTTCTACGGGACCCTCGTCGGCATGCTCGGCACGTTCCTCCCGATGCACTGGATCGGGATGGAGGGGATGCCGCGCCGGGTCGCCGACTACGCGGCCCAGTTCGGCAACTGGAACCTGGTGATCACGATCTTCAGCTTCATCCTCGGCGCCGCTCAGCTGATCTTCATCTACAACGTCGTCGTCAGCTGGAAGTACGGCCCGAAGGCCGGCCCGAACCCGTGGCGCGCGAAGACGATCGAGTGGCAGGTCTCCTCGCCGCCGCCGGTGTTCAACTTCGACGAGATCCCGCGGGTCGTCGGCGGTCCCTACGAATTCGGCGTTCCCGGCGCCCGCCACGCGATCATGCACGGCGAGGACGGTGCCGAGGTGCCCGAGCCGAAACCCTCGGTGGTCGGGGCGGCCGGAGGCGGAGGCGCGAAGTGAGCGATCTCTCCCACAACCCGACCGAGATCCCCGACGACATCGAGGGCGCGACCGTACTGGCGTTCCTGAACGAGGTCGCCGGCGGCCGGAAGCTGCTCGGCCGGATCCGCGAGCTCGTCGATGCCGGCGCCGGCAGCATCGCGATCGCCGCCCCGCAGAATCAGCCCGTCGCCGGGCAGATCGTCGACGTCGGCGAGGTCCGCGACGCCGCCCTCAGCCGCGTCGAGGTCACGCAGGAGATCCTCGAGGACTTCGGCCTCAACTCGGTCGCTGCGATCTTCGATCCGTCGCCGCCGCTCGCCTTCGACGACGCGGTTCGCGCCTTCTCGCCCGGCTACGTCCTCTTCTCGAGCCTGCCCGAGGCCCGGTTCGGCCTGGCCCGCAAGGACCTGATCGAGTGGGCGCGGAGCCGGACCGACGTTCCGGTCGAGCACGTCCCGGTCCGGATCGAGGACGACGCCGTCCGCTGGGACGTCACCCATACGCTCGTGATCGCCACCCAGACCGTCAACGCCCCCGACCTCGTCCGGCATCTGGTCGAGCTGCACGAGGAGCAGCCGCACCGCTTCACGTTCATCTCACCGGCATCCGGGGAGATCACTCGCGAGGAGGTCTGCGACCGGCTCGCAGCGACCATGGCGGCCCTCTACCGGGTCGAGGCCGACGCCACCGGGCAGCCGATGGGCGGCTCGGAGCCGTTCGCCGCCGTCCGCAACGCGATCGAGCACTACCGCGTCGACGACATCCTCGTCTCGACCCTGGCAGGCCGTCAGTCGCAGTGGCTCGCCGGCGGCCTGATCGAGCGGATCGAGGAGATCACCGACGATCCGGTCACCCACTTCGAGTCGGGCTCCGGCGCCCGGACGACGGCCGCCCCGGTCACGGTCGGAGCCGGCACCGAGGGAGGGGAGGCCTGATGGAGTCCGCTTCGATCGCCGCCGGCGCCCCCGCGCACGAGCACCACGGGCCGCCCGAGGCCCACGCGTCGTCGAAGATCGACCGTCAGACGCTCGGCATCCTCCTCTTCATCGTCTCCGAGGCGATGCTGTTCGGCGCTTTCTTCGCGTCCTACTTCTTCCTCCGCGAAGTCTCGAATCCGTCCGACGTGTGGCCGCCCGAGGGCTTCGAGTTGCCGAAGCTCGTCGCGGGCGTCAACACCGCGATTCTCGTCACCTCGTCGTTCACCGTCCACTGGGCGCTCGAGGGAGCCCGCAAGGGAAACCGCAACGCGATGAAGCTCGGTCTGGCGATGACCTGGCTGCTCGGCGCGACCTTCCTCTTCGTCCAGATCAACGAATACGTTCACATCGGCTTCAGCGCCCGCGACGGCGCCTTCGGCTCGATCTTCTACGGTCTCACCGGCCTCCACGGCGCCCACGTCTTCGTCGGGCTCCTGCTGCTCAGCTTCGCCAACATCCGCGCCTGGCGCGGTCACTTCGGGACCGCCGCCAAGGACCACCTGGGCGTCGAGGTGCCGGGCATCTACTGGCACTTCGTCGACGTCATGTGGATCATCGTCTACACGACCGTGTACATCCTCTAGAAATGGCCAATCGGTGACCACTGTGGCCACCAGTTCGCCATGCAGCACCGGAGCGAGGGCCCGGCTCGCGCCCTACGTCCCCGCGTAAGGGCCCGCGTTGCGGTAGTGGGCCGATCTCGGGTCGTCGGCGACGTCCGGGCGCTCGGCCGCCCTGGTCTCGGCCGTCAGGTTGCTCTCGGGGGGCTTCAGCGCGATCTTGACGATCTGCCATCCGTTCTCGCTCCGGCGCGGCAGCCACTGATGCGTCTCGCGGTCGGCATGGGTGGCGGCGAAATGGGAGGCGAGCTCCCGGGCCCGCTGCTCGCTCAACTCCCCGGCCGCCTGCGCGGCCCGGTCGGCTGAGTCCGGCGGTCGGCTGATCCCCGGGTGATCGCGGTGCAGGGACATCGTCGGAAGCTTCTCACGAACGGGCGTCGAGAGCCACGGTCAGCAGGAGGTCGCCCAGGAGGCGACGATGATGGCGATGCCGGACAGGGCCACCGCCACAGGGTAGAAGGTGAGCGAGAGCGGCAGCGTCACGAGCGGGCCCGTGCGCCGCAGACGGCCGCCGATCGCGGCCACCGTCACGGCCTCGGGAAGCGCGGAGACGAGGAAGGCGACGGTCGCAAACCAGGTGGCGAGTTGCTGTGCCCCGGTCGAGGGCCCGCCGCAGTCGGCGCTGAGCGGGTCGACCCAGCCGGGGGCGGCGACGGCCAGCCGGATCAGGAAGACGATCAGGAGCGTGCCGGCGGCTCCGGCGAGCAGCGCCGGACCGAGCGGAGACGATCGCGGCGGGCGCCGGTCGTCCCCGCCTGCGGTCAGGAACGTGACGCCGACCGGGTAGAGGATCACGGCGATCAGCGCGAGAACGATTCCCGGCTCGTCGCCGAGCAGCCCGAGGACGAGCCCGGCGAGGCAGGCGAGCAGATAGAGGGCGACGCGCACCAGGGGAACCTATCCGTGACGGGTGTCCGTTGGCCCGAGCGGGCCGACTGCCATCATCGGCAGATGCCCGAGAAGGAACTGCGCAACCCGTTCCAGTCCGAGGAGGACGCCTTCCGCATCCTCGTGATGATCATCGCCGTCGCGGTGATCGTGATCGCCTGCGCGGTCCTGATCAGCGCGACGCTCGGAGCGATCCTCGGCGTCATCGCGATCGCCGTCGGGCTCTGGAGGGCCGGAGGGTGGCTGGCGCAGATGCTCGGCGAGCCCGACGAGGACGATTCCGGCGGACCGGGCGCCTGAGCCCCGGTCCGGCTACTGCTTCGGGGTCTTGCCGGCGTTCTCGTAGAGGAAGTCGACGAGGAGCTTCAGGTCCTTCGGGTCGATCGTCGACTCGTAGTTCTGGGGCATCACGTTCGGCTGGAAGCCCTTGACGATGTCTTCGTTGGCGGCGACGATGCTGGTCTCGATCTGGGCCGGAGTCTGACCCTGCAGACCCTCGTCGAGGTTCGGCCCGACGGCTCCCTGTGAGCCCGCGGCCGCAAAGGTGTGACAGCTTCCGCACCCGTTGTTCGCGAAGACCTGGCCGCCCGGGCCGCCCGGAGCCGTCGGTGGCTGGATGCCGGGGACGCCGGCAACCGAGCCGACGTAGGCGGCGACGTCGTCGGCGTCCTGGCCGGTGACGATGTCGGCCGGCATGTAGGACGGATCGCTCGGATCGGTCTGACGGGGGTGGGAGATCTGATCGGTGACGACGCCCTCGATCGTGTCCTGGTCCATGCCGGCGGCGCGCGAAGCGGCGAACGCGGCGTCGAGGTCGGGACCGAGATTGCCCGTGGTGCCGGCCTCACTGAGGTAGTGGCAGGTGCCGCAGTTCTCGATGAACAGCTGCCGGCCGTTGTCGGTGTCGGCGTTCTCCTGGAGGTCGCACCCGCTCAGCAGGGCGACGACGGCAACGCCAAGGGAAATCAGTCCCGCTGCCTTGGCTCGAGGTCGGTTCACGGCGCGAATCCTATAGGTCGGCGACCCCGCTCTGACGCCTGCCCGAGCCCATTCGCTAGGGTTGAGACGATCAGCACAAACCGGCCGGGTGAGCCGGCCGGGTGAGCGGCGAGGAACGGAGGCACAGGGCTGAGATGGAAGTACGGGAAGGCATGTCGAAGGTGGTGTTGACGGTCGGGCCCGGTCACACGCTGCGCGAGGCGGCCCGGATGATGACCGAAAAGGGCGTCGGGGCTGCGATCGTCATCGACGAGGAGGCTCCCGGTCCGGGGATCATCAGCGAGCGGGACGTGCTGGTCTCGATCGGGCGCGGCGAGGACCCCGACGGCGAGCGCGTCGGGGATCACATGAGCGGCTCGGTGATCACGGCGGCGCCGGACTGGAGCCTCGAGCGGGCTGCGGCGGACATGGCCGCGCGCGGTATCCGCCATCTCGTGATCTGCGAGGACAGCGATCTCGTCGGCGTCCTCTCGATGCGCGACATCATGCGCGTCTGGACGTCCGACGGAGCGACGTCGGCGATGACACCCGGCTAGACCCGGGAGCGCCCCTCAGACCGGCGCTGAGCGCCTCTCAGCGGGAGGCGCAGCGGCTCAGCGCTTGCGACGGACCGGCTCGGCGGGGATCACAGCCGTGTCGGCGCGCTGTTCGCGGCGCATGCCCTCGATCTCGTCGTTGGAGAGGCGCCACCAGGAGCGCATTCCGAGGAGCAGGATGACGGCACCGATCACCCACAGCGACCAGCCCTTGAAGAAGCCGGCGAGGATGAACGCGACGCCCGCGGCGACGATCACCGGCGCCCACGAGTTGTTGGGCACGTAGATGAGCTCGGTCGGCTCGGCGGTCTCGATGTCGCCGCGAGCGGTCATCGCTCAGCCGCCGACGTAGAGGACGGCGGCGTAGAAAGTCAGCGCGAAGATGAACAACGCGATGCCGGCCGCGACGAGGCCGGAGTTGATGCTCTTGTTTGCCTTGCGGCGATCCATCGAGGCTGAAATCTAATCAAGCGGCGAGGACCCTGTCGGCCGCCATCGCGCCGAACAGGAGGAACAGGTAGGCGAGCGAGCCCAGATGCAGCTGCAGCGCCGTCCGGCGCGAGGGGCTCCGGAGCAGGTGCACGGAGCCGCCGAGGAACAGCGCACCGAGGACCACCGCCGCGGCCAGGTAGACGGCGCCGAAGAAACCGGTGACGAACGGAACGAAGGTGAAGGCCACCAGCAGCACGGTGTAGAGGAGGATGCGGTTCCGGGTGTACTGCTCGCCGCGGACCACGGGCATCATCGGGACCCCGGTCTTCTCGTAGTCGTCGGAGATCAGCAGCGCCAGTGCCCAGAAGTGCGGCGGCGTCCAGAGGAAGACGAACATGAACGGGAACAGGGAGTCGACGGACAGGCTCCCGGCCGCCGCGGCCCAGCCGACCAGCGGCGGGATCGCCCCGGCGACGCCGCCGATGACGATGTTCTGCGGCGTTCGGCGCTTCAGCCAGACGGTGTAGAGGAGCACGTAGCCGAGCAGCCCGAGGAACGAGAGAGCGGCGGCGAGGCCGTTGACGGTGACCCAGAGCTGGGCGACGGCGAGGACCCCGAGGATGATCCCGAAGACGAGCGCGTGGACGGGGCGGACTCGGCCGGCGACGATCGGCCGGCCCTTGGTCCGGCCTACCCGGGCGTCGATGTCGCGGTCGATGTAGTGGTTGATCGCTCCGGCGCCGCCGGCGGCGAGGTAGCCGCCGATACAGGTCCAGAAGATCGTCGAGAAGGCGAGGCCGCTGGGTTTCGCGACGAACATCGTCGCGACCGTCGTCCAGAGCAGCAGCGAGATGATCCGCGGCTTCGTCAGCGCTACGTAGTCACGCGCGTGCGCGACCACCTCGGCGACGTCGAGGCGCGTCGTCTGCGAGCGTCGCGCGGGCACCGGCCCCCGGCCGGCCCCGGCCGGCTGGCCGACCCCGGCTTCGGGGCGCTCGACGCGTTCGGCTATGCCTGCCGAGGATTCCATCGCGACGGGATCCCGGCGGTCGCGCTTGCCACCGGGTTGGGACGGGAGGACATGCCGCTCAGGCTACCGGGCTGTCGTCTTCGTTCCGTTCGGCGGGTGTGGAGTCCGCTCCGGCCGCCTCGGTCCCCGTTGCCGCCGCATCCCCGGCGCCGACCGTGACGGCCTCCGGTTCCCGTTCCTCGGTCCTGGCCGCCGGTGGGTACCACCGGGTCGCGCGGCGGCGAACCGCCTCGCGGATGTCGTCCAGCGGCTCGGCGCTGCGGACATCGGGGATCAGGTCGAAGTTGTGGACCGGCGGCGGCGAGGGGGCGAACCACTCGAGCGTGCTGCCCTGCCAGGGATCGGGGCCGACCTCGATGCCGTGCCTGTAGCTGGCGGCGGCGTTGAGCATCGTCAGGATGAAGCCGAGGACGAAGAGGATCGCCGCGATCGAGGCGATCAGGTTGAGGACGTCGAGGCCGCTGTCGCCGTAGAACTTGGCCACGTCGACGGCCATCCCCTCGAGCCCCGCCAGCATCGTCGTCAGTGCGTAGACGACGGCGCCGACGATCAGCAGCCAGTAGGAGGTGATTCCGAGCGCGTCGCCCATCATGCGGCCGGAGAGCTTCGGGAACCAGTAGTAGAGGCCGGCGAAGCCACCGAGGACGCCGGCGCCGGCGATCAGGGCGAAGCTGGTGCCGGTCGTGAAGGTGCTGCCGGCGAGCAGGGCGCCGACCGGGACGACCGCGGTGACGAGCTTGCCGGCGAGCCCGATCACGAGCAGGACGATCGCGCCGATCGCGTACTTGAAGGGCATCCCCTGGCGCTTGGCCCCGCCGGTCATCGTCGCGATCCAGTTGAAGAGGATCAGTCCGACCGGGACGATCGCGGCGAGGGCCATCAGCATCGCGAAGTAGAGGAAGCCGTCTGGGATCGGCGCCGAGTACATGTTCTGCATCCAGGCGAGGATGGCGAGCACTGAAAGTGCGACGAGCGATCCGGCGAGCGTCCGGTGCCCGAAGTGGGGCTGTCGCGAGAAGGTCGAGAGGATCTCCGAGATCGCCGCCATCGCGCCGACGAGCAGCGAGACGACGGCGCCCGAGATGAAGATCGAGGCGAGGTGCTCGAACAGCATCGGCTTGCCCCCCTCGCCGGAGTTGAAGAAGACGCCGCCGTAGTGGCGATCGATGATCAGCATCGCGATCGCACCGAGGAAGATCGGGGCGACGACGAGTTGCGTGTAGCTGACGATGCCGGCGGCCCAGGAGAACATCGGCATCCGCTGCAGCGCCATCCCCGGGGCGCGCGAGTTGCGAAGCGTCGCGATCATGCTGACCGCGAAGCAGAGGAAGCCGAGGAGTACGAGGGCGAAGCCCGTCAGCCAAGCGTCGACCGCGGCGCCGGGCAGGAACTCCGATGAGGAGAGGGGCGGCAGCGCCAGGATTCCGGCTTCGGAGGGCCGGTAGAGGAAGCTTCCGTAGATCAGCACCCCGCCGAACACGTAGAGCCAGTAGGAGAGATGGTGGAGGCGGGGCAGGGCCATGCCGCGGGCGCCGATCTGCAGCGGCACGACGACCGACATCAGCCCGATCAGCAGCGGCAGCGCGAAGAGGATCAGCGAGGTGACGCCGAAGGCGGAGAGCAGCCGGTCGAAGATCTCAGGTCGGATCAGCGTGTTCTCCGGGATCATCAACTGCAGTCGCATCATCAGGAACTCGGCGATGGCGGCACTCGCGAAGAACAGCGCGGTCGCGATGTACATCCGGCCGACCGCCTTGTGCTCGGCGCTGGTGATGAGGGTGATCCACGGCTTCTGCGCGCGCGGGACCTGCTCGCTGACGACCTCGGGGTGGGAAGCGGTCTGCAGCGGCGTCATTTCTGCTCGAACCTCACTCCCGGCGCCGTGCCGCTCTGAACGCGCTCCTGGACCGCCGAGCGTGCCTCCTTGATTCCGTCCACGCGGGACTGCAGGAAAGCCTCGTACTCGTCGGGCTCGACGACGATCACGCGCGTCCGCATCGTCGCGTAGCCGGGGCCGGAGAAGATCTTCGAGGCTCCCTCGTAGGTGCCCGTCTCGGTCGCCATGAACGAGACCTCGTTGGTGACGCCGGGCACGGCGTCGGCGGTCAGAGCGAGCGCCGGCACCGACCAGCGGTGCAAGACGTCGATCGAGGAGATCTCGAGGTTGATCGGGGTGTCGACCGGGACGACGAGCTCCTGGTAGCTGTAGGCCTGGTCGTCGTTGAAGCCATCCGCGGCGGGAGCGTCGACCGGGTAGGCGTAGCGCCAGACCCACTGCTGGGCGTCGACGTCGATCGTGATCGGGTCGTTGGCGGAGGCGTCGACCTCGGTTGCCTTGCCGGTGAAGATGATCCCGACGACGAAGAGGACGACGGCGAAGACGCCGAGGCCGGCGCCGACTCGAAGTTGGACCGAGCGGTTGCCGCGGGTGCGGCGGGCGTCGTCACCGGCGGTGGCGACCGAGCGAGAACGGAGCGCGCGCGCGATGCCGCCGAGGACCGCGATCACGATCAGCGTGGCGACGACGGCCATGATCACGTAGAGGGTGCGGGCGCTGCCGGCCCCGTCGGAGGCCGCCGAGTCCGGCGCGAGCAGATCCGCGGAGGCCAGTTCAGGCATCGCGGCGAGCGCGCCGGCGGTTGCGGCAAGCGAGAAAAGGACTGCTCTTCTGCGAGGGGCCTCCAAGGCGCCGCCATTCTAGGGGCCACGCCCGGCAGATGCCGGCCTGCCCTCCCGAAGCGGCTTCTATACTCGCCGCGCTTTGACTCTGGCGGCCGACTCATCCCGCGGGAGCAGGTCCCGGCTGCGCCCGTTGCTCCGCGGCGCGGCCGTCGCCGCGATCGCGGCGTCGGTCGCGGTGCCGGTCCTCCGCAAGCGCTTTCGGCTGCCGCCGGCGGCCACCGTCGCGGCCACCGTCGCCGGTCCCGTCGGTCTGGCGACGCTGAAATCGCGGACGAAGACCCGCGACGCGATCCTGTTCGCCCAGCAGATGTGGGCGTTCACGATGGTCCACGAGCTTCCCTACGACGACCCCCGGGCGCTGCGCCGCCGGCTCAAGATCAGCTATCCGATCCGCTTCGACCGTGCGGTCGGTGGTGGCCGCCTCCCGAACTCGCGCCTACAGGCGCGATTCACGCCGGCGGACGGATCGGTCACAGCGCTTGACCGGTTCCTGACGTTCGCCCACTGGGCGTGGTTCTTCGAGCCGCACGTCTCGCTCCTCTACATCCTCGTCCGCGACGAGCGGCGCTTCGCTCGGGCCGCGCGCCAGATGGGGGCGGCGTTCGACCTCGGATGCGCCACCTACATCGCGGTTCCGACCGCGCCTCCCTGGTGGGCGGCGGCAAACGGCTACACCGGCGACGACCGCGTCGAGCGACGGATGCTCGCGGTCGGCGAGGAGACCTTCAAGGGCGCGTGGCCGAGGATGTACGACACCGTCGACGGCAACCCGTGGGCGGCGATGCCGTCGCTCCACTTCGGCGCGTCGGTGCTGGCGGCGATCCTCCTGACGGAGTCGAGCCGCACGGTCGGCGCGGCGGCGTGGGCATACGCGGGCGTGCTCGGCCTCGCCCTCGTCTACCTCGGCGAGCACTACGTGATCGACCTTCTCGCCGGGCTCGGCCTCGTCGCCGCGGTCCGGATCGGCGAGCCGCTGGCGGAGCCGCTGGCGCTCGCCATCAGCCGCGCCGTCCAGGAGCTCGAGCGGACCGCCAACTCCTGATGCCCGCGCCGTCGCCCGCGACCCCCGGCGGGGATGCGAACATGCGCGAGGATGGCCGATGGTCGGGAGATCAGCCCGAGGCACGAGCCTCGCGTAGAGGCAGAAGGGGGGGTCGGTCGGACGGCGGGGCAGCGACCCTCCGGGGCCGGCGAAGATGCGCCGTCGCTGTTCGAGGACCCGCGCCGGGCGGTCCTGACGGCGCTGATCGTCCTGCTGCTGTTCGCGGCGATCTACGTCCTGCTGCCGAAGCTGATCGGCCTCGAGGACGCGATCGAGAAGATGGGGGAGGGGGAGTGGCAGTGGTTCGCGGTCGCCGTCGGCTTCAACGTGCTCGCGTTCGGCTCCTACGTCGCCCTCTTCCGGGGTGTCATCGGCGAGAACCTCGTGCACCTCGACTGGCGCGAGAGCTACCAGATCACGATGGCCGGCCTCGCGGCCTCCCGGGTGCTCTCGGCGGGCGGAGCTGGCGGCGTCGTCCTCAGCTACTGGGCGCTGCGCAAGGCCGGGATGCGGCGGGTCGAGGCGGCCGAGCGGATGGTCGCGTTCCTCGTCCTCCTGTACGCGTTCTACGTGATCGCCGTGATCGTCTTCGGGATCCTGCTCGAGACCGGCGTTCTGGCCGGGCCGAACCCCGCGTCGATGACGATCGTGCCGGCGGCGATCGCGGGCGGGGTCGTACTCGTCTTCCTGCTGGTCATGCTCGTGCCCGGCGATCTCGAGCGCCGGCTGTCGCTCGAGGGCAACAACCGGGCGAGCCGGACGGCGCTGAGGCTGAGCAAGGTCCCGGCGACCATCTCGACCGGCACGAAGCTCGCATTCGGCTTCGTGCGCGAGCCCCGCAAGGGCGGGCTGGCGACGATCGGCGCGGCCGGGTTCTGGGCGTCGAACATCGGAATCCTCTGGGCTACGTTCATGGCGTTCGGCGTGGCGCTTCCGATCGGCGTCCTGGTCATGGGGTTCTTCGTCGGCATGGCGGCGAACCTCGCACCCGATCCGGCCGGTGTCGGCGCCGTCGACGGCGGGCTGATCGGCTCGTTCGTGATCTTCGGCGAGTCGGCGTCGACGGTGATCGCCGCGGTCCTGGTCTACCGGCTGATCGCCTTCTGGATGCCGCTGCCGCCCGGGATCGTCGCCTTCCTGCAGCTGCGGAAGACGGTCGCCCGCTGGGAGGCGGAAGGACGCGCCGTCGACGATGATGATGAGATGGAAGCGGTGCCGGACGACCCGTCTCCTTCCAATACTTTACAAAATGAAGTAGAGTTCAGCGAGAGCCCGATGCGAGGAGTCAGAAGTGACGGATGAGCGAATCGAGAACGTGATCATCGTCGGCGGCGCGTGCGCCGGCTACACCGCTGCCGTCTACGCGGCGCGGGCCGATCTCGAGCCGCTCGTCATCGAGGGCTTCCAGTGGGGTGGGCAGCTCCAGAACACGACCGAGGTCGAGAACTTCCCGGGATTTCCCGAGGGGATCATGGGGCCGGAGCTGATGAACCGCTTCCGCGCCCAGGCGGAGCGCTTCGGTACCCGATTCATCACCGACGACGCTACCCGCCTCGAGCTCGCCGACGGCGGAATCCATTCCGTCTGGGTCGGCGACGACGAGTACCGGGCCCGCACCGTGATCCTCGCGATGGGCGCTCAGCCGAAGCGGCTCGGCATCCCGGGCGAGATGGAGCTCGGCGGCCGCGGCGTCTCGACCTGCGGCGTCTGCGACGGTGCCTTCTTCAAGGGCCGCGACGTGGCCGTGATCGGCGGCGGCGACACCGCGATGGAGGACTCGATCTTCGTCTCCAAGTACGCCGACAAGCTGACGGTCCTGCACCGCCGTGACGAGTTCCGCGCCTCGATGGTCATGCAGGATCGGGCTCGCGAGGCCGAGAACATCGGGTTCATGACTCCTTACGTTCCCGAGGAGTTCGTCGCCGGCGACGATGGCGCTCTCGATCACATCCGGATCCGCCACGCGGAGACGAACGAGACCGAGGAGCTGAAGGTCGGTGGCGCGTTCGTCGCGATCGGTCACATTCCGGGCTCGGAGCTCGTCGCCGGGCAGGTCGATCTCCACGACAACGGCTACGTCAAGGTCGAGGAGCCGTCGACGAGGACGAACCTCGCCGGGGTGTTCGCGATCGGCGACCTCGTCGACTTCACCTACCGCCAGGCGGTCACCGCGGCCGGCTCCGGCACGCGAGGCGCGCTCGACGCCGAGTGGTACCTGCGTGACACACCGCCGACCGACGAGGAGAGGATCGAGCAGGCCGAGGAGGACCGCGTAGCGGGCTAGCGACGCGCTGCTCGGACGATCGCGACCGTTCCGGAGGGGCCGGGCTTGGCCGCGGCCGGGGTTGCGGACGCCGACGCGACGAGGACCCCGGCAATCAGGACGGGCCGGAACGGGCGCATCGTCAGTTCTCTTCGGTGTCTTCGCCGTCACCCTGGGCGGCGAGCATCTCGCTGAAGACCGCGCGCTCGTCGGGATGACGGCCGTCGGCCATCTCGTCGGCGATGACCTGCGACACGGCATTGATCAACGCGAGATGCGTGAACGCCTGCGGGAAGTTGCCGAGCTGGCGACCGGTGTGCGGCTCGATCTCCTCGGCGTAGAGGTTGAGCGCTCCTCCCATCATCAGCAGGTGCTCGCAGAGGTGGGCGGCGCGATCGCGCTCGCCGATCTCAGCCAGCGCCGAGACGAGCCAGAACGAACAGATCGAAAAGGTTCCCTCAGCACCGTGGAGGCCATCGTCGGTGTGTTCGACCCGGTAGCGCAGCACCAGGTTCAGCTCGGTCAGATCGTCGGCGATCGCCAGGACCGTCTTGACGACGCGCTCGTCGTCGGATGGAAGAAAGCGGACGAGTGGGACCAGCAGCGTCGAGGCGTCGAGCGCGTCGGTGTCGTAGTGCTGGCGGAAGATCCCGTCGGCGGTGACGCCGCGGGTGAGGATGTCGTCCTTGATCCGGTCAGCCTCGGCGCCCCAGCGCTCGGCGTTCTCGCGCTCGCCGCGCGCCTTTGCGAGGCGGGTGCCGCGATCGAGCGCGACCCAGCACATCAGCTTCGAGGAGAGGTAGTGCTTGGGCTCGCCGCGCGCCTCCCAGATGCCCTGGTCGGGCTGCTCCCAGATCTCGATCGCCGCCTCGACCTGCCGGCGGGCGATGCTCCAGAGGCTGTCGCTGACCCCGCCCAGGGCGCGCGAGTGAATGTAGATCGAGTCGAGGAGGGCGCCGTAGACGTCGTTCTGGCGTTGCGAGTAGGCGGCGTTGCCGATCCTCACGGGCTGCGAACCGATGTAGCCGTGGAGGTGGTCGAGGGTGCTCTCGTTCAGCTCCTTCTCGCCCCCGATCCCGTACATGATCTGGAGGTGGTCGTCGCCGTCGGCGGTGGCCCGCTCGACGAACTCCATGAAGTCCCGTGCCTCGTCGTCGAGGCCGAGCACGTGTAGGCCCCAGAGGGTGAAGGTCGCGTCGCGGATCCAGGTGTAGCGGTAGTCCCAGTTGCGCTCGCCGCCCGGGCTCTCGGGCAGGGAGGTCGTCAGCGCCGCGACCATGCCGCCGCTCGGCGCATACATCAGCCCCTTCAGTGTCAGCGCCGAGCGCTGGAGCTCGCCGCGCCAGCGGTGATCGGGGAACTTGCCCCGCTCGAGCCAGCGCCGCCAGGCCTGCCCGGTCTCGTAGATCTGCCGGGCGGCCTCGCCCGCGTGGCCCGGCAGCCGGGCCTCGTCCGACCAGGTCAGGGCGCAGAAGGCGTTCTCGTCGGTCCCGAGCCTGCGAATGCCCCAGAGGCGTCCGTCGTCGTCGAGTTCGAGGTCCATGTCGGCCTGGAGCCGCAGCGGCAGGCCGCCGACCATTGCGGTGGCGACCCCGAGCTCGGGGTCGAGGTCCCAGTCGACCCGACCGCGACCGTAGTCGGGGAGCGCCTCGCAGACCAGCTCGATCTCGGCGTGTCCCTCGGGGCAGTGGGCGAAGCGCACCAGCATGTGCTCGGCCTCGAGCCGGTTGCGCCCGTCGTGGGTTCTGACCGCGTTGACGATCAGCGCGTCGCGGACGATCACCCAGCCGGTCTCGGTCGCCCAGGTCGTCTCGATCACGTTCGTGCCGGGCTCGTAGCGGCGTGCCACCGGGACGCGCTCGTCGGGGGCGAACCGGGTCGCTCCGGCGGTGCGATCGAGCAGTGCTCCGAAGATGCTCGGCGAGTCGAAGCGGGGCAGACACATCCACTCGATCGAGCCGTTGGCCGCCATCAGCGCGCCGGTCTCGCAGTCGGAGAGGAAGCCGTATGAGCCGATCGGCGGGAAGTGCTGCTCGCAGGCCTCGGGCGGCGACGGGCGGTCGAGGGAGCTCACGCCGGCGACCCTACCTTCCGCTGAAGTCGGGTCGGCGGCCCTCGAGCAGCGCCTGGACACCTTCGACCCGGTCCTCGGTCGCGAGCGCTCGCGCGAACAGCTTCCGTTCCCGCTCGAGGCCCTCCTCGAGGCCGACTTCATCAGCCGCCTGGACCGCCCGCTTGGCGTAGCGAAGCGCCAGCGGCGGCCGCTCGGCGAGCTGCTCGCCGAGCATCACCGCCTGGTCGAGGACGTCGCGGCGGTCCATGATGACGTTCGCGAGCCCCCACTCGTACGCCTGGTTGCCGGTCATCCGCCGGCCGGTGAGGATCAGCTCCATCGCCCGCTGCTTGCCGAGGGTCCGGGTCAGTCGCTGGGTGGCGCCGCCGGATGGGATCAGGCCGAAGGTGATCTCCGGCAGCCCGAACGCGGCGTCCTTGGCGACCACCATCAGGTCGCATGCGAGCGCCAGCTCGCAGCCGGTCGAGAGCGCCCAGCCCGCCACGGCGGCGATCGAGGGCTTCGCGAGGGCGCGGTGTCGCTCCCAGAAGCTCGCCATCACAGTGTCGGTCGCCGGTCCGCCTCCGGCGAAGCTGCGGATGTCAGGGCCGGTGGCGAAGTAGTCGCCGCTGCCGGCGAGGACGACGACGCGGACCTCCTCGTCGGCGTCGAGGCGTTCGAGGACGCCGATCAGGGTTTCGGCGAGCTCCGGCCCGATCGCGTTGCGATGCGCCTCGTCGGCGATCGTGCAGACTGCGACCCGGCGCTCGACCGCGACGTCGACCGGGCCGCTCACCGGATCACGCGCCGGCCGCCTCGCGCTCGGTCTCGACGGCGTGCCGGAGCGCCGCCGCCGCGGCGGCGGCGTGTTCGTCGCCGGTCGCCTCGAGCTCGGACCCGTCGATCGACGAGATCGGTTGGATCTCCCGTGTCGTCGAGGCGAGGAAGGCGGCGTGGGCGCCGAGCAGCTCCTGCTGAGAAAAACGGCCCTCGACGACGTCAAGGGCGTCGACGACGACCGCGCGCGTGATCGAGTCGAGGATGCCGACGTCGAGCGCCGGCGTGTGCAGGCGCCCATCGGGGGCGGTCCAGAAGATCGACGAGGTCGGCGCCTCGAGCACGGTGCCGTCGGCGGCGACGTAGACGGCCTCGTCGGCGCCGCGGTCGGCGGCGAGCCTGGTCGCGTGCATGTTGGCGGCATAGGAGATCGACTTGACGCCGGCGAGGATCTCGCTCGGCGAGAGCGTCACGAGCGCGACCCTGGCGCTGTCGGGCCAGTCCGGGACCGCCTCGATCGTCAGCAGGCGGCGACCGCCGCGGGTGAGGACGATTCGCAGGCAGCCGTCCGGGTCGCCGCCGTCGGCGAGTAGCGCCGCGATCTCGTCCCGCAGGACCTCCTCGTCGAAGTCGAGATGGATCGCATCGGACGAGCGGCGCAGCCGCGCGAGGTGGTCGTCGAGGCGGAACGGGTGGTGCCCGTAGAGCTTGATCACCTCGAACGCCCCGTCGCCGCGGATCAACCCGTCGTCGAGGATCGAGATCGTCGCCTCCTCGGGCGGAACGATCCTGCCGTCGACGCTTGCCAGGCTGGCTGCTCCCATGCCGCGACGATACCGCCCCCGATCGCGGGTTCGCAGGGGCTAACCTGAGGTGAGCGCAATGGACTACGTCCTCATCACGCTCGGGATGGTCGCCTTCATCGTCGCGGTCCTCGTCCTTCTGGCCCGCTCCTATCCGGGAAGCGGAGCCGACCTCGTCGACTGGCGGCCGACCCGCGACTACGAGACCGAGTTCAAGCTCGAGCAGGACGACGTCGCCCAGATGATCGCCGCGCAGAACGAGTACCGGCGGCGGCGGGGAGCGCCGGAGCTGACTGCCGCCGATGCCGAGCGGATGGGCCGCGAGGACCAGCGGGTCCGCGAGCGCGGCCGGATGGACGAGAGTTCGCTGTCGAAGCTCGATCGTCACCTCCGTGACGACGAGCCCGCCGACGGCGAGGACGGCTAAGGCTTGGCTCGCGCGTTGCTGGTCGGATGCGGCTGTCACGGCCGCGAGCTCGGTCGGGCGCTGCTCGCGGAGGGCTGGGCGGTCCGCGGTACGAGTCGGCGCGAGGACGGCCTGGCGGCGATCGAATCCGCCGGGATCGAGCCGGCGCTCGCCGACCCCGACCGGGTCGGGACCGTCCTCGACCACGTCGGAGACGTCGCCGTGGTCGCCTGGCTGCTCGGTTCCGCGACGGGCTCCGCCGAAGAGATCGAGGCGGCCAACAGGCTGCGGCTCGGAAGCCTTCTCGAGAAGCTCGTCGACAGCCCGGTCCGCGGGTTCGTCTTCGAGGGCGCCGGCTCGGCCGATCCCGAGGTGCTGGCGGCGGGCACCGAGCTCGTCGAACGGGCCGGCCGGACCTGGATGATCCCGGTCCGGGTGGTCACGGCCGAGCGCGATGCGGCCGGCGACTGGACCGCCGCCATGGCCGCCGCGGCCGGCGATGTCCTCAGCGGTTGAAGATCTCGTGCGGGATCTCCCGCTCGTCGGCACCGCTGATCACGGTCCCGTTCCACGGCTTCCCTGCAGCCGTGAGGTAGCCCTATCGTGCCCGGTACCACCCGAACTGCAGTGAGCGAGGCGAATTGACTGGTTACGCGAAGGACGTCCTGGTCGGCACCGAGTGGCTGGCCGGCCGGCTCGGTGACGATTCGGTGCGGATCGTCGAGGTCGACGAGAACCCGGCCGCCTATGCGGAGGCTCACATCCCGGGCGCGATCGGCTTCGACTGGCGGCGCCAGCTCCAGGACCCGGTCCGCCGCGATCTCCTCGGCCCGGACGAGTTCGCGGCCCTGATGGGCTCGCGCGGCATCTCGCGAGAGCACATGGTTGTGCTCTACGGCGACCGTCACAACTGGTTCGCCGCGTACGCCTACTGGTACTTCCGCTACTACGGCCACGGCGCCGTCCGGCTTCTCGACGGCGGCCGCGACCGGTGGATCGCCGAGGGTCGTGAGACCAGCGCCGATCCGGTGGCCCATCCGCCGGCGCGTTTCGACCGGACCGAGCCGGACGACTCGATCCGCGCCTACCGCGACGACGTCGCCGGGGCGATCGGGGGCGGGACGGCGCTCGTCGACGTCCGCAGCCGGCTCGAGTTCACCGGCGAGCTGATCGCGATGACCGGCTACGAGCAGGAAGGAGCGCAGCGCGGCGGCCACATCCCCGGAGCCGTTCTCGTCCCCTGGGCGGACACGGTCGGCGAGGACGGCACGTTCCTCCCCGCGGGCGAGCTGCGACGGCTCTACGCCGATGCCGGGGTCGCGGGCGGCGGGCCGATCATCGTCTACTGCCGGATCGGCGAGCGCTCCGCGCATACCTGGTTCGTCCTCAGCGAGCTCCTCGGCGAGGCCGACGTCCGCAACTACGACGGCTCGTGGACGGAGTGGGGCAACCTGATCGGCGTGCCGATCGAGACCGGACCGTAGCTCGCCGTCAGCCGTCGAGGCGCTCGAAGAACTGCTGCAGCATCCGTGCGGTCGCACCCCAGATGAAGGCGCCATCGACGTCGAAGGTCGGCGTCCGGAAAGGGACTCCGCGGCGGATCAGCCGGCGCATCCCGTAGGCGCCGCGGAGCTCAGCGAGCTCGAGCTCGATCACCCGCTCGACCTCGTGCGGGCTCAGCGTGTGGGCGAGCCTTTCGGGAACGAGGCCGACCACCGGCAGGACCTTGAAGGACGTGACTACGGTCGATGTCGGCGGCAGCGCGCCGACGATCTCGACCGCTGCGGGGTCGAGCCCGATCTCCTCCTGCGCCTCCCGCAGCGCACACTCGACGAGCGTCTCGCCGGGGTCGGCACGACCGCCGGGGAAGGAGATCTCGCCGGCGTGCCGGCGCAGGTCACGGCGGCGCTCGGTGAAGATCAGGCCCGGCCGTTCGGGCCAGCCGAAAAGCGGGACGAGGACGGCGGCGGTGTCGCGGCCGTGGGCGTGCAGTCCCTCGGCCTCGACGGGGTCGAGGAAGGCCCGCGATAGCTCGGCGCCGCCCGGACCGCTCAGATGATCACCTGCACGGTGCCGCCGTCGACGCCCCAGGCGGCGCCGAGGACGTAGGAGGCTCGCTCGGAGCAGAGGAACGTGATCACCGAGGCGATCTCGTCGACCTCGGCGAGCCGGCCGATCGGTCGCGAGGAGCCGGCCGCGTCGAGGCCGGCGTCGCGGCCGGGGTGGCCGTGCATCTCCACTGACTGGTCGAGAAGCCCTCCGGGCTCCATCCACATCTCCGACTTGACGGGGCCGGGGCAGACGGCATTGACGAGCACGCCGGTCCCGGCCCAGCGCTCGGCGTAGAGGCGCGAGAGCGAGAGCTCGGCTGCCTTCGCGACCGAGTACTCGCCCATCTTCGCCGAGGGCCGCTTGCCCGCCGTCGAGGAGACGTTGACCACCCGGCCCCAGCCGCGTTCGGCCATTTGCGGGACGGCGGCGCGCATCAGCCGCATCGGCGCCATCACGTTGATCTCCCAGGCGAGCTGCCAGTCCGCGTCCGGGATGTCGTCGAGGTCGCGCCAGCGTGCGTGCCCCGCCCCGTTGACGACGACGTCGAGCGAGCCGAACCGGTCCTCGGCCTCGGCGAGGATCCGCTCGGCCGCGCCGGGCTCGGTGACGTCGGCGGCGAAGTGGGTCGCGCGGCCGTGCGCCGGCGCGCCGGCGCGGCCGCATTCGGCGGCGGCCTCGCTGATCTCGTCCTCGGTGCGGGCCACGAGCAGGACCTGGGCGCCCGCCTCGCAGAGCAGGCTCGCGGTAGCGCGCCCGATTCCGCGTCCGGCGCCGGTGACCACGCACGACCTGCCGGCGAGGCCGAGATCCATCAGCCGCCTTCGCCCGGGCGCTCGCTGGTCACGATCTCGGCTCCGGAGGCGAGGATCCGATGGACCGGGCACTTGCCGGCGATGACCATGATCCGCTGCCGTTGCTCGGGCGAGAGGTCGCTGGGAAGCGTCACCGCGACGTCGAAGTGCGCCGTCTCGCCGGCCCGCGGCGCGCCGCCCAGGTCGACGTCGACCACGAGCCCGTCGACGTCCCAGCCCTTGCGGTCGGCGTAGAGGCGGATCGTCATCGCCGTGCAGGCGGCCAGCGAGGCGATGAGAACCCGGGTGGGCGAGGCGGCGGTATCGGTTCCGCCCGCATCGACCGGCTCGTCGAGGACGATCGTGTGACCGTCTACCTCGACCTCGTGCACCATCCCCTCCCGCTGCCGAGCCGTGGCGTGCATCAGTCGCTCTCCGCCGAACCTCCGCGCCGCCCTTCGAAGAGCGCCGGGTCGGACACGTCCGTGAAGCGGGCCATCGCGTAGACGAGATCGGCGGCACGGTTGAGATACGCGACGACCGGCTCGGGATCGAGCTCCTCCGCGGCGAACAGCGCCGCGGTCCGGCGCTCGGCCCGGCGCAGGATCGCCCGCGCGAGATCGAGCGCGGCGGAGAGCTCGGTGCCGCCGGGGATGACGAACTTCGGCGGCAGCTCGACCCGCTCCATGTAGCGGTCGATGATCGGCTCGAGCCTGGCCACCATCTCCTCGGTCACCCGGCTCACCCCGTCATCGAGCCGATCGCGGGCCTCGGGCGCCGCGGCGAGCTCGGCACCGGCGACGAACAGGTCGCTCTGGAGGTGCAGGACGTCCGCTTCGACCTCCTCCTTGCCGGCGCGGCACAGCGAGCGGGCCACGCCCAGGGCCGACCCGGCCTCGTCGATCGTCCCGTAGGCCTCGATTCGCGCGTCCGACTTCGGCCGCCGCCCGCCGTACCAGAGGCCGGTCGTGCCGTCGTCGCCCTTGCGCGTGTAGATCTTCACCCTCGGTCCGACCCATCGGCGAGCGGGTTGAAGACGATGCCGGTGAGGAGCTTCGGGAAGAAGTAGGTCGACTTCGGCGGCATCGTCTCTCCGGCGTCGGCGACGTCGCGGACCTGCTGGACCGGCGTCGGTCGGAGGAAGAGCCCGGCATCGGCATCGCCGCGCTCGACGCGGGCGACGGCCTCGTCGAAGTCGGAGCAGTAGGAGAGCCCGCGCTTGGCGGCGATGTCGTCGGTGCTCATGCCGAGCGGCCCCTTGAGGATCAGTGCCTCGAGCGCCGCCGCGTCGAGCGTCCGGTAGGCCTCGGAGGCGCCGGGCAGCGCGTCGGTGAGGGCCGACTCGTCCTTTAGTCGGAGCCGGTACGGACGGCGGTGGAACGAGTCCAGGTAGCCGAAGGCGATCGTCCCGTCGTCCGGGCCCGGCACGAGGCCGGCGGCGGAGTCGACGGGCTCGACCTCGAACAGGTGCATCAGGGTGTCGCGGAGCGCCTGCTGCTTGGCCTCGTCGAGGTCGTGAAGGAGCCGGTGGGTGGCGAAGACGGAAAGGCCGGGATCCTCGAGAGAGACGAGGCAGGCCAGGGTGTAGCGAGCGTCGTCGCCCGGGCGGGCCCCGACCTCGTCGGCGTAGGTGCGCGCGGTCTCATAGCGGTGGTGGCCGTCGGCGATCAGCAGCTCCGATCCGGAGACGACGCCGGCGACGGCCGCGTGGACCGCCGGATCGGAGATCGGCCAGGCCCGATGGACGGTTCCGTCGGGGTCGGTCACCTCGCAGAACGGCTCCGGGCCGAGCGCGGGGGAGAGCACGCTCCAGGCGTCGCCTGGGTGCAGCACGAAGATCGGCGAGAGGTTGTATCCGGTCGCTCTCGTCAGCCGCAGCCGGTCCTCCTTCGGTCCCGGCTGGGTGCGCTCGTGCGGGCGGACGAGTCCGGGCCCGTAGTCGGTCACGGCGACCCTCGCGAGGAATCCGCGCCGAGTCCGGCGGCCGCCGCCGGGTGCCTCGTAGTCCTGCTCGTAGGCCCAGATCGTCGGCTCGTCGTCCTGGATCAGGACCCCCTCCGACCGCCAGCCGGCGAGCAGATCGGCGGCGTGCTCGTAACGATCGCCGCCGGCCTCCTCGGGAAGGTCGAGCTCGACGACGTTGCGATCCGAACGGGCGATCAGCTCGGAGCGTCCCGCCGGGTCGATGACGTCGTAGGGGGGTGCGGTGACATCGGCGATCGCGACCCGCTCGGGGTCGTAGTGGAGCGCTCGGAAGGGTCGGATCTCCGCCATTCGGCCTCGCAGGTTATTGACCGGCCCCGTCCCGCCGTTCCGTCCGACCGGTGAGGGAACATCTGTTCGTAAGCAATAGAGGTCCATTCAGTGAGAAGCTGAGGTGGGAACGGTGAGAAGAATGCAAGCCGAGTACAGAAAGCTCCGGAGCGCAGCCCACGCGGACGAGCGCGCCGAGTTCGAACGCCTCTCGCGGGACCCGACGTTCCGCCATTTCCTGGCCCTGTGCATCTCGGAGCGCGCAGCCTCCGACGTCGGGCCGGTCGAGATCCGCAGCGCCGACCCGGAGGTCGTCGCCCTGGCGGCCCATTGGCTCCGGCGGTTGTCCAACGGCCGGGTCGACTTCCGGCTTCAGTTCGCCGAGGGTCAGGACGTCGTCGAGATGGTCCGGTTCTGGACGTCCCGCCTCGGGATCGGCCACGACAAGATCAGGCTCCAGCGCTGGTTTCGCAGCCGACCGGTGCCGCCGCCCGTCCGTAACGCCGAGCACGGCGTGATGACGGTTCGCAGCAGCAATGCCAACCTTCGCATCCGGCTCCACGGATGGATGCAGCGGATCCGCGAGGAGGGCTTCCCCGAGGTGGCCCAGGAAGAGCTGTTCGAACTGGCGAGCTGACGGCCGCCACCGACGGCATCCACGGTCAAGTCGGCCGGGATAGACTCGGTCGTCCTCGGGGCGTAGCGGAGCCTGGTACCGCGCCTGCTTTGGGGGCAGGAGATCCCCGGTTCGAATCCGGGCGCCCCGACTCGCTCGCCTCCGCGGACCACGGAGCTGAACCGCTAGGTGCCGGCGTTCCCGGAACGTGGAGCCGGTCGCCAGGAAGAGACGGCCTTGGCGACCGCGACGACCAGAAACAGCTGACCCATCAGACCCTCGGCCACGGCCATCGACTGCCCGGGGTTGCCGGCGGGGACGAGGTTGCCGAAGCCGATCGTAAGCATCGTCGTGAAGCTGAAGAAGAGGTCCTGGTCGAGAGTTCCGTCGCCGTCAGCGCCGTAGAACGAGCTTTCCTGGACGGACCCGACGAGGTGGTAGGCGAACGCGAAGAACATCCCGATCAGCAGATACGCCGCGATCGCCCCGAGGATCGTCTCGACGTCGATGACCCGGCGCGAGACGAGGTGTCGCACGACCGCGGCGGGGGCGACGAAGTAGAGGACGCAGCTGGCGGCGGCGAGCACCGGTCCGTCGCCGCCACCGAGGCCGAAGGTTGTCGCGATCGCGGTCACCGCCGCGACGGCGAGCAGGAGGTTCGTGGCCCGGCGGACCGAGGGCCGGGCATTCGCCACCCTGAAGACGAGCCAGACGTTGAGGATCTGGGCGAAGAGGACGATCTGGCCGGCGTCCTCGTCGGCCAGCATGATGGCCAGCACGTAGGTGAGGATTATCGAGAGCAGTATCGGGCCGTAGCTCTCACCCGAGACCAGCGCCGTGGCGAGGCGACGGCCGGGTCGCGGTTCGTCTGCCGGGTGGTCGGAGCCCTCCATCGCGGCGATTGAACCGCATGGACCGGACCTTCCCGGAAACTGAACGCGGTGATGGTCCGCTCGCGGTTTCGGCGTAGTCTCCCGTTCGTGAAGCAACCCGACAACGCCCCTGCGGAGCCGGCCGCCAACGGTCATGCCGACTCCCGCGAGCGCGGCAAGCGTGCCCGGGAGCTCGCGACGCGGTCGAGCCACGGCCGCTGGGAGCCGGCGCCGGATCGTCCCGACCCCGTCGACGTACTCGAGGCGCAGGCCGCCGATCGGGTCGAGGAGCTCGTTCCGATCCGCTACGGGCGGATGCTGGTCTCGCCGTTCACCTTCTTCCGCGGCGCCGCCGCGGTGATGGCCGCCGACCTCGGAGAGACGCCGAGGAGCGGGATCACAGTCCAGGCATGCGGCGACGCGCATCTCGCGAACTTCGGCGGCTTCGCCGCACCCGATCGCCGGCTCATCTTCGACATCAACGACTTCGACGAAACGCTCCCGGGACCGTGGGAGTGGGATGTCAAGCGACTCGTTGCGAGCCTCGAGATTGCCGCACGCGACCGTGAGTTCGGTCGCAAGCAGCGAATGCTCGTGGCGCAGTCGGCGGCGACCGAGTACCGGGAGCAGATGCGCCGGCTGTCGAAGATGGGCAACCTCGAGGCCTGGTACGAGCGGGTCGACCTCGACCTGATCCGGGACCAGTTCGCCGATGCCGTCGAGGAGGAGGTGAGGGCCAACTTCGAGAAGAACCTCGCCAAGGCGCGGCGCAAGACCTCGGTCCGGGCCTTCTCGAAGCTGGCGCGCGAGGTCGACGGCCAGGTCCGGATCGTCAGCGACCCGCCGCTGATCACCCCCCTGCGCGAGCTGCTCGGGGCGGATGATCTGCAGGCGGCCGAAGGCGAATTGCGGCGCATGTTCGGCGAGTACCGCGCTTCGCTTCCGCAGGGTCTCCGCAAGCTCCTCGACCGCTACCGATTCGTCGATGCCGCTCGCAAGGTCGTCGGCGTCGGCAGCGTCGGCACCCGAGCCTGGATCGTCCTGCTGATCGGACGCGACCACGGCGACCCGCTGTTTCTGCAGATCAAGGAGGCACAACGGTCGGTGCTCGAGCCGTACACGGCGAAGAGCATCTACGCCCGCCAGGGGAGGCGCGTCGTCGAGGGCCAGCGGCTGATGCAGGCCGCCGGCGACATGCTCCTCGGCTGGATGTCGGTCGCCGGTTTCGACGGCGTTCGCCGCGACTTCTACGTGCGCCAGCTCTGGGACGCGAAGGGCTCGGCCCAGATCGACCGGATGACGCCGCGCGCGATGACCGTCTACGCGCGCCTCTGCGGCGGGGTCCTCGCCAACGCCCACGCCCGCTCCGGTGACCGGGTCGCGATCGCCGCGTACCTGGGCGGTGGCGACCAGTTCGACCGGGCGATGGTCGAGTTCGCGACCCGCTACGCGGATCAGAACGAGCTCGACTACGCGGCCCTTCGCACGGCTGCCGACTCCGGACGCATCAAGGTCGACTTCGAGACCGTCTGACGCCGCGGCACCGCCGGCGCCGGCATTGATGTCCGGAGGCAGCGTGGATCAGCCGATGAGGGCGTCCCGGACCGCCGTCATGTGGCGAATGTCGGTGCCGCAGCAGCCACCGAATACGTTCAGCGAGGGAAGGCGCGCCATCAGCTCCCGGTAGCGCTTGCCGAGATCGGCGGGGTCGCCCTCGTCGAGTTCTGGAGCTTCGTCCAGCTCGGCGTGGCTCATCTTCGACGCGTTCGCGCGCAGGCCCCTGATTCGCTGGACCCAGTCCTCGCGCCCGTCGAGAACGCCGTCGAAATGCGTCGGGTGCGCGCAGTTGATCATGAAGTAGGCGACGTTGCTCGCTTCGTCCTCGTCGAGTTCGGCAACTGCCTCTGCAAGGGGTTGTCCGCTCGGGAGCCGGCCGTCGGTCTCGACCGTGAACGAGATCGCGACGGGCATTTCGGCCTCGGCGGCGGCCCGAGCGACGCCGAGGGCCTCCTCCGCGTAGGTCATCGTCACCGCGGTGACCTGGTCGGCGGCGGTCTCCGCGAGGATCTCGATCTGCTCGGAGTGGTATTCGCGGGCGGCGTCGGGGTCGAGAGTCTCGCCCGGTGCGTAACCGTCGTCGTGAGGGCCGATGCAGCCGCTGATCACGATCGGCGTCGTGGTGGCGGACTCGTCGCGCAACTCCTCCATCAGCTCGATCGCCGCGCGGTTCGCCGCCGCGAGGCCGCGATCGTCGTAGCCGACCCGTCGCGCCCAGCGCCGGTTCGCGCGCCAGGTCGGACTCTCGAGGATGAAGCCGTGATCCCCTTCGCCGGCCAGCGCGAGGAACGGGCGATAGTAGGCGCGGAGCTCATCGCGCCCGGCCTCGTCCTTCAGCAGGTCGAAAGCGGCGAACTCCGGGAGATCGAGATTGCGGTGGAAGATCAGGTAGGTCTCGATCCCACCGTCGGTGAAGAAGAGCTCGTTCCCGAGTTGCGGCAGTTTCTCGCGGGTGGCAGCCACGATCGGATCCTACGTCGGCCGCCGGCTCCAGGCAAGCGTTCGCCGGAGGCGGATGGCAGGCGCGGCGGACGATTCCGCCGTCAGGCGGCGAGGTCGATGTCGCCCTCGAGCAGGGCGCGGGCCGACGCGATCGCTTCGTCGACGTCGCCGGATGCGATCGAGTCGCCGAGGCGCCGCAGGTCGTCCGGTCGCGCCGGCGTCAGCGCCGCCGCCAGGTCCGGCAGTGCCGTGAGTGCGCCGTTCAGCGAGTTGAGGGCGAGGCGGTAGGCGAGGTTGGCCGAGCCGTCGACGATCTGCTCCCAGAGGCGGATGTAGCCGTCGACGAGCGCGTCGTGCTCGCCGGCAACGGCCATCGCAGCCGAGGCGGCGGATCGGCGGGCGATCTCGGCCCGCTGCTCATCGTCGGCCCGCTCGGTGCAGCGCCGGACGACGTCGATGCCGACGCTCGCGCGCATCTCGAGCACGGAGCGGACGAGGTCCGGCGGCGGCGCGTCGCCCTGCCGCATCAGGTCGAGCAGCAGGTCGAGGCCGGCGCTCTGCCGCCAGTCGAGCACCCGGGTCGCGCCGCCCTGGCTGATCCGGACGAGCCCGGCCTGCTGAAGGCGCTTCAAGGCCTCGCGGACGGCGTGGCGGTTGACGCCGAGCGCTTCCGACAACGAGCGCTCCGAAGGCACCCGGTCGCCGGGTGCCAGCTCACCGTCGAGGATCTGCCCGCGCAGCCGGCGGTGCACCTCCGCGGAGGCGAGGCCGCCGTCACCGTCCGGTGTCATCGATGTCTCCCGCAGCAGGTCGCGATGGCCGTCAGAATGCCAGTTCCCCTCCCGCCCGGCCGGTTCCGGTCCATCCGAAGCGTGGATAGACTCCGCGAGCGATGGCGGAGGAGCGGGAGAACGGAGCTCGCGAGCAGGCGCTGCGGCGGCTCAAGGCCCAGCGGGCCTTACGCAGCCTGGCGATCACGTCGCTCGGCGTGCTGACGCTGATGGTCGTCATCTGGGCGCTCAGCGGCGGTGGCTACTTCTGGCCGATCTGGGTCGTCTTCGGGCTCGGAATCGCGCTGATCACCACCGCCTGGCAGGCCTATGGGCCACGCGATCACGGGATCTCCGAGGACGAGATCCAGCGCGAGATTGACAAGCAGCGATGACCGACCCGCAGGCGAGCCATCACCGTGAGCATCACCTGCGGACGCCGACGAACGAGCTCCCCCACGAGCAGAAGCTGAAGCGGCAGGCCCGCCACTTGCAGATCCTCACCGGCGTGATGCTGCTGGTGCTCGCGATGCTCATCTACAGCGCCGTCTACAACCTCGACGAGTGGTCGGAGTGGGTCGTCTTCGGTGCGATCTGCGCGACGGCCGTCGGGACGATCATCGCGGTCAATTCCCACAACTGACCCGGCGCCTCGGCGAACTCGCTCGTGTCCGGCGATGGAGCCGGTGCCGGGGCGGCGCGGCTAGTGTTGTCGCAGCCGGCCGGAGTGGCGGAATGGCAGACGCGATCGACTCAAAATCGATTGTCCGAAAGGACGTGTGGGTTCGAATCCCACCTCCGGTATCAGCAGGCCCTGGGTCGTCGTTCCCGGCTTCTCCTCGGGCGGCCCCGGGGCGAGGCTGGTCCGCCGGCCGCTAGCTTGCCTGGAGTGTGCGGGCGCTTCACGCTGACCAACCCGAATCCGCGACGGCTCGCCTCGCGCTTCGACCTCGATCCCGACTTCGAGATCGACGACCGGCCGCGCTTCAACATCGCGCCGACGGACCCGGTGATCGCGATCAGACGTGGCGAGGCGGACCGCAACGAGGCGGGGGTGCTGCGGTGGGGGCTGGTGCCGGGCCACTGGGCGGAGCGCAGGGGACAGCGGCCGCTGATCAACGCGCGGGCCGAGACCGTCGCCACCCAGCCGGCGTTCAAGGAGTCGTTCGAACGGCGGCGCTGCCTGATTCCGGCCGATGGCTTCTACGAATGGCGGCGGGACCCGGAGGGCAAGCAGCCGATCTGGTTCAGCCCGTCGGGCGAGCCGGGGGGAGAGCTGTTCGCGTTCGCCGGCGTCTGGGCCCGGCTGACGCGGAAGGATGAGCCGCCGATCGTCAGTTGCGCGCTGATCACCTGTCGGCCGAACGACACCGTCCGGCCCGTGCATGACCGGATGCCGGTTGTGCTGGACCGGGACGCGGAGGGGACCTGGATCGATCCCGCCGCGAAGGTCGACGATCTGCTCGAGCTGCTGCGGCCCGCACCCGACGACGCGCTCGTGCCGCGCGAGGTCGGCGATGCGGTCAACGACGTCCGCGAGGACGGCCCGCACCTGCTCGAACCGCCGATGAAGCTTTTCTGAGAAGGCCGCTCAGACGGCGGGGCTCGGCCGGGTCCCATCCCAGTCGTCGCCGTCCTCTTCGATCAGCGCGGGGTTGGCGCGCTCCTCGGGAGGGATGCCGGCCGCCGGAGCCTCGCGGCGTGGGTCGGCTGCGGTCTCGCCGCCGCCGGGCGAGGGTGGGAGTGGTCCGCGGTCACCGACCGGTCGCTCCTCCTCGACGTTCCAGGCCTGGTTGAAGCCGATCATCGCGACGATCAGCAGCAGCAGCTGGACCGGGATGACGATCAGGGTGAGCAGCCCGAGCAGAGACTCGGGCAGGGCCGGGGAATCGAGGCCGGACTTGTCGCGCGCGAACCAGCCGCCGGCCGCGACCGCGGCGAAGATGATCATCAGCACGGAGAGCGCGGCCGTCACCGGGAGGACGCCGCGGTTCCAGCGCATGACGAGCAGGGCGAAGACGATGTAGAGGAGCGCCCATCCCAGCGTCATCAGGCCGACCGTCGGGCTCTGCAGCCGCTCCCAGCCGCCGAGCGTGATGATCACGAGCAGGACCGCGGAGGCGATCAGGACGAAGGCGACGATCGCCTTCGTCGTCTTCGACTCCGGCTTGTCCCTGTTGGGGTGCCAGAGCTCGTACCCCTCCCGTGCCTCATAACCCTTTGGCATCGCGGCAAGCATATGAACTTCCGCGGTCGCACGCTGCAACCGGGACCCGGCGCCTAGACTGGCCCCGCGAGCGGGCGTGGTGAAATTGGTAGACACGCCGGCTTTAGGTGCCGGTGCTCGCAAGAGCTTGGGGGTTCGAGTCCCTCCGCCCGCATCCCACCCGGATCACCGCTTGGGCCCGACGAAGCCGTCCAGCAGCTCGACGCCGGGGCGATGGGAGACGGAGATGTTGCGCTCGTTCGACTGCGTCCAGCGGATGCCGAGCAGGTCGCAGTGGTCGCAGAAGATCCGCCGGATATCGGACGACAGGTTGCTGAAGAAGTAGCGCGGATACTCGTACCCGGCCACCCGTCCGCTGGGCAGTCGGATCCGGAACCGATTGACGCATCGGCACCCGTCGGAGTGGATCAGCCCGCGCAGCAGCGATTCGGGATGACGACGAGTGATCTCCGCCTGCCACGGCTCGAGCACGATCGGCCGCTCGTGCTTGCGCCCGGGCCCGTGCTGCGGAAAGGCGAGCGGCCAGAGGGGGGAGGAGGCCGCAACCACCACCGTTTCGGACCCATTCGTTCGATTGATGCGGACATGAGCGACGATCTCGTTAATTGCGGCTTTGACCTCCTCGATGATCTCCGGGTAGGCCGCATCGCAGCTGACCGTCAGGCGCCAGCTCCGCTTGCTCGTCTGCCAGAGGGAACCATCGCCCAGGTACGACCCGAGTAGGTACGAATACGAATGCTCGTTTCGTACCTCGAAGTTGACCGGAGGCCGAAGGGTCATCGGCGCCCCATCCCTGCGACACCAGTTCGCGACGGTCGAGCGCGGAATGCCGAGGCGGCGAGCGATCGCGTACCCGCTGACGCCACTCGCAGCCAGCGATTTCACCTGCTCGTAACTACTCAGATCGTAGGTGCGGTACACGAACGTATGTTCTCATCGCGCCCAGACGGAAGAACGAGTCGGGATCGATACGATCCGCGGCCCCCAGGGGCAGTGGCCAAATTGGATTAAGGCTCCGGTCTCCAAAACCGGCGATTCCAGGTTCGAGTCCTGGCTGCCCCGCTCACCGGCGTCCCCTCGCTTGACGGCACGCAGTGTCCGCTCAGCGTCAAAGCTCATACCGTGGGCGAATGCCCTCCGTCGGCGCGCCGCGCTCCAGCTCCCGCCGAGCGATCCTCGCGATCGCGATCTCGGCGATCGCGCTCGAGACGGCGCTGCTCGGCATGGTCGCGCCGCTGCTGCCCGAGATCGAGCAGCGGACCGGCGCCGGCGACGAGGCCCTCGGGCTCGCCCTGGCCGCCTACGCGATCCCGATCCTCTTCATCTCGATCCCGGTCGGCCGTCTCGCCGACCGCCTCGGCCGTCGGCCCCTGCTGCTCGGCGGTCTCGTCCTCACCGGCCTCGGCTCGATCCTGATCGCGGTTTCCGGCGCCCTCGGACCGCTGCTCGCCGGACGCGCGGTGCAGGGCCTGGGCTCGACGCTGAGCTGGGTCGCGGCGCTCGCGCTCGTCTCCGACCTGGCTCGGCCCGGGCGCAAGGGCGAGGCGATCGGCTTCGCCCTCGCCGCCAACAGCCTCGGCGCCATCGGCGGTCCCGCGCTCGGGGGGATCGCCGGCGGCGCAATCTCCTTCGAGGCCCCGTTCATCCTCGTCAGCGTGGCGGCTGCGTCGATGTTCGTGGTCGGGTTCTTCGTCCTGCCCCGGGTCGTACCCGGCCCCGACGACGAGCCCGTCCGGCCGCGCTCGGCGTTCTCGTCGCTGCTCCGCCGGCGCGCCGCGCTCCCGGCCGCGATCGCCGTCGTCGGTGCCGCCCTGCTCGGTCTCATCGACTTCGTGGTGCCGCTCGACCTCGACCGCAGCTTCGGCACCACCGCGACCACGATCGGCGTGATCTTCGCCGGCCTCGCGCTCGCCGACGCGTTCGTTGCGCCGCTCGCGGGCACGGCCGGCGATCGCCTCGGCCGGCGCCCGGTCGCGTTCGCGGGTGCTGTGATGACGGCCGCCTCCGGGGTTCTCATGGTCGTCCTGCCGGGACTCGCCGGCGCGGTCTTCGCCCTCGCAGTCCTCGCGATCGGCATCGCCGTCGGCTTCGCCGCCGCGATCCCCTGGCTGGACGAGACGTTCGGCGAAACCGACCGCGGGCTCGCCTACGGCGGTCTCAACCTGATCTACGCCCTCGGCTACACGATCGGCCCGCTGCTCGGAGGCTGGATGCTCGGCCATTCGGGAGCCGATGCCGCCTACGTCTTCATCGCCGTCGTCTCGACCGGCCTCTGGGCCGTGCTGGCGAGGTCGTGGCTGCTGAACGGCCCCCGCACCGGTTAGCCGGGAAGCGCGGGGGGTGCGCGGGCTCCGCGCAGGGCCTCGCGCGATGCGGTCGCCGGCGGCGATCCGGCAGAATGCCCGGGCAGTGCGGCGGTAGCTCAACGGTAGAGCCTCAGCCTTCCAAGCTGATGACGCGGGTTCGATTCCCGTCCGCCGCTCTATCGGTGGGTCGGCGGCGCGACGTTGCGCTTCCGCCGCCTCTACCGTCATCGTGGTTCCGGTCGCAGCAGTCGTGAATCCGGCCGACCGCGGGTTTCGATGGAAGGGATCCACGGGATCTCCTCGAATGGGAATCACGACCGTCCGGGATGATTGTTAGGATTTCGCTAGCATCCTCACCAATGCTTAACAGGTACCTGAACATGGGACTCGCACGGAGGCGTTCCCCGAAGCTCCCCCCTCAAATGCGTAGATCTCAAACCCTTCTGATCACTCTGTTCGTCGCGGCCGCCGTTCTGATCTTCGGCACTGCGGCCCCCCGCGATGCGTCTGCCGCCTCCTGCACCGGCGCCGACAAGAAGCCGCGACAGATATCGAGCAAGACCGCCGGCAAGGTCGTCGTCTGTCTGATCAACAAGAAGCGCCGCCATCACGGGCTCAAGGCGCTGAAGCGAAATCGCGACCTCACCAAGGCAGCGCGATCGCATACGCAGAGCATGCAGAAGTCGAACTGCTTCAGCCATCTCTGCCCCGGAGAGGCGAGCCTCGCGGGCCGCTACCAGCGAGCCAGCTACCTGCCTTGCGGCTGCAGCTGGGGCGCGAGCGAGAACATCGCCTGGGGTCAGGACGGCTCCGGCTCGCCGCGGCGAATCGTCAAAGCCTGGATGCACAGCTCCGAGCATCGGCACAACATCCTCGGCTCCTACGACCACATCGGCGCGGGGGTCAAGTGGGGCTCGCCGTCCAGTCGCCGCGATCGAGCCGGCACCTACACGGTCGACTTCGGCTTCAAGCGCTGAAGGCGACCGAGCGAGCCACTCGCTCGCCGGTGAGCGCTCGACTTTGATCTAGACTGCGCCGCCACGGGGCGTGGCGCAGCTTGGTAGCGCATTCGACTGGGGGTCGAAAGGTCGCTGGTTCAAATCCAGTCGCCCCGATATCCGGCCCAGGCACGGCCCACTGTCTCGCCGCCGGCGGATACCTTCGACAGGCCTTAGAGGCGCTCCGATCAGCTTGGAGTTCGGACGCGCAATATGGCCAGAACGTTCGAGGTCACCGGCACTGCCACGCCATCAAGGCGGTGCGCAGGTTGCCGAGGTGGAGATCCCCCGTAGGCGACGGGGCAAAGCGGCCCAAGACACTTGGCGCTTAGCAGGGGGCCTTACAGCCGTCGCCGTTGTCGGCGCAGCAGGCACCGCAGCAGACGTAGCCGCTGGTTGTGCCAACGGACGGCGCCGGGCAGCACTTGCCGCCCACCTCCGTGCAGCCGGGACAGAGGACATCCTTGTTCTTCTGGGCGTCGAAGCCTCCGCACGAGCCGTCCTTGATGCAGTCGAAATGCGCCGCCTTGTGGCGCACGCGGACCTGCTCGTCGCACTTGATCTTCGTGGTCACATCTTTGGCTGCGAGTTGCGGAAAGATGAGTACAGCGGGCGTGAAGAACGAGGTAAGCGTGCTGAAGTAGCTGGAGGCGAACTGGCCCGTGCACTTGTCGTAGTTGCCCCCCTTCTCGACCTGAGCAACGTAGAGGCAGGGCTTGGTGCAGCTTGGCACTGCCGCCTCGGACGTTGCCGACCGGACCAAGGGCAGGGTCCCCAGAGCCCCGGCCAGCGCGAGCTTGAAGCCATTGCGGCGGGTGTGGGGGGTGGCCAGGCGGTCGAACCAGTGGTCGCTCATCGGATCTTGACCTCCAGGTATGCATTGACCTTCTTGAGCTCCTCGGCGCTGTTCCGCTCGTGCTCGGCGATCCCCTTGGCAATGGACGCGCCGGGCCGGCCGGGATCGCGCCATGAGGTCGCCCGCTTTCGCCATCCCTTCGCCTGCTGCTCAAGCGCCTCGCGCAGATGACGCCGATCGGACTTGTTCACCTTGACGTCGGCGAGATCGCGCCTCATCTTGGTGAGGATCTCCGCAACCCGGTCGCAGCGATCCGCGGCCTCGAGGACCGCGGGAGTGAGCTTGCCGGTCGCCGGGATGTACCAGAGGGGTCCGGATCCGGCCTGGACTCGAGCGTCATCCGAGGGAAGAGCGCGGCCGGGATCGAGGTTCATCAGGACCACGATGCTCTCGATCTCGGTCGAGAGCTTCTTGGTGCGGCGGTCGTCGTAGATGATCCTCTGCACGGCCCGGATCTCGGCTCTGGTCGCCATCGCTCCGTCAACTCCTTCCCGCCGGGAGCCTGAGGCTCCCGATCCGTTCGGCGGCTCTGCCTCTGACCTCGACGTGAAGCTGTGGATCGAGCTGGTCCTCGATGCCCGCCGATCGCAGCCGCTCGGCCGCCTCGAGCGCATCGACGCGCTCGAGCAGCCGACCGTTCTGCTCGAAGAGCTGGTAGCCGAGGAGGGCGAGGACGAGGATCGCGAGCACGCAGCCCGCGATCGCAGCCGACTCCCCCGAGGCCGTTACCGCACCGATCGGCTCACCCGGCCCGGCGATCACGACTGCCGCGGCGGCGACGCCCAGCGCTGCGTTGCGGAGCAGCGATCCGTACCCGACCGGCGACGGCCGCGAGCCGAAGCAGCCGCAGTCGGGCTGCTCGCCTCGCCGCAGGGCGAGGGCGATACCGAGCGAGAAGGCCGCGAGAAGCCCGGTTGCGGCGACGGCCGCGATCCGTGCGGTGCCTGTCGGCACCAAGAGGACGGCGATCGCGAGCTCCCCGAGCGGGATCAGGACCGACATCGCGCCGGCAACGGCGCGCGAACGAATCCCGAATTCGTGCACGGTGGCGGCGAAGTCACCTCGGTCGGTGAGCTTGCTGAGCGCCGCGACCGTGAAGACGGCCGCGAGGACCAGGCGGGCGACAAGCAACAATGCGTCCATCGCGTCAGCTCGAAGCCGTCAAGTCGGCCCCGCTCCTCCACTCTCGGCTCGGCAGGTGGCAAATCCTCAAACCCCGACTCCCTTCGTGGCGAGCATCCTCGAACGCTCCCCTGCGGACGTCAGAGGTGTTGACACATATGCGCGGCCCGGGCATCATCATCAGTCGAGCATCGCCTCATCCGCTCGGGTCGATGTTCTGATTGAGGTGGAACAGGTTGTCCGGGTCGTAGCGGCGCTTGAGCTCGACCAGCCGGTCGTAGTTGACGCCGAAGGCGTGCCGGACGCGGTCGTGGTCGTCTGCCGGGAGATAGTTCGTGTATGACCGGTCGGCCATGTGCGGGGCGAGTGCCTCGAACGTCGTGCGCGCCCAGGCGATGCCGGCGTCGGTGTCGGCCGGATCGGTCCACTGGGAGATGAGCAGGAGGTTGTGCCCTGCCTGCCGGTGCGGGTACGCGGTCTCGGTCGGCTCGATGCGCGTCGCCTGGCCCTGGAATGCCTCGATGATCAGCGCGCACTGGTCGGTGGGGGCGCGCTCGAATGCTTCGGCCAGGACGGCGATCGCCGCCTCGGAGAGCTCCGAGAAGAAGGCGGACTTCCAGTAGCCCAGGGCCCCGAACGGGAACAGCTCGTCGACGCTCGTGTTCGCGAGCTGGTAGGGAGTTCGCTCGATCATGTCGGCGGCGGGTGGGCCGAACGTCCGCACCGGCGCCACATCCGCCCGCGCCCGTTCGTCGTCGGCGCCGCAGTGGCACACCACGATCGCGCAAACCTTGGTCCCCGAGCCGTCGGGTGCGTGTATGAATGCGGCCTGGGTTCCGAGGTCGTCAGGGGCGGCTGCGCTGAAGTCGCGGTAGAACGACATGGCCTCGACGGCCGAGTCGAGCGGATGCAGGACCGGGCCTTTGAGGACGGTTGCCACCGCGTGGGCCTGAAATTCGAACGACGTCACGACGCCGAAGTTGCCGCCTCCCCCGCGGATCGCCCAAAACAGGTCCGGGTCGGTGTCGGCACTCGCCGTCACCACCTCCCCGGAGGCCAGAACGACCTCGGCGGAGATCAGGTTGTCGATCACCATCCCGTAGCGACCCATCAGCCAGGCCAGCCCGCCGCCGAGCGTGAGTCCGCCGATTCCTGTGCTCGAGACGACGCCGCTCGGTGTCGCGAGGCCAAAGACGGCGGTCGCGCGGTCCAGTTCGCCGACCGTCACGCCCCCTTGGACCCGGACCGTTCGCCGCACCGGATCGACGTGGATGCCCTTCATGAGGGAGAGATCGATCATCAGACCGCCCTCGGTCACCGCCTTGCCGGCGATGTTGTGCCCGCCGCCACGGACGGAGATCTCGAGCCCATCCTCGCGGCCCAGGTTCACTGCGTGAACGACGTCTCCCGTGTGCAGGCAGCGCGCGATGAGCGCCGGATGCTTGTCGATCAGTCCGTTGTGGATTCGCCGGGCTTCGTCGTAGCCCGGCTCACCCTGGGCGAGGATCTGGCCGGAGAAGGTCTCCCGCAGCTGGCTGACCGTGTCGACCGCCGTCATGCTGGACGCACCGTAGGCCGTGCTTCCGCGGAAGTAAATCCCGGAAAACCCCACACTTTGGCGGCTACTCCCCGGTCGTCCGCACGCCCGAGGACGGTAGCCGCCCCGCAAGCGCGGCACGCGAGCGGATGCCCAATTTCCGGTAGGCCCGGGTCAGGTGCGCCTCGACCGTGTGAACGCTGATGTAGAGGGCCGAGGCGATCTCCTTGTTCGCGAGTCCCTCGGCCGCCAGCAAGGCAACCCGCTCCTCCATCTTGGTGAGCTCGCCCGAACCGGGTCGCCGGCCGCTGATCCGCCCCATCTCCTCCCGTGCACGGCCGGCCCAAGTGCTCGCCCCGAGCTCATCGAAAACCCCGAGGGCGGTCTCATATGCCTCCCGGGCCGCCCGCCTCTCGCGCGCCCGCCGTCGCACCATGCCAAGCGCGAGCAGGGTCCGTCCGAGCTCGAACGGGCAGCTCATTTGGTCGTGTTCGACCAGTGCACCGTCGAGCGCAGCGCGGGCGGCGGCGAGGTCCCCTTCCGCGGCGGCGAGGAGACCCCGTCCCCGCGCTGCGGTGGCGAGCGCCCACGGGCTCGCCGAGCGTTCCGCCCGGTCCACGTAGCCCTCGACGTACGAGCGGGCGAGCTCGAGCTCGCCGATGCCGATCAGCGCCTCGATCGCATTCGTCCAGGCGAAGTCGGTCGGCTCCTCCCAACCGTGCGAGACGAGCCATGCAGGCAGTGGACGCAGGTGATCGGCGGCGGCCCCCGGGTCGCCCGCGGAGAGTTCGATGAAGCCGAGCACCGTCCGGCTCTGGATCCCGAAGAGCGAGTCCGAGATCGCCTCTGAGATCTCAACCGCTTCATGGGCCTCGGCTCGAGCGTCCGCGATCTGCCCGCGATGTGCGTCCAACAGCGAACGCGCGTAGAGGGCGATGCCGCGGTACTGCTGATCGCCGAGCTGGTCGGCGAGGTCGATCATCGCGCGGACGTGGCCATCGGCGACCTGCCACTGCCCCGTGAACCACTCGACTTGAAAGAGATGGAAGAGCACGTGACCGTATGTCCCCTCATCGCCACGCGCGTGCGCTTCGGCGGAAACCGTCTCGAGGATCGGGCGCGCTCGGTCGAAATCGGACCGGCACATGAGCCGCCGTGCCAGAGTCACCCGCGGGCTCTCGTGAAACTCGAGCGGGCGCTGTAGCCCCTCCTCGAGTCGAACGCCGCGCTCGAGCAAGGCCGGCGTCACCTCGAGTGTCCAGGTCTCAGCCATCGCGACCCTCGCGATCGCGCGCGTGCGCAGTTCCGGGTCACCCACGAGCTCCGCGTGCTCGAGGGCGTCCCGCGCATGGTCGAGAGCATCGCGAACACGGCCCTCCAGCAGTCGGGTCCAGCTGAGAAAGACCAGGATCTCGGCAGCGCGGGCGTGGTCGTCGCCCGCCTCTCGCAGGGCCTCAGCGCACCAGCCGGCGAGCGTGGGGAGGTCCGCGCGACGTCCGCGTGCGAGTGCGAAGAGAACGTCGGCGCGTTCGGGCCCTGGGCGGACATCCGGCAGGAGCCGATCAAGGATCGCGGCGGCTCGCGCGCGGTCACCGGCTACGCGATGGGCTTCCGCAGCGGCCAAGAGCCGCGAGCGCCGCCTGGCGGGCTCGTCGCCCGGGGTCAGCTCGGCCGCGAGCTCCGAGAGTTCCGCGGCGACGGCGGGCGCACCGCGCAGAGTTGCAGCTCCTGCTGCAGCATCGAGGGCGGATGCGACGTCCGCGTCAGGCTGTTGGGCGGCGAGCGCGAGGTGGCGTGCGCGTTCCTCTTCGTCCTCGACGGTTTCGGCGAGCAGACGGTGAGCGGCGCGGCGTCTCCAGGGCGGCGCTGCCTCGTAACAGACCGACGCCATGAGCGGGTGGGCGAACCGAACTCGCTCGCCTTCCACCTCGGTCACCCCGGCTCGAATTGCCTGCTCGAGCGCGTTGGCGACGAGCTGCTCGTCATCGTGCGCCGCAGCAAGCGCCCCGAATGTCGGCCGGGCGAGGGCGGCCGCGCTGACGAGCACCTCGCGCGCGTCTTCGGGCAGCCGGGCGAGCCGCTCGCCGATCAGTTGCCTGAGCGTCCTCGGGATCGGGACTGGGCGGCCCGCGGCAGTTCCCGAGTTCGCGAATTCGGCGGCGAGCTCGAGGGCGAAGAGCGGGTTTCCCCCCGTGATCTCGTGAAGCATCACGAGCTGAGGCCGGGAGAGTTCGATCTGAAGCCGTGCTCGCACGAACTGGAAGAGCTCGCTGAGGGTGAGCGGCGAAACCCCGAGCTCCTCGACCAGGCCCCCCGGAGGTAGTGGGGCGGGGTGAGCACCATCACCGGATACTCGCCGCACCGCGAAGAGGCATCCGACCCCCCCGCCGTGCAGGCGGCGAAGTGCGAACTCGAGCGTTCTCGCGGAGGGCTCATCCAGCCACTGGAGGTCGTCAACTGCGACGAGCACACCGCCCGACCGGCCCAGCATTCGGAGGCTGTCCAGCACTGCGAGCCCGATCGCACGCGAGTCGTGAGCCTCATCGCCGGGGGTCCGCAGCAGGAGCGCCACCTCGAGTGCCCGCCGCCGCGGAGGGGCAAGGGAGGGCAGGACCCCGTCGATGACGCCGCTGAACAGGTCGGAGAGCGCCGCGAAGGAGAGGCCGGCCTCGGCCTCGACGGCCCGGTGTGTCAATACGTGAGGCAGCTGCCCGCGGGCCTGCTCGACGCCTCTCTGCCAGAGGGCCGTCTTGCCGATCCCCGGCTCGCCGGAGAACGTAAGGACACGAGGCTCTTGCACGAGGCGACCCAGAAGTCCCTCGATCGAGGCGAGCTCAGCCTTCCGGCCGATCAACTCGGGTGGGTGAGTGGCTGACTGACCTTCGAGCATGCGCCTCGCCAAGTTTGGCCAGGTGAGAGTATGCCGCGAAGTGCTGCGGTCGCCAGCGTATGGTTGTCTTCGCTTGGGTGGGCATCGGACCGGGGCAGGCAAGGCCCGGCCACCAGCCGATCAGTCAGGCCGCAGCGGGATCGAGCCGTGCGTCGGAGCGAGAACGAATCGGGTCCCTCGCTCTGACCTGGGGACGTCGGCGGTACCGCCTTGGTACCGCCCACAGCGTCGGACACGTCCAAATCGTCCGTTGCCGGGGACGCATGGGACGCGGGGGGCGCGTGAGCACGCAGCTACATCCCCGCCACGTCGACTGGGGGTCGAAAGGTCGCTGGTTCAAATCCAGTCGCCCCGATTAGGCCCTCCGCTGAACGCGAAGGCTCCGGACGGGTCGGGCTGTGTGGCTTGAATACTCGACCTGTGGTCGAGGGCACTCGTTTCACCTCTGCCCCGATTCATCGAGCGCCACGGGTGCCAGCGGAGCTGATGCGATCGAGAAGCCGCCTTGTCCGCCGCTCCATGATCGTCGTTCTTGTCATCGGGTTCGAGCAGTGAGCAAGGGCGTAACCCGATCCGCCCGGATGGAGGCGTACGAGCGATCCACGTCGGAGCCGATTGGAGAACCGCCGTTGCTCGGCGAAGCCGATCATCTGGTCGCAGCGCGCTGCGACCACCAGGATCGGCTGATCGAGCTCGTCGACGTGGTGCATTGGGCTGAGCCTTCCGGCCCTCTCGCCGAACGCGGCGAGCGCCATCTTCCTGCCCGCGTACGAATACGGGACATGGCCCCAGTCCAGCAGGTCGGGCGGGCCCGAGATCGCGATGACGCAGTCAACGCTGCGGCGCCAGGCAACCGCGAGAGCGAGCTGCGCTCCGGCCGATACGCCGGAAGTGCAGATCGGGGTGTAGGGGTGTCGAGCCCGGATCTCGTCGAATGCCTCCGTTGCGTCTTCGAGTGAGTGATGGGTGCGGTAGCCGACGTTGAAGGTCCGGTACCCGGACTTTGTGTACTCGGCGATCAGCCAGCCGGCGGCCGTGTCGGCTCGAGCTCCTAGGTTTCCGACCCAGCCACCCCCGTGGAACGAGAGCATGATGCCGCGCTCCGGCCCGACCGGGCGATTGTTCGATAGGTAGAACTCGTTGGCGCGAGCAGCCGCCGGTATTAGGAGCACGGCGAGAAGAGGCGCAATCAGAGCACATCGGCGCAGGCTCGCGCGTGGGTTCATCGGTTCGTCCTCCGGCAACTGGGCGGCCGTGGCTGTGAAACCAGGCCCCTGGCTTTGCGTCCCCACCTCACGATGGGTTTGCCTTTTTCTGAGGCGATTGCCTCTTGCTCAGAAAACGTTACCCGATCGAAAAGGTCAGCTCCAGCCAGCGAGTGATCGTGTAGGCAGCGCTGCGGGCCGGGCAGGCGGGATTCGTGCAGTCACCGCCGCTTTGATCCCGGAGGCTCTCCGAATATCTGGAAGGCCGGCCTCGCGCTCAGCGACCCGGGAACGAGACGACGTCGAGCGTGGTGAGCCCCCGTCGGCGAAAGCTGTCGGCGACGGTGCGGTCAATCGGGACCGGGTCTCCCGTCAGGTCAGCATCGACGAACTCCTCCAGCGACGGCATGCGACCGTCGAGCCTGAACCGGTCGAACACGAACGGCAGGCCGTCGGAGGCGAGGAGCGACGGCCGGTCCATCATCTGGAAGTGAAGATGAGGGCCGGTCGTGTTCCCCGAGTTGCCGAGCTTGCCCAGGACCTGACCGGCTCTCACGCGCTGACCGGGATGCACCCGCACGCTGCCGGGCTTCAGGTGGGCGTAGCCGGCGAAGACGTGCTTGTCGAGCTTGATGATCACATGGTTTCCGTCCGCCGCTGACAATGGAACCGGCTGCGGGTCGTTCGGGATCTGGTCCGGGAAGCGATCGACCGCCGTGACGACCTTTCCGTCCCCAGCGGCGAGCACCGGCTGCCCATAGTTGAAGTAGCTGGAAACCTCCGAGGAGTCGCCGACGTGCGTGCGATCCTCGCGATCGAGGCGGGCGGAGAAGTCGATCGCGAACCGCTGGCCGAGTTGGAGCCGTCCGTTGACCGACATCAGAGAGCGCCGGTGGACGCTTGCGACCGCTGCCCAGCGGCGTCCCTCCACCGGCGGCGAGATGACCGACGGGCCCTGACTAGCGACCCGCGCGGGCCCACCGGTCTGGGTGATCTTCGGCCCGACCGGAAACCCCGGCCCGATATCTACCGTCAGCCGGTGCGACACCCGCGACGGGATCTGGCTCCTGCTCGCGACTTCCACGTCCAGCCACACGACCCCGACCGACGACGGCGGGAGCTCCGTGGTCGGCTGGTAGTCCCCGAGCAGCGTCATTGCGCCCTCGAGGCGTGAGCCCGAGAGCCTGTCGATGCGCCGGCCGTCCGACCCGAGCACCCCGAGCGCGCTGACGTCGACCTTGAACGGAGATGTATTGGTGATCAGGAGCTCGTACTCGACGTGAATCGGTCCGTCGTCGCGCTTGAACCAGCGCGGGGGCGTCGGAACCGCCTGAACGACCGGGGTGAACTTGTCCTCGCGAGCGGCACTCGCTGCGTCGGCCGCGGGCGGAGTTCCGATCCCGGTAGCGCCTGCCGCTATCGCGAGAAACGCTAACCCGGCAAGGATCATGGAGTAACGGGATTCGATCACTGATCGTTTCCATTCTTTGCGGTTGGGACCCCCAGGGATCCGGGAGCTTACGGCCCACTGCAACGCCGACCCGTTCATGCGTCTCACGGCCCGCCACGTCGACGGCGTCGCCGGTCGCATCGACAAGTCGGTTTCGGGTAGCGTCGAGCACTTGGCGAATCGCGAGGATCTCGACTTCACCTACTCGCTGATCGACCGGATATTCCGGCTCAGTCTCGGCGAGCTGGCCGACTTCAGCGGCGCGAAGTTCGACGGCGATTTCTCGATGACCCTCGAGCAGGCCCAGCGCCGCAAGCACGAGTACATCGCCGAGCAGATCGGCATCGGAGCGGGGCGGCGGTTGCTCGACCTCGGATGTGGCTGGGGTCCGTTGCTCGCGTTCAATCGCGAAATGGGAGGAGACGGAACCGGGGTGACGCTGTCAACCGCCCAGCTTCGCGCCTGTCGTCGTCACGGGCTCGATGTCCATCTCCTCGATGCACGCGACGTCGACCGTGACACCTTCGGGCCTTTCGACGCGGTCGCGAGCCTCGGGGCCTTCGAGCACTTCTGCTCCCCGGAGGACTTCGAGGCGGGCCGGCAGGAGCAGATCTACGGTCAGCTCTTCGCGAACGTTGCCGGCATGCTGCCTCCCGGCGGTCGGCTGTACCTGCAGACGATGGTGTTCGGCCCGAGAGCCGGCGAGCCGATCCGCGGCGACGTTGAGGCTCCCCGCGACTCCGACGCCTACTACCTGGGCCTCATGGCCCAACAGTTCCCGGGATCGTTCCTCCCGTTCGGCAAGGAGCAGATCGTCGCCACCGCCTCGCCCCATCTCGAGCTCGTCGAGGGCTCCAGCGGTCGTCTCGACTACATCGAGACGATCTCTCGATGGCGGCGGTTGTTCGCCGAGCCGAGCGTCAGGAAGACCCTGTTGAAAGCACGGCTTATTCCGCGCTGGCTGACGAGCCGTGAGTTCCGGCTCGCCTTCACCTCCGGCGTCAGCGCCAACACCGTCTGCTTCGAGCGCGAACTGCTCGAGCACTACAGGCTGGTCTTCGAGCGTCCCTCCGCCTAGTGCGATCTGATCCCTGGGTGTCGCCTACCGAGCGAAGGCGACACCCCGGACGGTGAAAGGCAAGCGGTGCTGAGAAACGTGAATCGGCGGTAGCCTTAGGGACCGATTCGCGGGTCTACGGGAAGGACGGCCCATGAGTGAGCGACCAAGAGCCGGACTGATCGTCGCCGCGACCGTGGTTTGCCTCGCGGCCGGAGCCGATGCGGCCGGCGCGGCCAAGAACCTCTGCATCGCGAAGGACGGCGTCGTGCGGGTCCAGCAGGGAACCGCAACGTGCGAGGCGAGTGGCAAGGGCTCGTTCGCCAGGGCGAAGGGGGCCGACAGCGAAGCGATCGCGACCGGAGGCGCCCGCAACCGGGCCGTCGCCAGGGGCAAGGGCAGCTTCGCGAACGTGACGAGCGGCAGGCGGAACACCGCGATCGCTCGTGGTCGGACCACCATCGCCCAGGCCTTCGCAGGCGTCGACAACACGGCGATCGCGAAACGCACCAACAGCATCTCCCAGGCAACGTTCGGCAATGGCAACACCGCGATCGCGAGCGGCTATCAGAGCTACGCGGACGCGTCCAACGGCAACGACAACACGGCGATCGCGAGCGGCTACTTTGCCTCCACCGAGGCCTGGTACGGCGACGACAACACCGCGATCGCGAGCGGCGAGCGAAGTTCGGCCCGGGCGATCTTCGGCAACGACAACACCGCGATCGCCCGTAGCGACGGGTGCGATGCGCTTGCGACCAGCGGCAGCGGTCTGACCGACTTCTGCTGACGCGACGGCGCGATGTGCGCCGGCGCGTGCGCTACCCGCTCAGCGCAGCAGCCGGTGATTCGGGCTGCCGGCTGTCGCCCGCTCGCGTGCCTTGCGCACGACCCACCTGATCTCGCGGGCGACCAGCCTCGGTTGATCGAGCTGGATGTAATGCCCGCTTCGGGTGGCGACCAGATGGCGGCCATTCGGAAGGAGGTCCGCCAAGGCCTGCTGCGAGCGCTGGAACGCATGCTCGAGGTCGTCGATCGGCCAGTTCGAAGGGAACCCGAACGGGTTCGGAAGGTCGCGGGAATGGGAGAGCACGACGAAGGGCATCCGGCCGAGCGGCGTGTCCGACTGGGCCTGGCGCACCTGGGCGGCCGACGCCTCGAGGGTGAGTCGCTCGAAGTCGGGGTAGTCGAGACCGGCGGGTGGCGCGGGGTCGAGGACCGCTGTCAGGTACTGCTCGGGGCTCAGGAACTGCTTGTAGGCGGCGGCGAAGTCCTCGTTCTGGGCGTCGATCGAGACGAGACCGGCGATCTGACCCGGGTACTTGGTGGCGTAGAGGCGAGCGATCATCCCCCCGAAGGAGTGCCCTGCGAGGACGTAGGGTCCGGGAACCCGAGCTGCCCGCAGCAAAGCCCGCAGATCGAGAACGACATCGAGTGCGGTCCTCGGCATCGCGACCGGGTCGCTGCGGCTGAACTCGTCCGGTAGCAGGTAGGTGCCGGGACGGTCGTAGACGCAGACCCGCGTGAACCGCGCAACCGCGGGCAGCACCGCCCGGCCGGCTCCGAACGGCGCAAGGCTCCAGACCCTGCCGAGATCGCCGGTGCCCGCCTCGAGCACGACCGTCGGCGAGCCGCTGCCGCGGCAGGCGATGAACAGCTTTCGTCCCCCGGGGATCGCAACCCGTTCCCGGAAGCCGTCGCCTGCAGCGCCGCGCGCCGGCGCCGGCGCGCTCGCGGAGGTCGGCCCCGCCGACGATCCGCGGGCCGGCAACGGGCATGCGAGGACGGACACGAGAGCCGCCGCCAGCAAGGTCGTCGAGATGCGCCGAGATGCTCGCCGCCGTGCGCCTTGGGCCTGACGCCGAGGATCTGCCTGCGTCGCGAAGGAGCTCACGGCCTGCGGGCGGGCAGGGGTTCGCCGAAGTCGGGATCGAAGGGCTCGCGGTCGGAGGCGCAGACCGTTCCGGCGGCCGGAGTCTGTAACCGAGTGAGGTAGGCCGTCGTCGCCCGCTTGACGCAGGTGCTGGGGTCGTTGTCGCTGGTGTGGCCGTAACCGTCGTGGGTGAGCAGGACGGCGTTTCCGAGCCGCCGCGCGGTGCGGCGGGCGTCCGCATACGGCGTGTTCGAGTCGAAGCGGGTCCCGATCACCAGGATCGGGTCCTTCGTCGTCGCGTCCCAAGGGCCGGTGTAGCGATCGGCGCTCTGCGTCGGCCAAGACGCGCACGCCGCCCAGCGCCACCAGGTGAGCACGGGTCCGTAGCTGAAGCTGACCCGGCTGACCCGGTCGAGCACGGATTGCCAGGCATGCGGCCCCTGACGGGCCGGACTGTCGGCGCAGGTGAGTCCGATCGCCGGCAGGCCGGGTGCCGTTGCTGCCGACGAGAAAGCTCCCGTCAGCAGCCGGCTCGCGGTCAGGAGCTTCGATCCGTCACCCTCCGCGGCGCTCTCGAGCGCGGCGGCGAAATCCGGCCAGCTCCCCGGAGAGCTGCTCATGTAGGCGGGGAACGCCGAAAGGGCGTCGCCGTAGGCGAGCTTGCCCGGCGGCGACGCTGAAGGCGCCGGGATCGGAGCCCGGCGTAGCTCGGCCAGCAGCGCGTCGACACGAGGGGCCACAGGCCCGTGGCCCGCAAGGGCGCAGTGCGACGGACCGGCGCTTTCACAGAGGGACAAGAAGCCGGCGAAGGCGCGGTCCGTGTATCTGAGCTCATGCGCGTAGTTGGCCTGCGTGCCCTGCGTGTAGTGGACCGGATCGAGGACCCCGTCGAGGACCATCGCGCGGACCCGGCGCGGGTACATGTTCGCGTAGGTCTGGCCGATGAAGGTGCCTCCGGAAACGCCGCGGTAGGTGAGCCGCCGGTCGCCGACGAGCCGACGCAAGTATTCGAGGTCGCGCGCCGTGTCGGCCGTCGACATGTGCCTGAGGATCCTGCCGCTCAAGCGCCCGCACCGGTGGGCGAGCCGGGCGGTCTTGCGCACGTACCTGCGCGAGTCCCGGCCGGTGGTCGGGATCGCCCAGTTGCGGAAGAACCGCGATCGGCTCCGCTCGCCGCGAAAACAGCGGACGTGCCTGCTGGCGCCCGCCCCGCGGATGTCCCAGCCGACGACGTCGAAGCGGCCGCGGCCCAAAGCATCGAGGCTCTCGCCGCTGGCCCTCACCTCGTCGACCGATCCGCCCGGGCCGCCGGGGTTGACGAAGAGCGAGCCGATCCGCTTGCCGGGCCGGCTGGCTCGCTGGCGGACCACCGCGAGCTTGATCCGGCGACCATCCGGGCGATCCCAGTCGAGGGGGACCGGGACGATTGCGCACTGAAGGTCCGCGCAGGCCCGCCACTCGATGCCCCGGAGCTTCGAAGGCGCAGCCGGCGTCGCCGCGGCGGTCGTCCCGGCACCCAACAGCGTCCATGCGAGCGCCGTGACGATGATCCCGTAACCCGCTCGCATTCGGTTCCTTCGGTTGGCTCGACTCGGATGGTGAGACTAACGGTGCTGAAGCCGCCCCACCTCACATGCCGGTTCGGTTCCGGCCGGCTCTGCGGTTCATGAGACCCTTGAGGTGAATTGCGCCTGACGGAACTCATGACCACCAGACGCGGGGCGAGCGCCGTCCGCTCGGTGCTGGCGGGGACGACGCTCGCCGCCGCCGGACTCCTCGCGCAGCCGATCGGTGCCGCCGCCTCGGGGTCCGGCCCGGCCCGGGAGGCGACTCCCTTCGGGTCTCCGATCGCCTGGACCGACTGCGGCCCCTCCGCCGGGCTCCAGTGCGCCGGGATCGAAGTTCCGCTCGACTGGGACCGGCCGAACGGACGCATGATCCGGCTGGCGGTGATCCGCCACCGGGCCAGCAAGCCGGAGCAGCGGATCGGCTCGATGTTCGTCAACCCCGGCGGCCCGGGCGACACCGGCGTCGGCCTGGTGCGTGGCGACCCCGACGGCCTCGATGCCTGGGGGGCCGGCCGCTTCGACGTCGTTAGCTGGGATCCCCGCGGCACGAACCGCAGCACGCGCGTGCGGTGCTTCCGCAGCGAGCGAGGCGAGGCGAGGTTCTGGGCCGGCGTCTCGATCCCCACGACGAAGTCCGCCTCGAAGCGGTATCGCCGCAAGGCCGTGGCACTGGCGCGGCGCTGCGGCGAGGTCAGCGGTTGGCTGCTGCCGCACATCTCGACCGCCGATACGGCCCGCGACCTCGACTACCTGCGCCGCCTCGTCGGTGACCGCAAGCTCACCTACGCCGGTCTCTCATATGGCACCTTCCTCGGCGAGACCTACGCCAACATGTTCCCCGGACGGGTCCGGGCGATGATGCTCGACGGAATCGTCGATCCCGTCGCCTACTCGAAGGGGGCGGAGGCGAGGATCGCCCGAGGGATCTCCGGGAGCGATCAGGTCTTCGACCGGTTCCTCTCGCTGTGCGAGGGCGCCGGTCCGGGACGCTGTGCGCTCGCCGGCGGTTCCGAGACCGCAGCTGAGCGCGCCGACCGGCTGTTCGCGAAGGTCAGGCGTGCACCGATGCCGGCCCCGAGCGCGGACCCGCTCGGTCTGGCGCGCGGCAAGCTCAGCTATGGCGATCTGCTGCTCTCGCAGTTCGCCCCGATGCGGGATCCGAAGGCTTGGCCCGGCGACGCGAGGGACCTCGACGCGGCGCTCGGCGGCGATGCGTCGGCGCTCGAGGCCGCTGCCCGCGGCTATCTGACGCCGGCCGGCTGGGCCGGTGTGACTACGTCAGCGGCGATCTCCTGCGCCGATGCCCCGGCGCATCAGGAGTCGAAGAGCTGGCCTAGGGTGATCGGCAGGTTCGACCGGGTCAGCCGGCTACAGGGGCGGGTGTCGGGCTGGTGGCTGTGGGCCCCGTGCGCCTCCTGGCCGGTGCGGGGGCAGGACGGCTACCGGGGCCCCTGGAACGCGGCGACCGCGAATCCGATCCTGCTGATCGGCACTCGCTACGACCCCAACACGCCGTATTCGAACGCGGTGCGCGCCGAGGGCCTGCTCGGGAACGCCGTCCTTCTAACCCACGAGGGCTACGGCCACCTCAGCATCCAGGATCCGAGCGCGTGCGTCGAGCAGGCCAGGGTCGACTACCTGGTCGATCTGATCACGCCGGCGCCGGGCACGGTCTGTCAGTCGGACCAGCAGCCCTTCGATCCGGGCTTCGGCTGACCGGCTTCAGGGCCCGAACGGGGAGGGGTGACCCGGTGTCAGGTACTCGGCGAGACGCGCGAACGTCAGTTGGTTGAAGCTCGCCTCGGAGAGCGATGCCCGCCGGGAGTTGGTCGTGGCGATCGCTACCGTCACCTTGCCCTCCGGCAGGTAGGCGAGCACGCCGCCGTATCCGTTGAGGGACGGGTTCTGGAGCCTCCAGCCGTTGCCGATGATCAGTCCGAGTCCGAAGTAGGTCGAGTCCGAGAAGGGAGGGAGGCCGGCGGTATAGGGCGCCGTCATCTGGCGATGCGCCCTGCGGGAGAGCAGGCTGCCCGAGAAGATCGCCGGAGCAGCGGTGGCGATGTCGTCGATCGTCGATGTGGCGATCGTGCCGCTGCCGACGGTCCACGACGGGCTCCACGTGGTCGAGTCCTCGTAGACCCCGCGTTGTGAGGTGAAGGCGTGCAGGGTGGGCCGGGGGATCGTGGCCCGGGAGGTGACCCGCGTCGCTCCGAGGCCGAGCGGATCGAGCACCCGCCGCTGCATCTGGCTCGCCGTCGATCGCCCGGTGACCTTCTGCTCGGTGATCTGATGTGCGCAGCCTATTGCCTCGGCGGAGAGTCTCGGCGACCGGGGCCGGAGCGGAGCTTCCCTGGTCGAATGCGCGAGGCATCGCTACCTTTGGGCGAATGCGGATGCCGGTCATCTTCGCGGTTGATGAGGACGAGGAGTCGCTCGAAGACGTCGAGCGGGAGCTCTCCGGTCGCTACTCCAACAGCTACCGGGTCGTCACCTCGTCATCCGCTGGTGACGGGACCGCCATGCTCGTGGAGATGGCGTCCTCGGGGGAGGATGTCGCGCTCGTCCTCGTCGGGCTTTCGCTCGGCCCAGCCCGGAGGTCGGGTTTGCTGAAGCGCGCTCGGGCCCTCTATCCCCGTGCACAGCGCGGGCTGATCATCGAGCTCAGCGGGTGGGGGGACACCGAGACCGGCGGTCTGATCCTGAACGCGATGGCGCGGCGGGAGATCGACTACTACGTGTTCCGCCCTACGCGCACCCCGGACGAGGTCTTCCATCAGTCCGTCTCGAACTTCCTGCTCGAGTGGACACACGCCCGCCGGATCTCGTCGAAGACCGTCCACATCGTCGGTGAGTCCTGGACGGGCCGGGCCTACGAGCTGCGGCAGGTGCTCGGTCGCTGTGCCGTTCCCCACGCGTTCCTCCTCGCCGACTCGCCCGATGGACGAGCTCGGATCGAGCAGCACCGCGACGGGTCGGATCTCCCGCTCGTCATCCTCCCGGACGGGAGCGTCCTGGAGGACCCGACCAACGTCGAGCTGGCGACCGCGACCGGGGGGTCGGTCAGTTCGGGGGAGAGGGAGTTCGACGTCGTCATCGTCGGTGCCGGTCCCGCCGGGCTCTCGGCCGCCGTCTACGGGGCGTCCGAGGGACTGGACACGCTGGTGGTCGACAACGGCGGAATCGGCGGGCAGGCGACGTCGAGCTCGCTGATCCGCAACTACCTCGGCTTCCCGCGCGGCATCAGTGGCCGCGGGCTTGCGGAAAGCGCGTACGAGCAGGCCTGGATCTTCGGGGCGAGGTTCGCGTTCATGCACGACGTGGTCTCCCTTCGCCGTGACGCCGGATCGCTTCGGCTCGGACTCTCCGACGGAAGCGAGGTGGCGGCCCGCGCGGTCGTCCTCGCCACCGGGGCCACCTACCGCCGCCTCGGGATCCCCGAGATCGAGGAGCTGACGGGTGCCGGAGTCTTCTACGGCGGCCCGACCGTCGAAGCCCCTGCAGTGGCGGGAGGCGAAGCCTACGTCGTCGGCGGGGCGAACTCGGCCGGCCAGGCTGCCCTGCACCTCGCCGAGTACGCGCGGCGGGTGACGCTGGTGATCCGCTCCGACTCGCTCGGCGCCGGCATGTCCCACTACCTGGCCCGCCAGGTGGAGCGCGCCGCCAACATCGACGTCCGGCTCGGCACCGAGGTCGTCGGGGGTGGAGGAGAGGGCCGGCTGGAATCGCTCGTGCTCAGGAGCCGCGCCGAGGGCTCGACCGAAGAGGTGGCGGCGGACGCGATCTTTCTGATGATCGGGGCAGAGCCGAACACGGATTGGCTTCCGGACGGAATCGAGACGGGAGGGGGCGGGTTCATCCGAACCGGCGCTGCCGCGGAGATCGAGGGCGTCTGGACGCTCGAGCGCCCGCCTCTCGCGCTCGAGACGAGCATGCCCGGGGTCTTCGCCGCGGGGGACGTGCGCGAGGGTTCGATGAGCCGGGTCGCCTCCGCGGTCGGGGAGGGGTCGATCGCGATCAGGCTCGTCCACGACCTACTCGGGGCCGACTCGGCAGAGGCGGCCGAGCAGATCGGCTGAGTCGGTCAGGGGCCGCGCGGGCCTTCCGGCAACGGCGCTCGAGTGCTTCGACGGCTGACGGCGGATTACCGAGTAGTGTCTCGCCCGATCGACGTGTAGAGGGGAGTGGTCATGAACGCCAACAAGGCGCTGTGGGAGAAGGGCAACTTCACGCGAATCGCCGAGACCATGCGAGAGAGCGGGGAGTCGCTCGTAGGAGGACTAGGGGTCAGCGGCCTCGAGGTGCTCGACCTCGGTTGCGGTGATGGGACCACGGCGGTACCGGCTGCTCAGCTGGGAGCCGACGTGCTCGGTGTCGACATCGCCGCCAACCTGGTTGCCGCCGGGAACGCCCGCGCCGAGGCCCTCGGCCTTGCCAACTGCCGCTTCGAGGAAGGGGACGCATCGGACCTCTCCGCGATCGATGACGGGCGCTTCGACCTGACGATCAGCGTCTTCGGGGCCATGTTCGCCCCGCGGCCGGCGGATGTGGCGGCGGAAATGGTTCGGGTGACCAAGCCGGGTGGCCGGATCATCATGGGGAACTGGATTCCCAATGACCCGACGCTGGTGGCGCAGATCCTGAAGATCAGCTCGGCCTATTCCCCTCCGCCTCCGGAGGGTTTCGTCAGCCCGATGACCTGGGGCATGGAGGATCAGGCGCTCGAACGCTTTGCGGCAGCCGGAGTCCCGGGGGAGCGGATCTCCTTCGAGCGATGCACCTGGACGTTCGACTACCGCGGATCGCCGGCCGACTTCGTGCGGGAGTTCAAGGACTACTACGGACCCACGATGAACGCTTTCGAGGCCGCCGAGGCGAACGATCGAGCCGCCGATCTGCAGGCCGAGCTGGAGGCGTTGTTCGCCGAGCAGAACACCAGCGATGACGCCACGTCCATTCCGGCCACATACCTGCGGGTGACGGTCGAGCGGTAGGCCGCCGCGAGCGCCCGACGACGCCGTCGGCCGGGCCTCAGGTGCCGAGGACGCGGAGCAGCTCCGGCACCGACGTCAGGCCGTGGCGCACCTTCTCGAGGCCGTCGTCCCGCATCCTTCGCATCCCGCCGGCGACTGCGGCTGCGCCGATGTCGACGCTCGAGGCGCGGTCGAGGATCATTGGACGGAGGGCGTCGGTCACGGCCATCACCTCATAGATCCCGACCCGCCCCTGGAACCCCGACTTGTTGCAGCGAACGCAGCCGCCGGGCTCGAAGGCTTCGATCTGTCCGTCCGGGACTTCGAAGCCGCTCGCATTCAGCTCCTCGGCGGTGATCCGGATCGGCCGCTTGCACTGATCGCAGAGGCGGCGGGCGAGCCGCTGGGCGACGACGCAATCGATCGAGGAGGCGACCAGGAACGGCTCGATTCCCATCTCCGTGAGCCGTGCGGGCGCCATCGGTGCGTCGCCGGTGTGCAGGGTGGAGAGGACGAGGTGGCCGGTCAACGCCGACTCGATCGCTATCTGCGCCGTCTCGCGGTCACGGATCTCACCGACCATGAGGACATCGGGGTCGGAGCGGATCATCGATCGCAGGCCCGCGGCGAAAGTCAGCCCGACCTTCTGGTTGACCTGGATCTGCTTGATCCCCGGGAGCTCGTACTCGACCGGGTCCTCGATCGCGATCAGCGTCTTGTCGGGGGTGTTGATCCGCGCCAGCGTCGCGTACAGGGTCGTGGTCTTCCCCGAGCCGGTCGGCCCGGTGACCAGTACGGCACCGTGGCTGCGGCTCACCGCCTGCTCCAGGATCGCCCGATCCTCGGCCCGCATGCCGAGCCGGTCGAGCTCCATCACGAGCCGGCCCTTGTCGAGGATCCGCAGCACCGCCGACTCGCCGCGCATCACCGGCAGCGTCGATACGCGGATGTCGATGAATCGTTCGTCGACGGTCACTCCGATTCGGCCGTCCTGAGGACGCCGGCGCTCGGAGATGTCGAGCTCGGCCATGATCTTGATCCGCGAGATCAGCCCGGTCGCGAGCCGCTTCGGGACGGTCGCCGAATCGACGACGACGCCGTCGACCCGGTAGCGGACGCGGAGGTTGTCGTCGCTCGGGTCGAGGTGGATGTCGGAGGCCCCGCGCTGGACCGCGTCGGCGATGATCGAGTGGACGAGTTTGATGACCGGCGCCTCGTCCGCCGACTCGCGCAGCTCGGTCTCGGGTGGCTCCTCGGCGGCGGCCTCGGCCTCCCTGTCGACCTCGTGTACGGACTCGATCAGCCGCGAGAGCTGGCTGATCAGCGCGTCGAGGTCTTCGGGTGAGGTGACGACCGGCCGGACCCGGCGCTCGGTCGAGAGCGCGACGTTGTCGAGCCCGATCAGGTTCGCCGGATCGGCGGTGGCGACGAGCAGCGTGTCGTCGTCGGCGAAGGCAATCGGGATCGCCCGGTATCTGGCGGCCTCGGTGCTGCTGATCAGGTTGGCGGCGCCGTGGTCGACCTGGAAGCTGTCGAGATCCACGTGCTCGAGCCCGTTGCGCTCGGCGAGCGCCTGGGCGAGCTGGCTGGAGTCGACGACCCCGGCCTTGACCAGCGATTGGCCGATCGGACTTCCGTCCTCGCGTGCGAGGGCGACGGTCGCCTCGACGATCCCGCGGTCGGCGAAGCCGAGATCTACGATCACGTCGCCGAGCCGCCGGCGCGGCGGGATCAGGCCGTCCGGGTGGACGACCTGAACGAACTGCTTCTCCCCTTGCGTGGCCTTCATCCGTATCCCTATCGGACCAAGAGCCGGGGCCTTGACTCCTGCACGGCCGTTTCAGGGCAGACTGAACGGCCGCGATGAGCTTTCCGAGCCCGGCGACGGCCGGATACTGGGGCCGGGCCTGGACCTGCGAGGACGGGGGCCCGCGCCGGTGGGGGTCGGCAGCCGGGCTGCCGGGCCTCGGGATCGGTCCCGGGGAGACGTTGCGGGTGAGCGCCGTTCGCGACGGTTTCGCGATCGGAGCCCTGGTTCGACGTGACCCGGGCGAGCTCTTCGCGCTGCGCCACGACGTGCCGCTGCGGCGCACCCACACGACGCCGGTCGAGGCGTGGGTCGAGCGCCTCGATCCGAAGACGCTCGAGGTGATCGCGACGACGCCGCGGCTGCCGGGTGGGCCGTTCTGGCCGGGCGGGATCGCCGCGCACCGAAGCGGCGACCTCCACGTCGTCTTCGGGTGCTGGGCGCACCGGCTCGGTCCCGACCTCGGAGTCCTCGCCTCCCACCGGCTGCCGGTCGGGCGTCCCCACAACTCGTTCGTGGTTCTCGACGGCGGCGAGCTCGTCCTCAAGGACTGCGATGCGCCGGCCGGACTCGCGCCCTCCACGGTCTCGGCGCTCGATCCGGGGACCCTGCTCCCGGCCGCGGAGCCTCTGCACCTGCCCGAGCCTTCGATTGCGCGGCTGTCCTCCGACGGCGAGAGCGTGATCGCGGTCGGGACCACCCGCCTGTTTCGGATCCGCCTCGACCGCGCGGCCGGCCGGCTCGAGCTCGACGACGATTGGGGCCCGGCGTACGGCCCGGCACCCGGCCGCAGCTACGGCTGGGACCCGGTCCTGACCGACGACCACGTCCTCTGGCTGGATCAGGGCCGCAACCACACCGACCGGACGATGCTCGGCAGCGGCGAGGCGCCCGGCCCGGTCCGGCTCTGGTGGGCCGGGCTCGGCGACGGCCGTACCGGCTCGGTCGAGGTCAGCGGGTTGCCGTACGGCACCGTCTCGAATCCGCCGGCATGGGACCCGAGCTCGCGGGTCGTCGTCGGCTACGACTCCGGCAACGGCGTGATCGGCGCCTGGCGATTCGACGGCGGAAAGGCCGAGCCGCTCTGGCGGCACGACGGCCTCGCTCACGCCGGGCACCTGATCACCTACCCCGACACTCGCGAGCTCGTCGCAGGCGACTGGTGGGATCTCCCGCTGCTGCGGCGGCGGGGGATCCGGCCGCTCACTCGAGCCGCCGGCCAAGTCGGCTCACGCTTCGCGTCGGCGCGACGGGCATCGCTTCGATCCGGGCACGACGAGCTCGTCGTGCTCGACCTCGATACCGGCACCGAGAAGGCCCGGGTCGCGGTCCCGTCGGCTTCGCAGGGCTTCCTCTTCCCGGCTCCGGGCTTCGGCCGCGACCTCTACTACCAGTCGATTACGACGATCGCCCGGATCGAGGTCGGCTGAGCGGGCGAGTCGGCTTCCCGGGTCAATGCCGGGCGCGATCGGATGAACGCCCCGGCCCCGCGGCCCCGGGTCACTAGGCTCGTCGCGTGGCCATAACCCTGCGGGAGTCAAGAGAGCGGATCCTCGGCGACATCGCCGCGGCCGGCGATCAGCTCGCGCTCGCGAGCGCCTGCCTGAGCGAGGCCTACGAGCTGCTCACCGTCGCCCCCGCCGATCGTCTCGAGGGCGAGCTGTTCTCCCCGGTCCAGAAGGCGTTCGGGCGCTGCAAGCGCACCGCTTCCCAGTTCGCCGAGCGGACCGGGATGGAGACGGTGGAGCCGGTGCCGCCGCTCGCCGGCCGCCCGTCGCAGGGCGTGCGCTCGTTCGTCGACCGCGCGGTGGCGGCCTCCGGGGAGGCCGACCTGATCCTCGCCGAGCTTCAGGACTCGATGCTCCCGATCGAGGCCGGCGACCCCGAGCTCCGGTCCGGCCTCGCCGAGGTTCGCGGCCTGCTCGCCGGCCTGCCCACCAAGGCGCGGGAGTTCCACCGCACCCTCGGGCGCTGAGCCGTTGGATCAGGTGCGAGCTGCCGTCCAGTCGAACCGCTCGTAGCGCACTCGCAGCGGACCCTCCGCCGCGGCGGCAGCGACGTCCGGCAGGCGCCGCCCGGCGAACTCGATCTGCTCGCGGCGATCGCCGAAGTCGCGCGAGTAGAGGCGCATCAGCCCCGGAAGGCCGATCCTGCCGCGAGCGCGATCGACCGTCGTCTCCGCCTCCAGGTACGCCTGCGTCGCCGCCTCGAGCTCGGCATCCACCGACCCGGCTTCGTAGAGGCGGATCGGCGGGCAGGATCGCGCTCCGCAGTTGAGGGCGAAGTGGATCCGCGGATCGAGCCGGCCGGGCAGCGACCCGAGGCGTCGATCGCCCGGGCGCAGGGGTCGCCGAGGGTGAAAGGGCGCGGGGGAGTTGCGGCGCAGGACGCCGTGTTCGATCAGGTTCAGCGTGTACGGCTCTGCGCCGACCAGGTATGCGGTGCGGCTGAACAGCCGCGGGTGGCGGAGCATGTTGCCGGCGATCGGCTCGCGGTCGAGCCGGTCGAGGAGCAGCGAGTTGTAGATGTTCATCCAGAACGCGAGGCGCGCCCGGTCCCCTTCGATCGCCGCCGGATCGGTTGCGTGGAGTTGCCCGGTCAGCCCGCGCAGCGTCTCCCCGCCATCACCGGATCGGCGAGCCGCTGCGAGAATCCGCAACGACAAGGCGACGGGATCGGTCTCAGCGGCCCTTCCCGGGTCCGGGTTCAGGATCGCGAGGGCTGCCATCGGCCTTTCACCTTATGCCGCGATCGAGCGTCGCGATCGAGGGCGGGTGGGGCGGCTCGATCCTCGGGCTCGCCTGGCTGACGATCGCCCGACCGTGGTCAGCGACCCGAGATCGCCCTCGCCACGTCGAGCGTCGAGAGGATCCCGACCGGCCGCCAACCGTCGTCGCGGACGACCAGATGGGTGACGGCGTGCTCCGCGAGGAGCTGGGTGGCGCGCTCGAGCGTGTCGCTGCGGCTGACGCTCACGGCCTCGGTCCCGGCGACGTCGCGGGCGCGGAGTTCGTCGAACTGCCCCGAGCCGGCGGCGGCGACCAGATCGGAGTCCGAGATCACCGGCGGGTTCTGGTCGTCGCTCTCGATGACGAGTGCGTGGACGCGGTTGTCAGCCATCAGCCATGCGACCTCCTCGAGCGGCGCCTCGGCCGGGCAGCTGAGGATGCCGACGTGCGCGAAATCGTCGACGTAGCGGCCGGCGAGCCATTCGGGGAGGGTGCGCTCGGTGTTGGTGTCGGGCTCGGTGCTCATACCGGGGAAGCTAGGAACCGGCTCGCCGTCGTCCATCGGAACTGAGGACCCGATCCGCTCGGTACTGGCTACCGAGATGCCTGGCCGTCGGCCTCACTTCCGTCGCCCGGGCGTTTCGCGTCTCGCCGTCCGGGTAGCCTGCGGTTGCATCCGCACCACGGCGATCGGGAGGTAGAGAAATGACGATGGGAATGGGGCTGCTGCTGATCGCCATCGGGGCGATCCTGCGCTACGCCGTCAAGGACCAGTGGGACGCGGTCGACCTGACGGTCGTCGGCCTGATCCTGATGATCGTCGGCGTCGTCGCCTTCGTGGTCGGCGCGGTCTACGCCTTCGGCTTCTCGCGCAACCGGCGGCCGGGCGATCCGCCGCCGGATCCGCGCTACCCCGACCGTTACTGAGCCGCGCCGGCCGTCGTCTCGGCGACCGCCCGCTCGAGCACCGTCAGCATCCGGCCCGCCTCGGTCCTGACGTCGTGAAGGCGCGCGGCCTCGCGCGCCGCGAGGTTCGGCGACGGCATCGCCGCGGTCCGCTCGAGAGCCTCCAGCAGGGCATCGGGGTCGCCCGGATCGACGAGGACGCCGGCCTCCGGAGGAACGAACTCCGGCGGGCCGCCGTTGGTCGTCGCGACCACCGACCGCTCCATCGCCATGCCTTCGAGCGCCGCCTGCCCGAATGGCTCGATCAGTGAGGGCTGGCAGAGGACGTCGCACGCCGCGACCCACTCCGGTACGTCGCTCTGGGGGATCCGCCCGATCACTCGCACGCCGGGGCGATCCTCGAGTTGCGGGCGCAGCGGGCCGTCGCCGACGAATGCGAGCCGGCCGCGACCGAGCCGGGCGAAGGCATCCGCGAGCGCGATCACGTTCTTGCGGTCGATCAGCGATCCGACGCAGAGGAACGCCGGTCCCTCGCCGTCCCAGTCGAGGCGCTCGCGGGCGGCGGCGGCATCGGCGGGCTGGAAGGCCTCGAGGTCGATTCCGCAGTCGGCGATCTCCGTCTTCGCCGCTGCGGCCGGAATCGACGCGGCGAGGCGCTCGGCCAGCCAGCGCGAGTTCGAGATCACCGCGGCTGATCGAGCTATCACCGGAGTGGTCAGCGCCCGGATGCCGCGGATCTCGGTCAGGTTGGCGACGTCGGTCCCGTGGGCCATCACCACCAGCGGGCAGCGGCCGGCGAGCGCGGCGGCCACGCCGGCTGCGCCGGCCGGGAAGAGGAAGTGGGCGAAGACGACGTCCGGACGACTGCGCCGAGCCGTCGCAACCGACTTCCCGACGAGGCCCGCGTACTTCGTCGGCGCGCCGCCGCGGCGGCTGATCGCCGAGACGTCGACCTCGTGGCCGCGCCGCTCGAACTCGCGCTTCAGCGGGACGAGGAAGCTCCCGAGGTCGGGGTTGCCCGGGCTCGGCCACATCTGGGTGACGAGCTGGATCCTCATCGTCGTATGACCCTGCGGCTCAGCCGACCAGCTTGCTGATCTTGAAGGTCCGATCGCCTCGCGGCGTCTCGACGACGATCTCAGCGCCGACCTTCCCGTCGCGCAGCGCCCGCCCGACGGGCGACTCGGCCGACAGCCGGCCGGCGCTCATGTCGGCCTCGGTCGGGCCGACGAGCGTCCAGGTGTGCGCCTGACCGCCGTCGTCGACGACCTCGGCGGTCCGGCCGAAGGCGAAGGTGTCGGCGCCGCCGTCGACCTCGACGACCACGGCGTCCCGGAGCCGGGCCCGCAGGCGCTTGATCTTCGTCTCGAGGTGCGCCTGATCCTCCTTGGCGATGTGGTAGTCGGCGTTCTCCTTGAGGTCGCCGAGCTCGCGGGCGGCCTTGATCCGCTCCGCCATCTCCTTGCGCGCCGGGCCCTCGAGTTGCTCGACCTCGGCCCTCAGCTCCTGAAGGCCCTCGGCCGTGATCGATTCGCCCTGCATTCCCTGTTCGTCGCTGCTCATCCGCGAACCTTGGCAGATCCCGCCCGCGGAGCGGCTGCTAGCGCGGGTTGAGCTTGCCGAAGCCCCGCTTGAGCCGATTGCGGTCGACGTGCCCCTCGATGCCCCGGGCGCGACCGGTGCTCGTGTACTGCCAGACGGTCCAGCCCTTGCCGGCCCAGTTCATCGCCGGGACCTGCGGTCTCGGGACGTCGAAGTTCGCCACCCAGAGCGGATAGCCGTTGTCGGCGAACCAGGTCGTGTCGCCGGTTGCCGCCCAGCTCGAGGCGTTCGTGTAGATCAGCGGCTTCACCTTCAGCTTCTTCTCGACCCGGTTCATCCAGGTGCGGATCCAGACCCGCAGCGTCGCCTCGTCGAGCCGCTTGAAGGGGTACTCGACGTCGAGCACCGGTCGCAGGTCGTCGCGCCGGACCCTGCCGACGACGGCGATGAAGCGGTTCGCCTCCCGGCGGGCGTCGGCCTTCGCGTTCGTGCGGCCCGGCCCGGCGGCGAACGCCCGGTGATAGGCGCCGACCCGGAGTCCGGCCTCCTTCGCCTTGCCGTAATTGCGATCGAACCAGGGGTCGCGGCCGCACTCCTCCGGCACGACCGTGCAGTCCTTGCCGGAGCCGCGGCTTGCGGCCACGAACGCGAACCGGATCTTCGTCTTGCCGACCTGGTTCCAGGCGATCTTGCCCTGGAAGCGGGATACGTCGATCCCCTTGATCGGCTTGCGCTTGCCGGCGTCGGCGGCCGGGGCTGCGAGTGCGAGCAGGGTCGCGAGCAGAAGTGCCGCGATCGTCGTTCGAGATCTCATCATCGGTTGCAACACAGGTCCGGCCGAATAGTTTTCGCCGCGCCCGGCTGCGCTCCTACGGCGCGATCTCGAGCCGGCGGGCGACCGCCCCCGCTATCACGGTGGCGATCGGGCCCGCGGGGTAGCCGGCGATCCGTCCGCCGCCGGAGCCGACCCGCAGCCCCTCCGCCTCGCTGTGCAACTCGACCTCGATCGCGACCGGAATCCGCCGCGAGCCGATCGGGGCGCCTCCCGCAACCGCACCGATGATCGCTCCTCCGGGGACCGCCCGCCGCAGCCAGCTCTCGCCGAAGCCCGCGAGGCCGGCGCCGCTGACGGTTCCCTCGGCGGCCATCGCGTAGGGGCCGCCGGGGCGACGAACGAGGACGAAAGCGGCGACCTCGAACGGGCCGGCACGGAGGTCGACCAACTCGACGTCGACCTCGTCGAAGCCGTCGAGGGCGTGAAGGCCGGACGAGCCGCCCCGTCCTCCGTCCCCGAGCCCGATGGTCAGGTCGGCGCCGCGGACGACGAGCCGATCGCCGCGGTTGCCGAGCAGTCGAAGGGCCGGCGTGGCCTCGACTCGGACGGACGCGGACCCGCCCGACTCGGTCAGCCGGCTTGCGATTCGCCGCTCTGCGAGCCGGGGCAGCCCGTGCTGCACTGCGACCGCCGCGACCGCCGCGAGGACGAGCAGGATCGGGACGAGCACGGCGAGCGGCATGACGGTGACGCTAGCCCCGGTGGGCCGGAGGTCAAGTGACGTCGCTCCGCCCCCCGCCGACTAGACTCGCGCCCGACTCAGTTGGAGGAGGAGAGGGAATGAGGAGTGCCGGAGTTGCCCGCGTCGTGGGAGCGGCGATCACCGCGGCCGTCGTCGCGCTGATCTGTTCCGCGCCCGCCTTCGCCTCGCCCTACATCCACGCCCACCGTGGCGGGCCGCTGAAGACCGTCGGCGGCGAGCTCCGGCCCGCCTTCCCCGAGAACTCGTTGCCCGCCTTCCGCCATGCCGCGAACGCCGGCTTCGTCCTCGAGATGGACACCCGGATCACCGCCGACGGCCGCGCGGTGATCATGCACGACGCCTCGCTGAAGCGGACCACGACCTGCACCGGTCTCGTCTCCGAGCGGACCCTGGCGGAGATCCGCAGCGACTGCGAGATCGACATCCTCGGCACCGACGAGCTATCCCGCCATCTCGGCAAGCGCGATGGGCGTCGCGCGAAGGTTCCGACGATGGTGCAGGCACTCGAGCTCGCGAAGCGCAAGGGGGTCGGGGTCAACCTCGAGGTCAACAACTACCCGACCGATCCCGACTACGACCCGACGGACGGCTTCGCGAACGCGGTCGCGCAGCAGATCAAGCAGAGCGGGGTGCCGCAATCCGACCTGACTCTCCAGAGCTTCCTGCCGCCGAACCTGACGCCGTTCCAGGACGATCCGTATTTCGACGACGTCGATTACTCCTACCTGAGCTTCCAGAGCACCAACAACGTCGCCGCGGCGATCGCCAAGGGGAGCGGGTTCGACTACATCTCGCCACAGTGGCCGGTCAGCCGCGAGCTGATCTCCGACGCGCACGCGAAGGGCCTGCAGGTCGTCCCGTTTACGTTCGCCGAGCGCGCACCGGTCCGCCGGGCGACCCGGGCCGGCGCCGACGCGCTGATCGCCAACGATCCGCTCCTGGCCCGCGCCGCCGCGAAATCCGTCGAGCCCGCCCGACCGCCGGTTCCGAAGCCGCCCTCGCGTGCGACCTGCGCGCGGTTCCGGGCGGGCAACCTCGCGAAGCCCGTGGTTAACCTCCATCCCGACGACGACGGGCCACGCGTCTTCGCTCTCCAGTACAAGCAGGACCTCCGCAACGTCGTCAGCTACCGGACCTTCCGCACGAAGATCGAGTGCATGATCCGCGACTACGTCGTCCCGCACCTCGCGAAGGGGCGGACGAACGTCGTCGCCCTGAACGAGGACGTCGGGCTGATGACGCTCGCGAGCGGATCGCGGGGTGAGGCGACCCGGGAGATCTTCAAGGACCCGGGAAACATCCCTGGGTGCCAGGGCGTGCCGTCGCCGTGCGGGGTCATCGTGGCCCTGGCGAACCTCAATGTCGCCTACGCCGATCAGGAGGCGGTCTACGACGAGCGGTTCGGCGGCGTGCCCGGTTTCTCGAAGGCGTTCGTCGCCGGCACCGACACGTTCGCACGCGGCTGGATGCAGACCTTCAGCGACCTCGCACGCCGCTACGACGTCTACATCCTCGGCTCCAACAACCAGACCGAGTTCCGCGAGTCGGTCGATCCGGAGGAGATCGCCGAGTTCGCCGACCCGGACGTGAAGGACCCGACGAGCGCCTTCGTCGCGACCGAGCCGGAGGTCTACAACGAGGCGTTCATGTGGGGGCCGAGGAACGTCACCCACGACGGCCCCCGACCGCTCCGCAACGTCGTCGCCAGCAACAAGAAGGTGCCGCTGACCGACATCGAGCAGGCGATCAGCCTGACGCCGGGACCGACCTCGGGTCCGGACGCGGTCGAGAACGTCCGCCCGTACCGGATCCCGGGCACGAAGGCGAAGATGTCGTTCGCCACCAGCCTGCCGGCGTTCGTCTATGACGGCGGGCCTGTGACGCCGTTCGGCGAAGCCCCCGGACCGGGCATCGATCCCTGCTCGGACACCGCCCACTACTACATGTACTGCCTCGACGCTCTCGGGACGAACCTGGTCATGCAGGACGAGGCCAACCCGGGCGTGTGGGCGACCCAGAGCGAATGGCAGCCGCTCGAGTGGATGTCCTCGACCTGGCGGTCCTCGGCCGACCCGACCGTCGGCTTCGACTACAACGTCACCCCGCACATGGTCGGCAACCTCGCCGACCTCCCCTTCGACGGGCAGACCGCGATCACCCAGCGCGGGCTCAAGGGCCCGCGCGGCGTCAAGCCTTCGGAGGCGAAGTGCAACTACGTCGGTAACGGCCGCCTCCTGCCGGAGGACCCGCCCGAGTTCGAGGTCTACGCCGGCCCGAAGCGTGAGTTCCTCGGTCTCGCCCCGTGGGCGGCGCCCGACGCTCGCCGTTCGAAGCTGCGCGAGATCGGAGCGGCGCTGGCGCCGGGATCCGGCGACCCGCGCGAGAACGACTATCTCGAGACGGCCGTCATCGCCGACCTCCCGTATCCGCCGGTCCCGCACCGCGACAACTGCGGCTGACCGCCGCCCGCCGCCCGCCGCCCGCTGATCCCGGCGCCCCGATGCGCGATCATCACGGCATGGGAAACGACAGCCAGTCGTTGCGCGACGCCCACGGGCGCTCGATCTCGGACCTGCGCGTGTCGGTGACCGACCGCTGCAACTTCCGCTGTCAGTACTGCATGCCCGCCGACGGGCTGCCCTGGCTGGAGCGCGACGAGGTGCTGACGTTCGAGGAGATCGAGCGGCTGGTGGCGTTGTTCGTCGGGCTCGGCATCGAGGACGTGCGGCTGACCGGGGGCGAGCCGCTCGTTCGACGCGAGTTCCCGCGGCTCGTCGCGATGCTGGCGGCGATCGACGGCCTCGGCGATCTCTCGCTGACGACCAACGGGTATCTGCTCGAGCGCGATGCCGCCGCGATCGTCGACGCGGGGATCGGTCGCGTCAACGTCTCGATCGACTCGCTGGCCCGCGACCGGTTCTTCCAGATCACCCGCCGCGACGCCCTGCCGCAGGTGTTACGGGGGCTCGAAGCGATCGCCGCCCATGATCGGGTCCGGCCGATCAAGGTCAACGCCATCGCGATGCGCGACTTCACCGAGCGCGAGGTCGGCGCCTTCGTCGATCTCGCTCGCACGAGCGACTACCAGGTTCGTTTCATCGAGTTCATGCCGCTCGACGCCGATGGCGCCTGGACGCCCGACTCGGTCCTGACCGGGGCCGAGATCCGCGCGTTGATCGAGCGCACCCACGAGCTCGTCGAGATCCCTCGCGAGCCCGCCGCCACGGCGCGCGTCTACCGGTTCGCCGACGGCGCCGGGGAGATCGGCTTCATCAACCCGGTCAGCGAGCCCTTCTGCACCGACTGCAACCGCCTCCGCCTCACCGCCGAGGGCAAGCTCCGCACCTGTCTCTTCTCGGTCCACGAGACCGACCTCCGCGATCCCATGCGCGCGGGCGCCGACGACTCCGAGCTCGGGGAGATCGTCCGCGACGCCGTCTGGCGCAAGGAGCTCAAGCATCACGTCAACGAGCCCGGCTTCCGGCCCCCGCCGCGGACCATGAGCGCGATCGGGGGGTAGCCCCGGGGCCTCAACGGCGAATCGTGTCCCCTGGGAGGGACCGACTTCGCCAGTCGCCACCTGACTCAGCTCCAGTGGCGAGATCCCGCCGTGGGCGCCTGCAAGTTCCGTCCCAGATCGGGGCACCCGCCGCCGCAGTTCCTAGGTTCGCGGGCCGATGCTGAACGAGGCGGTAAACGCGGGGTTCGAGGAGGGGCGGTCGCTGGTCGGCCGCCACTGCCGGCTGGTGGTCGGCACCGAGGTGGTCGGGCCGGCGGTCGGTCGCCGGGCGTGGCGGCGGCTCGAAGAGCTGCAGGAGGCGATCGCCGTCGCGGTCGGCGAGCATGGCGGTCGCCGGTACTGGCTCTATCGGGGGCGGATCTGGTGGGAGCGGGAAGACCTCGCTCCGGCCGACGTCGAGGCGCTGGCGGACGAGCGGCTCGATCGTAAGCGCCGGCAGCTCGAGCGGGCGCGGAGCCGGGCCGGGACCGGCGCAGGACGTCCGGCGATCCCGCGCGAGGTGCGGCTGGCGGTGTTCGAGCGCGACGGAGGCCGCTGCGTCGAGTGTGGGTCGCGGGCGCTGCTTCAGTTCGACCACGTGATCCCGGTCGCGATGGGAGGGTCGAGCTCACCGCGCAACCTGCAGCTCCTCTGCGATGCCTGCAACCGAGAGAAGGGCGCGTCGCTGGGCTGAGCGGAGCCGACCGGTCGGACCTGCGGCCCAATAGATTCCGCGGCATGAGCAGCCCACGTGTCGTGATCATCGGGACGGGCTTCGGCGGCATCGGCGCCTGCATCGAGCTGCAGTCGCACGGCTTCGGCGAGATCACGCTGCTGGACCGCGCCCCCGAGCTCGGCGGGACCTGGTTCTACAACTCCTACCCGGGCTCGGCCTGTGACGTGCCGAGCCATCTCTATTCGTTCTCGTTCGCCCAGCGGCGCGACTGGCGCCGGCTCTGCTCGACCCAGGCCGAGATCCTCGAGTACCTGCGCTCCGTGGCCCACGACTACGGCGTCGATCGGCGCCTCGAGGCGGGCGTCGAGGTGACGGCATGCGCCTGGGACGAGGAGCGACGGGTCTGGACGACGACCGCCGCCGACGGTCGCAGCTGGGAGAGCGAGGCGGTGATCGTCGCCACCGGGCAGCTCCATCGCGAGGCCTATCCGCGGATCGAAGGGCTCGAGGGCTTCGCCGGGCACAGCTTCCACTCGGCCTGGTGGGATCACGACTACGAGCTTCGCGGCAAGCGAGTGGCGGTCGTCGGGACCGGTGCCAGCTCCGTCCAGTTCGTTCCCGAGATCGCCCCCGAGGTCGAGCGGCTCCACGTCTTCCAGCGGACCGGAAACTGGTTCATGCCGCGCCGCAACCGCGCCTACCCGGCGCCGGTTCGCGCGGCGATCCGCCTGATCCCCGGCCTGCAGGCCTTCCGGCGGCGGTTCGTCTTCGACTACGGCGAGTCGCTGACGGCGATGATCCGCAACCCGCGGACGCTCGGCCGGCTCGGGAAGCTTCGCTCGACCCTGTTCATGCGCTGGCAGCTCCGCGACCCCGAGGTGCGGCGGAAAGCGTGGCCCGACTACACGTTCGGCTGCAAGCGCGTTCTCTTCAGCTCCCGTTTCCTGCCGGCGCTCCAGCGGCCCAACGTCGAGCTCGTCACCGAACCGATCACGGCCGTGACCGAGACCGGGATCCGGACCGCCGACGGGGTCGAGCGCGAGGTCGACTGCATCATCTGGGGGACCGGCTTTCGGACCAACGACTTCATGTTCCCGATGGAGATCACCGGCAGCGGCGGCCGCCGACTCCGGGAGGAGTGGGAGGACGGCGCCCACGCACACCTCGGGATGACGGTGCCCGGCTTCCCGTCGCTGTTTCTGATGTACGGCCCGAACACGAACACGTCGGGCGGCTCGATCGTCTTCTACCTCGAGGCTCAGGCGGCCTACATCCGCCAGGCGCTCCAGCGCGTCCGCGACGCCGGCGCCGACGCGATCACGGTCCGGCCCGAGGTCGAAGCGGCGAGCGACGGCGCGACGCAGGCGCGATTCGCCGGGACCGCATGGCTCGAGTGCGACTCCTGGTACCGGAGCGAGAGCGGGCGAATCGTCGCCAACTGGCCCGGCTACATGCGCGAGTACGCGGCCCGGACGGAGCAGCTCGACCCCGACGAGTTCGAGCTGATCGGCGCGACCGAGCCGTAGCTGCCTTGTAGCTGCCTATGCAATGCTTAGGCAGATGGCGGATCTAAGCCTCGGGCAGGCGGCCAAGCAGCTCGGAGTCAGCGTCGACACGCTGCGCCGCTGGGATCGCGACGGGAAGCTCGAGACCTCGCGCGACGCCAACGGTCACCGCCGCGTGCCGATCGCCGAGGTCGAGCGCCTCCGCGACGGGCCGGAGCGGCATCGCACCGGCGATGAGCTCTCGACCCGGAACCGCTTCCCGGGACGCGTCGTCTCGGTCGAGGTGGACGGGGTGATGGCGCTCGTCGAGATCGAGGCCGGGCCGCACCGGGTCACGGCGGCGATCACCCGCGACTCGGTCGAGGAGCTCGGTCTCGCGGAGGGCGTCGAGGCGACGGCGCTCGTCAAGGCGACCTCGGTGATGATCCAGCGGGGGCAGCCTGGTTGAGTGCCATTGCCGCGGCACCGCCCGCCGCGGCTGCCGAGCCGCCGGCCGTCACGTTCGACCGCAGCGAGCTCGCCGGCGCCGTCGCCGACCTCGGTGTCCTCGTCCCGATCGCGACGGTGCTCATCGTCGCCAACGGGCTCGCGGCCACGGCGGTCCTACTGCCGGCCGCAGCGCTGTATCTGCTGGTCGCCCACGTCTACCGGCTGCCGGTGCCGGTCCAGCCGCTGAAGGCCTTCGGGGCGATCGCGATCGCCGAGGGCCTCGGGAGCGACGCGATCGCGGCGGGGGCCCTGCTGATGGGCGCGATCTTCATCGTCCTCGGCCGCAGCGGCTTCGTCGATCTCGCGACCAGGTTCTTCCCGCGGCCCGTGATCCGCGGTGTTCAGCTGACGGTCGGCTTGCTGTTCCTGAAGATCGCCTGGGGAATGGTCCACGACCCTTCGAGCGCCTTCGACGACAGCTCGGTCGACCCGCTGGCGCTCACGGCGATCGGGGTCATCGTGCTGGCGCTCGCGCTGCTCCTGCGCAACCGGATGATCTCCCTCGTTCTCGTCGCGACGGCCGTCGTCCTCGTCGTCGCACGGACCAGCGGCTCGATCTCGCTCGGACCCTCGGGGGTTCCGCTGCCCTCCTTCGACCTCGCGACGTTCGCCACCGCCTTCACGGTCCTCGTCCTCCCGCAGATTCCCCTGACCTTCACCAACTCGTGCATCGCGACGAGCGACGCTGCCCGGACGTACTTCGGCGCCGCGGCGGAGCGGGTCGAGCCCGGAAGGCTCGCGACCACACTCGGGTCCGCCAACCTCTTCGCCGGCGCGATCGGTGGGATGCCGGTCTGCCACGGCGCGGGTGGGATGACCGCGCATCGAGCTTTCGGAGCGCGTTCCGCCGGCGCCCCCCTCGTGATGGGCATCGCGCTGCTCATCGTCGCGCTGGTCTTCGGAGCCGGGCTCGCCACGCAGCTCGCGGCGTTCCCGCTGCCGATACTCGCCGGCATGCTGGCGGCGGCCGGCATCCTCCACGTCGGGCTGCTCGGCGATCTCGAAGGCGGCTGGGCATGGGCCCTCGCGTTGCTCGTCGGCGCGGTCGGGTTCCTGCTCAACCTCGCGCTGGCCGTCGTCGTAGGGTTGATCCTCTGGTGGGTGCCGGCACTACTGCGCGGTCCCGAGCGAGGAGGCTGAGATGACCGAGACCAGTGCCCAGGAGTGGATCGCCGAGTTCGCCGCCGCGGCCGGCGCCGAGGCTCCGGACGAGGAGTCGATCGAGCGCCTGCTGAAGCTCGCCGCGGTGGCGGCGCACTCGTCGGAGCGGATCGCGGCCCCGATCGCCTGCTGGATCGCCGGCTCGGCGGGCCTCGACGTCGAGCGCGCGATCGCGATCGCCGAGGCCCTCGGCGAGGGCTGAATCCCGGAGGATCGCCGGACCTTGCCCTGGCGATCCGGCGCGGTCGAGCAGGGCGGAGCCTGCGTGCGCGCACTTCTGCGAGCGCGCACTTGTCTAGGCGGCGACGAGGTCCGGAACGGTGACGAACTCGTAGCCCTCGGCCGAGTACCGCTCGAGCGTGTCCTCGGTCGCCGCGATCGAGCGCGAGCGGTCGGCGTCGGGGACGTGGTTGTTGCCGTCGTGCATGAGGATGATGTCGCCGGGGCCCGCGTGGGATGCATGGCGGGCGATCGAGCGCTCGGTGGCGGTCCGGCGCCAGTCGTAGCAGGTGACGGACCAGGTGACGGGCTCGTATCCCTCCTCGCGCATCGCCCGCAGGGTGCCGGGCCGGCGGCGGCCGTAGGGCGGGCGCATGAGCATCCCGTCGTTCGCACGCGAGAACTCGATGCCGGACGCCTCGACGGCCGCCCGGCACCGGCGGAGCTCGTCCTTGACCTGGTTCGAAGAGAGCAGCGGCATCGTCGGATGGGTGTGGGTGTGATTGCCGATCGCGTGGCCGGAAGCGTGCATCTCCCGCAGCAGGCCGGGCTCGCGCTCGGCCCACATCCCGATCGAGAAGAAGGTGGCCTTGGCGCCGAAGCGGTCGAGCAGGGCGAGCAGCCTGGGGGTGTAGACGGGGTTCGGGCCGTCGTCGTAGGTGAGCGCGATCTTCCGGCCCGCGTCCGGGTTGCGGTGGATGGTCGGCCCGTAGATCTGCGCCGTCGGGACCTGCCCGCCGTAGAACGCGATCCCTGCCGCTCCGGCGATGCCGATTCCGGCCGCTGCTCCGATTGCCCGTCTGCTCATCAACTCACTCCATCCTCGTTGGCTTGGTCTCGTAGTCGGCCGATCGGGGGCGTCCGCGACCGTCGCCGCGCCCGCCGTAGATCGGCCGGCCGACTCGCCGCCGCGATCTCGATCCGCTCCGCGATCGTCCTCAGCGTCACGTCGTTTCCGTCCTGCTCGTAGCCGGCGAGGCGATCGCGGTAGCCGTCGAGCCCGTCGATGAACCGCTCGACGGTCTCCGCGGTCAGCTCGGTGGCGGCGAGCCCGTATCCCTCGCGCTCGAGATAGCGGGAGTTCAGTGCCTGCTCGAACTGGCCGAACAGCGGCATCGCCAGCATCGGCTTCCCGAGGTAGACGGCCTCGCTCATCAGCGAGAAGCCGCCGCCCGCGACGACGCCGCGAGCGGTCCTCAGGTCCTCGACGAAGCCCTCGTTCGAGCGCGGCTTGAACTCGAGGTTGCCATCGGTCGTGCCCTCGGCCGGCCCGCCGCGCATGCCGTAGACGCGGCAGGGGATGCCGCTCGCCCGCAGAGCGGCCATCGCGTTCTCCTCGCCGCTCGAGTAGACGACCAGGTGCTCGCCCTGCTCGGGCTCGGCTTCGACGATCGCGTTGCGGAGGATCGGCGGCACCAGCAACGTCTGGTTCTTGGCGATCGGCGGGCGGAAGAAGGTCGTGACGATGTAGCGGACCGCATTCGGGACCATCGACCGCGTCACCGCTCGGGCGATCGCGTAGTCGTCGCGATGGCCCGCGAGGATCTCGGCATCGTGGCGACAGCGGTCGAGCATGTTGATGTTGTCGACGGCGATCAGCGGCGTCCGGGCGACGCGCGCGTAGATCGCCGAGAGCGGCTCGAAGTCGGTCACTACGACCTCGGGCTGCCAGGCGCGCGTCATCTCGATCCAGCTGCGGACCGACTTCGGCGCCCCGCCGGCGGCATCGGCGAGGTTTTGCCGGACCGTCGCCCAGCGGCGGATCTCGCCGTCCTCCATGACGAACTTCGCGCCGAGGATCTCCTCGACGTCGGGCAGGACGCCGCTCAGGTAGGCGTAGGCGGCCCCGGAGGCGACGACTCGGACCTCATGATCGGAGAGCAGCGACTCGACGACGACCTGCGAGCGGGTCGCATGACCCATGCCCTCGCCGTTGACGCCGTACAGGATCCGCATTCGGCCGTCATTGTCCACCACCCGAGTAGGCTGCGCCCACCGCGTCGATGAGCACCACCGAGCACGTCACCTATTGCCGGATCTGCGAGCCGCTGTGCGGGATGGTCGCGACGGTCACCGACGGCCGCGTCACCAAGCTCCGGCCCGACAAGGAGCATCCGCTCTCGCGCGGTTTCGCCTGTCCGAAGGGGATCGCCATGACCGAGGTCCAGAACGACCCCGACCGCGTCCTTCACCCGCAGCGCCGCCGCCCCGACGGCAGTTACGAGCGGATCGACTGGGAGACCGCGCTCGACGAGATCGGCGAGCGCCTCGGCGCGATCAAGCGCGAGCACGGCGGCGAGGCGATCGGCTGGTACATGGGCAACCCGGGCGCCTTCAGCTACTCGCACCCGCTCTGGGTCAAGGGCTTCATCGATGCGCTCGGCTCCCGGCACTACTACACCGCCTCCTCACAGGACGTCTCGAACCGCTTCGCGGCGAGCTCGTTGCTCTACGGATCGCCGTTCCTGCTGCCGATCCCCGACCTCGAGCGGACCGAGTTGCTGCTCGTCGTCGGCGCCAACCCGCTGGTGTCGCACGGCTCGGTGATGAGCGCGCCCCGGATCAAGGATCAGCTCAACGCGATCACCGCCCGCGGCGGCCGCGTCGTCGTCGTCGACCCGCGCCGCTCCGAAACCGCGCGCGAGTTCGAGCACCTCCCGGTGCGGCCGGACTCCGACGCGAAGCTGCTGCTGTCGTTGCTGCAGGTCACGTTCGCCGAGGCGCTCGAGGACTCCGATGCCCTGGCTGCCGCAGCCGGGGCCGAGGACCTGCGAGAGCTGGTCGAGCCCTTCACCCCGGAGTCGACGGCGACCGCGACCGGGGTCGAGCCCGCTCGCGTCCGGAAGCTCGCCCGCGACATCGCGGCGGCCGACGGAGCGGCCATCTACGGCCGCACCGGCTCCTGCCTCGGCCGGAACGGGACCGCCGTCTCGTTCCTCCTCGACGCGCTGGCGCTCGCGACCGGGAACCTCGACCGCGCGGGCGGGTCGATGTTCGGCCGGGCGGCGATCCCGTTCGAGCGCGTCGCGGAGCTGATCGGCGCCGGTGACTACGGCAAGCGCCGCTCCCGGGTCGGCGACTTCCCCGAGGTCCTCGGCGCGATGCCGGCGTCGCTGATGGCGAAGGAGATCACGACGCCGGGTGCGGGCCGGATGCGGGCGCTGTTCGTCTCCGCCGGGAACCCCGTCCTGAGCGTCCCCAACGGCGAGGAGCTGGCGGGCGCGATGCGCGAGCTCGACCTCAGCGTCGCGATCGACCTCTACATGAGCGAGACGGCGGTCGAGGCCGACTACGTGCTGCCGGCGACGACCTTCCTCGAGCGCGAGGATCTGCCGCTGCCGTTCCTGTCGCTGTTCACGAAGCCCTTCATCAACATGACCGAGGCGGTCGTCGAGCCGGCGGGAGAGGCGCGGCAGGAGTGGGAGATCATCGAGGCGATCGCGGAGCGGATCGGGATCGTCCCGCAGAGCGTTCGGGTCGCCCGCTGGATCGGTCGGGCCGGGGTCGAGCTGACGCCGCGTCGGCTGATGGACCTGCTGCTGCGGCTGGGACCCGAGGGCGATCTGTTCGGCGTCCGCCGCGGCGGCCTCAACCTCGGCAAGCTCGCGAAGGCAACGCACGGCATCGTCCTCGCCGACGAGCTCGAGGACGGCGTCCTCGAGGACAAGATTCGCCACCGCGACAAGCGCATCCACCTGTGTCCACCGGAGATCGCGGACGAGGTCGGGCGCATCGCGGCGGCCGATGTCGGTGACGAGCGCTACCCGCTGCGGCTGATCGGGCTGCGCGAGCTCCGTTCCCACAACTCCTGGATGCACAACTCCGAGAAGCTGATGGCCGGCGACCGCGTCCACCGCGCCCGGCTCAACCCCGCCGACGCCGCGGCGGCGGGAATCGGCGACGGCGACCGGGTCCGGATCACGTCGGCCCACGGCGAGATCGAGACCGAGGCGAAGCTCACCGACGAGGTGATCGCCGGGTCGATCGCGGTGCCCCACGGGTGGGGCCATCGTGGCGGTTGGGAGACGGCCAACGAGGCCGGAGGGGCGAACGTCAACCAGCTGATGTCGTCGCGCCCCGAGGACCTCGAGCGCCTCGCCGGGATGGCGAACCTGAACGGGGTCGCGGTCCGGATCGAACCGGCCGCTGAGCCCGTCGCCCCGCTGTGAAAAGGTGAGGATCGGATACCGCGTCGGCGAGGAGGAGGACTGAGTTGCAGCTCGGGATGATCGGACTGGGGCGGATGGGCTCGAACCTCGTACGCCGCCTGATGAGGGACGGCCACGAGTGCGTCGTCTACGACGTCAACGCCGACGCGATCGAGGAGCTTGCTGGGGAGGGCGCGGTGCCGGCGGCCTCGCTGGCCGAATTCGTCGAGAAGCTCGAGCCGCCGCGGACGGCTTGGATCATGGTCCCCGCGGGCTACGTCCAGGACACGCTTGACGAGCTTTCCGGGCTGATGTCCTCGGGCGACGCGATCATCGACGGCGGCAACAGCTACTACCGCGACGACATCGACCGGGCCGCCGCCCTCGAACCGAAGGGGATCGACTACCTCGACGTCGGCACCAGCGGCGGCGTCTTCGGGCTCGAGCGCGGCTTCTGCCTGATGATCGGCGGCCCCGACGGCGCCGTCGGGCGACTCGATCCGATCTTCGCGACGATCGCCCCGGGCGTCGACGCGGCCGAGCGGACGCCGGGCCGCAGCGGCGACGCGACACCGGCCGAGCAGGGCTACCTGCACTGCGGTCCGACCGGTGCCGGCCACTTCGTGAAGATGGTCCACAACGGCATCGAGTACGGCGTCATGGCCGCGTACGCGGAGGGACTGAACGTGATCGCCAACGCTGACATCGGCAAGCGCGAGCACGAGGTCGACGCCGAGACCGCACCGCTGCGCGATCCGCAGTACTACCCCTACGACATCGAGATCTCCGACGTCGCCGAGGTCTGGCGCCGCGGCTCGGTGATCGCCTCCTGGCTGCTGGATCTGACCGCCTCGGCGCTACACGAGTCGCCGACTCTCGAGGAGTTCGGCGGCCGGGTCTCCGACTCCGGGGAGGGTCGCTGGACCCTCCACGCCGCGATCGACGAGGGCGTGCCGGCGCCCGTTCTGAGCACGGCGCTGTACGAGCGGTTCGCCTCGCGGGGCGAGGACGAGTTCGCGAACAAGCTGCTCTCGGCGATGCGCAAGCAGTTCGGCGGCCACGACGAGAAGCAGGCGGGGGAGGGGGCTTGAGCACGTCGTCGAGCGCGACCCTCCCAGCAGCCGCCGCTTCGTCGGCGGGTGCGGCGATCCCCGACCCACACGTCATCGTCCTGTTCGGGGGCACCGGCGACCTCGCGGCGCGGAAGCTCCTGCCGGGCTTCTTCCATCTCGAGGGGGCGGGTCTGCTGCCCGACGCCTACAAGATCGTCGGCACCGCCACCGACGACCTCGACGCCGCCGGCTTCGTCGATCACGCCCGGGCGGCGCTCGACGAATTCGCCCGGACCGAGGTCACCGACGAGGCCTGGGAGCGCTTCGCCGCCCGGCTCTCCTACGTCCCGATCAGCGCCGGCGCGGCTGCTCTCGGAACCGAGGTCGCGCGCGCCCGGCAGGAGATCGGCCCCGACTCGCGGCTCCTGCACTACCTGGCGGTGCCGCCCGCCGCCTTCGAGTCGATCGTCGGGACGCTCACCGACGCCGGGCTGAACGGTCCCGACGCCCGGGTGATTCTCGAGAAGCCGTTCGGGCACGACTACGAGTCGGCGGTCGAGCTCAACGCGACCCTGCACGTGGCGTTCGACGACGCGCAGATCTTCCGGATCGACCACTTCCTCGGCAAGGAGGCGGTGCAGAACATCCTCGCTTTGCGGTTCGCGAACGGGCTCTACGAGCCGCTCTGGAACCGCCACAACGTCGAGTTCGTCGAGATCGACGTTCCCGAGACCCTGTCGATCGGCCATCGCGCCGGCTTCTACGAGGGCACCGGCGCCTACCGCGACATGGTCGTCACCCACCTCCTGCAGCTCCTCAGCTACGTCGCGATGGAGCCGCCGGCGGCGCTCTCGGCGAAGGCGCTGCGCGAGGAGAAGAACAAGGTCATGCAGGCATTCCGGATGATCGACCCCGACAAGGCCGTCCGCGGGCAGTACGAGGGCTACCTCGACGAACCCGGCGTCGCGCCCGAGTCGAACACCGAGACGTTCGTGGCGGTCGAGGTGGAGATCGACAACTGGCGCTGGGCCGGGGTCCCCTTCTACCTGCGGACCGGCAAGTGCATGGCCGAGTCGCGACACATGGTCGTGCTCGACTTCCACGAGCCGCCGATGAGGATGTTCCCGAACGAGGTCCAGCACCAGGGCGCCAACCAGCTCGTCTTCGAGCTGTCCGAGCCGGGCTCGATCACCGCCGATTTCCAGGCCAAGGTCCCGGGCCCGACGATGGAGCTCGGCGCCGCGAGGATGGTGTTCCGCTACGAGCAGTCCTTCCAGACCGATCGCCAGCTCGAGGCCTATGAGCGGCTGATCCACGACGCGATGCTCGGCGACGGGACGCTGTTCACGAGCGCCGAGGGGATCGAGCGACTCTGGGCGATCAGTGCCGACGTCCTCGAGCACCCCGGCCCGATCCACACCTACCCGCAGGGGTCCTGGGGACCGCAGGCCGCGCAGGATCTCGTCGCGCCGAACCGGTGGCGACTGCCGGAGCCGGAGACTGCAGGGAACCCGAACTGAGACAACGAGGAGTGAGCAAGTGAGCACCGCACCGAAGAAGCTTCACGACGCCGGCCAGAGCATCTGGCTCGACTACATCACCAGAAAGATCGTCGAGGACGGGACGCTGAAGCGCTACATCGACGAGCTTTCGCTGACCGGGCTGACCTCGAACCCGACGATCTTCGACAAGGCATTGCGGGACGGCGATCAGTACGACGAGCAGATCTCCGAGCTGCTCGTCGGCGGCAAGCGCGGGGAGGAGCTGTTCTTCGAGCTGGCGATAACCGATCTCCAGGGCGCGGCCGACCTGTTCCGTCCCGTCTACGACCGCACCGACGGCGTCGACGGCTTCGTCTCGCTCGAGGTCTCGCCCGAGCTCGCCTACGACGGCGAGCGGACCGCCGAGGCCGCGGCGACGCTGCACGCCCAGGCCGACCGTCCGAACCTGTTCATCAAGATCCCCGGCACGCCGGAGGGTCTCGACGCGATCACCGAGTCGATCGCGGCGGGGATCCCGGTCAATGTGACGCTGCTGTTCGACGCCGGGCAGTACCGCAGGCAGGCCGACGCCTACATGAAGGGGATCGAGAAGCGGATCGAGCGCGGCGAGAACCCGCACGTCGCATCGGTCGCGTCGATCTTCGTCAGCCGCTGGGACGTGGCAGTGGCCGACGACGTGCCGGCCGAGCTCAAGGACAGGCTCGGCTCGGCGGCGGCGATCCGGGCCTATGTCGCCTACCGCGAGATCCTCGACTCCGATCGCTGGCAGCAGCTCGAGAGCGCCGGCGCTCGCCCGCAGCGGCTGCTGTTCGCCTCGACCGGGACCAAGGATCCGGAGCTGCCGAAGACGAAGTACGTCGTCGAGCTCGCGGCTCCCGACACGGTCGACACGATGCCCGAGGAGACTCTGCTCGCGCTGGCCGAAGAGGACGACATCGGCGAGCTGCTGCCCGCCGACGGCGGTGACAACGAGGAGCTGCTGGCGAAGTTCGAGGGCGCCGGCGTCGATCTCGACGGGCTCGCCGCGCGGCTGCAGTCGGAGGGGGCGAAGAAGTTCGAGGATTCCTGGCACGACCTGCTCGAGGTGATCTCCGGCAAGGAGCGCACCGTCGGGACCGCCGGGTGATGGACGCTCCGATCAGCCCCGCCGGGGGGTCCGGAATGCGGGCACTCCCCGGCTGGCGGGCGGTCGTCGACAATCGCGCCGCCGTCTCCGGCCGACATCTGCGGGAGCTGTTCGCGGCCGACCCCGGGCGTGGGGAGCGGATGATCGCCGAGGCGGAGGGACTGCGCCTCGACTACTCGAAGAACCGGATCGACGCCGAGACGATCCCGCTGCTCACCGCCCTCGCCGAGGGGGCCGGCCTCCGCGAGCGGACCGAGGCGATGTTCAGCGGCGAGCGGATCAACGTCACCGAGGACCGCTCGGTCCTCCACGTCGCCCTGCGGATGCCGCGTGGGCGCTCGCTGATCATCGACGGCCGCGACGTCGTCGCCGACGTCCACGAGGTGCTGGAGCGGATGGCGTCGTTCAGCGACCGGGTCCGCAGCGGCGAGTGGACCGGGCACACCGGCAAGCGGATCCGCAACGTCATCAACATCGGGATCGGCGGCTCCGACCTCGGGCCGGTGATGGCCTACCGGGCGCTCCGGCACTACTCCGACCGCGATCTCACCGTCCGCTTCGTCTCGAACGTCGACGCGACCGACTTCGTCGAGAAGACCCGCGATCTCGACCCCGAGGAGACGCTGTTCGTGATCGCCTCGAAGACGTTCACGACCCTGGAGACGATGACCAACGCGCGGTCGGCTCGGGAGTGGGCGCTCGCTGCGCTCGGCGATCACGCGGCCGTCGCCAAGCACTTCGTCGCCCTCTCCACGAACGCCGAGGAGGTCGCCTCCTTCGGCATCGACACCGACAACATGTTCGGCTTCTGGGACTGGGTCGGCGGCCGCTACTCGATGGACTCTGCGATCGGGCTGACGACGATGATCGCGATCGGCCCCGAGCGCTTCGCCGAGATGCTCGCCGGTTTCCACGCGATCGACGAGCACTTCAGGACCGCGCCCTACGAGCGCAACCTCCCGGCGCTGATGGGGCTGCTGACGGTCTGGTACGCGGAGCTGTTCGGCGCCGAGACGGTCGCCGTTCTCCCCTACGAGCAGTACCTGGAGCGGTTCCCCGCATATCTCCAGCAACTGACGATGGAGTCGAACGGCAAGCACGTCCGCCTCGACGGGGCCGCGGTCGACTACGCGACCGGCCCGATCTTCTGGGGTGAGCCGGGGACCAACGGTCAGCATTCCTTCTACCAGCTGATCCACCAGGGCACGCACCTGATCCCGTGCGATCTGATCTTCTTCGCCCGCGGGCTCAACCCGCTCGGCGACCACCACGACCTCCTCGTCGCCAACGTCTTCGCACAGGCCGAGGCGCTCGCCTTCGGCAAGACCGCCGACGAGGTTCGCGCCGAGGGGGTCGAAGAGCAACTCGTCCCCCACAAGACGTTCGAGGGCAACCGGCCGACGAACGTGCTCATGGCCGAGCGCCTCGACCCCGCCACGCTCGGCAAGCTCGTCGCCCTCTACGAGCACAGCGTCTTCACCCAGGGCACGATCTGGGGGATCGACTCCTTCGACCAGTGGGGCGTCGAGCTCGGCAAGACCCTAGCCAAGCGCATCGTCCCCGAGCTTCAGTCCGCCGACGAGCCGGACCTGACCCACGACAGCTCCACCAACGCGCTGATCCGCGAGTACCGCGCGAGCAGGGGATGAGTGGCGCCCGGGGCGCGCCGCGATCGGCATGAAGCGGCGCGGAGGGCGCCGTCTGCTGCCGAACGCAGAGCGAATCGCCGGCCGGCCCCAGCCTCGGACCGGCCCCGCTCAGCCTCCGACGATCGCCGCGACCTGGCGCAACCGCAGCGCCATCGGGATGTGGGCGACGGTGAAGTCGCGGATCGCGCGCAGCGGGCCGTGCTCCAGCAGCGCGACGCGGGCGGCGCCGCGTGAGCCCTTGACGAGGCTCGCGGTTCGGGGACGGCGGGCTCCCTCGTAGACGGCGAGGGCCGCTTCGACGTCCTCGGCTCCGTCGAGAGCCGCCGCCAGGGCGACCGCGTCCTCGAGGGCCGAGCACGCTCCCTGGCCGAGGAAGGGCAGCATCGGGTGGGCCGCGTCGCCGAGCAGGGTCGCCGTCCCGCGGCCCCAGCGATCGGCGGGGGGGCGGTCGAAGAGGCGGTGACAGAGGGCGGTGGCCTCGCCGGCGGCCACCGCCTCCGGCACCGGGGCGCCGAATCCGCCGGCCCGGCGGCGGAGCTCATCCCGGTCGCCCTCGGCGCCCCGGTAGGCGACGTACCAGTAGGTCCGGCCCGCTGAGAGGGGGAGGAGGCCCGCGACGCAGCCGGCGCCCCACCACTCGCCGGCTGGTACTTCGCCGGTCAGCGAGGCGACCCCGCGCCAGGCGACGATGCCCGAGTCGACAGGCTCGGCGTCGCCGATCGTCCATGCGCGGACCGTGGAGCGGAGGCCGTCGGCTCCGACGATCAGGTCGGCGGTCAGCTCCTCGCCGTGGTCGAGGCGGACCGACCCGCGCCCGACCTCGACGACCTCGGCCCCGGTCTGCGGCGGCTCGCCGAGGGCCCCGAGCAGCGCGTCGAGGAGGTCGCCGCGATGGACCCCGACGAGGGGGGCGCCGAATCGGCGCTCGAAGCTCGCCCGGTCGAACTCGGCGAGAGCGCTGCCGTCGGAGCGCCGCAGCGCCCCGTCGCTGCGCGGCACCCCGGGATCGTCGGCGACCGCGCCGACGCCGAGCGAGCGCAGGGCGGCGACCCCGTTCGGCCAGATCGAGAGCCCGGCGCCGATCGGCCGGATCTCCCGGGCCCGTTCGAGCACGGTGACCTCCCAGCCGGCGTCCCGCAGCGCGATGCCCGCGCCGAGGCCGCCGATCCCGGCGCCCACGACGATCGCTGAGCGGCCGTCCGCGCTCACTCCGCTCATGCGACCAGCAGCGCCGCGCCGAGCGCGCCGCCGAAGTCGCCGAGGGCGGCGACCTGGAAGTCCGGCGGATGCTCGTGGTCGAAGAGGTTCTTCTCCATCCGCTTGCGGATCCCGGGACCGAGTCGTTCGCCGAACCGGACGCCGAGCCCGCCGCCGAGGATCACGACCTCGGGGTCGAGGAGGTTGACGGCCGAGGCGATCCCGGCGCCGAGCGCCTTGACGGCCCGATCGATCAGGTTCTCCGCCATCTCGTCGCCGTGGTCGAGGGCGCGCTCCCAGATCCCGCTCGTCAGCCGCGGCTTGCCGTGCCTGGCCATCAGCTTGAAGAGGTCAGTGTGGTCGCCGTCCTCGACCCGGCGGCGTGCCTCGGACTCCATCGCCGAACGTCCCGCGTAAGCCTCCATGCAGCCGTGGTTGCCGCACGGGCAGCGGGCGCCGTCGCGCTTGACGACCATGTGGCCGATCTCGCCTGCGGAGCCGCGACCGTGCCACTGCTTTCCACCGAGGATCAGCCCGCCGCCGACGCCCGTTCCCCAGAAGACGCCGAGCACCGAGTCGTGCCCGCGTCCCGCGCCGAGCACGTACTCGGCGTGGGTCGCCACACTGACGTCGTTGCCGACGGCGACCTTGGTTCCGAGCGTCTGGGAGAGCTTCGGGCCGAGCGGGAAGCTCTCGTCCCAGTCCGGGAGGTTCTTGGCGTTCGAGACGGAGCCCGTCGCGGCGTCGACCTCTCCGGGCGAGCCGATGCCGACCCCGCGCAGCGCACCACTCTCGACGCCGGCGGACGAGGCCGCCTCCTGCAGCGCGGCCGCCATCGCGTCGGCGACGCCCTGCGGACCGCCGTCATGAGGGGTGGGGCACCGGGCCTGCCCGAGGACGGTGTTGCCGGAGTCGACGATGATCGCCTGGACCTTCGTCCCTCCGAGGTCGATGCCGCCGCGGTTGGCGCTGCGCCTGATCGGTGTCATCTACTCGCTCTCCTCGCTCTCGATGTCGCGCAGGAGCACCCGCGCCGGTGCCCCGTCGGTGTCCATCAGCTTCATCGGCAGGCAGATCAGCTCGTAGGAGCCGGGTTCGATCAGCCGCAGGTCGAGTCCCTCGAGGGCGACGACGCCGTTGCCGAGCAGGGCGAGGTGCGCATCGCGGTCGCCGATCGAGAGGTAGTCGATGCCGATCAGGCCGATTCCGCGCTCGAGGACGAACTCGGCGCCGCTGCCGTCGAGCCGGACGAAGTCGTGCGTGAACTCGTCGAGGTCCCAGAGGCGCGAGTTCGGTGTCTTCAGGATCACCCGCTCCGTACCCGCCGGTATCGCGGCGGCCGCCAGGGTCTCGCGGTCGATCGCCTCGCCGGGATCGTCGATCTCGACGACTATGCAGCGCCCCAGCATCGCCTCGAGCGGCAGCGCGTCCACGCCGGTGCCGTCGTCGTAGAAGTGCAGCGAACCGTCGATGTGGGTGCCGGAGTGCACTCCCATCGTCAACCGGCTGACGTTCGCGCCGTCGCCGCCGTCGATGGTCAGTGCCCGCTCGACGACGACGCCCGGGTTGCGACGGTAGATGATCATCCCCGGGCGGACCGGGATCGAGACGTCGTGCAGGGCCACGGGGCCGAGACTATCCGGAGTCCCTCCAGCCGCGCCGTTATCGTCAGGCCCGGTTTGCACTTCGCCCGCCTCCCAGCCAGCAGATGAGCGACGCCTACATCGGCGTCGACATCGGCGGGACGAAGGTGGCCGTGGCGGTGCTCCGGGACGGCGAGCTCAGCCACCACGGCACCAGCCCCACCGCGGTCGGCGACGCCGGCGCCCTGATCGATCAGGTCTGCGAGCTCGTCGAGGGCGTCCGCACCGACCAGGTCCGTGCCGTCGGGGTCGGAGTGCCCTCGGTGATCGATTACGCCGCCGGCCGGATCCGGACCTCGGTCAACATCCCGCTCGCCGACCTGCCGCTGCGATCTCTGCTCACCGACCGGCTCGGGCTGCCCGTCTTCCTCGACAACGACGCAACCGTCGCGGCTCTGGCCGAGGCGTATGAGGGGGACGAGGTCGAGACCTCGAGCCTCGTCATGTTCACCGTCGGCACCGGCGTCGGAGGCGGGATCGTCCTCGACGGCCGGCCGTATCGCGGGGCCACCGGCGCCGCCGCGGAGCTCGGGCACATGCTGATCGGCGCCGAGCTCGGAGAGGGAGCGCCCGACGCCGAGGGCTTTCCCCAGCGCGGCTCGCTCGAGTCGCTCGCCGCCGGCCGGGCCCTCGATCGTCTCGCGGTCGAGGCTGCCGAGCGCCACCCCGATTCGGCGCTCGGCCGGGCGCGCGCGTCCGGCGAGGACGTCGACGGGCACCTCGCGGTCGAGGCGGCCCGCGACCGCGACGAGGTCGCGGTCGGGCTGCTCCGCGTCCTCGGCGAACGGCTCGGGGTCGGAATCGCAAACGTGATCAACGCCCTCGACCCGGACGTCGTCGCGATCGGCGGCGGTGTTTCGACCGCCGGCGAGCTGCTGCTCGGCCCGGCGCGCCGGGCCGCGGAGGCTTACGTCCTTCCGGGCGTGGGAACGACGACTGAGATCCGGCTCTCCAAGCACGGCCCGACGGCCGGCGTGCTCGGTGCCGCAATCCTTGCCAAAGAAGAACTGAAAGGACGAGAGGAACGCTGATGACCGACGAGACGAAGGCGGCGACCGCACGGGACCGGGGGGCGGGTGAGCTCGACGAGCTGGCGATCGACACGATCCGGACGCTCGCGATGGACGCCGTCCAGAAGGCCAACTCCGGTCATCCGGGCACGCCGATGGGCCTCGCACCGCTCGGCTACGTCCTCTACTCGCGGGTGATGAACCACAATCCGGTCAATCCCCACTGGCACGACCGCGATCGCTTCATCCTCAGCGCCGGCCATGCATGCATGCTCCAGTACGCCTGCCTGCACCTCTCGGGCTACGACCTCAGCCTCGACGACATCAAGCAGTTCCGTCAGTGGCAGAGCCGGACCCCCGGCCATCCCGAGTTTCGCCACACGGCTGGCGTCGAGGTCTCGACCGGACCGCTCGGGCAGGGGGTCGGCAACGCCGTCGGCTTCGCCCTCGCCGAGGCGCACCTCGCCGCGACGTTCAACCGGCCCTCGCAGGAGATCGTCGACCATCACACCTACTTCGTCTGCGGCGACGGAGACATGGAGGAGGGGATCTCCAGCGAGGCGGCCTCGCTGGCCGGCTACCTCGGGCTCGGCAAGCTGATCGGGATCTACGACGACAACCAGATCACGATCGAGGGCCCGACCGATCTCGCCTTCCACGACGACGTCGGCAAGCGCTTCGAGTCCTACGGGTGGTCGGTTCACCGGCTCGAGATCAACTCCTCGCTCGAGCGGATCGGGGCGGCGCTCGAGGAGGCGAAGTCGGTCACCGACCGGCCGTCGCTGATCGTCCTGCCCTCTCACATCGGCTTCGGCAGCCCGAACAAGCAGGACCACGCCTCCGCCCACGGCGCGCCGCTCGGCGAGGAGGAGATCGAGCTGACCAAGGAGGCCCTCGGCTGGCCCTACGAGGAGCCGTTCACGGTCCCGGACGAGGTCTACGATCTGTTCGAGGGTGTCAAGGAGCGCGGCATCGCCGCCGAGGCTGAGTGGGATCAGCGGTTCGAGTCCTACGCGACCGAGCATCCCGAGCTCGCCGACGAGTTCCTGCGGATCACCCGGCGGCAGGAGCCGAAGATCCCGCCGATCGCCGATGCGCCGAAGTTCCCGGCCGGGAGCGACCCGGTCGCCACCAGGGCGGCCTCCGGCAAGGCGCTCAACTGGCTCGCCCCGCAGGTGCCGGAGCTGATCGGCGGTTCCGCCGACCTCGCCCCGTCCACCTCGACGAACCTCGACGAGTACGCGAGCGTCCGCCGCCACGACTTCGGTGGCCGCAACCTCCACTTCGGGATCCGCGAGCACGCGATGGGGGCGATCGTCAACGCGATGGCGATCGAGGGCCTGCGCGCCTACGGCGCCACCTTCCTCGTCTTCAGCGATTACATGAGGGGGGCGATCCGGCTCGCGGCGATCATGGAGGTCCCGTCGATCTTCGTCTTCACCCACGACTCGATCGGAGTCGGCGAGGACGGGCCGACCCACCAGCCGGTCGAGCAGATCGCGGCCCTCCGGGCGATGCCGAACCTCGAGGTGATCCGGCCCGCCGACGCGAACGAGACGCTGCTCGCGTGGCACTGGCTGCTCGGCAGCGACCGCAGCCCGACGGCGCTGGCTCTGAGCCGCCAGAAGCTCCCGGTGCTCGACCCCGACTCGATCCCCGAAGACGCGATCGAGCGCGGCGCCTACGTGCTTCGCGACGGCGATGGAGAGCCGGACGTGATCCTGATCGGCACCGGCTCGGAGGTCTCGCTCTGCCTCGAGGCCGCCGACCAGCTCAGTGCCGACGGCACAACCGTCCGCGTCGTCTCGATGCCGAGCACGACGCGCTTCCTCAAGCAGGAGCAGTCCTACCGCGACGAGGTCCTGCCGCCGGGGGTGACCGCACGCGTGTCGGTTGAGGCCGGCACCACCTTCGGCTGGGATCGCTGGATCGGCGACGGCGGCTACGCGGTGGGGATCGACCACTTCGGCGCCTCGGCGCCGGCGGCGGACGTCTTCGAGGGCTTCCAGATGACGGCGGACGAGGTCGCCGGCCACGCCCGGAACCTGCTGGGTGAAGCTTCGTGAGGTTCGCCTGCGGCTTCGATCACGGCGGCTACCCGCTGAAGGACACGGTCTTCGGCGCGCTCGAGACCGACGGCCACGTTCCGGTCGACCTCGGAGCGCACGAGCTGGATTCCGGCGACGACTACCCCGACTTCGCACTGGCCGTCGTCCGGGCGATGATCGCCGGCGACGCCGAGCGCGGGGTCCTCGTCTGCGGGTCCGGTGCCGGGGTCGCAGTCGCGGCGACCAAGGTCGCCGGGATCCGCGCGGCGATGGCCCACGACACCTACACGGCCGCCCAGTGCGTCGAGCACGACAACTGCAACGTGCTCGCGCTCGGGGCCCGCGTGATCGGTCCCGAGATCGCCGGCGAGCTCGTCGCCGCCTTCGCCAACGCCGTCTTCAGCGGCGAGGAGCGCCACGTCCGTCGCCTCGCCAAGGTCGACGCGATCGAGCGCGACGGGATCGACGCCCGGCTCTAGCCGATCCGCTCGGCGCCCGTGTAGACGTTGACGCTGCCGTGACGGGCGAACCCGGCCAGGGTCATCCCCCGGTCGGCCGCGAGCTCGACCGCAAGCGAGGTCGGGGCGCCGACGCCGACCAGGATCGGACACCCGGCGACGGCCGCCTTCTGGACGAGCTCGAACGCGAGGCGCCCGCTCACGCAGAGGATCAGCCCGCTCAGGGGCGTCCTGCCGTCGAGCAGCGCCCGGCCGACGACCTTGTCCATCGCGTTGTGGCGGCCGACGTCCTCGCGAGCGAGGACGGCGTCGCCGGACGGGTCGAAGAGACCGGTGGCATGGAGTCCCCCGGTGAGCTCGAAGGCCGGCTGGCGCAGGTGCTCGGGCAGGGCTGCAAGCAGATCGCGCTCGATCGTCGGGCCCGCCGTCGCGAGCGGGGCATCGACTGCGACTTCCTCGATCGCGCCCTTGCCGCAGACCCCGCAGGACGACGAGGTGTAGAAGCTGCGCCCGCCCGGGTCGCGGAGCAGCGGGCCCGCCACCTCGATCGCGTTCGCCTCGAGATCCGGCGGCGGGCCGGCCTCGCGCGGCCCGTCGATCAGCCCCTCGCCGTGGAGGAACCCGAGCGCGAGCTCCTCGTCGTTTCCCGGCGTCCGCATCGTCACCGCGATCGGCCGACCGTCGACCCTGATCTCCAGCGGCTCCTCGACGGCGATCTCGTCGTCGATCCCGTCGTGGCTGACGCGTCTGTGCATCCGCGGATCCATCATCCCCGGGGAGCCTAGGCGGATAGCCTCCGGAGTCGTGCTGCGGAAGCCGACCAAGCGGCCGACCCCGTCGAACTGGGCGAGCCTGAAGCCCTTCGGGATCGGGGAGCAACGCCCCAACAACTTCGGCGAGGTCATCCGTGCGGGGTGGGAGAACCGCGACAGCGCCGGTTACGCCTGGCGGATCCTCAACCAGGGCGTCTGCGACGGGTGCGCGCTCGGCACGACCGGGATGAAGGACTGGACGATCCCGGGCGTCCATCTCTGCAACATCCGCCTCCGCCTGCTGCGACTCAACACGATGGGGCCGCTCGACCCCGAGCGCCTCGCCGACGTCGAGGCGCTGCGGGGGCTCCGCGGCGATGAGCTGCGCGGGCTCGGCCGGCTGCCGGAGCCGATGATCCGCCGCCACGGCGAGCCGGGGTTCACGCCGGTGTCGTGGGACGAGGCGCTCGCGACCGCCGCCGAGCGGATCGCCGCCGGCGACCCGGACCGCTGCGGCTTCTTCCTGACCAGCCGGGGGATGTCGAACGAGAGCTACTACGCGGCCCAGAAGGCGGTCCGCGCGATCGGGACCAACTCGATCGACAACGCCGCGCGGGTCTGCCACTCGCCGAGCACGTTCGCGCTCAAGGACGCTCTCGGGGTCGGCGCCACGACCTGTTCCTACTCCGACTGGATCGGCACCGACGTCGTCGTCTTCATCGGGTCGAACGCCGCCAACAACCAGCCGGTCACGATGAAGTACCTCCACGTCGCGAAGAAGGCGGGGACGAAAGTCATCGTCGTCAACCCGTTTCGCGAGCCCGGAATGGAGCGCTACTGGATCCCCTCGAAGCCCGAGAGCGCGCTGTTCGGGACGAAGATCGCCGACGAGTTCTTCACCGTCAACACGGGCGGCGACATCGGCTTTCTCGTCGGCACGCTGAAGAGCCTGATCGAGATCGGCGGGGTCGATCACTCCTTCGTCAGCGAGCACACCGAGGGCTTCGAGGCGGTCAGTGAGATCGCCGCGGCTGCGAGCTGGGATGAGCTCGAGCTCCTCGCCGGGACCACCCGCGAGCGGATGGCGGAGTTCGCGGCGATCCTCGCTGCCGCGCGCAACGGCGTCCTCGTCTGGAGCATGGGCGTGACCCAGCACGAGCGCGGCGAGGACAACGTGAGAGCGATCGTCAACCTCGGTCTGGCTCGTGGCTGGATCGGCCGCGAGGGGTGCGGGCTGATGCCGATCCGTGGGCACTCCGGGGTCCAGGGCGGCGCCGAGATGGGCTGCTATTCGACCGCGTTTCCCGGTGGCGCCGAGGTCAACGCCGCCAACGCCGCTGCGTTGAGCGAGCGCTGGGAGTTCCCGGTCCCGACCGAGCCGGGACTGACTGCGCCGGCGATGGTCGATGCCGCCGGTCGCGGGGAGCTCGACGTCCTGTTCGCATCCGGCGGCAACTTCCTCGACGTCCTGCCCGGCCCCGACGCGGTCGCCGCGATGCTCGGAGAGGTGCCGCTGCGGGTCCACATGGACCTGGTCGCTTCCTCTCAGATGCTCGTCGACCCGCCGCCCGGCGGCGCAGTGCTCCTGCTCCCCGCCGAGACCCGCTACGAGGCCGAGGGCGGGGTCACCGAGACGAGCACCGAGCGCCGGGTCATCTACAGCCCGCCGATCGCTCCGGGACGGATTCCCGGAGCGCGGCCGGAGTGGGATGTCTTCGGCGAGCTCGCAGCGCGGGTCCGCCCGGAGCTCGCCGAGCGGGTCCGGTTCGCGGGAACACCCGAGATCCGGGCCGAGATCGCAGCGATCGTGCCGCGCTACGAGCCGATCGCCGGGTTGAGCGAGGCCGGCGACTCGTTCCAGTACGGAGGGGCGCACCTGCCGGACGGCTCCGAGTTCCCGACCGCCGACGGGCTGGCCCATTTCGTGCCGGTCGTCGTCCCCGATGCGGTTCCGCCCGATGGGCGGTTCGTCGTCTCGACCCGGCGGGGCAAGCAGTTCAACTCGATGGTCCAGGAGCGCTCCGACGCGATCACCGGCGCCGGGCGCGACGCGGTTCTGCTCGCGGCGGCCGACGCCGAGCGGCTCGGCCTGGCCGACGGTGCCGACGTCCTCCTTCGCAACGACCACGGCGAGCTGCACTGCACCGTGCTGACGGCGCCACTCGCGCCCGGGAACCTCCAGGTCCACTGGCCCGAGGGCAACGTGCTGATCGGCGATCGCCGCTCGCCGCAGGCGGACGTCCCCGACTACAACGCCCGGGTCGAGCTCGTTCCGCTCTGAGGCCCGAGGAGCCGCTCGGCGAGCTTCAGCCCGGCCTGGTCGTTGACGTTGGCGAACATCTCGGCCGGATCCCCGAAGGCGCGCAGCTCCGCTCCGGCGATCGCCTCGGCACCGAGCTCGGCCACGAGCCTGACGAGCGGCTCGCCCGTCGTCAGCGCCTGACGGAGGCGATCGAGCAGCGATGGGTCCCAGCGCGCGACGAGCGGTTGCGGCCGCGGGTCGGCCGGGACGACGAGCGGGGCGTCGCGGGAGGCTAGCTCCTTGAGCAGCGCGGGCGGCACGAGCGGGACGTCGCAGGCGACGACGACGCTGGGCTCGCCGCTCGACTCGAGCGCCGCGACGATCCCATGCAACGGATGGGCCGCGCCGGCCTCCTCGATCAGCACTTCGCAGTCGAGGGCGGGCAGTTCGCTGTCGGCCTTGGCGACGACCACGGGTTCCAGCTCGGCGGCGCGTGCTGCGGCGAGCGGGTAGGAGATCAGCGGCCGGCCGGCGAGCTCCACCGTCGGCTTCGGCCTGCCCATCCGGCGGCTCAGGCCGCCCGCCAGGATCGCCGCGCGTCGTGCGTTCACGGCTCCAGTCTCGCAGCGATCGGCGATGATCTCGGCGTGGGACTGATCGACATCGACGCCGCCCGCGCGCGGGTTCTCGCCCGGGTCGGGCCGACCGGCTCCGAGGACGTCGCGCTGCGCCGCGCGGAGGGCCGCCGCCTCGCCGCGGCGGCTCGCTCCAGGGTCGACGTGCCCGGGTTCGACAACTCGGCGATGGACGGCTGGGCCGTCCGCGCGACGGACACAGGGGGCGCGACGGCAGAGGCTCCCGCTCGGCTCCGGATCGTCGGCGAGTCCCGCGCCGGCCAACCGGCCGCCGCCGAGGTCGGCGGCGGCGAGGCGGTCGCGATCTCGACCGGGGCGATGGTGCCCGGCGGCGCCGATGCGGTCGTGCGGGTCGAGGACACCGAACGGCGCGACGGCGAGGTCGCGATCGGGGCCGCCGTCGAGGCCGGCACGAACATTCGCCGGCGCGCGGAGGACATCACCGCCGGCGAGGAGATCCTCGCGCCGGGGACGCTCGTCGGCGCCGCCGAGCTCGGCGCCCTCGCCGCGGGCGGCATCCCGAGCGTCGCCTGTGCGCGGCGCCCCCGGGTCGCCGTGCTCCTGACCGGAGACGAGCTCGTCGAGCCCGAGCGCGAACTGGGACCCGGACAGATCCACGACTCCAACGCCTACGCAGTTCCGCCGCTGGCGAGCGCGGCGGGGGCGGAGGTCGGCGTCGTCGAGGTGATCGGCGACGACCGCGACGGGACCGCCGAAGCGATTCGGCGCGGGCTCGAGGGCGACCTGCTGGTCGTCTGCGGCGGCGTCTCCGTCGGCGAGCACGACCACGTCCGCCCGGCGCTCGAGTCGCTCGGCGTCGCGCAGGACTTCTGGGGGGTCTCGCTGCGCCCGGGCAAGCCGACCTACTTCGGGGTCTCTCCGGCCGGCACGCTCGTCTTCGGCCTTCCCGGCAACCCGGTCTCGGCGATGGTCACCTTCCTGCTCTTCGTCCGCCCGGCGCTGCTCGCGATGCAGGGGGCCGATCCGGCGGCGCGTGAGCTGACCGCGAGGCTGACGAGCGCCTACACGAAGGTCCGCGGCCGGGCGGAGGCGATCCGGGTCCGCGTCTCAGCCGGGCCTCGCGGCTGGGAGATCGAGCCGACGGGAGCCCAGGGCTCCCACGTGCTGACTTCGATGATCGGCGCCGACGGCCTGGCGTTCGCCCCGGCCGACTCGGTCGAGCTCGCGGCCGGCACCGAGCTCCGGGTGGAGCTGCTCGGGTGAACGGCGCTAGCCTCGGCACCATGGATGCGATGCGAGTCGACGTGCGCCTGTTCGCGATTCTGCGCGAGCGCGCGGGGCGCGACCGGATCGAGGTCGAGCTCGACCCCGGCGCGACGGTCGCCGACGCCATCGGCGTGCTCGCCGAGCATGCGGCGCTCCGCGGGGTGCTCGACCGGCTGCCGGTGACGTTGGCCGTCAACCGCGACTACGCCGCCCCCGAGACCGAGCTCCATGCCGGCGACGAGCTCGCGTTGATCCCGCCGGTCAGCGGCGGATCGGCCGATGTACACGCTCGCGTCTCGGCCGAGCCGCTCTCGCTGGATGCGGTCTCGGCGCTGGTCGTCCGCCCCGGCGCCGGGGCGATCGTCTCCTTCCAGGGCGTGACCCGGACCGTCGACAGCCTCGAGTACGAGGCCTACGCGGAGATGGCGGAGGAGCGGATCGGCGCGATCCTCGTGGAGTGCCGGGAGCGGAACGGGCTCGAGGCGATCGCCGCTGAGCATCGGACCGGGACCGTTGCGCTCGGCGAGCCGAGCGTGATCGTCGCGGCGGCGGCGGCGCATCGCGGCGAGGCCTTCGCCGGGGCCCGCGAGGCGATCGACCGGATCAAGGCCGAGGCTCCGATCTGGAAGCGAGAGATCGAGGGGGGTGAGTCGCGATGGGTGGAGGGCCAGAACCCGGTTCGGCCGGCCTGACCCACATCGGCCCCGACGGCGCCGCTCGGATGGTCGACGTCGGGGCCAAGGCCGAGAGCGAGCGCCGAGCGGTTGCCGAGGCCCGGATCCGGATGGACCCGGCGACGGCGCGGGCGGTCGAAGCCGGCGACGGGCCCAAGGGGGACGTCCTCGGAACCGCGAGGATCGCCGGGATCGGCGCCGCCAAGCAGGCCGGGTCGCTGGTGCCGCTGGCGCATCCGATCTCGCTCAGCTTCGTCGACGTGCGCGGTGAGATCGACGTCGTCGCGGGCGTGATCGAGCTGACGGCAGAGGCTCGATGCGTCGGCCGGACCGGCGTCGAGATCGAGGCGATGGCCGCGGCCTCGATCGCCGCCCTGACCGTCTACGACATGTGCAAGGCGCTCGAGCGCGGCGTCGTGATCGAGCGCGTCCGTCTGATCCACAAGAGCGGCGGCAAGAGCGGCGAATGGAATGCCGATGGCTGAGCGCGGGCCATCCCGGCGCCGCATGGTGTCGTCAACCCGGCCCACCGATGACTGAGGCGTCGCGGGCTGACGCGCCGCGAGCAGCGATCCTGACGATCAGCTCCTCGCGAGCCGACGGCAGCGCATCCGAGGACGAGAGCGGGGAGGGACTCGCAGCCTTCGCCGTGGCGATCGGCGCCGAGGTCGTCGCCCGCGACCTGATCGGCGACGATCGGGACCTGATCGCCGAGCACCTGCGCTACCTCTGCGACGAGGTCGGGTGCGATCTGCTGATGACGACCGGGGGAACCGGCTTCGCGCCCGACGACGTAACCCCGGAGGCGACGCTCGCGGTCGCCGATCGCGAGGCGCCCGGGATCGCCGAGGCGATGCGCCTCGCCTCGCGCGATCACACGCCGCACTGGATGCTCTCTCGGAACGCCGCGGTGATCCGCGGCGCCACGCTGATCGTCAACTTCCCGGGCAGCCCGAAGGCGATCGGCGAGGCGGGGGAGGCCATCGCGAAGTCGCTCCCGCACGCTCTGCGGCTGCTCGCCGGCGGCACCGGCGAGCACTAGCCGCCTAACGCGGCCCGGCGCGCCCGGCGAGGACCTCGCGGTCGACGTCGAGCAGCAGCTCGACGAGCTCCGGCGGGCCCGCTTCGCCGACGACGACCATCGAGCCGGGCCAGAACGGGCTCTGGGGCACCGCCCGGCCGAGCAGCGCTTCGGCGTAGAGCCAGTTGCCGGTGTTGTGGAGGGTCACCCCGTTGCGGGCCCAGGCCGGCGAGTCCGGCTTGTCCTCCTCGCCGGGAAGCGACCCGCGGCGGTGGATGTGGCCGAAGATCACGTGCTCGGCGTCGATCTCGAGCTGCGTCACCACCTCGTGCATCGCGTTGACTCCGGCCCGGCCGATCTCCGCGATCGAGAAGTCCCGGTTGAACCGGCCGAGACCGGCGCGCTCGAGCCCTCGCAGCGTCGCCGGTATGACCGCTGAGCCGAGCAGCTTGCCGCGGATCGTCCGCGCCTTCCCGGAGGCGCCCCCGATCGTCTCCCAGATCTGCATTGCCCGCGAGCGCCCCTCCTCGTCGCTGCCGAGGCCGCGGCCGCCCTGCGCGAGGTTGAAGATCAGGTCGTAGACCGGCGCGTGAACCTCCTCGTAGTCGAGCGGGGAGTCGCGTCGCCCGGTCGGGATGCCGGCGAGCCGGTCCACCGTCGCCACGGCCAAGCGCTCGATCGTCGGCAGCGTCATGTGGCTGTCGAGGTAGTGACCGTGGGTCGCATAGACGTCCTCGCGAACCCAGACACCGGGATAGCGGACCTCGAGCCGCGCCTCGCCGAGCCAGTCGGCGATCGACCGCACCGCGGGGTGCGGCTCGCTCACCACCTCGTCGAGGGCGGTCAGGCCCGAGCCGTTCCTGGTGCCCTCGAGCCACGGGCCGAGGAGCCGGTGGTCGTGGTTGCCGGGAACCAGCACGACCGCGTGCCCGGCGAAGGCCCGTCCGATCTCGGTGAAGAACTCCTCCGTCTCTCTCAGCGACTCACCGAGCGGGCCGTCGCGCAACTCGATCGTGTCGCCGAGCAGCACCAGCCGTTCGGCCCCGACGTCCGCGATCGCCTCCAGGAGTCGCTCGCGGATCGCGGGGCGTCTGAGGACGTCGGCGCCGGAGGCGGCGCCGAGGTGGAGGTCGGAGATGAGAACGGTCGTCATCGCAGCAATCCTCGCAACTCCGATCGTCCGGCACCCCTCGCCGGATCACCCTGGACCCGCGGCGAGCGGCGGATAGACTCGCATGCAGAAATGGAGAGCGTGACGTCAACCGGCGGAGACGCCCAGGCGACGACCAACGGAGCCGGCATCGCGGTGGAGAACCCCGCAACCGGCGAGACGCTCGCAACCGTGCCCGCCCTCGGGCGCGCCGAGGTCGAGGCGCTCGCCGCCGCCGCCCGCGAGGCCCAGCCCGGCTGGTGGCGGGCCGGCTTCGAGGAGCGGGCCCGGGTGATGATGGCCGCCCGCGCCTGGATGGTCGCGAACGGCGATCGGATCGTCGAGACGATCTGCGGGGAGACCGGCAAGACCGCCGATGAGACGATGTTCGCCGAGCTCGGGTACGGGGTCTCCGCGCTCGAGTTCTGGTCCAAGAGCGCCGCCGGGATGCTGGCGGACGAGATCGTCTCGACGGCGTCGCCCTCGGTCCGCGGCGGCCGCGAGCTCAAGGTCCGCTACGAGCCGGCCGGGATCGTCGGCGTCATCGGACCGTGGAACTTCCCCCTGATCAACTCCTTCGGCGACTGCGTCCCGGCGCTGATGGCCGGCAACGCCGTCATCCTCAAGCCCTCGGAGGTGACGCCGCTGACGTCGCTTCTGATGGCTGAGATGCTCGCCGAGGCGGGGATGCCCGACGGCGTCTTCGCCGTCGCCACCGGCCGCGGCGAGACCGGCTCGGCGCTCGTCGACCTCGCCGACTACGTGATGTTCACCGGATCGGTCGAGACCGGGAAGAAGGTGATGGCGCAGGCCGCGGAGACGCTGACCCCGGTCAGCCTCGAGCTCGGCGGCAAGGACCCGATGATCGTCCTCTCCGACGCCGACCTCGAGCGCGCCGTCAACGCCGCCGTCACCTACGGGCTCAACAACAGCGGCCAGGTCTGCATCTCCGTCGAGCGGATCTACGTCGAGGACGCCGTGCACGACGAGTTCGTGGAGCGGCTGACCGAGCGCGTCGAGGTCCTCCGCCAGGGCCCGCCCGGCGAGCTCGGGTCGGTCGACGTCGGCGCGATCATCTTTCCGCCACAGCTCGACCTGATCGACGCCCACGTCCGCGACGCGGTCGAGCGCGGCGCCGAGGTCCGGACCGGGGGGCGGGTCGGCGAGGGCCCGGGCCGCTTCTACGAGCCGACGGTGCTGACCGGCGTCGACCACTCGATGCTCTGCATGACCGAGGAGACGTTCGGCCCGACCCTGCCGGTGATGCGGGTCAACGACGCCGAGGAGGCGGTCGCGTTGGCGAACGAGGGCCGGTACGGGCTGCAGGCGTCGGTCTGGACCCGCGACACCGTGCGCGGCGAGGAGATCGCCCGCCGGATCGAGGCCGGCGTCGCCTGCGTCAACGACGCCCAGCTCAACTACTCGGCGCTCGAGTTGCCGATGGGCGGCTGGAAGCAGTCGGGCCTCGGCTCCCGCCACGGCGCCGAGGGGATCCGCAAGTACACCCGCCGCCAATCGATCCTCGTGACCCCCGGGTACGCGCCCGCGCGCGAGGTCCAGATGCTCCCCTACGCCGGCGAGGTCACCGCGCAGATCTCCGAGGCGATGTCGGCCTTCGCTGCGAGCGAGCTGTTCGACGACGCCCAGCGGGCGACGCTGACGGCGCTCTGCGACACCTGGGTGCCATCGCTCGAGGCGCCCGGCGGCGCCGATCCGACCGGCTTCTGGGCACGCTCGGCGAGCGACTACTCGGTCCCGATGGCGGTGGAGCTCGCGCTGCTTCAGTCGGGCGCTCCGGCGGAGCAGCTCGACGGCCTGCGCGGCCTCCTCGACGCCCTCGCCGCCGAGGGGATGGGGGCGCAGGTCCCCCAGGAGTCCCGGGAGGCGATCGTCACCGCGTTCATGGCCGACCCCGAGGCCGCGGCCGGGCTCGACGTGCTGCGCGGCGCCTGCCTGTCGCTGCACTACGCGCTCCCCGACGCCGGGACCGGGATCAACCCGAACTGGCCCGGCATCGGCTACCCGGGGCCGCAGGCGCTCCCGAAGCCGGCCGCCGAAGTCGAGCGGCCGATCGTCCCGATCGTCCCCGCCGAACCGGAGATCGCGCTCACGGCTGATGCGGTCGTCGTCGGGTCGGGGGCCGGGGGAGGGGTGATCGCCGGCGAGCTCGCGGCGGCGGGCAAGCAGGTCTGCGTCCTCGAGATGGGCGGATATCACGACGAGTCCGAGTTCAACGGTCTCGAGCTCTGGGCCTACCAGCACATCTTCCTCAACGGCGGCCCGTTCGCGACCGCGGAGGGCCAGGTCTCGATCCAGGCGGGCTCGGCGCTCGGCGGCGGCACCGTCCTCAACTGGACCAACTGCCTGCGGACCACCGACCACGTGCGGGCGGAGTGGGCCGCGCACGGCCTCGACGGCGTCGACGGCCCCGACTACGACGCCGACATGGACGCGGTCTGGGAGCGCCTCGGCGTCACCGGCGAGTGCAGCGACCTCAACGGCCCCCACCGGCTGCTCCAGAAGGGCTGCGAGGCGCGCGGGCTCGACTTCCGGGGCATCACCCGGAACACGGACCCCGCCACCTATGACCCGGTGACCGCCGGCTACATGGGGTTCGGCGACCAGTCGGGCTCGAAACGCTCGACCGCGAAGACCTACCTCGCCGACGCCGCCGCCAAGGGCGCCGACTTCCTCGTCCACTGCCGCGTCGATCGCGTGATCGTCGAGAACGGCCGCGCCGCCGGCGTCGAGGCGACCTACGCCGACCCGGAGGGCCGGACGGCGTCGGTCACGGTCCGGGCGCCGACCGTGGTCGTCGCCTGTGGCTCGGTCGAGTCGCCGGCGCTCCTGCTCCGCAGCGAGATCGGCGGCCCCGCGGTCGGCGACTACCTGCGGCTGCACCCCACCAGCGTCGTCTTCGGCTACCACGAGGAGGCACAGGACCCATGGTGGGGCCCGCCCCAGGCCGGCCTCTCGCACGAGTTCGCCGACCTCGAGGACGGCTACGGGTTCCTGATCGAGTGCGCCCAGCACACGACCGGGCTGACCGCGGCGGCGCTGCCTTGGCGCTCGGGCCGCGACCACAAGGAGGGGATGGCGAAATACCCGCGCGGTGCCGGGTTCATCAACCTGACCCGCGATCGGGGCCACGGCCGGGTCACGATCGACGGCAACGGCCGCCCGGTTCTCCACTACGCCGTTCGCGACGAGCTCGACATCGCCCACCTCCACCGTGGAGTCGCCGAGATGGCGCGGATCATGGATGCGAGTGGGGTCGAGGAGATGCAGGCGCTGAGCCGGCTCGCTCCGATCTGGCGCCGCGGCGAGGATCTCGAGCAGTTCATCGCTGCGCTCGCGGGGCTCTCGATCCCCGAGCGCCAGATCGGGCTCTTCAGTGCTCACCAGATGGGCAGCTGCCGGATGGGATCCGATCCGGCCACCTCGGTCGCCGGCCCGCGCGGGGAGCTGCACGACGTCGCCGGCGTGTGGATCGGCGACGCGAGCGCATTCCCGACCGCCTCCGGGACGAATCCGATGTTCACGACGATGTCGCTCGCCCGCCGCACGGCGCGGGCGATCCTGGCCGGCTGAGGTCGCGGCGATGGCGGCAGGCGATCTGACCGTCGCCGTCACCGGGCCGACCGGCGACATCGGCATCGCGGCCCTGCGCGAGCTCGACGCCTCGCCCGCGGTCGGGAGGGTGATCGGGATGGCACGCCGCCCCTTCGACCCGGCAGCCCACGATCTCTCCGCCAAAGTCGTCTACCGGCAGGGCGACGTCCTCGACCGCGCCTCCGTCGACGCGCTCGTCGACGACGCCGACGTCGTCGTCCACCTCGCCTTCATCATCATCGGCGACCCCGAGGAGGCTCGTCGGATCAACACCGAGGGCAGCCGCAACGTCTTTGAGGCGACCGTCGAGGCCGGCGCCCGCCGACTCGTCTACACGTCGTCGGTTGCGGCCTACGGCTTCCACTCCGACAACCCGCAGCCGCTGACCGAGGACGTCCCGCCGCGCGGCAGCGAGGGCTTCTACTACTCGGCGCACAAGGCCGAGCTCGAGCGCGTGCTCGACGATTGCATCGCCGGCTCCGACACAGAGGCCTACGTGTTCCGGCCCTGCATCGTCGCCGGCGCCGGGGCGACGACGTTGATCGACACCACCGTGCGGATGCTTCCCGTCTACGGGCAGGTTCGCCTGTTCCGGCGGGCTCTCGACCAGATCCCGTTCATCGGCCCGGTGATCCCCGACCCGGGGGTGGAGTTTCAGCTCGTCCACACGCTCGACGTCGCGACCGCGCTTCGCTCGGCGGTCGAGGGGACGGGTCCTCCCGGTCGCTACAACCTCGCCGGGCCGGGATCGATGAGCATCGCCCGCATGGCACGGGCGTGTGGCTGGTGGTCGGTGCCGGTACCCGGCGCCGCTGTCGCCGCCCTCAGCGAGGTCGCCACCCGGGTACCCGGCCTACCACCCGAGGTCGAGTGGCTGAACGCCTTCCGCGAACCGACTCTGATGGACACCCGCAAGGCGCGCGAGGATCTCGGCTGGGACCCGCGGTGGGACGCCGAGGCGACGCTCCGGGAGACCGTTGCAGGCGCCCGCGAGGCGGGGGTCCTCTAGGCGCCCGGGTATCGCTACCGGTCGGCCCCGCTCCCGGCCGGCTTCGGCCGCGGCTCCTGGCCGCCGCCGCCCCGACTCGTCCAGCGCAGCCGCCGCCTCGCCGACTCCGACCCGGGTTCGGGCAGCAGCGCGCGGCTGAGCGGGGTCGCCGTGACCCCATGCACGACGATCGAGACCAGCACGCACATGAAGGCCGTCCAGACGATCACCTCAGTCGCCTGCCCGGGCAGCTGTACGGCCTCGGCGGCGATCGCCGCGTAGTAGATGGAGCCGATCCCGCGGACTCCGAACCAGGCGAGGAAGAACCGCTCGCGGTAGGGGACGTTCTGCGATCCCGCCGTCGCGATCGCGACCGAGACCGGCCGGATCACGAGCAGGAGCACGGGCACGAGCAGCCAACCCGACCATCCGGGTGCCTCGAAACCGGTGATCGAGAGCATGCTGCCGAACAGCAGGATGACCGTCAGCTCGCCGACCTTCTCGACGGTCTCCGCGCCCTCGTGGACGGGGCCGTTCAGCTCGTGGGTCCGCTCGTAGCGCCGGAACGCGACGCCGCCGACGAAGGCCGCGATGAAGCCGTACCCGCCGGCGACCTCGGTCAGCGCATAGATCAGCAGCACGGTCGGGATCGCCAGCCAGGCGTCGAACGTCGTCGAGAGCATTCGCCGACCGCGAAGCTGAACCGCGAGGGCGGCGATGCCGAAGCCGACCGCGGCGCCGAGCGCCACCGCGACGCCGAGCGCGTAGAGGACGTCGGCCACCAGCCAGTCGGTGACCCAGCCGGTTCCACCGGGATCGATCATGAAGAGGCCCGCGAACAGGAACGGGAACGCGAGGCCGTCGTTCATGCCCGCCTCGCCGGTGATCGAGAAGTTCGGCTCCTGCTCCTCCTCGTCGCCGGGCGGGCCGACGCCGATGTCCCCGGCCAGCACCGGATCGGTCGGCGCCAGGATCGCGCCGAGCACAACCGCCGCGCCGAGCGAGAGGCCCATCACTTCGTGGCCGAAGAGCGCCACGCCGGCGATCGTCAGCGGCATCGCGATCAGCAGCAGCCGCGCGACGCCGGACCACGAGCGTCTCGTGAAGGCGCGATCGAGCTTCAGTCCCGCCCCGAACAGGGCGATGATCAGCGCCAGTTCGCTGATTCGCTCGATCAGCTGCGCGTCCTCGATCGGCTCGAGCCAGTTCAGCCCGAACAGCTCGACGGCCAGCGCAGCGGCGGCACCCAGTCCCAGGTAGATGATGCTCGCCGAGAACGCCCGGTCACGCTGGTGGGAGAGGGCTCCGATCGCCGCGAACAGCGCGACGGCGCAGAACGCGAGTCCGACCGCGTAGAGGTCGGCGAAGGCGAAGCCGCGTTCGGCGGCGAGCGAGATCTGGGCGAGGAACGGTTCCATGGTGCGGGCGCGGCCCGGCGTCCGCGAACCGGACAGGGTGACAAACCGGAAGCCCCGGCATGGCGGCGCCCGTCAGTCCGCTTCAGCCGCCCCACTGGGGTCGAGGATCGCCGCCACCGTGCCGGCGGCGATCCGGTAGGCGTCCTCTTCGCTGATGAAGCCCGCCTCGACTTCGCCGATCGCCGTAAGCGGCACCGTCCGCATCACCGTCTGTTGCCACTCGCGGGGCTGATCGGTCCGGATCGAGCCGAGCCGGCGAGCCTCTTCCAGGAACCGCTTCGTCGGGCTGTCGTCGGTGTCCTTCGCCTCCTGGACCGTCGGGCTCGCACCGTCCTGTGAACGGATCAGCGGGCCGTAGCGGAAGGCGAGCTCGAGGTGCAGCCTGCTCAATGCCGCGATCGCCTCCGCGGGATTCTCCGGATCGAGCTCGATCCGGCCTGCCGCCTGTTGGGACCATTCGATGACGAGCGCGAGGGCGGCCTCGACCAGCTCTTCGCGGTCTGAGAAGTGCCTGTAGATCGTCGTTCGCCCGATGCCCGACGCGTCCGCGATCTCCTGAATGCTCGCCTCGGGGTCCTCGGTGAGGATCTCGACCGCGGTCTCGAGCGCCCGCTCGCGATTGCGCCTTGCGTCGCTTCTCAGCGGCCCGCTCATGTTCTCACCGCGGTCATCGCCACGAACGTGTCCCCGAGGAGCCGACCGGCGTCCTCGCGCTCGACCCTACCGTCGAAGACGTCTCCGGCGATGCTGATCGTCAGTGCCGTGACGATGGCCGCAATCCAGTCCGGTGGCAGGTCGTCGCGGATCTCTCCGCGCTCGGCCCCGGCGATCAGGTAGCGCGTCAGCGGCAGTCCGGGGTTGTGGATCAGGCGGTCGAGCGCCGGCTTCACCCCCTCGCTGTTCGAGTAGGCGATCGGATGGCGGAGGGCGAGTTCGGCGAGGAACTCTCCCATCTCGCGCAGGCCTTGCTCGAAGCTCGCGCTGCCGGCGGCGATCGCTTCGACGCCGGCGACGGCTTCACCGAGCGCGTCGGTGACGATCGCGACGAACAGCTCTTCTCGGTTCGGGAAGTGCCGGTAGACGGTCGAGCGCCCGAGGCCGGAGAAATCGGCGATCTCCTGAATGCTCGCGTCCGGATTGCCGGCCAGCACTTCGTTCGCCGCCTCGATCACGACCTTCCTGTTCGCAACCGCGTCGCTGCGCTGAGCCCCCTCCGACTGCATGACTGCCGTCGATCATAGGGGCTGGTGGCACCTCGCATAACCGGGATGCTATGTTCCATTTATAGGCGTTCGGTGTCGTTCCCCCGCGGCACCGGACGCCTTCTTTTCAGCTCTTCACGGGCCTTCCGAGCGTTGTTAAACTGCCCGTCCTCGCCGCTATCGTCTAGGGGACTAGGACGCCGGATTCTCAGTCCGGAAACCGGGGTTCGAATCCCCGTAGCGGTACTTGCGGGCATCAGTGGCGAAAGCCGGGTGTACCCTCCGCGACATGGAGCGGGCTTGGAGACGAAGTTCTGTCTGCTTTCTGGCCGCTGCGACATTTTTCGCGACGCCGGCACTCGGTGAGGCCGCGTTCCCCGGAGTGAACGGCCCGATCGCCTTCGAGCGCACGGTCAGCCCCGGCACTCGCGAGATCTTCACGATGGAGCCCGACGGCAGTGGCCAGCAGAGCATCACGGAGGGCTTTCAGTTCAGCGGGTCTCCGGCCTACTCCGCCGACGGCAAGCTGATCGCCTTCGCCCGCGACAACGACATCTGGGTCATGAGGCCGGACGGCTCGAAGCTCCGGGCCGTCGTCGACGACCCCGGCAACGGTCAACCCGAGGATGCCGAGCCGAGCTTCTCGCCGGACGGCGAGCGGATCGTCTTCTCGCGGGACACGAACCTGAACCTCACGACCCAGGACGAGATCTTCGCGGTCGATCTCGACAGCGGCACGCTCGTCAACCTGACCCAGAATGGGTCCGACCTCGACGATCAGCCCACCTACTCGCCCGACGGGTCGAAGATCGCCTGGATCCGGAACGAGCACGGGCCCTCCGGTTCGGATGAGATCTTCGTGATGGATGCCGACGGCGGCAACCCGCAGAACCTGACCGCATTCGGGGCCGAGAACTCGACCACCTCGCCCGATTACGCCCCCGACGGCTCGCTGATCGCCTTCGCCCACGACGGCGACATCTGGACCATGGACGCCGACGACGGCTCCGACAAGCAGGACATCACCCCGAGCCCGATGATCGGTGAGACCGACCCGGCGTACTCGCCGGACGGCAGCCAGATCGCGTTCGCGCGGGACACCGGCGGGGTGCCGACGGTGGACGAGATCTTCTCGCTCGGCGCCGGCCTCGCCAACCTGACCAACTCCGCCCAGGACGACTACGGGCCGGCCTGGGGCACGCTCGACACGGAGCTCGACGGCTTCGCCACCGCCGTGAAGCGCCAAAGGCAGAAGGGCTCGAAGATCGTCGTCAGGGTGAAGGTGAAGGCTGGCGAGGATCTCGGGGCCAAGGCGAGCGGCAAGGTCAAGCTCGGCAAGAGGTCCTACAAGCTCGAACCCCGGATCAGGGGCGTCGCATCGGGCAAGTCGAAGACCGTGAGGCTGAAGCCGAAGAGAAAGGCGGACGGCAAGAAGATCGCCAAAGCCCTGGAGAAGGGGAAGAAGGCGACCGCGAAGCTGATCGTGAAGCTCAGCGACCAGGCCGGCAACAAGAAGACCGAGAAGCTCTCGGTGAGGCTGAAGCGCTAGACGGGCTGGGCGGAGCGCGGCTGACGCCGACGCTCTCAGGCTTCCGGCGGGGGAGGGATCCGGCAGCCATAGGCGGCCGGGCCTCGCGCGGCGCTGCGCAAATAGTCTGAGCGGAAGGGACCGGGAGGCGATGACAGCAGCGATCGAGATCGACAGCATCGAATCCGTCGTGCTCGCCGTGTCGGCGTTGCTCGCGCTCGCCTCGCTGCTCGCCGTCCTCACCCGCCGGCTCCGGATCCCGCTGACGCTGCTGCTGGTCTCCGTCGGATTCGCCGCTGGAGAGGTCGCGCGCGCCAACGGCGTCGAGTTGCCGATCGAGGGCGAGGCCTTCCATGACGTGCTCCTGTTCGCGTTCCTGCCGGCGCTCGTCTTCGAGGCCGCACTGGCCCTGCCCGCGCGGGTGTTCGCCCGCAACCTCGTCCCGATCCTCGCCCTCGCCGTGGTCGCGCTCGGGATCGCGACGCTGCTCGTCGGCGTCATGGTCAACGTCGGGCTCGGGATCCCGCTGACGGCGGCGCTCCTGTTCGGTGCGATCGTCTCGGCCACCGATCCGGTCGCGGTCACCGCGACGTTCCGGCGGCTCGGCGTCCCGAACCGGCTGCTCGTCCTCGTCGAGGGCGAGTCCCTGCTCAACGACGGCATCGCGATCGTCCTGTTCGAGATCCTGCTGGTCGCGGCGCTCGGCACCGAGCAGATCGGTGTCCTCGATGGGATCGGCGAGTTCCTCTATGTGTTCATCGGCGGCGCCGCGCTCGGCGGCATCCTCGGCCTCGGCGTCGCCGAGATCGCCGGCCGGCTCGGTCGTCTGCCCTCGACCGCGCTCACGATCGCCGTCGCCTACGGGTCCTTCGCACTCGGCGAGGAGGTGTTCGGGTTCAGCGGCGTGATGGCCTCGGTGACCGCGGGCCTGGTCCTCGCGGCCTTCTCGAAGACGCTGATCCCGAAGGCCGAGGTCGATACCTACATGGCGGTCTGGGAGTCGATCGGATTCGTGGCCAACGGGATCCTCTTCATCCTGATCGGGATCGCGATCCACGGGGATCTGCTGCTCGACAACCTCGACGCGATCGCGATCGGCATCGTCGCGGTGCTGGTCGCGAGGCCGCTCGCGATCTTCCCGATCATGCCGCTGGTCACGCGCCTCGCGCGAATCCCGTCGATCGGGCGGCGCAACGAGCTCGTCGTCGTCTGGGGCGGCCTGCGCGGCGGCGTCGCCCTCGCGCTCGCCCTGGCGATCCCCGGGACGCTGCCCGAGCAGGAGACGTTCGTCGCGATGACGGCGGGGGTCGTCTTCGCGACCCTGCTCTTCAACGCGACGACGATCGGACCCCTGATCCACTACCTGAAGCTCGACCAGCCCGACCGAATCGGCCGCTTCGTCGCCGCCGCGGCGCGCTTCGACGGTGCCCACACGGCGCGGGAGGAGATGCTCGAGGTCGCCGACAACAGCGAGGTGGAGGAGCGGCTGCGTGAGGTCGAGCAGGCCGCCACGAAGGAGATCGAGACACTCAGCCTCACCGACGAGGAGCACTACGAGGCGCTGCTGAGGCGTGGGCTCGCGGTCGAGCGGCAGTCGCTGCAGGACATGATCGACCTCGAGCTCATCCCCCAGTGGCACGGCCGTGTCGCCCTCTATGCCCTCGACGACATGCTCGACGACCTGCAGATGGGCAACGAGCCGCACCGGGGGCTGTTCGAGATCCGAGGGGTCGGCAAGCTCGTCTACGAGACCGCACGCCGGATCCACTCGGGCCGGCTGACCGAGGGCAAGTGGATCGAGCTCGCCTTCCGCGACGGTAGCGCCCGGATCCACGCCGCCGGCGAGGCGCAGGAGGCGATCGAGTTCCTCGCCCGGTGCCCGACCGTCTCGCTGGCCTCGGTCGAGCGCGCGACCGAGCGGTTCGAACGGTGGCGGCGCAAGGCGGCCTCGGACCTCGAGCTGCTGATCTCCTCCAGCCCCGAGGATGAGGTGAATCGGGCCGAGCGCCACTACGCGGCCGACCTCGCCCGGATCGCATCCGAGCGTCAACTCGCGCACCTCGCCGACGTCGGCCTGGTCAGCGACGTGGTGATGGAGCACGCCTCCGATCAGATCCGTGCCCACCTCGACTCGGGTGAGCGCGACCGGCTCCGGACCGATCGCGACGCCGGCAGTCCTGCAGGCGAATGACCCACAGTCGACCCGCCGGTCCGTGACCTCGCTTGGGTGCGTTCTCCGTTCCATGTGAACGGAATCCGCGCCCGCGACCTCGGCCGGTCCTTGAGTCGATGGCCTGAGCTCGGGAGACCCTCAGGCGAAGTGAGCTGTGCCCACCTGATGCTCGACGATCGCCGCGACGGCCTTCGGGTTGATGAAGATCGCGTTGTCGCCGTCGAGGGTGCCCAGCTTGACGAAGCCGGAGGACTTCGTCTGGAGCCGATTCGCGACGTCCTCGGGGGTGCCGTCCAGATTCGTCACCGTCGAGCCGTCGATGAGATGAAGTGTCGTCGCCACGGGTTCCCCTTCGGTCTAGTCCAACTGAGTCCTACCCAGTATCCCCTCCGGCGCCGGGTTTGACGGGGCGCCCGATGACCCGTTCTGGAGCGGCGTCGCCTCGACCTCGGTGGAGGCCGCCGGTGTCCGGGTCCGCTTTCACACTCCGCGCGAGCCCCGCGACCTCGAGGTCGGCCGTTCGGTCGTCAACTGCCACCTCCACGATCCCGGCGCGGTCGAGCTCGCCGAACGGCTGCGCCGCGGCGAGGTCGAGTCCGAGGCGGGGGAGGCCTAGCGGCCGGTCGCGAAGGCGCGGACCATCGTCTCACCGAGCGCCCGGCCGGCCTCGTCGACCGTCAGACGGCCCTCGTTCATGTCGTTCGCCGTCGCGGTCGCGAGCCCGTTGATCGCCGAGACGACGAACTGGGCGGGGACGTCGGCGTGGATCTCGCCACGCCGCTGGGCGGCCTCGACGAAGCGACGGACCGGCCGGTTGGGGTCGGTTGCCGAGGCGGTGATCATCTCCTCGCCGAGGTCGCGGACGCCATGCAGGAAGCGGAAGCGGTCGGGAATCGTGATGATCGCCGGCCCGAGGGCGCGGAGCGTGTCGGCCGTCGGCCGCCCTTCCTCGATCACCGCCGAGGTCACGTCACGGGCCTCTTCGATCACCCGTGCGAACAGCGCGATCAGGAGGTCGTTGCGGGCGGGGAAGTGGCGGTAGACGGTCGTCCGGCCGAGTCCCGATCGCTCGGCGATCGTCGCCATGCTCGCGTTCGGCTCGTCGGGCAGGACCGCGAGCGCGGCCTCGATCACAGCCTCGCGGTTGCGACGTGCGTCTCGTCTCTCTGTGTCGGGCGTCATCGTCGTTGCCGAAGAACCGGATCAGTATTGTCCCACTTCTGGCGCTCGGTGCTGATCCCCGGAGGCACCGAGCGCCGATTATCCTCCGAAACCGCCGACCCGCCGGAGTTCGCCGGGACTGCGGCGGCCCTCGCCGTCGAGGTCGGGCCACGAGACCGGGCTGCGGTCCAGGCGCTAGATTTCCCGGTCCCGCGGCTGTGGCGGAACTGGTAGACGCGCGGCGTTCAGGTCGCCGTGTCCGCAAGGACGTGGGGGTTCGACTCCCTCCAGCCGCATCGACGCCGACGGACCATTCCGCGGCGACCGCGCCCACCGGGCGTCGAAAAGGGGACGTTCTCAGGCCGCTGCCGGCGCCACCGGCCGGCCGGGTCGCCGCAACGGCAGCGCCAGCAGGTAGACGGCGACGGCGCAGAGCGCGATGGACGCCCCGGCGGCGAGATCGGCCCAGTAGCTGAGATAGATCCCCGCCACGCCCGCGACCGCAGCCCCTCCGGCCGCGAGCGCCAGCGCGTGCGGGAGCGAGCGCGACAGCCGCAGGGCGGCCGCGCCCGGCGCGATGAGGATCGCGACCACCAGCAGGTTGCCGAGCGCCTGGACGGCGATCAGGACGGTGAGCGCCAGCAGTGCCAGCAGGAGGGTCGCCGCGCGGGCGTTGCCACCACCGAGGCTCGCCGCGCTCTGGGGATCGAATGCCGAGAGGCTCAGCGAGCGGTGCGCGCGGGCGAGGACCGCAGCCGCGAGGGCTGCGAGGAGCGCCGATGCGATCAGATCGCCCGTGGTGACCCCGAGCGGGTCACCGAACAGGATCTCGCCGAGCCGGACGGGGACCTCGGGCGAGAGCGCCAGCAGCGTGCCCGCGCCGAACAGCCCGGTGACGGTGACGGCGACCGCCACGTCGCTGTCGACCGCGTGCTGTCGCGAGGCCGCCGCGACGCAGGCGGCCGCGACGGCGAGCCCCGCAGCTGCACCGATGCCGAGCGGGATCGCCGCGAGGCTGGCGATGACGAGGCCCGGAAGCATCGAGTGGGCGATCGATTCGGCCGCGTAGCTCTGCCGGTAGAGGACGACCCAGACCCCGAGCGGCCCGCAGACGGCACCGAGGATCAGAAGCTCCAGCAGGGCGCGTTGGGTGATCCCATGGCGCAGCGGCTCGATCAGGAAGTCGGCCATCGGTCAGTGGGCGTGGTGCTGGACGACGATCGCCTCGGTCCCGTCCCCGAGGACGACGATCTCGCCGCCGTAGGTGTCGTGGAGGACGGGGGCCGACAGGCCCGAAGGCGGGCCGTAGAAGACCTGGCGGCTGTTGATGCAGAGGACGGCGTCGAAGCCCTTGGCCTGCTCGATGTCGTGGCTGCAGACGAGGATTGCCCGTCCCTCGTCGCGAAGCTCGCGCAGCAGGGCCAGGATCCGCTCGCTGGAGGGGTGGTCGACGCCGCTGAACGGCTCGTCGAGCAGGAGCACCCGCGCCTGCTGGGTCAGTGCGCGGGCGATCAGGACGCGCTGGCGCTGGCCCCCGGAGAGGCTGCCGAACCGCTCGCGGGCGCGGTCGGCGAGCCCGACCCGGTCGAGTGCGGACTCGGCTCGCTCCCGTTCGCCGGCGCCGATGCGCCGGTACCAGGGGGTTTGCGGATAGGCGCCCATCAAGGCCACGTCGAGGGCGCTGACCGGGAAGTCGAGGCGGTAGCGCTCGGTCTGCGGGACGTAGGCGACCGGTTCGGCGACGGCAACCGAACCGGTCCGGTGAGGTAGGTCCCCGAGCAGCGCACGAAGCAGCGTCGTCTTGCCGCCGCCGTTGGGACCGAGCACCGCGACCAGGGTCCCGCTCTCGACCTCGAACCCGATCCCGGAGATGACCCTCCCGGCCCCGTAGCCGCCGCCGAGCCCGCTCACCGCGACCGCCGGGGCACTCATGGCGTCACCCGCTCGCGAGGTGCTCGGGCCGCCAGCTCGCGGGCTGTCAGCGAGAGTGCGAACACGCCCGCGCCGAGGACCGCGATCACCGCTCCCGGGGGCGCGTCGAGTTCGTAGGCCACGAGGAGCCCGGCCAATCCCTGGGCCAGTGCGAGCGCCGCCGCTCCGAGCTCGAGGCCGACGACGCTGCGGGCGAACAACCGGACGGTCGCCGCGGGAACGACGAGGATGGCGCTGACGAGGAGCGCGCCGACGGCGTCGATCGCGGCGATCGCGGCGATCGCGACCACCGCGAACAGCGCGAGGTCACCGGCCCGGCGCCGGAGATCCGGCGAGGAGGGGCCGAGATCGTCGAACCCGCCCTCGATCCAGCTTCGCCGGAAGATCGCGGTCGCGGTCAACGCGACCGCGAGGATGACCGCGGTGACGAGCAGCTCGGAATCGCCGATCGCGAGCAACGACCCGAACAGCAGCCGGTCGACCCCCGCCGCGGTCGCGAACACGTCGCTGGCGAGGACGATGCCCACGGCGAGGGCGGCGACGAGGAGCAGCGCCGTGGCGGCGTCGCGAGCGAGGCTTGCGCCGCGGCCGAGGCGCTCCAGCAGGACGGCGAACCCGCCGCCGACGGCGAGCGCCGCAAGCGCCGGAGGGATCCCCCAAGGGCCGGCGACGACCAGGCCGGGGAACGCGGCGGTTCCGACGCCGTGGGTGAAGAAGGCGAGCCGGCGGAGGACGATCTGCGCCCCGAGCACTCCGGCGAGCGGGGCGAGCAGCGCGATCTCGGCTGCGGCTCGCTGCATGAACGGAAGCTGGAACGGATCAAGCATGAGAACCATTATCGTCAAGGCGATGGCGACGAATGCAGAGGTCCCGACTCCGCCGGCCGGCGACTGGATCGGCCGAGCCGAGGAGGCGCTGCGAACCGCGGGCCACCGCTCCAGCGCCCCGCGCGCGGCGGTGCTCGAGCTGATCGGCAACCAGAACTGCGTCCTCAGCGCCCGCGAGATCGCCGACGAGCTTCGCGACGGTGGGCGGTCGGTCGGCGTCGCCACCGTCTATCGCACGCTCGAGCTGCTCGAGGGGATGCGACTCGTCCAGCGGCTCGACGTCGGTGACGGCTCGGCTCGCTACGAGCCCGCGCTGCCGGGCGGCGAACACCACCATCACCACCTGATCTGCGACCGTTGCGGCCGGGTGACCCCGTTCGAAGATCACCGGCTCGAGAGCGCGATCGAGGACCTCGGCCGCCGCCTCGACTACTCCGTCGGCGATCACGACGTGATCCTCCGCGGGATCTGCCCGCAGTGCGGGGCCGCGTCCTGAGCCCCGCTCCTGCTCATGGCAGCGGGCACCTGATCGTGCCGTCGCCGAGGCCGTCGACGATCGCCTCGGTGTTGGCTCGCAGCGACCCGAGGTAGGTCGAGGCGGCGCTGCCCTCCGGGCCGAGCGTATCGGCCCAGAGCTGATCGCCGATCCGGGCGCCCGCCTCCGACGCGATCGCCGCTTCCAGATCCGGACTGACACCGGCCTCGGGGAAGACCGCGGCCACGCCCTCGGAGCGGATCAGCTCGACGAGGTCGGCCGTCTCCCCGGCCGACGCCTGGGCCTGGGTCGTCAGCGCCGGGATCGCCGCTCCGACGATCTCGATGTCGTAGCGATCCGCGTAGTAGCCGAGCGCGTCGTGGCTGGTTACGAGCCTCCGCCGCTCGGGCGAGACACGGTCGATGCAGGCGGCGATCGCGACGTCGAGCGCCTCGATCCGAGCGGTGTAGCGGCGGGCGTTCGACTCGAACGCGGTCGCAGCCCCGGGATCGACCCGGTCGAGCTCGGCGCGGATTGCGGCGACGGCGGCGACGGCGTTGCGTGGATCCTGCCACCAGTGCGGGTCGATGCCCTCGTCGCCCTCGGTGAGCCGGACGTGGTCGCTCAGCGTCAGCACCGGCGCCTCGCTCCCCGATCCCTCGATCAACTGGTCGAGCCACTCGTCGACGTCGCCACCGGAGCGGACGATCAGGTCGGCTCCGGCGAGCGCCTCGGCATCGCTCGGGGTCGGCTCGTACTCGTGGGGATCGGCGTTGGCGGGGAGCAGCTGGGTGACGTCGGCATCCTCGCCGGCGACGCTGCGGACCATGTCGGCGGCCTGGGTGGTCGTGACGACGACGGACGGGCCGGAGCCGCCGTCGGAGCCGCCGCCGCAGCCGGTGAGAGCCGCGGAGGCGAGCAGGGTCGAAACGATAAAGAAAGTGAGAATCGTTCGCATCAAGGCGGCGAAAACGTATCAACTCCGGCTTCCGCGCAGCGATCGGATAGCTTGAGGCCGACGCGACCGCCCGGGAGGAACCGATGGACCCAAGCACCCTGAAGAAGTACGAGCTGTTCAAGGACGTCGACGAGAGCGCGCTCGGCAAGATCGCCCCGTTCACGATGCTCGTCGAGTTCCCGGAGGGGAAGACCGTGATCCAGGAGGGCGGCTTCTCCAACGATTTCTATGCGATCGAAAGCGGCAGCGCGAAGGTCGAGCGCGGCGGTGAGCAGATCGCCGAGCTCGGCCCCGGCGACGTCTTCGGCGAGCAGGGCCTGCTCGAGCGCCAGGAGCGCTCCGCCTCGGTCGTCGCGACCTCGCCGCTGCGGGCGCTGAAGATCGAGCACTGGGAGATTCCGCGGATGCGGAAGGCGATGCCCGAGGTGCTCGAGCAGCTCCAGAAGACGATCGAGGAGCGCTCCGGGTCCAACTGATCTCTCCGGTGGCGCATGGCTGCCGGTAGGGATGCCGCGGGTCCTGTCGCGGGCCGCGTTCGGTCCGACATCCTCCCCTCCCAGCGGGGAGTCGGTAGGCGCGCTTCCGATCGATCGAGGGGAAAGAGGGGTTCCGCCCCGTCCGGGGCATCGGGGTATTGTGGCCGTAAGTACATACGGTCGGTGGTTCAAGGGAAGTCCGGTGCGAAACCGGCGCGGTCCCGCCACTGTGACCGGGTGAGGGTGTCGCCTGGCGGTTCGGCCGCCTGCCACTGGGCTCGACGAGGGCCTGGGAAGGCGCGACATCAATCCCGGAAGCCAGGAGACCTGCCTCCGGCCGAGCCGATGTAAACCCTCGAGGAAAGGGTGGCTCCATGCCAACACCCACCTTTCGCGTGCGTTCGGTCGTGCCGGTTCTCCTGTGCGCCTGCCTGCTCGCGTTGACGTTCACGGCACTCGCCGAGGCGAGCAAGGGGACGACCGCCGCGGACCTCCGCGTCGTCGACCCCGACAACCGGACCCTCACGGAGGGGACCCAGATGACGGGCCCCGTCAAGATCAGGACCGACCGCAGGGCCGCATGCTTCGGGCCCGGCACAGGAGGGTCGGGGGACCGCGTCTCGGTTCCCGGCTCGACCGCGCTCGGGCAGCTCGCGAACGCGCGCGGGGTCGACGACGACGTCTCGCCGCTCGGCATCACCGACTACTTCGACTTCGGCCTCGGGATCTGCCGGATCGGATCGGCCGTCGCGCCGGCGACCGGCTACTGGTACCTGAAGATCAACCACGAGGCCTCCTTCTCGGGGGCGGACCAGGCCAGAGTCCGTCCCGGGGACGAGGTCCTCTGGTACCTGATCGAGGACTTCAACGCTCCCGTCCCGGACGAGCTCGAGCTCGTCGCGCCGGCGAGGGTGAATGCCGGTGAGCCGTTCGAGGTCAAGGTGATCCGCTGGGCCGACGACGGCAAGCGCGGCCCCGCGGCCGGCGTCGAGGTCAGCGGGGCGCCGGCGCCGACCGCGGCCGACGGCACGACGACGGTGAGCGTGAATCGCCGCACCGCCGTGCTCCGGGCGACGGAGCCGGGAGCGATCAGCTCGAACGAGGAGGTCGTCTGCACGACCGCGCTTCGCGACTGTCCCGCCGGCTACGCGAAGACGATCGGGGGGACGGCCCGCGGCGACGAGATCGACGCGGGCAGGGGCGCCGAGCGGATCCTCGCCGGCGCCGGCGAGGACGAGATCGACGCCCGCAGGGGCGCCGCTCCCGATCGGATCAACTGCGGTCCCGGCAAGGACCGGCTGATCGTCCCGCGGAAGTCGCCCTCGAAGTACCGGTCGTGCGAGCGGGTGCGATTCCGCGGATGACCCTCTGGAAGGCCTCCCGGCGATGAGTCGGGCCGCAATCCTCCTCGCCGCGGCGACGCTGGTCTGCGTCGCCGCGGCCGGTGGTTGCGGGTTCGGGCCGGGGGAGGCATCCGAGGGCCGGGCCGAGCTCTCGGTCACCCGCGAGTTCGGAGCGGTGCCGATGGTCAGGGCGACGATCGAGGACCCGACCGAGTCCGACACCGTGGTCCGGTTCCTCGACGCGAACGCCGACATCGAGACCTCCTACGGCGACAACTTCATCGACTCGATCGACGGCTATTCGGGCAGCACCTCCGGCGACTCCGAGGAGGACTGGTTCTTCTTCGTCAACGGGTACTACTCCGACATCGGAGCGGGGGAGACCGAGGTCCGTCCCGGCGACCGGATCTGGTGGGACTACCGCTACTGGTCGGCCGCCTACCGGGTCCCGGCGGTGGTCGGCTCCTGGCCGGAGCCGTTCCTGCACGGCTACGCGGGCAGGCGGCCGGGCACCGTCGTCGAGTGCCTGACCGGGGTGAAGACGTGCGCCGACGTCGTCGGAGCGCTCGCCGCCGCCGGCGTGAATGCCCGCTTCGAGCGGCCGAAGGCGCCGGTCGAGCATCCGGGCGATCTCCGCGTCCTCGTCGGGCCCTGGGACGCGCTGAGCGGCGACCGCGCCGCCGGGCAGATCGCCTCGGGCCCGGGGTCGAGCGGCGTCTACGCAAGCTTCGAGGCGTGCGACGGCGAGGCCGAGCTCGTCGTCGACGACTCGCGCGGGCGTCCGGCCCGGCGGCTGTCCGCCGGCGGGCTCGTCGCGGCGGTGCGCGGCGGTGACGATCAGCCGACCTGGTTGGTGACCGGCACCGACGACGATGCGGTCGGAGCCGCCGCGGGGCTGCTGGGGCCCGACGAGCTCCGGGATCGCTACGCGGTCGCGGTCTCCGGCGGCGAGGCGATCCCCGCCCCGGCGCCCGAGGGCGGCGAATCAGCGGCCGGGGGCTGCCGATGAGGTCGATGCTCTCCTACTCGCCCCGCCCCGGCCCCCTCGGGCGGGCGCGACCCTGGATCGCGGCTGTCTACCTGGCTCCCCTCGCCATCGTCGCTTTCACCTTCGCGAACCCGCTCGTCCTCCTCGCCGCCGGCTGCGGCGCGTGGATCGCCGGCACGCTCTCGGGAGCGCGACGCAGCGTCGCGCAGCCGCTCCGCTGGTCCTTCGGGCTCGCTGTGATGGTCGTGGCGGTCAACGCGATCGCGTCCCAGCGCGGCGCCACGATCCTGATCCGCGGCTTCGACCTCCCGGTGCTCGGCCAGATCGATGTCACCCTCGAAGCGCTCGCGGAGGGCGCGGTGCTGGCGCTGCGGATCGTCGTCGCGCTGCTCGTGTTCGCGGTCTGGTCTGCGTGCGTCGATCCCGACCGCGTATTGCGGGCGATCCGCCCCCTCGCCGCCCGCTCGGCGCTGACGGCGACGCTGGTCAGCCGGCTCGTCCCGATCGCCGCCGCGGACGGTGCCCGGATGGCCGAGGCCGCCAGGTTGCGCGGGCCCGCCGCCGCGCCGGTCGGCCGCGCCGCGCTCGCCCGGCGGCTCGTCGCCGGGTCGCTCGACCGCTCCGTCGACATCGCCGCGACCCTGGAGCTCCGCGGTTACGGCCTCGGGATCCGCTCGCGGATGCCCCGCCATCCCCGCGAGCGCGGCGAGGCCGCCCTCCTGGCGGCGGGGATCGCCGGCCTGCTGCTCGTGCTCGCCGCCGGGATCGCGGGGATCGCCGCCTTCGACGCCTATCCGCGGATCGCGATGGACACCGACCCGGCGACGCTGCTGTTCGCGCTCGCGCTCGCCGCGATCGCCGCCGCGCCGCTGGTCCCCGACGGCCGACGCCGCAGGGGGGCGCGCCGTGGCTGAGCCGGCGCTCGAGATCGAGCGGCTCGACTACCGCTACCCCGGTGCGGGCGCACTCGCGCTCGAGGGCCTCGATCTGACGATCGAGCCGGGGGAGTTCGTGGTCCTGGCCGGTCGTTCCGGCTCCGGCAAGAGCACCCTGCTGCGAGCCGCCTGCGGCCTCGTGCCGCACTTCCACGGCGGCGAGATCGCCGGCTCGATCACGGTCGGCGGCCGCTCGACCCGGACGACCGGACCCGCGGAGCTCGCGACGTCGGTCGGCTTCGTCGCCCAGGAGCCCGAGACCCAGGTCGTCTCGACGACGGTCCGGGCCGAGCTCGAGCTGCCGCTGGAGCTGCGCGGCGCAGGCACCGTCGAGTCCGCCAGGGCGGTGGAGGAGACGGCGCTTGCGCTGGCAATCGAGCCGCTGCTCGATCGGACGACCGGCTCGCTCTCGGGCGGAGAGCTGCAGCGCGTGGCTCTCGGTGCGGCGCTGGTGACCGGCCCCCCGCTTCTGCTCCTCGACGAGCCGACCTCGCAGCTCGACCCGGTCGCCGGCGACGAGTTGATCGCGCTGCTCCGGCGGCTGAACGAGGAGTGGGGAGTGACGGTCCTGCTCGGCGAGCACCGCCTCGAGCGCTGTCTCAGCGCGGCCGACCGGGTCGTCGCCCTCGACCGCGGCCGGATCCTCTACGACGGGTCGCCGACGGGCTTCGGGCCGGCTGCCCTCGAAGCGGCGCCCGAGCTCGCCACTCCGGTGACCAGGCTCTTCCATCTCGCCGGGATCGATGCCTTCCCGGTCACGGTCAAGGAGGCGCGGAAGCGTCTTGGCCCCGGCTCGCCGCCGGCCCCCCGCGGCGGAGCGCCGGCGCCCGGGCGACGCGGAACCGGTGACGCGCTGCGCTGCCGCCGGCTCCGGGTCGAGCTCGGCGCCGGCGAGGAGCTCCGCGAGGTGCTGCGCGGCGTCGAGCTCGCCGTCGACCCGGGCGAGCGGGTCGCGCTGATGGGACCCAACGGCGCCGGCAAGACGACGCTGCTTCGAGCCGCGGCCGGGATCCTCGCGCCGCTCTCCGGCTCGATCGAGGTGCCGCGCGGCGCGGCGATGCTGAGCCAGCGTCCCGACGACTACTTCGTCCGCGAGCGGGTCGACGCCGAGCTTCCCGGCGACGCCGGCCGCGAGGCCCTCGCGGCGGTCGGGCTCGACGTGCCCGGCGGCACCGACCCACGCGATCTCTCCGGCGGCGAGCGGCAGCGCCTGGCCCTCGCGATCGCAATGGCGGGGCGCGGGGCCGGCGGCGAGCCCGGCGGACTCGTCTGCCTCGACGAGCCGACACGCGGCCTCGACCGGGCGCGCAAGGAGGACCTCTCGAACTGGATCGCCGGCCTCGCCGGGCGCGGCGCGGCGCTGCTCGTCGCGACCCACGACGTCGAGTTCGCGGCCCGCTTCGCGAACCGGGTCGTCCTGCTCGCGCGCGGCAGGGTGATCGCCGACGGAACGCCGCCGGAGGTGCTCGGGGGTGGCTGGTACTTCGCGACCGAGACCGCACGGGTGACGGGCGGCCTTGCGATCACCCCCGAGCAGGGCGCCCGGATCCTGTCCGGCGCGGCGGCGTTCCCGGGAGAGCCACGATGAGCTGGCAGGCCGCCTCGCTGGCGATCCTCGCCGTCGCGATCGCCGGCGGGTTCGCCTGGTTCGAGCGTTCCCGGCCCTCGGCGCGGATCGTCGCCGCGGTCGCAGCGCTCGCGGCTCTCGGGATCGCCGGCAGGGTCGCGCTCGCGCCGATCCCGAACCTGGTGGCCACGACCGACGTCGCGCTGCTGGCGGGTTATGCGCTCGGCGGCGGCCCCGGCTTCGCGGTCGGGGCGCTGTCCGGCCTCGTCTCCAACTTCTGGCTCGGACAGGGACCCTGGACGCCGTGGCAGATGGCCGGCTGGGGGCTCGTCGGAATCGGCGGGGCCGTCCTCGCGCGGGTCAGCGGCCGCCGGCTCGGGCGCCTCCAGCTGGCTCTCTGGGCGGCGCTCGCGGGTCTCGCGTACGGCGCGCTGCTCGACCTCTCGGTGATGGTCAGCTATGGAGGTGAGCAGTCATTCGACAGGTACCTGGCGCTGTCGGCACGCGGAATACCGTTCAATGTGATCCATGCAGCGGGTAACTTCACCTTGATGCTTGCAGCAGGACCCGCCTTGGTGCGCATGCTGGACCGCTACCGCGACAGATTCGACTTCGAATGGCGCGATCGGCCGATCGGGCGCGTCGCCGCCTGCCTCGTGCTCGCTCTCTGCGTCGCGGCGCCGCTGTTGGCGCCGCCGAGCAGCGATGCGCGGGCCGGCGGATCGAGCGCCAAGAAGTGGCTGATCAGCGCCCAGAACAAGAACGGCGGCTACGGGACCGAAGCCGGCGCCGAGTCGAGCGTCGGCATGACCGGGTGGGCGATGCTCGGGCTCGAGGCGGCCGGGGTCAACCCCCTCGACGTCCGCAGATCCGGGAACACGCCGGTCGGCTACCTGCGGCGCAACGCGGCGTCGGTCACCTCGACCGGAGATCTCGAGCGGACTATCATCGCGCTCGTCGGGGCCGGGGTCGACCCGCGCGCCTTCAAAGGCCGCGACCTCGTCAAGGAGCTTCGGGACCGCAAGAATCGCGACGGCTCCTACCAGCAGCAGGTCAACCTGACCGCCTACGCGATCCTCGCTCAGAAGGCCGCCGGCGTCGAGAAGTCGAAGCTCGGCAAGTCAGCGCAGTGGCTGCGCAAGGTTCAGAACAAGGACGGCGGCTGGGGCTCGGTCGCCGACGCCGTCAGCGAGCCCGACAGCACCGGCGCGGTCATGCAGGCGCTCGCTGTCGCGCCGGGCGGCAAGGGGCAGATCAAGGCGGCGGTCAAGTGGCTGCGCTCGGCCCAGCACGGGACGGGCGGCTGGTCGCTGACGGACGGGGCCGCCTCGAACACACAGTCGACGGCGTGGGCCGTGCAGGGCCTGGTCGCCGCCGGCAAGAACCCGGGCTCGTTCCGCCCGAAGGGCACGAATCCCTACAAGTATCTGAAGAAGCGCCAGCGCTCCGACGGTCACTACAGGTACTCGAGCGCCAGCGACCAGACTCCGGTCTGGGTCACCGCGCAGGGTCTCACCGCCGCCTACAGCACCGAGTTCCCGATCAAGGCGGTCGAGCGGGCGCCGAAGCCGAAGAAGGACGAGATCAACGACGCGAACACCCCGACGCCCACGTACAGCGATTTCGGCAGCACCGGCAGCACCTACACGCCTCCGAGCGCTTCCGGTGGCTACGACTTCGGCAGCGGCGGCCTCAACGACTATCTCGATGGCAGCGGCGGCAGCAGCGGCGGTTCCGGCAGCGCGTCGGGCTCCGGTTTCGGCAAGGACGGACAGATTCCGGGCACGGCTCCGGGTGACGGCAACGTCCCCGAGGAGGAGGCCGTCACCGCCAGCGGGGCCGGGCGCGAGCGGATCGCCGCAAACGGCGGGGAGGACGCAGCCGCCGAGGAGGCCGACGAGCCCTTCCAGGCCCCGGCGACCCCGGTGCTGCTCGGCGGCCTCGGCGGCCTCACGGCCCTGCTCGGTGCCGGCTTCCTCTGGTTCAGCCGCCGGCTGCCGTGATCGGGCGCGACAGCGCACTCGGGGAGCTGACCGCCGAGCGGTTCGACGTCGTCGTGATCGGCGGCGGGGTCACCGGAGCCGGCGTGGCGCTCGACGCCGCCTCGCGCGGCTACTCAACCGCCCTGGTCGAGCGCGACGACTGGGCCATCGGCACCTCGAGCAGATCCTCGAAGATGGTCCACGGCGGGCTCCGTTACCTCCAGAACTTCGACCTCGGGCTCGTCCGGGAGGCACTCCTCGAGCGGCAGCTGATGGTCAGGCTCGCGCCCCATCTCGTCTACCCGACCCCTTACCTCGTCCCGACGCTGGGCGATGACCGTCGCGACCGCAAGATCGGCATCGGGCTGAACATGTACGACGTGATGGCGAGCAACCGCGGCTCCCGGCGCGAGCGTCGCGGGCGCCGCGGCCGGCGCGAGGAGGAGGCCGAGGCGGCCGACCTCTCGAACTGGTCTCCCGACCGGCATCGGACGATTCCCGGTCAGGAGGTCCTCGAGATGGTTCCGGCGCTGGCCGAGCGCGAGCCGAAGTCCGCCTACCTGTTCTACGACTGCCAGACCGACGACGTCCGGCTCGTGCTCACGATCCTCGGCGAGGCCGAGCGGTTCGGCGCCGTGATGGCGAACCGGCTCGAGGTGACCTCGCTGCTCGAGCGCGATGGGCGGGCCGGCGGCGTCGTCTGCCGCGACGGCGAGACCGGGTCGACCGTCGAGATCGAGGCGGAGAACGTCGTCAACGCGACCGGTGTCTGGGCGGACCGGATCCGTCCGGGGGAGATCCTCGACGAGGCCGAGGTCCCGCGGATCGCGCCGAGCCGCGGAACCCACGTGACCCTGCCCCTCGAGCTCCTGCCGCTGAACGAGGCGGCCTGCGTCGTCCCCGCCGGCTCCGACCGGACGATCTTCGTCCTGCCCTGGTACGGGCGCGTGCTGGTCGGCACGACCGACAACGACTTCGACGGCGACATCGACCACGTCCGGCCCGGCTCCGACGACATCGAGTATCTGCTCGACGCGGTCAACTCCTACTTCGGGACGGCGATCGGCCGCGAGGAGCTGACCGGCGCCTATGCCGGCGTCCGGCCGCTGATCTCGACCGGCGACCCGAAGAAGTCGGTCGACATCTCCCGCAAGGCCGAGCTCTACGAGACTTCCTCTGGGATGCTGACGATCACCGGCGGCAAGCTGACGACCTGGCGGCGGATGGCGAAGTCGGTGGTCGACAGGATCGCGATGCGCGAGGACCGCGACGTTCCCTGCCACACGCACGAGATCCCACTCGGGATGGAGGCGAGGGACGAGGACCTGCTGCCTCCCGCGGAACTCGATGAGTCGGGCCTCCCGGACGGCTGGCGACAGCAGCTCGCCTTTCGCTACGGCCATGCCGCCCACCGCGTTCTCGCGATCGCCGCGGAGCGGCCCGAGCTCGCCCGGCCGATCGTCGCCGGGATGCCGGACCTCCTCGCCGAGGTCGTCGTCGCCGCGCGCTTCGAGCAGGCCCGCTCGATCGACGACATCCTCCTGCGCCGCACCCGCCTGGCGCTGCTCGCCGCTCCGCAGTTGCGCACCGCCGGGTCCGTGGCGGGCGTCGCCGCGGTCCTCGGCGGGGAGCTCGGCTGGGACGATGACCGGATCGGCGCCGAGGCCGGGCGCTGGCCGGAGGCCCTCGCCGACGCCGGGGCCGATCCCGCGGGCCTCGCCGCTGCGGGCTCGGCGGGCTGAGCCGGACCGGCAGTTCCGCCGCCTGCCGATATCCTTCGCCGCCGCATGGCCACCCTCGAAACGCAGCACCTGTCCGAGCTTCACCGTCTCGCCGCCGAACTCGGCGTCGAGCGCTACCGCATGCTTCCCCGCGAAGAGCTGATCGCGGCGATCGTCGAGATCGACCCCGACGCCGCTCCGGCCGAGGACGCCGACGCCGGAGGGGAAGTCGACCGCGAGCCCGAGGCCGAGCGCGCCGAGCGCCGGCCGCGCCGGCGCCGCGAGCGCGGCGGTCGCCGCCGGTCCGCCGAGCGCGAGACGGAGGACGAGGGGACCGAGGCGGAGGAGGATGACGCCGGGGAGCCCGTGTCGGGCGTCCTCGACATCACCCCACGCGGGCACGGCTTCATTCGTCTCGGGGGGCTCGAGTCGGCGGAGGAGGACGTCTACGTCTCGCCATCGCAGATCCGCCGCTGCGAGCTCCAGCGGGGCGACGAGGTCGCCGGCCCGGCCCGCAAGCCGCGCCGCGGCGAGCGCTACCCGGCCTTGATTCACGTCGACTCGATCAACGGTGTCGCCCCCGGAGAGGGGCGGTCCCGCCTCGCCGACGCGACGCCGGTTCATCCGAGTCGCCGGATCGACCTGACGCCGGGGCCGGACGCCTCTCCCGACGACGCGCTGCTGCTCCGGTCGATCGACCTGATGCTTCCGCTGGCGCTCGGCCAGCGGGTCCTCGTCAACGCCCGTCCCGGCGCCGGCCGGACGACCCTGCTGCGCGCCCTCGCCGGCGCGATCTCGCGCAGCGAGGACATCGAGCTGATCGTGCTGCTGATCGACGAGCGCCCCGAGGAGGTCGAGGCGTGGCGGGCGGTGGCGCCGGGCGCCGACCTCGCGGTGGCAACCGCCGAGATGCGTTCCGGCGAGCAGCTCCGGCTCGTCGAGCTCGCCATCGGGCGCGCCAGCCGCAAGGCCGAGGCGGGAGCCGACGTCGTCCTGCTCGTCGACTCGATCTCGCGGATCGCGGTCGCCGCCGACGACCCCGGCCGCGTGAAGCCGATCTTCGGCTCCGGCCGGGAGACGGCCGAGGACGAGGTCGGATCGCTGACGGTCGTTGCGACGACGCTCGGCGACGGCGGCGAGGACCAGGGCTCGGTCGAGCGCATCCTCGAGACGACCGAGAACGTCCTGATCGTCCTCGACCCCGAGCTCGCGGCTCGCGGCGTCTACCCGGCCGTCGACTTCACCGCCTCGCGGATCTCGGGCGAGGAGCACCTGCGTGAGGGCGAGGAGCTCGCCGCGGTCCGCAAGCTGAGGACCGAGCTCGCGTCGCTGACTCCGGAGCTGGCGTCGGCGGAGGTGAGGCGGCTTGTCGAGGGCTCGCCCGACACCGCCACCGCCCTCGGGACGATCCGGGCCTGAGCCGTTGGCTCTGGTCGTCGGGTTCGTCCTCTTCGCAATCCTCGATCCGCCCTTGGGCGTGATCGCGCTCGTGGCCGGCGCCGTGCTCGAGGTCGGGGAGGCCTTCTTCTGGACGCGCTACCTGCGCCGCTTTCGGGTCCGCACCGGCGTCGAGGGCCTGATCGGGGAGCGCGCTGAGACGATCGAGCCGTGTGAGCCGCGCGGCCGGGTCCGGCTGAGGAACGAGATCTGGGCCGCGGTCTGCGAACGGGGAGCCGGGACCGGGGAGACGGTTCGGGTCACGTCCGTCGACGGGTTGACGCTGAACGTCGAGCCGCTCGCGCCCGACGAGGCTCAGCGCCGGTAGGCGAGCGAGCGCCAGGACGGCTCGCGCGATAGCTCGATCGGCTCGTGGTCGCGATCGGGCTGGACATAGCCGAACGTGTTCGTCCGCTCGTCGAAGACGATGTCGAGCTCGCCCTCCTTGACCCGCTGATCGAGCCAGGCGCCGCGGAAGACGAGCCGACGGATCCAGTGGACGAGGCTCTTGTGGGAGCCGCCGACGAGCTCGAACCAGTGGGCGTTGATGTGCTCGCCGAGGGGAGAGGCGGAGTCGCGGATCTCGCCGTTGACGGCGAGCTCGACGAGATCGTGGAGTTCCTCCGGGTCGAGGCCGGGGGTCGTGAAGTCGAGCTTCACGGCTGCCTGCTCGACACGCTGGGAGAAATCGGCCTCGTTGAACGAGAAACGGAGCTCTCCGTACTCGAGAACGTAGTCGGAGCCCGACTCGTAATTGCCTCTGCGTGTAGCTCTTTCCATGGCGGATGACCCGTTGACGGGGTCTCCGTCGCGGGTGGACCATGTTCGCCAAAGCCTCGCCGAGCGTGTCCTGGTGAGGCCGAGCGTGAACGCAGGCTTGCACCCATCCGGCGGGGGAGGAATGCGGCCGCAGGCGGCGACGGATAGGGGGCGCCCGACCGGCTTGCGGGATCGACGGGATCATGGTGAGGACGCCTCGACGCTTCGCCGGGCTCGAGCGCCGGGACGTCGCCGGCGTGCGGGTTCCCGTCGCGAGCGGCTTCGCCTCCCGGCTACTCGGGCTGGCGCTGCTTTCCCGCGAGCTCGCCGGGCCGGGTTTGCTGATCCCGCGCTGCCGCAGCGTCCACACGTTCGGGATGCGGTTCCGGCTCGACATCGTCTTCCTCGACGACGCCGAGCGGGAGATCTGCGTCGTTCAGGCGGTGCCCTCCTGCAGGGCGGTCGTCGCCCGCGGCGCGGCCGCCGTGCTGGAGCTGCCCTCCGGGGCCCGGCCATCGGGGGGAAGATGAGCGCGTTCGCCATGCGGCCCGCGCTGCGATCAGACGTCGGGGAACCCGATCCACTGCTCGCCGGTGTTCGGCTCGCCGGTGCGCTCGGCCTCCGGGATCCGCTCGAGCATTCGCGTCTCCCTGGGAATCAGCGCGAACAGCCAAGCGGCCATTGCGAGCGCGGAGCCGACCGCGAGCACCTCGCTTGACCCGAGCGCGTCGCCGAGCGGGCCGGCGAGGAGGTAGCCGACCGGCAGCAGCCCGAGCGAGATCATCCAGTCGTAGGAACTGACGCGCGAGAGCCGATCGGGCGGAATCCGCTCGGCGAGGGCGGTCAGCCACCAGACGTCGAAGAGCGAGAACCCGAAGCCCCCGACGACCGCGGCGGGGAGGACGAGCTCGAGCGGCGCGCCGAGCGCGTAGGCGACGCCCATCGGGCACCAGATCGATCCCATGATCAGGCCGGCCCGCATCGGGTGCAGGGGCCGCCACCGGATCCCGACGAGCGCGCCGATGATCGTCCCGGCGCCGAGCGCCGCGGTGACGATTCCGTAGACGTCGGTGCCGCCGTAGTGGTCCTCGGCGACGACGGGGCCCAGCACGAACCAGGGGGCGAGGCCGAAGAACACGAGCGCGCAGGCCGCCACGAGCGTCGCCCAGACCCAGGCTCGGGCGCGAACCTCGTCGTATCCAACCCGCAGCTGCTCCCGGATCGACTCGGGCTCCTCGCCCCCGGCGAGCTCTGCCCCGGCGGCGCCCTCGCGGCGGCGTGGGCTCATCCGGACCAGCAGGGCCGCGCTGACGACGAAGGTGGCGGCGTCGACCGCGAACGCCTCGCCGGCGCCGACGCCGAGCACGAGCGCCGTCGCCAGGGCCGGGCCGACGAACTCGGCGATGTTGTTGGACATCCCGACCAGCGCGTTCGCCTCCTGGATCTCCGCCTCGGGGACGGTCTGGGGAACGACCGCGGTCGAGGCGGGGCGGAAGAACGCCTCGGCGGTGCCGAACAGCGCCTCGATGACCACCACCTGCCAGATCTCGACTTCGCCGGTGATGATCAGCGCCGCCAGCGTCGCGTGGAGGACGAAGCGGATCAGGTCGGTGAGGACCATCAGCCGGTGGCGCGGCACCCGGTCGGCCCAGATCCCGCCGATCAGCATGAAGGCGACGAGCGGGATCGCATGGGCGGCGAGGACGAACCCGAGGTCGGTCGGGTTGCCGGTCAGATCGATCACGAACAGCGCGAGGGCGACCGTGACGATCCGGTCGCCGAGCACGCTCGCCAGTCCGGCCAGCCAGAGCAGCCGGAAGTCGCGGTGTCGTAGTACTGCGAACAGTTCCGCCATGCGGCTGATTGTCAGCACGGATCGCGGCGCGGGGGCTTCCGGGGGCGGCGTCGGCCGGAACGGGCTTATCGGGAGCGAAGATGCTGCCGACCGTTGACAGGCTCGCCAAGATCGTCGTCTGCGAAGACGACCGGATCACGCGGGAGCTCCTCTGCGAGAACCTCTCGGCCGACCGGTTCGACGCTCTCGCCGCCGGCACCGCCGAGGAGGCGCTGCGCTTCTGCCGGTACGGCACCCCGGATCTGCTGCTCGTCGACATCGGCCTGCCCGACGTCTCGGGGCTCGACGTCATCCGCGAGATCCGGGGCTCCGACGGGCCCGCCGCGGTCTTCGATCCGACGCTGCCGATCCTCGTCCTCAGCGGTCGCGGCAGCGACGGCGAACGCGTGCGCGGCCTGCGCGAGGGGGCCGACGACTACGTCGTCAAGCCGTTCTTCTACGACGAGGTCCACGAGCGGATCCGCAAGCTGCTCCAGCGCCGGCCCGGGCCCCATCGCGGCCCCTTGCGGATCGGGCTGCTGAGCATCGACCCGGCCACGCGGGAGGTCCGGGTCGGCGGCCGCGACGTCGAGCTCGCCAACAAGGAGTTCGAGCTGCTCCGGATGCTGGCCACCGAGCCGCAGCGGGTCTTCACCAAGGGGGAGCTCCTGCGCGACGTCTGGGGCTACGAGTCACCGGGCCGGACCCGAACGCTCGACTCGCACGCGAGCCGGCTCCGCCGCAAGCTCGACCCGGAGCGCGGGATGTACGTGATCAACTGCTGGGGAGTCGGGTACCGGCTCGTCGGGAGCTGAGCCGTGGGTGCGGGCCTGCTCATCCTCCTGGCGGCGGTCGCGCTGGTGGAGGCCGGGAGGATGCTGCGCGACGCCCGGCGGGCGCGGCGGCTCAATCGCGCGATGCACGAGATCCGGCGACCGCTCCAGGCGATCGCCCTCGGTCTCGACTCGGCTTCGCTCGACCCGGCCGCAGCGGAGTCCTGTCTCGAGCAGGCGCGTGGAGCATTGCGAGAGCTCGACGGGATCGTCAACGGCAGCCGGGAGCCGCCGGTGGTGCGGAGGGCGCTCGTCGGTGAGGTCCTCGAGGCGCTGGCGGGGCGCTGGCGCTTCGCCGACGTCGCCGTCGACCGCGGGTGCGGCGGGATCGAGATCGACGCCGATCTGACGCGCCTGGGCGCGGCCCTCGACAACCTCGTGGCGAACGCACTCCGTCACGGCACCGGAGTCGTCCGGGTGCGGGCCGCGAGGACGGTGCGGGGGGTCCGGTTCGAGGTTCGCGACGGCGGTCCCGCCGCCGTCGGTGAACCCCGGATCGATCGGGATCCGCGCCACGGCCACGGCCTCAGGGTGGTCGCCGACGTCGCGGCCAGCCATGGCGGGCGGGCCGCAGCGGCTGCGCCGATGCCCGGGGGCGGCACGATTGCGGCGATCTCCCTGCCGGTCTCCGGAGGGGCGGCCGGCGAATGAGCCGGCGCGGGCGCGCGGTCGCCTTCGGACTGCTGGCGGCGGTCTGCGGCATCGCCTCCGCCAGCATCGCGTCCGCTTACCGCGATCGCGTCGACGAGCAGCTCGGCGAGACTCGGTCGGTCGTGACCGTGACCCGGTCGCTCGCGGCGGGCACCGAGCTTCGCGCGCCCCTCCTGCGCCGGGCGACGGAGCTGCGCGAGGTCCCGATCCGGTTCCTGCCGCCCGACGCGATGCCTTCGCCCACGCCGGCCGGCGGCCGGCGGCTGGCGGTCGCGGTACCGGCCGGCTCCTACCTGCTCGGCTCCCAGCTCCGGGCCGCGAAACAGCCGGAGCGCGGCCCGGACCTCGGCGATCGCCTGCATCCCGTCGAGGTGACCGTGAGCGGGGCCGGGGCGCTCGCCGCGGCGGGGGGCGGAACCCGGGTCGACGTCGTCGTCGCGGGGGAGCCGGTGACCGGCGGCAGGGCAAGGGTGGCCGTGGCCGCGCGGAGGGTCCGGCTGCTGGCGATCGCGCCCGCCGACCCGGTGGACGAGACCGCGGCGGGTGCCGACGGCTGGAGCGCGACGCTGGCCTTGACCAGGGCCCAGGCGCTCGAGTTGATCGAGGCGGAGAACTTCGCCCGCGAGATCAGGCTGATTCCGGCGTCGTGAGCGGCTGCCGCGAGATCGACCACGTCGCGTCGCTCGCCGCGGAGCTCCGCGGTCGCCTGATCGAGCAGCGGCGGGCGCTCGCGGTTGCCGGTGACCGGGATCTCCCGGCGCTGCCCGAGGCAATCGGCTCGATCGTCGCCGAGGAGGCTGCGTTGCTCTCTGAGGGCGGACGCGACGAGGTCGCTGAACGGGTGCTGCGGGAGACCGTCGGCCTCGGGCCGCTCGAGGAGCTCCTCCGCGACCCGGATGTCGAGGAGGTCCTCGTCAACGGGCACGAGGAGGTCTGGACCGAGCGCCGCGGAATCCTCGAGCGGGCCGCCGTGGGGTTCGCCGACGAGGAGGCGCTGAGGGACGTCATCGAGCGCGTGCTCGGGCCGCTCGGCAGGAGGGTCGACGAGCTCAGCCCGATGGCTGACGGCAGGCTTCCGGACGGCTCCCGCGTGAACGTGGTCATCCCGCCGCTCTCCGTCGACGGTCCGGCGATGTCGATTCGCCGCTTCACGGGGATCCGGCCCGATCCCGAGGAGCTCGTCGCGCGCGGCAGCTTCACTCCCGAGCTCCGCGATCTGCTCGCCGCCGCCGTCAGCGATCGCCGCAACCTGATCGTCAGCGGCGGCACCGGAACGGGCAAGACCACGGTGCTCAACGCCCTGTCGGGGTTCATCGACCCCGGCGAGCGCGTGATCACGATCGAGGACGCAGCCGAGCTCCGGCTCGGGCAGCCGCACGTCGTCAGGCTCGAGAGCCGGCCGGCCGGGATCGAGGGCGTCGGGGAGGTGACGATCCGGGATCTGGTCCGAAACGCCCTGCGGATGCGGCCCGACCGGATCGTAATCGGCGAGGTCCGCGGCTCGGAGGCGATGGACCTGCTGGTGGCGCTGAACACGGGCCACCGGGGAGCGCTCTCCACCGTGCACGCGAACGGGCCGGCCGACGCGCTGCGCCGGCTCGAGACGCTGGCGATGATGGCCGGCCTCGGCGTTCCCCACGAGGTCGTCAGCGAGCAACTGGCGAACGCGGTCGATCTCGTGCTGCACCTCGAACGTTCGGGGGTGGAGCGACGGTCGGTCGAGCTCTGCGAGGTGACGCGGGTGGCCGGCTCGCCGGCGGTCCGGACGATCTGGGCGCGGGAGGAGGAAGCGTGAGCCCTGCAGCTCCCGTCCTTCTGGCGGCCGTCGGCGGCGGCCTGGTTGCCGTGGCGCTTCGGGAATGGATCGCGGTGATCCCGTCGCTGGGCCGCCAGCTCGAGGGAGTGCTGGCGATCCTGACCCTGGCCGGGCGGGAGAACCGTGCACCGACCGAGAGCGAGCGCCGCCGGCTCGGCGCGATCACCGGCGGCGCCCTCGGCGGGCTCGCCGTGATGCTCACGGGCTCGCTGCCGCTCGCCGGCATCGCCGCCCTCGGACCGGCCGCAGCGGGATGGGCCGTTGCCGGGCGCCGCCGCAGGTACCGCCTCGCGTTCGAGGGCGACATCGCCGTCATCGCGGGCGCGATGGCCGACGCCGTTGCGGCAGGCGGATCGCTCCGCGTGGCTCTGCCGGCGGTCGCGTCGGGCCTGCGCGGACCCAGCGCCGTCGAGCTCGCAAGGGTCTGCTCCGACCTCGACGTCGGCGTCGCACCTCACCGCGCCCTCGCCGGCCTCTCCGGGCGGGTTGCGTCGGAGCGGGTCGACGCCCTCGTCACCGCCATCCTCTCGCAGCAGCGGGCGGGCGGGGATCTCGCGGACCTGCTGCGGCGCCACGGGCGAGCAGCGGCACAGCGGGAGCGGGCCGAGCGCGAGGCCCGCTCGGCGACGGCTCAGGCCCGGATGACCGGCGGATTGGTCGTCGCGATGCCGGTCGTCATGGCGCTGGGCGTCGAGCTGATCGCACCCGGCTTCATTTCCGGGATGCTCGCCGAGCCCGCCGCGGCCGTCCTGCTCGCCCTCGCCGCCGCGTTTCAGACCGCGGGCTTCGTGGCGATCCGCAGGCTCGGCGGGGTGAGGAGGTGACGCTGCTCGCCTTGCTCGCCGCCGTGCTCGTCGCGGCCGCGGCACGCGAGCTGCTCGCCGCGCGAGGCGAGCGGGTCGGCGGGGTGATCGGCAGGCGGGTGCGCTCGCGCCTCCGGCACCCGTCCGAGCCGCTTGGCCCCGCAGCGATGGTGGCCGGAGCGGAGCGACGGCTACGCGACGCCGGGATCGCGTCGCGCCTGACTCCGCTCGAGCTGCTCGTGGCGAAGGCGGCCGCGGCGACGGCATCGGTGCCTCTGGCCGCCGCAGCGGCGCCGGCGGCGCCGGGCCGGCTCGGGCTCCTCGTCCTGATCGGCGTGCCCGTCGCGGCCTTCGTCGCCCCGGACCTGCTCGTGGAGGGTGCGGCCAGACGTCGGCGTGCCCGTGTCGCCGCGGAGCTTCCCGACGCCCTCGACCTGATGGCGACGGGCGCGGGAAGCGGCCGCAGCGTCGGCAGGCTGCTCGAGGAGGCGATGCGAACCAGCACCGGGCCGTTACGCGAGGAGCTTGCGGCGACGGTCGCCGCGATGGAGTGCGGGAGCTCGCGTGCGCAGACGTTGCGCGAGCTCGGCGAGCGCTCGCGCGGCACGACGCTCGCCGGGCTCGCCGCGGCGCTCGAGCGTTCGCGCCGCCACGGCTCGCCGCTGGCGCGCGCCCTGCATGAGCAGGCGGGGTCGCTGCGGGCCGAGCAGCGCCGCGAGGTCACCGAGCGCGCTGCACGCGCGGCGCCGAAGATGCAGCTCGTCGTCGCCCTGCTCCTGGTGCCGTCGGTCCTGCTGATGGTCGCAGCGGCGATCGTCGCCAACTCCGGCTCGCTGCTGCCGGGGTTCTGAGCGCTACTCGCTCGCCTCGTCCGCGAGGCGCCGGGCGACCTCGCCGGCCGCCTCGCAGAGGGCGTCGAGCTCGGCGGCGCTGTCGTAATGGCCCTTGACGTTGACGCAGAGGCTTCCCGCCGAGAACTCGAACGCGAAGTGGTCGGGGGTGCGCTCGGTCAGCCAGATGATGAAGCTGGGGGAGAAGAGGCGCTTCATCCAGATCGTGTCGTCGCCGGCGCCGTAGAAGATCTCGAAGCGCTTGTCCAGCGCCTCGCTCTCGAGTTCGAGCCGCTGCATGCGACGGAAGACGTCCTCGGCCGAGTCCATGAACCGGAAGCCCTCGCGGCGCTGGCAGTAGACGTCGGAAGCCCTGGTCGCCACCGCCGGCAGGTCGTGCAGGACCACCGTGAAGCGGTAGTAGTCGGTGTCGTTGTTGCCCTCGCTGTCAGTGGTGTCGTTCTCGTACGTGTAGAGCCCGAGCGCGCCGGGGGCGCCGCCGGGCAGCGTCCCGTTCATCACCTGCTCGGCGTAGCGGCGGTCGCCCTTGCGGAGCAGCGGCGTCGTCGGCGGCAGCGACATCTTGCCGCCGGTCCGGTTCAGGCTCCGGGCGGAGGCGTAGTGGCTGAAGAAGTCCTCGCGGGCGCGGCTGGACGCCATCACGTAGACGATCAGCAGGACGAGAAGCGCGCCGAGCACCGCGGCGCCGGCGCCGATCAGGGCTCCCGCCGCCAGGGTGACGGCGACGAAGCAGACGATCACGAGCGTCGCTCCGAGGCTCAGCGTCAGGGTGCTGCCGAGCAGCGTCTTCAGGTGCTCTCCGCGGGTGTCGTCGGCGTCGAGCGGCGCCGGCGCGGCCGGGGGAGGCGCGACGCCGCCGCTCGCAGCGCTGGGCTCGGCGCCGGGCGGCGCCTGCGAGGCCGGATGCTCGCCTTCGGACGGGTCCGTCATCGGGCGCTCAGGCTATCCCGGCCGGCGGCGCACCGATCCTCGTCGTCAGCGCGAGTGGCGGAAAAAGCATCGGATGATGGCGATCGAAATCCGCCACTCGCCATCGCCTCCGGGCTCCGCCGATTCCTCCTCCGTGCAACGCCGCTTGCAGGGCGCTGGAGCCTCCCACCGAGCCCCACGCCCCGGACGGACCCACTGGACAAGCGGAAAAACCGGTGGATCGGGGCCGGGTAGCAAGTCCGTCCGACGGAGGATGTGCAATACCCGACCAGTGATGTGTTGCGAAGTGGGGCGTTGTGGGTTACCGTGGCGCCCAGTTGTGAACCACAGGACGAAGGAAGGCCGGGGAGGCGAGGTTCCTCCCACCTCACCTCTCCGGCCCGACTTCAACCGGCGATCGCATACCCAGGCTTTTCGACTTCAACTCCCACCTCCCTTGATCAATGACCTTTCGCGGCCTCAACGAGCATTCGCTCGACTCCAAGGACCGGATCACGGTCCCGGCCCAGTACCGGGCCTCCTTCGCGGAGGGGATCGTCCTGATGCAGGGCATCGAGCCCTGTGTCGAGATCTGGCCGGCGCAGGCGGCCGAGCAGATGGAGGCGACGACGCTGGCGCAGCTCAACCCGATGAGCCGCGACGCCCGACGGATCCAGCGGCGCTTCTTCGCCCACTCCGCCTCGGCGGACCTCGACTCAGCCGGCCGCGTCAGACTGAGCCGGCAGCTGATCGAGCACGCGGGCCTCGAGAGCCGCTGCATCGTCTCCGGGATGGGCTCGCGGCTGGAGATCTGGTCGCCGGAGCGCTGGTACGCCGAGGACGAGGAGAACGAGCAGCGCACGCCGGAGCTCACCGAGAGCCTCGCGGCGGCAGCACAGACCCCGTCGCCGGGGAGCGCGTAGTGGGATGGTGACCCTCACCTACATGCCCACCGAGCACGTACCAGTCCTCGCCGCGGAGCTCATCCGCGAGACCGATCCCCGCCCCGGGGAGACGGTCGTCGACTGCACGTTCGGAGGCGGTGGCCACTCGCGGCTGCTCGCCGAGCGGATCGGCTCCCAGGGAACGTTGATCGCCATCGACCGCGACCCGGCGGCCGAGGAGCGCTTCGCGCAGATCGCTTGCGAGGCGCCCTGCGAGACCCGATTCGTACGCGGAGACTTCGCCGACGCGCTCGCCGAGCTCGCCGCCGAGGGAATCCGGCCGGACGTCGTCCTCTTCGACTTCGGGGTCTCCTCGATGCAGATCGACGCCTGGGAGCGTGGTTTCTCCTACTCCTTCGACGCGCCGCTCGACATGCGCATGGATCCCGACGCGGAGATCTCCGCGCGGACCCTCGTCAACGAGTGGCCCGAAAGCCGGATCGCCGAGGCGCTCCGCAACTACGCCGACGAGAAGCACGCCCGCTCGATCGCGCGCCGGATCGTCGAGCGGCGCCCGCTCGAGACCACCTCGGAGCTCGTCGAGGCGGTCCGCGCCGGCCTGCCGCCATCGGCGCGCTTCGGCCGCGGCAATCCCGCCAAGCGCACCTTCCAGGCGATCCGGATCGCCGTCAACGGCGAGCTCGAGGCGATCGACGCGGCGCTTCCGCAGGCATGGGACATGCTCGCTCTCGGCGGGCGGCTCGCCGCGATCTCCTTCCACTCGCTCGAGGACCGGCGGGTCAAGCGCTTCCTGGCCGACCGCGCCCGCGGTTGCGTATGTCCACCGGAGTTCCCGGTCTGCACCTGTGGCCTCGAGCCCGAGGCCAGGCTGCTGACCCGCGGCGGCGTCGCGCCGAGCGCCGGCGAGATCGCCGACAACCCGCGTTCCGCTTCCGCTCATCTCCGGGTCGCGCTCAAGCTCGAGGGGGAGACTGTCTGATGGGCGCCCCCGCGATCTCTCCGCGCACCCGCCCGGCCCCGCGCCCCAAGCCGCGGCCGAAGGCGAAGCCGCGGGCCGCGACGCGAAGCGCCGCGGCCCCGGCCCGCCGTCCTGCGCGCCGCGCTCCCGCCGCCGCTCCGCGGACGAACCATCGCGCCCGCTCCCGCGTGGCGAGCGGCGGCAACGTCGCGATGTTCCCGGTCAACGCGGTCGGCGGGATCGCCGACTCCGGCTTCGTCGTCGGGATGTCGCGCAGCCGGGCCTGGATCGTCATTCTCGGGATCCTGCTCGGCGGGATCGTCGCCCTCAACGTCCTCGGGCTCAGCCTCAGCGCCTCGAGCAGCCAGGTCTCGGCGAAGATCGACGAGCTCCAGCAGGCCAACAGCGTCGCTCGCGCCCGGATCGCCAACCGTCTCTCGAACGAGCGGATCACCAAGGCGGCGACTGCGCTTGGTCTCTCCGTTCCCGCCCCCGACGCGGTCCACTACCTCAACGCCGGCTCCTCCGACGCCGAGAAGGCGGCCGAGCGCCTCGCCGACGGGCTGATCGCCAACTCGCCGCCGGCGATCGAGCCGAGCGAGGCTGAGCTCGCCGCCGACGCCGCGCTCACGACCGACCCGGCCGTCACCGACCCCGCGGCGATCCCCCTCGATCCCGCGGTCGCAGGCGCTGATCCGACCGCGACCGTGCCCGTCGACCCCGCCGCGACCGTCCCGACGACGACTCCCTAGGAGTGCGGTGCGACTGATCGAGAAGCGCGTCGGCCTCCTCTTCGCGGCCTTCGCGCTCGCCTTCTGCGTGGTCATGGTCCGTGCCGCATGGCTGCAGACCGTCAAGGGGAGCGAGTACAGCGCCGACGCGCGCAGCCAGCAGGTCGCTGCGGTGGAGGTTCCGGGCATCCGCGGAGCGATCCTCGATCGCCGCGGCAACGCGCTCGCCGTCTCCGAGGAGGCCGCGACGGTCTTCGCGACGCCGTATCAGGTGGTGGACCCCCCGAAGGCGGCCCGCAAGCTCGCCGAAGTTCTCGACGAGCCCGAGGAGGACGTGCTCAAGACGCTGACTGCTCAGAGCGGGTTCGAGTACGTCGCTCAGAAGGTCGATCTCGTGACGGCCGAGCGGGTCGAGAAGCTCGGTCTCGACGGGATCGGCATCCTGCCGGACTCCCGCCGCGTCTATCCGCAGGACAAGGACGCGGGCCGCCTGATCGGTGCGGTCGGCGACGACGGCCAGGGCCTGTTCGGGATCGAGCAGGCCCAGAACGACGTCCTCGAGGGCACCGACGGCGAAATCGCGATCACCAAGGACGCGCTCGGCCAGGAGATCAACCGCGATGTCGTAAGCGGCGCCGCCGCCGGACACGACGTCCAGTTGACGATCGACGGTCGGATCCAGTCCTACACCGAGAAGGTGCTCCGCGACCTCGGTGACAGGTACCTGCCGGAGGACGCCACCGCAATCGTCATGGACCCGACCGACGGTGACGTTCTCGCCATGGCGAGCTGGCCGCCGGTCGACCCCAACGACCTCGCGGGCGCCGATCCCGACCAGCTCACGAACATGGCAACCGGCTTCACCTACGAGCCCGGGTCGACGTTCAAGGCCTTCACGATCGCCGGGGCGCTCGAGGACAAGATCGTCAAGCCCGAGACCACGCTCGACGTGCCGCCGGAGATCCAGGTGGCGGACCGGACGATCGGCGAGTCGCACCCGGTCGGCTATCGGACGCTGAGCGTCGCCGACGTCCTCGCGCAGTCCTCCAACGTCGGCACGGTGATGATCGGCCAGAAGCTCGGCGAGAAGGACTTCGGCTCCTGGGTCTCGAGGTTCGGCTTCGGCCGGCCGACCGGCATCGACTACCCCGGCGAGGAGATGGGCATCGTGCCGCCGCCGAAGGAGTACTCGGGTTCGTCGATCGGCAACCTCCCGATCGGCCAGGGCCTCTCGGTCACCCCGATGCAGATGATGGAGGGGTATGCCGCGATCGCCAACGGCGGCATCCTCAGGACCCCACGCCTGCTCGAGTCGATCGACGGCATTCCGGTCGATCACTCCGACGGCGAGCGCGTGATCGGCAAGCGGACCGCCGGGCAGCTGCGAACGATGCTCGAGGGCGTGCTCGGCGACGGCGGCACCGCGTCGGAGGTCAGCGTCCCCGGCTACGTTCTCGCCGGCAAGACCGGAACCGCCCAGAAGGTGGTCGACGGCACCTACTCCGACTCGCAGTTCATCGCCTCGTTCGTCGGCTTCGCCCCCGCCGCCGATCCGCGTCTGCTCGTCTCGGTGATCGTCGACGACCCCAAGGGCGGCGATTACTACGGCGGCTCCGTCGCCGCGCCGGCGTTCGGCCAGATCGCCTCGTTCGCGCTCCCGTACCTCGGGATCGCCCCGACCGAGTAGGCCGCCGCGGTGGCCGGCGCCCGTCCCCGCCTGCCGCGTTCCTAGAATCGCGGGCGTGAGGCTCGCCGACCTAAGCGCCGCATTGCCCGGCGGAGCTCTGCAGAACGCCGGCGACGGAGGCGAGGAGATCTCCGATGTCGCGTTCGACAGCCGCCGGGCGGGGCCGGGGACGCTGTTCTTCTGCGTGCGCGGCGCGACCGCCGACGGCCACGAGTTCGCGCCCGCGGTCGTCGCGGCCGGAGCGGCAGCCCTGGTCGTCGAACGGGAGCTCGACGTCGACGTGCCGCAGCTGATCGTGAACGACTCCCGCGCCGCCATGGGCCCGATCGCCGCCCGTTTCTTCGGCGAGCCGAGCAGGGAGCTGCAGATGATCGGCGTCACCGGAACCAACGGGAAGACGACCACGGCCTTCCTCGTTCGCGCGATCCTCGAGCACGCGGGGATCGGCTGCGGGTTGCTGGGGACGGTCAAGCGGGTCGTCGGCGGCCGCGAGGAGCCGGTCGAGCGCACGACCCCCGAGGCGATCGACCTCCAGCGCACGTTCCGGGCGATGCTCGACGCCGGCGACCGCGCCTGCGCGATGGAGGTCTCCTCCCACGCGCTCACGCTGGGCCGTGCCGACTCGATCGACTTCGATGTCGCCGCCTTCACGAACCTGACCCAGGACCATCTCGATTTCCACGCCGACATGGAGGACTACTTCGCGGCCAAGCGGCTGCTGTTCATCCCGGCGCCCGGAGGGACGGCACCCCGGGAGGCGGTCGTCAACGTCGACGACGGCTACGGCGAGCGGCTCGCGGCGGAGATCGGCCGCGAGGGTGCCTCGCGGCTGACCACGTTCTCGGCCGCCGGCCACCTCGCTGACCTGACCGCCCACGACGTCGGCTTCGACGCCGCCGGGGCGCGGTTCACCCTGCACGGGGCCGGCGATCCGCGCACGGTCCGCTTCCGGCTCCCCGGCCACTTCAACGTCGAGAACGCCCTGGCCGCCCTCGGGTCGGCGATCGCTCTCGGCGTCGACGTCGGCGTAGCGGTCGCCGGACTCGAGGCCGCCGAACCGGTTCCAGGCCGGATGGAGCCGATCGACGCCGGCCAGGACTTCGGCGTGCTCGTGGACTACGCGCACACCCCCGACTCGCTCGAGAACGTCCTCCGTGCCGCCCGCCGGCTGACCGACGGATCGCTGATCTGCGCGTTCGGCTGCGGAGGCGACCGCGACCCGATCAAGCGGCCGCTCATGGGCAGGGCCGGCTCGGAGCTCGCGAACCTCGCCGTCGTGACGTCCGACAACCCGCGCTCGGAGGATCCGGAGGCGATCATCGCGCAGGTCCTCGAGGGCGTTTCCGCCGATCGGCGCGCGTGCACGCTGGTCGAGCCCGATCGGCGGGCGGCGATCGCACTGGCCCTCGGCCGGGCCGAGCCCGGCGACCTGGTGGTGATCGCGGGCAAGGGCCACGAGCAGGGTCAGGAGTTCGAGGACGGCCGGAAGATCCCCTTCGACGACCGCGAGGTCGCCCGTGAGGAGCTCGAGCGCATCGTGACCGGGAGCGGTGCATGATCGAGCTCGCCGCCGACCGGATCGCCGCCGCGGTCGGCGCCCCGGAGCCGGCACCCGAGCTCGAGGACGGCACCCGGCCGGTCCGGGCGGTCATCGACTCGCGGGACGTCGGCGCCGGCGATCTCTTCTTCGGGTTGCCGGGCGAACGTCAGGACGGCGGCCTCTACGCGGCCCAGGCGCTCGCGGGCGGCGCCTGGGGGGCGGTGGTCGGGCTCGAGCACGGCGCTGAGCTCGAGCGGGTGAATCCGGGGGCCCGGATCTTCGCCGTCGAGGATCCCCTGGGAGCGCTGCAGTCGCTGGCCCGCGCCTGGCGGCGCGAGCTCGCGTGCCCGGCGGTCGGGATCACCGGCTCGACGGGGAAGACGTCGGTCAAGGACATCTGCCGGGCGATCCTGCCGCGCCGCGTCCACGCGAGTCCCGAGAACTTCAACACCGAGATCGGGATGCCGCTCGCGATTCTCGCGGCGCCGCCGGAGACCGAGCTCCTGGTGATGGAGATGGCGATGCGCGGCATGGGACAGATCGCCGAGCTCTGCGAGATCGCCGAGCCCGATGTCGCCGCGATCACCAACATCGGGCCCGTACACCTCGAGCTGCTCGGCACGCTCGAGGCGATCGTCGAGGCCAAGGCCGAGATCCTGCACGGGCTCGGCGACGAGGGGCGGGCGGTGGTCCCCGAGGACGAGGAGGCGCTGAGCCCGCATCTGCGCGACTCGCTCGAGGTGTTCACCTTCGGCCCCGGGGGCGACGTGTTCGCGCTGTCGTCGTCGGTCGAGGGCGGGCGGACGAGAGCCCGGATCGGAACGCCGCACGGGGAGGCCGACTTCGAGTTCCCGTTCAGCGAGGCCCACAACCTGCGCAACGCGCTCTGTGCGATCTCGGTAGGCGTCGCCCTCGACCTCGATCCGGCCGCGATGGCGGCGCGGACCGCGCGGATAGAGTTCTCGCGCCTGCGCGGCGAGCGGATCGAGCTCCCCGGGCGAATCTTGCTGCTCAACGACTGCTACAACGCGAATCCGATCTCGATGCGAGCCGCGGTCGAGAACCTCCGTGGGGCCGAGGCGGTGGGCGGGCGACGGGCGGTGGCCGTACTGGGCGGAATGGCCGAGCTCGGGCCCGAATCCGCGTCGTTCCACGCCGAGATCGGCGCCCTGGTCCGCGCCGGCGGGATCGACCGGCTGATCGGCGTCGGCGAGCTCGCCCGCGAATACTCGCCCGACGCTTGGGCTCCCGACGCGGATTCGGCCGTGCCGATCGTCGCCGAGGAGCTGCAAGACGGCGACGTCGCGCTGATCAAGGGTTCCCGGTCGGTCGGTCTCGAGCGGTTGACCGACGGGCTCGTCGCCCGACTCGGCGGCGGGGAGGGGGAGGGGTGATCGGGTTCGGGCAGGTCGGCGGCCTGAGCACGGTCCCGATCGATCGTGGGGCGATCCTGATCGCCGGGATGGCCGCGATGCTGATCACGATCTTCCTCGGACCGAAGTTCATCGAGCGGCTCCGCGAGCGCGAGTTCGGGCAGCAGATCCGCGAGGAAGGGCCGCAGGGTCACCACACGAAGGCCGGCACGCCGACGATGGGCGGGCTGATCATCTTCGCGGCGATCTCGATTCCCTACCTCGTCCTCTCCGATCGCGACACCGAGAGCCTCGCCGTCTTCGGCGTCGCGCTGGGAAGCGCGGCGATCGGGTTCGCCGACGACTGGATCAAGATCGTCAAGCGGCGCTCGCTCGGTCTCAACGCTCGCTGGAAGCTCTCCTGTCAGATCGCGCTCGCCGTGATCCTCTGGTGGGTGGCCTTCCAGGAGATCGGGCTCGACCCGAGCCTGCAGATCCGCCTCTTCGACGCCGAGATCTACCTCGGCCCGGTCGCCTACGTCGTCCTCAGCTTCCTCGTCCTCGCCGGCGCCAGCAACGGCGTCAACCTGACCGACGGCCTCGACGGCCTCGCCGCGGGCTGCTGTGCGATCGTCTTCCTCTCCTACCTGGCGATCACCATCACGACCGGCCAGGAGGACCTGGCGCTCCTGTCGGCGTGCTTCGTCGGCGCCTCGGTCGGCTTCCTCTGGTTCAACTCGTTCCCAGCGACCATCTTCATGGGGGACACCGGCTCGCTCGGCCTCGGCGGCGCCATCGCCGGCCTGGCGATCATGACCCAGACCGAGGTCCTGCTGATCGTCCTCGGCGGCATCTTCGTCATCGAGGCGCTCTCGGTGGCGATCCAGGTCTTCACCTTCAAGTCCTTCCGCCGCCGCGTCTTCCTGATGGCGCCGCTCCACCACCACTTCGAGATGATGGCCTGGTCGGAGACGAAGATCATGATCCGCTTCTGGATCATCGGCGCCGTCCTCGCGGGCATCGGCTACACCCTCTTTCAGAACAGCATCGGCTCCTGACGGACCGGGAGGCGCCGGCTCGGCGTCATCGCCCGGCTTGCGGCCGAAGGCCGCGGCGCCGGACTCTTCCTTGATCCGGCGGCTCCCGCCCACGTCAGGACTAGCTCATCAACGAAGGCCGGGCGACGGTGGCCGGCGGCCGAACTCCGCAAGCGCCGGAGGCCGGCGGGTGCCGTCGCCGGCCGGGGCAGCCGGTAACTCCACAGGTACGTCCTGTGCGGCGGCGAAGCTTTGCGTGTGGCCTCCGAGATCCCGCGACCGCCGCTGCCCGACGGCCCGTTCCTGGTGGTCGGACTGGCGCGCTCGGGGGTCGCCGCGGCAGAGGCTCTGATCGCGCGGGGGGAGCGCGTGTACGGCACCGACCGGGGAAGTCCTGCGGATGCCAGCAGGCTTGCGGCGCTCGGCGTCGAACTCGATCTGGATGGCGACGGAATTCACCTGCTCGACGGCGTGAGCTGCTTGATCAAGAGCCCGGGCGTGCCCCAGGACGCACCGGTCGTCGCAGCGGCGCGCGAGCGGGGGACGGAGGTCATCGGCGAGCTCGAGCTCGGCTGGCGGCTCTCGGCCGGCCGCTTCGTCGCGGTCACCGGCACGAACGGCAAGACCACCGTGACCGAGTGGCTCGGGCAGGTCTTCGCCGAGGCCGGGATGCCGGTCGCCGTCGCCGGCAACGTCGGGACGCCGCTCGCTTCGCTGGCGGGCGAGCTCGACCCCGAGACGACGGTCGTCTGCGAGTGCTCGTCGTTTCAGCTCGAGGACTCCAAAGCCTTCGCGCCCGAGGTCGCGGTCCTCCTGAACTTCAGCCCCGACCATCTCGATCGCCACGGGACGCTCGACGCCTACCTCGACGCAAAGCTGCGCATCTTCGCCTCCCAGCCCGCGGGCGCGACGGCGATCTGGGACGCCGACGAGCCCGTGCTCGTGGGGGCCGAGATCCCCGGCTCGGCGGACCGCCTCCGCTACGGCGTCGAGTGCGCCTCCGGAGACTGCGCCGTGCGCCTCGCCGACGGTGCGATCCGCGATGCCGACGGGGTCCTGATCGAGCGCGGTGACCTGGCGCTCGCGGGCGAGCACAACGTCCGCAACGCGATGGCAGTCACGGCGGCGGCCCTCGCGGCGGGCGTCCCGCGCGACGCGGTCGCCCGCGGTCTCGCCGGATTCGCCGGTGTGGCACACCGCCTCGAACCGGTCGCCGAGATCGACGGCGTCGCCTTCGTCAACGACTCGAAGGCGACGAACGTCGCCGCCGCGCGGGCCGCGATCGTCTCGTTCGACGACGGCGTCCACGCGATCTTCGGGGGCAGCCTGAAGGGCGAGAGGTTCGGCGACCTGGTTCCCGTGGTCGCCGGTCACTGCGCTGCTTGTTACCTGATCGGAGAGGCCGCCGAGCAGCTCGCGTCGGACCTGGCGCCGGCCGGAGTCCCGCTGCGCCGAAGCGGCGATCTCGCGACGGCCGTCTCCGATGCGGCGGCGGCCGCGGCGCCGGGGGAGACCGTCCTTCTGGCCCCGGCCTGCGCCAGCTTCGACGCGTTCGCGGACTATGAGGAGCGCGGCCGCCGGTTCCGCGAGATCGTCGAGGAGCTCCGATGAGCGGAGTCGCCGCCGGCGTTCGCAACGGCCTCCGGCTCCGCGGCCGCTCGAAGTCGCGACCGAAGGACAAGCCGGTCGAGTTCACGCTGCTGCTGACCGCGACGATGTGCCTGCTCACGTTCGGCGCCGTCATGGTCTTCAGCGCCAGCTCGAGCGCGTCCCTGCTGAACGACGGCGACAGCCTCTTCTACCTGAAGAAGACGCTGATGTTCGGAGCGATCGGGCTGATCGGGATGAAGATCGTCTCGATGCAGCGGCTGGCCGATGTCCGCCGGCTGACCGGAACGTTTCTGATCGCCGCGGTCGGGCTGCTGCTCGTGACCAAGGTGATGGGAGTCTCCGCCAACGGCGCCCAGCGCTGGCTCGAGTTCGGGCCGATCCAGATCCAGTCGTCGGAGATCGCCAAGATCGCGCTGATGCTGTACGGGGTGAGCCTGCTGGCCGATCGCCCGCAGCTGACCCGGGATCTCCACAGCATGCGGCCGATCCTGCTCGTCGCCGGCGCGGTCTGCGCGCTGATCGTGGTCGAGCCTGACCTCGGCACCGCGATGGTCACCGCGTTCTCGATGGCGGCGCTGCTGATCGCCGCGGGTGCAAAGCTCCGGCACCTCGCGATCATCGCCGGGATGCTGCTGCTGCTCGTGGCCATCGCGGTCCTCATGGAGCCCTACCGGATGGCGCGACTGACCAGCTTCATCGATCCGGGAGCGGACGCGGCGGGCGCCGGCTTCCAGGGCCAGCAGGCTTCGATCGCGCTCGGCTCGGGCGGGATCTTCGGGGTCGGGATCGGCGAGAGCGTCCAGAAGGCCTTCTACCTGCCCGAGGCCCACACCGACATGATCGCCGCGGTGATCGGTGAGGAACTCGGCCTGATCGGGATCTCGCTTCTGGTCGGGCTCTACATGCTGTTCGGCTACGCCGGCTTCCGGACCGCCCAGAAGGCGAAGGATCGCTACGGTCGCCTGCTCGCCGCCGGGCTCACGGCAATGATTCTGGTCCAGGCGTCGATCAACCTCTTCGCCGTTCTGGGCCTGGCGCCCCTGACCGGAGTCACACTTCCATTCGTCTCCTACGGAAACAGCAGCCTGATAATGACCCTGGCCGCCGTCGGGCTGCTTCTCAACGTCGCCAACGGCGGCAGTGCCGGAGCGGCCTCGGCGCGAAGCGGCCGGCGGTTCCAGGTCGTCGACGGGGGCCGCTCGACGCGGCGGACGAACTCGAAGCGGCCGACGGCCGCGAGGGGGGGCTCCCGTGCGAGTGGTGATCGCAGCCGGCGGTACGGCGGGTCACGTGGTGCCGGCGCTGGCCGTCGCAGACGCGCTCGCTGAGCGCGGGGCGGAGGTCAGCTTCATCGGCACCGGCGATCGGGCGGAGGCCGAGCTCGTGCCCGCCGCGGGCTACGAGATCGATTTCCTGAACGTCTCCGGCATCGACCGGCGCAACCCCCTGCGGGCGGCGCGTGCGGTCGGGCGCTCGCTGGCAGCGGTGCGCGTCGCCCGCCGGTACCTGACGGAGCGCGGTGCCGAAGCGGTGATGGGCGGCGGCGGCTACGTCGCGGCGCCGACCGGGATGGCGGCGGCGGCGATGCGACTGCCGCTCGTCCTCACCGAGGCCGACAGCCACCTCGGCCTGACGAATCGTCTGCTCGCTCGGCGCGCTCGCCGGGTCTGCCTCGCCTTCCCGATCGAGGGGCTCGGGGGCGAGCGCTACGTCGTGACCGGCCGACCGGTCCCGGCGGCGATCGCGACCGCCGACCGGAGTCGTGCCCGCGAGCGATTCGGAATCGACCCCGAGATCCCGTGCCTGCTGATCTTCGGCGGCAGCCTCGGGGCGCTGCGCATCAACCGGGCCGCGGCCGAGGCGTTCGGACCCGGCGGGCCGGCGGCCGACCGCCCGTTCCACGTCCTCCACATCACCGGCTCCCGCGACTATCCGGCACTCGCGCCCGGCCTCGAGGGCGCTTCGAGATACACGCTGATCGAATATCTGCCCGACCTTGCCGATGCGCTCGCCGCCGGCGATCTCGTGCTCTGCCGTTCCGGCGGTTCGGTGTTCGAGTTGACGGCCGCAGGCCGCCCGGCGGTGCTCGTCCCCTATCCCCATGCCTCGGCCCGCCACCAGCACGCGAACGCCAGCTGGATGGCCGACGCCGGCGCCGCCGTGGTCGTCGAGGACGAGGACCTCGACGCCGACCGGCTCCGCGACGAGGTCGAGCCGCTTCTCGCCGACCGCGCGCGCCTCGAGCAGATGAGCGCTGCCTCGCGCCTCCTCGCTCGCCCTGACGCGGCCGATCGCGTCGCGGCCGAGATCCTCGCTTCCGCCACTCTGGAGGGGAGATGAGCGCGGGGGACGGACAGCCCCTCCACTTCATCGCGATCGGCGGCGCCGGGATGAGCGGGTTGGCGCTCGTCTGCGATCGGCTCGGCCACCGGGTCACCGGGTCCGACCGTGCCGAGTCCGGCTACGTCGATCGGCTTCGTGCAGCCGGCATCGATCCGGTGATCGGTCACGACGCCGACTCGGTCCCGGAAGACGCCGAAGTCGTGGTCTCGACCGCCATTCCCGACGACAACGTCGAACTGGTTCGCGCTCGCGAGCGCGGCCAGAGCGTCATCCATCGCGGCGACCTGCTCGCCCGGATCTGTGACGGCAAGCGCTTGATCGCGGTTGCAGGGGCTCACGGCAAGACGACGACGGCCGGGATGATCGCTCATGCCCTGACGAGCTCCGGGGCGGATCCGGCATTCCTGCTCGGCGGCGAGCTGCCGGGGGCCGGACCCGGCGGGGCCCCGGCGAACGCCGACTGGGGCAGCTCCGACTGGATCGTCGCCGAGGCCGACGAGAGCGACGGCAGCTTCCTGAAGCTCCGGCCGGAGGTGGCCGCCGTCACCAACGTCGAGCTCGACCACCACTCCCACTGGGGAGGCGAGGGCGAGCTGATCGCCGCGTTCGCGAAGTTCGCGGCGCCCGCGGCCGCCCTGGTGCGGCCGGCGGAGCCCCGCCTCGCGGCTCTCGACCGTGCAGGACGGATCCTCGGCTTCGCCGTCGTGCCGCCGGCCGGTGCCGGGCCCGGCACCGCCGCCGCGGTACTCGCCACCGACGTCGATCCGGTGGCCGGCGGCTGCCGGTTCCGGATCGTCTCCGAGGAGATCGGCGAGCGGGAGGTCATGCTGTCGGTGCCGGGTCGCCACAACGTCGCCGACGCTACCGTCGCCATCGCCGCGATGGCCTGTGCGACCGAGCTCGACGAGCGCCTGCCGGAGCTCGATCGCCTGGTCGCCGCGCTCGAGTCGTTCCCGGGCATGGCGCGGCGGCTCGAGCGCAAGGGAACGCGGTCGGGGGCGGTTGTCTACGACGACTACGCGCATCACCCGACCGAGGTCGCGGCGTCGCTCGCCGCGCTCCGCGAGCTTCCCCACCGGAGGCTGATCGCGGTGTTCCAGCCCCATCTCTACTCGCGGACGAAAGCGCTCGCCCAGCGGTTCGGCCGCGCCCTGACGGCGGCCGACGAGATCGGGGTGCTCGATGTCTACGCCGCACGTGAGCAGCCGACCGGGCCGCTCGCGGGAGTCAGCGGGCTCGACGTCGCCGACGCGGCAGCCGACGCGGCGCCCGGGCGCCGCGTGGAGTGGCTGGTCGACATCGAGAGCGCGGCCCGGCACCTCGAGCCGCGCCTCGGCGAGGGCGATCTTCTCGTCACGATCGGCGCCGGCGACGTCTTCAAGCTGGGAGACATGCTCGTGGGGGACGGATGACCGAGCCCGAGGGCATCGAGCGCGACTTCGACCTCGCGCGGCTGACGACCGTCCGGGCCGGTGGCCGGGCCGACATGTTCGCCCGTGCGGGCGACGAGGAGCGCCTCGTCGAGCTGCTCGCGCACGCCGAGAGCTCGGGGGCGCGGGTAGGAGTGGTCGGCTCGGGATCGAACCTGCTCGTATCGGACGATGGATTCAGAGGGCTCGTGCTCAAGCTCGACGGTGACCTCGCGCGGATCGACCGCGACGGAGACCGGCTCATCTGCGGAGCCGGCGTCCGGCTTCCGTCCGCGGCCGCGAAGTCGGCGAGCTGGGGGCTCACGGGGCTCGAGTTCGGCGTCAACATCCCGGGGACGGTCGGAGGGGCGATCAGGATGAACGCGAACGCCTACGGCGGCGAGCTCGCCCGGACCCTCGACTGGGTCACGGTCTGCACGTCCCGGGGCTGCGATCGGCGCGCCCCCGATGCCCTCGGCTTCTCCTATCGGCATTCGAACCTCGAGGACGGTGAGGTCGTCGCCCGGGCGCAGTTCTCACTCGAGCAATCCGACCCCGAGACCGTCAAGGCGACGCTCGCCGGGATGCGATCGAAGCGTCGCGAGGCGCAGCCCTCGGGGATCAAGACGTTCGGCTCGACCTTCAAGAACCCCGATGACCCCCGAGCCGGGGGCCGCTCCTCCGGCCAGCTCCTCGATGCCGCCGGCTGCCGCGGCCTTCGGGTCGGCGGAGCGAGCTTCTCCTCCAAGCACGCGAACTTCGTCGACAACGACGGCTCGGCGACGACGGCGGACATCCTGAGGCTGATGGCGGAGGGGCGCCGCCGCGTCCACGAGCTGACCGGGGTCGTCCTCGAACCGGAGGTCCAGGTGCTCGGCGAGGTCGAGTGGCCCGAGGGCTGGGAGCTGGGGGAGGCGGGCTGATGGCGGCTCGCGCTTCCCGGATGCTGCGGCGGCCGTCGTTCTCGATGCCGGCCCGGACGCGCCTCCGCAACCGCTTGATCGTCGCGCTGCTGGTCGTGGCCGCCCTCGTCGCCGGCTACATGCTCTGGTTCCGGGACTCGTCGGTCGTCGCGATCGAGGACGTGACGGTGACCGGTGCGAACGTAGGGCCGGGGGTCGAGGAGCAACTGACCGCTGCCGCGACCGGCCTCAGCACCCTTCACCTCGATCGCGGCGCGATCGAGGAGGCGGTGGCCGACGACCCGTCGGTGATCGCCCTGAAGATCGAGACCGACTTCCCCCATGGCGTGACGATCGACGTCGAGAGCCGCACCCCGGCGGGCTGGGTCGACGCCGACGACGGCACGCTCCTGGCCGCGGACGGCACCGTCCTCGCCACCGGGATCGACCGGCCCGACGGGATCGCGGAGATCGCGGGCGACGAAGCGAGCGGCGACCGGGCGGCCGGCGAGGAGCTGGCCGCCGCCCGCGTCCTCGGAGCGGTGCCGGGGCCGCTGCAGGCACAGGTCGCCAAGGCCTCCGTCGACGAGGACCACGGCGTCGTCGCCGAGCTCAACGGCGGGATCGAGCTCCGCTTCGGCTCGCCCGGAAACGCCGATCAGAAGTGGCAGGCGGCGGCCGCCGTCCTGGCCGATCCGAACCTCACCAGCGCCACCTATATCGACCTCTCGGTGCCGTCCCGGCCCGTCGTCGGATAGCGTCACCGGACCCTCGACTACCACCTGAGGGATCGTAAAGTCTCAACCACTGGTTGAGACAGGGATCTTGCAGAGGCTCTAGGGTGACGTTGACAGCCACCCCGTTGTCACTTACTTTGGCTGCAGTTTGCGGGCTTGGGGCGCGCAAACGCTCAACTATCACTCAAGCTCCGGACGGAACAGAGAAAGGCGAGTGAAGCTCAGATGGAGGCTTCCAGTTACCTGGCGGTGATCAAGGTCGTCGGCGCGGGCGGCGGCGGCACCAATGCGGTGTCCCGCATGGTCGACGCCGGGCTCAAGGGGGTCGAGTTCCTCGCCGTCAACACCGACGCGCAGGCGCTGCGCTCGAGCGATGCCGACGTCAAGCTCGCGATCGGGCAGGAGCTGACCCGCGGCCTCGGAGCCGGCGGTCAGCCCGAGATCGGAGCGGGAGCTGCGGCCGAGAGCCGCGATGACATCAAGGAGGCGCTGAAGGGCGCCGACATGGTCTTCGTCACCGCCGGCGAGGGCGGTGGCACCGGCACCGGAGCTGCGCCGGTCATCGCCGAGATCGCCAAGCAGGAGATCGGAGCGCTGACCGTCGGCGTCGTCACCAAGCCGTTCGAGTTCGAGGGTGCCAAGCGCATGCAGCAGGCGCTCGACGGCATCGAGAAGCTTCGCAGCGAGGTCGACACGCTGATCATCGTCCCGAACGAGAAGCTGCTGAACATCGTCGAGCGACGCGAGCCGATCAGCGAGGCCTTCCGCAAGGCCGACGACATCCTCCGCCAGGGAGTTCAGGGCATCACCGACCTGATCACGGTCCCCGGCCTGATCAACCTCGACTTCGCCGACGTCCGGGCGATCATGTCCGATGCCGGCTCCGCGCTGATGGGGATCGGCACCTCGGCCGGCGAGAGTCGCGCGGCCGACGCCGCCAAGGAGGCGATCTCCTCGCCGCTGCTCGAGTCGGCGATCGACGGCGCCACCGGCATGCTCCTCAACATCACGGGTGGTGAGGACATGGGCCTCTTCGAGGTGAACGAGGCCGCCGAGGTAGTCGCCGCCACCACCGACAAGGGCGCGAACATCATCTTCGGCGCCGTCGTCGACAACACGATGGGCGACGAGCTTCGCGTCACCGTCATCGCCACCGGCTTCGAGGGCTTCGAGATGCTCGCCCGCCGTCCGGCCGAGGTCCGCCGCCGCAGCCGCCGCCGTGGCGTCCAGCCTCCGACCGACCGCGAGATCCGCTCGCTGGAGGTCTCCGACGACGACATCGACATCCCCCCGTTCCTGCGGGACTGAGAGACCGCATCTCTGCGACCTCATCCCGCCGCTAGTCCTGCATCGCCAGGATCAGCTCGCGGATCGCTCCCGGGTAGCGGTAGGTGATGCCGCCGTGCTTGCCGTCGAAGATCTCCAGGGTGTGGGGGACGTCGAGCGCGTCGAGCTCGGCTGAGAACGCCTTGGCGCCGAGGTCGAGGAAGTACTCGTCGCCGTTGCCGGCGTCGAGGTAGACCCGGCGCATCGAGCGCAGCGCGTCGGCGTGGCGGGGCGCCATGATCACCGGATCGTGGTCGAGCCAGAGCGGCCAGACGTCCTGGTCGATCCGGCCGCTCACCGGATCGAAGGGCAGCAGCGCCTTGCCGGGGCGGTCCGGGTCGGGGGAGTAGCAGGCGGCGTAGCCGTACATCTCCAGCGGTCCGCCGTGGTGGCCGAAGTCGAACGGGTCGGCCTCGGGCAGATGCTCGAAGAAGACGTCATAGGAGGATTCGTAGCGGTCGCGCAGCGTCCTGATCGTGGCGGCGATGCTCGGCGGCATCGAGAGCTCGAACAGCGAGTCGCCGGCGTGGGATGCGAGCGCCGAGAAGACGTCGGGTCGCATCATCGGCACGACCATCGCGCCGTAGCCGCCCGAGGACTTGCCGGTGATGCCGCGGTGGTCGCGGTCGGCCGCGGTCGGGTAGCGGCCGTCGATGAACGGGACGAGCTCGTCGCAGAGGTAGCTCTGATAGTTGCCGGTGCCGGTCGAGTCGAGGAACTGGGAGCCGCCGTAGGAGGTCCAGCAATCGACCATGACCAAGATCGCGTCGGGGCACTCCTCCGAGGCGAGCATCGCGTCCATTCGCTCGACGAAGGTCGGCTCGAACGCGCTGCGGCTCGTCCACATGTCGAGCTGGCCGGTGTAGCCCTGGATCACGTAGATCGTCGGGAGCGGCCGGGGGTGGTCGAGCTCGACCCCGGGGGGCCGGAGCACGTAGAGCGGGCGCCGGGCCGGGTCGCCGAGCGGGTTGTCGGCGAGGATGTCGGACTCGACGACCAGGCGGTCGAGGGTCCCTGCCAGGGGCCGGCTCCAGGGCCGCCCGAGCTCCTCGTCGGAGGCCGGGCTCTCGTGAACAAGGCGCATGCCCGCACCTTAGCCAGCGCCGCGCCGAATCAGGTGGCGTGCCCGGTGCCCGCGCTAGCCTCCGCCGCGTGAGCTCCGAACCCCTCCGCCGGACCACGCTCTTCGACGAGCACGTCGCCGCCGGCGGCCGGCTCGTCCCCTTCGCGGGGTGGGAGATGCCCGTCCAGTACGAGGGCGTCGCGGCCGAGCACGCAGCCGTTCGCGAGCGGGCGGGGATGTTCGACGTATCGCACATGGGCCAGATCAGGACGTCGGGCCCCGATGCCGCCCGGTTCCTTCAGCACGTCGTCAGCAACGACGTCGACGGGCTCGCCCCCGGTGGCGCCCAGTATTCGTGCCTGTGCGCCGACGACGGCGGCATTCTCGACGACCTCTTCAGCTACCTGCTCGACGACGGCTCCTACTTGACCGTCTCCAACGCCGCCAACCACGAGACGGACCTCGCGCGCTTCCGGGCGCTCGCGGGTGGCTTCGACGTCACCGTCGAGGACCTCGCCCCCCGGCACTCGATGCTCGCTGTCCAGGGGCCCGCGGCGCGAGCAGCGGTCGCCGCGCTCGCCGACGGCGAGCTTCCGGCCCGGATGCGCACGGCGACCCTCGAGGTGGCGGGCTCGCAGGCCCTCGTCTGCGGGACCGGATACACGGGCGAGGACGGCGTCGAGGTCATCCTCGGCAACGACGGAGCGGTGGCGCTCTGGCGGGAGCTGCTGGCGGCCGGGGTCACGCCCTGCGGGCTCGGTGCCCGCGACACCCTCCGGCTCGAGGTCTGCTTCCACCTCCACGGCAACGACATGGGCCCGGACCGCAACCCGATCGAGGCGGGGCTCGGGTGGTGCTGCATCGAGGAGACGGGCTTCGCGGGCTCCGAGGCCGTAGCGGCGGCGCGCTCAGCGGGGACCGCCGAGCGGCTCGCGGCGTTCGCGATCACCGATCGCGGGATCCCGCGGCGGGACAACCCGATCCTGCTCGGCGACGAGCGGGTCGGGTCCGTCACCAGCGGTACCTTCTCGCCGTCGCTGGGAATCGGGATCGGGATGGGATACGTTCGCGCCGACCTGGCCGAGCCCGGGACGGCGGTGGCGATCGACGTCCGCGGGCGTCGCCGAGAGGCGGAGATCCGTTCCAAGCCGCTGTACGCCAAGACCGACTGACAGACCGACGAAAGGACCACATGGCGACCGAGGAGAGCTACCCCGAGGACCTGCGCTACCACCCCGAGCACGACTGGGCCCGGATCGACGGCGACCGGGCGACCTTCGGAATCACCTGGTTCGCCCAGGACTCGCTCGGCGACGTCGTCTTCTTCGACCCGCCCGAGGTCGGGGCCACCGTCGGCAAGGACGAGCCCTACACCGAGGTCGAGTCGGTCAAGGCCGTCTCCGACGTCATCGCACCGCTCAGCGGCGAGATCCTCGAGGTCAACGACGAGGCGGGCACGAACCCGGAGCTGATCAACACCGACCCCTACGGCCAGGGCTGGATGGTCAAGGTCCGGCTGACGGACCCAAGCGAGGTCGAGACCCTCATGGATTCAGGGGCGTATCGGGCCCTGATCGCAGACTGACGATCCCGACCGGCTCCTCCGCTGCTCGTCCGGTCCGGTCGGCCCGCTGCCCAACTACGGCGGCGCCTCAAGTGACGGCAGCCCTGACGGGCTGCCGGAAGCGCTGCGTCGCCTCACGCCCGGACTGAGTGAGACCCCAGGGGTTTCCTTCCCCACCCCACAGGGTTCCCGTTCCCGTTACCCAACGGTCCGAGGGAAGCGGACGGCGAAGCCGGGGCATTCCCTCGGGGTGATCCCATCCCTCGGGGTGATCTCAGCCGCGCCGCCGACACCTCTAACCTCTCGCCGGTGAGCGGCTACACCTCGGTCACCGACGATGAGCGCCGCGACATGCTCGCGGCCATCGGGGTCTCCTCGGTCGAGGAGCTCTTCGACGTTCCTGCGGGCGTCCGCCTCGACCGCGACCTCGAGTTGCCCGACGGGATGACCGAGGCAGAGGTCTACGGCAGGATGCGGGAGCTCGCCTCCCGTAACGCCGACGCCGATTCGGAGGTCTGCTTCCTCGGGGCCGGGATGTACGACCACTACGCGCCGGCGATCGTCGACGCGATCATCTCGCGCTCCGAGTTCCTGACCCCGTACACGCCCTATCAGCCGGAGATCTCGCAGGGCGGCCTGCAGTCGATGTTCGAGTTCCAGACCGCGATGACGGAGCTGACCGGGCTGCCGCTGTCGAGCGCCGGCCTCTATGAGGGTCCGTCGACGGTCGCCGCGGCCGGGTATCTGGCGATCGCCGCGACCAAGCGCCGTCGGTTCGTCGTCTCCACCGGCGTCAATCCGCAGTCGCGCGAGACGCTCGAGACCTACAGCGCCGGCTATCCGGCCGAGGTCGCGGGCGTGCCGCTCGCCGACGGGCTGACCGACCTCGATGCGCTCGCCGACGCCGTCGACGATCGGACCGCGGCCGTCTTCGTGCAGTACCCGAACTTCCTCGGCGCGATCGAGGACCTGGAGGCGATCGCCGCGATCACCCGCGACGCCGGCGCCCTGCTGATCGCCGCCTGCGACCCGATCGCGCTCGGCATCCTCCGCACGCCCGGCGACTGCGGCGTCGACATCGCCGTCGGCGAGGGCCAGCCGCTCGGGAATCGCCTCGACTACGGTGGCCCGTCCTTCGGCTTCTTCTGCGCGACCGAGGCGCAGATCCGGCGGATGCCGGGCCGGATCGCCGGCGAGACGACCGACGTCGACGGCCGCCGCGGCTTCGTCCTCGCGCTTCAGACCCGCGAGCAGCACATCCGCCGCGAGAAGGCGACCCACAACATCTGCACCGCCCAGGCCCTGAACGCCCTCGGCGGGATGATCTACCTGAGCTGGCTCGGCCGCCGCGGCCTCGTCGAGCTCGGCGAGCTGCTGGTCCGCCGTACCCACTACGCCCGCGAGAGCCTCGCCGCCGTCGACGGGATCTCGCTCGCGCACGATCAGCCCGTCGTCCGCGAGTTCGCGATCCGCTTCGACGCGCCGGTGAAGGGCGTCCTCGACCACTGTGCCGCCGCCGGCATCGCCGCCGGCGTCCCGCTCGACCCCGAGTACGGAAACGGCCTGCTGGTGGCGATCACCGAGCAGCGCACCATCGAGCAGATCGACCGGCTGGTCGAGACGCTCGGCGGTGCCGTCGCCGACGCCGCCGTCGGCGGGCAGCGGGAGGAGGTGCCGGTGTGAGCGCCGATGCCGTCAACCCCCCGGCCACGGCCGAGGTGCCGACCCCGATGCAGCGGGAGCGCGCGACGACGATCTACGAGCGCTCGGTGCCCGGTCGCCGCGCCGCCGCGATTCCCGCCTCCGGCGTCCCCGGCGGCGACGTCCCGATCGACGAGCTGATCCCGCCGCGGTTGCTCCGCGACGAGCCCGCCCGGCTCCCCGAGGTCTCCGAGCCGGAGATCGTCCGCCACTACACCCGGCTCTCGCGCCGCAACTTCGATCTCGACTCCGGGATCTACCCGCTCGGCTCTTGCACGATGAAGCACAACCCGCGGCTCAACGAACGAGTCGCGGCGCTGCCCGGCCATGCCCGCCTGCACCCGGCCCAGCAGCCGGCGCGGGCTCAGGGCGCGCTCGAGCTGATGTGGTCGTTGGAGCGGTCGCTGAGCGAGATCTGCGGCCTGCCGCACGTCAGCCTTCAGCCGTCCGCCGGCTCCCACGGCGAGCTCGCCGGGCTGCTGCTGACGCGCGCCTTCCACGCGGCCAACGGCGAGGGTGAGGCACGGACGCGGGTGCTGACGCCCGACACCGCCCACGGCACGAACCCGGCGTCGGTGACGATGGCCGGCTACGAGGTCGTCAAGGTCGCGACCAACGCCGAGGGCGGCGTCGACCTCGACGACCTCCGCGCGAAGACCGACGAGCACGTCGCCTGCCTGATGCTGACCAACCCGAACACGCTCGGGCTGTTCGACCGCAACATCGCCGAGATCACCGGCATCGTCCGCGACGCCGGTGGCACGCTCTATTACGACGGCGCCAACCTGAACGCGATCATGGGCCACTCCCGGCCCGGCGACATGGGCTTCGACATCGTCCACGTCAACCTTCACAAGTCGTTCAGCCAGCCCCACGGCGGCGGCGGCCCGGGCTCCGGCCCGATCGCCGTCTCCGAGCGGATCGAGCCGTTTCTGCCGGTGCCGCGGATCGAGCGCGTCGAGACCGGCTCGGCGAACGGTTCCAACGGCTCGGGTCGAGGTGGCCCGCCAGTCAGCTTCGAGCTGCGCGGGCCCGAGGGCCATCCTGCGTCGATCGGCCGGCTGCGCGGCTTCCAGGGCAACTTCGGCGTCTTCGTGCGCTCTTACGCCTACATTCTCAGCCTCGGCGGCGACGGGCTCGCCGAGGCCTCGGAGACCGCGGTGCTGAACGCCAATTACCTGCTTGCGCGGATGCGCGAGGGCCGGGCCGGGCGCTACCTGCCGATCGCCTTCGACCGCCGCCCGATGCACGAGTTCGTGCTCTCCGGCAGCGAGGCGAAGAAGGAGCTCGGTACCAAGACGCTCGACATCGCCAAGCGCCTGCTCGACCACAACATGCATCCGCCCACGGTGTACTTCCCGCTGCTCGTCGACGAGGCGCTGATGATCGAGCCGACGGAGACCGAGACGCGCGAGTCGCTCGACGGCTTCGCCGACGCGGTCGAGGCGATCCTCGCCGAGGCCGAGTCGGATCCCGAGATCGCCCGCCAGGCTCCCTACACGACGCCGGTCCGGCGACTCGACGAGGCCGGCGCCGCCCGCAACCCGGTCGTCCGCCAGAGCTTCTAGGTCCCGCTCGGGAGCTCCTGCCGGAGGTCGAGCACGGGGGCGAAGAGGTCGCCGTGGCGCTCGAAGCGCTCGAGCACGTCGGCGGCGGTGAACCGCAGCTCGGCCGGATCGCCCACGCCCTCGGCACGCTTGACCTCGTCCCAGCGGAGCGGGGTGGAGGCGGTCGGCTGTTCGCGGGCGCGCAGCGAGTAGGCGGCGACGGTCGTCTTCGTCCGCGTGTTCTGGCTCCAGTCGACGAAGACCTTGCCGGGGCGGAGCGACTTCGTCATCTGCGACGTCACCAGCTCCGGTTCGGAGCTCTCCAGCGCCCGCGCGACCGCGTGGGAGTACGGCTTCGTCCTCTCGTACGTGAGCTCGCCGTTCAGCGGGACGTAAACCTGCATTCCCTTCGAGCCCGACGTCTTCGCGAACGACTCGAGCCCGAGCTCGGCGAACAGGGCGCGAATCCGCAGCGCCACCGCGCAGCACTCGATGATCGTCGCGGGGGCGCCGGGGTCGAGGTCGAAGGCGAGGACGGACGGGCGCTCGTAGTCGGCGACGGTCGCCAGCGACGGGTGGAGCTCGATCGCCGCGAGCTGAGCGAGCCAGATGAGCGTCGGCAGGTCGTCGCAGACCGCGAACTCGATCGCCCCGCCGCGGCTCCCGGCCTCGATCGGGGCCGTCCGCACCCAGTCGGGCCGGTGAGTGGGGCTGTTCTTCTCGAAGAAGTTCTTGCCGCTGACGCCGTCGGGGTAGCGGACGACGGTCAGCGGCCGGTCGCGGAGGTGGGGCAGCAGGGCCGGCGCGATCCGGGCGTAGTAGTCGATCACCTCGCCCTTGGTGAACCCGGCCTCCGGGTACAGGACCTTGTCGAGGTTCGTGATCGACAGCCGGCGGCCGTCGATCTCTACTTCGCGGACTTCGCCCGGGACTTGCTCTTCGCCTTCGTTGCCGGCTTCTTGGCCGTCGACTTCTTCGCCGGCGCCTTGGCCTTGCTTCTGCGCTCGGCGCCGCCGCTGAGCTCCTCGCCCTTGATCGCCGCCAGGGACTCCTCGAGCGCTGCCATCAGGTCGGGTGCCTTCGTCGCCTTCGGCGTCTCGGCCTTGGCGGCGAGGACGTCCTCCCCGGCGGCCTTGCGCTCGATCAGCGACAGGAGCTCGGAGCGGTACTCGTCCTCGTAGCCCGAAGGCTCGAAGTCGGTCGAGAGCGACTCGATCAGCTGCTTGGCCATCTCGATCTCCTGCTTGCGCGGCGGCGTGTCGGGCTGCTCTCCGAGCAGGCCCTCGAGCTGGGAAGCGGGGACGACCTCGTCGGCGAACCGCATCGTCGCCAGCGTCAGCACGCCGTCGCCGGCGCGGATCGCGCAGAGGCTCTCCCGGTTGCGGAGGACGAACCGGGCGATCGCGACCTTGCGCTGCTCTCCCATCGCCTCGGTGAGGAGGGCGTAGGCGCGCTCGGCGCCCGGCGCCGGGCCGAGGTAGTAGGGCTGGTTGAAGTAGATCGGGTCGATCTGGTCGAGGTCGACGAAGTCCTCGATCTCGATCGCCTTCGAGCGCTTCGGTGCGAGCGAGTCGAGCTCCTCACGCGAGAGGATCACGTACTGCTCGGGGGAGATCTCGTAGCCCTTGACGAGTTCCTCGTATGGGACCTCCTCGCCGTCCGCCTCGGCAACGCGCTTGTGGCGGACCCGGGAGCCGTCCCGCTCCCGCAGCTCGCGGAAGCGGATGGCCTTGCTCGAGACCGCCGAGTAGAGCTTCACGGGCACGTTGAGGAGCCCGAAGGTGATCGTCCCTGTCCAGATCGCTCGCGGCATGAATGCAGTCTTTCGACGATACCGCGCTGCTTCCGCCCGAAACATCGGCGTCGGGCGTGATCTTGCGGCTCCGAGCCGACGGTGACCGCGGGAGCATGGCCGAAAGCGTGGGATACCCGACTTGACGGACAGGAGGTGCACGGAGAAGATCGCTCCATGACCGCACCCGACTCATGCGCCTCTCCGCTGGTCTTCGTCGGCTTCGACGGGGTCCAGTCGCTCGACATCAGCGGTCCCTGGGAGGTCTTCAACACGGTGGGACTGATCGCCGGCCGAACGCCGGAGCTGCGACTGCTCACCCCCGGCGGCCGCGAGATCCGCGCGAACAGCGGGTTGCGCCTCGCGGCCGACGGCGACGTCGACGGCTACGACGGCGAGATCGGAACGCTGGTCGTGCCGGGCGGGCTCGGAGTCCGCGACGCGATCCGCGACCCGGACCTGGTCACCGCAGTCCGCGAACTCGCCGGCCGGGCTCGTCGCGTGGCGGGAGTCTGCACCGGAGCGTTCCTGCTCGCCGAGGCCGGGCTCCTCGACGGGCGCCGGGCGACGACCCACTGGGCGAGCTGCGACCGCCTCGCCGAGCGCCACCCCGAGGTCAGCGTCGAGCCCGACGCGATCTTCGTCCGCGACGGCGACGTCGTGACCTCGGCGGGGGTGACGGCCGGGATCGATCTGGCGCTGGCACTCGCCGAGGAGGACCACGGCCCCGGCCCGGCGCTGCAGGCGGCGCGGATGCTCGTCGTCTACGCGCGGCGCCCCGGAGGGCAGGCTCAGTTCTCCGTCCAGCTCGAGCACCAGCTCGCCGAGCAGGCGCCGATCCGGGAGCTCCAGGGCTGGATCGCCGAGCATCTCGACGGCGACCTGTCGGTGGGTACCCTCGCCGCCCGCGTCCATCTCTCGGAGCGCCAGTTCGCGCGAGTGTTCCGGCGCGAGATCGGAGCGACCCCCGCCGACTACGTCGAGCGGCTCCGGGTCGAGCGTGCCCGCAGCGTCCTCGAGACCGACCGCGTCCCGCTGGAGGCGGTCGCCGCGCGCTGCGGGTTCGCCGGTGCCGAGGTCATGCGCCGCGCCTTCCAGCGCCGGCTCGGCATCAGCCCGAGCGAGTACCGCAACCGCTTCCGGCCGCCGCTGGCGGCCTGACTCGACCACCCCGACAGAGGAGCAGACGATGCAGATAGCGATCCCGATCTTCCCGGCCTTCACCGCCCTCGACGCGATCGGTCCCTACGAGGTCCTCCAGCGGCTGCCCGAGGCCGAGGTGGTCTTCTGCTCGGAGGAGCGCGGCCCGGTCCGGACCGAGCAGGGGATGCTCGGGCTCGTCGCCGACCGCACGCTCGAGGAGGTCAGCTCGCCCGACGTGATCGTGGTCCCCGGCGGCAGCGGCACCCGGCACATGCTCGAGCCCGCCGACCCTTACGTTCGCTGGATCGCGGCCGTGCACGAGACGACGAGCTGGACGACCTCGGTCTGCACCGGGTCGACCCTGCTCGCTGCGGCCGGCGTACTCGACGGCGAGGACGCGGCGACGCACTGGGCGGCCCGGGGCCTGCTCGACCAGCTCGGCGCCCACGCGGTGCCGGAGCGGGTCGTCGAGCGCGGCAAGGTGTTGACCGCGGCCGGGGTCTCCGCGGGCATCGACATGGCTCTGCGTTTGGCCGGGCGGATCGCCGGTGCGGAGGTCGCCGAAGCGATCCAGCTCGGCATCGAGTACGACCCCGACCCGCCGTTCGATTCGGGCTCGCTGGAGAAGGCCTCACGGGAGGTCCTCGAGACCTGCGGCGTCGCGCTCGCGGTCGAGGACGGCCGCGCGATCGAGCTCCACGGGCTCGGCGGCGGGTAGATTCCCGCCCGTGAGCGCGGGACCGACTCAACGGCGAATCTTCAGCGGCATCCAGCCGACCGGGCGCAAGCACCTCGGCAACTACATCGGTGCGATCCGCCAGTACGTCGAGGGCCAGGAGAGCGCCGACGCCGACTCCGGCGAGCTCGCGATCTACTGCATCGTCGACCTCCACGCGATCACGGTCGCCTACGACCCCGCCGAGCTCCGCGAGCGCGTCCACGACACGACCGCGATCCTGCTGGCTGCCGGGCTCGACCCGGAGCGCTGCGTGCTATTCCGTCAGGGCGACGTCCGCGAGCACACCGAGCTCGCCTGGCTGCTCGGCGGCGTCACGGCGTGGGGCGACCTCAACCGGATGACGCAGTGGAAGGTCAAGCGCGAGCAGATCGAGCAGCAGACCGGGGCCTTCGTCTCGGCGGGCCTGTTCAACTATCCCGTCCTCCAGGCGGCCGACGTGCTCGCCTATCGCGCAACCGAGGTCCCCGTCGGCGACGACCAGCGCCAGCACATCGAGCTGACCCGCGAGATCGCCCGCCGCTTCAACGAGCGCTTCGGGCCGACGCTGGTCGAGCCCGAGCACCGGATTCCCGGCGTCGGCGCCCGGATCATGGATCTCCAGGACCCGACGAGCAAGATGTCGACGACCGCCGGCGGCGAGTCCGGGAGGGTCTACGTGCTCGACGAGCCCGACCAGATCCGCAAGAAGTTCCGCAGCGCCGTAACCGACTCCGGCCGCGAGGTCCGCCGCGCCGGCCCCGACGGGGGCAAGGAGGGGGTCGAGAACCTGATCGAGATCCTCTGCGTCGTCCGGGGGATCGGGCCCGACGAGGTGGAGGCCGAGTTCGAGGGCGAGGGCTACGGCGACTTCAAGGCTGCCGTCGGGGAAGCCGTCGTCGATTACCTCGCGCCGGTCCGCGAACGCTACGCAGAGCTGCGGGAGGATCCGGCCGAGCTCGAGCGGGTCCTCGCAGCAGGGGCCGGGAAGGCCCGTGAGCTCGCGGTTCCGGTGCTCGCCGACGTCCGCGACGCGATGGGCGTCGCCGCGCCTCGCTAGCCGGCCGCCCGTGGAATCGCCATCAGGCGCGTGCGGGTAGCCGGGTCGAGGCGCTCGATCGCGTAGCGCAGCATCGTCCGCGGCATCGCCGCCGCCTGCCGTTCGAGGTGGCGCACGAGGCGCGGTTCATCCCGCTTGCCGGCCTCCCGGAGCATCCAGCCGCACGCCTTGTGAATCAGATCCTCGCGATCGCCGAGGAGGCGCTCGGAGAGTGCGAAGGTGTCGTCGAGGTCGCCTGCTCTGATCAGGGTCAGCGTCGAGACGATCGCGATCCGGCGCTCCCAGAGCGACTCCGACACGGCGAGTTCGTAGAGCGGCCGCCGCGGGCGATCGAGCAGGTGGGCGCCGACGATTCCCGGGCAGGAGGTGTCGACGAGGTCCCAGTTGTCGATCCGGTCGGTGCTCTCGAGGTATGCGTCGTAAATCGCCTGCCGTTGCCGCTCGTCCGTCTCGAACAGGTCGACCATCAGGAGCAGTGCGGCGAGGCGCTCCTCGTGGATCGGGCTGGCGAGCAGTCGCAGGCAGTCCGGCAGCGGCAGGCCGCGATGGGAGCGGACGACCCGGCGGCAGGCCGGCACCCGGACCCCGATGAACGTGTCGCCTTCGCCGTATCCGCCCGGCCCGGTCTGGAAGAACTTCTGCAGGATCGGCACGCGCTCGGGCTCGGCGACCGCGCGAAGTTCGTCGCGAATTGCGGAGAGCTCGTCGGCCATCCTCGCCAGCCTACGAGCGGGAGCGCCCCACCGACCGGTGGCGCGCCTAGTCTTTGATCCGTGCGCACCGCCGATCTCGAGCTCGATCTCGACGTCTTCGCCGGGCCGTTCGACCTGCTGCTCGCGATCGTCCTCCGGGAGGAGATCAGCCTGCTCGAGGTCGAGCTCGGCGCGATCGTCCTCGCGTACATGGAGCATCTGGACGCCGAGGGGGAGCTCGACCTCGAGGCCGCAACCGAGTTCCTCGTCCTGATCGCCGCCCTTCTGGAATTGAAGTCGCGGCTGATGCTCCCGGCCGAGGAGGAACCCGAGCTCGATCTCGGACCGGAGGAGGCGGCCGACGAGCTGCTGGCCCGGATGCTCGAGTATCGCCGCTACAAGGACGCCGGCGCCGAGCTCAGCCGCCGTTTTGCCGCCAACGGGCCCTACCTGTACCGCTCGGCCCCGCTGCCGGTCGAGCTGCGACGGATCTCCCTCGAGGCGTCGCGGCAGGCCTACGACCCCGACCGCCTCGGCCTCGCCCTCGGCGACCTGCTGACGCCTCCGCCCGTCGTCGACACCAGCCACATCCGCCCGACGGTCTCGCTCGAGCGGCGCGTCGACGTGCTCCGGAGCCTGCTCGGACGGGCGTCCCGGATCGACTTCGACGATGCCTTCGGCGGTGAGGACAGGCTCACCCAGGCCGTCACGATCTTCGCCCTGCTCGAGCTCCACAAGAAGGGCGAGGCGAGCTGGTCGCAGAAGGAGAACTTCGGCCCGATCGAGATCACCGGCGGGGGTCGTGGCTCGGCCTCGGGGGCGGCGAAGTGAGCGACGGCAGCGCCGCCGAGCTCGCCCGCACCGTCGAGGCGCTGCTGTTCCTGTCGCCGGATCCGGTGCCGGTCGGCGAGCTGATCGACGCCTGCGAGGTCAGCGAGGTGCAGATCCGCAATGCCTTGGACGTGCTCGCGGAGGAGCTCGCTCCGGGGCGCCGGGGAATCGTCCTGCGCGAGGTCGGCGGCGGCTACGCCCTGGCCACGGACCCGCACGCCGAGCAGGCCGCGCGCCGGCTGCTCGCGCGGCCGAAGACGCCGCCGCTCACCCCGGCCCAGGCGGAGACGCTGGCGATCGTCGCCTACCTCCAGCCGGTCTCGAGGCCCGAGATCGCCCGGATCCGCGGCGTCAGCTCCGAGTCGGGCGTGCAGACCCTCAGCGAGCGCGGGCTGATCGAGGAGTCCGGGCGCTCGCGCTTCGGTGCCGTGATCTACCGCACGACCGAGCTGTTCGAGCGCCTGTTCGGCCTGAACGGCCTCGAGGACCTCCCGGACGTCTCGGCGTTCGACCCGACGCCCGAGGACGCGGCCGAGCTCCGCGAGCGGCTGCTCAAGGCCGGCGAGCAGCGCGCCGCTCCCTGAGTTGGCCGTCGAGCTGACCGTCCGCGACGGCGAGCTCGCCGTCGTCCGGCTCCCCGCCGGCTCGCCGGTCCCGGACTGGGCCCGGCCCGGGTCGGGCGGGATCGTCGCGACGATCGCGACCGCGGACGAGACGTCCGTGGTCTGCGACGCGGGCGCCGTGCCGGCCGGAGCGACGGCGTCGACCGGCTGGTCGGCTCTCGCCGTCGCCGGCCCGCTCGATCATGCGCTGACGGGAATCCTCGCCTCGCTCGCGGTCCCGCTGGCCGATGCCGGGGTTCCGATATTCGCGATCTCGACATTCGACACCGACTACGTGCTGGTTCCCGCGAGCCGGCTCGCGAAGGCCGTCGCTGCATTGCGCGGCGCCGGCCACGCGGTCGCGGGCGGGCCGGGCGAGGTCTGAGCGATGCGGCTCGTCAAGTACCTCGCCCACTCGGGGGTCGCCTCGCGGCGGGCCTCGGAGGAGCTGATCGCCTCCGGCAGGGTCACGGTCGGCGGCGAGACCGTCGTCGATCCGGCGCGGGACGTCGATGAGGCCAGCGACGTCGCCGTCGACGGGCGCGCGGTGGGGCCGGAGCCGCGCGAGACCTGGGCCCTCAACAAGCCGCTGAACGTCACCTCGACGACCGACGAGCCCGGCCGCCGGCGCGCGGTCACCGACCTGGTCGCGTCCGAGCGCCGCCTCTACCCGGTCGGCCGGCTCGACGCCGACTCGACCGGGCTGATCCTGCTCACCAACGACGGCGAGCTCGCGAACCTGCTGACCCATCCCCGCTACGAGGTGCCGAAGACCTATCGGGCTCGGCTCGTAAAGCCGATCGGCGAGCGCGAGGTCGAGCGCCTGCGGGCCGGGGTCGAGCTCGACGACGGGCCGACCGCTCCCGCGAACGTACGGCGCAGCGGCGACCGCGAGCTCGAGATCACGATCCGCGAGGGCCGCAATCGCCAGGTCCGGCGGATGCTCGAGCAGGTCGGAAATCGGGTCGCCGCGCTGGAGCGGATCCGGTTCGGATCGCTCGCGCTCGGCAACCTCCAGTCGGGCGGGTCGCGGCGGCTCTCGCGGTCGGAGCTGGAGCGGCTCTGGAAGGATGCGGGGCGATGATCGACCGCCGCGACAACCCGGGCCGTTGAGCGAGCAGCGCGTGTTCGCCCTCCGCGGTGCCGTCCAGGCCGAGGCCAACGAGCGCGAGCAGATCCTCGCCGCCACCGACGAGCTCCTCCGCGAGCTGATCCGCCGCAACGACCTCGAGCCGGAGCGGATGATCAGCTGCATCTTCACCTGCACCGACGATCTCGACGCCGAGTTCCCGGCGGTCGCGGCCCGCAACCTCGGACTCGACGGGGTGCCGCTGCTCTGCGCGCGGGAGATCGCCGTCCCCGGTGCGATGGCGCGGGTGATCAGGACGATGCTGCACTACCACGCGCCCGCCGAGCACGTGCCCGGCCACGTCTACCTCGGCGCCGCCGCGGCGCTGCGGTCGGACCTCGGCTCGGCCCAGTGAGGAGCTGAGATGCCCGTCCGCTACGCGAAGAAGCTCGACGAGTTGCCCCACTACGAGGGTGGGATGGACATCGACCGCGCCCGGCGCACCTACGAGGCCTCGGACGTGATCAAGCTCGCCTCGAACGAGTCCCCGTGGGGCCCGCACCCGGCGGTGCTGGAGGCGATCCAGGCCGCTGCCGCCGCTTCGAACCGCTACCCGGACCAGTACGCGTCGCTGCTGCGCCGGCGCCTCGCCGACCGCTACGAGGTCGAGCCGGGTGCGATCGCCGTCTCGAACGGCTCCTGCGAGATCCTCCTCGCCGCCGCTCTCGCGCTCTGCGAGCCGGGCGCGGAGATCCTCTACGCCTGGCCGTCGTTCTCGATGTATCCGCAACTCGCCCCGCTGTCGGGGGCCCGCGAGATCCGGGTCCCCCTCAACGACGCCTACGAGCACGATCTCGAGGCGATGGCCACCGAGGTGACGGCCGCCACCCAGCTCGTCATCGTCTGCAACCCGAACAACCCGACGGGCACGGCGCTGCCGGCCGCCGAGATCGCAGCGTTCCTCGACCGCGTGCCGGATCACGCCACCGTGCTCCTCGACGAGGCCTACATCGAGTTGCAGGTCCTCGACGACCCCGACGCGACCGTCGACCTGCTCCCGGAGCATCCCAACCTCGTCCTGCTGCGGACCTTCAGCAAGGTCTACGGGCTGGCGGGCCTGAGGTGCGGATACGCGCTCGGCTCCGCCGCCTTCCGTGCCGCGGTCGACGCCGTGCGCCAGCCGTTCGACGTCAACGCGCTCGCCCAGGCCGCCGGCGCCGAGGCGTTGCTGCACGCCGACGACATGATCGGCCGCGTCGAGCGGACGATCGCCGAGCGGATCGGCGTCGAGGACGAGCTCCACGAGCTCGGCCTGAACACCGCCGCGAGCCAGACCAACTTCTCCTGGATCGACCTCGGCGGCCGCGACGAGGCCGAGATCGTGGAGGGGCTCGGCAAGCGGGGGGTGATCGTCAGGGCCGGGACCCCGCTCGGCGGCCCCGGGCACATCCGCGTCACCTACGGGACCGCGGCCGAGAACCGGCGTTTCCTCGACGCCCTCGCCGAGTTGCTCTAGTGCGACGGGCGGTTGCGGCCGTCGCGCCGCCCTGCTACAAACCACCGACGATGAGCCGGATGACGACCTCGCACCGTGCGCCCGAGAGCGCCCCGCGTCATTTCCGGCGCCTTCCGTCGTATCGCTGCTGGCGATTTAGCTAGGCATCCGGTCCGCCGTCCGCGGACGGCCCGGAGCGCAGCCCCCAGAGCACCAGCACCGCCGGCAGCGGCTTCCGAGCGCTTCCGGCCTCCGACCGAAAGGCACCCGCGAGATGACGACCACCACACACCAGGACGACGACCTTCCCGAGCTTCCAGGCCGACGAGGCTTCGAGGTCGCCGGCCGGACCGTCGGCGCGGGCGGCTTCACCCTGATCGCGGGTCCTTGCACGGTCGAGAGTCGTGAGCAGACGCTGGCGGTCGCCGACGCGGTCGCGGCCGACGCGGCGATGCTGAGGGGCGGCGCCTACAAGCCGCGGAGCTCGCCCTACTCGTTCCAGGGTCTCGGGCGCGAGGGGCTGGCGATACTCGCCGAGGCGCGCGAGCGCACCGGCCTGCCGGTCGTCACCGAGTTGCTCGACGTCCGCGAGCTCGAGGACGTCGCGGAGGTCGCTGACGTGATCCAGGTCGGCGCCCGCAACATGCAGAACTACCCGCTGCTGACCGAGCTCGGCCGGACCGACCGCGCGGTCCTGCTGAAGCGGGGGCTCGCGGCGACCCTCGACGAGCTCCTGATGGCGGCCGAGTACGTACTCAAGGAGGGCAACGAGCGCGTGATCCTCTGCGAGCGCGGGATCCGCTCGCACGAGACCGCCTACCGGTTCACCCTCGACCTGCTGGCGGTGCCGGCGCTGCGGGAGCGGACGTCGCTGCCGATCATCGTCGACCCGAGCCACGCACCCGGGCGGCGCGACTGGGTCGAGCCGATGTCGCTGGCGGCGGCGGCCGCGGGCGCGGACGGGATCATCGTCGAGGTTCACGACGATCCCGCGAACGCCCTCTGCGACGGCCCCCAGGCGCTCGAAGCCACCGAGTTCCCGGCCTACGCGGAGCGGGTCCGCGCCGTCGCGGAGATCGCGGGACGGGGCGCCGCGGTGGCGGTTTGAGCAATGATCGCCCGGTGCCCGTCCCGTCCGGCCATCCGACCCGAATCACGGTCCTCGGCGTTGGGCTGATCGGCGGGTCGATCGGCCTCGCCGCGCGCCACCGGATCGGCGCCCGCGTGACCGGCTGGGACCCCGCGATCGCCAACGCGACCCGCGCGGTCGAGCTCGGCGCGATCGACGAGGCCGCCGACGATGCGGCGACGGCCTGCGCGGGCGCCGAGGTCGTCTTCTGCGCGGCGCCGGTGGCGGCGCTGCCGGCCCTGGTCGAGTCGGCGCTCGCCGCGACCGGGCCCGAGGCCGTCATCACCGACGTCGGATCGACCAAGCACGCGCTGGTCGATGCGGTGGCGGCGGCGTCCGACTCCGACCGGTTCATCGGCGGCCACCCGCTCGCCGGAGCGGAGACCGCCGGCGTCGAGAGCGCTCGCCAGGAGCTCTTCGAGGGGGCGCGGTGGTACCTGACGCCGACCGAGCGCTCCCAGGGCGTCCTCTTCGATCGGTTGCACGGGGTGATCGCCGGGATCGGCGCCCGCCCGATGGCGATCGATGCCGAGCTCCACGACCGCGAGATGGCTGCCATCTCGCACCTCCCGCACGTCCTCGCCAACGCCCTCGCCTCCGTCGCCGCCCGTTCGATCGGCAGCGAGGGGGAGCGCCGCCCCGAGGTCGGCCGGAGCTTCCGCGACGCCACCCGCGTGGCCGGGGCGAATCCGTCGATCTGGGCCGACATCTTCAGCTCGAACTCGGAGGCCGTCGCGGCTGAGATCGACGACGTGATCGCTCTGCTGGAGGAAGCCTCGGCCCTGATCCGCGACGGCGACCGGGAGCGGATCGCCGCCTGGCAGGAGGGAGCAGGGATGGACAGGCGAGCGATGCTCGAGTCCGACCTGACCGCCGCGCCGCTGGTCGAGCTCAGGGTCGCCGTCGAGAACCGGCCGGGCACCGTCGCCGAGATCGCCCTGGCGCTCGGCCGCGCCGGGGTCAACATCGAGGACATGTCGCTGTTTCCCGCCGCCGACCGCCGGACCGGCGCCATCTCACTCTGGATCGGCGGCCTCGACGAGGCCCGTCAGGCCGCCGCGGTCGTGGCGGGGCTCGGACATGAGGTCGCCCCGATTCCAGAGGCGGGCCGATGACGGATCGCGTCGACGCCCATTTCGCGCCGGCGGGGTCGATCGCCGGCGAGATCCTCGCCCCGCCCGACAAGTCGATCTCCCACCGGGCGGCGCTGATCGGCGCGTTCGGGGAGGGGGAGGCCCGGATCGCCCGCTACCTCGACTCCGCCGACACCCGCAGCACCCTCGAAGCGGTCCGGGCACTCGGCGCCGAGGTCGATGCTGAGCCCGACGGCCCCGGATCGCTGGCGGTTGCGGTCACCGGCTTCGGCCTGCGTGGCACGACGGCGCCGGAGGACGCGATCGACGTCGGCAACGCCGGGACCCTGATCCGCCTGCTCGCCGGGCTCCTCGCCGGGCAGGAGGGTCGCGCCTTCGTCCTCGACGGCGACGAGTCGATCCGGAAGCGGCCGATGGGCCGGGTCGCCGAGCCGCTGCGTCAGATGGGTGCCGCGATCGAGACGGCGGATCCCGGAGGCCCTCCCGTGGCGATCGCCGGACGGCCCCTTCAGGCGATCCACTACGAGCTGCCGGTCGCGTCGGCGCAGGTGAAGTCCTGCGTGCTGCTCGCGGGCCTGCTCGCCGACGGCCGGACCACCGTACGCGAGCCCGCCGAGACCCGCGACCACAGCGAGCGGATGCTCGCCGCCGCCGGGGCAGATGTCCGCGTCGAGCGCGAGCAACCGAGCCTGCCGACCGATCCGGTCGCGGGGACGATCGGGATCTCCCCGGCCGAGCGGCTGGTGTTGGCGCCGATGACCGTGCCCGGCGACCTCTCCTCAGCCGCGTTCCACCTCGTCGCCGGCTTGATCGCGCCCGGCGGCGACGTTCGGGTCGCCGGGGTCGGGATCAACCCGACTCGGATCGGGCTGCTCGGGATCCTCAACCGGATGGGGGCCGGCCTCGAGGTCGTCGAGGAGGGCTTCGAGGGCGGGGAGCCCGTCGGGGCCCTGCGCGCACGCCACGGTCACCTGCAGGCGGCGCTCGTCGGACCGTCCGAGGTGGCGATGGCGATCGACGAGCTGCCGCTGGTCGGCCTGCTCGGTTGCTTCGCGGAGGGCACGACCCGGGTCGAGGGGGCCGAGGAGCTTCGCCACAAGGAATCGGACCGGATCGCCGGAGTCGTCGATGCCATCAACGCGCTCGGGGGGGAGGCCGAGGCGCTTCCGGACGGCTTCGCGGTGACCGGCACCGGGGGGCTCCGAGGCGGTGAGATGGACTCGCGCGGCGATCACCGGCTGGCGATGCTGGGAGCGGTGGCCGGTCTGGCCTCGCGCGATGGCGTGACCGTCCGCGACTTCGGCGCCGCCCGGATCAGCTATCCGGGGTTCGAGGCCGATCTCAGGTCGCTGCTCGGCTGAGCGTCACTTCGTCAGCGCGTTGAAGGCGATCAGCGCCCCGCCGATCGCGGTCAGTCCGATCGCGCCGAGGATGGCGCGTGCCCGGGAGCCGCCGCTGGCCCGCGCGGCGACGTAGGAGTAGATCGCGAGGATCCCGAACCCGATCCACTGGGAGAGGATGAAAGCCAGCTCGAGCTTGATCAGGTCGAGGACCGCGAGCAGGAACATCGAGATCGGCAGCGACGCGATGACGAGTCCGGTGACGGCCTCGCGGTACTCGTGCCGGATCTCGTCCCCGGTCGCCGGGCGGCGGCTGCGAATCGAGATCCCGACCCTGTCGGCGAAGACCTCCGCCAGGGTCAGGGCGATCGCGGCACCGAGGACGTATGCGAGCACCTTCTCCGGCTGGCCCTCGACGCCCTCGAGGGCTACGTCGACCGCCAGCACGGCGATCAGGACATAGATCGCACGGTCGGCATGTCTCGTGAAGTCGAGCACGGCCGCCAGCCTGACCGGGCGACCGGACGGCGCGGCCGGACCCGGCTACTCTGCTCGACGCTTATGGTCATCGCCATCGACGGGCCCGCGGGGGCCGGTAAATCGACCGTCGCCCGGGCGCTCGCCGAGCGCCTCGGCTTCACCTATCTCGACTCCGGGGCCATGTACCGCAGCGTGGCGCTCGCGACGTTGCGCGCCGGCGCCGAGCCCGACGACGCCGAAGCGGTCACCGCGATCGCCCGCGACATCGACCTCCGGATCGCGCCGGGCCGGGTGGCGATCGGCGGCGAGGACGTCTCCGCGGCGATCCGTGTCCCGGAGGTCTCCGCGGCCGCATCGCGAGTCTCCGTCCATCCCGGCGTCCGCGAAGCGATGGTCGAGCGCCAGCGCGCTCTCGTCGCCGCGGGAGCGTGGGTCGCCGAAGGCCGTGACATCGGCACCGTCGTCTGTCCCGCTTCGCCGCTCAAGGTCCACCTGACGGCGTCCGAGGAGGAGCGGGCGCGGCGCCGGGCGGCCGAGACCGGCGAGGATCGCGACGCCGTCCTCGCCGCCCAGCGTGACCGCGACGCCCGCGACCGCGAGCGCGAGCACGGCGCCCTCGAGCTCGCCTCCGACGCGGTCGAGCTCGATACGACCGGCCTCGACGTCGCAGCGGTGGTCGAGCGGATCGCGGCGATCGCCGTCGAGCGCGGCCTCGCCGGCGGAGTCGCGTCGTGAAGGTCGCGATCGTCGGCTACCCGAACGCGGGCAAGAGCACGCTGATCAACCGCTTGGCGGGCGGCCGCGAGGCGGTGACCCATGCCGAGGCGGGGGTGACCAGGGACCGCAAGGAGATCGACACCGAGTGGAACGGGGTCGGGCTGACGCTGATCGATACCGGCGGGGTGGACTTCGCGGCCGAGGACTCGCTGTCGCGCTCGGTCCAGCATCAGGCGCGCGAAGCGATCGCCGACGCCGACGTGATCCTCCACGTCGTCGACGCGAGGGCCGGCCTCGGGCCCGGCGACGCCGAGGTCGCGGCCCTGCTCCGCTCCGCCTCCCAGCCGGTCGTCGTCGTCGCGAACAAGGTTGACAACCCGGCCGACGTCCACCTCGCCGCCGAGCTCAACGGACTCGGACTCGGCGAGCCGGTCGCCGTCTCCGCCACGCACGGGCTCGGGACCGGCGACCTCCTAGATCGGATCACCTCCCACGCAGGCGACGCGGCCGGGGAGTCGAGCTCCGAGGGTCTGCCGCGAATCGCGATCCTCGGCCGCCCCAACGTCGGCAAGTCGTCCTTGCTGAACGCGCTGCTCGGAACCGAGCGCACGATCGTCAGCCCGGTCGCCGGAACGACGCGGGACTCGATCGACACCCGGGTCGAGGTCGACGGCCGCGAGGCGCTGCTGGTCGACACCGCCGGGATCCGCCGCCGGACGAAGGTGGCGGGCACGATCGACTACTACGCGCAGCTCCGCGCCGAGCGCGCGGCCGACCGGGCCGACGTCGCGATCCTCGTCTGCGACGCCTCCGAGGGCGTCACCGCCGAGGATCTCCGGATCGGCGAGCTCGCGATGAAGGCCGGCTGCGCGACCCTGGTAGTCCTCAACAAGTGGGACATCGTCGAGGTCGACCTCGACGACGCCAAGGCCCGGATCGAGCAGCGGCTGCGCCTCCGGCCGCCGGTGATCACGATCTCGGCGCTGCGAGGGCGGAACCTCCAGAAGGTGCTGCCGAAGGCACTCGAGCTGGCCGATCGGCGGGCGGCCCGGGCGCGGACTCCGGAGCTCAACAAGATCCTCGCGGCGGCGGTCGAGCGGAACCCACCGCCCTCAAGGCGTGGGCGCCGGCTGCGCCTCTACTACGCCGCCCAGGTCGGCGACGCGCCGCCGCGGATGGCGATCCAGGTCAACGACCGGACGCTGATCAACCGGGACTGGTCCTACTACCTCGAGAACCGCTTCCGGGAGGAGCTCGGTCTCGACGGGGTGCCGCTCGTCATCGACTTCGTGCCGAGACGGCGTGACCGGGGTTCCGGCTAGGTATAAACGCTCGGTGCAGGAGGACTCGCCAAAGGATGGGCAGGACGGCGCGAGCGACGGGCCGTCGCTGACCCCGAAGGCGCAGCTCGGACGCACCGGGAGGGACGGGATCCGTGGTCGGATCCGGGCCCTGCGCGACCACGGACCGGGCAGCGGCAGCAGCGGTGAATGGCTGCGCTCGCTGCGGCGCCGGGCCGACGCCGCCTGGTCTGGGCTGGAGCCGACGAACCGCCACCGGATCGCCGCGGCGGTGATCGTCGCCGCCGGCGTCGTGGTGGTCTGGATCGTCCTCGTGGCGGCGGCGCCGTGCGGATTCCCCGGGGGCGACAGCTGCCCCCCCGATGACGACGCGATCGCACTGGTGCCGGCCGATGCGCTCGCCTACGTCCACCTCGACGTCGATCCGGAATCCGAGCAGTTCGCGGCGGCGACCGGGATCTCCGAGCGCATCCCGCTGCTCTCGCGGATCGCGGTCGACGCCCTCAGCGGAATCGCCGGAGTCGACGTCGACTACGGCCGCCAGGTCGAGCCGTGGGCGGGCGGCGAGCTTGCGCTCGCGGCCCTGCCCGCCGGCCTCAACGGCGAGCGGGTGCTGATGATCGAGGCCGACGACAGCGACGGCGCCGAGAAGTTCGCGACCGATCTGATCGGGCCGAAGCAGTCGACCGCGACCGCGAACGGCACCGACATCTCGATCGGCCGCCGGGGCTCTGCCTGGGTCGTCGAGGACGGCTTCCTGCTGATCGGATCGCGCACCGGCCTCGAGGCGATGCTGGAGGGCGAGGGCACCCTGGAGGGGGCCGATGGGACGGCGGTTCTCGACCAGCTTCCAGCCGATCGCGTCGCCTATGCATACGTCTCGGGCGAAGGGGCGCGGGCGCTGTTCGGCTCGCGCGGCCTCGAGCCGATCGACACCTTCGTCGACTCGGCGGTGACCGAGGGTGCCGCCGCCTCGCTGAGTGCCGACGACGGGGGCCTGCGGCTCGCAGTCCGCAGCGATCTCGACCCCGACCGCGGTGGAGCCGCTCCCGGCTTCTTCGCCGCGCTGCCCGCCTTCACGCCGAGCCTGACCGCCGACATCGGTCCCTCCTCGCTCGCCTACCTGGGCCTCGGCGACCCGCAGGAGGGTGTCGGAGGGCTCCTCGATCAGGCCGAGAGCAGCTCGCCGGCCCTCGCCGCCGCGTTCCGCCGCTTCTCCCGCAGCCTCGGCGAACAGGCCGGGATCGACATCGGCGACGACCTGCTGCCGCTGCTCGGTTCGGAGGCCGCGCTCACGCTGCAGCCGGTCGCCGCCGAGGCGAGCGAGGCGACGCCCGGCGTCACGCCCGACTCGGCGACGCCGTACGTGAGCCTGCTCGCCGAGGACGTCGATCCCGAGGCCGCCCGCCAGGCGCTGGCCCGCCTGCAGAATCCCGTCGCGCAGGCTCTGGCGAAGCCGAAGAACGGCGGCCCGGCGACGTTCGAGACGATCCAGATCGCCGGCCTGCAGGCGCAGTCGCTCGCGATCAGCCCGGCCGTCAACCTCACCTACGCGATCTGGGACGACCTGCTCATGATCGCGACCGATTCGCTCGCCATCGAGCAGGCGCGCTCGCTCGACGGCGGGCTCGACGAGTCCGAGAAGTACCGGGCCGTGACCGAGGGCTTCCCCGACTCGGTCTCGATGATCGCCTACCTCGATCTGACCGGCCTGCTCAACCTCGGTGAGCAGGCGGGCCTGGCGACCGATCCCACCTACACGACCTACGCGCCCGATCTGCGCTCGCTGACCGCGGCGGCGCTGGCGGTCGACGGCGGCGAGGAGCGGCTCGACACCGACCTGCGCATCGAGGTCGGCCCGCGCCAGACGCCGGAGATCGACTCCCCGCCCCTGGGCGAATAGCATTCCCCGAAGCGCAAACACCGTGCCGGCCGCGAGCCGGTGGGAAATCAGCGAAAAGAGGCGAGCAGACAGATGACCAGCGAGATCACCGAGCACATCCATGTCGGAGAGGGTGAGCACCTGTTCACGTCCGAGTCCGTGACCGAGGGTCATCCCGACAAGATCTGCGACCAGATCTCAGACGGCATTCTCGACGCGGTCCTCGCCGAGGATCCGGGTGGTCGTGTCGCCTGCGAGACGCTCGTCAACACCGGTCTCGTGGTCGTGTCCGGCGAGATCTCGACCTCGACCTACGTCGACGTCCCGAAGATCGTCCGCAAGACGATCACCGAGATCGGCTACGACTGCGGCGATTACGGGTTCGACGGCAACAGCTGCGCGGTGATGACGGCCATCGACGAGCAGTCCGCCGACATCGCCCAGGGTGTCGACAAGGCTTACGAGGTGCGCACCGACGTCACCGACGACGACGAGTTCGACCAGGACGGAGCCGGCGATCAGGGAATGATGTTCGGGTACGCCACGAACGAGACGCGGGCGCTGATGCCGATGCCGATCCAGATCGCGCACACCCTCGCCCGCCGGCTATCGCAGGTTCGCAAGGACGGGACGCTCGACTACCTCCGTCCCGACGGCAAGACCCAGGTGACCGTCCGCTACCGCGACGGGGCTCCGGTCGAGGTCGTCCGGATCCTGATCTCGACTCAGCACGCCGAGGGAATCGACTGCGAGGAGAAGATCAAGCCCGACCTCTGGGAGCACGTGATCGTCCCGGTCCTCGACGAGGAGTACGCGGGGCTCTACGACGCCGAGGCGCTGCGGCGGACCCTGCTCGTCAACCCGACCGGCAAGTTCGTGATCGGCGGCCCGGTCGGCGACGCCGGGCTGACCGGCCGCAAGATCATCGTCGACACCTACGGCGGCGCCGCTCGCCACGGTGGCGGCGCCTTCAGCGGCAAGGATCCGTCGAAGGTCGACCGCTCGGCCGCCTATGCCGCGCGCTACGTCGCCAAGAACGTCGTCGCCTCCGGCCTGGCGGATCGTTGCGAGGTCCAGCTCGCCTATGCGATCGGTGTCGCCCACCCGATCTCGCTGATGGTCCAGACCTTCGGCACCGGCAAGATCGAGGACGCGAAGCTGACCGACGCGGTCGAGGAGGTCTTCGATCTCCGGCCGGGAGCGTTCCGCCGCTACCTCGACCTGCACCGGCCGATCTACCAGGCGACCGCCGCCTACGGCCACTTCGGCCGCGAAGGCGGGGACTTCACCTGGGAGCGCACCGACAGGGTCGACGATCTGCGGGCGGCCGCCGGCCGCGGCGCGGAGGTCGGCGCCTCCGCCTGATCCCCCGCGCCCGGGTCCCGGGCCGGCCCACCGTCGGACCGTGGGCCAGGTCGGCGCCGCATAGCGTCGCCGATCCGGCCCACCGGGGGGTGGAGTGGGGTTCAGGGCTCCTAGAGCCCGGAGCCGTAACGCGTATCGGCCTCGTCGCGCGTGCTTGGGGGCGGTCCGACCGGCTCGGTTGCGTGATGGACGCGATCGACGACCTGTTCCGGGTTGGCGACCCCGGCGAACACGAAGTCCGACTCGGAGTTGCTCGCCGCGGTGTCGAAGTCCACGTCGCCGATCTGCATGATCCGCTGGTAGAGCGTCTGGCGGTAGTTGACGTCCTGGACCCGCTCGATCTTCGTCTCCTGCACGTCGCGGGAGATGATCCCGTGCTTGATGTTGAGCCGCCGGGTGGTGATCGTGTAGCGCGTCGACACGCGTCGCAGGAATCCCGTGAGGACGACGATCGCGGCGCCGACGATGACGATCATCGTCACGAGGAAGGCGTTGGAGCCGCTGTCGACGAGGGCCACAATCGCCGCGATCACGGCGACGATCAGGATCCCCTTGATGTAGAAGCCGAGGATCGCCCGCCAAGACGGGTGCCCTTCGAAGACGACCTGCTCTCCTGGTCCGAGGTTAAGCGCCACGTGCGCAAGATATACCGCGAGCCGTGCGTCCGTGAAAGGACGTAGCTTCAGGCGCTGTCATGGAGATCGCGAAAGTCGAGCCGATGACGACGACGAGGGCGCTGCGAGGGCCCTACGACTACCGGCTGCCCGAGTCGATGGTCAAGGCCGGCGTCGGGGTCGGATCGCTCCTGGTGGTGCCCTTCTCGGGGCGCCGGATGCTCGGCGTCGTCGTCGCCGTTGCGGCCGAGAGCGACCTCCCGCCGGAGCGGCTCGCGGAGCCGATCGAGGCGATCGAGGCAGGCGCCACGCCGGAGCTGGTCCGGCTCGGCCTCTGGGTCGCCGAGCGTTACTGCTCGACGCCGCCTCGCGGGCTCGCCCTGGTGCTGCCGCCGGGCTCCGGAACCGGCCGTAAGCCGAAGTCGATGCGGCCGCTGACCGAGCGGACGGCGCAGGTCACCGCCGCCGGGGAGGCCGCGATCGGGGACGGCCCCGATGCCGTGCGCCTCGGCGCGCGGCAGCGGTCGGTGCTCGAGCTCCTGGCCGCCGACGGAGAGCTGTCGGGGCCGCGGATCCGGGAGCTCACGGGTGCCGACTCCGGCGTCCTCTCCGCGCTCGCCGGCAGGGGCCTCGTCGAGCGCCATACCCGGGAGGTCCGGCGGGCGCCGAGGATCGACACGGTCGGAGCCGTCGCGGACGCGCCCCGGCTCTCGGCGCAGCAGCAGGCCTGCGCGGACGCGCTGATCGGAGCACTCGACGGCGCGGGCCAGCGCGAGCGCCTGCTCCACGGCGTGACCGGCTCCGGCAAGACCGAGGTCTACCTGGCCGCGATCGAGGCGGCGCTCGAGCGCGGCCGGAGCGCGATCCTCCTCGTGCCCGAGATCGGGCTCACACCGCAGACCGTCGGCCGGGTCGCCGCCCGCCTCGGCGACACCGTCGCCGTCCTTCACTCCGGGCTCGCGGAGGGTGAGCGCTTCGACGAATGGCGCCGGCTCCGCGCCGGGACCGCGCGAGTCTGCGTCGGCCCGCGCTCGGCCGTCTTCGCGCCGGTGTCCGACCTCGGCCTGATCGTCGTCGACGAGGAGCACGACTCCTCCTACAAGCAGGAGGGCGATCCGCGCTACGACGCCCGCGCGGTCGCGCGGCGCCGGGCGGCGGACGCGGGAGCCCTGTATCTCGCGGGCAGCGCGACGCCGCGACCCGAGAGCTGGGCGGAGCTCGACCGGCTGGAGCTGCCCGAGCGGATCGACGGCCGGCCGCTCCCGCCGGTCGAGATCCTCGACATGCGGGAGGTGCCGGGCTCGGCGGGCCCGCTTCACCCGGTCACCCGGGAGGCGCTGGCGGGCCTCGGAGCGGACGGCGGGGCGAAGGCGATCGTGATGCTGAACCGGCGCGGCTTCTCCCCCCACCTGAGCTGCGGCGCCTGCGGGGCCGCCGTCATCTGCCCGAACTGCGACGTCTCGCTCGTCCTCCACCGGGGGGCCGCGGTCGTCGGCTGCCATCACTGCGGCCACACCGAACCGGTCCCGAAGGCCTGCGCGGAGTGCGGCTCGGTCTCGATCTCCCGGCACGGGGCGGGGACGGAGCGGATCGAGAAGCTCGTCGGCGAGCTGGCTGCGCCGGCGCCGGTCTTCCGCCTCGACGCTGACACGGTCTCGGGGCGCGGCGGCCACGGCCGCGTGCTGACCGAGTTCGAGCGGGCCCCCGGTGGTGTGCTCGTCGGGACCCAGATGGTCGCCAAGGGCCACGACTTCCCCGACGTTTCGCTCAGCGTCCTGATCGACGCCGATTCGACGCTGCGGTATCCGGACTTCCGCGCCGAGGAGCGCACTTTCGCCCTCGTCTCCCAGCTCGCGGGCCGCAGCGGCCGCGGCGAGCGCGGTGGTCGCGTCCTCGTTCAGACGCTCGCTCCGGCGGCGGCTCCGATCGTCGCCGCGGCTCGCCACGACACGGCCGGCTTTCTCGCCGGCGAGCTCGAACGGCGTCGCGAGTTCGGCTATCCGCCGTTCTCCTCGCTGCTCGCCGTCGAGCTCACCGGGCCGGCGGAGCCGACGCTGATCGCCGCCGGCGAGCGAGTCGCGGCCGCGCTGCGGCCCGTCCTCGGCCCGGACGCGGAGTTGCTCGGCCCGGCGCCGAGGTTCCGCCGCCGTGGCCGGTTCCGTCGGCGTCTGCTGATCAAGAGTGCCGCGGCCGATCGCGACGCGGCCGCCGTCCGCACGGCCCTCGCCGATCCGGGGGTGGTCGCGGCACTGAAGGGCGTGACGCTCGCGGTCGATGTCGATCCCCAGTGAGTGCGGCCACCTAGAATCGCGGCATGGCCGAAGCGGAGACGGAGACGGACGAGCTCGAGGACGCGCGCGAGACCCTCGACGATCTCGACGAGGAGACGCTCGAGCGGCGCCGCCAGGCGCTCGGCGAGGTCCGGCAGTTCGGCGACCCGGTCCTGAAGTCGAGGGCTTCGGAGGTGAGCGAGTTCGGTCTCGAGCTCGAGCGCGAGGCGGAGCGGATGATCGGTCTCATGCAAGGGGCTCTCGGGATCGGCCTGGCCGCAACCCAGCTCGGGCTGATGCGGCGCATGCTCGTCTTCCAGGCGGGGCCCGACGCGGAGCCCCAGGCGATCGTCAACCCCGAGGTCGAGTGGGTCTCGGAGGAGCTGATCACCGCCGAGGAAGGTTGTCTCAGCCTCGCCAACGTCCTCGTCGACGTCGAGCGGCCGCTCCATGCGCGGGTGCGGGCCGCCGATCTCTCCGGCTCCCCGATCCTGCTCGAGGCGAGCGGTCTCGAGGCCCGCGTCCTGCAGCACGAGATCGATCACCTCGACGGCATCCTGATCCTCGACCGGACCGAGCGTCCCCAGCGCCGGGCCGCCCTGCGTGCATTGCGCGAGGGCGAGCACTTCGACCCATCGATGCTCGAGCCTCCAGAGCCAGACCCGGAGTGAGGACTCTCTACCTCGGCACCTCCGAGTTCGCCGCCGTGATCCTGCAACGGCTTGCGGAGGGGCCGCACCGGCCGGCGCTCGTCGTCGCGCCGCCCGACCGCCCGCGCGGCCGGGGTCGCAAGCTCGCGCCGCCCCCGGTTGCCGTGGTCGCCCGCGAACTCGAGCTCGAGCTGCTGCAGGAGCCCGATGTCAACGTCCCCGCCGTGAGTGAGCGCCTGCTCGACTCCGGTGCCGAGGTCGGCATCGTCTGCGCCTTCGGCCAGATCATCCGCGAGCCACTGCTCTCGGGCGTCGAGCTGCTCAACGTCCACCCGTCGCTGCTGCCCCGCTGGCGCGGCGCCGCGCCGATCGAGCGGGCGATCATGGCCGGGGACGAGACCACCGGAGTCTGCGTGATGCGGCTCGCGGCCGGACTCGACTCCGGTCCGGTGGCGCTCCGCCGGGAGGAGCAGATCGGACCCGTCGACGACTACGGCAGCCTCGCCGGGCGCCTGGCGGCGGTCGGGGGCGAGCTGCTGGCCGAAGCGCTCGACCGCCGCGCCCAGGGACCGCTCGACTACGCCGAGCAGCCCGAGGACGGCGTCACCTACGCCGAGAAGATCGAGGCTCCTGAGCGTCGGGTCGATCCCTGGGGCCCGGCTCGGGACGAGGCGCTCCGGATCCGCGCCCTGACCCCCCACGTCGGCGCCTTCGTCGTCCTCGGTGACGAGAGCCGCCTCGGCCTCCGCGACCCGGTCGCGCTCGCCGACGGTCCGCCTCCCGGCGAGTTCGCGCCGGCCGAGGACGGGTTGCTGCTCGGCTGCGGCGAGGGTGCCCTGCGGATCGGATCGGTGCAACCCGCGGGCGGCAGGTGGATGCCCGCACTCGACTACCTGCGGGGCCACGGGCCCCCGGAGCCGCTCGCCCGGCCCTCGCAGTGAGCGCCGCGACGCCGGCCCGCCGGGCCGCCTTCGAGACGCTCCGGCGGGTGTTCGAGGACGATGCCTGGGCCGACCGGGCGCTGCGCGCCGCCGCCGCGCGGCTCGGCCTCGAGGGCCGCGAGCGGGCGCAGGCGCAGGCGCTCGCCTACGGCGCGGTCCAGCGCCGCGGCACGACCGACCACTTCGTCGCCGCGCTCGCCGGCCGGTCCGTCGAACGGATCGATCCGCCGCTGCGGGCGGCGCTCCGGCTCGGGCTGTTCGAGCTCTTCTTCGCTCCCGGCGCCGCCGACCACGCGGCCGTCGATCAGGCCGTCGCACTCGCGAAAGGCCGCGGCGGACACCGGCACGGGGCCGGGCTCGTGAACGCGGTCCTCCGGCGGGCCGTGCGCGAGCGCGACGAGCTCATCGCAGGCCTCGGCGACGACGACCCGGCCGCCGCCGCCATCCGCCACTCGGTGCCGGTCTGGCTGGCCGAGCTCTGGTGGGAGGAGCTCGGACCGGAGCCGGCCCGCTCGCTGCTCGCTGCGATCAACGAGCCGCCCGAGCTCGCGTTCCGGGTCAACTCCCTCCGCGGCGACCGCGAGGCGGCGCTCGCCGCGCTGGCGGCGGTCGGGGTCGAGGCTCGGGTGGCCGATCCCGCGTCACCGCCGGCGCCGGCCGGCTCGATCGTCGTAACCGGCGGCGAGCGGGGGAGGGTCGAGGAGCTGGTCGCGGCGGGCGTCGTCGTCCCGCAGTCCCGGGCCTCGGCGCTCGTCGCAGAGGTGCTGGCGCCCGAACCCGGGGAGCGGGTCCTCGACCTCTGCGCCGGTCCCGGAATCAAGGCCGGCCAGGTCGCCGCGGCCCTCGGCGGGAAGGGTGCCGGGCTCGTCGCCGTCGAGCGCGATCCCGGACGCGCGCGGGAGCTGCGGGAGCTGCTGGACCTGCTCGGTGCATCCGCGGCAACGGTCGTCAGGGAGGACGCCACCGGGCCGCCTCCCGCCGGGCCGTTCGATGCCGTCCTCGTCGATCCGCCGTGCTCGGGGCTCGGCACGCTCGCCTCGCGTCCCGACGCCCGCTGGCGGCGGGACCCCGACGACATCGAGACGATGGCGCTGACGGCGGCGCGGATCCTCGCCCGCGCGGTCGAGGCGGCCGGAGCAGGCGGCCGCATCGTCTACTCGACCTGCACGATCTCCCGCCGCGAGAACGAGGACGTTGCCGGCGCGGCGGATGCCGCGCTCGGGGATCTCGGTGCCGTGTCCGGTCTCGGAGCGCTCGCCGCGCCCGGCGACGGCCGCTTCCTGCAGACCCGCAACGATCGCGACCGGACCGACGGGTTCTTCGTCGCCGCCCTCGAGCCCTGACGCCGGGACGCCGCCGGCACCCGCCACCCTGACCACTACGATCGCGGCATGAGCTCATCGGCCGAACCGGGTTCGACGACCTTCTCGCGGCCCTCCTGTCCCGGTTGCGGCGAGCCCTGGCTGCGCCCGACGCAGCTTCCCGGTCGCTTTCGGTGCGTCAACTGCCTGCAGCGCTACGAGCTCGTCTCGCAGTGCCCCGGCTGCGGCACCCACCAGACGATCGTGCGGATGAGCGTCGACCAGGACCTGAGGTGCCAGGAATGCGGCACTTCGATGCTGCGGGTCATCTGATGGCCGAGCGCCCGGCGATGCCATCCGGCCGCAGGGTCGCTCCGTCGATCCTCTCTGCCGACTTCGCCCGCCTCGGGGAGCAGGTCGACGAGGTGCTCGCGGCCGGCGCGAAGGTCGTTCACGTCGACGTCATGGACGGCGACTTCGTCCCGCCGATCACGATCGGGCCGCTGATCGTCGGTGCGGTCGCCGATCGCATCCATGCGGCCGGTGCCTTCGTCGACTGCCACCTGATGATCGAGCGGCCCGAGTCGCAGGTCTCCGAGTTCGCCCGCGCCGGCGCCGACTCGATCACCTTCCACGCCGAGGCGACCCCGCACCTGAACCGCGTCGCTCACGCGATCCACGAGGCTGGCTGCAACGCCGGCGTCGCGATCAACCCCGGCACCCCCGTCGCGGCGCTGGAGTCGATCGCCGCCGACTGCGACCTGCTGCTCTGCATGAGCGTCAACCCCGGCTGGGGCGGCCAGCCCTTCATTCCCGGGTCGCTCGGCAAGCTCGAGGCGCTCCGGGCCCTCGCCCCCGGCGCGGTGATCGAGGTCGACGGCGGAATCGATCCCGGGACCGGACCCGGCGCCGCGGCGGCCGGCACCGACTGGTTCGTCGCCGGCTCGGCGATCTTCGGCAGGCCCGACGCCGCGGCCGCCTACGCGGAGATCGCCGTCGCGGTCGGCGCCGAGTAGGCGGCGGTCCGCCTACCCCAGAGCCGGCGCGTCGATCGCGCCGATCGCCTCCTGCAGCCAGGCCCGGTCCTGGGGCGACGTCTCGGCCCGCTCAGCCCGCTCCGCACACCACCGGGTCATGTTGCGGCGGCCGCCGACGACCATCAGGTCCGGCCCGGTGACCGCGAAGCGCCCATCGACGAGGGCGACGATGGCAGCCGGCACGTCCGATCGCGTCCGCAGCGTGACGGCGACGGCGACGCCGTCGACCGTCTCCGGGTTGCCGGTGTCGCCGTCGCTCGGACGTGTCGGCCGGACCGAGAAGATGGCGGGTGATCCGCGGACTCCGATCGGCAGCCTCGGCACGCCCTTGATCGGGCCGCCGCGCCAGGTCCCGAGCAGCCGGGTGATCTCGTTCCGGGTTTCGCGGCGGACGAGGATGTGAAGCTCGTCGCCCGCTTCGACGACGGTCGAGCCGCGGGGTAGGAGCGCCTGCTCCGCGCGAACGATCAGGTTGATCAGCGCCTCGCGAGGCAGGCCGAGCTCCTTGATCATCCGGCCGACGGCGGCGTCACCCGGCTCGACCCGGAACGCGAGCACGTCGCCGCCGAGCTCCTGGATCATTCCCGTCTCGACGACGGGGCGGGGGAGGGCGGCTTCGCCGGTCGTCAGCCCGAGTCGCCGCGCCAGCGGCTCGAAGGTGAAGCCCTGCAGCAGGGTCGAGATCACGACCACGAAGAAGATCGCGTTGAAGAGCAGCTCGCTGCCTTCGATCCCGGCGATCACCGGGAACGTCGCCAGCCAGATCGGCACCGCCCCCCGCAGCCCCGCCCAGCTCAGCATCGCCCGCTCGCGGAACCTGAACGAGTCGACCTGGCTCGCGATCAGGGTCGCGATCGGCCGGGCGACGAAGATCAGAAACAGCGCGAGCGCCGTCCCCTGCCAGGCGACGTCGACCAGGCCGCTCGGGAAGACGAGCAGACCGAGCAGGAAGAACAGCGAAATCTGTGCCACCCAGCTCAGGCCCTGATGGAAGGCGGTCACGGTGCGCCGGGCTGGAACGATCCCGGTGCCGAGCGCGAGCCCGGTCAGGTAGACGGCGAGGAAGCCGGAGCCGTGGCCGACGTCGGCGAGCCCGAACGCGAGCGCTGCGGCCGCCATCGAGGCGACCGGGTAGAGGCCGGGGGTCGGGTAGTCGAGCCGCATGAACGCCCAGCGAGCCGCGTAGCCGACGACGACTCCGACCACGGCGCCGATCAGCAGCTCGCCGGCGAAGTCGACCGCCATGTCGGTGATCCCGAAGCCGGGCTCCTCGATCCAGGCGATGAATCCGGTCACGAGGAGGACGGCGACGGGGTCGTTGAGGCCCGACTCGCCCTCGAGCGCTCGGGCGAGTCGGCGGCGCAGGGTAGAGCCGCGGAGCACGGCGAAGATCGCCGCCGAGTCGGTCGCGGCGATGGCGGAGCCGACGATCAGCGCCTCGAGGGTCCCGAGATCGAACAGCCACGCCGCCGCGAGGGCACCGAGGACGGCGGTCAGCACCGTGCCGACGACGGCCAGCGACAGCGCCGTCCGCAGGACCGGGCGGATCTCCTGCCAGCCGGCGGTCAGGCCGCCCTCGAAGAGGATCAGCACGAGGCCGATAGTGCCGAGCGTCCTGGTCAGCTCGACGTCGTCGAACTCGACGCCACCCGGCCCCTCGCTGCCGACGAGCATTCCGAGCCCGAGAAAGAGGATCAGCCCAGGGACCCGGACGCGGTCGGCGACCATCGCGGCGGCGATTCCGGCGCCGAGCAGGAGGCCGCCGATCAGGATCAGCTCGGCGTCGGACAAAGTCGCTCCTGGCGTTCGGGGGCGGCGGGAGGCAGGATAGTTGCCGCATCTGCGGATCCCGCGAATCGGCCCTTGAGATCGGCGTCCCGGGCGCTACCATCCAAGTTGACTGACTAGTCAATCAACTGCCGGAAACGGCGCGGGGAGGCCCCCGAAGCGTGAATTCCAACGTCTCCACCGAGCAGCAGCAGCCGATGCGCCGCGCGCTCGAGCTGGCGGCGGGCGGCCGCGGCCGGGTCAGCCCCAACCCCCTCGTCGGGGCGGTGGTCGTCGACCACGCCGGCCGCGTGCTCGGTGAGGGCTTTCACGCGCGTCTCGGCGGACCGCACGCGGAGGTCGCCGCCATCGAGGCTGCTCGGGCGGCGGGAGCGAACCTCGCCGGCGCGACGATCCACGTGACACTCGAGCCGTGCGCTCATCACGGTCGCCAGCCACCATGCACCGACGCCATCCTCGCGGCGGGGATCGCTCGCGTGGTGATCGCATCCGACGACCCGAGCGCGAAGGCGAGCGGCCGCGGCCCCGGGATCCTCCGCGACGGCGGCGTCGAGGTCGAGTGGTCCGACGGCGGGGACGCGGCGGCGGCACGGCTCCTGAACCAGCCCTTCCGCAAGCACGCACGCACCGGACGCCCGCTCGTCGTCCTCAAGTCGGCTCTGACCCTCGATGGCCGCACGGCGACCGGGGCGGGCGACTCGCAGTGGATCTCCGGCGAGTCCTCGCGTCGGCTCGTCCATCGGTGGCGGTCGGAGGCCGATGCCGTCGTCGTCGGCATCGGCACCGCCCTCGCCGACGACGCGATGCTGACCGCCCGCGGCGTCGACGCCGAGCGGCAGCCGCGACGGGTCGTCTTCGACTCCGACTGCCGCCTGCCGCTCGACTCGAACCTCGTCACGAGCGTCGCGGAGGCGGCGGTGACGGTGGTGGCCGGAGCCGGAGCGGATCCGCGCCGCGCCGGCGCACTCGCCGACGCCGGCGTCGAGGTGATCGTCTGCCCCGGGGATGGGGCGGACCGCATCGGTTCAGCACTCGCCGAGCTCGGGCGCCGGGGCGTCACCAGCATCCTGCTCGAGGGCGGGCCGACCCTCGCCGGCGCGTTCGCCGACGCCGGCGAACTGGACGAGCTTCGCCTCTTCTACGCTCCGATCGTGCTCGGCGGCGCTGATGCCAGACCATTGCTCGGAGGCAGCGGCGCGGAGCGGATCGACGACGCCGACCGGGCCCTCGCCGTCGCCTGGGAGCCGGTCGGCGACGACATGCTCGCCCGTGCCAGGCTCCGGGAGTGGTGAGATGTTCACGGGCCTGATCGCGGAGGTCGGATCGGTCGAGGCGATCGATCGGGGCGAGGGCGGCGCCCGGCTGCGGATCGCCGCCGAAGTCGGCGGCGAGCTCGCATCCGGCGATTCGGTCGCGGTCTCCGGGGCCTGCCTGACGGCCGTCGACCCCGGCCCCGGCGGCTTCGCGGCCGACGTCATGAACCAGACACTGGAGCTGACCGCCCTCGGCGCCCTCGCTCCGGGCTCGCCGGTCAACCTCGAGCCCGCGATGCGTGCCTCCGACCGGCTCGGGGGCCATTTCGTCCAGGGCCACGTCGACGGGACCGGGCGGATCGTCGCCGTCGCCGAGGACGGCTTCGCCCGCCGTGTCCGGGTCGAGCTTCCCGAGGCCCTCGAACGCTACGTCGTCGAGCGCGGGTCGATCGCCCTGAACGGTGTCAGCCTCACGGTCGCGGGCGTCGAGGGGCGTATCGTCGAGGTCTCGCTGATCCCGGAGACCCTCCAGCGGACAACCTTCGGCACGATCGGAGCCGGTGATCCGGTCAACGTCGAGGTCGACGTCATCGCCAGACACGCAGAACGCCTGCTGAAAGGCTTCGAGGTGAACAATGGAAAGTGAAGAGACGACAACGGCCACGAGCGGGTCGAGAGCGCCGTTCACGACGATCGACGAGGCGATCGAGGAGATTCGCCGCGGCCGCATGGTCGTCGTCTGCGACGACGAGGACCGCGAGAACGAGGGCGACCTCGTCATGGCCGCCCAGTTCGCGACGCCGGAGGCGATCAACTTCATGGCGACGCACGGCCGCGGGCTGATCTGTCTCGCGCTGACCTCGCAGCGCTGCGACGAACTCGACCTGAACCTGATGACGGCCAAGAACGAGGCGCCGCTTCAGACCGCCTTCACGGTCTCGATCGAGGCCGCCGAGGGCGTCACGACCGGCATCTCCGCCCACGACCGGGCGCGGACGATCCAGGTCGCGATCGACCCGGGCTCGGGTCCCGGCGACCTCCACATCCCCGGCCACATCTTCCCGCTCAAAGCCAAGGCCGGCGGGGTGCTCGAGCGGACCGGCCACACCGAGGCGAGCGTCGACCTCGCGCGGCTCGCCGGGCTCAATCCGTCCGGCGTGATCTGCGAGATCATGAACGACGACGGCACGATGGCCCGGGTCCCGGACCTCGCGTCCTACTGCGAGCTCCACGGCCTGAAGATGATCACGATCGCCGACCTGATCGCCTACCGGCGTCAACAGGAGAAGCTCGTCGAGCGGATCGTCGCGACCTCGCTGCCGACCGAGTTCGGCGACTTCACCGCGGTCGGCTACCGCTCGCTCGTCGACGACAAGCATCACGTCGCGATGGTCAAGGGCGACGTCGCCGGCCGAGACGACGTGCTCGTTCGCGTCCACAGCGAGTGTCTGACGGGCGACGTCTTCCACTCGCTGCGCTGCGACTGCGGCGACCAGCTCGCCGCGGCGCTGGCGATGATCGAGAACGAGGGCAGCGGTGTCCTCCTCTACCTCTCCCAGGAGGGCCGCGGGATCGGGCTGCTCAACAAGCTCAGGGCCTACAAGCTCCAGGAGGAGGGCCTCGACACGGTCGACGCCAACCTCAAGCTCGGGCTGCCCGCCGATCTCCGCGACTACGGGATCGGAGCGCAGATCCTTCAGGATCTCGGGCTCGGCAGCATCCGGATCCTGACCAACAACCCGAAGAAGATCATCGGCCTCGAGGGCTACGGCCTGTCGGTCACCGAGCAGGTGCCGATCGTCGCCGTGGCCAACCGGCACAACGAGGACTACCTCGCGACGAAGCGGGACCGGATGGGGCACACCCTTCACCATCAGGGCCTCGCCTTCGACGATGAGATGATCCACGACGAGCAGGAGCGCGACGGGCGCAGCGGCCGCGAGGGCGGCGAGGAGGGCGGCGGTGGCTGACGGCGAGATCAGGCAGCTCGAGCCGGAGGAGCGCGACCGCGTCGGCGCGGCCGAGTGGGCGATCTGCGTGGCCACCTTCTACGGAGACCTCGCCGAACGCCTGACCGGCGGCGCCTCCGGGGGCTTTCTCGAGATGGGGGCCGGCGCCGGATCGATCGAGACCTTCGAGGTGCCGGGCGCCTTCGAGTTGCCGCTGGCGGCGAAGCTCTGTGCCGACTCGGGCCGCTTCGCCGGCATCGCCTGCCTCGGCGTCGTCATCCGCGGTGAGACCGACCACTACGACTTCGTCTGCGCCGAGTCCGCCAGCGGCCTCCGGCAGGTCACGCTCGAGACCCGCGTCCCCTGCTCCTTCGGCGTCATCACCTGCGACACCCGCGAGCAGGCCGAGGCCCGGGCCGGCGGCGGCAAGCGCGACCAGGGCCGCAACGCCGCCATCGCCGCAGTGATGATGCACCTGATGACCGGCGACGAGCGCCTCCGCTAGAGCACCTCGCTCCGCCACCGGCCGCCGTCCCGCCGGGGTCGCTACCATGCCGCCTCCGATGGCCAAGGTATGTCACAGCTGCGGCAAGAAGCCCGCGGTCGGGAACTCGCGCAGCCACTCGATGGTCGCGACCCGTCGCCGCTTCAACCCGAACCTCCAGAAGGTGCGGATCGACGAGGGCTCCGGCCCCCGCCGCGTCTACGTCTGCACGCGCTGCCTCAAGGCCAACAAGGTCACCAAGGCGGCCTGAGCGCCCCCTGACACCGCGCGGCTCGGCTCACGGCCGGAGGCCCATCGCCTCGCCGTCCTCGATCCGCCCGGTCGGGATCCGGCTGGAGCGCCCTCGGCCGTCGCCGCCGGACGCCCCGCGCTCCGATACAACTAGCGCGCCCATGCCCGATCCCTCAGTTGCCCGCTTCCGGCGGATCGTCGAGACCGCCTACGCATACCTCGATGCACGCCGCGACGAGGTCAACGATCTCAACGTCTATCCGGTCGCCGACGGGGACACCGGCGACAACATGGCGCTGACGATGCGGGCGGTGCTCGCCGAGCTCGACCGGATCGAGGTCGAGGAGCCGGAGGAGGCCGACCGCGCCGAGCTCGTCCACGCCGTCGCGAGGGCGGCGCTGATGGGGGCGCGTGGCAACTCCGGCGTGATCCTGAGCCAGATCGTCCGCGGCGCGGCCGAGGAGCTTGCGACGCGGCCGGGCGACCTGATCGACCCGGTTCTCGTCGCGTCCGCCTTCTCGTCCGCCGCCGACGCCGCCTACGAGTCGGTTCGCAATCCGGCCGAGGGGACGATGCTGACGGTCGTCCGGGCGATGGCCAACTCCGCGACGATGCACCTCGCCCGCCTCGAGGACTCGAATCTGAATCTGCCGGCCGACCTCAGCCAGGAGCAGCAGGACCAGATCCTCGCCGCCGTTCTGGAGGTCATCACCAGAGCCGGCGAGCAGGCCGTCCAGCGGACGCCGGAGCAGCTCGACGTCCTCGCCGAGGCCGGAGTGGTCGATGCCGGCGCCCACGGCCTCGTGCTGATCATGGCCGGAATGGTCGCCGGCCTCCGCGGCGAGGAGACCCCCACCGTCGACATCCCCGCCCAGGCGCCGGCCCGCTTCTCGGCCCCCCAGCACACCGACAGCCGCTTTCGCTGGTGCGTGAACTTCATCGTCCAGGGCGACGACCTCGACGGCCCGTCGTTCGAGTCGCAGCTCCGCGAGCTCGGCGACTCGATCCTCGTCGTCGGCGACCGGCGCACCCTGCGCGTCCACGTCCACACCGACGAGCCGCCGCGGGCGCGGGCCATCTTCGAAGGCCACGGGGCCGTCTCGCAGGTCGACGAGGCCGACATGCGCGAACAGGTCGCCGAGCGCGAGCGCCGGCTCGAGGCGATGGGGTCGAGCTGCGGGCTCGTGGCGGTCGTCTCCGGCGACGGGCTGCGGAGTCTCTACGAGCAGCTCGGCGCCACCGTCGTCAACGGCGGCCCGACCATGAACCCCTCGACCGACGAGCTGTTGGCCGGGATCCACTCGGTCGGGGCCGACGGCGTCCTGGTCCTCCCGAACTCCCCCAACGTCGTCCTCGCCGCCGAGCACGCCGCCGAGCTCTCCGACCGCGACGCGCGCGTCCTCGACTGCACCTCCCAGCAGGCCGGGCTGGTCGCGATGGTCGAGCTCGACCCCACCGCCGGGCTCGAGGCGAACGTCGAGCGGCTCGCGGGCGCGCTCGCCGACACCCGGACCGGCGCGGTCGCTCCCGCCGCTCGCGACGACGCCGAGGGGCGGTTCGTTCGCGGCGACGCGGTCGGCTTCGTCGACGGCGAGGTGATCGCCTGGGGCGGGGCGGGCTCGACCCTCGTCTCGACCATCGAGGCGCTCAGCGACGGCGCCGAGATAGTCACGATCGTCGAGGGCGAGGGGGCGCCGATTCCGATCGACGAGGTGACCGGCCTGGTCGCCGAGCCGATCGAGTCCGAGGCCCATCACGGCGGCCAGCCTCACTACTGGTGGTTGCTGGCATCGCAGTGACCCGGGATTCGCGGCGCCGGGCAACCGCGGATAGCGTGTGCGCGTGAGCTCGAACCAAGGGGATCCGGTCCTCTGGCACATCCCGGTCTCCCACTACAACGAGAAGGCCCGCTGGGCGCTCGACTACAAGGGGGTGGCCGCCGTGCGCAAGGCTCCGCCTCCGGGGGCCCACATGGCAGTTGCGCTCTGGCTCACCCGCGGTGCCGGCAAGACGTTCCCGCTGCTGCAGATCGATGGCCGTGCGATCGGCGATTCGACCGCGATCATCGCGGCGGTCGAGGAGCGCTGGCCCGATCCGCCGCTCTACCCCGAGGACCCGTCCGATCGCGCCCGGGCCCTCGACGCTCGAGGACTTCTTCGACGAGCAACTCGGCCCGTACGCGCGGCTGCTCGCGTTCCACGAGCTCCACGAGGCGAGTGGCGAGGAGCTTCGTCAGTTCACGGCCGGGATCCTCCCCGAGCGGCTGGCGGCGAACCCGCGGGTCGTCAGCGTCGCGGCGCGAGGGACGGCGATGTTCACGCAGGCCCGCTATCGCGTCGCCTCCCACGAGGCGGCGGCGGAGGCTCGGGAGAAGGTCCTTGCGGCTCTCGACCGGCTCGAGGCCGAGCTCGACGTCGACGACGGCGACTACCTCGTCGGCGATCGGTTCAGCGTCGCCGATCTGACGGCGGCCGCGCTGTTCGTCCCGGTAGTCGCCCCTGCGCAGGGGCCCGCGCTTCCCGACACGCCGCCGGCGTACGAGGCCTTCAAGGAGCCGCTGCGCGAGCGCCGCGGCTTTCGCTGGGTCGAGGAGATGTTCTCCCGCCACCGGCGGGACCCCGTCCGGCCGTAGTCCTCACCAGCCGGCCGAGCCGGGGCCGCCCTTGATCGGACCGGTGATCTCCGCGGTCACCCAGCCGCCGTAGAAACCCCCCGGCTGCGGATCGACGAGCTCGTCGTCGAGGCGGCACTCGACGAGGGCCGGGTAGAAGGAGACGAGGTCGCGAAGCATCGTGAATGCCTCGCTCGGCTCCGGATAGCCCCAGGCCGCGCGGCTCGCCGTGGCGCCGCCGGCGACGACGTCCCAGTACCGGGCGGCGCCCTTCCACTCGCAGAAGCTGCTGCCGGGGACCGGCACCAGCGATCCCTCGCGCACGGCCGCGAGCGGCACGTAGACGGTCGGCGCCCCGGCGGTCTCGAGGACCCGGAGCGCACCGGGTACGTCGACGATCGTCTCGCCGCCGAGAGCGACCCGGACTCGGCGGTCGAGCGGCTCGACGCGGGGCGGGCGGGGGTAGTCCCAGACCGATTCGCGAGGGTGCCCGTTGGCGGCGATCCCGGTGGCGGGATCCGGCTCGGGGTGGCGACCGAAGATGGCTGACATCGCCTCGGAATCTACGCGACGGAGGTTCCGTGCCCGCCCGCTCCTATCCTCGGCTGGTGAGGCCGCGATGAGCACAGCAGGATCGACCGCAACCCCGGCAGCCGGTGCCGGCGCCCCGGAGCCGCCGCCGGCGTTCGGCGGCGGCGGCGGGGATCGCGAGGAGCTGCTGGCGGCGCCGCTGCGTGCTCGCCCGCCGCGCTCGCGTCTCGCCCGGCCGCTGACCGATCTCCGCGGCGTCGGCGAGAAGATCGCCGCCGCCGCGGCGCGGATCGGGATCGCGACCTTCGGCGACCTGATCGAGCATTACCCCCACGACTGGGCGGACCGCTCGGTCGTCACGCCGATCGCCGAGCTCGTCCCCGGGCGCCCCGCGACCGTCCTCGCCGAGGTCCGCAGCGCCCGGCTCCGGCCGACCCGGCGGCGGAATCTGCGGATCGTCGAGGCGAGCGTCGCCGACGGGTCGGGCGCGATCGCCGTCGCCTGGTTCAACCAGGCCTGGCTCGCCGACCGGCTCAAGCCCGGCGTCCGCCTGTTGCTCAGCGGCAGCAGCGACGGGCGCAGCTTCCGCCCGGACGCGTTCGAGATCGTCGGGGCGGGGGAGGCGGGGGAGGGCGGAGCGGACCCGATCCGCGACGCCCCCGGGCCGCCGGCGGGACTGCACACCACCGGCATCGTCCCGGTCCACCCGAGCGGTGAGGGACTGCGTGTGCAGCGGATTCGTGAGTGGGTCTGGACCGCCCTCGCCCTCGCTCCCGCGGTGCTCGAGCCGCTGCCGGGCGCCGTCAGGACCCGGCACGGCTTTCCGGGTGCCGCCGACGCCCGCCTCGCCATGCACTTCCCGCGCCGCCGTGAGGATCTCGGCCCGGCCCGCGCCAGGCTCGCCTACGAGGAGCTGTTCCTCCACCAGGCGGCGCTCCAGCTTCGCCGCGGCGAGCGCCGCAGTGCCCGCCCCGCGGCGGCGCTCGGAGAGCCCGGGCCGCTCGTCGCCGAGTGGATCGAGACGCTGCCGTTCGCGCCGACCGGTGACCAGCGACGAGCGTTCGCCGAGATCGACGCCGATCTCGCGGCGGAGCAGCCGATGCAGCGGCTGCTGATGGGCGAGGTCGGGTCCGGGAAGACCGTGGTCGCGCTCTACGCGATGCTGCGGGCGCTCGAGTCCGGGCGGCAGGCGGCGCTCATGGCCCCGACCGAGACGCTGGCCGAGCAGCACTTCGCGACGCTGGAGGCGCTGCTCGCGGGCGCGCCGACGCCGATCGGCTTGCTGACTGGCTCGACCCCCGCCGGCCGCCGTCGCGAGCTCCTCGACCGGCTCGCCGGCGGCGAGCTGCCGCTCGTCGTCGGCACCCACGCACTGATCGAGCCGACCGTCAGCTTCGCGCGGCTGGCGGTCGCGGTCGTCGACGAGCAGCACCGCTTCGGGGTGCGTCAGCGGCAGGCGCTCGACGAGAAGGGGGAGGTGGCGCCGCACGTCCTCCACATGACCGCGACGCCGATTCCGCGGACGTTGTCGCTGACTGCGTTCGGAGACCTCGATGTGACAGTCCTCCGCGAGCTTCCGGCCGGTCGCCGACCGATCAAGACCTGGCTGGTCGGCGAGGAGCGCCGGGACGGCGCCTACGGGTTCATCCGCGATCGGCTCCGCGAGGGCCGGCAGGCCTACGTCGTCTGCCCGCTCGTCAGCGACTCCGAGAAGGAGGAGGCGAAGGCGGCGACGAGCGAGGCGGAGCGGCTCGCGAGGGGCGAGTTCCGCGACTTCACGGTCGAGGTCCTGCACGGGCAGATGCCGGCGGCGGACAAGGCGCGGGCGATGGCCCGATTCGCGGACGGCACCGCCGACGTCCTCGTCGCCACGAGCGTGATCGAGGTCGGGATCGACGTCGCCAACGCCTCGGTCATGCTGATCGAGGGGGCGGATCGCTACGGCCTCAGCCAGCTCCACCAGCTGCGCGGGCGGATCGGCCGCGGCGAGCACGAGTCGCAGTGCATCCTCTTCGCCGATCCCGACGGCGAGCGGGCGCGTGCCCGCCTCGAGGCGATCGTCCGCGAGCGCGACGGCTTCGAGCTCGCTGAGGTCGACCTCGGCCTGCGGGGCGAGGGCGAGGTGCTCGGCACCCGCCAGAGCGGCCTGCCCAGGTTCCGGGTTGCGACGCTGCCCGAGGACGCGCCGATCCTCGGGGCCGCGAGGGCCGACCTGATCGCGATCCTCGACGGCGCCGGCTCGCTCGGCGCCCCCGAGCTCGGGCCGCTGATCGACGCCGTTCGCGAGCGCTTCGGGGACGAGCGTGCCGAGCCGATCGCCGCGTGAGATGCGGATCGTCGCCGGAGAGCTCGGAGGCAGGCGGATCGCGGCACCGCCCGGCGACGCGGTCCGGCCGACGACGGACCGCGTTCGCGAGGCGCTCTTCTCGATCCTCGGCGACGTCTCCGGCCTCGAGGTCCTCGACCTGTTCGCCGGGACCGGCGCCGTCGCGCTCGAGGCTGTGTCGCGCGGCGCGGCCGCCGCCACGCTCGTCGACGTGGACGTCGAGGCCGCCGAGGCCAACGTCGAGGCCCTCGGCGTCGGCGGGCGCTTGACGATCGTCCGCGAGGATGCGATCCGCTTTCTCCGCCGCGACTCGGGCCACTACGACCTCGTCTTCTGCGATCCGCCCTATAGACTCGCCCGCCGCTTTGCTTCCGAGCTCGAAGAACTGCTCCCAGGACGACTCCGGCCCGGTGGTCGCGTGATCGTCGAGTCGCTCGCCCGCGACGCCGTCGAGCTGGGCATGCCACTGCTCGACTCCCGCGAGTACGGCCGGACGGCCCTCCGCATCCATGGGGGCGAGGCATGAGCGAGCGGATCGCGATCTGCCCGGGCAGCTACGACCCGGTCACGAACGGCCATCTCGACATCATCGGCCGGGCGGCCCGGATCTTCGACCGGATCATCATCGGGGTCGTGAACCAGCCGCTCCGCAAGCAGAAGACGCTGTTCACCGCCGAGGAGCGGGCCGGCTTCATCGAGCGGGCGACGGCCGACCTTCCCAACGTCGAAGTGAGGGTCTTCTCGACGTTGCTGGTCGACTTCGCACGCGAGAACGGCGCGACGACCATCGTCAAGGGCCTGCGGGCGATCTCGGACTTCGAGTACGAATTCGAGATGAACCAGCTGAACCGCAAGCTCGCACCCGAGATCGAGAGCGCCTACGTGATGGCCTCGGCCGAGTACAGCTTCCTTTCCTCGACCGGCGTCAAGGAGCTCGCGACCTTCGGCGGCGACGTCGGCGACCTCGTTCCCGCAGAGGTGGCGGAGGCCCTGAGTGAGCGAATCGAGCGCTGACCGCAGGCGGCCCGATTGGGCAGGAGCTTGCAGCATCTTGCAGAATGTTCCCGCGACGCGAGGGTTTTTCCCTCCGACCCCTAAGCTTTAGCCGCATCGATGGACGTCCTCGTTCTCATAGACAAACTCGACGACCTGATCCACAACGCCAGGCCGGTCCCGCTGACCGACCAGGTGAGGGTCGATCGTGAGGAGATCTACGACCTGCTCGATCAGATGCGGGCGACGATCCCCGAGGAGATCAAGCAGGCGCGCTGGATCGTCAAGGAGCGTCAGGAGATGCTCGCCGAGGCCAAGCGCGAGGCCGAGCGGATCGTCAAGGAGGCCCGCGACCAGCAGGCGCGCCTGATCTCCGAAGAGGAGGTCTACAAGCAGGCCGAGCGCGGCGCCGAGGAGATCCTCGAGGACGCTCGCGACACCGAGCGTCAGATCCGCCTCGGAGCCGAGGACTACGCCGACGAGATCCTCTCGACCCTCGAGGTCAACCTTCAGAAGTTCCTCGCCGCCGTGCAGCGCGGCCGCGACCGTCTCGCCGGTCGCGACGAGGAAGTCGAACCGGCCGAAGTCTAGGGTCGTACCCGGGGCCGGCCCGCGGCGGCGGCCGTCAGTAGGTCGCGCTGATCACCACGAGGTCGCCTTCGCTCCAGACGATCTCGCCGCCTGACCATTCCGCCAGGTCTTCGGCACGGTCCGGAAAGTCGTGCCCCGGTTCGATCGGCGTAACCCGGTCCGCGGGGTCCTCGACCGCGACGACGTCGGCGAGAACCAGCGACCGCGAGTGCTCGCGGACCCGCCGGAAGAGATCGCGCTTCTGCTCGGAGCGGAGGTGGTGGACGCTGAGCACGGCGATCACCAGGTCCCACGGGCCGTCGGGGAGGGGGTCCTCCATCCGGGCGAGCCGCACCTCGATGCCGAGCCGGCGCGCCCGGAACACCATCTCGGGGCTCGAGTCCAGGCCCGTGATCCGGGACTCGGGGTAGGCCTCGATCAGCCGGCGCGAGGTTTCACCGGTCCCGATCCCGAGGTCGAGCGCGCTCGTGGGCGGAAACGGAACGGCCGCGACCGCGGCCTCCTGGAGGCCATCGAAGTTCGGGACCTCGGCCCGCATCATCTCGAGGTAGGTGTCGGGGTTCCAGTGGAACTGGGCGCTCACGCTACCCTCGGAGACTAGATGTCGGAACGGCTGATCGATATCGACGCGCTGGCGCTGCGAAGCGGCGAAGCGACATGGATGGAGGCGGTCCTCGATCCCGATCCGCCCGTCCTCGGCGGCGAGGAGCTCGGCTTCGAGGAGGCCCCCGTCACCGCCCGGGTCGACATCTCCCGGACCACCTCCGGGTACGCGCTCCGCCTCCGCGCGCGCGTCGTCGTCAGCGGCACCTGCGCCCGCTGCCTCGGCCCGGCGCGGCTCGTGCTCGACATCGACGCCCGCGAGGTCGACCAGGGCGAGGTCGAAGACCCGGAGCTGCGCAGTCCCTACGTCGGCGAGGGCCTGCTCGACCCGCTCGCCTGGCTCCACGACGCGGTCGCGCTGGCCCTGCCGGAGCGCCTGCTGTGCCGTCCGGATTGCGCGGGTCTCTGCGAGGTCTGCGGGATCTCGCTGAACGACGTCGATCCGGAGACGCACGTCCATGAGAGCGAGCCCGATCCGCGCTTCGCGAAGCTCCGCGAGTTGTTGGATTGAGGGCACCGCCGAGGCTGGAGTTGCCCCGGCGCTCGCGACCGCTACGATTCCCCGCCTTATGGCCGTCCCGAAGAAGCGTCAATCCAGCGCCCGCCGCGACAGGCGTCGCGCTCACGATGCCGTTTCGGCACCCCGCCTCAATGAGTGCCCGCAGTGCCACAGCCCGCGGCTGCCTCACCGGGTCTGCCCGACCTGCGGCACCTACGCCGGCCGTGAGGTCATCGTCCCCGACGATGCCTCGCCCGAGCTGAGCGGACGCCCCGAGGGGCAGTAGGTGGGGGCTCCGGCGGCGCGTCCGTCGGGTGCCTCCGGCGACCGGGTCACGGTCGCGTTCGACGCACTCGGCGCCGAGTCCGGGATCGACGCCGTCTCCGAGGGTGTCGCGATGGCCGCCGCCGACGGGATCGCCGTCCGCGTCTTCGGCCCTGCCGCCGCACTCTCCGGCATCGGCTCCGGGCTCGTCGAGGTGATCGAGACGACCGAGTTCATCGGCAACGACGAGGAGCCGGTCCGCGCCGTCCGCTCCCGTCCCGAGGCATCGATCGTCAGGGCGGCGGCCGACGTCGCCGAAGGACGCTCCGACGCCCTCGCCAGCCCCGGCTCGACCGGCGCGACGATGACCGCCGCGCTCTTCGCGCTGAAGCGGATCCGCTCGGTCCAGCGGCCGGCGCTGGCGGTCGAGATCCCCGCGCCGGGGCGCGAGCGGCCGCTGCTCATGCTCGACGTCGGGGCCAACGCCGACGCCCGGCCATCGCACCTGGTCCAGTTCGCCTACCTCGGCTCGGCTTTCGCCGCCGCCGTTCTCGGGACCGAGGACCCGCGGGTCGGGTTGCTCAGCGTCGGCGCCGAGGCGAAGAAGGGGAGCGCACTGGTGGTCGAGGCCCACGAGACGCTCGCCGGCTCGCCGGGGATCTCCTTCGCCGGCAACGTCGAGGGGCGGGAGCTGCTCGACCCGGAGGTCGAGGTGGTCGTGACCGACGGATTCACCGGCAACATCGTCCTGAAGACGATCGAGGGAACAGCCAGGGCCGTCGGCGACGCCGTCGGTCGGGCCGCGCGGTCGAACCCGCTCGCCGCCGCCGGCGGGCTGCTTCTCCGTCCCGCGCTCGGCGGCCTCCGGCACGAGATGGACCCCGACGCCACGGGTGGGGCGATCCTGCTGGGCCTGCGCGGCGTCGCGGTCGTCGGACACGGCTCGTCGGGCCCGCTCGGCATCGCCAACCAGATCCGGCTCGCGGCTCGCTCGGTGAGCGAGCGGGCGGTCCAGCGGACCGAGGAGCTGATCGAGAGCTCCGGCGTCGGAAGGACCGCGATCAGGGCCGCCAAGGAGTCCGGCGCGTGATACACAATTCATCGCGATGAGCCCGATTGGCGAGACCGGCGAGCAGGCGAAGGCCGATCGCGGCGCGATCTTCGCGATGGTCCGCGACCATCTGACCGCGGAACTCGAGGTGCCGGCCGACGAGATCACCGACGAAACCCGGTTCCGCGACGATCTCGACGCCGACTCACTCGACCTCTACGAGCTCGTCATGGAACTGGAGGACACCTACGGCATCGCGATGAGCGAGGACGAGGCGGCGAAGATCGAGACCGTCGGGGCGGCGGTCGACTTCGTATTCGAGCGACTCCCCGGTGACTGACGCGGGGACGGCCGATCCCGCTGAGGACGAGGTTCCCGGCGAGGGCGCGCTGGCGGCCTTGCTGGAGCTGGTCGCCGAGCTCGATCCCGAGCTCAGGCTGCAGGCGCTGACGCACAGCTCGTGGACCGAGCGCCGGGTCCGCTCCTGGGGCCGGCTGGCGTTCCTGGGCGACAGCGTCCTCGGGCTCGCCGTCGCCGAGCACCTCTTCACCCGGTTCCCGCGCTCCGACATCGGACGGCTGACGAAGATCCACGGCCAGGCGGTCAGTGGTCGCGCCTGCGCGCTGATCGCCTTCGAGCTCGGCGTGCCCGCGATGCTCGAGGAGGCGTATCCGGAGGACTTCGACGGCGGCCTCGCGCCGAGCGAGCTGATCGGCAGCGAGCGCGCGATGGCCTCGATCGTCGAGTCGCTGATCGGCGCCTGCTACCTGCAGTTCGGCCTCCGGAGAACGGCGGCCGCGCTGCTCGCCGCCTTCGCGCCGCAGATCGACCTCGCGTCGGGGACGCTGCTCGACTTCAAGTCGGCCCTGCAGGAGCTCCTCGCCCGCCGCGGGCGCCGGGTCCGCTACGAGGTGACCGACGAGTCCGGGCCTCCGCACGACAAGACCTTCCGAGTCGAAGCGCGGGACGGCGACGTCGTCCTCGGTGCCGGCGTCGGTTCCAGCAAGAAGGCCGCCGAGCAGGCCGCGGCCGCCGAGGCGCTCGAGAAAACCGGCGAATGAGCGGGCACTTCCGGCCCGCCGACGATCCCGTCCGGTCCAGGGGACAGGCTTCAGGCACGGGGCGGAGAGCATGCATCTGAAGTCGATAACCCTGAAGGGCTTCAAGTCCTTTCCCGAGCGCACCCACCTGGAGTTCTCTCCCGGCGTCAGCGTGATCGTCGGTCCGAACGGCTGCGGGAAGTCGAACATCACGGACGGGGTCCTCTGGGCGCTCGGCGAGCAGAGCCCGCTCGCGGTCCGCGGCCAGTCGATGCAGGACGTGATCTTCGCCGGCGGACGCGACCGCTCGGCCCGGAGCGCCGCCGAGGTCGAGGTCGTCATCGACAACTCCGACGGCGCCGCCGGCTCGGAGTTCTCCGAGATCTCGGTCTCGCGCCGCCTCGACCGCAACGGTGACGGCGGCTACCGGCTCAACGGCGCCCGCTGCCGCCTCGCCGACGTGACCGAGGCGCTCTCCGATGCGAGCCTCGGCCGCGAGATGCACTCGGTCATCGGCCAGGGCAAGGTCGAGGAGATAGTGCTCAGCAAGCCGCGCGAGCGGCGCCTGCTGATCGAGGAGGCGGCCGGGCTCGGCAAGCACCGCAAGCGCCGGCGCCGGGCTCAGCTCAAGCTCGAACGGACCCGGTCGAACCTCGACCGCGCCCTCGACGTCGAGCGCGAGGCGCGATCGCGCCTGCGGCCGCTGCGGCAGCAGGCGAACGCCGCCGAGACCCACGCCCGGCTCGAGCGCCAGTCGCTCGAGCACAGGTTGCGCCTGCTCGGCGATCGCCTCTCCGCCGGCGACGGCGATCTCGCCACCGCCGAGGCGGCGGCACGCGCGGCACGCGAGCAGCGGGAGGCGATCGAGGGGAAGCTCGCGGAGGCCAACGAGCGCCGCAGCGCCGTCGAGGAGCGGCTGGCCGAGCGCGACCGCGAGCGCACCGCCGTCTGGGCTGAGCTGACCGCTCTCCGCGCCGCTCACGAGCGTCTCGGCGCTCGAACCGAAGCCCTCGCGGGCCGCGAAGCCGAGCTGCGCGCCGCGGTCGATCGACGTCGCGCCGCGCTCGGCGCCCTGGCCGCCGAGCTGCGCGCGACCGAACGCGACGCCGAGGCGGGACTCGCCCGCGAGCTCGAGGGTGCCCGGTCGGCGCTCGCCGAGGCCGGCGAGGCGATCGCTGCAGCCATGGACGCCGCCGACGTCGAGGCCCGTCTCGAGGCACTCGCGCGGGTTCGCGGTGGCTCCGAGCGCGCAGCCCGATCGGCCCGGCGCGCCGAGGACATGCTCGGACACCGCCGCCAGGACTCGCTCTCCCGTCGCGTCGAGGTCGAGGGTGAGCTCGCCGAGACGCTCGCCGGCCTCTGCACCGCACTCGCCGCCGCCCGCGACGCCGTCGGCAGCCGTGCCGCTGCGGTCGAGGAGCGGGTCATCGGCGCCCAGGCTGGCGACGATCTCGCGCTCGAGCTGCGCGAGTGCTCGCGCGTCGAGGCCGAGCTTCACGGCGAGCTCCGGCTCGTCGGCGAGCGGGTCACCGAGGCCGAAGTCCGCGCCGCCGGGCTTCGCGACCGCCGCGAGGAGGCCGAGGCCGAATGGAAGCGGATCACCTCGAAGCTCGATCTCGACCCGGAGCCCGAGCCCGTCGCACTCGCCGACCACGAGCGCACCGCCGTGGAGGCCTCGATCGAGCGGCTGGTCCGTCGCCGCGAGCAGCTCGGGCCGGTCAACCCGCTCGCCGAGGGCGAGTACGAGGCAGCCAAGGAGCACGTGGCCGAGCTCGAGTCCCAGCGCGAGGACCTCGAGCAGGCCCTCGACGAGCTCGCGAAGCTGATTCGCCAGACCGATCGCGAGATCACCGCGGCGTTCGAGGAGACGTTCAAGGCGGCCGGCGAGAACTTCAGCGAGCTGATCGAGCACATGTTCCCGGGCGGAAGCGGCCGGCTGCGGATGGTCGAGGCGCAGAAGCCCGAGCGGGTGCTCGGCGGCGCCGACCCCGAGACGGTCGGCGGCGAGTCCGGGCCCGGCGCGGAGGCGACCGACGCGACCGCCGACGAGGACGAGGAGGAGGACCGCGATCCGGCCGAGACGGCCGGCGTCGAGATCGAGGTCACCCCCGCCGGCAAGGCCACCCGGCGACTCTCGCTGCTCTCCGGCGGCGAGAAGTCCCTTGTCGCGCTGGCCTTCGTCTTCAGCGTGTTCCTCGCCCGTCCGTCGCCCTTCTACATCCTCGACGAGGTCGAGGCCGCCCTCGACGACGCCAACATCGACCGGTTCCTGCAGCTCGTCCGCCGGTTCTCCGATCGCGCCCAGTTCGTCATCGTCACCCACCAGAAGCGGACGATGGACGCCGCCGACGTCCTCTACGGGGTGAGCATGAAGGACGGCGCGACGAAGGTGATCTCGCGGCGGCTGCCGCGAGAGGCGCGGCTCACCGAGGCAGAGCCGGAAACGCGCGCAGCGTAGGCTGCGCGACCGTGCCGTCCACCTGGGCAGAGCTGCTCGAACTAGGCGACCGCGAGCCGGGCGGCGCCGCCGTGCCCGAAGGGGACGACGAGCCGACTCAGCGGCGCGGATTCCTCCGGCGGCTCCGGGAGAGCATCTCGACGAGCCGGGAGGCGCTCAGCGCCGAGATCGGCTCGAGCCTGTTCGAGACGCTCGACGCCGAGGCATGGGAGCGGCTCGAGGAGGCGCTGATCATGGCCGACGTCGGCGCCCGGACGACGGCCGAGGTCGTCGGCAGGCTCGAGAACGAGGTCGAGACCGGCAAGGTCGCCGGGGGAGAGGCGGCGCGCGAGCGGCTCGTCGAGCTCCTCGCCGACCTCGCATCGACCGGGCGCGGCACGATCGACCTGCGACCGCAGCCCGCGATCGTCCTCGTCGTCGGCGTCAACGGCACCGGCAAGACGACCACGGTCGGCAAGCTCGCGTGGCACCTCCAGAGGGAGGCGGGGCTGAGCGTCATGCTCGCCGCCGCTGACACCTACCGCGCCGCTGCCGTCGAGCAGCTCGGTACGTGGGCGGAGCGTGCCGGCTGCGACATCGTCAAGGCCGAGACCGGCCAGGATGCGGGCGCGGTCGTCTTCGACGCGATCGCGGCGGCGGAGGCGCGCGGCAGCGACGTCGTCCTGATCGACACCGCCGGCCGCCTCCACACGCGCAACGACCTGATGGAGGAGCTCTCGAAGGTGAACCGGGTCATCGACAAGCGGCTCGGGCGCGGGGCCTCGGAGACGCTGATCGTCGTCGACTCCACGACCGGCCAGAACGGGCTGCGCCAGGCGAAGGTCTTCAGCGAGGCCGTCGACGTGACCGGCGTCGCGCTGACCAAGCTCGACGGCACCGCGAAGGGCGGCATCGCCCTGGCGATCGCGGGCGAGCTCGGCATCCCCGTGAAGCTGATCGGCGTCGGCGAGGGCATCGAGGACCTGCGCCCGTTCGACGCGACGGAGTTCAGCCGTGCTCTCCTGGGCGGGTAGCCTCAACGACGTTCATGATCTTCCGCCGAGCAGCAACCAACGGTCCGACCGAAGCGGACGGCGAAGCCGGAGCATTCGGTCGGGGTGATCTAGATGTTTGATCAGCTCTCAGAGCGCCTTCAGGGCACGATGTCGGACCTGCGCTCGCGCGGGAAGCTGAGCGAGGCCGACGTCGACAAGGCGATGCGCGAGATCCGCCTCGCACTGCTGGAAGCGGACGTCAACTTCAAGGTCACCAAGCAGTTCGTCGCCGACGTCCGCGAGAAGGCGATCGGCGCCGGCGTCCTCGAGAGCCTCGACCCCGGCCAGATGGTCGTCAAGGTCGTCAACGAGCAGCTCGCGGAGCTGATGGGCGGGAGCGGCCGCGAGCTCGTCTTCGCGTCGAAGCCGCCGACCGTGATCCTGATGGCGGGACTGCAGGGTTCGGGCAAGACGACCGCGACGGCGAAGCTCGCGAAGCACCTGATCGGCGAGGGCAAGAGCGCCGGCGTCGCCGCCTGCGATACGCAGCGGCCCGCGGCGGTGGAGCAGCTGACCCGCCTCGGCGAGCAGGCCGGAGCGACGGTCTACTCCCAGGGCACCGAGCGCGACCCCGTCGACATCGCCGAGTGGGCGCTGGGGCGGGCTCGCTCCGAGGGACTCGACGTCCTGATCGTCGACACCGCCGGCCGCCTCCACATCGACGAGGAGCTGATGGCGCAGCTCGCCGAGATCAAGAAGCGCACGAAGCCGCATGACGTCCTCCTCGTCGTCGACGCGATGACCGGTCAGGACGCGGTCAACGTCGCCGAGCAGTTCGCCGAGGTGACCGAGTTCGACGGGGTGCTGATGAGCAAGCTCGACGGCGACGCCCGCGGCGGTGCCGCGCTCAGCGTCAAGGCCGTCACCGGCAAGCCGATCCTCTACGCCTCGACCGGCGAGAAGCTCGAGCAGCTCGAGCGCTTCCACCCGGACCGGATGGCGCAGCGGATCCTCGGGATGGGAGACGTGCTCTCGCTGATCGAGAAGGCCGAGCAGGACCTCGACGCGGAGGAGGCCGAGGAGCTCGAGCGCAAGATGCGCCAGGACCAGTTCACCCTCGACGACTTCCTCAAGCAGCTCAAGCAGGTCCGGAAGATGGGCCCGCTCTCCAGCGTGCTCGGGATGATGCCCGGCATGGGCAAGGCGATGAAGGAGCTCCGCAACGCCAACCTCGACGACCGCGAGCTCGACCGCCTCGAGGCGATGATCCTCTCGATGACGCCCGAGGAACGCGCCAATCCCGACGTCATCCGCGGGTCCCGGCGGCGCCGGATCGCCGCCGGATCGGGGACGAACGTACAGGCCGTCAAACAGCTGACCAAGCAGTTCGACCAGATGCGGAAGATGATGAAGATGATGGCCTCCGGCAACATGCCGAGCCCGGAATCGATGATCCGCGGCCAGCTCGGCGCGCGACGGCGGTGACGGCCGACCCCCGCGGTCTGTAACCTGCGCCGCCGTCACATGGCAGTACGAATCAGACTCAGACGAGCGGGCTCCTCGAAGAACCCGATCTGGCGCATCGTCGTGGCCGACAAGCGCTCCCCGCGCGACGGCCGCACGATCGAGACGATCGGCAGCTACAACCCGCAGACCGAACCTTCCCAGGTGACCATCGACGCCGAGCGCGCTCAGCACTGGCTCGACCACGGCGCCCAGCCGTCGCCGACCGTCGCCAAGCTGCTGCGCACCCAGGGCGTCGAGGGTCCGGCCGGCACCTGATCGGAGCCGAACGTGCGCGAGCTCGTCGAGTTCCTCGTCCGCGCTCTCGTTGAGCAGCCCGACAGGGTGGAGGTCGAGGAGTTCGAGGAGGACGGTGACCTCGTGCTCGAGATCAGCGTCGCCGAGGACGACCTCGGCCGCGTGATCGGCCGCGGCGGCCGGATCGCCAACGCGATCCGCACCGTCGCCCGCGCCGCCGGCGCCCGCGACGATCGCCGCGTGATCGTCGACATCCTCGACTGAGGGCGACGCCGCCGGTCCACGTTGCGCTTTCGTCACGCGTTCATGCGTAGGCGGCACCCTCGGGCATTGAGGGGTAGCGCTTAGGGCGCCAAAGTCGCCGCATGATCGAGGTGGCACGGATTTCGCAGTTCATGGCTACGAAATCCGTGCCACCCGGTCGGGTGCTGGCGAGAATCGCGACCAGGCAGCACGGCGTCATCTCTCGCCCGCAGATCGACGCGACCGGGTGCGACGCCGAGTTCGTCAACCGCTCGCTGCAATCGGGCCGGCTCCATCGCATCCACACCGGCGTCTTCGCCGTCGGGCACGCTGCCCTCGGCGTGCAGGGGCGCTGGATGGCTGCCGTCCTGGCCTGCGGCGAGGGTTCTCTGCTCAGCCACATCACCGCGGCACTGCTCTGGGGGTTCGTGGACCGCGCTCCACCGTCGATCCACGTCCTCGTCCCCGGCCGCGGCTCCCGCTCCCGTCCCGGCATCGTCATCCACCGCGCCAGGCGCCTTCCTGCCGAACACGGCACCGAGCGCGAAGGCATCCCGGTGACGACGCCACACCGGACACTGCTCGACCTGGCCGGCGTGCTGCCGCCGGAGCGGCTGCGGTTCGCTCTCGAGGCGGCGGATCGCGCCGGACTGCTGCACGTGCCCGCGCTCGTCACCCTCTGTGACGAGTCGCGCGGCCGCCGGGGCGTCGGCGCCCTGCGACGGCTCGCACGCGAGCAGCGCGGCGCCGCCCACCGCACGAAGTCGCCTCCCGAGACGCGGTTTCTGCGCCTCTGCCTCCGGCACGGCCTTCCCGAGCCGCGCGTCAACTCCCGCATCCACGGCTACGAGGCCGACTTTCACTGGCCGGAGGCGAACCTCGTCGTCGAGATCGACACCTACACCTACCACCGCTCCTGGGCGCAACGGCAACGCGACCTGCGGCGCGACGCGGACCTGAAGTCGCGCGGTGTGGAGGTGCTGCGGCTGACGCCGGAGATGGTCGAAGCGCCGGAGACCCTCCCGATGCTCGAGTCGATGATCACGGGCGCTCCGGCCGCCGTCTAGGCTGCTGCGGCGATGCGTCTCGACGTCTTCACGCTGTTCCCGGAGTGGTTCGAGTGGTTTCAGACCCAGCGTCACGTCCGTAACGTGGTCGCCGCCGGGTCGGAACTGCGCTTCATCGACTACCGGGAGACGACGCCGCTCGGCGCCGGTCAGGTCGACGACGCTCCCTACGGCGGCGGCGCCGGGATGGTCATGCGGGTCGACGTCGTCGATGCCGCCCTCCGAGCCGCCTACGGCGACGCGGCGGGTCCGCGCCGGACGGTGTTGCTGACCCCGTCGGGCCGGATGTTCGACGAGGAGCTGGCGACCGAGCTCGCGGCCGAGCCGGAGCTGGCGTTGCTGTGCGGTCGCTACGAGGGCGTCGATGAGCGGGTTCGCGAGCACCTGGTCACCGACGCGGTATCGATCGGCCGCTACGTCCTCGCGGGGGGTGAGTTGGCCGCGATGGTCGTCGCCGACGCCGTCCTCCGCAAGCTTCCCGGCGCCCTCGGCCATGCCGACAGCGCCATGGAGGAGTCGTTCTCGACCGCGCTCGAGGGTCATCCGGAATACCCTCACTACACCCGTCCGGCCACCTATCGCGGCTGGGGCGTGCCCGATGTGCTCGTCTCCGGCGACCACGAGCGGGTCCGTCGCTGGCGACTCGAACGCAGTCGCGAGCGGGGTGAAACGGATCCCGACGGCTCTTAGCTACTATTCCCCGCCGCGCGGCCGCCGACCGGCCACCGCCCGGTGACCAGCCGCCGGCCCGTGATCCGGGACCGGCGGAATCCAGACGAGCCGGAGCCCCAAACACATGAGCACGATCATCCAGAGCCTCGAGAAGGAGCAGCTGCGCAAGCGCCCGCAGTTCGCTGCCGGCGATCGTGTTCGCGTTCACTTCCAGGTCATCGAGGGCAACCGAACCCGTACCCAGGTCTTCGAGGGCGTCGTCATCAAGCGCCAGGGCAGCGGTGTCCGCGAGACATTCACCGTCCGCAAGCAGTCGTTCGGCGTCGGCGTCGAGCGTACGTTCCCGCTGCACTCACCGAAGATCGAGCAGCTCGAGATCGCCGCCCGCGGCGACGTTCGGCGCGCCAAGCTCTACTACCTCCGCGACCGCGTCGGCAAGGCCGCCCGCGTCGCCGAGCGCCGCTGGGGAATCGGCGAGGAGATCTTCGGGTCCGGGGATGAGGCCGTCGACGCCGAGGGCGCGACCCAGGTCGAAGCTCCGCAGGCCGTCCCCGCCGAAGGCGATGGCGAAGAGACCGTCGTCGAGGTCGAGCAGACCGACGAGCCGGAGGCGGGCGAGGAGCCCGCAGCCGAACAGTCCGGCGAGCCGGATGCCGAAGCTGAGGCCGCCGAGCCCGAGGCCGCCGCCGATCCGGCAGCCGAAGCGGAGGCCGAGTCCGAGGCCGAGGGCGAGGGAAATGCCCCCGCCGCTACCACCGAGCCGGCTGGGGAGCCGGAGGGAGAAGCCGCGGAGTCGGAATCCGACTCCGACGCAGACGATGAGGCTTCGCGGCAGGACGCCTAGAGCGCCCGAGCCGACGAACCGCCATGCCGCGCCCCAAGTCGACCCTCGGCGCGATCGTCGAACTGGTCCTGATCGTCGGGTTCGCGATCGGCCTCGCGCTGGTCATCCAGGCCTTCGTCGTCAAGCCGTACCAGATCCCCACCGGGTCGATGATCCCGACGCTCGAGGTCGGTCAGCGCGTCCTCGTCCAGCGGGTCAGCTACCACTTCAGCGATCCCGAGATCGGCGACATCGTGGTCTTCCACCCGCCCAAGGGCGCCGACACGACCGAGACGTGCGGCCTCGAGCCGCTGCCGCCGGCCGAGGCCTGCCCCAAGCCGGTCGACGAGCCCGCCGACACCAACTTCATCAAGCGCGTCGTCGCGACCCCCGGTGACACGCTGAAGATCATCGACGGCCACGCGATCGTCAACGGCGAGCGCATCCCCGACGACTTCATCCGTCCTTGCGGCGGCGCCCGCGGGTGCAACCTGCCGAGGAAGATCACGATCCCGCCCGACCATTACTTCATGATGGGCGACAACCGTGGAGCCAGCGACGACAGCAGATTCTGGGGCCCCGTCCCCAAGGACTGGATCATCGGCAAGGCCTTCGCCACCTACTGGCCCCTCGACCGAATCGGCCTGCTCTGACCCGATGCCGGAGGAGGCTCCGGCGGGTGGGAAGCCGGCCAAGCGCCGGAAATCGCGCCGGCCCGACGGTCGCCGCACCGCCTGGCTGTTCCGCTTCGATCAGCAGTTCGGCCGCCGGTTCGTCGCCGGGGCCGACGAGGCCGGCCGCGGATCGCTCGCCGGGCCCCTCGTCGCCGCGGCGGTCCTGCTCGACTACCGCAGTCTGACCCCCGACGTGCGGAAGACGCTCGCCGGGCTCGACGATTCCAAGCGCAAGACCGAGGAGGAGCGCGAGCGTCTTTACCCTGCCGTGCTCGGGGCCGCCAGCCGCGTCGCCGTGACGGCGCGGTGCGCCGGGGGAATCGACTCGCGCGGGCTCCACGTCACGAACCTGAACGCGCTCGGTGACATGCTGGGGCGTGTGGCCGTGCCGGGGGCGGTCTGCCTCAGTGATGGCTTCCGCCTCGGCTCCCGCTGCCGGGTCGAGCATCAGGCGGTGATCGAGGGGGACGCGCGCAGCGCCGCGATCGCCGCCGCCTCGGTGATCGCCAAGGTGACCCGGGATCGCTACATGCGCCAGGCCGCCGACCGCTACCCGGGCTGGGATTTCGGCGCGAACGTCGGCTACTCCTCGCCCCAGCACCGCGAGGCGATCCAGCGGATCGGGATCTGCTCGCTGCACCGGCGCTCGTTCGCCTCGACCGCCTACAGCCAGCTCGAGCTCGGCTCGCCCTGACCGGCCTCAGAACGCCGCCGGCAGGTGCTCGATCGCGGCGGAGCCCGCGGAACCGAGCCTGACGCCGACGACGTCGAAGCGAATCGCCCGGTAGCGGGGCGGCAGGTTCTCGGCGAGCCAGGCTCTCGCGAGCCGGCGGATCTGCATCTGCTTGCGGGGGCCGACGGCGTGGATCGGCAGCTGGGGGCCGTGAGCGGTGCCCGCCCGGATCGTCTTCACCTCGACGAACGCGAGCGTGTCCCCGTCGAGCGCGATCGCGTCGATCTCCCCGAACCTCGTCCGACAGTTGCGGGCGAGGATCGTCATCCCGTGACGCTCGAGGTGCCGGCACGCCAGCTCCTCGCCGATCCGTCCCGTGCGCAGCCGGGCCTGGGTCATCGCTCCTGGGTCCTGACCATGTTCCCGATCGTGCCGTCCGCGGCGTCACGGGTGGGAAATGCCGTGTGCCGGAGTGAGCCCAATCAGCGCCGACGGACTCACGTCTCGAGGACCGGCACTGAAACGACGCCGATCGGTGCGAAGATCGGCACACCGCGCGTGCCAAACGTGAGCCCGCCCCGCCTAGCGTCGAGTCGGTGCTGGCGAGGACACGGACACTTGCGATCTCCGGGATCGATGCGGTTCCGGTCGACGTCGAGATCGACATCCATCGGGGCCTTCCGGCCTTCACGATCGTCGGGCTGCCCGACGCCGCCGTCCGCGAGTCCCGCGAACGGGTCCGGGCCGCACTCGTCAACTCTGGCTTCGACTTCCCGCTCCAGCGGATCACCGCCAACCTGGCGCCGGCGGACCTGCGCAAGGCCGGGCCCGGGTTCGACCTCGCCATCGCCGCGGCAATCCTCGTGGCATCCGGCCAGCTCGCGGGCGGGCCGTTGGAGGGCTGGTGGCTGGCCGGCGAGCTCGCCCTCGACGGGGGCATCCGCCCGCTGCCGGGTGCGCTGGCGATGGCCGAGCGGGTCGAGCGGGAGGGGGGAAGGGGTTTCGCATTGCCGGCCGCCAACGGAGCCGAGGCCGGTCTGATCGAGGGCGTGACGATCGCCGCCGTCGGCTCCCTCACCGACCTGCGGACGCTGGCGGCGGGCGAGGTCCCGGCCGGCGCGGAGCCGAGTCGGCAGCCCTCGGGTGCCACTCACCTGCCGGACCTCGCCGATCTCAAGGGCCAGCCGGGTCTCCGTCGCGGGCTCGAGATAGCGGCGGCCGGAGGGCACGCGGCCCTCGTCGTCGGTCCTCCCGGTGCCGGGAAATCGCTCGCTGCCCGGCGGCTGCCGTCGATCCTGCCGCCGCTCTCGCGTCGCGAGGCCATCGAGGTGACCAAGATCGCGAGCATCGCCGGGCGCCCCTGCGCCGACGGGACGCTGGCGCCGCGGCCGTTCCGGGCCCCACACCACACGATCTCGACCGCCGGCCTCGTCGGCGGCGGCAGCCCGCCGCGGCCGGGTGAGATCACGCTCGCCCATCGCGGCGTGCTGTTCCTCGACGAGCTCGGCGAGTTCTCCCGCTCGACCCTCGAAGCGTTGCGCCAGCCGCTCGAGGACGGGGAGGTGACCGTCTCGCGGGCGCGGAGCTCGATCACGCTGCCGGCCGAGTTCCAGCTCTTCGCCGCCGCCAATCCATGCCCGTGCGGGTACGGCGAGAACTCGCAGCGCTGCACCTGCTCCGGCGAGCGGATCCGCGCCTACGCGTCGCGGCTGAGCGGGGCGCTGGCCGACCGGATCGACCTCGTGCTGGCGGTCGAGCAACCGTCGGCGGCCGCGCTTGCGGGCGACCGGGGCGAGGCGTCGGCGACGGTCGCCGCCCGCATCGTCGACGCGCGCGAGGCACAGCGCGAGCGGTTCGGCGAGGACCGCGTGAACGCCTCGATGAGCGATCTCGAGGTCGCCGATGCAGCCGGACTTGACGCGGGCGCCGGCAGAGCGCTCCTCTCGGGCCACGGCGATCACGGGCTGAGCGGCCGCGGCTGGAATCGGGTGATCAAGGTGGCGAGGACATGCGCCGACCTCGACGGCTCCCGGGTCGTCGGCGCCGACCACATCGGCGAGGCCCTTTCCCTGCGGCGCCGGGGCGCCTCGTGAGGGGCGCCTGCGCCGATTGCCTGCGCCGCGGTCACCTGCTGACGCTGCTGGCCGCCCACATCGACAGATCGGTCGGGTCGCGGGCCGGCGAGCGCGCCCGCGATCTGCTCGCCCTCAGCGATCACGACCTCGCGGCGGCAGTCGCACCGGCCGAATGGCGGAGCGCCCTCGCGTCGGCGACCGAGCGGGCCCGGGACCGCGTGCGGGATCCGGCTCCGGAGGAAGGGCTCTGGACGAGCTGCCCGCACGGGGCAGGTCTTCCGGACGGCTTCGAGGCCCTCGGCCCGTCGGGGGCGGGGGCCCTGTTCGGGCGTGGGGATCGCCCTCTCGTCGCGGAGCTGGATCCCGGCCACGCCGTGACGATCGTCGGCTCGCGGCGCTCCGGGGCGTACGGGCGCGAGGTCGCCCACGAACTCGCTCGCGAGCTCGCCGCTGCCGGCATCGTCGTGGTCAGCGGCCTCGCGATGGGGATCGACTCGGCGGCCCACGAGGGCGCGCTCGCCGGCGGCGGCCCCACGGTGGCGGTGCTCGGCCCCGGCGCCGAGCGGGCGTATCCGCGCTCGGCGAGCGGGCTGTACCGGCGGATCTGCCGCGATGGGGCGGTCGTCTCCGAGCTCGCTCCGGGGGCGCCCACGTTCCGCTGGATGTTCCCGGCGCGCAACCGGCTGATGGCAGCGGTCGCCGGGGTCACGGTGGTCGTCGAGGCCGCCGAGCGCTCGGGGTCGCTGATCACCGCGGAGATGGCGATCGAGGCCGGCCGCACCGTCGGCGCCGTGCCCGGGCCGGTCACCTCCTGGCGCTCCGGCGGGACCAACCGGCTGCTCGGCGACGGAGCGGCCCTCGTCCGCGATGCCCGCGACGTGCTCGACCTCCTGCTCGGCCCCGGCGCCGCCCCGCCCCGCCCGACGGGACCTGCACTCTCCGCGGACGGCGTGGCGGTTCTCACGGCCGTCGACGACGGCGCGGGGACCGCGGACGCGATCGCCGTGGCCTCCGGGCTCAGCTTCTCGGCGACGCTGATCGTCCTTGCGGGCCTCGAGCGAGACGGCTACGTCCGCGGCGACCACTCCGGGCGCTGGACCCGGACGGCGCTGGCGACGCCGGAGCGGGGCGGGGCCGTTATCTAGGATCGACCGGTGGCCGAGTCGAGCACACCAGTTGCGCTGGCGATCGCCGGCTCCGACTCGGGCGGCGGGGCCGGCATCCAGGCCGACCTCAAGGCGTTCGCTGCCGTCGGTGTCCACGGCACCACCGCGATCACCGCCATCACCGCGCAGAACACGGTCGGGGTCGACGCGATCCACGCTGTGCCGCCGGAGGTCATCGTCGCCCAGGTCGCCGCCGTCGCCGGCGACATCGGGGTCGATGCGGTCAAGGTCGGGATGCTCGGGACGGTCGCGACGATCGACGCCGTCGTCGAAGCCCTCAGGCTCGTCGGTGACGTCCCGGCTGTCGTCGATCCGGTGATGGTGTCCGAAAGCGGCGCGACCCTGCTCGATGACGACGCCCGGAGCGCCCTCGTCGAGCGGGTTCTCCCGCTTGCGAGCGTCGTCACCCCGAACCTTCCCGAGGCTCGGGCGATCGCCGAACTCGGCGCCGGCGCCGGACCGGAGGAGCTCGCGGCGGCGATCCGCGCACTCGGCCCGGCCGCCGTGCTCGTAACCGGGGGACACGCGGACGGCACCGACGTTCTCGACGACGGGCGGGGGGCCCCGCTGGCGATCCCCGGTCCGGTCCATGCCGACGGCGCCGCTCACGGCTCCGGCTGCACCCACAGCTCGACCCTCGCGGCGCTGCTGGCGATCGGCTGGCCGCTGCGTGAGGCGGCCGGCGAGGCCCGGATTCGCGCCGGAGAAGCCGTCGCGGCCGGGCTGCGCGACGTCGGAGCCGGTCCGGGCCCGGTCGATGCGCTGGCGATCGCGTCCCGGCGGCCGCGTCTCCCGATGCCATAATCCGCACATGAAGCTCGTCCGCATGAAACCGGGACTCGGCGACCAGTTGGTGGCGGAGGGCGACCCGGCGCTGGCGGAGGACGAGGCCCGCCTGATCGAGGCGTTTCGCCGACAGCTCGACCTCGGCATGTGGGCGGCGGTGCCGACCGCGGCCGGTGGCAGGCGCCGGGCGACTTTGGTCCGCGGCTTCGAGGAAGTGCCTCGGGACGCCGACCGCGTGATCTTCATTCCCCCGGCGGCCGGCGGATGAGCGCGGCCGTTGCGGCAGCCTTCGCGATCGTCTGCGTCGCCTTGGCGGGGTTCGCCTACCTGCCCGACCTCGCCCACCGCCGGCGCACGCGCCCGAAGCCCGCGCCGAAGCGGCGTCGCGGCCGCCCGATTCCCGATCCCGGCGAGCAGCTCCGGGCCGAGCGACGCGCCGAGCAGCTGCTCGCCGAGGTGCTCGGCGCCGACGCTCTCGAGGCGTACCGGGCGCTCGGCTTCCTGCACTGCTTCGGGGCCGAACGTGGCGGCGAGCCCAACTACGGCTATCTGATCTACCCGCACAAGCCGATCGTCAGCTTCAACGCCGCGACCGGGGAGCTGCTCAACGAGCACTGCGTGAGCTTCCCCGACCGATCCGAGCCCGAGGGCGGTCAGCGCCTCCCCGATGCCGACGACGCGCTCGCCAAGTGGCTCGCGCTGCGCGCCGACGAGCGCGGCCTGATCAACGAGGCCAACATGCACCTGCCGGGACGCCAGCTCGATCCCGATCACGTCCGCCGGGACATCGCCCGGCTCAGCGAGTGGACGAGTCGCTCGCCCGCCGCGGCCGAGGGCAACCTCGACGGCGCCGGCGGCGTCTAGAAGCACCCGCAAGAATTGGAGCCACGATGAGCGACTCGACCGAACTTCCACGCCCCCGTTCCGCCGCTGTCTTCGACGGTCCCGACCGCGCCGCAGCGCGCGCGTATATGAAGGGAATCGGCTTCGACGACGACGCTCTGAAGCGGCCGACGATCGGCATCGCCAACACCTGGATCGAGGCGATGCCCTGCAACTTCCACCTCCGCGCGCTCGCCGAGCACATCAAGGAGGGCGTGCGTGTCGCCGGCGGCACCCCGATGGAGTTCAACACGATTGCGATCTCCGACGGGATCACGATGGGGACGAAGGGGATGAAGAGCTCGCTGGTCAGTCGCGAGGTCATCGCCGACTCGATCGAGCTGACCGCCCGCGGCTACCAGTTCGACGCGCTGATCGCGCTCTCCGCCTGCGACAAGACGATCCCCGGCTGCGTGATGGCGCTCGCCCGGCTCGATGTCCCCTCGGTGATGCTCTACGGCGGTTCGATCGCTCCCGGCCGCTACCACGGGCGGGACGTCACCATCCTCGACGTGTTCGAGGCGATCGGCGGTCACGCTGCCGGGACCGTCACCGACGAGGAGCTGCACGAGCTCGAGGACGTCGCAAGCCCCGGAGCGGGGGCCTGCGGCGCCCAGTTCACGGCCAACACGATGGCCTGCGCGTTCGAGGCGCTCGGCATCTCCGCCGGCGGCTCGGCGATGGTCCCGGCTGAGGACGACGAGAAGAACACGGTCGCCGAGAAGGTCGGCGAGCTCGTGATGAAGGTCCTCGCCGAGGATCTGCGTCCGAGCCGGATCATCACCAGGGAGTCGCTGGAGAACGCGATCGCCACCGTCTGCGCCTCCGGCGGCTCGACCAACGGGGTCCTGCACCTGCTCGCGGTCGCGCGCGAGGCCGGCGTTCCGCTCGAGATGGCCGACTTCGAGCGGATCTCACGAAAGACGCCGCTGTTCGCCGACATGAAGCCCGGCGGCCGCTACGTCGCCACCGACCTGTACAGAGCCGGTGGCGTCCCGCTGATTCTCAGCCGCCTCTCCGACGCCGGTCTGCTGCACCGCGACCAGATCACGGTGACGGGCCGGACGATCGGCGAGGAGGCCGACGCCGCCGACGAGGCCCCCGGCCAGGACGTCGTTCGCCCGGTTGCCGATCCGGTCAAGGCCCAGGGCGGTCTGGCGATCCTCCACGGCAACCTCGCCCCCGAGGGGGCCGTCGTCAAGGTCGCCGGCACCGAGCGCATGGGGCAGACCGGCCCGGCCCGTGTCTTCGAGCGCGAGGAGGACTGCTTCGCCGTCGTCAAGGCCGGCGGCATCAACCCCGGCGACGTCATCGTGATCCGCAACGAGGGGCCGACCGGCGGCCCCGGGATGCGCGAGATGCTCCAGGTGACCGCGGCGATCGTCGGCAGCGGCCACGGCGAGGACGTCGCGCTGATCACCGATGGGCGCTTCTCCGGGGCGACGCGCGGCCTGATGATCGGCCACGTCGCTCCCGAGGCGGTCAAGGGCGGGCCGATCGCGGCCGTTCGCGAGGGCGACACGATCACGATCGACGTCGGGAACCGCACGATCGACGTCGAATTGAGCGACGAGGAGATCGCCGCCCGGGTCGCCGACTATGCCGCGCCCGAGCCCGCCTTCTCCGGCGGCGTGATGGGCAAGTACGCGAACACCGTGTCGAGCGCCTCCGAGGGCGCGGTCACGTCCTGAGTCAGTGACGACGGCCGAGGCCGCGGTGCCGGTAGACCTCGCGGACTCGGAACTCGAGCGTGTCCGCGTCCGAGACGGCGAGCTCGTGAGCGCCGAGACGGTGGCCGCAGCGCGAGCACTGCGACTGCACCCGGTTGCGAGATCCGACTGCCACCGTCGCTTTGCCGCAACCTGGGCATCTGACGATCGACAGCATGTGGGAAACGTATGACGGCCGGCCGGCATGGACATCCGTGGGGGCTACCCAATCCGGGTTGAACATGCCGTGGATGGCGACGGGGGGGATGGAGCTGCCGTAGGCTCCGCGGGGTGAGCGGTCCGGTCTTCGAGGAGCACGAAATCGGCCTCACCTGGCTCGTCGACGCCGGCGAGGTCATGCAGCGCTCCTGCCACGTGGTCCGCCTCGGAGAGGAACGGAAGGCGTGGATCGTCGACCCGGTCGACGTGCCGGGCCTGGGTGAGCGGATCGAGGCGACCCTGGCCGGCGATGCCGTCGCCGGCGTCCTCCAGCTCCTCGACCGCCACAACCGCGATTGCGCCGAGTTCGCCCGGCGCTACGACGCACCGCTGCACCGCCTGCCCTTCGGCTGCATCCCCGGCAGCGGGCTCGAGCCGGTCAAGGTCGTCGCCAACCGCTTCTGGAAGGAAGTCGCGATTCACTCGCCCGCCGACCGGGCGCTGATCGTCCCCGAGGCGGTCGGGACCGCGCCCTACTTCCGGGCCGGCTCGGAGCCCGTCGGCGTTCACCCGATGCTGCGGATGACGCCGCCTCGGCGGCTCGCGGCCTTCGAGCCCGAGCACCTGCTGACCGGCCACGGGACCGGGATGCACGGGCCGGGCACGGCGGTGGCGCTGAGCGATGCCCTCGACGCCTCACGCAGGCGGATCCCCGAGGCCGTCATCTCGGTGATCAAGCGCCGCTGAACCTGCCCTCAAGCGTGGGCGGTCTCGCAGAACCGGGCCAGGAGCCGGTTGAAGCGGGTCGGCCGCTCCGCCATCGGGACGTGGCCGCAGTCCTCGAAGACGACGAGTTCGGCGCCCTCGATCCGCTCGACGAAACCGGCGGCATCCGAGGCCGGAACGACGAGGTCGTCGCGGCCCCAGACGACGAGCGTCGGGACCCGGATCCGCCGCAGCCGGTCGAGTAGGTCGTAGCCGGTCAGTGCGGCGACGGCGGGGACGAAGCCCGGCGCTCCGAGGGCCGGTGCCATGAACTCGACGAGGAGCTCGCGCCGCAGCTTCTCGGGGTGCCGCATCACCTTCCCGAACGCGACCCGGCGAAGCCCGGGGCGCCGCATCGAGACGAGGTCGACGCGGCGCAGCAGCGGGTTCGTCGCGACGCTGATCCGGGCACCGGCGACGACGGGTCCGCGGCGCATCGTCGCATGGCTGATCCCCGCCGAGGAGACGAGCACGAGTCGATCCACCCACTCGGGCTCGCGGACCGCGACCTCCGCGGCGATGAACCCGCCCATCGAGTTGCCGACCAGAGTGCAATGCCCGATCCCGAGCTCTTCGCGAAGGCGGTCGAGCAGCGTGCCGTAGCCGGGTATCGAGATCTCCCAGGGCGGCATCGGGCTCGATCCGAAGCCGGGCAGGTCGAAGGCGATCGCCCGGTAGCCGAGCTCGGCGATCCGCGGCATGTTCTCGAGCCAGTTCTGCCAGCAGCCGCCGAGTCCGTGGACGAAGATCACCGCTGGGCCGTCGCCGATCTCCGCGCAGTTGATCCGTGCCCCGTCGACGTCGATCGTCCGTAGGTGTCGCTGCCAGTCGATCTTCAGCCAGGCGGGGTCCGGGTCGCCGTAGGGATCGGGGCCGTCGGACGGTGTGCCCTCGACCGCGGCGATCCGCCGGTAGGGATAGGTGATCGCGCGCGGCGTCCGCCGAGACCGCTCCCGCGACTCGTCCGCGAGCTCCACTTCGTCCGCGTCCACGAACCGGAGATTAGTCCGGAGTCGCGCGACCGCCTTCGCTCAGGTGCGATCATTCCGCGATCGCACCGAGGCACACATCGCTGGCGCCGGGCCCCGACCTCGCCGACGGGGAGCAGGCCCTGGACGTCTCCGACCGCGACCGGATGCGTTCGCTCCTGCCGGCGATCGAGCCCGACCGCCGGATCGACGACTGGGGCCGCTCCGAGCGTGTCGAGGGCGTCTTCGACGCGACGCTCGTCGAGTTCTTCTACCGCTACTGGTTCCGCTGCGAGGTCGAAGGTGTCGAGAACGTGCCCGCCGACGGCGGCGCCCTGCTCGTCTCCAACCACGCCGGGGCGCTGCCTCCGGACGCCGCGATGATCGGCAAAGCGATCCGCGACGAACACCCCGACCCACGTCCGCTCTACATGACCGTCGAGCACTTCTTCAAGGGCTACCCCGGCTTCTCGGCGCTGTTGCCGAAGATCGGTTGCGTGCCCGCCCATCCCGCGAACGTGCACCGGCTGCTCTACGACGAGGGTCAGCTCGTGCTCGTCTTCCCCGAGGGCCGCAAGGGCACCGAGAAGCTCGTCAAGGACCGCTACAAAGTCCAGCGCTTCGGCCGCGGCGGGTTCGTCGAGGCGGCGATGCGGGCGGAGGCGAAGCTCGTCCCGGTCTGCGTGGTCGGGGCCGAGGAGGCCGCACCGGTCTTCGCCCGCTCGAGGCTCCTGCAGAAGGCGACGGGCCTGATCTACTTCCCGCTCACCCCGACCTTCCCTTGGCTCGGGCCGGCCGGCATGCTCGGCTACCTCCCGGCCAAGTTCAAGATCCGCTTCCTCGAGCCGATCGACACCGCCCGGATGGGCACCGAGCCGGCCGAGGACAAGGCACTGGTGCAGTCGGTCGCGCAGGAGGTCCGGGCGCGGATCCAGGAGAACCTGCACGAGATGGTCTCGCGGCGGAAGTCGGTCTGGCTCGGATGAGCGACGGGGTCGAGGTCGTCGCCGAGCGCCCGGCGCGCCGCCGGGTGCTGATCACGGGGCTGTCGAGCTACTGGGGAGGGCGCCTCGCCCAGGCGCTCGAGGCGTTCGCCGAGGTCGAGGCGATCGTCGGCGTCGACTCCCGCGACCCGACCCGTGAGCTCGAGCGCACCGAGTTCGTGAAGGTCTCCAACCAGCACAGTCTGATCCAGCGGATCGTCCGAGCCGCACGGATCGACACCGTCGTCGATGCCCGGCTCGTCGTCGACTCGATCACCACCTCCCGCCAGCGCGCCCACGAGGGCAACGTGATCGGGACGATGAACCTCCTCGCAGCCTGCGCCGGCGATCGCTCGCCGGTCCGGAAGTTCATCTTCAAGTCCTCCGGCCACGTCTACGGCTCCGCGCAGACCGACCCGGCCTTCTTCACCGAGTCCATGAGCCGCTCGCAGCCGGCGAGCAGCCCGATCGAGCGTGACATCGTCGAGGCCGAGGCCTCGGTCATCGACTTCGCGACCAAGCAGAAGGACGTCGACGTCACCGTCCTGCGCTGCGCGAACGTCCTCGGCCCCGACGTGAACACGTCGTTCTCGCGGATGTTCGGCCTGCCCCTGGTGCCGATGATCGCCGGATTCGACCCCCGACTTCAGTTCGTGCACGAGGACGACGTCGTCCACGCGCTCGAGCACGCTGCGGTGAATCGCCTGCCCGGCGTCTTCAACGTCGCCGCCGACGGGGTCCTCGCCCTGTCGGAGGTGATCGGCCTGCTCGGCAAGCGTCCGTTGCCCGTGTTGCCGCCATGGGGCACCGGACTGCTGACGGCGCCGCTGCGGGCGCTCGGCGTTCAGATCCCGCCGGAGATGCAGAGCATGCTGCGGTTCGGGCGCGGCATCGACAACCGCCGCTACAAGGCGAGCGGCTTCGAGTACGGGTACACGACGCGCGAGTCGGTGCTCGCCTTCTCCGAGCACCTGCGGCTGCAGCCGATCCTCCGCGGGGTCGATTCCTCCTACACCTACGAGGGCGAGGTCGAACGCTTCCTGCGCCGCAGCCCGCTGACGAGGCCGGAGCGGCCCGAACCGAGCGAGACCTCCGGCACCGAGCGGGAGCCCTTCGGGATCTAGGGGGGCCTGCGCTCGGGGGCGCAAACCCGGTTGCAGGGATGGCGAGCTGCGCCGCCGGTCCGATGACCCACCTACACTTCAGAAAGCGAAGTGACCCGCAGCAACGGTTCGCTCGCGGAGAGAAACTTCAGAACTCCCGATGGGGCGCAAGGCACAGATATCGCTGGTCGCGATCGTCTTCACGGCGATCGTCGCAGCGCTGCTCGTCTACCTCTGGGATCAGACGCGCGAGGACAAGATCGCCGAGGGCGTCACGATCGGCGGAATCGACGTCGGCGGGCTCGACGCCGACGCGGCCCGCAGGCAGGTCGAGAAGAACCTCCTCGATCCGATCGACGAAACGGTCACCGTCAAGTACGGCGACGAGAAGTTCACGCTGACCCCGCACGAGAGCAAGCTCGATGCAGACGTCGACCGGACGATCGACGAGGCGGTCGCCGTCTCGCAGGAGGGAGGCCTGCCGGGCCGGACCTGGCGGGCGCTGACCGGCGGCGAGGTCGACGAGGAGATCACGCCGAAGATCACCTACGACGAGGACGCCGTCGAGCACTTCATCGCCCACATCGCGGGCAACGTCGACCGCGACGCCGTGAACGCGAGCGTCAAGCCCAGCGGCGGCAAGCTCGTGCCGGTCGCATCTCAGGTCGGCATCAAGGTCGACGAGGCCGCCCTTCGCGACAACGTACTCGCGGCGCTCGAGGACCCGGCCGACCGGACCGTCAAGGCCGACGTCGAGAAGGTCAAGCCGGAGATCACCACCGCCGAGGTCGCCGACAAGTACCCGACTTACCTCGTCGTCGACCGATCGAACTTCACGCTGACGCTGTACCGGAACCTCGAGGTCGAGAAGCAGTACACGGTCGCGATCGGCGCCCAGGGCTTCGACACCCCGACCGGCCTCTACACGATCCAGGACAAGCAGGTCGATCCGGTCTGGAACGTTCCCGACTCCGACTGGGCGGGCACGCTCGCCGGCCAGACGATCCCGCCCGGCCCCGACAACCCGCTCAAGGCCCGCTGGATGGGCATCTACAACGGTGCCGGCATTCACGGCACCTCCGACACCGCGTCGCTCGGCAGCGCCGCCTCACACGGCTGCGTGCGGATGTCGGTCCCCGACGTGATCGACCTGTACGACCGGGTCGACGTCGGCACCCCGATCTACATCGGCTGACGACTTCCCCGGCAGCCGGCGCCCGGCGGCAGGTTCACGGGCGGGAAGGGCGAATCGGATTTCCATGGCAACCGCTCAGCAGACCCGCCCTGAGATCTCCGCGGCCTGGCAGTCGGCGCTGGTCGGCTATCGCCGGGAGCTGACGGCACGACGGCTCTCGCCGCACACTCTGCGCGCCTACTCCGCCGACCTCGAGGATCTGGCGGCCTGGGCGGCGGAGAACGGGATCGACGACCCCCGCGATCTCAGCTACCGGCGGCTGCGCGGCTACGCCGCCGTTCTCGGCGGTCGTGACCTCGAGCGGACGAGCGTCGGCCGCAAGCTGGCGGCCGCCCGCGGCCTCTTCGACTTCCTGACGCGGACCGGGGCTGCGGAGCAGAATCCCGCCGAGCTCCTGCCGAACCCGAAGTCGGCGTCGCGACTGCCGCGCGTGCTCGATCGCGACCAGGCCCGGGTGCTGCTCGAGCGGATTCCCGCGGCGACGCCGCTCGACGCTCGCGACAAGGCGATGCTCGAGCTCGCCTATTCCTCGGGGCTGCGCTGCTCGGAGCTCGTCGCCCTCGACGTCGACTCGATCGACTTCGACTCCGAGACCGTCCGGGTCCGCGGCAAGGGCGACAGGGAGCGGATCGTCCCGCTCGGAGAGCCCGCCCAGCGCGCCGTCTCCCGATATCTGGAGCGATTCCGGCCCGCGCTGGCCGACGACCCGGCCGAGCGCGCCCTGCTGATCTCGAAGAGCGGCAGGCGGCTCTCTCCCTCCGACGTGACGCGGCGCCTCGGGCGCTGGGTCGACGAGGCGGCGATCGCCGGGCGTGTCTCCCCGCACGCGCTGCGGCATTCGTTCGCCACCCACATGCTGGAGGGCGGGGCGGACCTCCGGTCGATCCAGGAGCTGCTCGGGCACGCGAGCATCTCGACAACCCAGATCTACACCCGGGTCGAGCCGGGCCGGCTGCGGGCCGCCTACGCGGGCGCCCACCCGCGTGCCTGACCCCGGCCTGGACTAACGTATGAGCGCAAGGAGGGCTCGGAATGGAAACCAACGTCAAAGCGGTTGAGCTGAAGGAGCTTTGGCGTCGCTGCAAGGAGGACGGCGACGAGCGGGCGCGCGAGCGTCTCGTGGTCGCCTACTCGCCGCTCGTCAAGTACGTCGCCGGCCGCATGGCCTCCGGGCTTCCCTCGCACGTCGAGGAGGGCGATCTCATCTCCTACGGGCTGATCGGGTTGATCGGCTCGATCGAGCGCTACGACCTCGACCGCGAGATCAAGTTCGAGACCTACGCGGTCTCGCGGATCCGTGGCGCGATCATCGACGAGCTTCGTTCCCTGGACTGGGTTCCGCGTTCGGTCCGGGCGAAGGCCCGCGACGTGGAGAAGGCCCATTCCCGGCTCGAGAACAAGCTCGGGCGCGCTCCGAACGAGGAGGAGATGGCCGACGAGCTCGAATGCTCGGTCGACGACTTCCGGACGACCCTGCTCGAGATCGCGAACTCCTCGGTCCTCGCTCTCGACGATCTCTGGACGGTCTCCGACCCCGACGGCGGCCAGGTATCGCTGATCGACACGATCCGCGACCCGAACGCGGTCGATCCCGAGGAGGCGATCGACACGGTCGAGCTCAAGGACCGGCTCGCCGACGCGATCGAGTCCCTGCCGGACCGCGAGCGGCTCGTGATCGCCCTCTACTACTACGAGACTCTGACCCTGCGCGAGATCGGCGACGTCCTCGGCGTCACCGAGTCGCGGGTCTCCCAGCTCCACACCAAAGCCGTGCTGGGGATGCGGTCCCATCTCCAGAACGCTCCCTGAGCCCGCGAGCCCGGACCGGCGCCGGCGTTGCCTGCAGCCGCCCCCGGTTGATCTAACCTCAGCCCGGCATGTACGACGAGACGGACCCCGTTCCCTCCTGTGCGGTCTGCGGCAGGCGCCTGCTGCCGGGCGAGCGCCCGATCGCCTTCCTGACTCGCGACGGTGAGGAGGTCGAGGTCTGCGAGCTCTGCAAGGCGCGGGCCGAGGCGGCGGGCTGGCTGCGTCCCGAGGAGGCCACCGCCCGCGGCGGCGCCACCGGCGGACGCGATCGGCGACGAGGTCGTGGGGCCCAGGTGCTCGGTGGGCTCCTGGCGCGGGGTCGGCAGCCCGCTCCCGAGCGAGACCGCGCGGACGCAGCGCCTCGCGCCGCGTCCGAAGCCGAGCCGGGGTCCGGCCGGGAGGCGGAACCGCCACCGCTTCCCCCCGATCCGGTCCCGGTGCCGGCGATCCCCGGCAGCGCGACCGTGGCCGGTGCGGTCTACGCCTTCAATCACTCCGATCATCGCCGCACCGTCGCGGGGCTGACCCGGACGCTCGGCTCACCTCGGGCGACGGCCCTCGTCCGCCAGGGCAACGGCGACGGCGACGTTGTCCGGCTGACGATCGCCTGGGAGCTCACCTGGTACCAGTGGGAGGTCGCCGCCTCCGGCGACGGCTACGACGTCCGCGAGTCCGGCAAAGGTGACACGATCGACCAGCTCGGCGCCGCTGACAGAACCTGGAACCTGATGGCCGCCGCCGACGGCACACTCGAGGAGAAGACCGCCGCGAGCACGCCGGTCGAGGAAGCTTGAAGCTGACCGTTCACGTCGACGGGGGTTCGCGAGGCAACCCGGGCCCGGCCGCGATCGCCGCCGTCCTCAGCGACGCCGACGGCGAGATCGTCGACAGTGCCGGAGAGGTGATCGGCCGGGCGACCAACAACGTCGCCGAGTACCGGGCCCTGATCTTCGGCATCGAGCGCGCCCGCGCGCTCGGCGCCACGGAACTCGATCTCGTCGGCGACTCGGAGTTGATCGTCAAGCAGGTCCGTGGCGAGTACAAGGTCAAGGATCCGAACATGAAGCCGCTCCATGCGAGCGTCAAGCAGGCCCTGGCCGGCTTCGACGACTGGTCGATCCGCCATGTCAAGCGCCACCTCAATGCCGAGGCCGATCGCCTCGTCAACGAGGCGCTCGACGCCGACTGACGTTTCCGCCGGGCGCAAACGACCGCCGCGACCGGGGCTATACTCCCGCGACCGTGCGGCTGTAGCTCAGTTGGCTAGAGCGTCTGCTTGCCATGCAGAAGGTCGTGGGTTCGAATCCCATCAGCCGCTTGCCGGAGGCCCGCTCTTTCAAGCGGGTTTCCGTCGGCGACCCTGGGACAACGTTAGAGCCTCGGTCAGAGTCAGCGGCTCCCTTTGCCCGAACCGATGTGCAGCCGGCCCATGTCCGACTAGAGTTGCCCGGTTCCGTCTTCGTCCAAGGGGAGTGCCGTGTTGAAAAGGATTTCGGGCCATCTGACCTACGCCAACGTCATGTCCACTGCCGCGGTCTTCATCGTGCTCGGGGGTGGCGCGTACGCCCTCACCAGCCGCGATAAGCAGCAGATCAAGGTCATCGCCAAGAAGCAGGCGTCGAAGCTCGACAAGCAGATCGAGCTTCTGCCGGGTCCGAAGGGCGACCAAGGCATCCAGGGGCCGAAGGGCGACAAGGGCGATTCGGGTGCGAACGGCGCAACCTCGGTCACCCGCCGGGTCAGCTCTCTGACGACGGTTGCCGCCGATCAGTCCGCCCAGGCGACCGTGAGTTGTCAAGCCGGCGAGCGCGCCGTCGGCGGTGGTGGCATCGGATGGAACGGCGTCACGGCTGACTTCAACTTGACGGATTCCGTCCCGGTCATTGACCCGGACACCGACTTCGTGAACGAGGGCGTGCCTGTGGCCTGGCGGGCCAGATACAACAACTTGGACAGCAACAACAGCAACGACGGAGACATTGAGTTCCGCGCCTACGTCGTCTGTGCCGCTCCTTAGTGGATCCTGGCGTGAATGCGACTACCCGCATCCGCTTTCCTGGTTGCGTCCTAACCCGTCGATGCTGGTTTCGCGGGGCGTCATGCCCAAGCTGCTCGCGGGGCCGTGCAGAGGTGCCTCGCCTCGGTTGACGGGGCCTCGGCATCCCCTTAGGCTCGGAAGCGAAACAGGGGGAGGGGCGCGGTACGTGGCCTCTCCAGGGGTGAGCTTCGACGCCTCGGCCGTTCCATCCGTTCCCCGGGGCGTTGAGCTCTTGTCGCGGCCCTCTCGATGTCACCGGAAGGGGAGCGGCTTCCGATGGCGAATGGACCTCGGTACAGGGCCGTTTCCTCATGAGGAGTGAGCGTAATCCTGGAGTTCTCTCGTTTGAACACGACGCCTCGGATGTCAATCGCTCCGGGGCGTCGTGCTTTCGCCTCGAGGCAGGTGGCGCCTAGTCGGCCCACCAGTCGCGGCGGCCCTCGACGTCATCGCGCCGGGACTCCCCGAGGCTCGGCGCGCCGATGACGAGGATCTCGAGGCCCTCCGGCCCTGCCTCATGGCCGCGCCAGGTGCCGGGCGGTACGCGGACCGCGTCCCACTCGCGCAGCTCGACGATCTCGTCGTCGATCGAGGATGCCCGAACATGCCGTCCGCACCGCTTCCGTGGAAAGTCGGTCAGAGCGCCTCGAGGAACCGCAGCACCGCCGCGATGCTGCGTTCGGGCGCGTCGGCGAAGACGAAGTGGCCGGCGCCCTCGACGACCTCCAGTTGCGATCCCCGGATCTCGCCGTGGAATCGATGCGCGCCGGCGACCGGCGAGAACTCGTCGTTCTCGCCCCAGAGGATCAGCGTCGGGAGACCGAGCCGCGCGAGGGCACCCTCGTAGGGAGCGAGCTTCTCGAAGTCGCCCGACCGATACATCTCCAGCACCGCCTGCCGGCCCGCCGCCGTTCCGAGCGACCGCCAGTAGTCGTCGATCGCCGCCTCCTCCATCGCCGGAGAAACGGCACCCATCAGACCCCCGAAGGTCTCGCGGGTCATCCCCTCGACCAGATCCTCGCCGGTACCCGGCGTCCGCAGGGCCGCCGCCATGCCGTGCCACTTGCCGTCGGGGAAGAAGCCCGAGTCGGCGATCACGAGCGCCGCGACGCGATCGGGGTGGTCGCAGGCCCAGCGCAGGCCGATCAGCCCGCCCCAGTCGTGGACCACGAGGACGACGGGTGGCAGGTCGAGCTCGGTCACGAAGCCGTCGACGGCTTCGACGAGCCGCTCCCACGTGTTCGGCGGATCGGCGGGGGAGTCGCCGGTGCCGGGCAGATCGGGCGCATAGCCGCGGTGGCCTGCATCGGCGGCCGCCGCGAGCAGGCCGCGCCACATGAACGAGGACTCGGGGAAGCCGTGCAGGCAGAGGAGGGGAGAGGGGTGCACCTCGCCGTCGGGGACGGCTTCGCGGTAGGCGAGCGCCGAGGTCCGGCCGGCGCTCGGGGAACTCACGGGCCCGGCGTCTGAGCGGCGATCGCGTTGAGGTCGCGGACCGCGCCGGTGAGCTCGCCCGCGGTGATCTGATCGGCGGCGATGATCGAGGGCAGGCGCCCGCGAACCTCCGCGCACTTCTCGGCCCGCCCGACGATGACGCTGCGCGCATTGACCGCCCCCGACTTCTCGAAATCGGGCTTCGCCGGCGCGGTCGGCGGGGACCAGTGGTTCATCAGGAACATCGAGCCGGTCACGTCGCCGCGGTTCGGCCCACAGCTCTGCTTCCAGTTCGACGGATCGGTGAGCAGATCCGGGGTCGGGAACGTGTAGGGAGTCTCCTGGAGGATCCCCTGGTAGGTGCGGTGGTACCAGTCGAAGCTGCCGGCGTCGTTGTCGGCGAGCATCACGACCTGCTGCCGCGAGCGGATCATCTGCCGCAGCGTCGGCCACTCGTCGGTCGGGCCGCGGTAGACGAAGTCGATCAGCCCGCTGCGCTCGACGGCATGGGCGAATGCGGCGGGGCGGATGTAGTCCTCGTTGTCGATCAGCAGGACGTTCTTGGGACGGTTCCGGAGGAACTTGCGGACCTGGCGCAGCATCGGCGCGAGCCGGGAGGAGCCGAGCTGGCAGTAGACGTGGCAGAGGTAGGTCCGCGCGTCCGGGTTCCCGGCGCTCGAGTTGGTGACGATCCCGTTCTCGCCGAGCACGCCGTAGTAGGTGTCGATCAGAAAGCCGCGGATCCCGAACCGCAGCTGGTCGGGAATGGCGATCGACTGGTTCGGCAGCACCCAGCCGAGCGAAGCGGTCGACATCGCGTTGTGGGCGCCGGCCAGCACGACCTCGTTGAACGGCTGATCGCAGAGCACCTTCTGCCCGTTGCAGCGCTTGATCTTCGCCTCGGCGGTGCTCGCGAAAGCGGCGCCCGCGAAGACGGCCACGACGACCGCGAGCACGGCGAATCGGCGGGTCCGGGACGAGTCCATGCCCGCGCACCCTACTCACGCCGACGACTGCCGCACAAGGGGGTACCCTTGCCGTCCCTCGGCGCCTTGGCGGAGTGGCTACGCAGCGGCCTGCAAAGCCGTTTACACCGGTTCGACTCCGGTAGGCGCCTTTCGACCGTTCAAGCCGTTCACGGGATCCCGATGCGTTTTGCATCGCTTCTTGCGGCCGGTTCTACGGCCGTTGAAGACCGCTGAAGACGGTTGGTCACCGCCGATGATCTGACCCAGAAGGCCGGCACCGCCGGCTGTATCTCCGAGGACGGCACGGGCGGCGCCTGCGCGGACGGGGTGGCGCTCGAGAACCCCTACTCGGTTGCCGTCTCCCCCGACGGCAAGAGCGCTTACGTCGCGCTGGAGGTCAGCGACGCCGTCGCGGTCTTCGACCGCAACCCGACCACGGGCGCGCTGGCTCAAAGCCCGGCACCACCGGCTGTATCTCCGAGGATGGCACCGGCGGCGTTCTCTAGGCGGGTTGCTTCGGAGGCATCAGCGCACCGATGATCCAGAAGAGCGGGATGACTATTCCGATGATGAACATCACCCAGTGGCCCTTCCGAATCGTTATGACACCGAGCGTGACGAGCAGGATGAAGTAGAGAATGCCGCCAATTACGATTTCGATGATGTCCTCCGGAGTCGCGGTCGTCGTTTGAAGCCACCCTATGGCGATCACCTCGCCGGCGAGCGATCGCGCCGGGGCTCCAGGCTGAACATCCGCCCCTGGCCGCAGCCAACCGAGAAGCGAATCGGGTCGAGTATCGGTTCTCGCTGTCACCGCCCGCTCGTAGTCGAGCTGCTTGCCGTAGCTCGAGATCGGCAGACCCGTACCCGAATGAATAGTCCAGCAGCCAAGGAGTACTCGCGCCTGACGCCGACCGAAAAACTGCGAAACCGAAGCTCACTGGTTCGAATCCAATCGGGCGCGCTCTACGAGCAGGCCGCAATGCCGCGTGGACATTGCGATCGCCGCGCCTCGCTAATCTCCCGCTCGAGGGGTTGCGAAATCGTCCTAGCCGGCGCACGCATGGACATGCGAGATGAAACCACCGCGCGACTACCACGCGCTCCGGGATCCCACCGGGGTGAAGGTGCCCACCGAGTCCGTGGCGTCGCGGGGGACGGCAATTCGATCGCCAGCGCGGCGCCGCGTTTGTCTCTGGGTCTGCACGTCAAGCCCCGTTGCATATCGTCAGGGGGATGAAGATGAAATTTGAACTGAACGAGCATGCCGCGCTACCCGCAGTCGGTTTTGGCACCTACTTGATCGAGCAGGAAGCGGTGAGGCGGGTCGTCGCCGAGGCGCTCCGAGCCGGGTACCGCCACATCGACACCGCCGAGGCCTACGGCAACGAGGCTGCGGTAGGGGGTGCGATTGGCGAATTCCTGGCCGAGAGCGACATCCCGCGGCAGGATCTCTTTGTCACGACCAAGCTCTGGCCCGGGAATGCCGAGTGGGGCATGCCCGAGAAGGACTACGGGGCAACGATCGACTCGCTCGACAGAAGTTTGGGAGAACTCGGCCTCGACTACGTCGATCTGTACCTGATCCACGTGCCGTTCAGCAGGGAGCAGCGACTGGAGCAATGGCGTGCGCTCGTCGAGCTGCGAGAGCGAGGATTAGCGCGGGCGATCGGCGTCAGCAACTACGACGAATCGCATCTCGAGGAGATCCGGGAGTCGGGGTTGCCGATGCCCGAGGCGAATCAGATCGAGTTGCACCCGTGGTCACAGAAGCGTGAGTTGGTACGCGAGGCTGGCCGATGACAGGATCCAGCCGATCGCCTACAGCAGCCTCGTCCCGCTCTCGACATGGCGCTCCGAGGAAGGCCAGAAGAGCGCCAAGACGGCCGAGATGGCAGCGGAGGGGGAGGCCGCTGACTCGCCCTTCAAGGCGATGGCCGAGAAATACGGCGTGACCGAGGCCCAGGTGCTTCTTCGTTGGGCCGTCCAGAGCGGCTACGCGGTGTTACCGAAGACCGCGAACCGCGAACGTATGCGCCAGAACATCGACCTGTTCTCGTTCGAGATCGACGAAGCCGACATGAAGGAGATCGAAGGCATGGACCGCGGCGGCGGCGTCGCCTGGGCCACCGGCGACCCGACGACCGCCGACTGAGCACTCCCGACTGGATTCGAACAGTGACTTCGGTTCGCAGCCGGCCCGATAGCCTGATTTGCCCGGGTTACCTGGGATGTCGGGCTCTCGAGGTTCGTCGATAGGGTTATGCGACCTGAAGGAGTCCCTGGTCAGCCTCCCGGGTGCGGAACCCGGACCTCTGCGCAAGATCTCGGCGAGGGTGATCCTCGCAGTGGCGCTGATCTTTCTCGTCGCAGCGGTCACCTACATCGGTCGCGACGGCTACATCGATCCTGAGGACGGCGAGATCAGCGTCCTCGACGCCTTCTACTACTCCACGGTCAGCATTACGACGACCGGGTATGGAGACGTTCGTCCCGTCAGCGACGAAAGCAGGCTCGCGACGACCCTGCTTGTCACGCCCGCGCGGGTCCTCTTCCTGATCCTCCTCGTCGGCACGACGTTGGAGATACTTGCCGAGCGAACGCGCGCCGCCTATCGGATCTCGCGCTGGAGGAGGACCTTGAAAGACCATACGATCATCTGCGGATTCGGAACGAAGGGCCGCGCCGCAGCGGCGATCCTCACGGCCCAGGGCGCCGACCCCGCAGCATCATCGCGATCGATCCGCGGCCCGATGCGCGAGCACAGGCGACTGCTGCCGGTTACGCCGCAGTGGCCGGCGACGCGACCCAGCGACATGTCCTGCACGAGGCTCGGATCGAGGAGGCACGGGCTGTCGTGGTCGCAGTCAGCCGCGATGACGCAGCCGTGCTCACGACCCTCACGGCTCGCGAGCTCGGTCCCGAGGCTGACATCGTCGCCGCCTGTCGGGAGGATGAGAACGTCCACCTGCTCGACCAGAGCGGGGCCGACAGCGTCATCAGCACCTCATCCGCGGCCGGTCGGCTGCTCGGCATGGCGACGCACACGCCTGGAATCGCCAACGTGATCTCGGACATGCTCGAGATCGGCCAGGGTGTCGACATCCGGCAGTACGACGTCGGGCCCGAGGGGGTGACTGCTGAAGTCCGGGAGGAGTGGGGTCCGATAGTGGCCCTGCAGCGCGAAGGTGAGCTGATCTCGTTCGAGGATGAGCGCTGCAAGAACCCGCAGCCCGGCGACCGGGTGGTCGCGCTGCATTCCACACCTAGGGACCAGGCGGGAGCAGCTGTCCTTCGTCCGCGGGTCGGCGACACCGAGATCTTGAGGGGATAGGGATAGAGGTCTCGGTACCTCTCGATCACCTGGCCCTGGCAATTAGGTGCAGCTGACGGTCACAAGACCGACGGCGAATCTGCGAAACCGAAGGTCACTGGTTCGAATCCAGTCGGGCGCGCTTCGCGGGGGGCCGCGACGCTGCCACGAGGAGTAGGTGGAGCCAAAGGCAAGAGCTCCCGGGCGTCACACCCGCGGGGGGCTCCAGCGGCCATCGAGCCGCTCGCCGGTATCGCTGGTCGCTACGCGTCCCGAGGAATGGCAGGTGGATAGAGCCCGTTGGTCGCGACGATCGCCGACGTCTTGACCGAGTTCGTGGTGCTGCGCCGCTTTTGCCGACCGGGTAAGTTGAAGGCGGTCCAACTGGGAGGGCGGAAGTTATGCGATCGGGAATCGCCAGCATGATCGCGGCAACGCAGTCGCCTATCTCGCACTCGCGCTTGCGCTGAGCGGCACCGCATACGCAGCGGGGAAGATCGGCTCCAAGGACATCAAGGCCGGCGCGGTCAAGTCGAAGCAGATTGCCGACAACGGGATCAACGGTCGAAGGACCTGAACAAGAAGGCTTTGGCAATCCGCCTCAACGTCCGCCCACGAGCTGGGTGACCGCAGGAATACCGCGACGCGGGACGTGACCTACTTCATCGGCTCGGCCCGGGTCGAGAAGGGGTAGGGGGAGCCGGACGTCGCCAGCAACGGCTGAGGAGCCAACGTGCAGGTCCCGAACGTCAGATCGGCGGCCGCCGAATGGAAGCCGGAACGTCATTGAGGGTCTGTTACGGGGCCGTGGCGACGGCGGTTTCTCGACGAGGTCACGGTGCGGACGTATCAAGAGCACGTCGGCACGCCCTTCGCCGACACGACCGTGATCTCCGACGGTGCGAATCGGGCGATTCGGGCTGCCGGAAATACAAGCCCTCGGACCCCGTCGTGCTCGGGCCGGCGAATTCCTCGAGCCCGCGCTGAGCCTCAGCTTCGGGGGTGGGCAGTTCAGCATCTACCGCACCACCGTAGTACTAAAGCCGCGCTGAACTAAGGCGCCTGCTCCGGTCAGGCCGCGAGCGCATACGCTCGACGATCTCGTTCTTGTGCGCTCAGCTAAAGACGAATGGGGTGGGGAATCGGTTCTCGCTACGACCGCTTGTCGTGCGGCAGCTCGCCGCCCGCTGGCTGCGATCGTGGACATGCAGAAAGAAACCACCGCGCGACCGCAACACGCACAGTCCCTGGTTCTCGGACGTGGATCGCCTAGTCCTGCGCCCCCGGACACGCATCCGACCTCCAACGCACCGTCTTCTGGGTGGGGGACGCAATGCACATAAGCTCTCTGCGTGCGGATTCCGGAGACGTAGATACGCGCCCAGCGGGGAATCCTGATCGCGTATCAGGTGCATGGCTCTGGGGATCACGACCTCCTGCTGGCAGCGCCCGGCGTCCATGTGGAGACGTGCTGGAACCTCCCCGAGGCGGCACGCCTATTTCGAGCGCCTGGCCGCTTCGCCCGAGTGATCCACTTCGATCGCCGCGACACCGGGGTCTCCGACCCGATCGCGCGATGACCTGACGCTTGAGGCGCATGTGGCAGACACGCTCGCGGTGATCGATGCGGTCGATCATGGAGCGCCCGGTGCTGCTCGGCTCGAGCGACGGTGCTCGTACTGTGGCGGCACTGGCGGCGACGCACCCGGAGCGGTACGAGCCGCCGGGCTCGATCGCAGTCGCCGGGACCGTGCGCGGCGAGCAGTGGCTGCACCGGGTAGTCGCGGGCGGACGGTACAGGCCGTCGACGAGCATCGCCGACCGGACATGCCCAGGGCATCGTCGGCCGTCGCGCCGAGTCGGCCCAGGATCCGGGCGCCGCGACCGACTGGTCCGCTAGCATCCGCACCTCGGCAACCCCCACAGGCGGGGCGCCTGGTTGCGGATGTCGCTGACAGACAGGCCGATGTCTCAGAGGTACTGCCGCTGGTTCAGGTGCCCACACTGGTCTTGCACCCGCGCGAACAGCGGCGATTCCCGCCGAGACGTTCCTCGAGTTCGCCGGGCTGATCCCCGGCGCCGAATATCGTAGATCGAGGGCGGCTCACCTTCATCTACGCGCTCGACACGGAGGTGCTCGCTGCGCGGTCGAGGAGTTGGAGGCATGGTACAGCCACCCGTGCCTCCATCGAGCAGGGACGTTGGCCAGCGTTCTCTTCACTGATCTCGTCGATTCCACGGCACGCGCGGCGGCGATTGGGACGCGTCAATGGGGCAGGCTGCTACGGCGCCACCATGAGTCGGTCGAGAGAGGCCATACAGAACACGCAGGGAGGCCGCTCGATGAACACGCTCGGCGACGGGGTGCTGGCACCTCCACCGGGCGCGGCAGCAGGCCGTGCGTTGTGCGGAGAGGATCGTGCGCGAGGCGGCCGGCGATGGGCTGGATAGGTCTCGCAGCGGAGTCCATACCGGTGAGGTCGAGGTCAGCTCCGACGATGTCCGCGGGACTACCCGCCCACCTTGCCGCACGAATCATGGCTTTCCGGGCTGAAGGTGGCGAGGTCTTCGTTTCACGAACGGTCCGGCGATCTCGTGGTTGGCAGCGAGCTTTCTTTCACCGACCGCGGCGAGCACCAACTGAAGGGGGTAGATCGAAGAGCCTTGGCGGCTTTACTCGCTTTCTTGACGCCAGGGTAGGTCGGAGGGGTGGTTCCTAGGCCGGATGAGCCTCAAGCTGGACCAGTTCGTGGTTGGCGGCCATTCGATGGGGTCGTCTGAACTTAGTCCATTGATCCCTCCGGATTGAATCCATGCGGCGGTAGCGGGGATGGTGCGGCAGACGGGTCAGCACACCGACGGTCAATC
>CAWATA010000003.1:0-261556 GCA_963784885.1 uncultured Conexibacteraceae bacterium
CTCTGGAACCGTGATCACACGAGTGCTTCCTCGTCGTTTGGCTCGGGCGACCCGTCTGTGATCCCCTGCGGATCGTTGGTGTCTTCGTCGTCCGGGGCCAAGCCAGTAGCCCACTGCGAGTAGTGCGAGTCCGATGCCTGCGAACAACCCGATCCGCACGAGCGGGGCGGCGGCGGCGGTGTCGATGACAAGCAGCTTCGCCACCGCCAACAGCACCACTCCAATCCCGATGTTCCGGGCCAGCCCATTCTCGGAGAGACGACCCCAGATCAGGACCCCGAAGCCGATCGTGGCCCACACGGCGGTCACCAGGCTCGCTGTTGCGGCAACCCCGCCGAGCGAGGCGATGGCCCACACCATGGTGCGGGGAGCGAAGGGCTGGTACACCTCGGCGAACGTCCCGTGCGGTTGTTCCGCTCGCGGATCGCGAAAGCCACGGCAGCAGCGATCAGCACGACCAACCCGGTCAGGATGTCTGCCTCCGAGAAACGCTCGTCAGAGGTGAGCGCGATCACGAGGATCCACCCCAAGCCGGTGAAAGCTCCGAATAGATGGCCGAGATCGGCCAACACCGGCACACGAGTGCGGACGCCAGCCAGGATCATCGCAGCCGACTGCACCGCCACCGCGAACAAGATCCAACTCCCTGTCAACGATCCGATCCAACCCAGGGCGCCGGCCACGGCTGCTGGCGCAATCTGAGCTGCGGAGAGGGTGGCAGCTCGGGGTCGGAGCCGAGCGAACGCCGTCAGGTGAACGACCGCCATGCCGAAGGCGATAGCTGCCCACACCGGCTTGTCGAGGTCGAAGTCCCACACGAAGAGGGTGGCTACGAGAGCCACCGGCGGAATCGCCACGGTGGCGGCGACGGGAACGATGGTGTGGACGACGCGGTCCGCGAATCGTCGCATCGCAGTCGACACCGCGGCACCGCACCCCAACAGCCACAGACCTGCGACTGCCACCTGGAGTTCGGCTGGTCGCTCGACTCTGCCGAACAGAGAGGTGGCGAGCTCGACGCCGATCACGGCGGTCACGCCGACGATCGACGCCCCGAACAGCCACATCCAGCGATTTCGGAAGTACAGGACCGACGCAACACCGAGAACGGCGACCAGATAGCCGGCATCCCCAGGGAAGGTCTGGATGCTCCCGCCGATCACGACAGGGGCGGAGAGCGCACCTGTCACACCGGCGATGGCGAGGGCCTCTGACCGTTGACGAAGCGCCATGGCGACGACTCCGGCGGATACGGCGACGAGCATCAGGAAGGCACCGGTGCCGTCGGTCAGCGCATATCGCTGATGGGTCGCGAAAGCGGTGAGATAGAGAACGGCGCCGCCACCACCTTGGAGCGTGTTGCCGTATCCAGGCCGTCGCGGGGCGATTTGAACCCCGGCCACGATCATCGCAAGACCGGCGCCCGTCGCCATGCCGACTTTGGCGAGATCGCCGATCCACCCCTGTTCGAAGGAATAGCGGAGGAAGTAGGCCACTGCTGCCAGCACCAGAACAAGTCCCAACCGGAACATTGCTTTGGGCGTCAGCAGATACGGAAGACTGCTGTTGGAACGTTCTCGTTCCGTGGGCGAACTGGTCATCGTCACTCCCTGGTCGATCATCCACCAACAGATTCGGTGTTCGTCGACCGGGAGGACATGGGGGGAGGCCCCCGAATCGGCATGGGGGGAGTTCAGGGTGTCAGGGGTCGGAGAAGAACGCTACAGGTCACTGCACCCGGAACGACCACTCGAACTCACCGCGTAGTGGTGCGCCGGTGATACGCATCCACTCGACGCGGATGCGGTGTGGTCGCCCGGCTCCCAGGCCGACATGATGAGGCTGGTGGGCCCCGGGCTCCAGCGGTAGACACCGGTGGCGTCCGAGTAGGCCAATTCGTTCTCCGGGATGGCAAACCCATCCACGTAGATGATGGCTTCATGGCCGATCTCCAGATCGACCTCGATCGTCGTCTGTCGGATCACCGAGTTGTTCGGCAGCGGAAACACCTCCTCGATGGGAGGCGGCAGCTCCGTCACGCCGCCTTCTGACGCGAACACGAATCCGAGTGCTGCGATCGCAATCGCGAGCCCGCCCAATCCGATGTATATGACCCGGTACCGCACGGGGTCGAGTGTACGAGCGCCACGGCCTTTCACGGAATGCCGGTACCGTGCGGTCGATGCGTCACAATCCCATCCTCGGTGGGCTCGGCTCCTACGCAATCGGTGAGATCCAGAACCGCGTTCGGGCCATGCGCGAAGCAGGCGTCGACCTGATCGACTTCTCCATCGGCGATCCGAAGGAGCCGACGCCGCCCTACGTTCGGGAGGCCGTCCGAGACGCGATCCCCATCGTGTCCCAGTACCCCACGGTGCGCCGGCCTCAGTTCTCTGCGTGAGGCGGTTGCCGGGTATGTCCAGCGCCGGTTCGGTGTGGCCATCGACCCCGACACCCAGGTACTGCCTACGAGCGGCTCGAAGGAGGCCATCTTCTCGACACCGCTCGCCTTCGTGGATCGGGAGCGGGGCGACGCCGTGATCTGGCCCACACCCGGGTACCCGATCTATGGGCGTGGAGCGCTGCTGGCAGGGGCCGAGGGCCATCCAGTGGTACTTGGCGGCGATTTCGTGTTTCGGCCCCAGATGGTGAATGCGGAGTCCTGGGCGCGGGCTCGTATGGCCTGGATCTGCTCGCCCCACAATCCCGCCGGCTCGGTCATGTCCGCAGATGAAATCGGCGGATTCGTAGAAACGGCACGGGCATCCGACACGCTCCTTTGCTCCGACGAGTGTTACGTCGACCTCTACGAGAACGAGGCTCCCCGGTCGGTACTCCAGGCGGCCGGGTCCGACGCCAGGGGGGTGCTCGCGTTCTTCAGCCTGTCGAAGCGATCGGGCATGACCGGATACCGATCGGGAGCGATCGTCGGTGATCCGGAGGCGATCGGCATTCTCGCTGGATTCCGAACGTCGGTCGGCACGGCGTCTCCCGAGTTCGTACAAGCAGGAGCAATCGCCGCCTGGTCAGACGACATGCACGCTTCCCAGCGTCGTGAGATCTTCGCTGCGAAACGAGCGGTGCTTCGGAGAGCCTTCACGACCCTGGGGTTCGAAACCGTGGGCTCGGTGGCAGGAATCTATCTGTGGGTCCGCGTCGGCGACGACGTCGCCGTGACCGAGCGGCTGCTGGGCGCCAACATCGTGGTGTCACCCGGTCGGGCATTCGGGCCGGGGGGCGAGGGGTACATACGGCTGGCCTTGGTACCGGCCCTGGCAGACTGCGACCAAGCAGCAGAGGCGGTGATCACATGTCTGAGCGAGAGCTGATCGAGGCGGCATACGCCGGTGAGTCCGACATCGAAGCGGCGCGCCGGGCGGTGGAGGGGACGATCGCCGCCCTCGACTCCGGCGAGGTCCGGGTGGCCGAGAAGGTCGACGGTGTCTGGACCGTGAACGACTGGATCAAGGAAGCGATCCTCCTGTATTTCCGGCTTCGGCAGATGGAGACGATGGAGGTCGGTGTCTTCGAGTTCCACGACAAGATCCCTCTGAAGAAGGGCTTGGCGGAACAAGGGTGCGCGTCGTTTCCTCCGGGCACTGTTCGCTACGGCGCCCACTGTGAACCGGGCGTCATAGTGATGCCCGGCTACGTGAACATCGGTGCTCGGGTCGGGTCCGGATCCATGGTGGACACCTGGGCCACCGTTGGCTCCTGCGCCCAGATCGGGTCGGAAGTCACCTCGCCGGTGGAGTGGGGATCGGCGGCGTTCTCGAGCCACCCCAATGCCCGACCTGTGGTGGTCGAAGACGGGGCATTCATCGGGAGTCGATGCATCGTGGTCGAAGGTGTGATCGTCGAGGAGAAGGCGGTGCTCGGAGCCAACACCACCATCACCTCGTCGACGCCGATCATCGATGTGACAGGCACCGTCCCCATAGAGCACCGGGGACGCGTGCCGTCGGGTTCGATGGTGGTTCCGGGTACCCGTCCCAAGGAGTTCCCGGCGGGAACCGTCGATCTCCAGTGTGCCTACATCATCGGTCATCGATCCGAGCGTCACGACGAGAAGCTGGTCCTGAATCAGATGCTGCGTGATCTCGGCGTTCAGCTGTGACCGACCTTTCGGACACCCTTGCCTGGCTCATCGACATCCCGTCCGAGACCGGTGACGAGGCGGCCATCTGCGAAGCGGTCATCGGACGGCTGACAGAGCGCGGTGCGGCGATGTGGTTCGGGTCGGCCATTCGTGCGTGGTCGGACGGCGAACCGGTAAACCGATGGTGGCTCTTGTCGGCCACCTCGACACGGTGCCGTCGCAAGGTCAGGATCCCGCCCACATCGACGACGGCAAGATGTTCGGGCTCGGCGCAGCCGACATGAAGGGTGGGCTTGCCGTGATGTTGCACCTGCTAGAGGATCCGGCCCTCTCGAACGGTCCGTACGACGTGATCGGCGTGTTCTACGAAGCGGAGGAGGGGCCGTCGGCGAACAACGGTCTCGAGCCGGTGTTGCAGCGGATCGAGTGGCTGAGCGATCCGAGTTTGCCGTGGTGCTCGAACCCTGCGACGGCGAGATTCAGATCGGCTGCAACGGCTCGATCAACGCCGAGGTGCGGTTCATCGGACAATCGGCCCACTCGGCGCGTCCCTGGTGGGGTGAAAATGCCGTCACCAAGGCAGGGGAGTGGCTCACCATGATGCATTCTCGCCAGCCTGAGCTCCATGTCATCGACGGTCTCGAGTTCCGAGAGGTCATGTCGGTCACCCGAGCCGCAGGAGGGATCGCAAACAACATCATTCCGCCGACCTTCACCTTGAACCTCAACTATAGGTTTAGTCCTGAGAGAGCGGTGGATGACGCCATTCGGCATTTGAGGACGGTGTGTGGCGGTGCCGACGAAGTCGAAGTCATCGACATCGCCCCAGCGGGTCCGGTCGACACCGGCCACCGGCTGGTGAAGGCGCTGGCCACGGCCTCGGGAGCGCCCACAACGTCGAAACAGGGATGGACCGATGTCGCTCGGCTCGGCCTGTATGGCATTCCGGGCGTGAACTATGGCCCAGGTTCTGCCAAGCAGGCCCACCAGGCCGTGGAGTACGTCGAGCTGGTCGAGGTCGATCGTCTACCGCGCGTTGCGCCTGGTGCTCACCGGTGAGGTGTCGGAGGCTTGAGCTTCCGACACCCTGGCATCGCCATCAATCCCCGGCCACGGCAAACAGCCAGCGGCCATCGCTGGCGACGCCGACCCGGTAGCCGAGGTACCCACCCGCGTCCCGCATGGATTCGATCTCTCCTCCGCCGTCGCGGCGGGTGAGGTTCGCCACCGAGCATATTTCCCGCTCCCCCCAGAGCAGATCGTAGGAAAACGCGGGAATCTGTGACATATGGATGCCTGCGCAGACCACGCGACCACCCTTGCGCACCGCGGCCAGTGCCAGCGGTACCAATTCCCCCTCCGGTGCGAAGATAATCGCGCCGTCGAGTTCTTCCGGGCGGTTTCTGGTGTGAGTCGCCGGCCCAGGCGGCGCCCAGTTCCCGGGCAAAGGCCTGTGCCGTGACATCTCCCGGCCGGGTGAATGCGTACAGGCGCTGGCCCCGGTGCCGGGCCACCTGGGTCAGGATGTGGGCCGCGGCACCGAAGCCGTACAGGCCGATAGTGCCCGCGGATTCGACCAGCCGATAGGCGCGGTAGCCGATCAGCCCCGCGCACAGCAGCGGCGCGGCCTGCAGGTCGTCGTAACGCCCGGGCAGCTCGAAGCAGTAGGCGGCGTCGGCGACCGTGTATTCCGCGAAACCGCCGTTGATCTGGTAGCCGGTATAGCGGGCGGCATCGCACAGATTTTCCCTGTCGTGGCGGCAGTACCAGCAATTGCCGCAGCTGCCCCCAAGCCAGGGTACGCCCACCCGCTGCCCGCGGGAGAAGCCGGTGACGCCGGGGCCTAGTGCCTCGACTGCCCCCACGATCTGGTGGCCGGGAACCAGGGGCAGGGTGGTCCGTAAGCTCGCCATCCACCACGTGCAGGTCCGTCCTGCAGATGCCGCAGGCGGTTACTTTCAGCAGTACCTGGCGGCGCCAGCCCGGGGTTTTGGCAACTCATGCAGCTGCAGTGGCTGGCCGGGTGCTGATAACACCATCGCGCGCACGATCTAGGGCTCCAGCGCCTGGCTTATGGCGCGGCAGAATGTCTCGAGGATCTGCACCCGGGCGTAGGGCTTGTTGTTGCCCGCTATCAAGGTCCAGGGCGCGTGGCGGGTGCTGGTGTGGCTCACCATCTGGTCCACGGCCAGCTCGTATTCGTGCCATTTTTCCCGGTTGCGCCAGTCCTCATCGGTGATCTTGTGCTGCTTGTGGGCTCGTCTTCTGGCGCGAGTTGAAGCGTTGTTCCTGCTCGTCCTTGCTGATGTGTATCCAGAATTTGAGCACGATGACGCCGTGTTCGACCAGCTGCTGTTCGAACCGGTTGATCTCGCTGTAGGCGCGCTGCCATTCGTCGGGGGCGGCGAATTGCTCGACCCGCTCCACCAGCACCCGGCCGTACCAGGAGCGGTCGAAGAAGGTGCAGCGCCCATCCCGCTGCAATTGCCGCCAGAAGCGCCACAGGTAGTGATGGGCCCGCTCTTCGTCGGTGGGGGCGGCGAACTGGACCAGCCGGTAGAGGCGCGGGTCGATGGCCCGGGTGACCCGGCGGATGGCCGAGCCCTTGCCGGCGGCGTCCCAGCCCTCGAACACCGCTACCACCGAACGCTTCTGCTGGTAGGCGCGCCAGCCCAGATCGCGAAGCTCCGCCTGGTATTTTGCCAGTTGGTTGTTGTAGTCATCCCCTTTCAGGGAGAGGGTCAGGTCCACGCTGTCCAGCACCGTGGGTTGTGGCCCGGTGATGAGTTCCGTGGTGGGTATGTGGGGCAGCACCGCCGACGGCTGCCTGCTCGCCCGGTACAGCATGGCCTCGAGCACGAGCTCCCCGGCGGTGATGTCGCGGTAGTAGGCGTCTTCCGCCTCCAGCAACTGCCAGGGGCTGTGGCTAGAGTCGGTGGCCAGGATCAGCTGCTCCGAGACTTCCAGTGTACGGTTGTACTTGCCTCGTAATTCATAGGGGATATCCGAGCCCCGAGGGTTGGTCTTGCGATGGGGAGAGTCGTCCCGCAGGCGCGCCTGCTGGGTATCGTGGCTGATATGCAGCCAGAGCTTGATGACCAGCGCGCCATCGTCCGTCAACATGCGCTCGAATGACTCGATCTGCTTGCAGTACAGGGTAAATTCCTCTACACCCATCTCGTCGTTGACGGCCGCCTGGGCCGGCTTTGTGTACCAGGACCCGAGGAAAATGCCGATTTGCCCCTTCGCCGGCAGGCTGCGCCAGAAGCGCCAGAAGTAGGGGCGGGACTCCTCCTCGTCGGAGTGCTCCCAGAAGGTATTGGTTTCAATCCAGCGCGGATCCATCCATTCGTTCAGCTGCTGCACCAGTGAGCCCTTGCCGGCCCCGTCCAGCCCGGCCACCACTATGATGACAGGGTAGTCCCGTTCAGCCAGGTCGAGCTGTGCCAGCAGCAGGCGTTCCCGCAGTTTTTGCTCGGAGATCGCTGAAGTCGCCCGACTTGATCTGCTTGCCCACCTCGAGTGTTTCGAACATTGTCTTACCGCTTCCATTACATCGGCCTACTTTAGCGTATTTTTGCCGACTTCATCAGACTATAATCGTGCCCTGCTTCTCCCGGAGAAAAATTATGGGGTTTTACGACCAACGTATCCTGCCGCGGGTTATCAACTGCGCCTGCGGTACCCGGCCCATTATGAAACAGCGCGAGAAAGTGGTGCCTCTGGCCAGCGGAATTGTCCTGGAGATCGGTATCGGCACCGGTCGCAACCTGCCTTACTACGACCCCTCGAAGGTCGAGCGGGTGATCGGCCTGGACCCCTCCGAGAAGTCGTGGCAGCTGGCGGCAGACCGCGCTGCCCACGTCGACTTTGCCGTCGAGTTCATCGGCCTGCCGGGGGAGCAGATTCCCCTGGACGACGCCAGCGTGGACACGGTACTGGTTACCTATTCGTTGTGTACGATTCCCGATCCGGTGACCGCGCTGCACGGTATGGCCCGGGTCCTGCGTCCGGGCGGCAGCCTTTTTTTCTGCGAGCATGGCAGGGCCCCGGATGCGGCGGTATGCAAGTGGCAGGATCGGCTTATAAACGACTTGTAGGACGGGGCCGATAGTTGACGACGAGTAACGTCACCCATCCACATCGCGACGACGGAACTCGGGTGGACGCGACCTTCGAGCTTTCGGCGCTTCCGGTCTTCGATCTCGTCTACCACCACAAGGCAGGTGGCCGCGGAAGCCCACGGAGCATCAACGCGGTTACAACGAAGGACTCGAGCTGCTGCTCAGGCGGCTTGCGGCTGTGAACGGCTCGATTCTTGGGATAGTCGTCGACTCGGGCGTCGCACGGGAGCGCGCGCAGGAGGAACGCGAGCTTGCTCTGAACTTCCCGATCGATCTTGGAGATAAGACCGATTTTCCCAAGCTGCGGCTAGCGATCTCCAACGCACAGAAGCCGATCGCCCGTCGAGCTGATGCCAAGCCTGGCGGGGGCAACTCGTCAGAAGCGCATACGGATCACCTTCACGTGTCGGCATACGGTCGCCTATTCAGACCTTCTGAGTCTGCTCACCGACGGGAGCTCTGAAGCTTTCTAGCTCAAGCCTCTCGGGTCTACGCGGTACCGACGCTCGAGGCGCCGAATCCGTCGAACCCCTTCAGGTTCCGCAGCCACTCCAGCACCGCCCACGTCGCCTCCAGATCCTCGCGGTTGTAGTCGAGGATCTCGCCGAGCAGCGGCTCGCGCTCGGCTGCGTCCTCGCACTCCGTCGCCTCGATGTACTTCGCCATCGACCAGCTGCCGCCGAACTCCTCGAGCTGGCGCTCGTAGCCGGCGACCGTCTCGACGTCCTTGAGGCTGTAGCTCGAGACCGGGACGGCGACCGAGGCGCGGGTGATCGGCAGGAGGTCGAGGAGGTTGGCCTTGACCCGGGCGGCGATGCCGTCGGGGTCGCCGTAGCGGGTGATGTACATGTCGAGCTTGACCTGCTCGTAGGTGGCCCAGTGGACGAAGGGGATGTCGCCGTACTCGTCGAGGATCGCGCGGCACTCGTCGAGGAAGGCGAACCAGCCCTCGCGGTCGCCTTGGGGGCCGAAGCCGGCGACGGCGGGGCGGAAGGGGCCGGCGTTCTCGCCGAACACCTGGAGGCCCCAGATGTAGATCTTCTCGAGCTCGTCGAGGCGGGGCGGCATGCCCTCGAGGTCGAACATGACCCAGCTCTTCGCGTCGGGGAGCTCGGGCTCGGCGAGGACGATCGGCTGGCCGGTCTCGAAGGCGCGGGCTGAGGCGAGGATCCGCTCCGCGTACTCCTCGCCGACCGGCTTCGGCCGCCCGCCCCAGGACCGTTCGAGGCCGGCGAGCGACTCGACGTCGAACTGCGCGAGCAGCTCGGGGATCGTGCCGGCGCCGCGCGCGTGCAGCTCGTCGACCGTGCCGCGGTCGACCGAGGGGAGGATGCCGACCTCCTGGCGCTCGATCGCCTGCGGCCAGCAGTGCTCGCGGAAGCCGCAGCCCGATGCACTTCGGGTTCGAGACGTGGACGTCGGGGCGCTCGTCGGCGAAGCGGAGCTCGATCATCCGCTCGAGCAGCCCGAGCGTCTCCTCGACGACGCTCGGGCTCGTAGGGGACGTCGACGATCTCGTCCGATCCGGAGTGGACCTGGAGGGCGACGGGCGGCGCGCCCATCGTCTGCTCGTAGAGCCAGCCGTAGGTGTGGAGCTGAAAGACGATGTAGTCGCTGAGGCTGCGGTTGAGCTTCGAGTCGCGGATCGCCCAGTGCTCGCGGGCGGGGAGCATGAAGTCGGGATGGCCGACGACCTCGACCTCGCGGCCGGCGAGGGTGGTTCTGGCGCGGAGGACGCCCTGGTAGATGACGCGCCGGCGCTCGCGGAGGAGATCGAGGGTCGCCGACTCCTGCTCCTCGCGGGGAAGCTCGGCGACGTCGACGGCGCGGGGGAAGCGCTCGAGGTGCCGCGCCTCGTGGGCGTGGCCGAGGTCGAAGAGGACCTCGCGGAAGGCGTCGGGCGGCTCCTCCTCGAACCCGTGGCTCGCGAGCCAGACGCGGAGGTCGCAGCGGCTCGGCTTCAGCAGGTTGTAGAGGGAGCTCGGGGAGACCCCGGGGACCTCGGGCTCCGGCGCTTCCTCCCGGGATGTTGTCTCGGCGACGCTCATCGGCACCGATCGGGTCGATCCAGCGGTTACGACGCTCGTCACTCTATGTCGCCGCGGCCTGCTGAAGCCGGAGGAGCTCGCGCCAGACGACCCCGTAGAGGGCGGCGCGCTCGGCTCCCTGCCGCTCGGCGACGGCGTTCTTGAAGTTGTCGTAGTCGAGCTCTGCGACGAGCTGGGCGAGCGCGGCGACCCACTCGGCGCGGCTGACGACCGCGCGGTGGCGGTAGTCGGCGTCCGGGTCCTCGAACGGCTCGAGCGCGGGGATCTGCTCGCGCAGCGCCTCGATGTCCTCACGGGTGCGGGCGCGGACGAGCAGCTTGTCGGGCTCGTCGCGATGGGCGACGACGCTGTAGAAGCCCTGGGTGGTCGTGACCCACATGCTCAGCGACCCCGCCGGTGCGAAGGCCGGTTGATGCGGCCGGCGCGCGGGCCCGGGCCGGCCGACTCGTCCTCGTCGGCGTCGCTCGGGTAGGCGGTCAGCTGGACGAGCTCGCCCTCGTGGATCAGCGCCGAGCCCTCGACGCCGTTGGCCGCGAAGCGCGCCGTCCGGCCGAGCCCGGGACCAGGAGTGGACTCGGCCGCCGGCGCGTCGGCGACCAGCAGGGAGAAGCCGCGGACGGTGCTCGCGTCCGCCGCCCCCGGCTCCCGGCGGCCGTTGCGCTCGTGGGCGAGCGCGTCGAGCGCGTAGCCCTCGACGATCGCCGGGTGCAGGGCGGCGTAGACGTCGGCGCGGCCGACGAAGTCGAGGATCGCGACCCGGCCGCCGATCACCGCGACCGAGCCGCACTGGCCGTCGCGGAGCTCGATGCCGGCCGTGATCTCGCCGAGGCTCGAGCGGTGGTCGTCGAAGAAGTCGCTCATCGCTCCGGTCGGGGAGGCGGAGGCGAGCTCGGCGCCGCGGCTTGCGACCTCGCGCCAGACGGAGGACTGGTCGGCCCGCGCGACCCTGTTCATCGCCATGCTCGCCCGCACCTGGCGGTTCTTGAGCCGGCGCAGGCGCGGGTCGGCCGCCTGGCGGGAGGGGCGGAAGCGCTCGCCGTGGCGGCTGCCGTCCCAGCGTCCCTGCTCGACGCAGCTCACCGGGATCTGCGACTTCGAGCCGGCGGCGAGAAGGATCGAGACGTCGAGGACGCGGTTCTGCTGGGCGCCGAGGATCTCCTCGCCCTCGTAGAGCAGCACGTCCTTATTGCTTGCGTTCTTGACGGTGAGGTCGTTGACGGACGCTCCGCCCTCGAGCTCGGTGATCTCGACCTGGCCGGCGAGCGTCGCGAGCGCGGCGTAGTCGAGGGTCGTCGGCGGGCCGTAGAGGGGGTAGACGACGAGGGCGTCGGCGCCCTGGGGCTCGCCGATCCGGATCGGCTCGGCGAGGTGGTCGGAGAGGGTGGCCTGTTGGCCGGCAAGGTTGCTCATGTGGTCCTCTGTCGCGCCGGCGGGCCGAAACCTGACACGGCTCGCCTCACTCGCTCGCGAGGTCGGCGGCGAGCAGGCCGATGATCACCCCGAGGAAGGTCGAGGCGCCGTCGCGGATCTCCTCGGCCTCGAAGATCCGCTCGTGGACGAGCGCGCGACCGTCGTCGTCGATCCCGACCGCCTCCATCAGGCACTGCACGGCCTCCATCGGGACGCCGCCGGGCTCGTGGATCGCGCGGAAGGCGTCGATCCGGTCGAGGGCCTGCTCGAGGCTGTCGGTCACGTCGCTCACCGCTTGGAAGTCGCAGCGGTGGCCGCCGATCTGACGTGCGCTCAGTCGGCGAGGCCGCGCAGGCGCTTGCGGCCGTCGGGACGGAAGCGGGAGACGCCGCGCTCGGCCAGCTCCTCGCGGGTCGCCCGCAGGGCCGCGGCCAGCTCGTCGTGGGGGAGCCCCCAGTCGTCGTAGCCGCGGGCGATCCGCTCGAAGTACCAGGGCGAGGGGAGGCCGAGGTAGTCGTCGGAGGTCATCACGTAGGCGATCGCCTCGAGCGGCCCGCTCTCGGTGTCGACCGCGAGCAGGCGCCGCTCGTAGAGGTGCGGTGCGCCCTCGTAGCGGTCGAGCGCGCGAAGGTCGGCCCGAGTGATGCCGCCAGAGCGCGCCGGCGACGGTCGCTTCGGGCGCCGGCTCGATGTCGGCGACGCCGCGGAAGGTCAGCCGCCAGCCGGCGAGCGCGGCCGCCGTCAGCGGCTTCGCGCCCGGGCAGCGGACGAGCATGTCGGCGCGGTTCAGGTTCGAGCCGTAGGCGAAGTAGTAGGTGGGGGACTGGGCCATGCCTCCATCTGTCGGAGCGAAGGCGGTTGTCTGACAGGGAGGCCGGTGTCAGGACCCGCGGTCGGCGCGCGACAGAGGCTCCATGCAGATCAACACGAAGCTCGATTTCGATCTCGTCGCCGTCGAGAACGAAGACACCGTCCACATCCTCCTCGACCTCACCGCGCCGACTCCCGCCGACGCCGAGGCGCGACCGCCGGCGACCCTCCAAGTCGTCCTCGACCGCTCCGGCTCGATGGCGGACGGCCGCCTGGAGGCGGCGCTGGTCGCGATCGACCGGCTGCTCGGCCGGCTCGGTCCCGAGGATCGGTTCGGACTGGTGATGTTCGACGACCAGGTGCAGGTCCCGGTCGCTGCAGGGCCGGTCGGCGACCGAATCCATGCCCGGTCGGTGCTCGCACAGATATATCCGGGCGGGATGACCGATCTCGCCAGCGGCTACACGCGCGGGATCCAGGAGGCCCAGCGCGTCACCCCCGAGGACGGCTCGGCGACGCTGGTCCTGCTCTCCGACGGCCACGCGAACGTCGGCGTCACCGACCTCGACGCGCTCGAGCAGTTCGCGTCCGGCGCCCAGCGCGCCCGCATCAGCAGCTCGACCGTCGGCATCGGCCTCGGCTACGACGAGGATCTGCTCGCCGCGATCGCCCGCGGCGGCGCCGGCAACACCCACTTCGCCGAGAACGGCGACGACGCGGGGGCCGCGCTCGCCTCCGAGGTCGAGGGACTGCTCACCGAGAGCGTCCAGGCGGTCAGCCTCACGGTCCGGCCGTCGAACGACGTCGCCGCGGTCCGCCTCTACAACGACCTGCCGGCGACGACGATCGACGGCGGCTTCATGGTCGAGCTCGGGAACCTCCACGCGGCCGAGCAGCGGCGCCTGATCCTCGAGGCCGACGTCCCCGCGATCGCCGGCGTCGGCCTCGCCTCGATCTGCGACCTCGAGCTGCGCTGGATCGACCTCGAGACGATGAAGAGCGAGCGCGCCGACATCCCCGTCCACGTCAACGTCGTGCCGGGCGACGAGGCCGCCGGGCCGGACCGCGAACCCCGAGGTGACGACCGAGCTCAGCTTCCAGCAGGCGCAGCGCGCCAAGCGGGAGGCGTCGGAGGCGCTCGCCGCCGGCGACCTCGACCGCGCGAAGCGAACGTGGAACGCTGCCTCGATCGGGCTCAGCGAGCTCGACCTCTCGGACGCGCCGCCCGAGGTCGCCGAGGAGATCGCCGCCGAGGCGCAGGTCCTCGAGGACCTCGCCGAGCGGGCGGAGATCGATGAGCTGGCCGCCCGCAAGGAGTCGCTCGCCGACTTCCACATGAAGTCGCGCAAGCGCGGGCGCTGAGCCCCGGCCGCGAATCGGCGCACTTCAGCCGGTGATTCGGCACGAATGTCACCCACGTGTGGCACGGCGTCCGGCATCGTCAGCGGGGCGTGATGTCTACAGCGAAACAGGTTGATCTGTACGCACAATGTCTGTACGTTATGGAGAGATGGCAGCTGAGAGCGACACCCGGGATCTCCGCTGGAACCTCCGCGTCGCCGAGTCCGAGGATGAGCTCGTGAGGGCCGCGTCGGAGTCCGTCGATGCGAGCTTCACGAGTTTCGTGCGCTCCGCCGCCGTAACCGAGGCGAGACGGGTCCTGGCCGACCGCGAACGGTTCGAGATCCCGGCCCTGGAGTGGGAGAGGTTCAGCGAGCTCCTCGATCGACCGGCTCGCGTTCCCGCCGGTCTCCGCGATCTCTTCTCGAAGCCGAGCGCATTCGAGTAAGCCGGCCGTGGGCTATTCGAGGCCCGAGCCGCTCGGCGCGAACCACCGACTTGAAGGATTCGAATGTGGCGAGGCGTCCATCGATACGTGGCTGCATCGCCACGCGCGCCACGCTGAGTCGGCGAGCAGCGCCCGGACCTTCGTTACGACCAGCGACGGGGAGCGGGTCGCGGGTTTCTTCTCGCTGACCGTCGGACAGGTCCGCCCCGAGGATGCGACCGTTCGCGCTCTCAAAGGCCAGCCGGCAGACCGGCCGGTACCGGTCGTGATCCTCGCCCGGCTCGGCGTCGATCGCGTCCACCAGGGCCGCGGGCTCGGTCGGTCGCTGTTGCAGGAAGCGATGCTCCGCTTCGTCACGATCGCCGAGAACGCCGGCGTCCGGGGGTTGGTCGCCCATGCGCAGGACGAGCGCGCGAAGGCTTTCTACCTGCGATTCGGCTTCGAGCCGTCCCCGACGGATCCGCTCCACCTGATCGTCCTGGCCAAAGACCTGCAGTTGTTCTTGAGAGAGGTCGACAGCGCCTGAGGGCGGGTCTGCATCGGCGGACGCCTAGCTGGGCGCTTCGGAGCTTGCGTCGTTCGGATGCCCGACCGGCACATGCTTGCGGTGCTCGGCGCGCTCGCGGTTGAGCATGTTCGGGTAGATGAACCAGTAGCACCAGCCGTCGATCTCGAGGTAGGTGTTCTGCATCTCGTAGTCGGGTCGGTAGGGCGCCCGGTAGGTGGCGCGATAGCCGGTGTCCCTGATCAGCCGTCGAAACCGCTCGAAGTCGGCGTCGTCGACCTCCCGCCAGTCGGCGATCACGTACTGGTGGGGATCGGGCTGCGCGTGGCGGTGCTCGCGGTACTTCGCTGTCGCCTCTTCCTCGGTCAGCCCATCTCCGACGGGAACCTGCCTGACCCATCGCCACGGGACCGCGGCGATGAAATCGCGCGCTTCGGCGGGCGTCATCACGGACCCGCGTTCGCGGGGGTCGGCCATTCGCTTACTCCTCGCCCTCTTCGCGGAAGACCCAGTCGAGGTCGTCGCCGGAGAGGTGCTCGAAGTGCTCGAGCTTCCCGGCCCGCAGGCGGGCGCGGCCGGCGAAGTGGTCGAACTCCTCGCAGAACTCGTGGTCGAAGGTCAGGCTCGGATGGGCGGTGGAGACGGTGAAGAGCCAGACGTCGGGGGTCGAGTTCGCGGTCTCGAAGTCGTAGCGGACGCTCCCGGCGCCGGGGTCGCCCTCGATCTCGGGGTAGAGCGCGTTCCACTTCGTTCCCCAGTTGTCGACGGCCCAGAGGTAGGAGGGCGGCAGCCCTGTCGAGGAGCTGCTGAGGTCGAGGTCGTCGGGGATCGGGACGTGGCGGCGGAAGTCGAGGACGCACTCGTCGCCATCGTCGAAGTCGGGACCGCGCAGCAGTTCGACGAGTGCCGCAAGGTCGTCCGGAAGCCCGGAGACGACGAGCCGGTTGAAGACGGAGTTGGCCATCAGTGATCGTCCGGCATGAGCTCGGGCCGGCCCCAGGAGATTTCGACGGTCTCCCACACGCGGTCGATCTCGTCGAGCATCACCTTCGGCACCGGGAACTCGTAGCGCTGCCGGAAGAGGACGTCCGGGACGGCGGAGGCGATGTTGCGCCTCAGCGCCGGCTCGTCGACGACGTCGTCGAGCGTGTCGGAGACCGAGAGATGGACTCGGTACTTCCGCACGGGTGTTCAGTCGTTCCGAGGGCAGCTGACCTGACAGACGTGGCTCTGCCCCGCCGAGCGCAGCTTGATCATGGGTCGCCGGCGGGGGCGGTCGCAGGCGCCCCGGGATCGACCGGGTGTGGCGAAGAAGTACCGGGATGTGACGAAGGCGCTCCGTCAGGCGGGCTGGACGCGGCAGCGCTCCAAGGGGAGCCACGAGGTCTGGGTTCATCCGGACGGACGCCATGTGGTCGTCCCCGGTGGTGGTCATGCAAACCGCGAAGTCCCCGTCGGAACCCTCGCTACGATCAGACGTGAGACAGGTGTCAAGGAGCTGCGATGAGTGAGTACAGGGTGGTCTTCGAGCCGGCGGACGACGGTAGTTGGTCGGCCTATTCGATCGATCTGCCGGGCGTGTTCTCCAGCGGGGCCAACCGGGCAGAGGTCGAGTCGAACATGCGCGAGGCGCTCGCCCTTCATCTGGAGGAACTTCGCCGCCGAGGTGAGTCGCCGCCGCCGCCCGAATCGGAGACGGCAGTCATCGCACTCTGAACCTCGGGCTCGCGTTCAAGCTCGTTTCGGCGCCACGACCACGCAGTGGTTCCGCGCCCGCGAGAACCCGACGTAGAGCTGCTGGTCGATCGTCTCGCCGTCGATGTCCTCGAGCTCGCAGAGGATCACGACCGGTGACTCGAGCCCCTTGAAACCGCGGATCGAGGCGAAGCGGATGTAGTCGCCGAGGGGCTTGGGCTCGTCGACGTAGGTGAACTTGCCGCAGCCGGCCTGAGCGACCTCTGACTTGTCGATGTTGTGGGAGCTGAGGACGACGATGTCCTGGGGGAGGACCTCCTCCTGCTTGCAGAGCTTCTCGACGACGGCGCGGACCGTGCCGGGCTGATCGTCGGTGAGGTGGAGGTCGACGGCGCGGCCCTCGGGGCCCATCGCCTCGGGCTCGATCGCGCCCTCGTACTTCTTCATCACCTCGCGGTGGATCGCCTGGGTGTTGCGGCAGTTGACGACGAGGTCGTAGGGGCGGAACTCCTTCGGCACCTCGAGCCGGTTCTCGTAGACGCGCTGGTTGTCGTCCATGAACAGCCAGACGAGCGCGTCGTCGGGGTCGCGGAGCGTCGTCATCAGCGCGTCGAGCCAGTCGTTGCTGAGGTCCTGCGCCTCGTCGACGAAGAGCGCGTCGTACTGGGGACCGCGCCCGTCGATCGCGCTGATCAGCGCCAGCGGCAGCTCCTCGCTGAAGAACTCCGGCCCCGGTGCGGCGCCGCCGTCAGTCGAGAGCGGCACGCCGGCCTGCTTCGCCAGCGCCATGCAGAGCCCGTGGAAGGTGTTGAACTTGACCCCCGAGTCCTTCTCCGTCTTCCGCAGATGGTCGCGGAGGCGTTTGTTGAAGCAGACGAAGAGCACGTCGTCGCCCTTGGCGGCGATCCGCTTGGCCTGCTCGACGGCGAGCATCGTCTTCCCGGAGCCGGCGGGGCCGGTGACGACCATTCGCTTGTCGCGGCCGTGGCTCTTGAGCAGGCGCGCCTGATCGTGGGTGAGCGTGATCAGGGCCTCCTCCTCGCCGAGGAATTCCTCTGCCATCGGCACCTCGATCCGCACCTCCGGCGCAAGCAGTTCTCGGAGCTTCTTCATACCGTTCGCGCCCGGGCCGACCGGCTCGCCTCCGGCGGGCCGGTGGAAGGCGAAGATCCGCTCGAGCGACTCGTCGATCGTCTCGATCTCGTTGCGATCGATGATCAGCTCCGGCGGTGCATCGGGCGCGAGGACGAGCTTGTGGACGGTGATGTCGGGGAAGGCGACGGCGTGGCCGATCAGCAGCGCGCCGCCACCCTTCGCCGGCATCCCGCCGAGCTTGCGCTCGAGGTCGTAGCGGTGGTCGAGCGCCTGCTGGAAGGGGTCCCCGATTCGCTCCCGCCGGCCGTCGTGGATCCCGTACCACTCGCCGTGCTGGGACTCGATCCCGCCACCTTTCACCTCGAGGCAGAGGAGTCCACGCTCGGGGTGGGCGATGACGAAGTCGATCTCGCCGTCGTCGGAGCCCTTCGCCTTGTCGCGGACGACCCAGCCCATCGAGTGGAAGACCTCCCACTCGTCGTCGAGCCGCTCGGCGAGTGCGTCGAAGATCTTCCCCTCGGCCTTGCTCTTCAGATCCGCTTCGAAGAGCGTGCGCGGATACATCTGCGCCATCGCCGGATCCTATGGCGGCGCGTACGGGCGAAGTCGAGCTAGCGTTTTCCCCGCGGCTTGCGCTGGCGCCGGTCGGCTGCACACGATGCGTGGAGGAGCCCGGTCCTCGTCGACTCACGATCGTCGAGACCGCATACGTTCCTCCCGCACTCCTCGCAGGTGCCGAGCGTCTCGCTCAGGCAGTCGAGGTGGCCGAGCTCCTTGCTCTTGCCGTCGATCGCGCGCAGCGAGGTCGGGTAGACGGACGCCCCGCAGTTGCAGCAGGAGGCGATCGTCGTGGTCAGCCACCTGCGGACTTCCTCGCGCCGCTCCGGGCGGATGCCCTCGAGCGGGCCGGGGTCGGGGGGTTCATCGGAGTGGTCGGCCACGAAGGTGGTGTCGCGCCGGTCGCCCGATCCCTGACGGCGGATGGCGGCTGAGCTCGTCGGCTAGTTGCGCGGGCCTGTCAGCTTCCGGTCGGCGGCCGCGACAGACGCAGCGTGAAGCTGAGAGCAACCACTCGTTCCGACCGTTTGACCCTCGTTCCGGCCGAAGTTCCCGACATCCACGGAGGGCCGGCCGCCTGCCTCGCCCGCGCCGCGCTGCCCCCGAACGTCTCGGTCGCCGACCTCGAGGTCGGGGTCGAGTCGGAGGAGGCCGAGGACGGGGAGGAGCAGCCCGAAGCGGGCGTCGTCGAGGTCCGCTTCATGGTCAACGACGCGCCTGCCGCGCGGAGGGTCATCAAGCGCTGGGCCGCCAACGCCGGTCACAGGCGGATCTGGTTCCGCGACGAGGTCGAGGACCTCGAGCCGCCCGAGCGTCCCGACGGCGAGTTCGCCACGAGGTGCACCTGCTGCGGCCTCGAGATCTCCGACTCCGGCCCGAGCCTGATGGGCTTCGTCCGCGAGGCCGGCTGCTTTCCGATGACGTGCTTCGTCTGCGGCTCGTTCGTCCCCCAGTGGGAGTCCGTGTTGAAGCCGGCGGAGACAGAGGCGCGGACGGCTCGCCGGCGACGAGCCCGCGGCGACGAGCACCAGCTCCGGGTCGTCGACGCCTGAGCGCGTGGCGGGAAGGGCGCCGCGCCCGTCCGGGTGAGGGCCGCCCAAAGGCGCCGAACACTCTCTACTCTCGCCGCATCGCCAAGCACCCCTCAGGCCCGCGGCAGAACCGGGTCGACCCGTTCGGAAACCTCGTCGCCGACCCGGCGCGTGGTTCGCTGATGGGCAATCGGGGGCCGCTGCACGACGAGGGTGGGGCGATCACACGGTTCCACAAGGGCAACCGGTGGATCTACTGCGAGCTCGAGTTCAAGGAGCGGCGGCGGGAGCTGATGCAGCCCGGCCAGTACACCGAGCTGTTCTTCCTCGACGAGGCGACCGCGTTCGCCGCCGGCCACCGGCCCTGCATGGAGTGCATGCGCGAGCGGGCGGTCGAGTTCCGCGACGCCTGGGCGGGGACGAACCTGAACGCCGAGGGCGCCCATCTGCGACTGCCGATGATGGACGCGATGCTGCAGCGCCAGCGGATCGACGCCGACGGCAGGAAGGTCACCTCGCGGGCGAAGGTCGCAGACCTGCCCGACGGGGTGATGGTCGTGCCGGAGGCGGGCGCCGCTCCGCACCTGCTCGATGCCGGGCACCTGCACCCCTGGAGCTTCGCCGGCTACGGGGAGCCTGCTCGAGCGCGCTCCGGGCAGACGGTCGAGGTGCTGACGCCGCGGAGCGTCGTCAAGGCGTTCGCGGCCGGCTTCGCGCCTGCGGTCGCAGCCCCCGTTCCGCGCTAGCTCAGCCGCCGCCTCCCAAGCCCCTTACTTCGAGAGCTGGATCGAGAGGCTGCTGGTCTGGTACTCGACCGAGGCCACGTCGTCGCGGCCGTCGCGGTTGAGGTCGCCGACCGCCAGCTGCTCGAGGCCACCGAAACGGCCGTTGTCGAAGCGCTTGGCCGGCGTGGTGAAGGTGCCGTTCCCCTTGCCGACGTTGATCTGCAGGCTGCCGTTGAACGGAAGCGAGGGCTTGATCGGGACCGACGAGATCGAGGCGGCGTCGAGCTTGCGGTCGCCGTTGAAGTCACCGAGCGCCATGTCGTTGAGATTGGTACCAGCCTTGTAGAGCTTCGCGGTGGCGGAGGGTGGGATCCCTTTCGAGCCCCACTTGAAGACGCCGATCTTGCCGTCGTAGTGAGAGGTGACGATGTCGCGGTCACCGTCGCGATCGAGGTCGGCGGCCTGGATCGCCCGGCCGTAGCTCGCGCCGGTCCTGCGATGGGAGGGATAGGGGCTGATCCCACTTTGCGGCCAATCAGACAGCTTCCACTGGAAGAACGACGCGTTGATTCCCGACGGTTGGCTGGAGTAGCTCATCACCTCGGCCTTGGCGTCCCCGCTGATGTCGGCGACCTCGATTCCGCCGTCGATCGGCTGGTAGAAGAGGTTGCCCGGGTCCTGGGCGCAGTAGTTGCCGAGATGGAAGGTGCCGTTGCCGTTGCCGGTCGCGACACAGAGAACCGGGCCGTTGAAGCCGAAGCCGTCGTAGGCGACATCGACGCCGCCGCCGGGCGTATTGACCCGGCCGAGATCGAGGTTTCCCTGAACGCCGAACAGGCCCGACTTCTTCGCGGCCGCGAAGCGCCCCCTGCCCTTGCCGAGCAGGGTCACCGCTCCGTAGTCGCCGCCGCCGCAGTCGACCAGCAGGTCGAGCGCCGAGCCGCGGTTGAGCTTGCCGACGACCACCTCGCGCGCCTGGGTGCAGGCGGGCTTCGAGACGGGCGCCTTGAAGGTGCCCTTGCCCTTGTTGATGAAGATCTGGACGGCGCCGTTGGTTTCGTCGGCGACGACGATGTCGGGCCCCCTTCTGCCGTCGAGGTCGGCGATCGCGATGTCCAGCGGCTGGAAGGAGAGCTGCGTGTCGGTGCGCTTGAAGGAGAACTTCGCGGCGGTCGCGGCGGGCGCGACGAGCGCGCAGACGAGGAGAGCAGGCACGGCGACCCTCATAGCCCTCATAAGAGTCCCAATCACGTCCCGAGCGTAACCGGAGCGGATTTGCGGGTCAACCGGAACGGGTGTCCCGCTGCCGGGACGCGGGGCTCGCACAATCGGTGCGGCGGGCGCCGGTTTCCGGCTTAGACTCGCGCCGATGGCGGCGAGCGCGGCAGCGGGGGCCCCGCGGATCGGGTGGCGCGACGCCACCGCGGTCGCCCTGCTCAGCATGGGCACGTCCTGGGGCGCGGGGAACGTCGGGCCGGTCGTGCCCGACCTCGAGAGCGACTTCGACCTCTCGCTCGGCTCGATCGGAGTCCTGTCGGGGACGATCTTCTTCGTCGGGGTGCTGGTCGGCCTCGCGATGGGGCCGAAGCTCGCCGAGCGGACGACGGTCGTGACCGGGATGCGCGCCGCCTGCCTGTTCGCGGGGGCCGGGAGCCTGCTGTTCGCCCTCGGCGCCGGGTTCACCCTGCTCGCCATCGGCCGGGTGGTCGCCGGGATCGGGCTCGGACTCTCCGCCGCGCTCGGGCCCGTGTTCGGCCGGGCGGTCGGCGGCGTCAAGGGCGTCGGCATCTTCGGCGCCGCGTTTCAGCTCGGGATCGGCGGCGGCCTCGCAACCGGGAGCATCGTCAACGACACCGGCGTCGACTGGCGGGTCACGTTCCTCGTCTCGGCGGCGATCGGCGTCTCGGCCCTGCTCTTCCTGCGCTCGATCGACATCGACTTCGCGCTCAGCGGCGGCGGCTTTCTCAGGTCGGCCCGCCGGAGCCCGTCCGTCTACCGGCTGTCGCTTCTGTTCATCGCGATGTTCGGCGCTCCGCTCACCCTCGGCGCCTGGCTCGTCCACTACCTGACCGTCCAGGGCGACATGGCCCTCGCCGCGGCGGGCGCGCTCTCGTTCGTCCTCTTCGGCGCCTCGGCGGTGCTGCGGCTGACCGGCGCGACCCTTGCCTCGCGCGGCTTCCCGGCCTGGATCCTCGCCGGGATCGCACCGCTGCTCGGCACCGCCGGCATCCTCATGATCTGCTTCGACCGCTCGTTCGGCGTCGCGCTGCCGGCGGTGATCCTGATGGCCGCCGGCTTCGCGATCCCCTACGCGGTGATGATCGTCGCCGCCCAGCGGCTCTACCCGAGGGAGCCCGCTGACCCGGTCGCGCTGATGAGCGCCGCCGGCTCGGCGATCCCGATCGCGATCATCCCGCTGGTCGGCGTTGCTCTCGCGGGGGGATGGGGGGAGGAGGCGTTCGCCGGCCTCGCCGTCTTCGTCGCGATCGCCGGTCTCGCCAACGCGAAGCTGCCGACGAAGGCGATTCCCGGCGGCGAGGTGGCGGAGGTCCCCTGACCCCGCTGCGCTCGACGTTTGGCAGATAACGGCGCTGGGCCCGCCGCCTGCTGCCGATCGGCGCGCGGCTAGGGGCCGGGCGGATCCTGCTGAAAGGTCCGGGTCAGGCCGTCGGCGAGCTCCTGCTTCTCGGCGTCGGAGAGCCGGGCGCTCGAGTGCATCAGCTTGTACTGAAGCGGCGGCATCTCGCCCGCGGTGATCACGTCGGCGACCTCACCGGGTTCCGCCTGTGAGAGGCGGTCCCATTCGGACGTGTTGAGGATGCTGCGGCCCGTGTTGACGTCGTTCTCGACCAGCCAGGAGGAGGGAGCGACGTAGCTGTCCCAGGGCCACTTCGTGAGGTTGGAGTGGCAGGCGCCGCAGGCGTCGTTGAAGAGCTGCTCGGTCCGCGGGCTGTCGAACTTGACCGCCTGGGTCACCGGCGGGTTGTCGTGCGCGCGACCGTAGGGGACCAGCTGGATCAGGAGGAAGAGCGCGACCAGGGCGAGGAGGCCGATCCGGACCCTCGAGGCGGTGGCCCAGTTCCGAAGGCGGCTCATCCTCGTGCCCGGGAGGGGAAGGGTGTCGTGGCCGGGGAATGTGACATGGCGGGGAAAACTGTCGAGGTGATCTAAGCACCGCCTCAGCGGTCGATGATGAATCTCTCATCCCGGCTGGTGCTCGGGTCATCGGCGGTCGTGGGCGTGGTTTCCGTTCAATATGAACGGGAGATGCACCCACCGGCACCGCGGTGGGTGCCTGACGCCGGCCGGCGTCAGTCGTCGCCGCCCTCGGAGTGGCCGGAGTCGTCGGAGGTCGTCGTCTGCTGCGTCGTCTGCGGCGTCGTCGTCGCCGGCGGGACGGTGGTGGCGGGCGGCGGCGCCGGTGGAACTGTCGTCGTCGGGACGGTCGTGGTCGAGGTGGTCGACCTGTTCGAACCGCCACCGCCGCGGTGGGAGCGGTCCTCGGGATGATCACGGCCGCGGCCGCCACGGCGGCCGTCCGGCCGGGCCGGCTTCGGGGCGAGCGCCTCGCCGGCGCGGATCGGCTCGGAGCTGAGCCCGATCCGGCTGCTCGTCAGCGCCGCCGCGGCGACCCCGACGGCGACCGCGGCGATCAGCCCCGCGAGCGCGAGGAGGCTCCAGCGCAGGATCGCCGCGTTGCGCGGGCTCACGATCGCGCCCCCGCCGGCTCGCGACCGGCGACCGGCAGCGTCAGCCGCGCCTCGGCGCCCCCGCCGGCCCGGTTCGACATCGTCACGGAGCCGCCCCACTGACCCGCCAGCTCGGCGGCGATCGGCAGGCCGAGGCCGGTGCCCTCCGCTCCCTGGCGGCCGGCGCGGCCGCGGTAGAAGCGCTCGAGCACCGCCTCCTCCTCGCCCGGCGCCAGTCCCGGACCGCGGTCGCGGACGGCGATCGCCCCGGCGCCGTCGACGACTTCGATCTCGGTGCCGGTGGGGGAGTAGACGATCGCGTTCTCGATCAGCGAGTCGAGCGCCCGATCGAGATCCGCTCCGGCGGCGCTGACCGCCGATCCGCCGCCGCTGCGGCGCACCAGGCGGAGGTCCTTTGCCTCGGCGGCGCGTCCCCAGCGGGCGACGGCGCGGTCGGCCGCATCGGCGAGATCGATCCGCTCGGCCGGGAGCTCGTGCTCGCCGGCCCGGCTGAGGACGAGCAGCTCTTCGACGATCGCCGCGAGCCGGTCGACCTCGTGGAGGGCCGCGACCGCGGCCTCCCGCTCCTCGCCGGTCCGCGCGACCCGTTCGATCTCCTCGATCTGCAGGCGCAGGCCGGTGAGCGGCGTCCGCAGCTCGTGGGAGGCGTCGGCGACGAACTCGCGCTGGCTGCCGATCATTCGCTCGACCCGGCCCGTCATCTCGTTGAAGCTGCGGGCGAGTCGTTGCTGCTCGGCGGTCCCCTCGACCGGCGCCCTGGCATCGAGATCGCCGGCTGCGACCTCGTCCGCGGCGACGGCGAGCCTGCCGATCGGCCGGGCGATCCGTCGCGCGATCAGCGCGCCGGCGACGACTCCGAGCGCGAGCACGGCGAGGCCGAGCAGCACGATGCCGATGACCGATCTCCGCACCGCGTCGTTGACCGCCTCGACGCTCTGGGTGATCCGGACGGCGCCGGCGATCTGGCCGCGCTCGAGGATCGGCACCGCGGTGGCGAGGATGTCGGTGTTGAGAGTGTCGCTGTGGCGGGTCTCCTGGTAGGTGGCGCCCGACAGCGCCGCCGCGACCTCGGGGCGGGAGGAGAAGTCGGCGCCGAGCTCGCCGGGGCCGGTGCTGTCGGCGATCAGCTTCCCGCTCGTGTCCACGACCACGACCCGCCCGCGGACCGACTCGGCGGAAGTCCTCACGAGCCGGGCGAGGGTCGCGCGATCTCGTGGCGCGAGCAGCTCCGGCACGCTGGCGGCGAGCAGGTCGGCCTGGCTCGTCGCCTGGCTCCGCACTTCGGCGTCGACGCGGTCGCGAAGGCTGATCGCGAGCGGCACCCCGAAGGCGACGACCGCCAGCAGCAGCACGTAGGCGACCGCCAGCAGCAGGGTCCGACGGGTCGTCATGACTCGGCGAAGCGGAAGCCGACGCCGCGGACCGTCTCGATGTGCCGTGGAGCGGCGGGGTCGTCGCCGAGCTTGCGGCGCAGGGCACCGATGTGGACGTCGAGCGTCTTCGTCGACCCGAACCAGTTGACGTCCCAGACCCGTGACATCAGGTCCTCGCGGGTGACGACGCGGCCCGCGTTGCGGGCGAGCTCGGCCAGGAGGTCGAACTCCTTGCGGGTCAGCTCGATCGGCTCGCCGGCGACCGCGGCGGTGCGGGCGGCGACGTCGATCTCGAGATCACCGACCGAAAAGGCCGGCTCGAACCGGCCGCCGTCGCCGGCCGCGCGGGTCCGGCGCAGGACGGCGCGGATCCGGGAGACGACCTCGGCGCCGCTGAACGGCTTGACGACGTAGTCGTCGGCGCCCATCTCGAGCCCGACGACGCGGTCGAGCTCGCTGCCGCGGGCGGTCAGCATCACGATCGGGACATCGGAGTCGCGACGCAGCGCCCGGCAGACGTCGCGGCCGTCGCCGTCGGGAAGGGTGAGGTCGAGGAGGACGAGGACGGGGTCGATCCGCTCGGCGAGCTCCATCGCCTCGGCCGCGGTGCCGGCGACGACCGGCTCGAAGCCCTCGCGCTCGAGCACCTTCGAGAACGGCGAGGAGATCGCCTCCTCGTCCTCGACGAAGAGGATCGTGCCGCCGCTCGAGTTTCCGGGCCCGTTCATCCCGGATGACTGTAGAGCCGCCCCGGGGCGGCATCCAGGGGCGCCGGAAAGCTTGTCCAATTCTTTACCCGGGCCTTTCCGGCGGTTTCCAGGCCCGGCGGCAGTATCGGCGGCGATCACTTCCAGCCATCGAAGGAGAGAACGATCGTGGCCAACGTACGAATGAAGATCGCAGCCGGGGCGACTGTCCTCGGACTCGGGGGCCTGGCGGGTTACGCGCTCGGCTCCAACGACGGGTCGCCGGCTTCGGCCTCCGCGCCGGCGACCGCCGACAAGGTCAAGCCGAAGGTCCACACCCAGGTCATCCACCGGACCAAGCACGTGCCCGCCAAGGGGCCGGCCGGCTCCGGTGGATCGTCGGCCGCCCCGGCCTCGTCGTCGGCGCCCAGCACCTCGTCGGCACCCGCGTCGGCTCCGGCTCCGGCCCCCGCGCCGGCTTCGGCGCCGGCTCCGGCTGTGACGCCGGTCAGCAACCCGACCTCCTCGGCCCCCTCCACGCACACCAGTGGCGGCGGCTCGGGATCGAGCGGCAGCTCCTACGAGGGCGACGACGACGGCGGCTCGGCCTCCGACGACGGCGGGCACGAGAGCGAGGGCGGCGATGACTGAGCAAGGCTCCCTCCCCAGCGGAAGCACCGAGGTCGTGCAGGCGCAGCCAGCGCCTGCCGGCCCCGGCCGCCCGCGGCCCGCGACCGGCGCGGCGAGGAAGAAGCCCGGCTTCGGCCCGACCATCCTCGTCGCACTCGCCACCTTCGGCGTCCTCTTCGAGTTCCTCGCCTTCCAGCTCAACAACGGCAACGACCCGGCGCTCGGCGCCAGCGTCCTCGCCTCGAACCGGCATCCGAAGGTGGCCAAGGTCGATCGGCCGGTCATCAACCGCAAGATCATCAAGACCAAGGTCGTCACCGATCCGCCCGCGGCGAGCAGTTCCGCCGCCCCCGTCTCTTCGGGTGCGAGCAGCGTCGCGTCGGCTCCGGCGACCTCGTCGCCGTCGGCCCCCGCCCCGGCCGCCGCGGCTCCCGCTCCCGCACCGGCACCGGCACCGGCGCCCGCCCCTGTGACCTCGAGCTCATGAGCGGCGCCGACGCGACATTCAGGGCGATGGGGTCGGAGATCCGGCTGATAGTGGGCGACCCCGGTGAGAACGGAATCGACCCGCTCGACGCCGTCGCCGAGGCGCAGGAGTTCATCGAGGAGTTCGAGCAGTGCCTGTCGCGGTTCCGTCCCGACAGCGAGCTCTGCGCCCTCAACTCCTACGTCGGTGACGTCGTCCCCGCCTCACCGCTTCTGCGCGACGCCGTCGCGGCGGGAATCGCCGCGGCCGAGCGGACCGGCGGCCTCGTCGATCCGACCCTCGTCGACGAGATCGAGGGGGCCGGCTACGTGCGCTCGCGGGAGGGAGCCGTACCGGTCGACCTGCGGACGGCGCTGGCGATGGCGCCCGAGCGGATGCCCGCCCGACCCGACCCGGCCCGTCGCTGGGCCATGGTGGAGGTCGACGAGGAGGCCGGCGTGATCCGCCGCCCGAACGGCGTCCGCTTCGACAGCGGCGGCATCGGCAAGGGCCTCGCGGCGGACCTGATCGCTGAGCGCCTCGCGGGCCAGACCCGGTTCGTGATCGGCTGCGGCGGCGACCTCCGCATCGGCGGAACCCTGCCCGAGCGCCAGGAGGTGCTCGTCGAGCACCCGATCACGGGTGCCCAGGATCGCCGCCTCTATATCGAGAGTGGGGCGGTTGCCAGCTCCGGGATCAACGTCCGGGTCTGGCGGCGTGACGACGGCAGCATCGCCCACCACCTGATCGATCCGCGGACCGGCGAGCCGGCATGGACCGGCATGGTCGGCGCAACGGCCCTGGCTCCGAGCGGCGTCGAGGCCGAGACGATCGCCAAGGCGGCGCTGCTCTCCGGCCCCGAGGGCGCCCGCGAGCTCCTGCGCGCCCATGGCGGCGTCATCTTCCACGAGGACGGCGAGGCCGAGCCGGTCGGACCGATCGAGCTGAAGCCGCGACTGACCGTGCGCATCCCCGCCGGTCTGCTGAAGGAGGTGGCGGCATGACCCCCGCCGTCCACGACCACATCTGGTGGCTCGCGAGCCGCGCATCCGGCCTCGTCGCCCTCGGGCTGATCACGGCCTCGGTGATCCTCGGCCTGGTCATGTCGGGCCGGATCATGCGCAAACCGGGTCGCGCCGCGAAGATGGTCGCGCTGCACGAGCAGCTCGCGCTCGGCGGGCTGCTGGCGATCGCGATCCACGGCATCACGCTGCTCGGCGACGCGTTCCTCAACCCCGGCCTCAAGGGCATCCTGCTCCCCGGGTTCATCGACTACCGGCCGCTCTGGGTCGGGCTCGGGATCGGCGCCGGCTATCTGGCCGCCGCGCTCGGGCTCAGCTATTACGGTCGCCGCCGGATCGGCGCGCGGCGCTGGCGCAAGGCCCATCGGGCGACGATCGTCGTCTACGTGATGGCGGTCGTGCACACGCTCGGCGCCGGGACCGATGCCTCGACCCCGTGGCTGCGCGCGTGGCTCTACGCCAGCGTTCCCGTCGTCGCGGTGCTGCTGGCGATCCGGATGACCGAGCCATGGCGCCGCCGACGCCGCACCGCCGGGCGGGCGTCCCAGCCCGTACAGCCCGGCGCGGCCCAGCGGTCGCCGGCGCGGATCCCGAGCGAGGCGACGTCGTGAGCGCCGCGAGCGAGCACGGCGTCGTCGTCGCCGGCGGCGGCCTCGCGGCACAGCGCTGCGCCGAGACCCTCCGCAAGCGCGGCTTCGACGCCCCGATCCGGATCGTCTGCGCCGAGGACGAGGCTCCCTACGACCGCCCGCCGCTGTCCAAGGACGTGGCAGCGGGAGCGGCCGACGGCACCTCGGTCCGCTTTCGCGACGCCGCCTGGTACGCGGACAACGCGATCGAGCTGCTGCTCGGCCGGAGCGCCGCCGGCCTCGACCCCGAGGCCCGGGAGCTGCTGCTCGACGACGACTCGCGGCTCCGCTACGACGAGCTGCTGATCGCGACCGGCGCGGCGCCGCGGGCGCTGCCGATGCTCGAGCGCTTCGAGAACGCCTTCCCGCTGCGCACCCTCACCGACGCCGCCATGCTCCGCGCCGCCCTCGACGGCGGCACGCACCTCGTCGTCGTCGGCGCCGGGTTCATCGGCCAGGAGGTGGCGGCGACCGCTCGCCGGCAGGGGGTGGAGGTCACGATCGTCGAAGCGGTCGACGTGCCGCTCGCCGGCATCCTCGGCGAGCGCGTCGGGCGCTGGATCGTCGACCTCCACCGCGGCGAGGGCGTGCGGGTCCTGACCGGGGCGATGCTCGCCGACGCCGCCGGCAACGGCCGGGTCGAGGAGCTGAGGCTCGCCGACGGCTCGAAGCTCGAGTGCGACGCGGTCGTCGTCGGCGTCGGCGTTTCCCCGGCGGCGGGCTGGGTCGCGCGCAGCGGCCTCGACCCGGCGGGGATCGCCACCGACTCCGCGGGCCGCACCGGCATTCCCCACGTCTGGGCGGCGGGCGACGTCTCGCGGCCGTTCGACCCGCGCCTCTGCGAGCACGTCCGGACCGAGCACTGGGATGCCGCGAGCCGCCAGGGCGTCGCCGCGGCGACGGCGATGCTCGGCGATGCGCCCCGCCCACCGGCGCTGCCGAGCTTCTGGAGCGACCAGTACGGGCTGCGGATCCAGTACGTCGGCCATGCCGAGGGCGCCGACGAGATCCGCGTCTCCGGCGATCCCGGCGAGCGGGACTTCCACGTCCTCTATCAGCGCGCCGGCCGCCCCGTTGCGGCGCTGACCGTCGACCGGCCCCGCGAGCTGGCGGCGCTGCGACGGCTGATCGAGAGCGGCGCCGAGGGCGACTCCCGCGCAACCGACTCCCATCCCTCACCCGAGACCACCGAACAGGAGGAAATGCCATGACCCTGATCCCGACCATCGACGAGGGGGCGTGCAGCGCCCACGGCGACTGCGTCGCCGTCGCCCCGACCGCGTTCGCCCTCGAGGAGACCGCCGTCGTGATCGGTGCCGCGACCGACGAGGAGCTGATGGCGGCCGCCGAGGCCTGCCCGGCGCTCGCGATCACGCTGACGGACGCGAGCACCGGGCAGGTGGTCTTTCCCTGACCCCGAGGCGGCCTGCTCCGAGCGCCGTCGCTCGGAGCAGGTCAGCCTCCGTCCGAACGATCGCGCTCGGCGCCCCGGCCCTGGCGCAGTCGTCGCATCACCGAGGCCGGATGGTGTCTTTGCATCATTCTTGACCTACGTTGCAGTAGCGGCTAGGGTGTCGCGCCATGGCGAGTCCAGCATCCGCCCGCGCGCCGTCGCCGGTGATGGTGACCCGGATCCCGAACCCCGAGGAGCCCGTCCCGCGGGTCGCCTGGCCGACTCTCGCGCTGATGATCGCGGCGTTCGGGCTGTTCGCCGGGTCGACCGCGGCCGCCGTGAGCGGGCTCTGGCCATGGCCGCCGTCGGCGGCCCTGAACGCGGTCGCGATCTACATGCTGTTCACGGTCGCCCATGACGCCGCTCATCACTCGGCCTCGAGCGACGACATCCTCAACCGCTGGATGGGGCGGCTGTCGATCCCGTTCCTGTCGCCGGCGTTCGGGTTCGGTGCCTTCCGGTTCATCCACATGCAGCACCACCGGTTCACCAACGACGACGACGGCCGCGACCCCGACCACTACACGATGGAGGGACCGGGCTGGCAGCGGCCGCTGCGCTGGACCACCCTCGATTTGCACTACGTCCGGTTCTACCTGCCGCAGATCGGCGCTCGCCCGCGCAGCGAGCAGATCGAGATCGCGGTTCAGCTCACCCTCTTCGCCGCGCTCTGCGTATGGCTCGTCGCGGCCGGGTGGGGCGGGGAGATCGTTCTGCTCTACCTGCTCCCGCAGCGTCTCGCCATCGCCTATCTCGCCTGGGCGTTCGACTACCTGCCGCACAACTCGCTCCATGCCCGGCCGGGCGACGACCGCCTGAAGACGACTCGCAATCGGGTCGGCGGCGAGCGCTGGGTCTCACCGCTGCTGCTCTACCAGAACTATCACCTGGTCCATCACCTGCACCCGGTGGTCCCCTTCTACCGCTACCTGCGCGTGTGGCGTCGCAACGAGCGTCGTTACCTCGACGGCGATCCCGCCCTCTCGACGCTCAGTGGCCGCCCGATCACCAGCGAGGAGTACCGGGAGATGAGAAGGCTCGTCGAGGATCACGAGCACTGACCCCGCCGAGCGCTCCGGCTCCGGGAGCCCGGTTGGCACACCCGTCACCGATTCGCGACGATCCTGCACATTCGTCCTACCACCCGTGAGCTCAGAAGCGCCAGGGTGGAGGGCCGAAGCGATCAGGAGGAGAGCATGGCGAAGCAGGAGAACCAGCTCACCGGAGCGGAGCGCGAGCAGGCGATCATCGAGCTGATCCGGGCGGTCCCGGAGGGGTTCGTGACGACTTACGGGGACCTCTGTCCCGAGGCGCCGCGCCTGCCCGGCCGGGTCCTCGCGACGACCGCGGAGAAGCTGCCGTGGCACCGAATCGTCCGTGCCGACGGAACGGTCGCCCAGGGTGAGCGTCAGCGTCGGCTCCTGCGCCGGGAGGGCATCCCCTTCGCCGGCGAGCGCGTCGACATGGACGCCGCCCACATACCCCGCGAGGCGCTGCTCGCGAACCGGTGAGGGCCGCCCGCCCGGCTGCCGGCGCCGACGATCGGCCCGGCTCGATTGTCAGAAACGCGTCGCCGCGTCCGACCCAAGTCGGCGCCGCACGGACGCGGCCCGGGTTGTGGGGAGGAGGACGGTCGGGGGACGGACAGGCCGTCCCCTCCCTGCGACTCCGGGAAGGAGGCGCGCCTCAGCCGTCGCCGTCGCGGGAGCCGACGACCCGCAGCAGCGCCTCGACGACCTGCGGGTCGAACTGGGTGCCGGCGCCGGCCTGGAGCTCGCGTCGCGCGACCGTCTCGGGCATCGCGGCCCGGTAGGGGCGGTCGGTCGTCATCGCGTCGTAGGCGTCGCAGGCGAAGACGATCCGGGCGCCGAGCGGGATCGCCTCCCCGGCGAGCCCGTCCGGGTAGCCCCTGCCGTCCCAGCGCTCGTGAGCGCTGCGGACGATCGGCCGGATCGGTGCCAGGAACTCGATCGGTTCGATGATCCGCTCGCCGATCAAGGTGTGGCGCTCGGCCTCGGCCCGCTCGCCGTGGTCGAGGGCGCCGGGCTTGTTGAGGACGTCGCGGCGGATGCCGATCTTGCCGACGTCGTGGAGGGTGGCGGCATAGCGGAGCATCCGCAGCTCCTCGCCCTCGAGCCCGAGCAGGGCGCCGACGGCGACGGAGTTGTCAGCGATCGCGCGCGAGTGCGCGGCGGTGTAGCTGTCCTTCGACTCGAGCGCCGCCGAGAGCGCCTCGGTGGTTCCGAGGTAGGCGCGGTCGAGCGAGTCGTAGAGGTCGATCGCGTTGAGGACGCTGCCGATGACCGCGGCGAAGGCGGCGAGCAGGGCCGCGTCGTCACCGTCGAAGGCATTCGAGCCGGTGTCCTCGAGGTTGATGACCCCCCAGACCCCGCGGCCGGTCCGGATCGGGGCGACGAGCTCGGAGCGGATGCCGCGGCTCTCGTCGGTCGCGCGGTAGCTCGGCTCGCGACTGACGTCGCCGCTCAGGACCGTTTCGTCCTCGCGGATCGAGCGGCCGATCAACCCGGCGGACACGGGCTGGCTCCAGCCGGCCGGAGCCGGACTCGGGGTGCACTCGGCCCGCAGCTGCACCCGTTCGCCGGCGACCGAGAGGACCTGCACGATCGTGCAGCCGAAGGCCTTGTGCAGCTCGGCGGCGGCGCCCTCGCAGAGATGGTCCTCGTCCATCGCTCCGGTCACTCGCCCCGGCAGGGCGAGCGCGAGGTCGAGGGCCCTTCTGAACCGGCGACTCGACGTACCGTCGCCGTCGTGGCGATGCGGCGCAAGCGCGGCACGGACGGCGAGCCGCAGCGGCGCATCGAGGTCCTCGAGCGCCGCGTCGTCGAAGTCGGCGAAGACCTCGATCAGGTAGACGCCGTCGGCGTCCCCGGAGGCGACGCCGAGCACGCCGCAGAAGCCCTCACGGGCGAGGAGCTCGCGCTCCGCCGGGTCGCTGTCCGGATCTCCCGAGCGGGCGACGAACGAGCCGCTGCCCGCCTTGACGATCACCTCGGTCGCCGGGAACTCGGCGAGCTCGTAGGTCTCGTAGTGGATGTCGGTCGGCACGACACGGGCGCCGGTCCGGCGCCGGTCGCGGTTGTCGCCGAGGGCGACGTCGCGGAGCCGCGACTCGCCCGCCGGGGCGTGGGAGATCGCCCAGCGGGCGAGGTCGCCGGCGGCGGTGAACGCGGTCGCGACGACCTCGAGCCGGTCGAGCGTCGGTGCCCCGGCGAGCTCGTCGTCGAGCGTCCGCGCGATCTCCTCGGCGGTCTCCCAGAAGCGCGAGCGGAAGCCGCCGGGGGGGACCGGCACGAACTCGCCCTCGCGCTCCTCGGCCGCCTGGGCGGCGGTGCAGACCCGGTTGCCGCCGCGATGTTTGGCGAGGTACTGGGCTGCGTCGGCTGCGGCTAGAAGCTGCGACGGAGTCGCGGTCTCCGGCACCGCCATCGCGACGCCACAGGAGACCGCCAGCGGGTCGTCGTCATCGGCGAGCAGCCGCTGGGCGCCGGCGGCGAGCTCGGTGATCGCCGGCGCTTCGACGCCGCCGGCATCCTCGGGGCGGCTCTCGAGGAGGACGCCGAACTCGTCGCCGCCGATCCGGCCGACGAACGAGCCCGGGTAGGAGGCGGCGGAGCGGACCAGGGCACGGCCGACCCGGCGCAGAGCATCGTCGCCGGCCGCGTGCCCGCGGGTGTCGTTGATCGCCTTCAGGCGATCGACGTCGCAGAGCATGATCGTCAGCTCCGCGGACCCGGTGGTGAATCGCCGGAGCGCTCGCTCGAGGCGCTCCTCGAAGGCGCGGCGGTTGGCGAGACCGGTGAGCGCATCCTCGTAGGCGAGGCGAGAGACGTGCGAGAACATCTCACCGCGTGAGACGACCGCCGCGATCTGCGCCGCGATCGCCTCGAGGAAGCGGACGTCGTCGGCGCGGAAGGGCGGATCCCCGGCCGCGGTCGAGGCCCAGACACCGCCCCAGGCACGGCCCTCGACCTCGATTGCGACGCTCATGTCGGAGGTCTTCTCGAACTGCCGGAGGAGCTCGATCGTGTTCGGGTCGCCATCGGGGTCGTCGACGGAGGAGAAGAAGGGAGCGCCGGTCTCCGCGAGCGACCGGAGCCGGGGGTAGGCCGCGACCTCGTAGACCTCGTTGGCGGGAAACTTCTCCTCGCCGGGCCCGAGGTCGCCGACGTTGATCAACACCCGGTAGCGGCGGCCCTCGTCCTCGAACCTGCTGATCGAGAGCGACGCGGCGCCGACGGCGGCCCGCGATTCGGTCGCGATCATCTCGAGGATCTCGTCGAGATCCGTCGCCGAGGAGGCCGCGGTGACGACCCGCAGCAGGGCTTCCCGCTCCTCGGTTCTGAAGGCCGTGGCGCTCATCCTCCCCCTATCGGCATGACCATTCCCGAGAGTTAGGGAATCGGCATCGCCTGCGACGAAGCTACCGACCGCGTTCCGTGCCCACAACCCGTTACCCCTTCGCTTCGGCGGGGTGGAGCCCGAGCTCGGGACCGAGCCGGTGGGGGGTGTTCAGTGCGCTGGTCACGGTGGCGTCAGGAGATTGTCGTACAGGTCCAGGATGGGTTCGATCGAAGCGTGCTCCGTCGGCGGCTCCGGCTCAGATCACCTGATGGAGGCGGCGGCCCATCGCGGCGCCGGAGCAGTTGAAGATCCGGCAGAGCGCCTTGAAGTCGCCGCCGGTCCGCTCGTAGTGGCGGCGGACGAGCGCCGCGGGCATGAGCAGCGATGCCGCGAACCAGTTGGCCTGCTCCTCGATCGGGTCGAGCGGCGGGCGCTCGGCGCCCCCCCGCTCGTCGGGGTCGACGGAGCCGTGGCGGCAGAAGAGGGAGGTCTGCTCGTCCTGGTGGAGGGCCCAGTGGCCGAGCTCGTGGCCGATCGTGAACCGCCGCCGCGGCGGCCACTGCCGCGCCTCGGCGGCGTTGACCCAGATCTCGCCGCGGCTCGGCAGCAGCAGCCCCGAGATCGTCTGCTCGCCGTCGATCGGGGGGCAGCCCGGCGCCTCGGTCATGTCGTCGACGTCGCGGACGAGCAGGCCGCAGTGGCTGTCGGCGATGTCCTCGACCGGCACCGGCAGCGAGCTGCCGTCCCAGATCCATTCCGGCACCTCCGCGAGGAGCTCCTCGGCCCGTTGCGTCACCCCCTCCATGGGCGCGATCCTAACCCGCGGACGGGCGACCGGCTTCAGCCGTCGAGGAAGAGCGCGTCGATCTCGTCGTGGCCGCCGGCTTCGGCCGGCGCCGCTTCCATGTCCATCGCCAGCAGGGCATCGGCGTCGGCGAGCTCCGCGTTCGGGAAGGCCTTGCGGGCGAAGGCGACATCGCCCGCGTCGCCGGCCGCGGCCTCGCGGCGGCCGGCCGCGGCGATCCGCTCGGGCTCGACGCCGAGGACGCCGGCGAGCGCCTCGATGACCCGGGCCGAGACCCCGGCCGTCGGCAGCAGCCCGTGCTCCATGCGGTTGTAGTAGTCGCCGACCTTCTCGATCTCGGGCTCGCGGTCGAAGCCGAGCGCGTTCGCGAGCCGCCGGACGAGGTCCTGGCGTCTGATCCGTGCCTTGGCCCGGAGGTCGGGAAGCAGTACCTGCCAGGCGGCGGGCACCTCGTCGAGCGACTCGTAGACCGTGTCGACGGCGCGCTGGGCGAGCGACCCCTCGTACGCCTCGGGGTCCCATTTGCGGGTCGGCGCCGACATGAGATAACTGTCGAGCGCGGCGGCCAGCTCCTGACGTTGCCCGGAATCGACCCGATCGAGGAAGGCCGGCACGTCGACGGGCCGGCCGGCTTCGTAGTCGGCCGCGAACTCCTCGATCAGGGGGGTGATGTCAGCCATCGGGGGATTCCTCCGAGAGCTCCCGCTCGAGGTCGACCTTGAAGCGGCGCCAGATCTGCTGCACGTTCGCCTCGCTCACCCGCTCGCCGTGCGTGCTTTCCATCTGGGTGACGACCTCCTTCGCCGGCAGGTTCATGCCGCCCATCTGCTCGGGACCGTATAGGAGGATCACATGCTGGTGGACCTCGTTGCGACGGGCGATCACGCGATCGACCGCGTCCAGCAGCGCCACCGTCGCGGTCTCGTCATCGACGGATTCCTCGCGGCCGCCGAACCCCTCCTCGCCGACGTGCTCGCCGCCGAGCGGGAGCTGGTCGGGGTGACGCTCCCGGTCCCGATGGAAGTCGGCGATCCGTCGCTGGGCGATCCTCATGATGAATGCGCGTACCGAGTGGATGACCTTCCCGCGGAAGGCCGATTCCGCGAACGACTCCAGCACCGCCGAGACGACGTCCTCGCAGTGCTGGCGCGGAACCTTCGCCGCGACGCGGGCCTCGACCGCGGGAAGCTGGCGCCAGGTGACCATGCCCGCCGCCCGCCTGCCCGCCTCGTAATAGCCGGCCGAGAAGGCCTCGACGACGTAGGCGGCGAGGCCCTCGTCGTCCATCCGATCGAGGCGCAGATCGTCGAGTTGCTCGAAGTCGGCCAAGGCACGCGGAACCTAGCGACCCCGCAGGCGCCGGGCCTCTAGAGTTCGAAATGGTCCGGGGAAGATCGCCGGATCGCGTATGAAGAAATGTGTGCTTGAGGACGAGGACCACTGCCCCGCAGTGCTTTCCAATCGGGCCGCAGAACTAACTGCATTGGAGGCAATGCGAAATGGCAAGTGGAACCGTCAAGTGGTTCAACGGCGAGAAGGGCTACGGCTTCATCGCCCCTGACGAGGGTGGCGACAAGGACGCCTTCGTCCACATCAGCAACATCGTCGGCGGTGCGCGCATCGACGAGGGTGACCGTGTCAACTTCGACATGGAGGACTCCGCGAAGGGCCCTCAGGCGGTCAACGTCACGAAGGCGTAGGCCACCGAAAAGCGCCGTTGCCTCTCGACCCACGGGAGAACACGGATCAGCGCCGCCCGGGCAACCGCGGCGGCGCTTCGCTTTTCAGGGGGGGGGTCAGCGACCTTCGAGGATCTGGTCGCGCTCGCCCGAGCCGCGCTCAGGCTCCGGCCGCTCGGGAGGCTGGATCGCTTCCGCCGTGTCGCAACCCCAGCCTCATCGAGTGGAGCGCCCGGAGGCGTTCCGCCGACCCGGAGCGATCACCCTCGACCCGACTGCGGACGAAGCGGTGACAGGCCCATCCGGCCAGCGCCAGCGCCTGGTCGCGCTCGCGGTCGCGAACGGCCGACGCCCAGTCCCCGTGGAAGCGCTGGCTGTCGAGCTCGACCGCCATCGCGACGCCGGGCCAGGCGAAGTCGACGACGATCGGTCGCGACCGGCCGGGAATGCTGATCGGGTGGTTGAGCAGCGGGCGGGGGATGCCGGCGAGCGCGCAGACCTCCACGAAGCGGACCTCCGCCCAGGAGCGGGCGATCGCCGCCGGTTCGTCGAGCAGACCGGCCAGCCGCCCGACTCCCGGCCGGCCCTTCCGCTCGGCGACCAGCTCCGCCAGCCTCCCGCGCTTGATCAGGCCGAGAGACTCGGCAGCGACGAGAAGCATCTCCAGCTCGACCGCCCCATACGTCGGGGCGAGGTCGACCAGCGTCCGGTCGGCCGAGGTGCATGGGATGCCCCGGACGCGACGGCGGTCCCGGGTGTCGACGAGGGATCGGTGGACGACGATGCCCGGGCGGCTGCGGCCGTGTCCGTCAGGCACGGTGATCTGGGGCGCCGGCGCACCTTCCTGCATGAATCCCTGATGGACGGCGGCCGGCTCGTGGCTGAGCATCGCCTCCGGCCCCCCTGCCAGGACGGCGGCGAGCCAGAGCTGGTTGCGCGACAGCGGGGGAGGGAGCAGGGAGTAGATGCCACGGTGAACTCGAAACAGCCGCCCGGCCTTCTCGCGCTTGCTGACGGCACTTCCGCTGAGCCCGATCGCTCCGAGTTGGTCGGCGCGAACCAGCCCGCGCTGCCGCACCGCGATCGCCGCGATCCTCTGCTCGGTGGCAAGAAGAGGTCCTGTGGGTTGAGGTTCTTGCCATCGACTTGCCACCTCGCCAACGCTGCCAGTCGAAGCATCACGGGTGGCGAACCAACCGTCCCTTCCCTGTGAAATTCCACGTACGGAACTCGTGTGCGCGTGCTCGGCCGGCCCCTAGGCCCCGACGGCCACCGCCATCCCGGGCGTGACGCCGCCGGCGACGCTGACCCGGTCGCGGCCGCCGCGCTTGGCTTCGTAGAGGGCGTCGTCGACGGTCGTCCAGAGGGCTTCGAAGTCGAGGCGGCGGCCGGACCCGGAGGCGGCGACGCCGCAGCTCGTCGTCAGGGCGACCCCGTGCGGGAACGGGTGGCGGGAGATGGCTGCGCGGATGCGCTCGGCCAGCTCGGTTGTCTCGGCGACGCCGAGACCGGGGAGGACGATCAGGAACTCCTCGCCGCCCGTCCGGTAGGCGAGCTCGAAGGCGCGGAGCTGGCTGCGGATGATGTCGGCGACGCGGACGAGGACGTCGTCGCCGCTCGGGTGCCCGACGGTGTCGTTGATCCGCTTGAAGTGGTCGAGGTCGCAGCAGACCAGGCCGACCGGGGCATCGGCGGTGAGCGACTGCTGGCTGAGCTCGGCGACCCGGTTCTCGAGCGCCTTGCGGTTGAGCAGCCCGGTCAGCGGATCGATGACCGACTCGCTGCGGTACTTGAGATCGGAGCGCATGAGCGCGGTCGAGAGGATCGCGATGCCGCAGACGAGGGCCGCGGGCATGATCAGGATCGGCGGGTAGTCACCGACCGCGGCGGCGTCGGTGCCGAGCATCACCGCGCAGAGGAGCACGAGCGTGATCAGGACGCCGGCGACGATGCCGCGCCCCGAGAACCGCGTGCTCAGGGTGACGATCGGCAACGCGAACCAGATCGCGGCGATCACCGCCGGCGCGTCGGTCAGCACGACCGCGGCGGCGATCATCAGCTGGGCGCCGACCCAGGCGCCGAAGATCCAGTACTCGGGGCGCCTGACCTTCTCGGCGCGCCCGTCGGCGAGCGCGAAGAAGATCCCGGCCAGAAACAGCAGTGGCAGCGTCTGCCAGCCGACCCACGGCCCGCAGGCGATGAACGCGACCGCGAGGACGCCGAGCGTCATCAACCTGACGTTCTGAAGGCTCCGGTCCATCTCCAGCATCCGGAGCCGATCGTGGTCTCTGGCGATCAACCAGCTTGAACCACCTTCCATGGATGACCTATCGGCGGGGCGCCGGAAATCTTTGAATCGCCTGCTCCGCGGAGGTTCGAGCGGGCTCAGTCGACGGGACGGAGGATCTGCTCGATCCGCTCGGCCCGGCCGTCGGCGCCGATGTCGACGGCGACCGCGTTGATCCAGACGTCGTCTTCAGCGGTCCGAAAGCGCGTCGGCATCTGGGTGACGAACCGCCCCAGCGCATCTTCGACCTCGACGCCGAGGATGCCGTTCCGCGCCCCCGTCATCCCGACGTCGGAGATGAACGCCGTCCCGTTCGGGAGCACCCGGGCGTCGGCCGTCGGCACGTGCGTGTGGGTCCCGACGACCGCGGCGACCCTGCCGTCGAGATGCCATCCCATCGCCACCTTCTCGCTCGTCACCTCGGCGTGGAAGTCGACGAAGACGATCTCGGCGCCGCGCCGCCGGAGCTCGCCGATCTCGGCGTCGGCCGCCGGAAACGGCGAGCGCGCGACGGTCAGCTGCAGTTCGCCGCTCAGATTGAGCACGCCGACCGGGATCCCCGCGGCCTCGACGATCGCCGATCCGCGGCCCGGGTTGCCCTTCGGGTAGTTGGCAGGGCGGATCAGCCGCTCGCAGCGGTCGATGAACTCGTAGGCGTCGCGCTGGCGGTAGACGTGGTTGCCGGTCGTGATCAGCTCGACCCCGGCGGCGAAGATCTCGTCGGCGGTCCGCTCGGTGATCCCGGCGCCGCCCGCCGCGTTCTCGCCGTTCGCGATCACGAGGTCGGGGGCGAGCTCCTCGCGGAGGCCGGGGAGCGTCCGGGCGAGGCCGCGCCGCCCCGGGCCGCCGACGATGTCACCGATGAAGAGGATTCGCACGACCACCACCCTAGATCGGACGGGCCGGCGGGCGACGGCCCCGCGACCCCGGCGGACCCAGGCATTAGGTTTAGCCGCCGTGAGCGCCCCGCCGCCAGCACCCTCCGCCGACGTCGCCGCCCCCGCGATCGAGGCGATCGGGCTGACGAAGCGGTTCGGCGATCGAACCGCGCTCGGGGACGTCGGCTTCGCCGCCGCCGCCGGTGACGTTCTCGCGGTGATCGGCCCCAACGGCGCCGGCAAGACGACCCTGCTCTCGATCCTCGCCGGGATCCGCGAGCCCGACGCCGGCGAGATCAAGCTCCCGCGCGGCGAAGTCGGCTTCGTCCCCCAGCAGGCCGCCCTCTACCGGCGGTTGACCGTCGCCGAAAACCTGCGCCTGTTCGCCCGCCTCGAGGAGGTCACCGACATCGAGGCGGCCGTCGAGCGGATGCTCGAGCAGACCGGGCTCGCAGATCGCCGCGACGATCAGGCCGGAACGCTCTCCGGCGGCAACCAGCAGCGGATCAACATCGCGATCGGCCTGCTCTCCGATCCGGCGGTCCTGCTGCTCGACGAGCCGTCGACCGGCCTCGACCCGCGCCAGCGCGGCCGGCTCTGGGAGTTCGTCCTCGGCCTCGCCGGCCGCGGCACCACCGTCATCTTCTCGACCCACAACATCGCCGAAGCGGAGCGTTACGCCGAGCGGGTGCTGGTCATCGCCGACGGCCAGAGCCTGTTCGACGGCTCGATCGCCGGGCTCCACACCGCCGCGCCCGCCGAGAGCGGCGACCGCGGCGACTTCGAGTCCGCGTTCGTCCGGTTCCTCGGCGAGCGCGGGCACTAGATATAGGGAGAGCGGCGGGAACGCGGGAAGAAGATGCGCTGGCTACTGCTCAAAGACCTCCAGATCATGCGTCGCTCGCCGCTTCTGACGGCGCTGCTGATCGTCTACCCGATCGTGATCGCGGTCCTGATCGGCTTCGCGCTGAGTCGCGGTCCCGACAAGCCCCGGGTCGCCTTCCTCAACGAGGTCCCGCCCGACGCGCCGCTCAGCGTCGGCGGCGAGGCGTTCGACATCGCCGGCGCCGAGAGCGAGCTCTGCGAGCGGATCGAGTGCGTTCCGGTCGCGAGCGAGGAGGAGGCTCGCCAGAAGGTCGAGTCGGGCGACGTCCTCGGCGCCCTGATCCTGCCGGCTGATCTGGTCGACAAGCTGCAGACGCTCGCCGGCCTCTCCCCGGAGAGCCCGACGATCAAGGTCCTCGTCAACGAGGAGGACCCGATCAAGGCGGGGCTCGTCGACGATCGGATCAACGCTCTGCTCGCACAGGCGAACCTGCGGATCTCGCGCGAGGTCTCCGACGTCTCGACCACCTACCTGCAGATCCTCCTCGACGGCGGAGACTTCAGCTTCCTCGGCGACGAGAACCTGAAGGTTCTCGGCCTCCGGCAGTCGGAGGCGATCCTCCGCGACGTCCGCAAGCAGCTTCCCGCCGACAGCCCCGACCTCGAGCAGCTCGACTCGGTCATCCGCTTCAGCCACCTCGCCGCCGAGAACCTCGGGGTCGCCGGCGACCTGCTGAACTCGGTCTCGCAGCCGATCACCGTCGACAAGGAGGTCGTGGCGGGCGACACCCCGAGCCTCGACACGTTCGCGATCGCTGTAGCGGCGACGATCACGCTGATGTTCGTGACCGTGCTGCTCGTCGCCGGCTCCCTCGCGCTCGAGCGGGAGGAGAACGTCTTCGCCCGGCTCACCCGCGGGCTCGTCTCGAAGGCGGTGCTGCTCGGGGAGAAGATCCTGCTCGGCGTCGTGGTCTCGCTCGCCGTGACGCTGCTGATGCTCGCCGGCCTCGGCCTGTTCGTCGACCTCGACTGGGGACGCTTCGCGCTCTGGATTCCGGCGATCCTCGCGGGTGGCGCCGGCTTCGCGGCCTTCGGCGCGGCGATCGGCGGAGCAGCACGCGAGGTTCGCGCTGCGTCGCTGCTCGCGTTCATGATCAGCCTCCCGGTCGCCTTCCTCTCGCTGATCCCCTCGGGGACCGTGGCGCCCGGCCTCTACGACGCGATCAGCGTCCTCACGGCGCTGTTCCCGTTCGACCCGGCGCTGCGTGCGCTGACCGGGGCGCTCGAGGCCGGCGGGCCGGCGATCGGGATCGCGATCCTCCACCTGGCCATCCTCGTCGTCGCCTACGGCGTGCTCGCGCGGGTCGCGGTCCGCCGCTTCGTCTGAGCCGAGCCGCCTGGGCGAGCCCGAGCCCGCAGAGCGGGACTGGGATGACCCCCGTCGGGGCGAGGGTCACGGAAAGAGGTTGCGGAGCCGGCAGGAGACGGCCGGCGACGGTGCCCGCAGTGGGGGGACGCGGGGTGTCGCCGGCCGACTTCGCTGCCGTTGCGGACCTGCCAATGACAGCAGCCGGTCAGGGCGTGCTCACGACTCCTCGTCGGCCGCCTTCGCGGTCGCGGAGACGCACTTCCCGTAGGCGTTCTTGCCGCTGCCCCAGGCAGCCGCGAAGGCGTCCGGGTCGTCGGCCTTCGCCGCCTTGCACTGCTTGGCGGCGTTCTTGAACTCCTTGACGTCCGACTTGTCCTCGGCCCTGACGCTGCCGGAGACGCACTTCCCGTAGGCGTTCTTGCCGCTGCCCCAGGCAGCCGCGAAGGCGTCCGGGTCGCCGGCCTTCGCCGCCTTGCACTCCTTGGCGGCGTTCTTCAGCTCGTCTTTCGCCTCGGGAGTCTCGCCCTTGATACAGGCGCGCATCGCGTGCTTGCCGTACGTGGCCTTGAAGGCGGCCTTGTCGGCCTTCTTCTCGGCGGCGCACTGCTTCGCGGCGGCGTCCTTGGCGTTGGTGGGGTGGTCGGGCTTGCCGGCGGTGGCCGACGCGACCGGCAGAGCGGTCGCGGCGATAGCGACGCCGACGACGATCATCTTCTTCACGTTGATTACCTCCTCGTGACCGCGCTTCGTACGCGGTCGTGTGGTCGGTTCATCGGTTGAAACGGAGCAAGAGCTGATCCGTCAGCCCCTACTTCGACGAATTTCCCTTTGCACCCGCATCGTGGCGGGGACCGGTCGTGCCGGTTGCGGCCGGAGTCGAGCCCGTCTGGCCGGGCGCCGCGGCCGAGCTCCCCGCGGTCCCGGTCTGCCCGGGGGCGCTCGCTGAGTTGCCTGCGGTGCCCGTGTGCCCGGGCGCCCCGGCGGAGCTGCCCGCGGCCCCGGTCTGACCGGGAGCCGTCGAGGAGCCGCCGCCGGGGCTCGACCCGGTCTGACCGGGGGCGGTCGACGAGCTGCCGCCGGGCCCCCCGGCGTTCGAGGATGCGGCCGGCGCGGTGCCGCCGCCGCGACCGCCCTGGCCGGAGTTGCCGCCGCCCGACCCGCTGCCCTGCCCGCGGCCCGGGTCGGACCCGCCGCCGCCGCTGCCCGAGTTCCGGGCTGCACCCGCGCCGGCCGCCGGACGGCGGTCGCTCACCACGGGCGTCGAGCCGGCCTTGGTGCCGGAGCCCTCGCCACCCGTCGCGGTGCTCGGCTGCGACCTGTCCGCCGATCGGATTCGGGAGGTCGATGAGGCCGCCGACGTCGGCGGCTCCGGCGGCGATCGCGATCGCCGCCGCGATCGAGCCACCCTTGACGGCCGCCGACACGGCGAGACCGCCGCCGGCCGCCGCGGCTCCGGCGGCACCGCCACCGACCGCGGCGCCGCTGCCGCCACCGACGAGACCGCTCAGCATCGCGCCCGCCGCCGCGGCGGGGAGCGGTGGGAACAGGGCGCGCAGGTCGCTGCGTCGCCGTGCGATCGAGGCCGCGAAGCCGGCGCAGCCGTCGCAGCCGGCGAGGTGGGCCTTGATCTTGCGGCCGCGCAGGCGCCTGCCGTCGCGGTCGGAGATCGCCCGGCGGACGTGCTCACACTCCATGTCGCGACCCTCCTCGCGCTCGCGAAGCGCCGTTCGCGCCTCGTAGACGGCCTGCCGCGCGGCACCCTCCGAGCAGGTGAGTGCGGTTCCGATCTCGCGGTAGTTGAGACCGGTGAGCTCGCGCATGACGATCGCGGAGCGCTGCCGGTCGGGCAGCTCGCCGAGGTCGGCGACGAGGCTCCGCAGTCGCTCGCGCGTCGCCAGCTCCGCCTCCTGGGAGGCCCCGGCGGCGTCGACGAGGTCCTCGTCGGCCTCGTCGGTCGCGCGCCGGCGCCGCAGCATCGAAACGGACTCGTTGTGGGCGACCCGGAACAGCCACGACCGGATGTCGACGTCGCGCTCCTCGCCCGGCAGCGACCGAAGCGCCGCAGCCATCGTCGCCTGCAGCGCGTCCTCGGCGTCGTGGCGGTCGCCGACGATCGCCAGGCAGTACCGGTAGAGCTCCTGATGGTGACGTCTGAAGATCTCCTCGAAGGCACCGCGATCGCCGCGCTTCGCGCGCCGGCTCAGTCGCAAGGCGTCGAGGCGCCCGCCCGTCACCCGGGGGAGCGCAGCGGTCGAGGTTGGTGCCTGCCGGCCACGTCCCTGCATCGGACCCGATTATCCGACAACCGTGCCCAGGTTTCCAATCGTGCGTTTCCATGGTCCACCCAGGGGTGGAACGCGCGGCGCGATCGGATGTCAGGACCTTTACGCTGCCCGGCTCGAATCACCTATTCGGGAAGGATCCGATGAAGCTCAATTCCAAGCGTGCCGCGATCGCCGCCGTCGCGATCGCCGCCGCCCTCGTTGTCGGCTGCGGCGGGGACGACAGCACCAGCAGCGACGCCGGCAACCCCGAGGACGCCGTCCAGGCGTTCTACGACGCGTCGAAGGCGCAGGACGCGCAGGCCGCCTGCGCTGCGCTGACCACCGAATCGCAGGACCTCGCCGCCGCCGGGTCGGAGAGCTGCGAGGCCTCCTTCGACAAGTCCATCAGCCGGCAGTCCAACGTCCCCGACTCGATCGAGATCGGCGACGTCACCACCGAGGGCGAGACCGCAACCGTGCCGGTCACCGCCGACGGGCAGAACACCGAGTTCACCGTCGTCCAGGAGGACGGTGAGTGGAAGATCGACCTGACCGGCGCCGTCACCGCTCCGGGCGACAGCTCGGCACCGTCGACGGACAGCACCACGGGCTGAGGCTGCCCGCCGCCTAGACTCCGGTCCGATGGCCTTCCCCGCGACAAGGATGCGGAGGTTGCGTCGGACCGGAGTCCTTCGCGGCCTGACCCGCGAAACGGAGCTGACGGCCTCCCACCTGATCCAGCCGCTCTTCGTCAGCGCCGGATCAGACGTCCGCGAGGACGTCCCGTCGATGCCGGGCGTCCAGCGACTCTCGATCGACGCGGCCGTGGAGGAGGCCGGCCGGGTCCGCGCCGCGGGCGTCGACTCGGTGCTGCTGTTCGGCATCCCCGCCGACAAGGACGAGGTCGGCTCCGGCGCCTACGACGAGGAGGGGGTCGTCCAGATGGCGATCCGCGCCCTCAAGGAGGCCGATCCGGGGCTGACGGTCATCGCCGACACCTGTATGTGCGAGTACACCTCCCATGGCCACTGCGGCTGGGTGCGCGAGGACGGCAGCGTCGACAACGACCTCTCGCTCGAGCTGCTCGCCAAGACCGCGCTATCGCAGGCCGCCGCCGGAGCCGACGCCGTCGCTCCTTCGGACATGATGGACGGCCGGATCGCCGCGATCCGCGGCCAGCTCGACGCCGACGGCTTCAACGACACGCCGATCATCAGCTACTCGGCCAAGTACGCGTCCGCCTTCTACGGGCCGTTCCGCGACGCCGCCGACTCGACGCCCGCAGCCGGCGACCGCCGCGGCTACCAGATGGACCCGGCGAACGTGCTCGAGGCCGTCCGCGAGTCGCAGATCGACCTCGACGAGGGCGCGGACATGCTGATGGTCAAGCCCGCCCTGCCGTACCTCGACGTCGTTCACCGCGTCAAGCAGGCAACCGGCGCGCCCCTCGCCGCCTACCATGTCTCCGGCGAATACTCGATGCTGAAGGCCGCGGTCCAGGCCGGATGGCTCGACGAGCGTGCCGCGGTCCTCGAGGCCCTGACCTCGATCCGCAGGGCGGGCGCCGACGCGATCATCACCTACTACGCGAAAGACGCAGCGAACTGGCTCGATGGCTGAGCTGACCGAGACAACCGACGAGAGCGCCGAGGGCGAGCTGCCCGACCGCCCACGCCGCGCTCCGGCCGGGCCGAAGCTCCGCTCTCGCAAGGGCGGCGCGGCGATCCCGCTCGACGACACCGACCGCCGGCTGATGAACCTGATGCAGTCGGAGTTCCCGCTCGTTCCCGAGCCCTACGCGAAGCTCGCCGCCGCCGCGGAACTGGAGATCGGCGACTTCATGGAGCGCACCCAGCGACTGCTCGACGGCCGGATCATCCGCGAGATCACTCCGATCTTCGACACCAGGGCGCTCGGCTTCTCCTCGATGCTCGTCGCCGCCAAGGTCGATCCCGAGTACCCGCACCGGCCGGCGAAGATCATCAACTCCCACCCCGGCGTCTCCCACAACTACCTGCGCGATCACGAGTTCAACCTCTGGTTCACGATCGCGACGCCGCCGGACTCGAAGCTCGGGCTCGAGGGGACCCTCGAGGTCCTCCAGCGGCTGACCGGTGCCGAGTCGATCCGCCAGCTCCCGACCCTGACGATGTTCAAGATCAACATGAACCTGGAGATGGAGGGCGGGACCGACGCCCTCGCCGCCAAGGTCGAGGCGGTGCCTCCGCGCGAGCTCGAGCCGCAGCCCTACGACGACTCCGACGTCGCGGTGATCCGCGCTCTGCAGGGCCCGATGGCGGTGACCGAGCGGCCTTACGACGAGGCCGCCGCCGAGGCCGGGCTCGACACCGATGCCCTCCTGGCCCACCTCGAGGGCATGATCGAGCGCAAGATCCTCCGCCGCGTCGCCGCGATCCTCTTCCACCGCCGGGCCGGATTCTCGGCGAACGGCATGGGCGTCTGGAAGGTCGCGCCCACCGACGTCGCCGAGATCGGCGGCCGGATGGCCGCGGTCCGGGGGATCTCCCACTGCTACGAGCGCCCGACCTACGAGGACTGGCCCTACTCGGTCTTCACGATGGCCCACGGCCGCTCGAAGGAGGAGTGCGACGCGGTCCTGCAGTCGATCGCCGACGAGCACGACCTCCACGGCTCCGATCGCGCCGTCCTCTACAGCTCGACCGAGTTCAAGAAGATCCGCCTGCGCTATTTCACCCCCGACTACGAAGCCTGGGAGCGCGAGCACGCGCCCGAGGCATTCACGGACGCCACCGCGGCGGCCGCCGACGCCCGCGGAAGTTGAACGCGGAGAAGTCGGCCGAGCTCTACGCCCGGGCAGTCGGGCTGATGCCGGGTGGGGTCAACTCCCCGGTCCGCGCGATGGGCTCGATCGGGCGCGACCCGATCTTCATCGACCGGGCGGCCGGCAACCGGGTCACCGACGTCGACGGCAACTCCTACGTCGACTGGGTCTGCTCATGGGGGCCGCTGATCCTCGGCCACGCCGATCCCGGCGTCGTCGAGGCGGTCGCGGAGGCCGCCGCCCGCGGCACCTCCTACGGCGCCGCTACCGCCGGCGAGGTCGAGCTCGCCGGCGAGGTGGCCGACCGCTTCGCCTCCGTCGAGATGATCCGGATGGTCAACTCCGGCACCGAGGCATCGATGAGCGCGATCCGCCTCGCCCGCGCCGTGACCGGCCGTGACCGGATCGTCAAGTTCGCCGGCGCCTACCACGGTCACGTCGACGGCCTGCTCGCCGAGGCCGGCTCGGGGCTCGCGACTCAGGCGATCCCCGCCAGCCCGGGCGTGCCGCGGGCGCAGGCCGAGGCGACCGCGATCGTCCCCTGGAACGACCGCGTCGCAGTCGAGCAGGCCGTCGACATGTACGAACCGGCGGCGATCCTCTGCGAGCCGATTCCAGCGAACATGGGCCTGATCCCGCCGGCCGCGGGCTTCCTCGATCATCTCCGGGAGCTCGCCGACCGCTGCGGGGCGCTCTTGATCTGCGACGAGGTGATCAGCGGCTTCCGGGTCGCCCGCGGTGGGGCCCAGGAGCTGCTCGGCGTCCGCGCCGACCTGACCGTGATGGGGAAGGTCATCGGCGGCGGCCTGCCGGCGGCGGCCTACGGCGGTCCCCGCGAGCTGCTCGAGCGGGTGGCGCCGGCCGGCGACGTCTATCAGGCGGGCACGCTGTCGGGCAACCCGTTGGCCGTCGCCGCGGGCCTCGCCACGCTGCGCCGCCTCGACGCCGCCGCCTACGAGCGGATCGGCGTCGCCACCGACCGCCTCGCCGCGGGGCTCGAGCGCGCCGCGGCCGGCGCCGGCGGCGAGCACCCGAGGATCAGCGTCAGCTCGGTGCCCGGGCTCGTCACCCCGTTCTTCGCGGCCGAGCCCCCGCACGACTTCGCCGGCTCGCAGGCCTGCGACCTCGACGCCTACGGGCGCTTCTGCCGGGCGATGCTCGAGCGCGGGTTCTTCCCGCCGCCGTCGCAGTTCGAGGCGTGGTTCGTCTCGCTCGCCCACGACGACGAGTCGATCGACCGGACCTGCGACGCCGCCGCCGACTGCTTCCGCGAGGCGCTGACGTGACGATGGCCGAGCTCTCGCCTCGCCCCGAGGACGCCCTCGCCGATCTCGCCTCCCAGCTCCGCGAGGAGGGCCCGGTCGTCGCCGGCCACGTCGCCGAGAGCGAGGCCGTCCCGGCGATCGGGATGCTGGTCGCGGCCGGGCCGCGTTGCGGCTCCGATCCCGGCGCCTACGCGGTCGTAGTCGAGCTCGTGCGCGAGGGCTATCTCTGCCACTACCGCGAGCCGCGCCTGCTCGGCCGGCTCGACCCCGATCTGCGGTTGCTCGTCGGCGACCACCTCTACGCGCGCGGCATCGAACGCCTCGCCAGGCTCGGCGACCTGCTCGCCGTCGCCGAGCTCTCCGACCTGATCTCGACCGCCGCACAGCTCGACGCCGCTTCGGGCGCCGCGCCGGACGCCGCGGAGATCGCCTGGCTGGCTGCGGCCGTCACGATCGCCGCCGGGCCCGGCGAGGACTACGAGGAGGCCAAGGCGACCCTGAGGCGGAGCGGCGATCCCGGCCCGCTCTGGAGCGCCGCCGAGGAGCGGGCCGAGCGCGCCGGCCTCTCCGAGCACCTGTCCCTCGCTTCCGAAGCAGTAGGATTCGCCGCCCCGAACCGTGGCTGAATCAGGCGAAGAAAAGACGACCAGCGCGGCCGGCGAAAGCCGTGCCGGAGAGCTCCCCGAGATGAAGCCGATCGGCTACTTCGAGGGCGAGTCGATGACCCGCCGCAAGGTCTTCGCCGTCGGCGGCCAGGCGCTCGGCGGCCTCGCCGGAGCCGCCATCATCCTGCCGGCGCTCGGGTTCGCGGTCGCCCCGATCTTCGACAAGCCCGAGGAGGACTGGCAGCCGGTCGGCCCGCTCGACGACTTCGTCCCCGAGACGTACGTGCCGCGGGTGATCACGATCGTTCAGGGCATCGGCGAGGCCGGCAAGAGCACCGTCTACGTCCGCCGCGGCAGCACCGACCTCGGCGAGGACCCGGAGTCGCACATCGCGATCTCGACCCGCTGCGCCCACCTCGGCTGCCCGGTCCGCTTCGTCCAGGCCGCCGGCAACTTCATCTGCCCCTGCCACGGCGGCGTCTACGGCTTCCAGGGCGAGGTCATCGGCGGCCCGCCGGTGCGCCCGCTCGATCGCTTCCAGACCCGGGTCACCGACGATCTCGTCGAGATCGGCCCGCGCTACAGCGTCACCTCCTCGCTCGAGCCGGTCCGGGCCCGCGATCCCGGCGAGTACACCGGCGGCGTCTGGGAGTACCTCTACCCGCCCCGCCCGTCCACCGCCGCCCCGCCGTCCTCGTCGTAGGCAGGTAAGCGATGCCAGATTTCCAGAAGCTGCTCCCGCCACCGATGCGCCGGCCGCCGAAGCCCGGCCACCCGAACGGCGCCTCCAACGGCGACGCGCCGGCGGCGCTGAAGAACGGCGACGCGCCGGCGTCCCCGCGCACCGACGACCCCGGCAAGCGCCTGACGACCGGCGCCAAGGACGCGCCGGCCGATCTCGTCGGCTGGGTCGACGAGCGGATGGGGGCGACCACCTTCCTCACCGCGATGCTGATGCGGAAGGTCCCGAAGGGGACCAACTGGTTCTACACCCTCGGCTCGGCGACGCTGTTCGCGTTCGTCGTCCAGGCGATCACCGGCGTCTTCCTGGCGATGTACTACACGCCCTCGCCGGTCGAGGCCTACGCCTCGATCACCCACCTCACCAACGACGTCTTCCTCGGTGAGTTCGTCCGCGGCATGCACAAGTGGGGCAGCTCGGTGATGGTGATCCTCGTCTTCGTCCACATGGCGCGGACGTTCTTCTTCGGCGCCTACAAGTACCCGCGCGAGCTCAACTGGGTGATCGGCGTCGTGCTGCTGATCCTGACCATGGTCATGGGATTCACCGGCTACCTGCTGCCGTTCGACCAGCGCTCCTACTGGGCGACGATCGTCGGCGTCAACATCAACGGCACCGGGCCGATCGTGGGCCCCTACCTCTCCGACTTCCTCCGTGCCGGCCCCGAGTTCGGCGCGACCACGCTCTCCCGCTTCTACGCGATTCACATGCTGATGGTGCCGGGCGCGATCATCGCGCTGATCGGCGCCCACCTCTACCTCGTGGTGAAGATGGGCACGACGGCACCGCCGTGGCTGCGGGCGGACCGCAAGCCGAAGGAGTCCCGCAGCCACGAGGTCGACGCGATCGCCGACGGCTCCGGCGGGAACGGGAGCGCCTCGTGAACACCCGCGAGAAGGAGCAGTACCTCCGCGAGTACGAGGTGCTGAAGAAGAAGGGCAAGCCCTTCTTCCCGTACGCGATCATGAAGGACTCGGTGATGGCCTGCGTGGTCGTCGCCGTGATCATCTTCATGTCGCTCTATCTCGGGGCCGAGCAGGGTCCGAAGGCCGATCCGACGACGACCACCTACGTCCCGCGGCCCGAGTGGTACTTCTTCTTCCTGTTCGAGCTCCTGCGAGTGATCAAGCCGCCGGAGCTCGTCCCGATCGCGACGATCGGCGTGCCGACCATCGCCATGGTGCTGCTGCTCCTGCTGCCGTTCTACGACCGCAACCCGGAGCGCAACCCGCTGAAGCGGCCGATCGCCTCGATCGCCGGGATCATGACCATCGTCGCGATGGCCTTCCTCACCTTCCTCGGCGCCAACGCCGGCTCGCCGACCGACATCGAGATCGACGTCGCTCCCGAGTACGAGGCCGGCAAGCTGGTCGCCGCGCAGTCCGGCTGCCTGGCCTGCCACCAGTTCGGGGAGAACGGCAACAACGGCCCCGGTCCGAAGCTGACCGAGATCGGCGCCCGCCTGAATCCGGCCGCGATCGCCAGATCGCTCGAGATCGGGCCGGGAATCATGCCCTCCTACGTCTCGATGGCCGAGGACGAGCCCGAGAAGTTCCGTGACCTCGTCGCCTTCCTCAGTTCGCTGAACGGCGAGGAGACGGCCGAGCAACCCGACACCGGGACCGCCGGTGATCCGGGCACAGCGGCGCCGGACAGTGCCGGTGGCGATCCCGCCGCTGTCGAACCGGCCGGCTCGGGCTCCTGACGACCGCCGAGAGCAAGCCCTCCCGCGATTCGGAGCAGTTCGCCTCCGAGGTCCGGGGCATGTTCGACCGGATCGCCGGTGTCTACGACGTCATGAACTCGGCGATGACCGCCGGGATGCACCACCGCTGGCGGGCCCGCGCGGCCGATCGCGCCGAGGTCGGGCCGGGAGAGGCCGCGCTCGATGTCTGTTGCGGGACCGGCGATCTGACCCTCGAGCTGTCGCGGCGGATCGGCCCCGAGGGCCGGGTCGTCGGGTCCGACTTCGCTGAGCGGATGCTCGACCTCGCCCGGGAGAAGCCGGTGCCCGCCGGCGCCGCGAAGCCGATCTTCGAGTGGGCGGACGCGCTCGAGCTTCCCTACGACGACGGCAGCTTCGACGCCGTCACCGTCGGCTTCGGCGTCCGCAACCTCGCCGACCTCGACCGCGGGATCCGGGAGATGACCAGGGTGCTGAAGCCCGGTGGGCGGCTCGTGATCCTCGAGATCACGCAGCCGACGCGACCGCCGCTCTCGACCTTCTTCTCGATCTGGTTCGACCGGATCGTGCCGTTGATCGGCCACGTCGCCGGCGACAGCGCCGCCTACTCGTATCTGCCGGAGTCCGTCAAGCGCTTCCCATCGCCGCAGGGGCTCGGCGAGATCATGGACGGGGCCGGGCTCGAGGGGATCCGCTGGACGATCCTCGCCGGAGGGATCATCGCGATCCACTCCGGGCGCCGGCCGGGGTGAGGACGATGACGCGCTCGTCCTCGCCGGAGCCGGTCACCGCCGTCACCGACCTGGCTTCGGCGTGGCTGCCCGCTCGGATGACCGAGGTCGAGCGCCGGCTCGGCGAGACGGTCGCCGGCTGGGGCCCGGAGCTCGGCGCCGACACCGGCGAGACGCTGACCGCCGGAGGCAAGCGGATGCGGCCGCTGCTGGTCCTCCTCTGCGCCGGCCGGGGCGCCGGGCTCGAGGCGATCCGCGCCGCCACCGCGATCGAGCTCGTCCACATGGCGACGCTCGTCCACGACGACGTCCTCGACGACGCACCGCTGCGGCGCGGGGTCCCGACCGTCTACGCCAGCTCGGGCCGCCGCCGCGCCGTGGCCGCCGGCGATCTGCTGTTCTCGCGGGCGTTCGCCGTCCTCGCCGACGACGGCGGCGGGCCCGACGCGCCCCGACCCGCCACCGACCGCCAGGTCGAGTTGCTCGCCCACGCCTCCGTCGCCCTCGCTCGCGGCGAGCTCGCCCAGCGCCGCGACGCCTACGACACCGGCGTCTCGATCGAGCGCTACCGGCTCCGCTGCGAGCTCAAGACCGCGGCGCTCTTCGAGTGCGCCTGCGTCATCGGCGCCTCGCGCACGCCGGCCGAGGAGCAGGCGCTGCTCGCCTTCGGCCGTGCCATCGGCCTCGCCTTCCAGCTCCTCGACGACGTCCTCGATGTCCTCGGCCCGCCCGAGCGGACCGGCAAGGCCCGCGGCACCGACCTCCTCGACGGCACCGTGACGCTGCCGTTCATCCTCGCCCGCGATGCCGATCCGAGCCTCCGCGAGATCGACCTCCGCTCCCTCGACGCCGCTGCCGCCGAGCGCGTCTGCGATCGGATCGCCGCCACCGGTTCCCCCGAGCGCGTCCGCGGCGAGGCCCGCGAGCGGGTCGAACGCGCCAAGCAGGCGCTCCGCGACTCCGGCGTCGGCGGCGAGGAGTTGCAGATGCTCGAGCTGGTCGCCGACGGCGTCGTCGAGCGGTACAGCTAGATAGACAACTCCCGCGACTCGCAGCCCTCCGGGCTGCTCGACTGCGGGCCAGGAGGCTGGGCCCCGAGGCGCTCGGGGGCGGCCCTCTAGAAGTCCTCGGGGAGGATCAGGTTCTCGCCGAGGGCGGCGTTGAAGCGCCGCAGCTCGGCCTCCATGTTCATCCGCTCGAAGCGCCGCAGGTCGGCGTAGAGGCAGGCGGTCCCGGCGTCGAGGACCTGGTCGAAGCGGTCGAGGACGCTCTGCTCGAACAGGCCGACCGAGTGCCATTCGCACTCGGGGCAGCGGAGAGAGACGCGCCAGTGGGCGGCGTCCATCGGCGTCCAGTCGAGCGGGTGGACGAGGCCGGAGCCGCAGTCGGGGCAGACGTGGAGCTCGACGGTGCCGCCGACGCCGGCGGGCCGGCGCCCGGGGTGCTGTCGCTCCGATCCGTCCATCGCGCACCCATCGGCAGTGAGACGACCGGAACATCCGGCCACCCGGCCGCTCTGGACATTCGTCCATCCACCTCGCAACGGCCCCTTGCATAGACTCCCGCCGCGATGGTGCTGAGCGACCGCACGATCCGCCGGGAAATCGACTCCGGACGGATCGCTTTCGATCCCTACGACCCGGAGCTGATCCAGCCTTCGAGCGTCGACGTGCGGGTCGATCGCCAGTTCCGCGTCTTCCACAACGCCCGCCATCCCTACATCGACGTCCGCAAGCGCCAGGAGGACCTGACCGAGCTCGTCACAGTTCCCGACGACGAGCCGTTCATCCTCCATCCGGGCGAGTTCGTGCTCGGCCAGACCCTCGAGCGTGTCCGGCTCCCCGACGACATCGTCGCCCGCCTCGAGGGCAAGAGCTCGCTCGGACGCCTCGGCCTGCTGATCCACTCGACCGCCGGGTTCGTCGACGCGGGCTTCGAGGGCAACCTCACCCTCGAGCTCTCCAACGTCGCCAACCTCCCGATCACGATCTACCACGGCATGCCGATCGGCCAGATCTCCTTCATGCGGATGGACGGACCGGTCGAGCACGCCTACGGCTCGAACGAGACCGGCAGCAAGTACCAGGGCCAGGAGGAACCGACGGCCTCGCGGTACTACCTGAACTTCGACCAGTAGATAACTCCGGGGAGATCCTCCGGGCTTCGCCCGTCCGGTCTCCCCGGTCGGCGCGGTGATAGGGACGGGATGACATGTGCGTTGGGCCCAGCCGAGGGCTTCGCTGCGCGGCTGGTCCGGTCGGTCGGCGGGGGTAATAGCCTCTCGGTATGGCTGAGCCGGCGCCCGAGGGCAACATCGTCAAGCTCAACACGGCGCGGCGACGGCAGGGGACGCTGGCGCGGATCCATGCCTACGGCGCGATCCTCGACGCGATCGTCAGGTCGGAGTTCGAGCCCGGCAGGCAGCTCTCGGAGAACGAGCTCGCGGCATGGCTCGGCGTCAGCAGGACGCCGGTCCGCGAGGCGCTCGCGCGGCTGCGGGAGGAGGGTCTGGTCGAGATCGTCGCTCAGCTCGGGACCTTCGTCGCGCCGATCAGCCCGCGCGCGGTGACCGACGCCCAGTTCGTCCGCGAGGCGCTCGAGTGCGCCGCCGTCCGCAAGGCGGCCGAGCTCGCGACGACCGACGACATCGCCGAGCTCGAGGCGATCGTCCGCAACCAGCACCGCGCGGTCCGCGCCGGCGACCACGACGCCTTCTACGTCCTCGACGACGACTTCCATCACGCCCTCTGCGACCTCAGCGGCCACGCCGCCGTCTGGACGCTCGGGCAGCGGATCAAGCCCCATCTCAACCGGGTCCGGCGCCTGAGCCTGCCGGCGCCGAGCTACCTCGAGGAGATGGTCTCCGAGCACGAGCAGGTGCTCGGCGCGATCGAGCGCCACGAGCCCGACACCGCGGAGTCGGCGATGCGCCATCACCTGCGGATGGTGCTGCGTGAGATCCCGCGACTGCGCGACCAGCACCCCGAGTACTTCGACGAATAGGCCGCGCCGGTCCGATCACCCCGACCGGAGAGGACGCCGAGATCGCACTCCGGAAGGATGGATCCCGATACCGGCACAAGCTCGTGCCACTTCAGTTACAGTCGGAGCGCAACTTTGGTGAATACCGTTTGTTGAAGTCCGTGCCGGCCGGCCAAGGCCGCCGTAACGCAGCCCAATCAGGAGAGTCATGAACCGTCGTTTGATCGTCCGCATCGCCACCGCGCTCCTCGCGGTTGCGCTGCTTGCCGTCCCCGCTTCCGCCGTCGCAGGCAAGAACAAGAAGAAGACTTCAGTCACCGTCTGCGAGTTCGGCTGCAAGTACAAGAAGATTCAGAAGGCCGTCAAGAAGGCCGGCAAGAGCAAGAAGATCAAGACGATCAAGGTCAAGCCCGGCAAGTACGTCGAAGGCGTCGTCATCGACGGCAGCAAGTTCAACGGCCTGACGATCAAGGGCACCGGCAAGAACCCGAAGAAGACGATCCTCGAGGGCAAGAACGCACAGCTCCCGGGCGGGCTGGGCATCGCCAACAACGGAATCGAGATCGACGACGCCAAGAACGTCACGATCGAGAACATGTGGGTCCGCAACTTCGCGACCAACGGCGTCTTCTGGCGCGACACCGACACGTCCGACAACAAGAACACCTGCAAGAACCCGGTCGGCAAGAACATGGTCGTCTCGTTCAACCGCAGCTACGGGCTGTTCACGTTCGGCTGCGTCGGCGGCTCGTTCGTCAAGTCCGAGGGCTGGGGCCACGGCGACTCGCCGTACTACGTCGGCGCCACCCCGTTCCAGAACAACCCCACCAAGACCGTTCTGAACAAGGTCGATGCCTACGAGAACGTGCTCGGCTACTCCGGCACGAACTCGAAGTACATGGTCATCAAGAACTCCAACTTCTACAACAACGGTGTCGGCGTCGTCCCGAACACGCTCGACTCCGAGCCGTTCGAGCCGACCGGCGACAGCGTTCTGAAGGACAACAACATCTTCTGGAACAACTTCAACTACTTCCTGGATGCATCGCCGGTGAAGACGGTCTCCAACGGCCTCGGCACGGTCGAGATCGCACCCGGGGTCGAGTTGACGCTCCAGTACCCGACCGGGCTCGGAGTCGCCCTGTTCGGCGCCGATGGCTGGAAGATCGAGAACAACAAGATCTTCGGCAACTTCAAGTGGGGCGTCGCGATGTTCTCCGATCCGTTCAACGACGGCCTCGACGCGATGAGCCAGAACAACCAGGTTCGGAACAACGAGATGGGCCGCAACGGAACCGACACCAACAACTACGACTTCTGGGTCGACGGCTCCGGGCTGGCGAACTGCTTCTCGGGCAACGACAGCTCGACGAAGGCACCGGATCCGGGCGGTCAGGTCTCCACGGCCGACCTCTACCCGAACTGCCCGGCGCCGGCCGGCCCGACCCCGGGCGCGAGTGGGACGAGCGATGGAGACATCGACTTCGTCGGTGAGCTCGTCGGCTACGTCGGCTCGACCGACACGAAGTTGCCGGAGGACCAGGAGTGCTCGTGGAACCAGCACCCGCATCCCCCGTTCAAGAACTTCGAGCCCGTCGACATCACCCCCGGGCCCGCCAACTGCCCGTAAGACTAAGAAGAAGGAAAGAGAGAGATGAAGCGCACATTTACGGTCGCCGCTGCCCTGATTGCGGCTCTGTCCCTGGCGATGCCGGCCGCCGGCATCGCCGGCAAGACCAAGAAGGTCAAGGTCGTCGACGACTACTTCTCGCCGGCCAAGATCACGGTCAAGAAGAACACGAAGATCGCGTTCAAGTGGGATCAGACCAACCTGAACACGCACAACGTGACGATGAAGAAGGGCCCGAAGGGCGTCAAGAAGACGAAGAAGCCCTGCGCCAAGGGCAAGATCACGAAGTGCAACAAGTCCGCGAGCGGCTCGATCGGCATCAACTTCAAGCCGACGTTCAACAAGCCCGGGACCTACCAGTTCACCTGCACGATTCACCCGACGGTCATGAACACGACCGTCAAGGTCAAGAAGTAGCGCCCGCTGGAGCGTTGTAGGAATGAGCCTCCCACCGATCGGTAGGCGAGCCTTCGTCGCCGAGGCGGCGGGAGGCCTCCTGCTCTGCACGCTGGCCGGCAAGCGGTTCAGCGCCAACGAAGAGGTCTCGGTCGAGACCCTCAACGAGGGCCTCGAGGTGCCACCGAAGGTGGCCGCGGCGCGCGCCAACGGCGGCGTCGCGCCCGGCGGCCAGGCCGTGCTCGCCAAGGCCGCCAGCACGAACGAGTACTGGATCCAGGCCGAGGAGATGAAGTGGGACATCGTCCCCAAGGGCCGCGACCAGATGATGGGCGTGCAGATCAAGGGCAAGACGACGTTCAAGGCCTGGGGCTATCGCGCCTACACGGCCAACTTCGCGGAGCCGCTCGGCAAGGCGACCGTGCCCGGTCCGCTGCTGGAGGCGAACGTCGGCGAGACGATCACCGTCCACTTCCGCAGCAAGCTCGGCACGCCGGTGACGATGCATCCGCACGGGCTCCAGTACTCCGTCGACATGGACGGCGCCTACAAGGGCAAGTACACCGACCCGGGCGGCTTCGTCCAGAAGGGCGACGAGGTCACCTACATCTGGGAGGCCGTTGCGAGCTCGGAGGGCGCGTGGTGGTACCACGATCACGGGCCGAGCGAGCCGCTGCCCGTCTACAAGGGCCTGTTCGGGCCGATCATCGTCCGCGATCCCAACAAGCCGCGACCGGACAAGGAGTTCTTCGTCGGCTTCCACTCCTTCCAGCCGGCGGCGACGGGGCTCAGCAAGCCCTTCTACTGCATCAACGGCCGCGCCTACACGGGGAACACGCCGAACCTCAAGGCGAACGTCGGCGACGACGTCGCCTTCTACGTCTACGCGGTCGACGACTACTTCCACACGTTCCACGTCCACGGTCACCGCTGGGCGCCGCCGCAGGGAGGGCCGACGATCGACAACGTCACGCTCGGTCCCGGAGACGTCATCACCGCCCGCTTCACCGAGGACAACCCGGGCCGGTGGCTCTACCACTGCCACGTCTGGAGCCACATCGTCGCGGGGATGAGCGGCTGGTACATAGTCGAATGAGGCGCGCCGGACTCGGGCTCGTACTCGTGGCGGCGCTCCTGCTCGTGCTGCCCGCCGTCGCCGAGGCGGCGAACCGGCGCATCGAGATCACCGACTACCGGTGGTCCGACGACGCGATTCACGTCGACCTCGGAGAGCACGTGACCTGGTACTGGACCGGGCCCGACACGATGCACTCGGTCACCGGCCAGCCTCCGAACGCCCGACGAGTGGGACTCCGACCCGGGCTCGCTGCCGCGACACAACATCGGCGACGACTTCCAGGTCACGTTCGACGAGCCGGGCACTTACGAGTTCCAGTGCAAGATCCACTCGCTCGTCCGCGGCACCGTCACCGTCTCGGATACGCCGGGTGACCCCGACTCCGAGCCCGATCCGGTTCCGAAGAGCAACGTCGACCTGAAGGCGCCGAAGTTGCGCAACCTCGAGCTCGCGCGCAAGTTCGGGCGGAGCGGCTCTCCGCTGCGCTACTCGCTGAACGAAGGCGGCAAGCTCGTGGTCGAGTACTTCCGGCTCAGCCGCAAGGGCAAGGAGCGCTTCGCCGGCTACGCGACCTACAAGTCCTACGTCGGCTACAACCGGGCCCGGATCGGCGAGCGCAAGCCGCACTTCAAGCCGAAGCCGGGCCGCTACGTCGCCGAGTTCCGGGTCACCGACAAGTCGAACAACACCTCGAAGGCGAAGAAGCGCAGCTTCCGGATCTGGTGAGCGGCCGCCCACGACCGGGTCGCCGGCCGGACCGATGACGTCACTCGGCTACGATCGTCGTGTAATGCCGAACATCGGCCCACTGGAACTGGCGATCGTCGCGATCATCGCGCTGATCATCTTCGGCCCCAAGCGGCTTCCCGAGCTCGGCCGCTCGATCGGCGACGGCCTCCGGGAGTTCAGGTCCTCCGTCAGCGGCGAGAATCGCGATGACGACGATGACGACGACGACCTCCCGCCGACGATCGACGACGGAGTCGCCGAGGAGGAGCCGGCCGACGCCGAGCCGGCCGACGCCGCAGAGCCCGCCGACGAGGGCGAGCCCGCCGGACGTAAGTCGTCCTGATCCACCCGGTGGCGCAGGCCGACCGGGCGGGAAGCTGAATCGTGGCGAAGATCAAGGCAGCGAGCTTCGACGACCGGATGACGCTCGTCGAGCATCTCGACGAGCTCCGCAGCCGGCTGATCGTCTGCGGCATCGCGCTGGTGGTCGCCTCGGTGTTCTGCTTCTGGCAGAACCACCTGCTGCTCGACATCGCCAACGGCCCGCTGCCCGACAACGTCGAGCCACTGACCTTCTCCCCGTCGGAGCCGTTTCTGACGACGCTGACCCTCGTCCTCTACAGCGCGGTCCTGCTGACGCTGCCGATCCTGCTCTACCAGGCCTACGCCTTCACCCTCCCGGCGCTGACGCCGGGCGAGAAGAAGGTCATCCTGCCGATCCTGCTCACGGTCCCGCTGCTGTTCATCGCCGGGGTCGTGTTCGCCTACTTCGTCGTCGTCCCGGCGGCGATCAACTTCCTCCTGAACTTCAACTCCGACCAGTTCAACATCCAGATCAGGGCACGTGAGTACTACAGCTTCTTCTCGCTGTCGCTGATCTCCGTCGGGATCCTCTTCCAGATCCCGATCGGGATCCTCGCGGTGACCCGGCTCGGGATCATCACCCCCGAGCAACTGGCCGCCAACCGCCGCTACGCGATCCTGATCATCGCCGTCCTGGCGATGCTCCTGCCAGGCACCGACCCGATCACGATGCTGATCTCGATGCTCCCGCTGGTCATCCTGTTCGAGTTCAGCCTCGTCCTCGCCCGGGTTCTCGGCAGGCCGTCCGGGAGCGACGAGCGGGACGTCGAACCTGCTGATCCCCCGGTCGAATCGACCGGCTAGGCTCCCCGGCATGCTCTTCGAACTCGGCGGCAAACGGAAGCGCCTGATCCAGGTCATCTACGTCTGCCTGGCGGTCCTGATGGCGGTCGCGCTCGTCGGCTTCGGAATCGGCGGCGGCACCTCCGGCGGCATCTTCGACGCCCTCGGGATCGGCGGCGACAGCGGCTCGTCCTCGCCCCAGTACGACGCGCAGATTCAGCGCGCCGAGGATGCGCTGCAGGCGGATCCGAAGGACGAGAAGGCCCTGATCACCCTGGCCCGGACGAACTTCCTCGCCGGTCAGGCGGCCACCGAGCAGGACGCTCAGGGCCGGGTCACCCTCACCGACGAGACCCTCGCGCGCTACCGCGATGCGACCGACGCGTGGGAGCGCTATGTGAAGACCGACCCCAAGAAGGCCGACGACGGCGTCGCGGCGCTGATGATCCAGGCTTACACGGCGCTCACGGGCACCGATCCGGCCACGGTCCAGCAGGATCTCGATCAGGCCTTGCGCGCCTCGCAAATCGTCGCCGAGGCGCGCCCGAGCTTCGGCACCTACCTGCAACTCGCGACCTACGCGTACTACGCCGGTGACGAGGCGGCCGGCAGGGCCGCCGAGCAGAAGGCCCTCCAGGAGGCACCCGACTCGACCTCCAAGAACCAGGTCAAACAGCAGGTCAAGCAGGCGAAGGCGCAGGGCGCGTCGATCCAGAAGGCGATCAAGCAGAGCGCGCCGGATCAGAGCCAGCTCCAGGATCCGCTCGGCGGGCTCGGCGGCACCCAGACGATTCCGGGCGGCTGATCCGGGCCGCGTTCGGCGCTCCGGGCTTGGCGTCACCGGCCGCCCCGCTCTCGCTACCATCACCGGCCCCGGGCGATTAGCTCAGTTGGTAGAGCAGGAGACTCTTAATCTCAAGGTCGTAGGTTCGAGCCCTACATCGCCCACTCGTCGCCGGAAGCCGTCCACCCGAGTGGTGAGGATTCGGCAGCATGAACGGTGTCATCGGCGATCTGCTTCCGGCCGCCCTGGCCGTGGCATTGAGCCCGATCCCGATCGCCGGTGTCGTTCTCATCCTCGCCTCGCCGCGGGCGCGCACCGCCGGGCCCGCCTTCGCCTGCGGATGGATCGCCGGCCTGCTGACGGTGAGCGTCCTCGTCATCCTCGTGCTCGGGGGCGGCAGCGACTCCGACGGCGACGATCCCGGGCTCGGCTGGGTGAAGGTCGCCCTCGGCGTCCTCTTCTTCGCACTCGCCGCCAAGCAGTGGGCGCAGCGGCCTCGGGAGGGGCGTCCATCCGAGCCGCCCGCATGGCTGGAGAGCATCGACAGCGCCTCGCCGACTCGCGCCGCACGGCTCGGAGCGGCGCTGTCCGCCGCGAATCCGAAGAATCTGGCGCTGACGCTCGCCGCCGCCGCGACGATCGTCGAGAGCGGGCTCGACTCGGCCGACGAGGCCGTCGCCACCGCCGCGTTCGTGGCCATCGGCTCGATGAGCGTCGTCGGCGCGGTCGTCTACCGGCTCGTCGCCGGAGAGCGGGCCGACCGGCCGCTGGCCGCGGTCAGGCGCTTCATGTCAGACCACAGCGCCGCGATCATGATCATCGTCCTGCTGCTGCTCGGCGCGAAGCTGCTCGGCGACGGGATCGCCGCCATCTGAGGGCCGGCGGGCGCCGCCTCGTCGGCCCCTACTCGCGGCGGAAGCCCTCCCGCCACGACGGGATCGACGGGCTCCACCCGAGCTCGGACCTCGCCCTCGCGTTCGAGGCGCCGCGGAGCTCGCACATGAAGGCGACGCCGTAGGCGCCGACCAGCGGCCGCGCGAGCCAGGACGGGATCCGGCGCGGCCGCGGCCCGCCGCGCGCTTCCGCGAGCGCCGGCAGCCATTCGCTGACCGGGGCCGGGTCGTCATCGACCACGTTGAAGACGCCGCGGGCGCCGCTCGCGAGCGTCGACACGAGCGCGTCGGCCGCGTCGTCGACGTGGATCAGCGAGAAGACCGCCGAGCGGCCACCCTTGGTGATGACCGGCAACTTTCCGGCGGCGGCCATCGATCCGATGCCGCCGTCGGCGGCGAACGCCGTCCCGGGGCCGTAGAGCTGCCCGAAGCGGAGCACGGTCCCGCCCGCCTCGCTCGTCTGCCGCTCGAGTTCCGCGATCGGCTCCGCGATCGGCTCCATGACGTCGCCGGGCGCCTCGCGGAGCGGGACGTCCTCGTCGGCGAGTCCATTGCCGGGAACGCTGATGAACGCGATGCTCTGGGAGATCAGCCAGGCGCCGCCGGCCGCCTCCGCGGCCGCTGCGAGGTTGCCGGTGCCCTCGGTGCGCAGCCGATTGGTCGGCTCGAACTGCGCGATCGCCCGCCGGGGCTGGAGATCGGCTGGGATTGCCGTGGCGAGGTGCAGGATCGCCTCGGGACGCCACTCACGGGCGAAGCCGGCCACGGCCGCGCGGTCGAGGAGGTCGAGGGCGAAGATGTCGCGAGCGTCAGCGGGCGGACGGCGGGCGAATCCACGGACATCGTGCCCGGCGGCGCGGAGTTTCGGCAGGGCGGCACGGCCGAGTACGCCAGTGGCCCCCGCGACGGCTACGCGCACGGTTCGGGAGTCATCTCCGGGCCTCGCCCGACATCTGGTAGCTCAGGTACCAAGCGAGATGCCGGGCGCAGGCGACGCCGACGGTGGCGGGAGCGAGCGCTCGTCCGATCAGCTTCCTCATTGAGGAGAAGCTTACCTTCCAGAGCCTGCTACGACGCCGTTCTGAGCGATCCGGCCGCCTAGACTGACTGCGATGAGGATTGGAATCGTCGGGCTCGGATACGTCGGCCTGCCGCTCGCTGTGGCATTCGCGAATGCAGGCCACGACGTGGTCGGATACGACGTCGACCCCGCCCGTGTCGAGCGCCTCGACCGCGGCGAGAGCGACATCGAGGACGTGCCTTCGGTCGCGCTCGCCGAGATCGGCGGCCGCTTCTCGGCCGGCTCGGACCCCGCCGCGCTGGCCGAGTGCGACGCGGTGATCGTCTGCGTGCCGACGCCGCTCGTCGCCGAACGCGAGCCCGACCTGGCCTACGTCCGGGAATCGGCGGAGACGATCGCGTCGGTGCTCAGGGAGGGTCAGCTGGTCGTCCTCGAGTCGACGACCTACCCGGGCACGACCCGCGAGGAGCTGCTTCCGCGGCTCGAGGCGAGCGGCCTGACGGTCGGCGAAAGCTTCTTCCTCGCCTACTCGCCCGAGCGCATCGACCCCGGGCGCAGCAGCCACACCGTCGCGACCACCCCGAAGGTGGTCGGCGGCATCACTCCCGCGTGCCTCGAGAGCGCGATCGACCTCTACGCCGAGATCTGCGACGAGGTCGTCCCGGTCAGCTCCCCGGAGGCGGCCGAGCTCTCGAAGCTGCTCGAGAACATCTTCCGGTCGGTGAACATCGCTCTCGTGAACGAGCTCGCACAGCTCACCGACCGGCTCGACATCGACATCTGGGAGGTCATCGACGCCTCTTCGACGAAGCCGTTCGGCTTCATGCGCTTCGAGCCCGGGCCCGGCATGGGCGGTCACTGCCTGCCGATCGATCCCTTCTACCTGGCCTTCAAGGCGCGCCAGCACGACTTCGCCACCGAGTTCGTGGAGCTCGCGGGGAAGATCAACCAGTCCCACCCGCTGTTCTGCGTCAGCAAGATCCAGCGTGCCCTCAACGACCGCGAGCTCGCGGTCAAGGGCTCGAGCGTCCTGATCGTCGGCGTCGCCTACAAAGCCGGCGTCGCCGACCTCCGCGAGTCGCCGGCGCTGAAGATCATCGACCACCTGCGGGAGCTCGGCGCAACGGTCACCTACCACGACCCCCACGTACCCGAGCTGCCCGAGAGGGGCCTCACGTCGGTCCCGCTCGCCGCCGCCGTCGCCGCCGCCGACGCGGTCGCGATCGTCACCGCCCATCCCGGGATCGACTACGCGGACCTCGTCGCCGCCGCTGCGCTCGTCGTCGACTTCCGCGGGGTCACCCGGGGCCTGGGCGCCGACAACGTCGTCCTGCTCTGAGCGTGTTCGGGCGGCGACGAACCCAGCTCCGGGCGTTCGAGGACCGGCTCACCCGGATCCTCGCCCCGACGGCCGCGATCGCGACCGGAGCCGTCATCGCGGGCGAGCTCCTGCGGCGTTATCGCGGCCGGATCGCGGCCCGTCATCCGGAGGACTCACACCTGCTTCCGCGCGCCGAGTCGCCTGCCGAGGCGCTCGAGCTCGCCGGCCTCGCATCCCAGGACACCGTCAGGGTCGCGCTGACCGGCTACCGGACCGCGTCCCGCCAGGAGACCGCGATGTTCAACCTGTTCGTCGGCTTCGTCGGCGCATCGCTGTTCGCCCGGGTATCGACGCTCGGGATCCGCGAGGGCTGGTGGCCGTTCGGCAACGTCCGCGTCGGCGGGCGCCACATCCACCACTTCGTGCCGGGAATCCTGATCGCCTTCGGCTCCGGCGCGGCGGGCCTGATCAGCGACGACGAGCGGGTCGAGACGACGCTGGCGATCCCCTTCGGAGCCGGGGTCGGGCTGACGTTCGACGAGGCGGCGCTGCTGTTGGACCTCCGCGACGTCTACTGGAGCGAGGAGGGCGTGCTCAGCCTCCAGGTCACGCTGGCGGCCGCATCGTTCCTCGCCGCCGCGATCCTCGGCATGCGGATGCTCCAGCGCGGCGAGACGCGGGTCAGCGAGCAGGGCCGGCTGCCGGTCTAGCGGGCGCCGTAGCGGGCGTAGAGCTCACCGGCCGACTCGCAGAGCCAGAGCAGCTCGAGCTCGCGCGTGTGGGCCTCGAGGCCGAGCGAGAGCCCGGGCCCGGAGCCCCCTGCGAGCCGGGGCGAGCGGGTGACGAACATCTCGTCGACGAGGCCGGCGGCGAGAAGCTCCCCGTGCAGCGTCGGCCCGCCCTCGCAGAGCAGCGAGCGGATCTCGCGCTCGCGACGAAGCTCGCCGAGGGCGCCGACGAGATCGACGCGGTTCGGGTGACGGACGATCTCGACCGGCGTCGCCGTCTCGGGAGCCTCGCGATCGGAGGCGGTCAAGATCAGGACCTCGCCGGCGCCGGCGGTGAACAGCGGCGCGTCCCAGGGAATTTCGAGCCGGTTGCTGACCACGACCATGAGCGGGTCGGGGGTGAGCCCGCGGCGCTCACGCAGCTCGCGCTTCGCCGGATCGGCGACCACCCGGCCGTAGCCCTCGGCGCGCAGCGTCCCGGCACCGATCATCACCGCGTCGGGATGGGTTCGCAGCGCGACCAACATCGCCGTGTCGACGTCGGAGCCGATCGCGCCCGAGCGGCCGTCGATCGTCGCGTGGCCGTCGACGGTCAGCGCGAAGTTCGTGAAGACGAACGGCCGCCCGGCGCCCGCCCGATCGCCCGGGTCATAGCCCTCGAGCAGCTCGCTGACGGTGGTCTCGCCGGGATCCGGCAACAGGCGGCGCAGCGGGGACTCCGGCCCCACGGCGACCCTCAGCAGCCCAGCTTCTTGGCGGCCTCGCGGAGGTTCTTGACCTCCACCGTGGGCTTCTTGGCCCCGCTCTCGAGCTTCTCGCCGCGCCGGTTGATCCAGATCACGGGCACCCGCATCTTCACGAGCGGCTCGACGTCGGTGTAGTGGCCGCTGGTGATGTGGACCCAGCCCTTCTTCTTGCCGATCCGCCGCGCGCACTCCTTGAAGTGGGCCGGCTCGGGCTTGTAGCTGCGGACCTGCTGGGCCGTGACGACGAGATCGAGCTCGGTGCGCAGGTGGCGGCGCGAGATTCCGAGCAGCTTGTCGTCGACGTTGGAGACGATCCCGAGGTTGTACTTCTGGCGGAGCCGGTCCATCGCCGCGTTCGATTCGCGGAACGGCTGCCAGTCGCCGATCGAGTCGGGCAGAAACTGCGCCCGCGAGGGTTCGAGGCTCCAGCCGACCTCGCCGGCGGCCTTGACCGCGGCGCGGCGCAGGACCTCGGCGTAGAGCTCGTAGGAGCCGGCCATGACCTCGTACTGGACCTCGTAGAAGCGCATCAGCAGGCTCTTGACGTCAAGCGTGAGCCCGTCCTCGTCGGCCTCCCGCTTGAAGGCGTCGGAGATTCCCTTGTCCCAATCGATCAGGGTGCCGTAGCAATCCACGGTCACCCATTCGATTTCACTGCGCTTCGGTAGGGGCATGACGGCGCGGGATTATGGCATCCCGCGCTGTCCGGCCCCGGCTGACCCCCTTGCCGGGTCAGCCGGCGAGTGCGAGCGACCTCTCGTTGGCGAGCAGCAGCTCGATGAACTCGCCGACCTGCGTGCTGGTCGCGGGGGCGGCGCGAAGCGGCTTGTTCGGGTGGACCGTGTAGGTGTTCCTGCGGCCCTCACGCTTCCGGCTCAGGTAGCCCTCGTCGACGAGCTCGGTGACGATGCGCTGAGCGGCTCGCTCGGTGATGTCGAGTGTCGAGGCGATGTCGCGGAGCCGAACGGTCGGGTCCTGCGAGATCACCATCATTACCCGTGCGTGGTTGGTGATGAACGTCCATGTACTCATGTGAGTGGCTTTCCCTTCTGTGTTTGTCCCGTCTGCGACTTGCATTACCCCGATCGATCGTCCGTAATCCAGATCCGGCCGGAAACGCTGGAAACTGCGGTGTTCAGACCTTGCCGCGGCTTTCGGATAGGGTTCCCGGCCGCCGCCCGCCGAGGGATGGCGCTCTACATCTACTTAACCACATGGACCTCCTCGAATTCCAAGGCAAGCAACTGTTTTCTCGCGCCGGGGTCGCCGTCCCGAGCGGCGAGCCGGCCGACACCGTCGAGGACGCGGTCGCCGCCGCCGAGCGGATCGGCTACCCGTGCGTGATCAAGGCGCAGGTCCTGATCGGGGGCCGCGGCAAAGCCGGCGGCATCAAGCTGGCGAAGGACGCCGAGGAGGCGCGCTCGCATGCCGATGCGATCCTCGGCATGGACATCCGCGGCCCGCGCGGTGAGGGCCCCTTCCGGGTTCACAAGGTCTGGGTCGAGGAGGCCTCCGAGATCGACGCCGAGTACTACGCGTCGGTGATCCTCGACCGCTCCGAGAAGAAGCCGCTGGTGATCCTCTCGCGGATGGGCGGCATGAACGTCGAGGAGATCGCCGAAACCGATCCGGACGCGCTCGTCCGCCGCCACGTCCATCCGTCCGCCGGCCTGACGCTCGACGAGGCGAGGTCGATCGCGGTCGACGCCGGGATCGACGAGGACGTCGTCGACGGCGTCGCCGAGGCGCTCGTGGCCCTCTTCGGAGCCTTCAACGACAACGACGCCACCCTGATCGAGGTCAATCCGCTGATCGTCACCTCCGACCGCCGGGTCGTCGCGCTCGACGCGAAGGTCACGATCGACGGCTCGGCGCTGTTCCGTCACGAGGAGCTCGCCGCGATCGAGGATCCGCCCGAGGACCCGCAGGAGCGCCTCGCCAAGGAGAAGGGCCTGACCTACGTCAAGCTCGACGGCAACGTGGGGATCCTCGGCAACGGCGCCGGGCTCTGCATGTCGACGCTCGACGTCGTCGCCAACGCCGGCGGCCGGCCCGCGAACTTCCTCGACGCCGGCGGCGGCTCCAAGGCCGACGCCATCGTCGACGCGCTGGAGGTCATCACCTCCGACGAGAAGGTCGACGCGGTCCTCTTCAACATCTTCGGCGGGATCACCCGCTGCGACGAGGTCGCCAAGGGCATCATCGAGGCCTACGAGCGCGTGGACATGGACGTGCCGCTGGTCGTCCGCCTCGACGGCACCAACTCCGAGGAGGGCCTGCGGCTGCTCGCCGAGGCGAACCTCGAAGGGCTGCACAACGCGCAGACGATGCTCGGCGCCGCTGAGCAGGTCGTGGAGCTGGCGGGAGGATGATCCGATGAGCATCATCGTCGGCGCTGACACCAAGCTGGTCGTCTCCGGGCTGACCGGCCGCGAAGGCAGCTTCCACGGGCTCCGCAATCGCGACTACGGCACGGACCTGGTCGCCGGCGTCACGCCCAAGAAGGGCGGCCAGGACGTCGACGGAGTCCCGATCTTCGACACGATCGCCGAAGCGGTCGGCGAGGCCGGGGCCAACACCTCGATGGTGTTCGTGCCCGCCCGCTTCGCCGCCGCCTCGATCAACGAGGCGATCGACGCCGGGATCGAGACGGTGATCGCGATCACCGAGGGCATTCCGGTCCACGACATGTTGCCGACCTACTGGAAGGCGAAGGAGGCCGGGGTCCGGCTGATCGGCCCGAACTGCCCCGGCGCGCTGTCTCCCGGCAAGGCCAACGTCGGGATCATCCCGGCGCAGTTCTTCTCGCAGGGCTCGATCGGCGTCGTCTCGAAATCGGGGACGCTGACCTACCAGATCGGCAACGAGCTCAAGCAGGCCGGCCTCGGCAACTCCTCGATCGTCGGCATCGGCGGCGACCCGATCGTCGGCTCCGACTTCATCGACATCCTCGAGCTCTACGAGAACGACCCCGAGACCGAGCTGATCGTCCTCGTCGGCGAGATCGGCGGCGACGCCGAGGAGCGTGCCGCCGATTACATCGCCGAGCACGTGACCAAGCCGGTCGTCGCCTACATCGCCGGCTTCACCGCGCCCCCCGGCAAGCAGATGGGCCACGCCGGCGCGATCATCTCCGGCTCAGCGGGCACCGCCGAGGCCAAGAAGAAGGCCTTCGAGGCGAAGGGCGTGCAGGTCGGGCGGAGCCCGAGCGAGGCGGCGCAGATCGCCGCCTCGATCGTCAACTCCTGACGGCACCGAGCGGCGCCTATACTCGGCCGCCCATGCCGCCCGCGACGATCTCATTCGCCCGCGGCGCCCCGAGCGCCGACCTCCTGCCCGTCGAGGCGGTCAAGCTGGCCGCCGAGGCCGCGCTCACCGACGACGCCACCCGGGCGCTCTCCTACGGCACCGGAATCGGCCATCCGGAGCTCTGCGAGTGGATCGCCCAGCGCCACGGCGGCGTCGACCCGGCGCGCGTGATGGTCACCAACGGCTCGCTCGAGGCCGGCTGGATGCTGTTCAGCGAGCTGCTGGGCGCCGGCGACGAGGTCGTCGTCGAGCAGCCCTCCTACGACCGGACGCTGCTGATGCTCGAGAAGCTCGGGGTCGACCGGATCGGGATCCCGCTCGAGGCCGACGGCATCGAGGTAGAGGGTCTCGAGCAGGCGCTCGCCGACGGGCACCGGCCGAAGCTCGTCCACATCATCCCCAACTTCCACAACCCGGCCGGCTGCACCCTCTCGGAGGCGAAGCGCCGGCGGCTGGTCGAGCTCTCGGCCGAGCACGGCTTCTGGATCTTCGAGGACGATCCCTACCGCGAGGTCCGCTTCGGCGGCGAGCAGCTGGGGACCATGCTCGAGCTCGCCGAGGGGACCGACGCGAAGGTCGTCCACGCCTCCTCGTTCTCGAAGACGGTCGGCCCCGGCATCCGCGTCGGCTATCTGATCGGCCCCGAGGACGAGATCAAGACCCTTGCCAAGGGCGCCTCGGAGACGTACATCTCGCCGAACATGCTGGCCGAGTCGATCGTCCTGCAGCTCTGCCGTTCGGGCGCTCTGGACCGCAACATCGAGTTCGTCAACGGGTCGCTCGCCGAACGCCGCGACGCCGTCGTCCTCGAGCTCGGCAAGCAGATCCCGGAGGCCGAGTTCGTCGTCCCCGGCGGCGGCTACTTCCTCTGGCTCGACCTCGCGGAGGGCACCGACACCCGCGATGTGCTGGCTCCGGCGAAGGACGAGGGCGTCGCCTTCGTCGCCGGCCCCGACTTCATGATCGACGGCGGCGAGAACTCGATGCGACTCTCCTTCGCGCCGGTCCCGCCGGACGATGTCGCCGAGGGCATCGCCCGCCTCGCCCGCGCGCTCGCCACCGTCCGCGCGTAGACCACATTCCTCCGGCCGGTCAGCGTTCGCCGCCGGCACCCTGCATCCGTGCCGGTGCCGGTCACCGAAAAATAACTCGCTGTTCGCAAGTTGTTAGCGCCCCTTAAGAAAGATGCGTTAATGTCGAGCAATCCGGTAAACAAAGGTTTTCGTTGGAGGATGCCAATGCCGATCAGTTTCTTCGAAGGGATTCCGCAGGACCAGCGCGACGAAGTGACACGGCGCAACATGGAGCGCCGCTTCTTCGCCCTGGCCGCCGCCGTCCGCGACCACGAGGCCTCTGCCCGCCGGACCACACCGGCGAGCAAGCCCCGCGACGAGCGCCTCTACCGCCGACTCCGCCAGATCTGCGGGGAGCCGCCCACGGAGGAGCAGCGGGTCGCGTAACAGGAGACGGCTTGGCGCTTCCGGCCGCCGAGGTCGAGTCCCGGGGGATTGCCGCCTCCGGCGAAGATTTACCCGGCGATGAGCGGACCGCCGTAGCGTCGGCACGACGAACTAGGAGGGAAGCCATGGCAGTCACGATCATCGAAGGGGTGCGCGGCGAAGCCCGAGCCGCCCGCGCGGGCCATTCGGACCCGGCGCGCTTCGCGGCCCTCCTCGCCGCCGTCCGCGAGCACGAGGAGAGAAGTCGGCACGGCGTGAAGCCGAGCAGGCCACGCGACGAGCGCCTATACCGGCGCGTTCGCGAGATCTGCGCGGATCCGAGTAGTCGCCGCTGGATCTCCTAGCAGAGCGGGGCCTGATCCGGGGCGGGGCGGTTCCGACCCGGCCGCGGGCCCGTCGCCTCGAGCCGGCTGAGGGTCAGCGCCCGTACTTGTCGCGCGAGAGCACGAGCTGCTCGGGCAGGGCCGCCCGTGGCGGCGGAGCCGGATCAGCGACGACCGAGACCGTCTCGGCGACGCTGTGGGAGACGACGTGGTCGCCGTCGCCGGAGCTGATCACGACCTCCTCGTCGTCGGAGCTCTTGACGGTCGCCTCCATGCCCGGCTCGAATCCCGCCTCGCGGAGGTAGTGGAGGAGCTCCTCGGCCTCGTTCTCGAAGCGGAGGATCCGGACCTCGGCGCCGACCTCGCAATCGGCGAGCAGCGAGCCGCGGATCCGCTCCTCGAGGATTATCGGATGGCCGTGAGGGCAGGTCTTGGCGTCGCCGATGGCGGCCATCATCCGCTCCTCCATCCGCGGCGACATCGCGTGCTCCATCCGCTCGGCCTCCTCGTGGACCTCGTCCCAGGGGATCCCGAGGACGTCGGTGAGGAAGCGCTCGATCAGCCGGTGGCGGCTGACGATCGCCTCGGCGTGCTGCTTGCCGTCCGGCGTGAACTCGAGCGACTTGTCTGGTCTGCGGGCGATGTAGCCGTCGTCGATGAGGCGGCCGATCATCTCGTGGACGGTCGGCGGCGAGAGCTGCATGGCGCGGGCGACGTTCGCTCCGGTCATCGGCAGCTCCGCCTCCTGCAGCCAGAACAGCGACTGCAGGTACTCCTCCTCGGCGTCGGTTGCGTGGGTACTGCTCACGGGTTCAGGGTAACCGGCTGAGCTGCGCGGCGGCGGCGAATCGACGGCTAGTCGAGCGCCTGGCGCTGCGCGAGCCGGAACAGGAGACCGAGGGCCGGCGCGACGATCACGAGGGCGGCGACGAAGACGACGATCAGCGCCGTCAGAGTGGCGCCGTCGCCGGCTCCCTGCTCGACCGTCAGCGTCTCCGGCAGCAGGTACGGGTACTGCGCGACCGCCCACCCGGCAACCACGGCGACGACCGCCCCGATCGCGAGCGGCCGCAACGCCCGCGACCAGCGGCGCAGGAGCCCGGTCAGCGTCAGCAGGCCGAGCAGCCCGGAGGCGACCACGAACGGCAGCCCCTCGTCGAAGAGGCCGTCGAAGATCGGCCTGGCGTCGGCGCGCAGGACGATCAGGCCGACAGCGGCGAGGATGCCGGTGATGACCGCTGCGGCGATGGAGCGGCGCAGGAAGTAGGCCGCGAGGTCGCCGTCGCCGGCGCGCCGGCAGTCGTCGAGCAGGAAGACCGCAGCGATGTAGGCGCAGCTCGAGACGAACAGGACGCCGATCAGGATCGGCAGCAGCCCGATCCAGCCGAACGCGGTGCCGGAGCCGCCCGCCTCGACCTCGCCGGCGGCGATCGCGCCGACGACGCAGCCGAGGAAGAACGGCGTGATCAGCGACGAGACCGCGAAGACGGCGTTGGCGCGGCGCGCCCCGTCCACGCTGAACGTGTGGCCGAAGGCGAACCCCGAGCCGCGCAGGACGATCCCGAGCGCGGCCAACGCCAGCGGCAGATACAGAGTCTCCATGATCGGCGCGAAAGCGTCGGGGAACCCCGTCCAGAGGACGACGAGGGTGAAGATCAGCCAGACGTGGTTGGCCTCCCAGACCGGCCCGAGCGAGAGCGTCACTCGCCGCTCGACCCGCTCCCGCAGCGATCGGTCGCGGGAGCGCAGCGCCAGGAGCTCCCAGACGCCGGCGCCGAAGTCGGCGCCGCCGAAGGTCGCGTAGAGGGTCGCACCGGCGACGAGGATGACGGCGACGACGTCGGCCTTGCTCATCGCTCGCCTCCCGGAACCCGCTCCGGTGGCGGCGCGTAGGGGCCGCCCTCCGCGACCGCGGCGCCCGGCTCCTCGCGCCGGGCGATCCGCTGCAGCGCGAACGCCGCGATCGCACCGAGCGTCGCGTAGAGCAGGATCGCCCCGCCGAGCCAGAACCAGAGGCCGCCGGCCTCGGTGACCGCGTCCTCGGTCCGCATCACCTCGTAGACGATCCACGGCTGCCGCCCGACCTCGGTGACGACCCAGCCCGCTTCCATCGCGACCACCGCGCCGATCCCGCTCAATGCGACCGCGCGAAGGAACCACTTCGTCGCCGGTATGTCCCGCTTGCGCCACCACGAGAAGCCGAGCCAGGCGCCGAGGGCGAGCAGAGCGAAACCGATCCCCACCATCGCGTCGAAGGCGAGGTGGAGCATCGTGTTGGCGGGCGGCTCCTCGTCATCGGGGATCTGGTCGAGGCCGGTGACGACGGTGTCGGTGCTGAACCCGACGAGGAACGAGTCGAGCCCGGGGATCCCGATCCCGTACTTGACGCCTTCGTCGGTGCAGATGCCCCCGATCCACTCGGTCTGGTCGGGTCCGGTCTCCTGGATGCACTCGAACCCGGCGAACTTCGAGGGCTGGTGGTCGGCGACGCCGCGGGCGGCGGTGTCGCCGACGAAGAGCTGAATCGGGGTGAGGATCGCGGCGACCGTCAGCGGGATCAGCAGTCCGAGCCGGTGTCGGCGGTCCCTCCGCTTGGCGGGGTTGCGGAGCATCGCGACTGCGTAGACGGACGCGAGGCCGAAGCCGACGACCATGTAGGCCGCCAGCAGCATGTGCGGGAACTCGTAGGCGGTCGCCGGGTTGAACAGCGCATTGAGCGGCTCGACGTTGGTCGGGTCACCGGCGGAGTCGAGCTCGTAGCCCTGCGGCTGGTTCATCCACGAGTTGACGGCGACGACGCTGAACGCGCCGCCGATCCCGGCGAGGAAGATCGGCACCCCGGTCCACCAGTGCTTCCAGCCGTCGATCCGCCTCCAGCCGTAGATGTAGATAGCGATGAAGATCGCCTCGGTGAAGAAGAAGATCCCCTCGATCGCGAACCCGGTCCCGAAGACGTCCCCGAACCGCTCCATGAAGCGCGGCCAGAGCAACCCCATCTCGAACGAGAGGACGGTGCCGGTCACGGCCCCGACCGCGAACAGGACGGCCGCCGCCTTCGACCAACGCTGCGCCAGGTCGAGCGCCACCTCGTCGTCGTTGCGGCGTCCCTTGTATTCGGCGATCAGCATCATCGCCGGGAGGGCGACGCCGACGCAAGCGAGGATGATGTGGAAGCCGAGCGTGAACGCCATCAGCTCGCGAGCCGCGAGGAGGTTGTCGGCAACCGGCAGCGATGGCGCGAAGCTCGACAGGGCGCTCACGCGGTGGAGCCTAACCCGAGGTCCGTACGGCTCGGCCGGACACCGCCGGGACGTTGCGGCCACTCGCTAGGGTGGCCGAAGCCGGATGCGGGACTGCCGCGTCCGCCGAGCCCGATCCAAAGGGGAGGGGACATGCTCAATCCGTTCACCCATCGCAAGATCCTCAAGAAGGGCACGCCGGGGACGGGGACGATCGTCGCGATGTCGAACCGCGAGCCCGGCGCGTCCTCTCAGAACGTCGCGATGACGCTCCAGATCCGGGTCGAGGGGATGAGCCCCTACGAGGTCGAGGACCAGTGGATGGTCTCCTCCAAGCACACGCTCGGATTCGGCATGGCGCTACCGGTCCGGGTCGATCCGGACAAGCCGCAGAAGGTCGCGATCGACTGGGACGCCGCCGCGGCCCAGAGCGCGTCGGAGACGGCCGCCCGTCGCGCTGCCCTCGCCTCTGAGAGTCCCGTCGGGGGTGTCGGCGCGGCACCGATCCTCGATCCGCTCGGCGGCGACTCGGTCTTCGGCGGGGCGCTCGGCGACCACCGTGGCTTCGCCCAGCCGGCCGAGCCGTCGGTCGACCTCCGCAACGACCCCGAGCTCCGGCAGAAGATCGAGAAGGTGATCGGCCGCGAGCTCACCCCCGGCACCACCGAGCGGCTCGACTTCACCTCCGACCCGCAGATGGGCGCCGCGGTCATGCAGGTGATCGCCGAGCACCAGGCCGAGTTGCAGATGCGGGCGATGAACCAGTCCGCCGACGCCGGCGGTGGCACGGATGCGGGCGACGTCGTCTCGCAGCTCGAGCGCCTCGACGCCCTGCGGCAGAGCGGGGCGCTGAGCCAGGAGGAGTTCGACTCGCAGAAGCGGAAGCTGCTGGGCTAGCCAGCCGGCCCGAGGTTTCCGCCGGCCGTTCCCGGCGGACTCTTATTCGCGGCGGGTCCTGCCGGGGGTGTGTCCCGCCGCACCTGCGCCACCGGCATTGCTCGGTACGGCGGGAGCCCTCACCCCCGGCACCCGCCGCCAGGACCGCATCGCACCGCGTCCGGGCGCGAACGATGTTCGGCGAGCCCACCGCCGGCCGGAGTGACTACCTCACCTTGCCGGTGCGCCTGATCGTCGTGAAGCCGGCCGACTCGCCGCCGATCAGGACCTCCGCGCGGAGCTTCCTCAGGCCCTTCTCGTACTTGACGATCCGCTTGCCGTTCTTCGTCTTCTTGACGACCTTGCGGTGCTTGAAGGTCTTCCGGCCCTTGTTCGTCATCTTCAGGCGGACGTTGTCGGTGTCGCCCGCGCCGGCACCGATCCCGCCGCCCTCGGCGATGACGACGCCCTCGCCGACCTTGCCCTGCTTCGGCGCACCGACGAACGCGACATCGGAGTCGCCGCACGAGTAGGAAGCGTCGGCGTCACAACTCACCTGCGTGCGCAGCTTGTCGCGCTTGACCTCGGGGTTGCCGGTGTGGTCGATCCGGCCCCTGATCGCGACCGCATCGGAGTAGCCGGGGGCCAGGCCGACGCCGGGGTGGTCGGGCAGGACCCGCGGCGCCGGCGCCGTGACCATGCCGCCGAGCGCACCCGGCGATTCGAGCACCGGGACGCGGACGTCGACGTCGGAGATCGTCGCGGCCTGCTGGCCGTTCGACGGGCGCCCGTAGTTGGTGAGGAAGCCGCCCGGAGTGGTTTGGCCGGAGTCGCGCGGCAGCAGCTCGAGCCGGAGGACGTGGCCCTGCTCGACCTTCCAGCCGTTCGCAAAGAGCTGGAACACCTGCAGGCCGGAGTTCTCCGGGCGCCAGAGACCGCGCTCGATCAGCGTCTTCGTCGTCCCGTCGGGCGAGACGTCGACGAGCCGCGCCGCGATCTGCGAGCTGTCGCCGGGCAGCTCGATGTCGGCGATCACCGTGGCGGCGCCCATGACCGTGTAGCCACCCGCTGGGGCCGCCGGGAACTCGTAGTTGGCGGTCCCGGTCTCCTTCGCTCCGTCGGCGGTAGCGCAGGGATTGCCGGACGCGAGCGGGTTGAACGTGAGCCCGACTGCCGTGTCGCCGCCCGCGGGTTCGACCGTCTGTGCTGCGCCGCCGTCCTGAAGGCGGATCTCACCGGGCGCGATCGACGCCCAGTCCGGCGCCGTGTGCGGACCGGCTCCGTCGGTGCCGGCCGGGCACGTCTGCGTGTAGGTCGTCACGTTCGAGCTCGGTTCGCTGCCCTCGTCCTTGAGGTAGTAGGCGAGCCAGTCTTCCTCGAGATCCTGAAGAGCACTCACGACGTTCGACTGGTTCTGGCCTCGCGCGTGGCCGAAGGAGCCGAAGAACAGCGCGAGCGGGCTGTCGGGGTGCTCGGCCCGGGTGCGGTTGTAGAAGCGGGTCGCCTCGTTGACCGGAAACAGGTCGTCGGTGAATCCGGAGCTGATCAGAAGCGGCGCCGGCGACTCGCTGTGGTCGACCCCGTAGGCCGAGTGGTAGGTGTTGATCTCGTCGATCATGTCCTGCACCGCGGGCTTGCCGTCGTAGGGCTCGCCGGCGTCCAGGAGTGCCTTCCAGCCGATGACGTCGGCGCGCGGATCGCTTCCGGCCGGCGCCCTGTAGCCCTGGGCCGAGAGGCCCTGGACGTAGGACTCCTTCATCACCCCTGCGCGGCCGAAGTAGCCGGCGTCCTCGATGTAGTCGAGGTTGTTGCCGTTCGGCGCGAGCGCATAGGTGAGCTCGCTCCAGGGGATGTTCGGCGTCGCGACCGCGAGGCTCATCGGCGTGCCGCCCGGGCTCTCCCATGGGACGAGTGTCCCGTCGGTCAGCATCGTCCGGTCCTTAAGGGCGGCGAGCTCGAGCGACATGCCGCCGCCGTAGGAGCCGCCGGTCGCAGCGATCTTGTCCGGGTCGACGAGATTCTCGTCGACGAGCTCGCCGAGCAACAGCTGCGTGTCACGGAGCTCGTAGCGGATGTCCATCAGGCGGACGTAGCCGTCTTCGCAGGCGGTCGGTTCGGCGTCGCGGGCGGCCTGGCTGCCGCACGACTCACCGAAGCCGCGCTGGCTCAGCGAGTAGACGGCATAGCCCTGGCCGAGCCAGCGCTGCATCGACTTGAAGCTGGACTTCGATCCCCCGTACCCGTGGAAGATGCCGACGACCGGATAGGGCCCCGAGCCGCCGTTGTCAGGAAGTGCGAAGTTGACGTCGAGCGGGATCCCGTCGAAGGTCGGAGTCGTGCTGCGGACCATCGGGTCGCTGCCCGTGGGCTGAGTCGGCAGGCCGGAGCCGCTCAGCGTCGAAGTGATGTTGTCCGACGCCTTGATCGAACCGCACCAGACTTGGCCGGTCGAGCCGACCACGTTGCCGTCGGCGGTGACCTCCGCACAATCGATGTCGCCGCCGAAGATCGACGCCGGCGGCGCCGCGAAGGCGGACGGCGCCGCGAACAGGGCGGCGATGACCACGAACAGGATTCCGAGCTTGCGCAACACCATCTCCTTGTTTTCCGGATGCCCGGTTCCCCGACCGGGCGTGCGCAAGCCTAGTTCAAGCGGAACGGCGGTGTGCCGGTTGCGGGCGCTCAGCGCTGCGCCAGGGTCGTGACGACGGCCTCGTAGACGCCGTCGCCCATCCGGCCCTCGGTGACCGTGACGTTGTCGAAGGCGCCGATCGCCGTCCGCAGCTCGGCGTCCTTCTCGTAGCCGTTGGCCATGCAGAAGAAGTGGCCGACGTACTCGGCGGAGCCGAGATCCTCGATCGAGTCGCCGGCGGCGATGCACTCGTCGCGCAGGTAGCCGCGAGCACGCATGTGGGCGCCGACCGCAACGCCCTTGCTCGCCCCGCCGGGGACGAGGTGGTAGGCGTGGGTCACGTCGAGTCCCTCCATCGGCCGGCCGATCGCGCCGTTGTCGAGGAACCGGAGGTCGTCGCCCGCCGGATGGGAGGCGATCAGTTCGTTCGCCTCGGCGACGTCGACCTTGCCGCGGAACAGCAGCGACAGCACCCGGCCTTCGTGCCATGGCGTGTGCCACTCGAGCCGCCCGGCGAAGTGCTCGAACAGGAGCTCGGGGATCCCGCCGGCGAGAATCCGTTCCGCGGGATCGCCGTTCTCGTCCGGCGTCCAGCGGTCGCCGGTGAGCAGCGTCTTCTCGCGATCGATCACCATTCCGCAGCCGGCCTCGTAGATGTAGGAGGTCTGGCCCATCAGCCGCGAGTCGGACAGGACCTGAGCCTCGCGGCGACCCGACATCACGACGACCTCGACGCCCGCCCGCGCGCACGCCTCGAGCAGCAGCGCCTGGCTGCGCGAGAAGTTGCCCTCGGCGTCGGCGAACAGCGAGCCGAAGCGCCCGAGCAGGGTTCCGTCGAGGTCGGTGTAGAGGCAGCGGAGGGCCATGTCGCCGCATCCAGCGTATTCGCGGCGCCGGTCCGGCGTTGACGGCCCCGGCCGAGGTGGGATAGTTGCGACGTGCTCACCAACCCCTTCACCGGCCAGACCCTCGAGCGGCTGTCCGAGGACGACGACGTGCTCGTCATGGAGACCACCTATGCCGCCGGTGGTGCGCAGGCGCCGGCCCACTTCCACCCCTCCCAGGAGGAGCGGTTCACGGTTCTCTCGGGTGCGGTCCGGGCTGGGATCGAGGGCGAGGAGCGGATTCTCCGGGAGGGCGACGAGCTGATCGTCCCGGCCGGCACCGCGCACGACTTCGGCGGTCATCCCGATGAGCCCGCGCGCGTCCGCTGGGAGGTCCGCCCGCCGCTGCGGACCTGGGAGTTCTTCGAGGGCCTCTTCGGCTCGCTGCAGGCGCACGCCGACGGGCGCGGCGACGAGGTCACCTTCGACGTCGCCGACTACGACGACGTCTTCCGGCTCCCCTGAGCCATGCCGGCCTGGCGCCTCGCCGACCGCACGCTCGACCTTCGGAGCCCGATCGGGGCCGGGATCGTCAACGTCACCGTCGACTCGATGTACTCCGGTGCCCGCAGCGGCACGCCCGAGCGGGCGGTCGCCGACGGCGTCGAGCTGGCGGGTCGCGGCTTCGAGATGATCGACGTCGGTGCCGTCGCTGCCCGCTCGGGGCCGCCGGTTGCCGCGGCCGACGAGATCGAGCGGCTGATCCCGGCGATCGCCGGCCTCGCCGACCGGGTCGGCGTCCCGGTCAGCGCCGACACGTTCGAGCCCGCCGTCGCGACGGCGGCCGTCGCCGCGGGAGCGGTCGTGATCAACGACATCGGCGGCGGCGCCGACCCGATGCTGGAGGCGGTCGCCGAGGCCGGCTGCGGCTACGTGCTCATGCACATCGAGGGGCCGCCGAGGGTCGACCGCCGGGCCCCGGCCTTCGCCGACGTGGTCGGCCGGCTCGGTGAGTTCTTCACCGAGCGGATCTCGCGGGCGGTCGAGATCGGTGTCGCCGAGGAGGCGATCGCGATCGACCCGGGACTCGACTTCGACCTGACCGTCGCCGACGACGTCGAGATCCTGCGCCGCCTCGATGAGCTCCATGCGCTCGGCCGCCCGATCTACATATCGCTCTCCCGCAAGGACTTCGTCGGGGCCCTTCTCGCCGGGTCCTGGGAGCGCCGGTTGCCGGCGGATCGGCGCGGGCACGGGACGATGGCCGCCGCGGCGCTGGCCGCGGCGAAGGGGGCGCAGATCCACCGGCTCCACGACGCCGAGGCGCTCGACGCGGTCCGGATGGCCGCCCGGATCGCCGCCGCGGGCGCCGCGGCTTGAGCTCGTCGTCGTCAGCGTCGGACCTGCCGTGGGGCTCGGTGGTCGACGAGGCCTGGAGGGCGGCCATCGACCCGGGGCGCGCGGACGGACGGCTGGTCGCCGAGAGCGCCGAGCGCGAGCAGGAGGCGAGCGAGGTGCCGCTGCCCGAGCAGCTTCATCCCGATCTCCGCGCGGGGCTCGAGCGCGCCGGTATCACGACCCTCTACGCCCACCAGCTCGAGGCGCTGCGCGCGAGCGAGGACGAGAACGTGATCGTGACGAGCGGCACCGCCTCGGGTAAGTCGCTCGCCTTCAACATGCCGGTGCTGGACGCGATCGCGCACGATCCCAAGGCACGCGCCATCTACCTCTACCCGACCAAGGCGCTGGCGCAGGACCAGGCGCGAAAGCTCGCCGAGATCGCCCCGGGGGCGCTCCGACCGGCGATCTACGACGGCGACACGCCGCGCGAGGAGCGGCCGGCGATCCGCCGCAACTCGAACCTGATCCTGACCAACCCCGACATGCTCCACGTCGGCGTCATCCCCAACCACAGCAGCTGGGGCGACGTGATCGCCAACCTCCGATTCGTCGTCGTCGACGAGGCGCACGTCTATCGCGGCGTCTTCGGCTCCCACGTCGCCAACGTCCTCCGCCGCCTCCGGCGGATCGCTCGGCGCTACGGCTCCGACCCGCGATTCATCCTCACATCGGCGACGATCGCCAACCCGCTGGAGCTCGCCGAACGTCTCGTCGGAACCGACTTCCGCGCCGTCGACACCGATGCGGCGCCGCACGCCGGGCGCCGGATCGCGATCTGGAACCCGCCGCTCACCGATCGCGCCGCCGGCGCTCGCCGCTCCGCGCTCGCGGAGGCCGCCGACATGCTCTGCGACCTGACCGTGGCCGGCACGCGGACGATCTGTTTCGTCGGCAGCCGTCGCGGCGCCGAGCTGATCCACAAGTTCACCCGCGATCAGCTGATCGAGCGCAACCGTCGCGATCTCGCCGACGCGGTCGCTCCCTACCGGGCGGGCTACACGCCCCAGCAGCGCCGCGAGATCGAGGCGCGGCTCGCAGGAGGCGAGCTGCGTGCCGTCGTCGCCACCAATGCGCTCGAGCTCGGCATCGACATCGGCGAGCTCGACGCCGCGGTCTGCGTCGGCTTCCCGGGTACGGTCGCGAGCCTGCGGCAGATGTGGGGTCGGGCGGGCCGGCGTCGGGACGGGCTCGCCGTCTACCTCGCCGGGATCGACGGGCTCGATCAGTTCTTCTGCCGGCACCCGACCGAGTTCCTCACCCGCCCGGTCGAGGCCGCGATCCTCGATCACCGCAACGAGCGGATCCAGTCGGCGCACCTGCTGGCGGCGGCGTTCGAGGCGCCGCTCGGGGCCGCCGGCGACGACGAGATTCTCGGCGCGGGCTGGCGCGAGCGCGCCGAGGCCCTCGTCAACCACGGCTACCTGCGCCGGGGGAGGTCCGGCCTGCTCGGGGTCAAGGGCTCGGGCTACCCGGCCGGCGGGGTCAGCCTCCGTTCGGCATCGGCCGACGCGGTCACCGTCGTCGACGCCGAGAGCGGCGAGCTGCTCGGGACCGTCGAGGCTGAGCGTGCCTTCTCGACCGTCCACCCGGGCGCCGTCTACCTGCACCTCGGACGCTCCTACGAGGTCCGCGAGCTCGACCTCGATCAGCGACGGGCGATCGTCCAGCCGTTCAGCGGCGACTGGTACACGCAGCCGCGGGAGGAGACCGAGGTCTACATCGAGCGGATCGAGGCGCGGCGCGAGACGCTCGGCGTCGAGCTCAACTTCGGCACGGTCTCGGTCAGCGAGCAGGTGATCGCCTTCCAGCGGAAGCGGATCGGCGACGGCCACGGCGACGAGGCCTTCGATTTCGTCGCGCTCGACCTGCCCGAGCAGAGCTACGCGACCCAGGCGCTCTGGTACGTGTTGCCGGACGAGCTGGCCGGTCCCGAGGCATTCCCGTCAGACGTTCAGCTCGGCGCCCTGCATGCCTCCGAACACACCCAGATCGCGGTCCTGCCGCTGCTGGCGATGTGTGATCGCTGGGACATCGGCGGGCTCTCGACGAACGTCCACATGCAGACCGGGCGTCCGACGATCTTCATCTACGACGGCCACCCCGGCGGGGTCGGGATCTCCCGCCGCGGCTACGACGAGTTCTCCCGTCTCGTCGCCGACGCGGCGCGCCTCGTCGGCGAGTGCCCTTGCGCCGAAGGTTGTCCGTCCTGCGTCCAGAGCCCGAAGTGCGGCAACCTCAACGACCACCTCCACAAGGGCGGGGCGATCGAGTTGATGACGCGGATGCTCGCGGCCGACCGGACCGGACGTTCGTAAGGCAACCGCCTAGCGCGACCGAAGGGATCGGCATACCCACCCCCGGCCGCGCCTGCCAGGTGTGGCCGCACTCGCTTGGAGGCCTTGGGAATGGCGAGGGCGGGAATCGAACCCGCGACACCACGATTTTCAGTCGTGTGCTCTACCAACTGAGCTACCTCGCCAAGCGCCGGAACCCGCATGAGGAGCGGGAAATCGGACCCTGCGACGGGCCATGTTATCGCTCGTGCCGCCACGGGACGATCCCGTCAGGCGCTCTGCGGGATGCCCTCGACTCCGAGCTCGGTGAGCTTGCGATCGAACGCGGTGAGGCGCTCGGTGTCGGCGTAGAAGTCGTGCTGCTCGACGACCTTGCCCCAGCGGGTGCGAAGGACGAGGACGGTGGAGTTCTCGTATATCCGGGTGCCGTCGGGGGCGTCGGCGCGGTCGTCGAAGCGGACCCACATCGTCAGCGCCCAGAGCGGACCGCTGGTCGCGATCCCGCGGATCTCGCCCTGGATGCCGGCGGCCGTGAAGTTCTGCAGGAACCGGTCCATCCCCGCCCTGCCGAACCAGTCGCCGGACCAGCGGTGCGGGCCCTCGGCGAAGTGGAGGACGAAGTCGTCCGCGTAGGCGCCGAGCAGCGATGTGTGATCGCCGGCGTTCAGCTTCGCGACGTCGCCGGAGAACTTCGCGAGAAGCAGCCGGGGGAACAGGGCGCGGGCGGCGAGCGCGAGGGCGGCGCCGGCTAGGAGGCTCATCGGTTTCATCGGGTTCCCTTCGTCTAGGTAGATCGTTCTAGTTAGGACTGTACACTTTCCGGCATGGCTGAGACCGAAGTCCCCCCCGAAAGGGCCCCGACCCGCGAACGGATCCTCTTCGCGGCCGCCGAGCTGTTCCGCCGCCAGGGCTACAACGGCACCGGGCTCAAACAGGTCGTGGCCGAGGCCGAGGCGCCGTTCGGCTCGCTCTACCACCACTTCCCCGGCGGCAAGCAAGAGCTTGCGGAGGAAGTTGTCGGGATGGCGGGCGCCTTCTTCCAGGCGCTCGTCACCGCCGTCTACGACGAGGAGCGGACCCCCGAGGCGTCGGTGCGGGCAGTCTTCACCGGCGCCGCCGAGACCCTCCAGGCATCCGACTTCGAGGACGCCTGCCCGATCGAGACCGTCGCGCTGGAGGTCGCGAGCACCGACGAGCGCCTCCGCGAGGCGACCGCCGCGGTGTTCGAACGCTGGACCGAGGCCTTGACCGAGCGGCTCGGCGATCGCAGGAGAGCGCTCGCGATCATCGCGGCCCTCGAGGGCGCGTTCATCCTCAGCCGAGCCTCGCGCAGCACCGAGCCGATGCTCGCGGCGGGTGAAATGGCCGCCGCTCTCGCCGCCGCCGACTGAGCGCGGAACAGCGAACGGGCGTCCGCTAAATTGAAACGATGCCCCGCAGCTCCCGAGAAGCGGCCGCCCGGACCCGGGAGACGATCCTCGCCGAGGTCGTCGACGAAGCGTCGGTGAACGGGCTGGACGGGATCACGATCGGCAACCTCGCCGATCGCCTCGAGATGAGCAAGGCCGGCGTGATCGGGCCGTTCGGCAGCAAGGAGCAGCTTCAGCTCGAGGCGCTCGACCGCGCCGCCGCCATCTTCCGCGCCGACGTCTGGGATCCCGCCGCCGCCGAGGCCGCCGGGGTGCCGCGGCTCGAGGCTCTGATCGACGCCTGGCTCGCCCACCTGGCGCGGCCGACGTTCCCCGGCGGCTGCTTTCTCACCCAGGCGGCCGCCGACTTCGATGCCCGCCCGGGCGCCGTCCGCGAGGCCGTTCGCGCGATCGGCCGGCGCTGGGAGGGAGTGATCGCAGCCGAGGTGAAGACGGCCCTCGAGGGCGGCGAGGTCGAGGGCGTCGATCCGGAGCAGGCGGCGTTCGAGGTCAACGCGATCGCCCAGGGCGTCAACCAGGCGATCCAGCTCCACGCCGATCCCGCCGCCGCCGATCGCGGCCGGACCGCGATGCGCCGCGCGGTCGGCCTCAGCCGATAGCGAGCTCCTCGCCGGGGGCGAGCGGCCGCGCCTCCCAGCCGTCGCGGGCGGACAGGAACCGCTCGAGCGGCTGCTCGGCGGGGCGGTACCAGGGACCACCCTCGTAGGCTCCGTAGTGCATCGGTACGGCGACGCCGGCGCCGAGCAGCCCGACCGCCTCGGCCGCCTGCTCGGGGTCCATCACGCCGGGCAGCGAGCTCGGCGGCCGGCGATGGGGGAAGTCGAGGACCGAGCCGTTGATCGGCACGAAGGCGGCGTCGATCGGACCGGCCCGCAGGGCGATCCGCCACCAGTAGCCGTGGAAGAGCGTGTCGCCGAGGTGGACGACGCGGGTTCCCTCCGCCTCGACGAGCCAGGAGACCTGCGGGTCGCCGGTGCCGTCGACCGCAGGGAGCGCGGTCACCGCGAACGGGCCGAGCCTCGCCGTGTCCCAGGCGGCCACCCGGCAGCGCTCGAGCCCGGCGGCGTTCAGCTCATGATCGGCCTGGGCGAGCGCTAGCTCCTCGAGCGCATCGCCGCCACCGGTACCGGGCTCGAGTACCGGGGCCCCGGCCGCCAGCCCGGCGGCCAGCGCCGCGGCGTCGGCGTGGTCGCGGTGGAGGTGCGTGAGCAGGCCGGCGATGGCGGCGCCCGGTCGCGCGGGCGCCACGACCTCCGGCTCGACGATCGCCTCCGCCCCGTCGCCGAGTGCGGCGAAGACCGCCCCGGGGTCGTCGAGCGGGTCGATCAGGATCGTGGCGTCGCCGGCGGTCAGCTCGACCCCGGCCCATCCGAGTGATCTGGCGCGGATCTCCATGGTCGAACGATAGCGAACGATCGTACGTTATGTGGCGACGTTCGGCCCGTCGAAGCGGTCCGTAGCGACCACCGACGGCGAACGGTGCGGGTTGCCGATGAACCGCCGTTCGCCCGCCCGTAGGTTGGGTAGGGCCACTCCGAGGAGGAAGCGATGACGCCACTTCGAGATCACGCACCGGACGGCGGTCGCAAGTGCCGCTGACCAGGCGCAGCACGTTCAGCGATCGCCGCGAAGCCGGTCGGATGCTCGCCGCGCGTCTGCTCGAGCTGGACCTGCCCGACCCGGTCGTGGTCGCGTTGCCGCGCGGTGGCGTCCCCGTCGGCTTCGAGGTCGCGGAGGCACTGCGGGCGCCGCTCGACATCGGCCTCGTCCGCAAGCTCGGCCATCCGAACCAGCCCGAGCTCGGGCTCGGCGCGATCGGCGAGGACGGAACCGTGGTCCTCGACCAGCGCGCGATGGAGGCGTTCGGGATAACCCGGGCGCAGATCGACCCGATCGCGGCGCGCGAGGCGGAGGAGCTCGACCGCCGCCGCCGCATCTACCGCGGCGAGCGCCCGCCGGTCGAAGTCCGCGGCCGCACCGTCGTGGTCGTCGACGACGGGATCGCCACCGGCGTCACTGCCGCCGCCGCCTCCGGGGTCCTGAAGGCGCAGGGAGCGGCGCGGGTGATCCTCGCGGTCCCGGTCTGCCCCGCGGGCACCGCGGAGCGGATCGACGGCGACATCGACGAGGTCGTCAGCCTCGCGGCGCCGCAGCACTTCAGCAGCGTCGGCGCCTGGTACGAGGACTTCTCGCAGACGAGCGACGAGGAGGTCATCGATCTGCTCGAGGCCGCGCGAGGAGACGACGGCGGCACGGATCCCGCCCCCGAGCCGTCAGGCGAGGTGACGATCCCGACCACCGACGGCGCCGCACTCGGCGGCGCGCTCCGGATCCCCCCGGACGCGACGGGCCTCGTGGTGTTCGTCCACGGCAGCGGCTCGAGCCGGCACAGCCCGCGCAACAACTCGGTCGCCCGCTATCTCGAGGGCCGAGGCTTCGCGACGCTCCTCTTCGATCTGCTGACTCCGGCCGAGGCCGCGGACCGGCGCAACGTCTTCGACATCGACCTCCTCACCGGGCGTCTCCTCGACGCCGCCGCCTGGGCCCGCCGCCGCCCCGGCCTCGCCCGGCTGCCGCTCGCCCTGTTCGGCGCCTCCACCGGCGCGGCCGCCGCGTTGAAGGCGGCGGCGGAGCCGGGCGCCGGGGTCGGCGCGGTGGTCTCCCGCGGCGGCCGACCGGACCTCGCGGGCGCCGCTCTCGGGCGGGTCATGGTCCCGACGCTGCTGATCGTCGGCGGCGACGACCGGGAGGTGCTGGATCTGAACCGCAGCGCGGCTGCGGCGATTCCCGGCGAGTGCCGGATCGCCGTCGTTCCCGGCGCCGGGCACCTCTTCGAGGAGCCGGGGACGCTCGCCCGCGCAGCGCGGATCGCTGCCGACTTCCTCGAGACCCGGATCGCCGAGAGCGGCACCTTCCGCTGGAGCGGCGCCGGGAGTTCCCGGTGAGCATCGGCGCGCCGCCCGGCACCGACCAGGCGGCGATCGCGGCGATCTCCGCGGAGGCCCGTTCCCTCACCGGCGCCCCCGGCGACTACGACGAGCTGATCGATCGGGTCGCCGACGCCCGCGTCGTGCTGATCGGCGAGGCTACCCACGGGACGCACGAGTTCTACCGCCACCGGGCGGTGATCACGAAGCGGCTGATCGAGGAGAAGGGCTTCACGGCGGTCGCCGTCGAGGCCGACTGGCCCGACGCCTACCGCGTCAATCGCTGGGTCCAGGGCGCCGACGACGACCCCGACGCCGAACGGGCGCTCGCGGGGTTCGAGCGGTTCCCGACCTGGATGTGGCGGAACGCCGACGTGCTCGACTTCGTCGGTTGGCTGCGGGCGCACAACGAGCGCTCCGACCGCCCGGTCGGCTTCTACGGGCTCGACCTCTACAGCCTCTACCGCTCGATCGAGGCGGTCGTCGCCTACCTGGAGAAGATCGACCCGCCGGCGGCCGCGCGAGCGCGCGAGCGCTACGCGTGCCTCGAGCGGTTCGAGGAGAGCCAGGCCTACGGCTACTCGGCGGCCCGCGGGCTCACGCCCTCCTGCCGGCAGGGCGTGCTGCGCCAGCTCGTCGATCTGCAGCGGGCGGCGGAGGGTTACCTGCGCCGCGATGGAATCGCGGCCGAGGACGAGCAGTTCTACGCCGAGGAGAACGCCCGCCTCGTCGTCGCCGCCGAGGAGTACTACCGCTCGATGTTCACCGGTCCGATCTCGTCCTGGAACCTCCGCGACAGCCACATGGCCGGCACGCTCGAGCGGCTGATCTCCCACCTCGAGGGCCGTGGCCCCGCGCGAACCGTCGTCTGGGCTCACAACTCCCATGTCGGCGACGCCCGCCGGACGTCGATGGGCCGCCGTGGCGAGCACAACATCGGCCAACTCGCCCGCGAGCGTTTCGGCCTCGGCGCGGTGCTGATCGGCTTCACGACCTGCAGCGGAACGGTGAGCGCCGCTTCCGACTGGGGCGCGGTCGTCGAGCGCAAACGTGTCCGCGCTCCGCGGCGCGGCAGCGTCGAGGCGCTGCTCGGCGAAGTCGAGGGGGACGCCTTCTGGCTCCGGCTGCGCGACGACGGGCAGGCTGCCGCAGCGCTCTACAGACCGCGACTGGAGCGCGCGATCGGCGTCATCTACCGGCCCGAGAATGAGCTCGTCAGCCACTACTTCGAAGCGAGCCTCTCCGAGCAGTTCGACTACGTCATCCACTTCGACGAGACCCGCGCCGTGGAACCGCTCGAGCGCTCGGTCGAGTGGCAACGTGGCGAGCCGCCGGAGACCTACCCGACGGCGCTCTGATGGAGGCCGGGACCGGACAACCGCGACGGGGCCGGGCGCCGCGATCCGACGCGGGGCCGATGCACGCGAGCTTCAGCCTCGGCCGCTGGGCCGGGGTCGAAGTCGGCGTCAACTGGAGCTGGATCGTGATCTTCGGCCTGATCGCCTGGTCGCTGGCGGCGGTCGTCTTCCCGGAGGCGACGCCGGATCTGAGCACCGGCGCCTACGTCGCGATGGCCGCCGTCTCGTCGGTCCTGTTCTTCGTCTCGCTCCTGCTCCACGAGCTCGGCCATGCGGTCGTGGCGCGGCGAGAGGGGATGGAGATCGACGGGATCGTCCTCTGGCTGTTCGGCGGCGTCGCCAAGTTCAAGGGCCTGTTCCCTTCGGCCGGCGCCGAGTTGCGAATCGCGATCGCAGGGCCGATCGTCAGCCTGATCATCGGCGTCTCGATGCTCGCGATCGCCCAGGCGCCGCTTCCCGACGCCGTCGACGGCGTCGTCGCCTGGCTCGGCAGCATCAACCTGATCCTGCTGGTCTTCAACATGCTGCCGGCACTGCCGCTCGACGGCGGCCGGGTCTTCCGGGCGCTGATCTGGCAGCGGACCGGCGACTTCACCAAGGCGACTCAGCTCGCCGGCTCGCTCGGCCGGTTGTTCGGTCAGCTGATGATCGGCGGTGGCGTCCTGATGCTGTTTCTGGTCGGAGCGCCGGGCGGGCTCTGGCTGGCGCTGATCGGCTGGTTTCTGATCGCCGCCGCAACCGCCGAGACGCGAATGGCGACGATCGCCGTCGCCCTCGGACCGCTGCGCGTCGCCGACGCGATGGCGACCGCGCCGATCGCGGCCGAAGCGAGTTCGACCGTCGCCGAGTTCGTCGAGACGCGGTTCAGCGGCAGCCGTCACGCGGCTTACCCGGTGCTCGACGGGGAGCGGGTCGTGGGAATGCTCGGCTTTCGCGACCTGACGGCGGTCCCGACGGCGGAATGGGGCGATCTGCGGATCGCGGCGATCGCCCGCCCGCTCGAGCAGGTGCTGATCCTCGAGCCCGGCGCGAACCTCGGGGAGGCGACGATCGAACTCGTCCAGGACGAGCTCGGGAGGGCGCTCGTTCTCGATGGCGACCGGCTCGCCGGGCTGCTCTCGATGACCGACGTCTCGCGCCTGATCGAGCTCCGGACGGACTCGAGCTCCGGCCGGCCCGGAGCGTCCAGTCGGCCGCCGCTCGGCGACGCCGCGCCGCTTCGTCAGTAATCGCCGCGAGGGAGCGACTCCTCTCCGGAGGAACCGTGTCAAAGCACCGACAAACGCGCATCGGGCCTTGCGTTTCGGGAACGCCGTCCGCGCCCATCCCTACCGTCCCTGCGGCCATGGACCAGCTGCAGTCACAGCTCGGCGACCCCACCGGCGAGGAGCTCGCTCCCGCCGCTCACCAGCACCTGAACGGACTCGCCGACGGTGAGCGCGTCGAGTGCTGCTACGCGGTTCGCGACCGCAGTCGCCGCCCGACGAAGCGCGGCGGAGAGTGGCTGGCGGTGAAGCTCGCCGACAAGACCGCGACGGTCAGCGCCAAGTCCTGGGACGAGGTCGAGGAGCGCTTCGCGATCGCCGAGCCCGGCACCGTCGTTCGGATCATCGGCCGCTTCGAGCGCAGCTCCCAGTGGGGCGACGCATTGATCATCGAGTCGATCGCCCCCGCCTCCGAGGGCGAGTACGACCCCTCGCACCTGCTCGAGACCTCGCCGGTGCCGCTCGAGCGAATGGAGGCGGACCTCGTCGCGCTCCTCGACACGATCCAGAACGAAGACCTGCGAACGCTGCTCGGCCGCCTCGTCGCCCCGGGCGGCGAGCTCTGGGAGCGGTTCCGCGACGCGCCCGCCGCCAAGCACTTCCACCAGGCCTACCGCCACGGACTGCTCGAGCACACCCTCTCGGTCGCGCAGGGCGTCAGCGCCGCCGCCTCGTTCTTCCCGGGGATCGATCGCGACGTGGCGATCAGCGGAGCGCTGCTGCACGACATCGGCAAGCTCGAGGCCTACAACGACAACCCGCTCGCAATCGACATGACCGACCTCGGTCGGCTGATCGGCGAGATCCCGCTCGGCTACTACCGCGTCCGCCGGGAGATCGAGTCGATCGACGGCTTCGACCCCGACCTCGGCTGGGCGGTGCTCCACATCATCCTCTCCCACCACGGAACCCTCGAGCACGGATCCCCTGTCACCCCGGCGACCCGCGAGGCCACCCTCGTCCACATGATGGACAACCTCGGCGGCAAGCTCGGCAGCTTCGACCGGATCGAGCGAACGCTGGCCGAGGGCCAGGCATGGTCGGGCTTCGACCGTGGCATCGCGGGTTCGGCCTACTTCAGGGACCGGGCGGCCTGACTCCGCGGGGCGCCCGCGGAGCGTCGCGACCCGATCTTTTCCTCCTTGGCGATGCAGCTCTGCGGCAACCGCAAGAAGAACCGTAAGAACCGTGCCTACCGGGAGCGCAGGGCGGCCGGAACTAGTTCGTGAAGCGCTCGGCGCACTTCTGCATCTTCGCCGTGTTCGGCTGAACCCGCTGGACGCAGGCGAGGACCTTCTCGGCGTCGGTCTTGCCGACGCCGGTGAGGTTGGGCGGGTTGTTGATCCCCGCGTCCTCGAAGGCGTTGTTGAGCGAGCCGTTGACGCCGTCGAACGCCCGGTCGATCGTGTCGTTGGTCGTGTCGAGGATCGGGCGGACCATGAAGAAGTAGACGGCCGCGAGGATTCCCACGGTCACGATCAGTCGAATCAGGCTTCGGGCGAGCGTCTCCGTCATCTGCAGTCGCGAATCTAGCCGGTGGCGAGGTCGGAGGCCGGCACGGAAGCCGCGCCAGAGAGCGCAAACTGCGTGAATCCTCATGCGGGCCGCGGGGTCGGCCGTGCGCGGGCAACTATCCTGCGGGCGTGGCCAAGGACACCGAGAAGCTGATCCGCCAGCTCTCCCTGATCTCCTTCTTGATGGCGAACCGGCGCCCGGTCTCGGCGCTGGAGATCAAGCAGGAGGTGGAGGGCTACAGCTCGATGAACGAGGACGCGTTCGCGCGCCGGTTCTACGCCGACCGCGCCGAGCTCGAGAGCCTCGGGATCGCGCTCAAGGTCGACAAGCCGAGCGAGGGCTTCCTCGAGTCCGAGCTCTACGCGCTGCCGCCCGAGAACTACTACCTGCCGGCGATCGAGTTCACCGATGCCGAGCTCGCCGCGCTGCGGACGGCGCTGGCGCTGCTCGACGGCCAGTTCGCCTACGCCGAGCCGCTCCGCCTCGCCCTCCAGCAGGTCTCGTGGGGACGCAAGAGCCCGCTCAGCTCCGGCGCCGACGCGCCGATCGAGATGGCGATGACGGCGTCCGCCGGCGGTCGGGAGCTGTCCCAGCGTCTCGCCAAGATCGAGACCGCGATCTCGCGCCGCAAGACGATCCAGTTCAGCTATTACACGATGGAACGGGACGCGACGATGGACCGCAAGGTGGACCCCTACCACCTGGTCTTCCGCTCCGGTCAGTTCTATCTGATCGGCTACGCCCACGAGCGCGACGCGGTCCGCGTCTTCCGCCTCTCGCGGATCCAGGGGAAGGTCTCCTACGCGAGCAAGGCCGAGCACGACTTCAACCCGCCCGGCAGCTTCGATCGCCGCGATTACGCCTCCCGGGCCGACTGGCAGATGGGCAACGTGGAGGGGACCGCGCGGATCTTCCTCCGCGATCGGATCGACTGGCTGGTCGAGCGCGACTACGGTGAGTACGGCGCGATCGAGCCGGCCCGCAACGGCGACGGCAAGCGCGGCAAGGGCTCCGTGTTCGAGACCGACTTCTCCTCCTCGCGCCAGCTCGTCGCCTGGCTGCTCGGCTGGCGCCGCAACGCAGCCGTCCTCGACCCGCCCGAGCTGGCCGCCGAGGCCGAGGAGCGTCGGGAGCTGCTCCGCACCCGTCACTCGAGCGACTTCGCGACCGCCAAGCCCGTCGCCAAGCCGGCCGTCGACGAGGCCGAGCGGCGCGGCCGCTCCAACGGCAAGGCCGAAACGGTGATCCGGCCCGAGCGCTTCGCCCGGCTCGTGACCCTCGCCGGGATGCTGATCGACTCGGCCCGCAACGACCGCCGCCTGCTCACCGCCGACGTCTGCAACGAGCTCGGGATCTCGGTCAAGGAGCTCACCAGCGACATCGACGTCCTCAACGTCGTCAACTTCGGCGGCGGCACCTACGTCCTCTACGCCGAGGTCGTCGGTGACGAGATCGAGGTCGACCCCGAGGCCTACGGCGACAGCTTCGCCAAGCCGGCGCGACTGCTGCCGCTCGAGGCCAAGGCGCTCGTCGCCGCAATCGACTTCTTCGGCGATCACCTTCCCCAGGCCGGTCTCGACACCGCCCGCGAGAAGATCGTCGCGGCACTCGGCCACGACCCCTCCGAGGAGGGCCTGCAGATCACGATCGAGCGCGACGAGCCCGAGATCGTCAGCGCCGTCAACGATGCGATCGCCTCGAAGTCGGTCCTGAAGATCAACTACTACAAGGAGAACGAGGACCAGTTCACCTCGCGCGAGATCGAGCCCTACCGGCTCGCGCGCGGTCCCGACGGCTGGTACGTCGGCTGTCGCGATCGCAAGCGCGACGCCGTCCGTCACTTCCGCCTCGACCGGACCAAGGAGGCCGAGGCGACCGGCGAGCACTTCGAGCCCTCGCCGGACGTCGTCGACCAGCTCTCCGAGCAGGAGTGGCTGAGCGTCGGCGAGGTCACCGACGCCCGCGTCGCCCGCGTCTGGGTATCGCCCGAGCGGGCCCGCTGGGTCCGCGAGGAGCGCACCGTCGTCGAGGAGCTCGCCGACGGCGCGCTGATCATCGAGATGCCGTTCGCCGGCACATCGTGGCTCGTCCGCGAGGTGCTGAAGGGCGCCGGGGACATGGTCGTCCTCGACCCCGACGACGCGCGCGAAGCAGTGCTCGAAGCGGTCACCGAGAAGGCCTGAGCGGGGGACCGGGTGGAGGAGCCGGCGGTCGAGGCTCCGGGTCATCCGGCCGTGGTCCGGGTCCGCGCCGACAACCCGGGACCGATGACCCTGACCGGGACGAACACCTACGTCGTCGGCAGCTCCCCTGCCTGGGTGATCGACCCCGGGCCCGCCGACCCCGGCCACATCGAGCTCGTCCGCGGGGTCGCCGAGACGCGCGGTGGGATCGCCGGCGTTCTGCTCACGCATTCCCACTCCGACCACAACGCCGGCGTCGCGATGCTCGGAGCCGAGGTCGTCGTCGGGAACGAGACCGGCTTCGACGACCTCGCCGCGCTGCTCGCCGCCGAGCCCGTGCCGATGCCGCCGGCTCCCGAGGACGGCGCGTCAGTCGGACCGTTCACCGTCGTTGCGACGCCGGGGCATGCTCCCGACCACGTAGCGATCGTCTTCGGCGAGATCTGTTTCTGCGGCGACCTCGTCCTCGGCGAGGGCTCGACGATCGTCCCGCCGGCGGCCGGCGGCGGATCGCTCGCCGACTACATGCGGTCGCTGCAGCGCCTCGCCGAGCTGGGGTCGACCCTCCTCTGTCCGGGTCATGGCGAGTGGATAACCGACCCGGCCGCCAGGATCGCCGCCTATGCCGCCCACCGGCAGGAGCGGGAGCGCCTGCTGATCGCCGCCCTCGCGGAGGGCAAGCGCAGCGACGAGGACCTACTCGACGCCGCCTGGTCGGACGTCCCCGAGCCGATGCGCCCCGCCGCCGCGCTGGCGATGCGCGCCCATCTCGAGAAGCTCGAGGCCGACGGGCGCCTTCCCGACGGTCCCTGACCGCCGCCAATACGATCGCCCGATGGCCAACCGTCGCGACCAGATCAAGCTGACGCCCGAGGAGCAGGGTGAGCTCCTCGACGAGGAGCGGATCGTCGTCTGCACGACGAACGGCCCGCGCGGCTGGCCCCACTCGATGCCGCTCTGGTTCGTCGTACGGGACGGCGAGATCTGGGCATGGACCTTCGCGAAGTCGCAGAAGGTCAAGAACCTCGAGCGCGATCCCCGCTGCACGCTGCTGGTCGAGGCCGGGGTCGAGTACGGGGAGCTCCGCGGGATCCAGATCGAGGCCGAGGCCGAGCTGATTCGCGACCCCGAGCGGGTCTACGACTTCGCCGTCGATCTGACCGTGCGCTACGCCGAGGGCATCGACGAGATCGAGGGCGACGCGGCCGCCGGGCTCCGCGCTCAGGTGCCGAAGCGGGTCGCGATCCACTTCCATCCGGTCCGGACGGCGAGCTGGGACCACCGCAAGCTCGGCGGGACGTACTGAGAGCTCCGCTTCAGCACCGAAGAACTGCATCGCGGGCCGGCGGCGCCTGCTAGCTTGACGGCGTCTTGAGGGATGGAGGTTTCATGATTGACGGTGCCGACGATTCCACGACCCACTCCGATCGCAGCAGGGGCCCGCGGGGAATGACTCGGCGCCGTACCGGTTTCGTCGCCGCAGCGGCGGCCCTCTTCGCGGTCGTCTTCGCATCGTTGGCCGTCGCCGAACCGGGCACGCTCGTCCAGAAGTCCGGCACGGCCGGCTGCATCTCCGAAGACGGCACCGGCGGCGACTGCACCGACGGGGTGGCGCTCGAGGGCGTCGCCGGCATCACGGTCTCCCCCGACGGCAAGAACGCATACGCCGCCTCATCGGCCAGCGGCGCCGTGGTGATCTTCGACCGCGACCAGGGGACGGGCGAGCTGACCCAGAAGGCCGGCACCCAGGGCTGCATCTCAGAGGGCGACCCCGCCTGTTCCGATGGGTTGGCGCTGAGCGGCGCGACGTCGGTCACCATCTCACCCGACGGCAAGAACGCTTACGTGGCCTCGACCGGTTCCGTCACGGTCTTCGACCGCAACACGACGACCGGAGCGCTGACCCAGAAGGCCGGCATCAGCGGCTGCACCACCGAGAACGGCAGCTCCGGGGCCCCGAACTTCGCGCCCTGCACCGACGGCAAGGCGCTCACCGGCGTCAGTTCGGTCGCCGTCTCCCCCGACGGCGAGAGCGTCTACGTCGCCTCCTCGATCAGCGACGCGGTCGCGGTGTTCGACCGCAACCCGACGACGGGGGCACTGACCCAGAAGGCCGGCGCCGACGCCTGCATCTCGGACAACGGCAAGGGCGCGTGCACCGTAGGGGTAGCGCTCGACGGCGCCACGACGGTCACGGTCTCCCCCGACGGCAAGAACGCCTACGCCGCCTCGTACTTCAGCGACGCCGTCACCGTCTTCGACCGCGACGCGACGACCGGGAAGCTGACCCAGAAGGCCAATCCCGACGGCTGCGTCTCGCTGACCGGCAGCGGCGATCGCTGCGCCGACGGCGAGGCGCTCGAAGGCGCGCGGTCGGTCACCGTCTCCGCCGACGGCAAGAGCGCCTACGTCGCCTCCTTCTTCAGCGATGCCGTCGCGATCTTCGACCGCGACGCGACGACCGGGAAGCTGACCCAGAAGGCCAGTCCCGACGGCTGCGTCTCTCAGACCGGCACCGGCGGCACCTGCATCGACGGCGAGGCGCTCAACGGTGCCGCGGCGGTCACCATCTGGCCCGACGGCGAGAACGTCTACGTCGCCTCGATCCCCAGCAACGCCGTCTCGGCCTTCGCCCGCGACACGTCGACCGGCAAGCTGACCCAGCAGCAGTCGGGCACCAAGCCCTGCATCTCCGAGACCGGCACGGGCGGCCACTGCATCGACGGGGTGGGCTTCGAGGACGTGCAGTCAGTCGCCGTCTCCCCCGACGGCAACAACGCATACACCGCGGCCCCGTCCAGCAACGCCGTCGCGGTCCTCGACCGGGACGACGGCAAGCTCGACGGCAAGGCGTCGGCCGCGAAGACGCAGAAGCAGAAGGGCAGGAAGATCGTCGTCAAGGTCAAGGTGAAGGCCGGCGAGAACCTCGAGGCCGTGGCCAAGGGCAAGGTCACGGTCAAGAAGAAGTCCTACAAGCTGAAGAAGAACACCAAGTCGGTCGCCGCGAACGATTCGGCGACGCTGAAGCTGAAGCCGGCGGAGAGCAAGGACGCGAAGAAGATCGCCAAGGCTCTGAAGAAGTCGAAGGGCAAGGCGAAGCTCGACGTCACCCTCTCCGACGTCGCCGCCAACACGAGCGAGTCGAAGCTCTCGGTGAAGCTGAAGGGTTAGCGGGTACGCGCGGGATGTGACCCGCGCCGAGCGACCGCGTGCGACCTCGGAGAGCTGAGCGCCGCTAGCCTGCGGCGGGATGGAAACGTTGAAGGGTCTGATTCTCTCGGGCGGCGCGGGCACGCGGCTGCGCCCGATCACCCATACGTCGGCGAAGCAGCTCGTGCCGGTGGCCAACAAGCCGGTGCTCTTCTACGCGATCGAAGCGCTGGTGGAGGCCGGCGTCACCGAGGTCGGCATCGTGATCGCTCCCGAGACGGGCGACGAGATCCGCGCGGCCGTCGGCGACGGTTCCGCGCTCGGCGCGAACGTCACCTACATCCCCCAGGCGAAGCCGCTCGGCCTCGCCCACGCGGTGCTCACCGCGGAGGAGTTCCTCGGTGATGACCCGTTCGTCATGTACCTCGGTGACAACCTCCTCCGCGACGGCATCACCGGTCTCGTCGAGGCATTCCGCCGCAACGAGCCCGACGCGCTGATCCTGTTGACGCAGGTGCTCGAGCCGGAGCACTACGGCGTCGCCGAGCTCGACGGCGAGCGGATCGTGCGCCTGGTCGAGAAGCCGTCGGAACCGCCGTCGGACCTCGCTCTCGTCGGCGTCTACATGTTCACGCCGGTCGTCTTCGAGGCGGCGCGGGCGATCGATCCGTCGCCGCGCGGCGAGCTCGAGATCACCGACACGATCCAGAAGCTGATCGACACCGGGCACACGGTCGAACAGCACCGCGTCAAGGGATGGTGGAAGGACACCGGGCAGCTCGCGGACATGCTCGAGGCGAACCGCCTGGTCCTCGAGGACCTCGAGCCGCACATGGACGGCAAGGCGATCGACTGCAAGATCGAGGGCCGGGTCGTGATCGAGGAGGGCGCGACGCTGGAACGCTGCACCGTCCGCGGCCCAGCTGTGATCGGAGCCGACAGCCGGCTCGTCGACTCCTACATCGGCCCCTACACGGCGATCGCGCCTGGCTGTGAGGTGATCGGTTCAGAGGTCGAGCACTCGATCCTTCTCGCCGGCGCCAGCGTCAGCGACCTGCCGTCGCGGATGGAGGCGAGCCTGCTCGGCCGCAATGTCCGGATCTCGCGGGCCGAGGGCCTGCCCAAGACGCTGCGGATGCTCGTCGGCGATCGCTCCGAGATAACGCTGGCATGAGACTCATCGTCGCCGGCGCCGCCGGCATGCTCGGCCAGGAGGTGGTCGGCGCGGCGCGGCGCCGCGGTCACGACGTTGCCGCGATGACGCACAAGGAGCTGGACGTGACCGACCCGGCTTCGATCGACCGGGCGATCGCCGAGGTCCGGCCTGAGGCTGTGGTCGACTGCGCGGCGTGGTCCGACGTCGACGGAGCCGAGGACGACGAGCGCGGCGCGATGGCGATCAACGACACGGGCGCGGCCCTGCTCGCCGCCGGCGCCGCCCGGATCGGCGCGAGCATCCTCTATCCCTCCAGCGACTACGTCTTCGACGGGACCAAAGGCAGTCCCTATCTCGAGGACGACATGCCGGACCCGATCAATGCCTACGGGCGTTCGAAGCTCGGCGGCGAGGTCTCGGTCGCGGCGGCCAACCCGAAGCACTTCATCGTTCGCACGTCCTGGCTGTTCGGTGTCGGCGGCGGCAACTTCGTCGAGACGATGCTCCGGATCGGAGCCCAGCAGCCGGAGGTGCTGGTGGTCAGCGATCAGAGCGGATGCCCGACCTCGTGTACCGACCTCGCCGAGGGAATCGTCAAGCTGATCGGTACCGACGCCTACGGCATCCATCACATGGTCGGCGGCGGTGAGTGCACCTGGTTCGACTTCGCGACCGAGATCTTCGACCAGGCGCACATGGACACCCGGGTGATGTCGGCGACCACCGAGATGATGGCCCGCAAGGCGAAGCGGCCCGCCTACTCCGTGCTCGGCCACTCGCGCGAGGACGCGATCCTTCTCCAACCGTGGCAGCATGCCCTTCGCCGCTACCTCGACGACCGGGAGCTGAACGCTCGGTGAAATTGCTAGTTACCGGAGGGGCCGGGTTCATCGGCTCGACCTACGTCCGTCGCCGCCTCGCCGAGCGGCCCGACGACGAGATCGTCGTTCTCGACAAGCTGACCTATGCGGGCCGGCGCGAGAACCTCGCCGGCGCGCCCGACTCAAGGATCGAGTTCGTCGAAGCGGACATCGCCGACCGGGAGGCGGTCGCCCGCGCCGTCGACGGTTGCGAGGCGGTCGTCAACTTCGCCGCGGAGTCGCACGTCGACCGTTCGATCTCCGATCCCGACGCCTTCATCCAGACCGACGTCTTCGGCACGTTCGTGCTCCTCGAGGCCGCCCGCGACGCCGGGATCCGCCATCTGCAGATCTCGACCGACGAGGTCTACGGCTCGATCGAAGAGGGATCGTTCACGGAGAGCTCGCCGATCGAGCCGTCCTCCCCCTACTCGGCGTCGAAGGCGGGCGGCGACCTGCTCGTCGGCGCCTTCCAGCGGACCTACGGCGCCGACGCGCTGATCGTCCGGGCCTCGAACAACTACGGCCCCTTCCAGCACCCCGAGAAGCTGATCCCGCTGATGGTCCTCAACGCGATGGCCGGGGACCGGTTGCCGGTCTACGGCGATGGGATGCAGGTTCGCAACTGGCTCTTCACCGAGGACTTCGCGAGCGCGATCGACGTCGTCCTCGAACGCGGGGAGGCCGGCGAGGTGTACAACGTCGGTGGCCCGGAGGAGCTGCCGAACATCGACGTCGTCAGGCGGATCCTCGAGCTCACCGGCCGCGACGAGTCGCTGATCGATCACGTCGACGACCGGCTCGGACACGACCGCCGCTACTCGCTCTCGGCGGCCCGCACCGAGGGACTCGGCTGGAGCGCCCAGGTCCACTTCGACGAGGGGATCGAGCGAACGGTCTCCTGGTACCGGGACAACCGCGACTGGTGGGAGCCGATCCGCTCCGGCGAGTACCGCGAGTACTACGAGCGCCAGTACGGGACGAAGCTGGGCTCGTGACCGCCCTCGTCGAGACGCGGATCGACGGGCTCGTCGCGATCGAGCCGACCATCCACGGCGACTCCCGCGGCTTTCTGATCGAGAGCTTCCAGGCCGCCCGCTGGCGCGAGTTCGGCGTCGACGAGGAGTTCGTCCAGGAGAACCACTCGCGCTCGACCCAGCGCGGGACGCTGCGCGGCATGCACTTCCAGACCGCTCCCGGTCAGGGCAAGCTCGTCCGCTGCCCCCGCGGCGCCATCTTCGACGTCGCGGTCGACCTCCGCCGCGGCTCCCCCACGTACGGAGAGTGGGAGGGGCACGTCCTCGACGACGAGCGCCACCGCCAGCTCTGGGTCCCGGTCGGCTTCGCGCACGGCTTCCAGGTGCTCAGCGAGGTCGCCGACGTCGTCTACAAGCTGACCTCGCTCTACGACCCCGAGACCGAATCGGAGGTCGCCTGGGACGACCCCGACGTGGCAGTCGACTGGCCGGTCGACGACCCGCTGCTCTCCGATCGCGACAAGTCCGCCCCGTGGCTGTCGGAGGTCGCGGAGAGCCTTCCGTTCACGTACGGCTGAGCAGGGCGCCGGCTCCCACTCACGGCCGCTGAGCCGGCCTCCCCGGATCGCTAGAGTCGATCGATTGGCCACCGTGACTGAACAGAGTCCGAAGACCGACCCGATGGCGGGCTTCAGCGAGCGTACGCGCTCGTGGTTCGACCGTTCCTTCGCTGCGCCGACGCCGGCGCAGGCGGAGGGCTGGCCGGCGATCGCGACCGGCGCCAACACGCTGATCTGCGCGCCGACCGGATCCGGCAAGACCCTTGCCGCGTTCCTCTGGGGGATCGACAGCCTGGCCCGTGAGCGGGCCGCCCGGCTGCAGGCGGGCGAAGCGGGCAGCGCGGGAGTGTCCCTCGTCTACGTCTCGCCGTTGAAGGCCCTCTCCTACGACGTCGAGCGGAACCTCCGCGCCCCGCTCGCCGGGATCGGTGCCGATCTCAGCATCGGCCTGCGAACCGGCGACACGCCGCAGCGGGAACGGCAGGCGATGCTTCGCAGGCCGCCCGACATCCTCATCACCACGCCCGAGTCGCTCTACCTGATGCTGACCTCGCGGGCGCGCGACATCCTCACCGACGTCGAGGCGCTGATCGTCGACGAGATCCACGCCGTCGCTCCGACCAAGCGCGGCGCCCACATGGCGCTCACGCTCGAACGGCTCGAACGGCACGTGGCCGTCAACGCGAACGACGGCGAGGGCCGCGAGGAGCCGGTCCAGAGGATCGGTCTCTCGGCCACCCAGCGCCCGCTCGAGCGGATCGCGAAATTCCTGGTCGGCCCGGGCCGGGAGTGCCGGATCGTCGACGCCGGCGTTCGCAAGGAGATGGACCTGGAGATCGTCGTCCCGGTCGCCGACATGGCGGATCCGAACAGCCCCGCCGCCTCCTCAGCATCGCGGCCCGCGGCGGCTGACTCGAATGGGGTCGAGCTTCCGGGTCCCGACCCCTCAGCCCCGGGCGCCGTGCCCGGCGACTCGCCCTCGCGCGGCATCTGGCCGGCGATCTACCCGGAGCTCCTGAAGCTGGTCCGCGAGCACACCTCGACGATCATCTTCGTCAACAACCGCCGCGGCGCCGAGCGCCTCGCAAAGCGCCTGAACGAGATGAACGCCGAGGAGCTTGCCGAGGCCGAGGAGCCGAACGCCGAGGAGCCCGCTGCGAGCGGGCCACCTCCGAGCCCCGGCGACCACGATGAGATCGCGAGGGCCCACCACGGCTCGCTGGCCCGGGAGGAGCGCCTCAAGGTCGAGGAGCTCCTGAAGTCGGGCCAACTCCCATGCATCGTCGCGACCTCCTCGCTGGAGCTCGGCATCGACATGGGTGCGGTGGATCTCGTCATCCAGGTCGAGTCGCCGAAGTCGGTCGCTCGCGGCATGCAGCGGGTCGGCCGCGCCGGTCACGAGCTCGGCGCGGTCTCGAAGGGCAGGATCTTCCCGAAGTTCCGCTCCGACCTGCTCGAGTGCGCGGTCGTCGCGAAGCGGATGCGGACCGGGGAGATCGAGGAGACGGTCATCCCGGCCAACCCGCTCGACGTCCTCGCTCAGCAGATCGTCGCGATGGTCGCCGACGAAGACTGGGAGGTGGACGAGATCGAGAGCGTGGTCAAGTCCGCCGAGCCCTACGCCGAGCTGTCCCGCGAGCAGCTCGAGAACGTCCTCGACATGCTCGACGGCCGCTATCCCTCCGAGCGCTTCGCTGAGCTCCGGCCGCGGATCGTCTGGGATCGCACCGCCGGGACCGTACGCGGGCGCAAGGGCGCGCGCCAGCTCGCGGTGACCAACGCCGGCACGATCCCCGACCGCGGCCTCTTCGGCGTCCACCTCCCCGACGGCCGCCGGGTCGGCGAGCTCGACGAGGAGATGGTCTACGAGGCGCGTGCGGGCCAGGTCTTCCTGCTCGGCGCATCGTCCTGGCGGATCGAGGAGATCACCCGCGACCGGGTGATCGTCACGCCGGCGCCGGGCGTCCCCGGCGCGATACCGTTCTGGCGCGGCGAGGGCATCGGCCGCCCGGTCGAGCTCGGGCGCGCGATCGGCGAGTTCTCGCGCGAGGCCGTCGCCGCCGAGCCCGAGGAGCTGGCCGACTCCTACGACCTCGACCAGCTGGCGGCGGAGAACCTCGTCGCATACCTGCGCGAGCAGCAGGCGGCGACCCGGGTCGTCCCCTCCGACCAGACGATCGTGGTCGAGCGCTTCCGTGACGAGATCGGCGACTGGCGCCTCTGCGTGCTCTCGCCGTTCGGCGGCCGCGTCCACGCCGCCTGGGGGCTCGCGCTCGCGGCGAAGATCCGTGCCGAGCTCGAGCTCGAGGCCGATGCGATCTGGTCCGACGACGGGATCGTCATCCACCTGCCCGACTCCGATCAGCCACCCGCCTCCGACCTCGTCCTGCTCGAGCCGGACGAGGTCGAGGACCTGATCGTCGGCGAGCTCTCGGGCTCGGCGCTGTTCGGGGCCCGCTTCCGCGAGGCGGCCGGCCGGTCGCTGTTGATTCCGCGCGCCTACCCCGGCAAGCGCACACCGCTCTGGCAGCAGCGCCTGAAGTCCCAGTCGCTGCTCGAGGTCGCCCGCGACTTCCCGCGCTTCCCGGTCACGCTCGAGACCTACCGCGAGGTCCTCCGCGACGTGCTCGACCTGCCCGCGCTCGGCGAGCTCCTCCGCGACCTGAAGTCGCGGCGGCTGTCGCTGGTCGAGGTCGAGACGAAGTCGGCGTCGCCGTTCGCATCCTCGCTGCTGTTCGACTACGTCGCGACCTACATGTACGAGGGCGACACGCCGAACGCCGAGCGCCGCGCCGCCGCCCTCGCCCTCGACCGCGATCTGCTCCGCGAGCTGCTCGGTCAGGAGGAGCTGCGCGAGCTGATCGACCCGGTCGCGCTCGCCGACGTCGAGGACTCGCTCCAGCATCGCGTCGAGCAGGCGAAGGCGATCGATCGCGACCAGCTCCAGGTGATCCTCAGGCGACTCGGCGACCTCTCCGGCGACGAGGTCGCCGAACGGGTCGCGGAGGGATATTCGGCGAAGTCGATGCTCGACAAGCTCGAGTCCGAGCGCCGGGCGGTCCGGGTCCGGGTCGCCGGGGAGGAGCGCTGGATCGCCGCCGAGGACGGCGGCCTCTACCGCGACGCGCTCGGCGTCCCGGTGGCGTCGGGACTCCCCGACGCCTTCCTCGAGACGGTCACCGAGCCGATGGAGACGCTGTTCCGCCGCTACGCGCGCACCCACGTCCCGTTCCCGACCGCGCAGGCCAGGCAGCGCTTCGGCGTCGACCCGACGCCGGCGCTGAAGCGGCTCGAGGCGGCCGGCGAGCTGGTCCGCGGCGAGCTCCTGCCCGGCGGCAGCGAGCGCGAGTGGTGCGACCCCGACGTCCTGCGCCGGCTGCGCCGGGCGAGCCTCGCGGTGCTGCGCAAGGAGGTCGAGGCGGCTGACACCTCCGAGCTCGCGCGCTTCCTCGTCTCCTGGCAGAACGTCGACGCCTACCGCTCGGCGGGTGCCGGGCCCGACCGCCTCCGCGAGATCCTCGTGCCGCTGCAGGGGGTTGCGCTGACCCCCGAGGTCTGGGAGCGCGACGTCCTCCCGCGCCGGCTCGGCGCCTACTCGCAGACCTGGCTCGATCAGCTCTCGACCGGCGGCGAGATCGTCTGGATCGGCGCCGGGCCGGTCGGCCGGACCGGCCGCGTTGCCTTCTACTTCCGCGAGGACGTCCGGATCGCCGGGCCGCCCCCGGCGAACGCGAAGCTCGACCGGCCCGAGGGCGAGATTCACGACGCGATCCGCGAGCTGCTCGCCCAGCGCCCCTGCTTCTGGCTCGACCTGGTGGTCGACCTCGCCGACGGGGGCTGGGAGAAGGAGGAGCTCCACTCCGCGCTCTGGGATCTCGCCTGGGCCGGAGAGGTCACCAACGACGCCGTCGCCCCGCTCCGGGCGCCGCGGTTGAAGGCGTCCGAGAGCGCCGCCGCCCGCCGGGGCCGCCGCTTCAGCTCGCGGCGCAACGCGACCGGGCAGGCGGTCGCCGGCCGCTGGTCTCTGACTGAGTCGCTGTTCCGCGGCGCCCCGCCCTCGGGCCCCCGGCTTCGCGCTCAGGCCGAGTTGATGCTCGAGCGCTACGGGATAGTGACGCGCGAGACGGTCCTCGCCGAGGGAGTGCCGGGCGGATTCTCGGCGCTCTACGGGGAGCTGTCCAACCTCGAGATGCTCGGCACCGCCCGCCGCGGCTACTTCGTCGAGGGCCTCGGCGGCGCTCAGTTCGCGCTCGCCGGTGCCGTCGAGCGGCTCCGCTCGCTGCCCCGGGTCGACGACGAGCACGTGGTCCTCGCCGCCACCGACCCGGCTCAGCCCTACGGCGCCAGCCTCGCCTGGCCCCGCCTGCCCTCCCGCAGCGACGACGAGGACGGCCGGGTCGGCCGCCGCCCGAGCCGGGTCGCCGGTGCCTACATCGTGCTTCGCAACGGCGAGCCGGCCCTCTACCTGGAGCGCGGCGGTAAGGGGCTGCTGCGCCTCGCGCGCCTCGACGGCGAGAAATTCGCCACCGCCATCGGCGCCGTCGTCGAGGCGGTCGAGGCCCGCCGCGTGCCCCGGCTCGCGATCGAGCGGATCGACGGCGAGTCCGCCATCGGCCACGCCTGCGAGCAGGTGCTCGTCGACGCGGGATTCGAGCGCCAGCCGCGGCGCCTCGTGGCCTCGCCCTGATTCGTCCTCAGCCGGGATTGACGGCGGTGACGATCCAGGTCGATGCCTGCGCCCAGACGCCGTCGTCGCGGGCGAGATCGGCATAGGCATCGTGCAGCTCGGCCTCGAGCTTCGGCCGGATCTTCTCGGCCTCGTCGCCGGCGAGCCGGATCAGCTCCCCCGCCGGCCCGATCGCCATCACGACCTCGATCGCCTTGTCCATGTCCTCGCCCATCAGGTAGTCGATGTCGCAGCGGCGCAAGACGACGTCCTCGAACCCGGCGGCGGTGACCATGTCGGACGTCGTGTCGGCGTTCGCCATCGAGAACGGCCCGGGACCGCAGGTCGGCTCGTCGGTCTCCTCGGGTCGTTCTAGGTACTGCTCGACGACGAGCTCTCCGCGATGCAGCCACTCGTTCGCGAGCTTGTTGCGCCAGACGACCATGCAGAGGCGCCCCCCCGGCCGGAGCGACGAGCGCATGTTGCGGAGCGCCGCGACGGGATTGGCGAAGAACATCGTCCCGAACCGGGAGAAGGCGAGGTCGAAGCCGGAGCCGAGATCGGCGACCTGGACGTCGCCGGTCATGTAGCTGACGTTCTCGATCCCCGCCGTCTCAGCCTCGGCGGCCGCGGCGTCGACGAAGCGCTCGCCGGCGTCGACGCCGACCACCTCGCCGGTCGGGCCGACCAGCTCGGCAAGCGTCACCGTGGTCTCCCCGAGCCCGCAGCCGATGTCGAGCACGCGTTCACCCGGTTGCGGGTCGCAGAGCTCGTAGGCGGCATCCGAGAATGGGCGGATCGAGATCGCGAGGACGTCCCGGTGCTTGGCCCAGCGGTCGAAGAGGACACCGCTCCAGGCCTCGACCGCCTCCTCGTTGTCCGCAGCGATGGTTTCCATGTCTGCTCCCCTCGTTCGCTGGCTCCGATGGTCGCAGAGTCTGCCCAGCGACTCAAACCGTTACGAATCCGGAATCGGACTGGGGCTAACTGCGGCGGTCCCACTTCCGCAGGTACGGCTTCGGGTCTACCGGCCTGCCGTGGATCCGGATCTCGAAGTGAAGGTGGCAGGGGGTCGAGGCGGCGTTGCCGGTCCTGCCGACGCGGCCGACGAACTGCGCGGTCCTGACCCGATCCCTCCTGCCGATCGCGGGCGGTGCGATCAGATGGGAGTAGAAGTAGTCCTGGCTCGTCTTCAGTCCGTCGATCAGCACGAAGTAGCCGTAGAGCACCGGGTCGTAGCCGACCTTCTCGACCCTGCCTCCGCGGGCGGCCAGCAGCGGCGTGCCGCAGTCGGCGGTGATGTCGAACCCCTCGTGGACGCGACCGCCGTTGCGCGGCGCGCCGAACTCGCCGGTCGCCCCGCGGGACCCGTGTCGGCCGTCGACCGGATAAACGTGGGTTCGAAGACGGAAGCGCCCGGCGAACTTCATCGCCCCGCCGATCGGGCCGACCCGGAACTCGTATCGACCGTCGCCGGCGACGCCGCCGCGGCGGGTGAGCCCGTTCCAGACCCGCGCCAGCCGGTTGCCCGGACGAGCGTCCCGCTCGCGGTAGGCGCGCACGAGCCTGCCTCCCCTCGCCTGCCGGACCTCGATCCGGAGGTCGACCTGGCGAGTCGCCGCGAAGCCGTAGTGGAGGCGGATCTTGCGCTCGGCGGCGAACGTCGGGTGCTTCGGCGAGATCGAAGTCCGCTTGAGCTCGAAGCCGACGCCCCGGTCGGAGGGGGTCGTCGCCTCCGCGCCTGCGCCGGCGAACAGCACGAGTGCGGCGGCGATCGAGACGAGGAGGAATATCCGCATCGCGAGCAGGTTAGGACCGGCGTCCCGCTAGCGCGCCGCTGCCGTAGCCGCGGCGGCCCCGCAGGTCGCGAGCTCGCCGTCTCGCGGCATGTCCCGGCGGAGGCTGAAGAAGCAGACGGACCCGGCGGCGAGCGGGAGCCAGAAGAGGATCACCCGGTAGGCGAGGACCGCGGCGGTGACGACCGCAGCCGGCGCACCGTAGACGATCAGCGTTCCGATCAGGCCGCCGTCGATGCCACCGATGCCGCCCGGGATCGGGAGCAGACCGCCGAGCTGGCCGATCAGATAGCCCATCAGCACGATCGAGATCTCGGGCGTGTAGCCGAAGGCGTGGAAGGTCGCCCAGAGCACGGCGTTGTCGAAGGCCCAGTAGCCGATCGCCCCGGCGAGGACCCGGGCGTTGCCGGAGCGGACGATGTCGATCGCCCCCTCGCTTCCGATGATCAGGGCCCGCCGGGAGGCGGCGATGAACCGGGCCGCCCGCGATGCGTCGCCGTCGGGCCGCTCACCGATCGGGAAGCGGGGGATGATCAGCACGGCGGCGATCACGAAAATCGACATCAGCGCCGGCAGCAGGGTCAGCGTCCAGGGCTCGTCGACCCCGAAGAGGCCGAAGAACATCAGCAGGCCGATGATCGCGACCGCGAAGAAGTTGACCGAGCTCTTGATCAGGAAGAAGGCGACCGAGCGGTGGGCGATCCGGTCGGCGTCCATCCCGCCCTCGTGCAGGACCCATGCGCCCAGCGCCAGCCCGCCGGCGCCGCTCGCCGGGACGATCGAGCCCATCGCGAGCTCGGAGCCGCCGATCTGCAGGCTCCGCCGCCAGCTCAGCCCGCGGCAGAAGACCGGAGCGAACATGACGACATAGGAGGCGAACGAAAGCGCCTCGAAAGCGATCGCGATCGCCACCCAGCCGGGCGCCGCCTGCGGCAGCAGGTCGCGGACCTCTCCGAGGCCGGGCGCGGTCCAGGCGATCAGCATCAGGACGGCGATCGCGACGAACGCCGGAACGCTCCTCTTCGCGAGGTTCCTCAGCTCCCACTGGGACGAGTCGTCGGACGAGTCGCTCGTGCTGGTGGATCGGGTCAGTCGATCGAAACCCGCCATGCTCGTTCATCGTCGCACAGGCGACGACAGGTGCCGGGGCGGCCCGGCCCTTCAGGGCTGGGCGTCGGGCAACGCGTCCCACTCCTCCCGGGAGATGTCGCGGCCCGGCCATCGGACCGTCGCGAAGGGCCACTCGGCGGCGAGCCGGCACCTGACCTCGGCCTCGAGCACTCCGTCCTCCTCGTCGGCGCGGACCCAGAGGAAGACGCCGGCGTCGGAGCCCTGCAACCGCTCCCGGAGACGCTCGGCGCTGCTCATCACCTCCTCGCAGTCCTTGATCAGATCGTCAACGGCGAGGATCCGCAGCAGGAAGCACCGGCCCCCCTAATCTCCCGGGGGTGAAGAGCGGGGCGACTGCATTGACTATCGAGGGGCTTTCGAAGACCTACGACGACGGGACCATCGGCCTCGCCGGGCTCGACCTCGAGGTCCCATCCGGCGAGTTCTTCGGCCTGCTGGGGCCGAACGGCGCGGGGAAGACGACCCTGATCAACTCGGTCTGCAACCTGATCCGGACCACGGGCGGGCGGATCTCGGTCTTCGGCTTCGAGCACGACTCGATGGAGGCGCGACGGCTCGTCGGCGTCGCCGAGCAGGACCCGAACCTCGACCGGTTCCTGACCGTGCGCGAGTCGCTCGTCTACCACGGCGGCTACTTCGGGATGACCGGTGAGGACTCGAACCGGCGCGCGGACGAGATGATCGACGTCTTCGACCTGCGGGCGAAGGCGCACACCCGCACCTCGAAGCTCTCGGGCGGGATGAAGCGACGCCTGCTCCTGGCCCGGGCGCTCCTGCACGAGCCGCTGCTGGTGATCCTCGACGAGCCGACCGCCGGCGTCGACATCGAGCTTCGCCACGACCTCTGGAGCTACATTCGGCTGCTCCACGAGCAGGGCACGACGATCCTGCTGACGACGCACTACCTCGAGGAGGCCGAGTCGCTCTGCGAGGACATCGCACTGATCTCGGCCGGCCGGATCATCGCCCGCGACACTCCCGAGGGCCTGAAGCGACGCTACGACGCGACCACGCTCGAGGAGGTCTACCTGCAGACGGTCTCGACCTCGCTGCCGGCAGTCATGGCCGCCGAGGAGGGCGCGTGAGCACCGCCGATCGCACCCTGTCACGGTCGCAGTCGCCGCGTCCCGCCTACGCCGCGCCCGACCCGGCGCGTTCGATGCGGGCTCTCGCCCTCCGCGAGTGCCGCCGCGTCACCCGCCTGTGGACGCAGACAATCCTCGCCCCCGTCGTCTCCTCGGCCCTCTTCATCCTCGTCTTCGGCCTTTCGCTCGGCAGCAGGATCAGCGAGATCAACGGCTTCGCCTACGACGTCTTCATCGTTCCCGGCCTGATCGCGATGGCGATGGCGCAGGCCGCGTTCTCGAACAATTCCTCGAGCCTGCTGCAGGCCCGCAACGACCGCTACATCAACGACGTCCTCGCCTCACCGATGCAGCCCTGGCGGATGAACCTCGGCTACATGCTCGGCGGCGTCTTCCGCTCGTTCGCGATCGGCCTCGCGCTCGTCGCCATCGCCCTGCCGCTGACCGGCGTGCCGATCGAGCGGCCGGTTCACCTGATCGCCGCCGCCGCGCTCCTCGTCGTCCTCTTCTCCGCCCTCGGAGTCGTCGTCGGGGTCTACGCGCAGAGCTTCGACCACCACAGCTTCATCAACAACATCCTGATCCTGCCGCTGACGTTCCTCGGTGGGGTCTTCTACTCGATCGAGATCCTGCCCTCCCCCTGGCAGGAGCTGTCGCACGCGAACCCGATCTTCTACATGGTCGACGCGGTCCGGTACGGCTTCCTGGGCTCGAGCGACGTCAACGTCGGGCTCGCCTTCGGGTTCACCGCGATCGTGGCGATCGCGATGGTCGCCTGGGCGCAGTGGCTGTTTCAGACGGGCCACAAGCTGAAGCCCTAGGCGAACCGGATGGGCCGCTCAGCGATGGATGCCGCAGCCGAGCGGGCGGAGGAGCGCGGCGGCGATGCCTGAGGGCGACACGATCCATCGCGTGGCGATGCAATTCGGTGCGGCGCTGGTCGGCAAGGAGATCGAGACGGCCGCGGCTCCGAGCGCACGTTCGCCGATCCACTCGCGCGCGGACGAGCTCGCCGGCCGGACGCTGGAGCGGGCCGAGGCGCGCGGCAAGCACCTGCTGCTCCACTTCTCCGGCGACGTCGTCGTCCACAGCCACCTCGGAATGAGCGGCCGCTGGTTCGTCCGCGCCGACGGGCGGATGCCGTACGGGCGGCCGTGGCTCGTGCTCGCCGGCGGGTCCGCCGTCGCCAGCCAGAGCGGCGGCAAGATCCTGCGGATGACGAGCGCGGCCCGCGCCCGCAACGACCCGGTGCTGGCGCGGCTCGGCCCGGACCCGCTCGCGCCCGGGTTCGATCCAGACGCCGCGGCCGCGCGGTTGCTCGCCTACGACCCGGGCACGCCGGTCGGCGAGGCGTTGCTCGACCAGGCCCTGATCGCCGGGGTCGGCAACGTGATCCGGATCGAGGCCTGCTTCCTGCCCCGAGTCAGCCCGTGGCGGCGGGTCGCCGACCTCGACCCGGACGAGGCGCGCGGCATCGTCGACGCGGTGAGCTGGGTGATGGAGACGGCGATCGCCGCGGGCAGCCGCCCGAAGCAGATCTATGGACGCGAGCGCCGCCCCTGCCCGCGCTGCGGAGGGCGGGTTCGGATCCGCGGTCAGGGAGACGACAACCGCGTCACCTACTGGTGTGAGGGTTGTCAGCGATAATCGCCTGCCATGGGCGAGGAACAGGCAAGCGCGGTCGACCTGCTTGCGCGGGTGCCGCTGCTGTCGGGACTCGAGCCGGGCGAGCTCGAGCGGATCGCCCAGGTCGCGATTCCGCGGGCTTTCCCGAAGGGCGCGCGGGTCTTTCATGAGGGTGACGCGAGTGACGCCTGCTACGTGATCCGCTCCGGCGAGGTGCGGGTGACGCGCGAGCATCCCGATGGCCGCGCGATCGCCCTCGCGACGCTCGGGCCCGGCGAGCTCGTCGGCGAGCTCGCGATGATCGACGGCGGCGCCCGCTCGGCGAGCGTCGAGGCGCTGACCGACGTCGAGCTGCTCGCGGTCTCGGCGACGGACATGCGCGGCCTGCTCGAGCGCAACGCGCAGATCACCGCCAAGCTCGTCGTCGCGCTGACGAAGCGGCTGCGGGAGACGAACGAGCGGATCAGCCGCCAGTCGTTTCAGACCGTCCCGAGCCGGGTCGCCGGGGTGCTCTCCCAACTCGTCTCGGAGGAGAACGCCGAGCAGGGCCGCGACGGCGTCACGATCCGGATGAACCAGGCAGACCTCGCGCAGCTGGCCGGCACTTCGCGCGAGAGCGTCAGCCGCTTCCTCGCGGTGCTCGAGCGCGCCGGGGTCGTGCGGGTCGGGCGCGGGCGCGTGACCGTGATCGAGCCCCAGCGCCTGCGCGCCTACATCTTCTGAGAATGACCCCGAGGGGATGCTCCGCCTCGCGTCCGCTTCCTCTGATCACCCCGGGGAAGTGCTCCGGCTTCGCCGTCCGCCCTCCTCGGACTGTCGGGTGCTGCGGGACGGGAACCCGGTGAGGCCGCGCACGGCGCCCCTCCCGCGTCGATAGGCTCCGATCGGTGAGCGCCCTGTACGTCCTCAACTTCTACTCGCCGGTCTTCGTCGACCAGCTCAAGCGGGGGCGGAAGACTGCGACGATCAGGCTCGGGGACAAGACCCGCAAGTACGACCGCGGTCAGGTCGTCTGGATCACGGTCGGCTACCGCCACGGTCCACGCGAGAAGATCTTCTCGGCGGTGATCGACGACGTCGAGGTGAAGAAGGTCAAGGACCTCTCGCCGCGCGACGTCGAACACGACAACCCCGAGTTCCGGCGCCTCGATGACACCGTCAACTTCCTCGAGCAGATCTACAGCCGTCCGGTCGATCCCGACGACATCGTCACGGTCATCCGCTTCTCGCAGATCGTCGAACGCCCGCAGTCGAACTTCGGCAACGGCGAGACCCCGTCTCAGAACTGAGCGGACGGCTCGCCGCGGAGCCATGGCGGGCTACGAGTTCCTGACGGCCTGGCTCCTCGATGTGTCGCGCGAGGACGTCTGGGACGCGATCTGGGACTCGGGCGAGTGGCCGACCTGGCGTCGAGCTGAGCCGCCGGGTGGCGGCGCTTCAACCGTCGCCCGGCGGCGGCGTCCGCTCGGCGAGGCGCATCCGCCCGCGGCGGGCGGTCAGTGCCTGAACCCAGTCGACCATCGTGTAGTCGAGGGCGGCCGGCAGCGCCGGGAATCCGAGCAGCGGCGGCCTGCCGTCACCGGTCCGCTGAAGCTGGATCCGATGCCAGCCGGTGCCGGCGGCGGCGCCGAGCAGGCGGCGAACCTGGGCCGGGCCGCCGAGCCGGGGTCCGGGCCGATCGAGCGTGTCGGTCTCGCCGGCGACGAACCGGCCCGCGAGGTCGGGACGCACCGCGAGCGGCCGGCCCGCGCCGACCATGTCGCAGACACCCCCGGCCAGCGCCCGGTCGACCTCGGCCCGGGTCAGGAAGCCGCCGGTCAGCATCACCGGTACGCCCACCACCGCGGACGTCGCGGCGGCGCTGTTCCAGAACGGCGACTCGTGCTCGCTTCGGAGCTCGCGGCCGTCGGCGTCGTAGCCGGCCATCTCGGGGCGCTCGTAGTTGCCGCCCGAGATCTCGATCAGGTCGATCCCGCCGGCCTCGAGCATCCGCCCGAGCTCGGCGAGCTCGCCGTCGGCGCCATCGCGAGCGTCGAGCTTGACCGAGACCGCCGCGGCCGGGGGGAGCGCCCCCCGCAGATCGGCGACGATCTCCAGGAGCAGGCGCGAGCGCCCGGCGAGCGCGCCGCCGTAGGCGTCGTCGCGACGGTTCTGCTCGGGGTCGAGAAAGCTGCTGATCAGGTACCCGTGGGCGCCGTGGATCTGGACGCCGGGGAACCCGGCGGCCACCACCCGCTGGGCGGCGTCCACGAACCGGGCGCGAACCTCCGCGATCTCGAGGACCGTCAGCGCGCGGGGCCTCGCGAACGCACCCGCGATGGCCACCGCCGGCCCGTCGGAGGGAGCGACCGGATGTGAGTTGACGTAGCGGTTGACCTGCCGTCCGGGGTGGGAGAGCTGGACGAGGGTCGGCGCGGCGGCGGCGGCCTGCGCCAACCGGCGGAGCCCGTCGCGGTCGGTCGCGGCGTCGACGACGATGTTGCGGGCGCGCTCGAGGTGACGGCGGTCGACCATTGCGTTGCCGGTCAGCACGAGCCCGGCGCCGCCGAGCGCGTTCGCGGCATAGAGGCGCAGGTGGCGCTCGGTCGGGTCGTTGCGGCGGTCGGCGATCCCCTCGGTCATCGCCGCCCGCCCGAGCCGGTTCGCAAGCGTGAGCCCGCACGGGAGCTCGAGCGGATCGGTCAGGGCGGCCATGCGGCCAGGGACGCTAACGCCTGCCGGATCTCCCCGACCGGCGCCTCCCGGCCGATCTAAGTCGATAGCACTTAGATCGCTTGACAGCCATGTATGGGCCGCTACACTCGGCCTCGCCCGTTTGGCACTCTCATGTCTAGAGTGCCAGGCGTGGGCGAGATTCTTACCACGACCACAAGATCAACCCTCAACGGAGGTAACTACGCATGAAGCTCAAGCCCTTGGGTGACCGCCTGATCGTTCGGGCGGTCGAAGAGGAGGAGACGACCGCAAGCGGACTCGTGCTCCCCGACACCGCCAAGGAGAAGCCGCAGAAGGGCGAGGTCCTCGCGGTCGGCGAAGGCAATCGCAACGAGAACACGGGCGAGCGCGTTCCGCTCGACGTGTCCGAGGGCGACGTCGTCCTCTACAGCAAGTACGGCGGCACCGAGGTCAAGGTCGACGGCGAGGACCTGCTGGTCCTGCGCGAGTCCGACGTCCTGGCCAAGGTCCAGTAGCCGCCTTCCCCACGGAACCAGAAAGCATCAGGAGGAATCACTGATATGGCTCACAAGGAGCTCAAGTACGGCGCCGACGCCCGCGCCGCTCTGCAGGACGGCGTCGACGCCGTCGCAGACGCGGTCAAGGTGACGCTCGGCCCGAAGGGTCGCTACGTCGTCCTCGACAAGAAGTTCGGCGCGCCGACCATCACCAACGACGGCGTCACGATCGCCCGCGAGGTCGAGATCGAGGACGTGTTCGCCAACCAGGGCGCTCAGCTCGTCCGCGAGGTCGCGACCGCGACCAACGACGTCGCCGGCGACGGAACCACGACGGCGACCCTGCTCGCGCAGACGATCGTGCGCTCGGGCCTGAAGAACGTCGCCGCCGGCGCCAACCCGCTCGCCCTTCGCAAGGGGATCGAGACGGCCGTCAACCAGGTCGTCGAGAACCTGCGCGAGAAGCAGTCGAAGGAGGTCGGCGGCAAGGATCAGATCTCCCGCGTCGCATCGATCTCTGCGGCCGATGACGAGATCGGCGACATCATCGCCGACGCCATCGAGAAGGTCGGCAAGGACGGCGTCGTGAACGTCGAAGAGGGCCAGACCTTCGGGATGGAACTCGAGTTCACGGAGGGGATGCAGTTCGACAAGGGCTACATCTCGCCGTACATGGTCACCGACCAGGATCGGATGGAGGCAGTCCTCGAGGACCCCTACATCCTGATCGCGAACCAGAAGATCGGTTCGGTCCGCGACATCCTGCCGATCCTCGAGCAGACGATGCAGGGCGGCAAGCCGCTGGTCATCATCGCCGAGGACGTCGAGGGCGAGTCGCTGGCGACGCTGGTGGTCAACAAGCTCCGCGGCACCTTCACCGGTGTGGCGGTCAAGGCCCCCGGCTTCGGCGATCGCCGCAAGCGGATGCTCGAGGACATCGCGATCCTCAGCGGTGGCGAGGTCATCACCGAGGAGATGGGCCTGAAGCTGGAGAACACCCAGCTCAGCCAGCTCGGCAAGGCCCGCCGCGTGGTCGTCAGCAAGGACACGACGACGATCATCGACGGTTCCGGCGACAAGGCGCAGATCGAGGGTCGGATCGGCCAGATCCGCTCCGAGATCGAGAACACCGACTCCGACTTCGATCGGGAGAAGCTCCAGGAGCGTCTCGCGAAGTTGGCCGGCGGCGTCGCGGTCGTCAAGGTCGGCGCCGCCACCGAGACCGAGATGAAGGAGAAGAAGCATCGCGTCGAGGACGCGCTGCAGGCCACCCGGGCCGCCCTCGAAGAGGGCATCGTCCCCGGCGGTGGCGTCGCGCTCCTGAACGCTCAGGACGCGATCGACACCAAGGGCCTCGAGTCCGATGAGGCGACCGGCGCGGAGATCATCCGCCGCGCCCTCGAGGAGCCGCTCCGTCAGATCTCCGAGAACTCGGGGTTCGAGGGCTCGGTCGTCGTCAACAAGGTCCGCGACATGAAGGCCGGAGAGGGCCTCAATGCGGGAACCGGCGAGTACGGCGACCTGATCAAGGACGGCGTCATCGACCCGACCATGGTCACGCGCTCGGCGCTGCAGAACGCGGCCTCGATCGGCAAGAACATCCTCACCACGGAGTGCATCGTGGCCGAGCCGCCCGAGGAGGGCGGTGCCGGCGGCGGTATGCCCGGTGGCATGCCCGACATGGGAGGGATGATGTAAGGAGTCCCTCGGGACTCTTCGCGGCCCCGTCGATTCGGGGCCGCACCACTTGAGGAAGGGCCCGGGAGCGATCCCGGGCCCTTCGCGTTCCGGGGCCGGGCGAACCGCCGATCCACCCCCGTGAACGCCCTCGGCCCCGGTTCAAGTGCGACCGCCGATCTTGCCGATGGGGCGCTGTGAGTCTCGACCGCGCAATCGAAGGCGTGCATTCGCGTCTGGCTGGATCGTCGGACCGCGAGCTCGCGGCGACCCTGCTCAGCGGGATTGCGATCGCCGGCTCGATGGTCGGCTTCGTCACCTACCTGTTCCCGCATCCCGGGGGCACCGATTACGTCGCCCCGTCGATCGCCTTCGCGGTCTCGATCGTGGGGGGCCTGGCGCTGTGGTCGCGGCGCCGGATCGCGCCCTGGTGGGCGATCGGGACGATGGTCGCGCTCGGATCGGTGATCGTCACCGTCGCGATGGTCTCGGTTCCCGGTCGCTCGGCCGCCTACGTGACCTACTTCGTCTGGCTCGGGATCTTCTCGTTCTATTTCCTGCGAATCCGCTGGGCCCTCGCCCAGACGGCCTGGATGGCGGCCCTCTACGCGGTCGCCGTGGTCCTCGACGACCAGCCGGGCGTGATCGAGCTCTGGATCAACGGCGTCGCGACCACGTTCGGCGTCGGCCTGTTGGTGCTCGCGCTGAGGACCCGGATCACGGTCCTCGTCGACCGGCTCGAGGAGACGGCGCGGACCGACCAGCTGACCGGGCTTCCCAACCGGCGGGCGTTCGACGAGCGCCTCGCCACCGAGCTCGCCCGCCACGATCGCTCCGGCGACGGCGTCGCCTTGCTGATCCTCGACCTCGACCACTTCAAGGCGCTCAACGACTCAGCGGGCCACCTGTCCGGCGACCGGGCACTCAAGGTCGTGGCGGACGTGATCACCGCACGGATCCGGGCGGGCGACTGGCCGGCGCGGATCGGCGGCGACGAGTTCGCAATCGTCCTGCCCGGAGCCGACGAGGGTCAGGCGATGCAGATCGCCGAGCGGATCCGAATGGGGATCGACGAAGCGTTCGCGGGCCGCGACATCGAGATCGCCGCGAGCGTCGGCGGTGCCGCCCGCGAGGGGTCGAGGGTCGACGTCGAAGAGCTCCACAGCGAGGCCGACCGGGCCCTCTACGACGCGAAGCGCCGGGGTGGGGCAGGGGTCAGCTTCCGCTCGCGGTCGATGGCCTGATCGCAGCCCGAAGGTCGTGCGGGAGCACCCCGCCGAGGAACGAACCGAGCTTCTCCCCGACGCCGGGGTCGAACATGTTGATCGCGGGGATTCCGACCAGCCTGTCGATCAGCTCGATTCCGGCGCTGGTGCTGGTCGCGCGGCCGCTGACGAGGTCGGGGCGCCGCCCGAACGCGCTGATCACGCCGACCACGGCGTAGGGATCGGAGGCGCAGAGGACGGTCGCGCAGACCCGCTCGCCGAGCCCGCGAACCGCAAGCTCGCCGTTGTAGGGCTCCAGCGGCGAAGCCCCCGCCTCGGCGACGACGACGTCGGGATCCGCAGCCGCGAGCATCGAGCAGAGCGACCGCAGGACGCGCTCGTACTCCTCCTCGGGCGCCACCGTCGAGGGCAGCCCGGCGTCGACGAAGTCGAGTACCCGATCGGCCCCGGCGTCGGCCATCGCGAGGATGTCGCGGTAGCGCCCGACGCCGGTCAGCTTGGCCCCGGCTACCCGCAGCCCCATCGCCTTGAGCGCGCGGATGATCGCGACCGCCGCAACCGTCTTCCCGGCGTCCATCGAGGTCCCGATGATCAGGATCACGGGCGCGGTCAGGGTCCGGTCGGGAACCGGTGGGACGCAGCCGCGCATCGTCAGCGGGACGCCGTCGCGCGCGGCGTGTCCGAGGTAGCGCATCTCCGCGATCGGAGGGGATGGCACCGCGGTCGAAGTGCAGCGGCCGAGGACGCCGGCCTGAGTCAGGGTCTCGAGCACGAGGTCGTCACCGACGCCGTGCCAGTCGCCGACCAGCGTCAGCGTCGCAGCGCGGATCCCGAGCGCGCCGACGAGGCGGTCGCCCGGCTCGATCTCCTGGATCCCCCCACCCGGCGGCTCCACGGGAAAGCGGCCGCTGCCCTTATCGAGCATCTCCGCGACGACGTAGTCGCCGGTGTTCCACTCGGGCCGCGGCAGCGGAACGAGCTCCGGTGGCCGCGCGGCGAAATCGCCGCCCCTCGCGACGCTGCCGATCACCGTCCTTCCGCTCATTCCCGCACCTCGGCGGCGAGGAGCATCGCGAGCAGGGCGGCCCGCTCCGGCATCCGGGCGACGATCACGTGCTCGTGGTCGGCGTGGGCCCCGTCCCCGACGGCGCCGAGGCCGTCGAGGGTGGGCGCATTGAGGCTCGCGAGGTTGCCGTCGGAGGCGCCCCCGACGAGCGCCTCGCCGATCTCGATCCCGAGCTCCGATGCCGCCTCGAGCGCCTGTTCCCAGAGGACCCGGTTGCGGGGCGTGCGCTCGAGCGGCGGCCGCCGGAACTCGCCTTCGATCTCGAGCGAGACGCCGTCGGTGACCGGCTCGAGCCCGCGGATGTGAGCCTCGACCCGCTCAGCGTCCTCGGCGGTCACGACCCGCGCCTCGACCTGCGCGACGACGTCGGGAGCGATCACGTTCGGCCGCAGCCCGCCGTCGATGGTGCCGACGTTGACAGTCACGCCGTGCGCCGGGTCGTTGAGCGCGAACAGGTTCTGGATCTGATGGGAGACCTCGAGGATCGCGCTGTGCCCGGCCTCCGGGGCGAGCCCGGCATGGCTGGCGACGCCCTGGACCTTCACCGTGAACCGGCCGACGCCCTTGCGAGCCGTCTTCAGATCGCCGAGCGGGCCCGCCGACGGCTCCAGCACGTAGACCCGGTCGGCCTTGTCGGACATGTGGAGTACGTGCTCCCGCGACTCGGGGCTGCTGAGCTCCTCGTCGGCGTTGATCAGGACGATCGTCTCGCACGGAGGCTCGATCCCGCGCTCGCGGAGGGCACGCATGGCATAGACCATCTGCACCAGCCCGCCCTTCATGTCGAAGACGCCGGGCCCGTAGAGCATCCCGTCCCGGACCTCGACCGGCATTCGCTCGAGGGTGCCGAGGGGCCAGACGGTGTCGAGATGGCCGAGCACGAGCTGCCGTCGCGCCGAGGCGCCGGGACGTCGAGCGAGAAGGGTGTCGCCGCGCTCCCGCCCCGGCAGTCGCTCGGTCCGGAAGCCGAGGTCCGTCAGGAGCTCGTCGAGGATCGCGTAGGGAACCGCCTGGGAGCCGAGGTCGTCGGAGGGCGACTCCGCCCGGGCCAGCCGCTCGAGCAGCTCGACCATGGCGGGCGTTCGGTCGCACAGCCAGCTGAGGAGCTCCGAGGCCTGGGGCTCCACCTCAGATCCTCGTGTTGACGTGATAAGGAAAGGAGAAGCTCTCCGAGACGCTCGCGAAGCGGCCCGGGCTGAGATAGGCGAGGAGGGGCTGGCTGAAGATCAGGTCTGCGTCGTCGTCGTCGGCGCTCCTCAGGGCATCGCGGTCGGCGGCCGCGGCGACGATACGGCCGACGATCAGCGTGTTGCGCCCGAAGCCCTCGACTATGCGCTCGAGCTCGCACTCGAGCCAGAGGTTGGAGTCCTCGACGAGGACGCCGTCGACGACCCGTGCCGGGAACGTGCGGATGCCCGCCAGTCCGGGTTTGGTGTTGTCGTCCTGCCGCGGCGAGGCGGAGAGGCTGACGGCGACGACGCCGTCGGGGCGGGGAAAGCTGACGGTGAAGGCGCCGGACCGCTCGGCGTTGCCCTGAGTGGCGTGTTCGGGGCTGCAGACGAAGCAGAAGTAGTTCTCCCATCCGAGTGGCATCGCCATGTGCTTGGCGGCCAGGTCGTATCCGTCGCCTTCGGCGGTGCCGATGATCACGAGCGGCGCGACGGTGAAGAACCGGCTCCAGATCGGCTTGTCGACTTCTATCGGGACTGCTCGATTCGGTTCCATGATCTTTCCCCGGCGTCATGCACTGATCCTGCCCCGATCCTCCTCCCGGCCGGCCGCGCGATCATCGGCAGCGGCCGCCCATTCGCCTCGGTGGTCACCCCGGTCCGGCGGGAATGCGACGATCGGCGCATGAGCGACCCGGCCGCCCTCCCGCTCAGCCCCGAGGACAAGGCGATCCTCGATCTCGAGTGCTCCTGGATCGCCGGCCACACCTGCAAGATCGTCTCGCTCGGCCCCGGGGCCCCCGGGGTGGAGCGGTTGCGCGCCCTGATCGGCGAGCGCATCGCCGGAGTGCCGGAGCTGACCCGCAGGCTCGGCGGGACCGACGCGGAGCCGCTCTGGGTCCCCGACGGCGATTTCGATGTCGATCGCCACGTCCGGCCCTCCGGTGCCGAGGCGGTCTCCGGCCGCGACGCCGAGCTCGACGAGATCGCCCGGCTCTTCGAGCAGCACCTCGACCGGGATCGCCCGCTCTGGGCGATCGACGTCGTCCGGCGCGCGGGCGGGGGAACCGTCCTGGTCTGGCGGATCCACCACGCTCTCGCCGACGGCACCGCCGCGATGCGGTTCGCCGAGGCGCTCCTCTGGGATGCCGATCACGATGCGGGCGGGACCGTCGCGCGCCCGGCCGGTCCCGGCTCACCGGCGAACCCGGGTCGCGAGCATCCCGACGAAGTGCGCCGCCGCGGTCACCTGGCGGCGTTCATCGAGCGGGAGTTCGCCGGCTCCCTGCACCGTTCGCCCTTCGACGGCGAGATCGGCCCCCGGCGCCGGATCGCCGTCGCCGAGGTCTCGCTTCCGAAGCTCCACGACGCAGCCGAGAGGCTCGCGGGCGCAACGCTCAACGACGCGGTGCTCGCGGTCGTCGCCGGCTCACTGCGGCGCTGGTTCGAGCGCCACCACGGCCCGCTCGCCGACTTCCGTGTCCGGGTGCCGGTCAGCCTCCACCACGAGGGCGACGACGCCGGCAACCGGGACTCCTTCTTCTCGGTTCGCCTGCCACTCGGCGCCGAGGACCCGGTCGAGCGACTCCGGGTCGTCGGCGCCGAGACGAAGGTGCGAAAGCAGGAGCACGACGCCGAGCGCATCGAGCACACGGTTTCCGAGCTCGGCCGGCACTCCGCGAAGCTCGCCGCGCTGGTCGAGCGAATCGAGGGCAGCCCGCGCGAGTTCGCCGTCAACGTCTCGAACGTGCGCGGGCCCCGCCGTCCGGTCAGCGTCCTCGGGACGCCGGTCGAGGGCGTCCACTCGATCGCCGAGATCGGGCTTCGCCACGGCCTGCGGATATCGGCGGTCTCGCTGGCCGACCGCCTCTACTTCGGCTTCAACGCCGACCCGGTCCTCGTTCCCGAAGTCGAGTGGATGGCCGACGGCGTCGAGCTCGAGGCCGCCGCGCTGATCGACCTCGCCGACTGAGGCTCAGACCCGGCAGACCGGGATCGTCGGCGCATCGCGATGCGCCTTCTCGGAGGAGCCTTCGAGATCCGAGATCTGGGTGTAGACGAGTTCCATCGGATCGATGCCGAGCGCCGCATGGTCGTCGGGGCCGAGCCGCTCGATGAGTTGCTTCGAGGCGAGGCGGAGGCCACCGGCGGCGCACGGCTCGATTCTGGCTCCCTCGTTCACCTCGTCGCCGAGGGCGGTGACCTCGAGCCGGCCGCTGGTCAGCAGCCTGCCGACGTACAGGCTCGCCCCCCAGTGGAGGCCGAAGCGAACGCTCACGTCGCCGGGCTCGAGCCGGGACTCCTCGGCGATGCCGGCGGTCGCGGCCTGGATCGCGCGGGCCGCTTCGATGCACGAACGAGCTGCGCCCGCGTCGGTGCCGTGGGTCTCGCTGAGGAAGAAGGCGGTGACGCCGTCGCCGACATGCTTGCCGACGACGCCGCCGTGATCGACGACGATCCGGTCGATCGCGATGCTGAGGTCCCGGATCAGCGAGAAGTACCGGCTGCTCGGCATCCGCCGGGCCAGCGCCGTCGACGCCTCGAGGTCGCCGAACATGATCGCCCCCGGGCGCTGCGCCGGGACGATCAGCGAGAGCATCCGCAGGAACAGCCGCTCGTCGCCACTCGCGAGCATCGCCAGGACCGCGGCCCCGACGGCTGGCTTGACGATGTTGACCGCCCCGACGTGACTCCCCCCGGCGTCTCTCAGGGGCACCATCAGCGTGTCGTTCAGAATCGTCGCGTCGGCGACGCGGATCTCCATCCGGCCGGCGATCACGGGCGGTAGCGGCCTCGCCTCGGAGCCGTCGATCGATTCGTGAAGGTGCTCGCCGGCGCCATCCTTGATCGCTTCGATCCCGCCCGGATGGACGCTCGCCAGGGCGCCGGCCCACCGCCCGAACCACTCGATCATCGCCTCGCGGGTCGGGCCCGCCGGCCAGGCGTCACGGACGTCAAGCATTCGCGGCTCGACCATGTGAAGACCCTCGCCGACCTCCGGCAGCTCCTGACCGAGCGAGATCATCAGCCGGTACTCGTCGGTGACGCCGTACAGGCGCCAATCGCGGTCGTAGACCTCGGCGGCATACCCGGCGCGGCCGCACCCCTCGAGCGCCTCCGGCAGGAGCGGCTCTTTCCCGGCGCCGCCGCTCACGGGTCAGGCCCCCAGCACTGCCGCCATCTTGGCCGGGTCGATGCCGAGGTCGCGAACGTCCGCGGCGCCGCGCTCGCTGACCATCGGGACCTCGAGGAGCTCCGCCTCCTCCCAGGTCGCGAATGCGACGTCGCCGAAGATGCGGCGGAGCCAGATCAGCGCCGAGCGGACGAACGGCAGCGGGATGTGGATCGATGGGCGCTCGCGACCGGCGGCTCGGGCGATCAGGCGGGCCTGCTGCTCGTAGGTCAGCAGCTCCGGCCCGGCGAGCTCGAACCGCGCCGGCGGGCGCTCGAGCGATGCGAGGACGGCCCGCGCCGCGTCCTGGGCCCAGATCGGCTCGTATTCAGCCTGGCCGCGACCGGAGATCGGCAGCAGCGGCAACAGCGCGAGGCGCCGCATCCAGGTGACCCAGGTGTCGTCGCGGTCGTAGATGATCGAAGGAGCGAAGATCGTCGACTCGAGCGGGGAGGAGCGGACCCGCTCCTCGGCCAGCGCCTTCGAGCGGAAGAACCGGGTCCGCTGGAAGCTGGTCGCTCCGAGCGCGCTGAAGAACACGAAGCGACGGACGCCCGCGTGCTCGGCGGCGGCCAGGAGCCGATGGGTGCCGAGGGCGGTTATCTCCTCGACCCGGCGAGGCGGCTGATCGCGGATCGCGGCGGCGAGATGGATCACGGTGTCGACCCCGCGGACGGCGTGGCGGAGCCCCCGCGGGTCGCCGAGGTCGGCGAGCGAGAGCTGGACGCGGACCCGTTCCGGCCCGAGCCGCCGCGGGTCGCGGACCAGGCAGCGGACCTCGTGCCCCTCGTCGAGCAGCATCGGCAGCAGCGCCGAGCCCACGACGCCCGTCCCTCCGGTGAGCAGAATCATCGTCAGCGAACCCTACCCCCGCCGTTCTGCGCCGGCGGCTGTCCCTACAATGGTGCCCCCCGCCGGTCGAACGGGACCGGCCCGAAGTGAGCAACCGAACGAGAAGGATTCCGCACCTTGACCTACGTCATCGCAGAGCCGTGCATCGGGGAGAAGGACAACTCGTGCGTCGAGGTCTGCCCTGTCGACTGCATCCATCCGACCCCCGACGAGCCGGACTACGAGGCGCAGAAGCAGCTCTTCATCGATCCGGACGAGTGCATCGACTGCGACGCCTGCGTCGAGGCCTGCCCGGTGGACGCCTGCTTCGCCGAGGACCAGCTTCCCGGTGAGTGGGCTCAGTTCGCCCAGCTCAACGCCGACTACTTCGCCAACAAGTAGGTCTCCCGAGTCGTCCGGCGGCCCGCGCGGCCCGCTTCCGCGCGGGCTGATCGCGCTCTCGGCCGCCTCGGCGGTCGCCGTGATCGGCCTCTATCTGCTCGTCGTCCGGACCTACTGGGGCCAGCGGCTCGACGAGCACGCATTCGTCGGCCACGACTTCTTCGCGTCCCGGGCGGCGCAGGCGGACAGCTTCCTGCGGATCGTCTCGATCGGTTCGCTGCTGCTGGCGATCGCGCTCGTAGCCGCAGTGGCGATCTTCCGCCGGCGCCCGCGGCTCGCGTTCTTCGCCGCCGCCTCGGTCGCCGCCTCCGTCTTCGTCACCGAGGTGCTGAAGCTGTTCCTGCTCGAGCGCCCGCCGCTCGTCCCGAGCTTCATCTTCGACAACTCCTATCCCTCCGGTCACACCACGGTCGGGATGTCGGTCGCCGTCGCCGCGATGCTCGTCGTCCCGCGCCGGTTGCTGATCCCGACCGCAATCGGTGCCGGGCTGTTCGGTTCGGCCTTCGGCGTCGCGGTCGTGGCGGCCGGATGGCACCGTCCGAGTGACGCGGTCGGCGCCTTCCTCGTCGTCATCGCCGCGGCCGCGGCCTGCGCCGCCCTCGGTCACGTCTTTCCCGATCGCGCCGAGGCCGAGGACCGCCGCCGCCGTACGGTGCCGCTGCCGCGGATCCGGGTCGGGACGACGGAGCTCGGCCTCCTCGCGCTCGCCCTCGGCGGCCTCGGCCTGTTCGCGCTGGCCGCGCTGAGCTATCGGGGAATCCCCTGGACGAGCACGAGCGCCGGCTTCCTGCTCTCGGCCGGAGCGATCGTCGTCGCGGGCTTCGCCTCGACGCTGACGCTCGCGGCGACGATGCTCACCGCGGAGGACCCGGAGCACCCGGGCGGCTAGCGCCGGCGTGTCCGCTTGTGGAGCGTCTCAGCCCCCGGCTTGGACGACGGGCAGCTCGGTTCCGCCGAGCGGCGGCGCCGCTGCCGGCGCGTCGGCAGCGACCGCTTCCATCAGCGGCAGCTCCACCGGCGTCATGGCGATGATCCCGCGCGCGGCCTGGCGGATCGCGATCGACGCCGCGGCATCGGGCTCGGCCGTGGCGAGCGGATCGCCGTCGTCGGCGTGCTCTCGCAGCGCCTCCTCGAGCGGGATCTTGCCGAGCAACGGCACGTCGAGCTCGTCGGCCAGCGTCTGACCGCCACCCTCTCCGAAGATCGTGAACCGCTGGCCGTCGGGCGCGGTGAAGCCGGACATGTTCTCGATCACCCCGAGGACCTCGAGATCGACCTTGGACGCCATCTCGGCGGCCCGGGCGGCGACGCTCTGGGCGGCCGGCTGCGGTGTCGTCACGACGAGGATCTTGGCCTGGGGCAGCAGCTGGGCGAGCGTCATCGAGACGTCGCCCGTGCCCGGGGGCAGGTCGAGGAGCAGGTAGTCGAGCTCGCCCCAGTCGACGTCCTCGAGGAACTGCTGGATCGCCTTGTGGAGCATCGGGCCGCGCCAGACGACGGCGGCGTTCTCCTCGACGAAGAAGCCGATCGACATCACCTTGACCCCACTCGGGGACTTCAGCGGGATGATCTTGCGCTCGGCGTTGACCTCGGGGCGGCTGCTGACGCCGAGCATCCTCGGGATCGAGTAGCCGTAGACGTCGCAGTCGAGGGCGCCGGCGCTCTTGCCCTCGGCGGTCAGCGCCGCGGCGAGGTTCGCGGTCATCGTCGACTTGCCGACCCCGCCCTTGCCGGAGGCGACGCAGATCACGTTCTTGACCTTCGCCAGCGCGCCCTCGGGAAGCCCGCCGGGACGGCCGAGCTTCTGCTGGAGGCCCTGCTTCTCGCTGTCGGAGAGGACGTCGAAGCCCACCCCGACGCTGGTGACCCCTTCGACCGCCCCGACGTTGTCGACCACGGCGCGCTCGAACTGGGCGCGGATCGGACAACCCGGCGTCGTCAGCGAGACGATGACGTCGACCCGCCCGTCGGAGTGGATGTCGATCGAGCGGACCATCTCGAGCTCGACGATCGAGCGGCGCAGCTCGGGGTCGATCACGGATCGGAGGGCTTCGGTCACCTGTTGTTCGGTCGGTGCTGGCATCCGGTCGATTGTCGCAAAGGCGGTGCGGCGGCGCGGGCCGCGGCCGTGGGCCGACGAGGACGAGTCCCAGGCGGCACCTGGTCCGACAAAGACACAGCGGGCCCGAGGGCCCGCTGTGTCGGGGAGGAGAGGTGGGGGTCGATCGAAACCGGCCCCCGGGTCTACCCGCGGGATATGAGTGCGGGCAGATCTCTCCGGATGCTTCCTCTCGTGGGCGGGCCTCCGGGAGGCCTCGCCCGGCATCCGGGCTAAGTGGTCCTAGACCAGCGTGCGAACCCGCTCGCTGACCTCGCGGACGCGCTTCTCGGCCTCGGTCCGGTTGGACTTCAGCGTCGACTCGGCGTCGCGGCGGCGAGCCTTGACCTCGCGCTCGACCTGCGTGCGGGCCTTCTTGACCTCGCGCTCGACCTGGGTGCGGGTCCGCTTGGCGCGCTGAATGGCGCGCTTGCGGGCGGTGCCACCCCGGCGCTCGACCTTGTTCAGCTCGCGGCGCAGCTGGGTGCGGACGCGGCGGACCTGAACCTCGCGCTTGTTCGGCGTGTTGAGGCGGTCCGTGATCTCGTTCAGGCGCTCGGCGGCCGTCAGAGCGGCACCTACCGGAACGTCGATGGCCGTCTCGGCGGCGGCGACGACGTACTCGCCGGCGGCGTTGACGCCGGCACGCGCCTGGTTGGCCGTTGCGTTGGCGTCGCGAGCGGTGGCCTTGGCCGAGCTCTCGGTCGAGGCGGCGGTGCTGCGCGCACCCTTCTTCGCGGTCGCGGCGGTCTTCTTGGCCGTGGTCTTGGTCTTGGTGGCCTGAGCCTTCGCCGTGCTCTTGGACTTGTTGCGGGCCGCGCTCTTGGAGCCGGCCGTGGTCTTGGTGGTGGTAGCCATGTGAATTCTCATCCCCTCAGGATGTTGTGGGTTCTATGAATCAGTGCCCGAAATAAGTTCCTTAAAACTAAGGATGTTCGAGAGTGTAGCACCGAACGCATGTTCTTACACAAACCCGCAATCGCAGTTACAGAGCCGAGTGTGAGTGTCCTCACAGATCGGCCCGATGCCCGCGGTGCGGCGCCGCGGGGCGCGCCTAGGCGGCGGCGGCCGCGTGCAGCACCCGAGCCGTCCAGGCGCCGGGATCAGTGAGCTCGTCGAGTTCCGGAAGCTCTCCCGGGCCGTCCCAGGCGACGTTCAGGCCGTCGATCCCGGCCTCGGCGACGATCGCGTCGCAGAAGCGCTTGCCCTGCTCGTACTGCCGCAGCTTCAACTCGAAGCCGAACAGCCAGGAGAGCAGTCGCGCCGGGACGCTGCGGTTGCGCCGGCGCCGGTCGAGCCGCCCGCGCATCGCTGCAACGGCGGGGCCGAGCTCGTCCCCGGCCGCGTCCATGACGTGTTCGGCGTACCCCTCGATCGACGCCATCGCGGCCTGGACCCGGTTGATCGTCTCGACCGACTCGGCCGCGGCCAGCAGGCTGACCGGGTCGGACGCGCGGACCTCGGCGAGCAGCTTGCGGGGGTCGCTGCTCGCCATTCGCTTCGCGCGGTCGAGGATCTCACCGGTGGGGAGCCCGACCGGAGACTCGGCCAGAAGCGTCCGGACGAGGTCGCCGACGTAGCCGCGCAACCACGGCGCCGCCGCGAACTGGACCGAGTGCGTCGTCTCGTGGAGGGCGATCCATTCGAGCAGCTCACCGGGATCGGCCTGGAGCTGCACAGCGGCCACATCGACGTTCTCGCCGACGAACAGCAGCCGGGGAGGCCGGGGACCGCCGAGCAGCGGGTACTCGTACTGGCCGAGGACGTGGCGGGACGCGAATGCGAGCAGCCCCCCGACTTCGGCCGCCAGGACCCGCGCCGCCACAGCGCGGAACGGGGCCGGGCCGGTCGCCACGCCGATCCGCCCCGCGAGCGCATCGGTCAGGTCCCGGAACGAGGCGAGGTTCGCGTCCACCCAGCTCCGCCGGCTGATCCACTCCGGTTGCGGAAGCGGTTCTGCCGGCTCGAGGCCGGTGTAGCCGCAGACGGCCGCCACCGCGCGCGCGCCCGACGCCGGCAGATCCGGTGCCGACGACATCGCCCCGTCGTCGTGACCGAGCCCGACGGTCGCGATCCGTCGCGCGAGCCCCCAATCGACGAGATCGTTCATCCGCTGCCGTTGCTCAAGCCGATTGGCGGCCGACTCCCGCCTCCTGCGCGGCGAGAACGGTCTCGAGGTGCTCGGGGGACCGGGCCGCCACGACCGGGTAGCGGGTCTCGAGGTCGAGCGCGGCGGCGTCGAGCTCGTAGCCGACGAAGACCATCGCGCAGCCCGCCTCGCGGACGATGAGCTGGGCGGCGGCGGCGTCGACCGAGCGGCAGCCGCGGGCGGAGAGCATCCCGTCGAAGCGCCCGCAGGCGACGTAGCCGAGCGTGATCGCGATCGAGCCGATCGAGCGGATCCGGTAGGCCTCGCCGCGGAGCTCGTCGATCGCGCCGAGGATCCAGCGCGGATCGGAGGACTCGAGGCCGACGACCTCGAGGGGCATGTCGGGCTGCGGCGCGGGCAGCCGCCTCTCGCCGAGATGGGCGCCGCCGCCGCGGGTCGCCCAGAAGTCCTCGCCGGCGCCGAAGTCGTGGACGTATCCGAAGTGAACATCGGCCATCGAATCGCCGTCGGCGACGGCGACCGAGAGCGAGTGGGAGGGGATCGTCCGGCGGACGTTCATCGAGCCGTCGATCGGGTCGATCACGACGCGGTGGACCGGTTCGCCCGATCCGAGGATGACCTCACCGCGCTCCTCGCTGACCGCCGACATCGAGACCCCGGCCGTGGCGAGCTGCTCGAGCTCGTCGAAGACGATGTCCTCGCACTGACGGTCGAGCTTCAGGGTCATGTCGCCGCCCTCGCCGCGGCCCTCGTATTCGGTCCGCTCCGCGATCCCCTGGGTCGCCGCGAACAGCTCGCCCTGGCGCGCGGCCATCCGGCGACAGGCATCCAGCCATTCGATCTCGCGCTCCACCCGGGGAATGGTATTGGGGGCCCGGTTGGCGGCCCCGCCCGGCACCGGTACCGTTGGCCCGATGGAGGGATCCACGACCTCGGACGGCTTCGGGCGCGCGCTCGCCCGCGGGTCGGGCCCCGCGCTGGTCGAGGGCACCGCCGGGTCGGGCCGGACCGAGCTCCTCGCCCGCAAGGTGGCCGCGCTGGCGGCGGCCGGCGTCGCCGTCGAGCGGATCATGGTCCTGACCCAGACGGCTGCGAACCGGGCCCGGCTCCGTGACCGGGTCGCGGATCTGACCAGCGGTTCCTTCGAAGAGGTCTGGATCGAGACCTGGGCGGGCCTCGGCGAGCGCCTGTTGCGCGACTACGCGCTCGAGGCCGGGGTCGACCCGTTCTTCGAGGTCGCTGCGCCCGCTGACCGTCTCGCCCTGCTGCTCGACCGGCTCGAAGAGCTGCCGCTGCGGCGGCACGAGATCCGTGGCAACCCCGCGGGCCTCCTCGCCGGCCTGCTGGAGCGAATCGACGCCCTCAAGGCGGAGGGCGTCGGCCCGGCCGACGTCCGCGACCGGGCCCGTGCCGCCGAGCGCGGTGCTGCGGGCAGCTCCGACCGGGAGGAGGCGCTGCGCGAGCTCGAGTTCAGCGAGCTCTACGACCGCCACGACCAGATCATCCGCGAGATCGGGATGCTCGACGAGAACGAGCTGGTGCTCGAGCTCGGCCGGGTCCTGACCCGCCACCCCGGGCTCGGCGCGGCGCTCGGCAGTCGCTTCGAGTGGCTGCTCGTCGACGAGCTCGAGGACGCCGGCCCGCCCCGGGTCGCCTGCCTGCCGCTGCTCGCCCCGCACGGCAACGTCATCGCCTGTTGTGACCCCGACCAGGGCCTGCGCTCGAGCCGCGGCTACGGTGAGGGAGCCGCCCTCGGCTTCCTCCGCCGGTTCCCTGGTGCCGAGCGGATCGGCCTCGGGGCGAGTCGACGCTCGACCGGCGCGCTCGCGGTCGCGGCCGCCACGGTCACTGCGCTGGTACCGGATTCCTACCGGGCGGAGCTGCCGCCGCCGCGCCGTGAGGGGGCCGAGGGGGACGGATCGGCCGTCCGGTTCTGGCGCTCCGCGAACGAGCGTGCCGAGGCGCAGGCAGTCGCTCGGGAGATCGAGCACCTGCTCGCCGCCGGCGAGAGCGATCCCGCCGACATCTGCATCCTCACCGGGGCATCCGCCCGCGAGAGCCGGTTGGTGGCCGCGGCGCTCGAGGAGCGCAACATCCCCTTCCGCTCGACCGGCTCGGCGGCGTTCTTCGGCCGGCCCGAGGTCCGCGACGCGATCGCCTGGCTGCGCGCCCTCGCCGACCCCAACGACTCGGCCGCGGTCGTCCGCGCGCTGACCAGGCCGCCGGTCGAGCTCCGCTCGGTCGACCTCGCGGCCTGCACGACGATCGCGCGACGCCGCAAGCTCGACATGATCTCGGCGGTCGAGGCATCGCTCGAGAGCCCGCAGCTGCCGCCGCCCTCGCGCGACCGGCTTCGCGCCTTTCTGAAGCTCTACCGCGCCGCCGCCGGAGCGTTCGACGGGCTCCGCGCCGACGTCTTCGTGCGCCGCCTGATCGAGCGGGTCGGATTCCGGCGCCACGGCCTGTTCGCCGCGAGCCCCGAGACCGCCGAGCGGCTCGTCAACCTCTCGCGGCTCGCCGAGCTCGCCGCGGGGTGGACGCGCCGCCGCCCCGACGGCTCGACCCGGGACTTCGTCCGCTATCTGGCTGCCGTCGCCGAGGCCGGCCAGCGCTTCAGCCGGCCGGCGGAGCCGCCGCCGCAGGGTGCGGTCCTGCTCGCCGAGCCCGAGCAGGTGAAGGGCATGGACTTCGATCGCGTCTACCTGCTCGGACTCGGGCGGGGAGCGCTCCGGTGGGGAGCCGACCGGACCGACTGGATCCCCGCCGAGCTCCTCGACGGCGCCCGGCCCCCGGCCGAGGACGTCGCCGACGCGCTCCGGGCTCGGCGCGCCTACCTCGCCGTCACCCGGGCGCGGTCGTCGGTCGTCCTGTCGCACCCGGAGGAGGTGCGAGGGACCGCGACGGTCCCCTCGCCGGTCTACGAGGCGCTCCGGGATGCGCTCGGCGCGACCGAGGAATCGCACGAGGAGGAGCTGTTCGGCCCCGCCGAGGGCCTTCATGCCACCTACCGGATGCTTCGCGACGAGGTCCTCGAGGCGTCGTGGCGGGCCGGCGCCGCGCTCAGCGAGATGCGGCTCGACACCGCTGAGGACGTCAACCGGGCCGTCGCCCGCTACTTCGAGCTGCTGAAGCTGGCGGCGCTGATCCAGCGCCCCGGCACCGAGTCGGAGCGCGACGCGATCGCCGCCCTGAACGAGCTGATCGGGCGGATCGCCACCCCGGAGCAGCTCGCCGAGCTCAACCGCTCCGCGCTCGATGAGTTCGTCCTCGACGAAGGCCGCGATCGGACGCGGCGCAGCGAGGAGCTTGCGAGCCGGGCCGAGCCCGGGCTCGAGGCGTTTCTGCCGAAGCGGGCCGGCGGCTTGGCGCTGTCGGCCTCGGACGTCGACCTCTACCGGACCTGTCCGCTCAAGTACAAATTCGCCCGGGTCTTCGCGATCCCGCAGGAGCCGACCATCAACCAGCGGTTCGGCATCCTCATCCACAACGTCCTCGAGCGCTACCACGCCGAGGAGATCCGCGAGGCCACCGGGGGCGACGTCGACGAAGGCGGGCTCAACCGCCTGCTCGGGCTGTTCGAGGCGGGCTGGAGACGGACCGGCTTCGGTTTCTCCGACGACGAGCTCCAGTACCGCGACCGCGCGGTCGCGGCACTCGCCCGCTACCACGAGCGTCACAACGCGGGCGCGGCGCGGCCGGTCTGGCTCGAGCGCCGCTTCTCGTTCAAGATCGGCGAAACGACGATCGGCGGCCGCGTCGACCGCGTCGACCGCCATCCCGACGGCAGCTACGAGTTGATCGACTACAAGACCGGACCGGCCAAGCGCGCGGCGGACCTGACCGACGACCTCCAGATCGCCCTCTATCGCGTCGCCGCCCGGGAGGCCTGGGACATCGAGGCCGCCGACGGCGCCTACTGGTACGTCCTCGACGACGAGAAGGTGCCCGCCGGCGGGGAGCCCGATGCGCTCGATCGGGTCGAGCGCACCGTCGCCGACGTCGCCGAGGGAATCACCGGCCAGGACTTTGAGCCGCACCCCGACTTCAACGTCTGCTCCTGGTGCGACTACCGGCTGATCTGCCCGGCTTCGGAGGCCTGACGGCCGGCAGACCCGCTGGCGACGGCGCGGGTCCTGTCGCCGGACAGCCCCACGCCGCGCTGGCGCGCGTCGCGGGGCGCCCCGTCCGGCGCCTCCCGCGCCTCGCGCTCCGGCAGCGCGCCAGCCGCGGGGCCTCCCCTGCGAGCAGGGTTGGCCCCCCGCAGACGTCGTCTCTCTTAAGGGGGTAGGACCCGCGCCGTCGCCACCGCAAACCTCAATCGCGCTGCTGGCGCAGGAACCGCTGGAACTCGTCGGCGATCGCGTCGCCGGAGGGAACCTCGTCCTGCGAGAAGCCGGCGACCTCGTCCTGCTGCTCCTCGAGCTGCTCGACCATCTCCCTGATCTCGGGATTGGCCGCGACGGCCTCGGTGACCTGGTGCTCGAATGCGGCGGCCGCCTCCTCGAGGTCGGAGGCCTCGACGGCGATCCCGATCATCCCCTCGAGCCGTCGCAGCAGCGCGAGGCCGGCCTTCGGGTTCGGAACCGCGGCGGCATAGTGGGGGACGGCGGCCCAGAGGCTCGCGGCGGCGAGGCCGCGCTCGCGACAGGCGGCGTGGAAGATTCCGAGGATCCCGGTTGGGCCCTCGTACGCGACGTCCTCGAAGCCGAGCTGCTCGATCATGGCGTCGTCGGTGGCGAGGCCGGTGATCGGCACCGGGCGGGTGTGGGCCACGTCGGCGATCAGCGAGCCGAACGTGACCACCGATTCGACGCCGCAGGCCTCGGCGACGTCGATGACGGACGTGCAGAAGGTCCGCCACCTGGTGCTCGGCTCGGTGCCGCTGATCAGCAGCAGATCCCGCTCCGCACCCTCGGCCGTGGCGGCGACGATCAGGTTGTCGGGCCACTCGACGCCCTGCATGGTTCCGCCGGTGATCTCGATCGTCGGCCGGTTGGCCTGAAAGTCGAAGAACTCCTCGGGATCGATCCGGGCGATCAGCTCGGTCTCGAGCGAGGCTCCGATCGCGCCGAGGGCTGTGCCGGCGGCGCTGGCGGCGTCGTTCCAGCCCGAGAACGAAGCGACGAGCACCGGCGATCGCAGCTCCGGCGGCTCCCGTTCCCAGATGATCGGATCCATCGGTCCACAGTAGCGCCGCCGCTTCCGCTCCGGGACGGTCGGACGCCCGTGGGATGCGTCCGGCTCGGGTTGCATCATCGCGACATCGATGAGGCCGCCGCCAATCCCGCAGCCGCTCCGACCCCCGAGGGGATCGCGGCGCTGCAGCCGGGTCGACCCCTCGCGGGGCGCTTCGCGGTGGTTCGTAAGGATCGGCAACAGGCGAAGAACGGCTCTCCCTACCTGAGCCTCGAGCTGCGGGACCGGACCGGCTCGATCCCGGCCCGGGTCTTCCGCGACGTCGACGTGATCGGTGCCCGCTTCGACCGCGGTGACGCCGTCGAGGTCCGCGGCAAGGTCGAGCGTTTCCGCGGCAACCTCTCGGCGGAGGTGACGGCGCTGCGCCGGATCGAGCCGGGCTCGTTCGACCCGGCCGAGTTCCTGCCGTCGGCCTACCGGTCGGTCGACGAGCTCAACGGCTTCCTCGAGCACCTGACGCGCGAGGTCTACGACCCCGCGCTCCGCGACGTCGTCGAGCGGGTCCTCGACACCGAGCCGGTCGCCTCCGAGTTCCGGCGCGCGCCGTGCACCCGGGGCGGCCATCACGCCTACCTCGGCGGCCTGCTCGAGCACACCGTGGCCGTCGGAACACTGGTCGGCGAGGTCTGTCAGCTGCACCCGAAGCTCGACTCCGACCTGCTGATGGCGGCGGCGCTCCTGCACGACGTCGGCAAGGCCCGTGAGTTCACCTACGGGGCCGAGTTCGGGATCAGCGAGGAGGGGGCGATGCTCGGCCACCTCGCGATCGGCGCGACGCTGATCGAGCCCGCCGCCGTCGCCCTCGAGCCGCCCCGGCGGCTCGCGCTCCTGCACTGCGTCCTCAGCCATCACGGCCCCGAGGCCGCGGGCCGGGGCCGGGGCGCCGGATCCGGCTTCGCCTCGGCTGAGGCGCTCGCGCTGGCGCGGATCAACGCGCTCGACGCCTCGGTCAAGGGCGTGCTCGAGCACGGGCTGAGGTAGCCGCCAGCTCTTCGCGGCCCGACTCAGCCGCTCGATGGCGAATCGGTGACCACTGTGGTCATCAACTCGCCATTGGGCGCCGGGTCCACTGCGATTTCACTCGTCCCCGATCGCCGGCCTTCGCCTCGCCCGCTTGCGCTCGGATCGCCGCCGCTTGCGAGTCGAGCCGCCTCTCCTTCGCCGCGCGGCCCGGACGGGTGGCACGGCGATGCTTGCGCGGCGCCGCGGCGCCGGCGAGGCGTTGGCGCAGCCGCTCGATCGCGATCTCGCGATTGCGCGCCTGCCCGCGCGTGTCCTGCGCGACGGCGGTGACCCGCGGGCCGAGCCGGCCCGCGATGCGCGCCTTCTGGGCGTCGGTCAGGGAGGGAGACGCTCGGACGTCGAAGCTCGCCTCGATCCGGGAGGCGGTCTTGTTCGCGTGCTGGCCGCCGGGCCCGCCGGAGCGACTCGCGCGCAGCTCGATCTCCTCGAAGGGAATCGAGATCCCGTGGCCGATGTCGAGCGGGCCGCTCACTCGGCGACCGTAGCGCCGTCCTCGCGATCGGGCTCGCTCAGGCCGCGCTTGAGTAGACGCGCGGCGACGATCAGGCACAGCGCGGCGAATCCGAGCTCGAGTGCCCGCTCGGGCAGCGCGTTGGCGACGACGACCCCGGCGATCACCCCCGGCACGGCGAGGAACCCGATCGTCGCGCCCTCGCGGAGGACGACGTTGCCGTGGCGGTACTGGCGCCAGGTGCCGACCATCGCCATCGGGACGATCACGAGCAGCGACGTCGCCTCGGCCTCGAGCTGGTCGTTGCCGAGCAGGATCGCCAGCGCCGGTACGAACAGGATCCCGCCGCCGACGCCGAGCAGCCCGCCGACGGCACCGCCGGCAAGCGCGATCAGGATTGCGAGCGCGACCTCCATGCTCAGGTGACGATCAGCTCCGCGGCCACCGCGATCAGGAGCAGGGCGAAGAGCAGCGAGACGGTCCGCTCGGGAATCCGCTGCTGGACTGCGACTCCGATGCCGGCTCCGGCCACGGCGGGAACGATCAACAGCGCCGCGTCGCCGAGGCGGACGTTGCCGTAGGCGCCGTGGAGGGCGGCCGCCAGGGCGGCGATGATCACGATCGCGCTGAGCGATGTCGCGGTCGCCCGGCGCTCGCCGAAGCCGAGCATGATCAGCAGCGGGACCATGACGATGCCTCCGCCGACCCCGAACAGCCCGCTGAACCCCCCGGCGAGGATCCCGATCACGGCGAAGCGGATCGTCCGATTCCCGGGCACGGCGCGATACTAGATGAGCGATGACCGCCTCCGGACCAATCCAGGCGATCGAGCCGCTCCTCGCCGAGCCGGCAGCGGCCGCCGTGCTCTGCGACTTCGACGGAACGCTGGCGCCGATCGTCGACCGGCCCGAGCTCGCGCGTGTTCCCGACGCCGCGCGGGTTGCGCTGGCGCGGATCGCCGATCGGTACGCGCTCACCGCGGTCGTCAGCGGCAGGCGGGCGACGGTCGCCCGTGAGCTCGTCGGGCTCGAGAAGCTGACCTATATCGGCAACCACGGCTACGAGCTGTTGCTCCCGAACGCGCCGGAGGCGCGTGCGGCCCCCGAGCTCGGTTCCCGCGGCGCTGCCGCGGCGGAGTTCGTCGCCGGGCTCGACCGCTCCGAGCTCGACCTGGTCGGACTCCGGGTCGAGGACAAGGGCCCGATCGTCGCGCTGCACTGGCGCGGCGCGGCCGACCTCGCGGGCGCTCAGGACCTGGCGGAGCGAATCGGCGCCGCCGCCGTCGAGCATGGACTCGTTCTCCATCGCGGCCGGATGGTCCTCGAGCTTCGGCCGAGCGACGACGTCGACAAGGGGACTGCGATCGAGTCCCTGCTCTACGGCACCGAGGCCGCGGTCGCGCTCTACGCGGGCGACGATCGGACCGACCTCGACGCCTTCGAAGCGCTCGACCGGCTGGAGGCATCCGGTCGCCTTGCGGCCGCGGTCCGGATCGGAGTGGCCTCCGCCGAGGGCCCGAGCGAGATCACGGCGCGCTCGGACCTCACGGTCGAAGGGCCCGGCGAGTTGATTCCCGTCCTGGCGGCCCTCGCCGGCTGATGCAGTACAAGGACCTGCTGCGCGGCACCGTCCTGCTCGTGGCGATCGAGGCGACCGGCCTTGCAGCGATCGCGGCGGTCACGGTCAACTCGACCGGCGACGACACGCTCGCGGCGATGTCCCTCGGCTGGTGGCTGATCGCGATCGCGGCCGGCATCTGGCTCGGGCGCCCGTCGCGGACGGCCGAGGTCCTCCGTGGGCCGCTCGCCGCGGCGAAGACCTCGACCCAGCTCCCGGCCGAGACCCCGGTCCGGATCGCGCTCGCCCGGCTCTGGCCGATCGCCCTGTTCGCGATCATCGCCGGTGCGGTCGGCCCGTTCCTGCCACAGGTCCCGGCGATCGCCACGGGCTTCGCGCTCGCCGTCGCCACGGCCTGGCGCAATCGCGAGACCGCCGTCACCGCCGTCGAGGAGCGCGACGGGATCTGCTTCTACGTCGAACACGGGTCTGCCTTCGACCCGGTCAAGCTGATCCGCACGCCCGGCCTGCGCCACGGCGGGGCCGCGCGCCCGAGCTAGAGCTTCCGCAGTCGCGCCCAGGTGCGCGTGTTCGCAACCTGGGCCGCGGTCAGCCCGGCGCGGCGGGCCGTAGCCACGGAGTAGTCGATGAAGCGCAGGGTCGACGTCCGGTGGGCGTCGGTGTTGCAGACGATCGGGACGCCCGCCTCGGCCGCGAGGCGAGCGTGGTGGTCGTTGAGGTCGCGGCGGTTCGGGTTGCCGTTGATCTCGATCATCGTCCCGGCCTCGGCCGCCGCGGCGACGACGGCCTCGATGTCGATGTCGTACGGCTCACGGCGGAGCAGCATCCGGCCGGTCGGATGCCCGAGGCAGTCGACGTGCGGGTTGCGGATTGCTTCGATGACGCGGTCGGTCATCTCCCGCTTCGAGATCCGGAACGAGGTGTGGACGCTCGCCACGACCCAGTCGAGCCGCTCGAGCACCTCGTCGGCATAGTCGAGCGAGCCGTTCGGGAGGATGTTGACCTCGCTCCCGGCCAGCAGCCGAAAGCGTTTGGTCCCGCGTTCGGAGTTGTAAGCGGCGATCTCCTCGACTCGCTCGAGCAGGGCGTCGGCTTGGACGTCGTCGCCGAAGCCGTGGGTTGCCGAGTGGTCGGTGATCGCGAGGTACGAGTAGCCGCGGCCTCGCGCCGCCTCCGCCATCTCCTCGAGCGTGTTCTTGCCGTCGGAGAGGGTCGTGTGACAGTGAAGGTCGCCGCGGATGTCCGCAACCGTGACCAGCTCGGGGAGCTCGCCGCGCTCGGCGAGCGCGATCTCGTCCCGGCCCTCGCGGAGCTCCGGCTCGATGTAGCCGAGGCCGAGCCGTTCGTAGACGCCCGCCTCGTCCTCGCAGCGGGTGACCTCGCCGGTCTCGGCGTCGGCGATGCCGTGCTCGGAGACCGAGAGCCCCATCTTCACGGCCCGCTCGCGGAGCTTCACATTGTGCTCCTTGGAGCCGGTGAAGTGCTGCAGCAGGTTGCCGAACTCCTCCGGCGGGACGATCCTCAGGTCGAGCGCGATGCCGTTGTGGGTGCGGGCCCGGAGGCCGTTCTCGCTCGGATTCCCCGACTCGTCGATCAGCGGGTGGCCGGCCAGATCGGCGGCCAGCGCGAGCGGATCGGTGGCGGTGGCGACGATGTCGATGTCCTTGCAGGTGTCGGTCCAGCGCCGAGCCGATCCTGCGAGCACCACCTTCTCGGCGGCATCGCCGGCGGCGAGCGCGGCGACCAGCTCGCCGCCGACCTCGCGGACGTCGCTGAGCAGGCGCCGATCCTCGGTGCCCTCGTCCGCCATGCGGTCGAGTCCGGCGATTACGTTCTCCTCGAACTTCTGGCCGAGGCCCCGCAGGTTGCGGAGCTCACCGGCCTCGGCCGCCGCGCGGAGCTCATTCGTCGTCGCGATGCCGGTCTCGTCGTAGATCCGGCGCACGGTCTTGGCGCCGACGCCGGGGATCGCGGTGATGTCCACCAGCGTCGCCGGGAACTTCGCCTTCAGCTTCGCGGCGGCCGGGATCTCGCCGTGCTCGATCAGCGCGACGATCTTCTCCTGGATCGTGTCGCCGATCCCCTGCAGCTCGGTCGCACGGCCCTCCTGCGCCATCTCGCCGACCGGTGCCGGGCTGTCGGCGATCGCCCGCGCGGCGTCGCGGTATGCGAGGACCCGGAAGCGGTTGGCGCCGTCGAGCTCGTAGAGGGTTCCGAGCTCCCGGAACGCGGCGGCGATCTCGGCGTTGCGCATGCGGCCAAGCGTAGATCGCCTGGACGGCGGCGCGCAGCCGAGCGGCCCGCGGGACCGCGAGGCGCGGCCGTTATCTAGGGTGCGCCGACCGATGACTGCGGCCCCCGCATCACAGGCGTCGATTCTGGTCGTCCTGCCCACCTTCAACGAGGCCGACAACCTCGAGGCGATCGTCGCAGCGATCCTCGGCGCCGGCCCGAGGGGCACCGGGATCCTCGTCGTCGACGATGCCTCTCCCGACGGCACCGGGGCGATCGCCGATCGGTTGGCCGCCGCCGACGCGCGCGTCGAGGTTCTGCACCGCCACGCGAAGCAGGGCCTCGGTCCCGCCTACGTAGCCGGATTTCGGCGCGCTCTCGCATCCGGGGCGGAGCGGATCGTCCAGATGGACGCCGACTTCTCGCATGATCCGGCCGACGTCCCGCGGCTCGTCGCGGCGACGACGGAGGCCGGCGGCGATGCCGACCTCGCGCTCGGTTCCCGCTATGTCGCCGGCGGCGGCGTCGGCGACTGGGGAGCGGGCCGGCAGGCGATCTCGCGATGGGGGAGCATCTACGCGCGGACCTGGCTCGGACTCGACCTCCATGACTTGACCGGTGGCTTCAAGTGCTTTCGCCGCGAGGTGCTCGAGGCGATCAGGATCGAGACCGTGAGCGCGCTCGGGTACGCGTTTCAGATCGAGACGACCTACCGTGCTGTCCGGGCCGGCTACCGGATCGCCGAGGTCCCGATCATCTTCAGCGATCGCCGCGTCGGTGAGTCGAAGATGAGCCGCGCGATCGTCGCCGAAGCCGCATGGAGAGTGCCTGTGATGCGGATTCGCGGCTCCCGCTGGAGCTGACGCTCTTCCAATACTTCATTTTGTGTAGTAAGGTGTCGGCAGACGCCGCGACCTGCGGTCCGGCTGATCAGATCGATATACAGAGACGCCCACGAACCCGACTGAGGAGCACCGAGATGGCGAACCTCCCGCAAGTGACAGACAGCAACTTCCAGGCCGAGGTGCTCGATTCCACCGAGCCCGTCCTCGTCGACTTCTGGGCCCCGTGGTGCGGCCCCTGCCGGGTCGTGCACCCGATTCTCGAGGAGATGTCCGGCGAGCGCGACGACATCAAGATCGTCTCCCTGAACATCGACGAGAACCAGGAGACGGCCGGCAAGTACCAGGTCATGTCGATCCCGACGATGATCGTCTTCAGGGCGGGCGCCCCCGCCAAGACCATCGTCGGCGCGATGCCGAAGAAGCGGCTCGAGGCCGAGCTCGAGCCGGCCCTCGCCTAGCGCGGGGGTTTCGGAGACACCCGGCGCGGGTCCTGTCGCCGGACAGCCCCACGGCGCGCTGACGCGCGCCGCGGGGCGCCCCGTCCGGCGCCACCCGCGCCTCCGGCTGGCTCTCCACCGTTGGGTGGGGCCGCGACGGACTGCGCTCTCGTCAGAGCTGGCCGTTTGCGAAGCCTGCGAGCAACACCAGCATCCCGCCGATCTCCCCGATGATCAGCGCCCACATGAAGCCGTGGGTCCCGGGGACGGGGTCGCGGAACTGGTTGTCGGTGTCGCGGCGCATGCCGTGGATCGAGTACCCGGCGATCGCGGCGACGAAGAAGAGGATCGGCACGAAGGCGGCGATCAGGTTGACGGCCGTCGAGAAGCCGCTGAGTTCGACGAAGACGGCGAGCAGGAGCGTCGCGAAGCTGTAGAGCAGCGCCGCCCGGTGGGCGATGTCGACGTAGGGGTGGGCGAGCGCGTCGTCGGCGGCCGCCATCTGCCGGTACTTCCAGACGCCGAGCAGGAGCGCCCAGAGGAAGATCAGCCCCGCGGCGAGGATCACCGCCTTCGTGTCGCCGCCGATCTCCACGCGGCGATCCTAGCCGCGCCTCAGCCGGCGCGGCGGACGGCGATCAGCAGCGGACGGCCGTCGACGGTGACCTCCGTCCCGTCGCCGTCGGCCTCGTAGGTGACGCTCGTCGCCAGCGTTTCGCCGGTCACGTACTGCTCGTGGGCGCGGGCGGCGTCGAGCAGCTCGGCGTCGCCGCCGAGCGCGAGGTCGATCCGGTCGCTGATCTCCAGGCCGGTCTCCTTGCGGGCGTTCTGGACCGCGCGGACCACCTCGCGGGCGTGGCCCTCGCGGATCAGGTCGTCGTCGAGGTCGAGCGCGAGGGCGACGGCGCGGCCCGCCTCCGACTCGACCTGATACCCGTCGAGCGGCTGCATCGCGAAGCTGAGCTCATTGAGACCTAATCTGTGCTCGCGGCCCTCGATGCTGATCCCGACCTCTCCGCCGGCGTCGATCGTGGACCGGACGTGGTCGGCGTCGAGCGCTTCGACGGCAGCCTTGACCTGCGGCATGTCCTTGCCGAACCGCGGCCCGAGCGCGCGAAAGTCGGGCTTCACGGTCCAGCTCGCGAGCTCGCCCTCCTCGGTCACGAACTCGAGCTCGCGGACGTTGAGCTCGGCGCGGACGACCTCCGACAGACCCTCGATGGTCCGCCGTTCGGACTCGGTCGCGACGATCACCGCCTTGGCGAGCGGCTGCCGCATCTTGACCTTCGCCTGGGCGCGGGCTGCGCGCCCGAGTTCGACGGCGCGGCGAGCCGCCTCGACGCCCTCCTCGAGCGCGGGGTCGCGAAGGGCCGGGTCCGCCTCCGGGAAGTCCTCGAGGTGGACCGACGCCTCGACCGGCTGCTCGGCGCCGTGAACGAGGTTCAGCCAGATCGCGTCGGCCGTGAAGGGGATGAACGGAGCCAGCAGCTTCGCGGTCTCCACGAGGCAGTGGCTGAGGGTCTCGAACGCCGCCTCGTCTCCGTCCCAGAACCGTCGCCGCGAGACCCGGACGTACCAGTTCGACATCTCGTCGACGTACTGCGCGATCGCCTTGCCGGCACCGGTGGAGTCGAAGTCGTCGAGGCGATCACGGACGACTTCGGTCGTCGCCTGCAGGCGCGACAGAAGCCAGCGATCGAGTGCCCTCTCGGCTTCGCTCGGCTCCCGCCCGGCCTCGGCGTCGGTGGCGTTCGCGTAGAGGACGAAGAACGAGTAGGTGTTCCAGAGCGTCAGCAGGAACTGCCGGACCGACTCGCCGACCGTGTCGGCGCTGAAGCGATAACCGGCCCAGGGCTGCTGGGAGGCGAGGTAGTACCAGCGGAACGCATCGGCGCCGTGGGCGTCGATCACCTCGTGCGGGTCGACGAGGTTGCCCAGGCGCTTGCTCATCTTCCTGCCCTCGGGATCGAGGATCAGACCGAGACAGACGCAGTTCAGGTAGTCGGTCTGATCGAAGAGCAGCACCGACTCGGCGAGCTGGGAGTAGAACCAGCCGCGGGTCTGGTCGATCCCTTCGCAGATGAAGTCGGCCGGGAAGCGCCGCTCGAACTCCGACTCGTTCTCGAACGGATAGTGGAGCTGCGCGAACGGCACCGCGCCGCTGTCGTACCAGGTGTCGATCACCTCGGGAACGCGTCGCATGTCGCCGCCGCAGGACCCGCAGGTCAGAACGACGTCGTCGATGTAGGGACGGTGGAGGTCGACCTCCCCCTCCTCCGAGCGCGGCAGCTCGCCGCCGTGATCGGTGATCTCGGCGATCGAGCCGACGCAGACCTGAGCGTCGCAACCATCGTCGGTGCATCGCCAGACCGGCAGCGGCGTTCCCCAGTAGCGCTCGCGTGAGAGCGCCCAGTCGACGTTGCCCTCGAGCCACTTGCCGAAGCGTCCGTGCTTGATGTGCTCGGGATGCCAGCCGATCCGCTCGTTCTCCGCGAGCATCCGGTCGCGAACGTCCGAGGTGCGGATGTACCAGGACGACTTGGCGTAGTAGATCAGCGGCGTGTCGCAGCGCCAGCAGTGCGGGTAGGCGTGCTCGTAGGGCACCTCCTTGAAGAGGCGCCCGCGGGCGTCGAGCGCGGCGACGATCTCCGGGTTGTGGTCGCGGACCAGCTTCCCCTGGAAGTCGGGAACGCGCTCGTCGTAGGTCCCGTCGAGACGGACCGGGTTCTGGAGCGTCATCCCGTACCGCTCGCCGAGCCGGTAGTCGTCCTCGCCGAAGGCGAGCGCCGTGTGAACGAGGCCGGTGCCGTCCTCGGTGGTCACGAAGTCCGCGGTCAGGACGGAGTGGCCGAGCGGGCCGAAGTCGGGGCCGGCGATGAAGTCGAACGGCGCCTCGTAGCGGACGCCCTCGAGCTCGGCGCCACTGAAGGTGGCAAGGGCCTCGTAGTCGGTCCCGAGGAGGCGCTCGGCCAGGGCGAGCGCGACGACGACGATCTCGCCGTCCCCCACGGCCGCGCGAACGTAGTCGATGTCGGGTCCCACGGCGACGGCGGCGTGGGCGATCAGTGTCCAGGGGGTCGTCGTCCAGACGAGCAGGCTGTCGCCTGCCTCGACCGGTCCGGCCGGCACCGTGACCGGAAGGCGCACGTAGGCGGACGGGTCGACGACGTCCTTGTAGCCGGACGCGACCTCGTGCGAGCTCAGGGCGGTCCCGCAGCGCGGGCAGTAGGGGACGACCTTGTGGCCCTCGTAGAGGCGATCGCGATCCCAGTTCTGCTTCAGCGACCACCAGACCGACTCGATGTAATCGGTCTCCATGGTCACGTAGGGGTCGTCGAGGTCGATCCAGTGACCGACCCGCTCGACCATCCGGTTCCAGTCGTCGACGTAGGCGAAAACCGATTCCCGGCAGCGCCGGTTGAACTCGGCGATCCCGAAGGCCTCGATCTCCTCCTTCGAGCTGATCCCGAGCTCCTTCTCGATCTCGAGCTCGACCGGGAGGCCGTGGCAGTCCCAGCCGCCCTTGCGCGGCACGTCGAAGCCGCACATCGATTTGTAGCGCGGGTAGATGTCCTTGAAGACCCGGGCGAGGACGTGGTGGGATCCCGGCTTGCCGTTGGCGGTCGGGGGACCCTCGTAGAAGCTCCAGACCGGCTGCCCGCGACGGGACTCGAGCTGACGGCGGAACATCTCCCCCTCGCGCCAGCGCTCGAGCACGTCCTCCTCCAGCGCCGGGAAGGACTGCTTGGGGTCGACGGGGGCGTAGCGGCTCATGAGAGCGGCCGATTCTAGGTGGCAGCTAGCCTTCGCTCCCGCATCCCCTGGATCAGATTTGAAACGGAGAACCCGAATTGGCTGACGAATCGACGAGCGATACGAAGACGAGCGACAAGCTCTGGGGTGGGGAGACCGACAAGGCGATCGGGAACTTCCCGGTTTCCGGCCGCCCGATTCCCGCGCCGGTGGTCCACTGGCTCGGCAGGATCAAGGCCGCGGCCGCACGCGCCAACGCCGATCTCGGGCTCCTCGACGCCGGTCACGCGGAGCGGATCGCCGCCGCCGGCGACGCCGTCGGCCGCGGCGAGCACGACGAGCAGTTCCCCGTCGACGTCTTCCAGACCGGCTCCGGCACGTCGTCGAACATGAACGCCAACGAGGTGATCGCGAACCTCGCCGGCGACGGAGCGCACCCGAACGACCACGTCAACATGGGACAGTCCTCCAACGACGTCTTTCCGTCCGCGGTGCACCTCGCGGCGCTCGAGGAGACCGCCCATGACCTGCTTCCGGCGGTCGACGCACTCGTCGCGACGCTCGATCGCAGGGGCGAGGACTTCGCCGAGCACGTCAAGTCGGGACGGACCCACCTCATGGACGCCGTCCCGGTGACGCTCGGGCAGGAGTTCTCCGGGTTCGCCTCCCAGATCCGGCTCGGCGGCGAGCGGATCCGAGGCACGCTGCCGCGGGTCGGCCAGATCCCGCTCGGCGGCACCGCCACCGGGACCGGCATCAACACTCATCGCGAGTTCTCCGATCGGGTTCGCGAGAAGCTCGCGGCCGACACCGGCCTCGCGATCACGGCCCCGGCTGACCGCTTCGAGGCGCAGGCGAATCGCGACGCGCTCGTCGAGCTCTCCGGCGCCCTCAAGGTGCTGGCCGTCTCGCTGATCAAGATCGGCAACGACCTCGCGCTGATGGGCTCGGGCCCGCGCGCCGGCCTCGCCGAGATTCGCCTGCCGGAGCTTCAGAAGGGCTCCTCGATCATGCCCGGCAAGGTCAACCCGGTGATCCCGGAAGTCGTAATCCAGGTCGGCGATCAGGTGATCGGCAACGACGCCGCGATCACGCTCGGCGGCGCCCAGGGGCAGTTCGAGCTCAACGTCCGGGTGCCGCTGATCGCCCGCAACCTGCTCGACTCGATCAAGCTGCTCGCCTCGGCCTGCCGGCTGCTCGACACCAAGTGCGTCGCCGGCATCGAGCCGAACGAGGAGATGCTCAAGCAGCACGCCGAGTCGACCCTCCAGGTCGCCACGGCCCTCAACCCCCACATCGGCTACGACCGCGCCACCGAGATCGTCAAGGAGGCCGCCGCCTCCGGGCGCACGGTGCGCGAGGTCGCGGTCGAGCAGGGCGTCGACGAGGCGACCCTCGACGAGGCCTTGGACTTCGTCGGCATGGCCCACCCGCACCGGTAGGGCCGGGCCGGGTCAGCGCCTGATCGGCAACTTCGCCCTGACCCGGTCGCGGCGGGCGTTGTCGGCGTTCGCGCGATAGGTGACGGGGACCCGGCCGCGGGCCCTCCGAGTGGCTTCGATCCGGAGCTTCGTGCGGAAGCTCCCGCCGGCTGCCAGCGACTTCCTCCCCTTGCAGCGGCCGACCTCGGCGGCGCGCTTCGGCGCCCGGGCGCAGACCTCGACGCCGGTTGCAGCGCTGCCGCCGGCGTTGTCGACCCGGACCGGGATCCTCACGGACCGGCCGGGCCTCAGCTTCCGCTTCGCCCCGCGGACGGTGAGCTCGAGCACCGGCTTGCCCGGCTCCGGCTCGGCGACGGGCGTCGCGGCGAGCGGCTCGTCGACCTGGGCGGAGCGTTCGGACGCGTCGGCGGCGCCCGCGTTCGGCGCGTCGAAGTAGGTCGTCCGCGTCGCGGTCAGATGGTGGGCGTCACCGAGGGTCGGATCGGTGTTGGCGCCGGAGCTCTTGAACTCCGAGCCGCTCGTCCCGTAGGAGTCGTAGTCGGCGTAGCCGCCGCACTGCCCGAAATCCGGGCTCGCGCCCTGGTCGCGATAGAACGACCCCGGCGTGTATCCGGGCAGGTCGGTGTCGACCCGGGTGACGGTGTTGAGGGTCCCGGCCGCGCCGGTCAGCTGCTCCCAGTCGATGGCGGGCTGGAGCTCGGTCGGGCCGGCCGGGACCGGGACGCCGGCGTCGTCGGGCTCCCCGTCGATCGTGACTCCGGCCGGGTAGGCGGAGCTCCGATAGGTCATTCCGCTCGCGGCCGGGGCGAAGTCCCGGAACTGAGAGATCTGCCCGATGCCGGGGTGGACGCGGAGGTAGGTGAGGGTGTCGTGGCGGCGCTCGTAGTAGATGTCGTCACGCTGCGTGTAGGTGCCGCTGTTCGCCCCGATCTGCGAGCGGATCGCCCGGACCGGGCCGGAGATGTTGGCGATGAAGCCGCCGCCGCCCCGGCTGAACGACAACTCGCTGCGGCCGCAACCGCGGGCGACCTGGGCCTTGTCGCCGTCGAGGATGTCCGGGCTGGGGGTGGGGCCGGTTCGCAGCGTCATCGCGTCGGTCACCCATCGCGAGAGCAGATGCTGGGTGTAGGCGGGCGTCGTCACCTTCGAGTCCTCCGGGTTGGCCGGGGGCTCGTCCGCCGTGACGTTGCCGACGCCGTCGAAGTCGTAGGTCGTCTTGTAGTCGCCGGAGTCGAGCGAGAAGTCGTAGTCGACGTAGGAGCGACCTGCGGCCGGATCGAGCCCCGAGTCGGTGCGGAACAGGTAGACGAAACGATCGGCGCCGGGTCCGAGCGGATCGGCGATCGCCACGGCGGTGCGCGACGCCGGGACCACTCCGGGCGGGCTCGCCCGGCCGGCGGCACCGGTTCCGGCGTCCTTTGCCATGAACGCGATCTCGTCGCCGGCGTCGAGGGACGGCTCGGGATCGGCGCCAGCGAACGTGCCCGGGTCGGTGTAGGCCTCGTGGTCGAAGCCGTTTCCGATCTGGCGGACGACGCCGTAGTCGACGACCGCCCGCTCGTCGACCTGGACGGGGACCTGGACCCACTCGCCGTCCCAGCTGAACGCGACGACGGCGCCGGGTTCGGCGCCCGCGAGCCCCGGCACGTCAGCGCCGCGGAGCACGATCGGATCGGCGCCCCGACCGGGGACGCCGAGGTCGGCCCGCGCCGGAGCGGCGACGCAGGCCAGCAGCAGGACGAGAGCCCCGGTGGCGGCGATCGCGAATGACCGTTGCCCGACCATCGGGCCGAGCTTAGGGGGCTCAGCCGGCGGCGGCGCCGGTACCGTAGGCGCGAGACGCAGCGACGAATTCGGCGTGCGGCGCGAGCGCCCGCGGGAGGCTGACCGAGACGTGGTCGGGCGCCACGGGCAGGCCGGTGGCGTCGGCCACGACGGCGGCAGCCTGGGGGCTCGAGAGTCTCATGATGCCGGGCTCGAGCCGACAGCCCATCGCCAGCTCCAGCGGGGTGCTGCCGTCGGCGCCCGGTGGCGGCAGCTGGTCGAGGCCCTCGTAGCTCTGCGCTCGGCGGACTTCGTTGACGAACTCCAGTAGATACATCTCCGGACTCACTATCGGGAGGCTGATTCCGTCACTTGAATGCAACCGGAACGGCTGGACACCCCTGTCATCATCGGTGTAACCCGATCGCAAGGAGATCATCGATGAGCGACGCCGTCAATCAGCCGCAGGGAACCGCAGTGCCCGGGGCCGAGAAGCCCGAGCGGACGGAAGTGGCCACTTTCGGCGCCGGCTGCTTCTGGAAGCCGGAGGCGCTCTATCGCGAGGTGCCGGGCGTCGTCAACACCGCGGTCGGCTACGAGGGTGGCCACGTCGACAACCCGACCTACGAGCAGGTCTGCAGCGGCACGACCGGCCACGCCGAGGTCGTGAGGGTCACCTACGACCCCGACAAGGTCAGCTACGAGGAGCTGCTCGACCGCTTCTGGGACATGCACGACCCGACGCAGGTCAACCGCCAGGGCCCCGACGTCGGCGATCAGTACCGGACGGTGATCTTCACTCACACACCGGAGCAGGAGGCTGCCGCGCAGGCTTCGAAGGCCGCTCAGCAGGAGCGCCACCGCGACCCGGTCGCGACCTCGATCGAGCCGGCCACCGGGTTCTGGATGGCCGAGGGCTACCACCAGTGCTACTTCGAGCAGCGCCGCTCCGGAAGCGGCCTGCTCGGGACGCTGCTCGGCCGCTAGGCGCCGCGCTCGTCTTCGTCGCCCGGCTTCGGCCGCGGCCAGTCCACCGCGCCCTCAGACGTTGACGGCGATGTACTTGGTCTCGAGGTACTCGTGGATGCCCTCGGTCCCGCCCTCGCGGCCGAGCCCCGACGCCTTGACGCCGCCGAAGGGGGCGCCGGCGTTGGAGACGAGGCCCTGGTTGAGGCCGATCATCCCGGTCTCGAGCCGCTCGCAGACGCGAATCGCCCGCTTCAGGTCGCTGGTGTAGACGTAGGCGACGAGCCCGTACTCGGTGTCGTTGGCCGATGCGATCGCCTCGTCCTCGGTCGAGAAGGTGGCCACGGGGGCGACCGGGCCGAAGATCTCCTCCCGCAGCAGCCGGGCGTCGTCGGGGACCGGAGAGAGCACCGTCGGCTCGTAGAACGAGCCCGCGCCCTCGATCTCCTTGCCTCCGACCAGCGCTCTGGCCCCCTTGCCCACGGCGTCGTCGACGAGCTCGGCGACCTTCGCGCGCTGGTCGTCGTCGATCAGCGGACCGATCTCGATGCCCTCCTCGGTGCCGCGCCCGACCTTCAGCGCGCCCATCCTGGCGGCGAGCTTCTCGGCGAAGGCGCCGGCGACCGACTCGTGGACGTAGAAGCGGTTCGCGGAGGTGCAGGCCTCACCGACGTTTCGCATCTTCGCGACCATCGCTCCGTCGACGGCATCGTCGAGGTCGGCATCGTCGAAGACGAGGAAGGGCGCGTTGCCGCCCAACTCCATCGAGGTCTTCAAGACGTTCTCGGCGGACTGCTCGATCAGCATCCGGCCGACCTCCGTCGATCCGGTGAAGCTGAGCTTGCGGAGCCGCGGGTCGGTGATGATCGGCTTCGAGACCTCACCGGAGGACGTGCTGGTGAGGATGTTGAGGACGCCGTCGGGAAGCCCGCACTCGCCGAGCAGCGCCGCGAGGGCCAGCATCGACAGCGGGGTGTTCTGCGCCGGCTTCATCACCATCGTGCAGCCGGCGGCGATCGCAGGGCCGATCTTGCGGGTGCCCATGGCGGTCGGGAAGTTCCAGGGCGTGATCAGGTAACAGGGCCCGATCGGCTGTCGCATCACCAGCACCCGGCTGGCGCCGTTGCCGGCCACCTTGAAGTCGCCGCTCAGCCGCAGGGCCTCTCCGGCGTTCCAGCGGAAGAACTCGGCCGCGTAGGCGATCTCGCCCTTCGACTCGGTCACCGACTTGCCCATCTCGAGGGTCATCAGCAGCGCCAGCTCCTCGCTGCGTTCGTTCATCAGCTCGAAGGCGGACTGGAGGATGTCGGAACGGGTGTTGGCCGGGGTGGCGGCCCACTCCTCCTGTGCTGCGCAGGCGGCGTCGAGGGCGGCCTTCGCGTCGTCGGCCGTGGCGTCGGCGATCTCGCAGAGGGTGTCGCCCGTCGAGGGGTCGCCGACGACGAACGTCTCGCCGTTTCCGGCGTCCCGCCACTGGCCGCCGATCAGCAGCTGCTTGGGGACCGACTCGATCACCGATTGCTCCGTTGCGCCGCTCATCTCCACCTCTCCGTTCGCAGGTCTGTCTGCGACTGAGACTACCCGTCGGGGAACGGCTGCAGAGGGATGCCGTGGTCGGTTCGCCGGGTTCCGAACTCGTAGCTGGCGCCGCCCTCGACGCTGATCCGCAGGTCCTTACGCCCGCGCCTCGCGACGACGACGTCGAGGTCGGCGATCGAGCAGTTGAGCGAGTGGTGCTCGGGTCCGACCGGGTCGGCGTAGACCCAGGCCGCGAACTGCCCTCGGGGCCCGCCGACGGAGCCGCTGGCGAGCAACTCGTCGCCGCCGACCCTGAACTCGCAACCGGTCGGCCCGGCCTCGACCTTGGTCTTCAGCTGCCGGCGGAGCCCGCCGACGCGCATGTGCTCGCCTCGGTGGACGATCTCGCCGTTGACGACCCAGGGAGTGAGGATCGGCCCGACCCGGACGCGGCCGGCTCCGAGGTCGACGTAGCCGCGCGAGCCGTCGTCGCCGACGGTTGCGCCGTGGATCCAGATCCAGCTGTCGGCGTGCTCGGCGCCCCAGTTGTGCCCGACCATCCCGGGCCAGGCCTCGAGCGCGATGCGCTCGCCGTCGACGTCGAGGATCCCGTCGAAGCTCGCGCACGGGTGCGGGCTCAGCAGCTTCGTCCGCGGCAGCGGACGCTCGTACATCCACTTGGCCGGGAAGTGGTGCAGGGGGCCGGCGTGGTCGGTGAACCGGAGGCTCCAGCTCGCGCGAACGCCGTTCTCGAGCTGTCCCTGCACACGGCCCGGGGCGATCTCCGATTCGGCGACGCGGATGTAGGTCTTCTCCGGCACCGAGATCGCCTCGGCGCCCACCCTGCCCTTCGCGGCGAGCGGCTCCGTGCGGTCGGAGTCGAACCAGGTCATCCAGACGGCGCCGGTCGGGTCCTCGCCGGGTCGCTTGTGAACCGTGTGCCGGATCCAGATCGCCCGCCCGCCCTCCGGTGCCGCAGCCTTCATGTAGAAGCTCTCGTAGTGACCGGCGTCAGCCGGAACCGTGGGGAAGCGAGCTTCTGTGCGCACCGGCGGAGAGCGTATTCCTCCGCACCTTCGGCCGAGGGTCCGGGGCTGTCAAGGTGTCCGGATGACGAGCCGTGAACCCGGGCCCGCGCCCCTGAACCGATCCCCGGCGCGCCCCTGGGCGATCGCCGGACTGGTCCTCGCGGTGGTCGTGCTGACGGGCGTGGTCCTGGTCGTGACCGGCGTCATCGGCGGCGACGACGGCCTCGACGCCGACCGCATCGCCGCCGCGGGCCGCGACGGCGGGGCGGACGATCCGTTCGCCTGGGCGTCCGACCGCAACGCCGACCTCGAGCGCCGGGCCGCGCTCGGCCTCTCACACGTCCTCTACGAGAAGAGCCCCGGCGGGATCGTTGCCAGCGCCCGGCGGACGGCGCGCTGGCGGGACGAGGTGGAGAAGGCCGCAGCGGCGCACGGCGTCGATCCCGACACGATGGAGGCGATGGTCCTGCTCGAGAGCGCGGGCCGCCCGGAGGTGATCGCCGGCGACGATCCAGAGGTCGCCAGCGGCCTCGCCCAGATCGTCGCCGGCACCGGGATCGACCTGCTCGGGATGCGGGTCGACCTGGCCCGGAGCCGGGCGCTGACGAAGCGGATCGCGAAGGTCGAGCAGGAGATCGCGAAGGCCGAGAAGCAGGCGAAGAGCAGGAAGGCGAAGGTCCGGACGAAGGCGCTGATCGAACTGCGCCGGCTGCCGGGGCAGGAGCGGAAGCTGCGCGAGCGGCGGGCCGAGGTCGACGAGCGGTTCGACCCAGAGCGGGCACTCGACGGCATGGCGACCTACCTCGAGATCGCCGGCGAGCGCTTCGGGCGCGACGATCTCGCGACCACCAGCTACCACATGGGAATCGGCAACCTCGAGAACGTCATGGCGGCGTTCGGCGAGGAGACCCCGGTCGACGATCCGACCTACGCGCAGCTCTTCTTCGGCTCCTCGCCGCTCGAGAACGCGAAGGCCTGGAAGCTCCTCTCCTCGCTCGGCGACGACAGCTCGACCTATCTCTGGCGCGTCCTCGCCGCCGAGCGGATCATGGACCTCTATCGCGACGATCGCCGCGAGCTCGAGCGGCTCGCGGAGCTTCAGGCGAAGAAGGCGACCCAGGAAGAGGTCTTCCATCCCGAATCCGACACGACCGTGTTCGAGAAGCCGGAGGAGATCGAGGCGGCGATCGACGACGGCGGGCTGATCCGGCTGCCTCAGGGCGCCGATTACGGCTACACGATCGACAAGAACATGGGCGAGCTGGCCCCGAACGTCGGTGCCGAGCCCGGCCTCTACCGGGCGCTCCGGCCCGAGGCCCTCGCGGCCCTCATCTACATGACGGCTCGGGTCCGCGAGATCAACGACGGCAAGGGCGTCCTCAACGTCACGAGCACGGCCCGCGATCAGCGATATCAGGACGCCCTCGTCGGGGTCAACGACCAGGCGACGCCGGCCTACTCCCTCCACACGACGGGCTGGTCCTTCGACGTCGAGCGCAAGTACTCCAGCGACCGTCAGGCGGAGGCCTTCCAGTTCATGCTCGACCGGCTCCGGGCGCTCGACGTCATCGACTACGCCTACGAGCCGGACGCGATCCATGTGACGGTCTCCGGCGAGGCCGAGCCGCTGCTGGATTTCTGAGCGTTCGGCCGGTTCCTCAGGTGTGCTTGACCGTGAGGACGTCGCCGTCCTGCATCACGTAGTCGCGGCCCTCGATCCGCAGGAGTCCCTTGTCGCGAGCGGGCGCGTAGCCGCCGCACTCGATCAGCGTGTCCCAGGGGACGACCTCGGCCTTGACGAAGCCCTGCTGGATGTCGGTGTGGATCTTCCCGGCCGCGTCCCAGGCGCTGCCCCCGCGGCCGAGGCTCCAGGCCCGGGCCTCGACCCCGGGCCCGGCGGTGAAGAAGCTGATCAGGTCGAGCAGCGAGTACGCGGCGCGGACCATCCGGTCGAGGCCGGACTCGGCGACGCCGAGCTCCTCTCGCATCATCGCCGCCTCCCCGGCATCGAGCTCGACCAGCTCCGACTCGATCTTGGCGCTGAGCGCGATCGCCCGGTCGCCGCTCGCCCGGGCGTGATCGACCAGCGCCGCGGGCGGCTCGCCCTCGCCCTCGTCCACGTTGGCTATGTAGAGGACCGGCTTCGCGGTGAGGGCCTGGAGGTTCTGAGGGCCGGCCGGGCCGACCGCCTCGGGGACGGGGACCGAGCGGACCGGCTCGCCGCGCTCGAGCGCGGCGACGACATCGGACAGCCAGTCGCGCTCGGCGATCGCGTCCTTGTCGAGCGTCTTCGCCTGCTTGCCGACCCGCTCGAGGCGCCGCGTCGCGGTGTCGAGGTCGGCGAGCATCAGCTCCGCCTCGACCATCTCGGCATCGGCGACCGGGTCGATCTCGCCCTCGGGATGTGGGACGCCGCTGTCGGAGTGGGCGCGGACGACGTGGCAGATCGCGTCGGTCTCGCGGATCGAGGCGAGGAACTGGTTGCCGAGCCCTTCGCCCGCCGATGCGCCGCGGACGAGCCCGGCGATGTCGTGAACCTCGAGCGATTCGTGTACCACCGGCGAGGAGTCGAGCAGCGCCGCCAGCCGGTCGAGCCGCTCGTCCGGCACCGGGGCGATGGCGACGTTCGGCTCGATCGTCGTGAACGGATAGCCGGCCGCCTCGGCTCCGGCCTGGGTCAGGGCGTTGAAGAGGGTGGACTTGCCGGCGTTCGGCATCCCGACGATCCCGACCTTCATCGACCCTCCTCCGGATCCGGCTCGATCGACGGCTCGTCGGCGGCCGGCAGCGGCCAGAGCCGCCCGATCCCATAGCCGAGGGCGACGCCGGCGAGCACGTCGCTCGGGTAGTGCATGCCGAGGTAGGGGCGGCCGAGGCAGGTCAAGGCCGCGAGACCGTAGAGGGCGAGACGCGCGCGTGGCGCCACGCGGCCGAGCGCGACGGCCGCGGCGACCGCGGAGGTCGAGTGAGCTGAGGGGAAGGAGAGCTTGCTCGGGGCGGGCCCCAGCGGCGGGTGGCCGGCGATCACGGGACGCTCGCGGCCGAAAGCGCTCTTGACGAGCGAGTTGATCCCGACCGCGGCCGGGCCGGCGACGGCGGCCGCGAGGAAGCGGGTACGGCGACGCCGGTCGAGGGTCGCCCCGGCGAGGCCGATCCCGGCCCAGCCGATGCCGTACTCCCCGAACCAGCCGAGGGCGCGGGCGAAGCGCTCACCGGACGACTCGTGCCCGCGCGTTCGCAGCGCGACGAGCGCGGCCTGGTCGTAGCGCCCGACGGTCAGCGCGATCGGCCCGAGCGGCGTCCGTTGACGCTCGGCCCAGCGCCGCAGCCGGCGGCTGCGCTCGAGCGGTGGGGGGTTGCGGAGGCCGTGCGGCCTGCCCTTCGTCATCGTCGGCACGGCCGGGCAGCATAGGCGGCCCCCGCCTAACCCGTGACGAGCTCGAAGCCGTTGCGCTCGGCCGTGAAGGTGAGATCCCCTTCGCCCTCGAGCTCGCCGGCCGGCACCAACTCTCCGTCGATGTTGAGCTTCTCGCCGGGATCGAGACGCATCCGGATGGTCGCGCCGCGCGCCGAGTGGACGCCCCCGTGGCCTTCGACCCGCCCGATCCGCAGCCCGTAGGAGTGCTTGACGAGCCTGAGCCTCGATCCGTGCTCGATCACGACGACATCGAGGAGACCGTCGCTGACGTCGGCGTCGAGGCTGGCGCCGCCGCCGAACGCGCCGCTGCTCGCCACCGACGCCTGCCAGGCGAGGCCGTCGTGGAGGACGCGTCCGTCGACCTCGATGCGACACCTCACGGGATGCGCCCGGAGCCCGACGCGGATCGCTCCGACGGGATAGGCGAGGGCGCCGAGGCGTTGCTTCAGCGAGTGCGCCTCCTCGGCCGCGGCCGGCGGGAGGCCGGCGGCTGCGACGTTCACGAACGGCCGACCGCAGACGTCGGCGAGCTCGACGTGCTCGGTCGGGCTCCCGGCGGCGGCGACCGAGCAGGCGTGCCCGACGTCCTTGGGGAGTTCGTGGTGGGATGCGAAATCGTTTGCCGTCCCGGTCGGGATCACCGCGAGCGGCACACCGGCGCGCGCCGCCAGCTCCGCCGCGCAGCCGATCGAACCGTCGCCGCCCGCGACCGCGATCACGTCGGCCCCGGCGTCGGCCGCGCCCTCGGGCGAGCCGATCGCGAACGACTCGACCTCCGCCCCCGCCGTCTCGAGGCGTGCGGCGACGCCGTCGGCGCGGCCACGGCCGGAGTCGGGGTTGGCGATCAGTGCGATCCGCATCGGGCGACCCTAGTGAGGCGGGGTAACCGGCGGATAAGGCGCCCGACGGCCGGCCACCGTCCGGGCCGGACGGTGGAATCCTCGTCGTGGACGAACCCTCGCCGCACGCGGAGGAGGACCGGGAAGCGCAGATCGCCGAGTGCCGGCACCGCTTCCGCGAGTCCGGGCTGCCGCTCTTCGACGAAGACTTCTCGGCGGCGACCAACGTCTTCAACCGGGCGGCGCCGCTGCTCGCGCTCGTCTTCCTCGGCGAGATGCTCGGCGCGATCCGGCTCGATTGGCCGCTGGGCGCGAACCTCGCGGCGTTGTTCGGCGGGCTCGCCATCCTGCTCGGCGCCGCGATGGCGATCAACCGCTACCGGGGGCGCCCAGCAGCGTCGCTCCCCGAGGACGTCGGGAGAATCGAGCTTGCGGCGTTCGTGCTGGTGCCGGCGCTCCTGCCGCTGATCTTCGGCGGGCAGACGCGAAGCGCATGGGTGACCGCGCTCGTCAACCTCGCCCTCGTCCTGCTGATCTACGCGGTCTTCGGTTACGGCCTGGTGTCGATCGTCCGCTGGGTCGGGCGGCGCCTCTGGCACCAGCTCCTCGCCTCGTTCATGTTGCTGGCGCGGGCTGTGCCGCTGCTGATGATCTTCGCGCTGCTGGCGTTCATGAGCACGGAGATGTGGCAGGTCTTCTCGGCGATCACCGACGCCGACCTGGTCGCGATCGCCCTGCTCTTCGTCGGGCTCGGGACGGCGTTCCTGCTGGCTCGCCTGCCGCGCGAGGTGCGGGCGCTCGAGGCGGAGGTCGGCGACGCCGGCGAGCCGCTCAACCGCAAGCAGCGGCGCAACGTCGAGCTCGTCCTGTTCACGAGCCAGGCGGTACAGGTGCTGACCGTGAGCCTGCTCGTCGCCGCCTTCTTCGTCGTCTTCGGGCTGATCGCGGTGCCCGACAGCATCCGCGAGTCGTGGGTCGGCCCCGGATGCTGCGACCAGCTCTTCGCGATCGAGATCGGCGGCGAGTCCTTCGAGATGACCGTCGAGCTGCTCAAGGTCGCCGCCGGCCTCGCCGCGTTCACCGGCCTCTACTTCGCGATCGCGATGCTGACCGACTCGACCTACCGCGACGAGTTCCTCCAGGAGGTGACGGCGGAGCTGCGATCGGTGTTCGCGGTCCGCGCCGACTACCTGAGGTTGCGCGGCACCGCGCCCCCCGGCTGAAAGACTCCCGTCATGGCGCTCGGCCAGACCGTCCTCGTGCCGGGATTCGAACACGTCCCCGGCCATCACTGCGGCTCGACCGCGTTGCGCAACCTGCTCGCGTTTCACGGCACCGCAATTTCCGAGGAGCTCGCTTTCGGGCTCGGAGCCGGCGCCTGCTTCTACTACTTCGCCTCCGAGGACCTCTCGCCGACCCGGTTCACCAACGGCCGGACGGGCCGCCTCGAGGAGAACTTCCTCGAGCTGACCGGAGCGCCGCTGCGGCTCACGACCGAACCCGACCCCGAGCGTGCTTGGGCTGCGGCGCGCGCCGTCATCGACGACGGCCGGCCGGTGCTCCTGATCACCGATCTGTTTCATCTCGACCACTACGGCAACTCCGCCCATTTCCCCGGCCACGCCGTCGTCCTCGCCGGATACGACGACGAGCACGCGTACGTCTCCGACACCGGATTCGAGGGCCTGCAGCGCACCTCGCTCGCCGGGCTCGAGCGGGCCCGCCACGAGCAGCACCCGTTCTATCCGCTAGCCGGCCACATGCTCGACGTGCCGGGCGAACCACCGACCGCCGGCGAGCTGCTCGCGACGGCCCCGGCCACGATCAAGCGCGCCGCCCGGCGCATGGAGGAGCCGGACCTCGGCGAGTTCGAGGGGCTGCCGGCGCTGCGACGCTTCGCCGCCGAGGTCGGCTCCTGGCCCGAGACGACCTCCGACTGGAAGTGGTGCGCTCGCTTCAACTACCAGGTGATCGAGCGGCGCGGGACCGGCGGCGGCAACTTCCGGGCGCTCTATTCCCGGTTCCTCACCGAGGTCGGCCGCGAGGAGGAGGCGGCCCGCGCCGCCGGGGCCGCGAACGCGTGGACGGAGCTCGCCGGCGAGCTGTTCGCGGCCAGTGAGACCGACGAGCCGGACCCGCTGGGCTGGGAGCGGATCGGCGCAGCGGCCGAGCGCGTTCTCGCCGACGAAGAGCTGCTCTGGGACGCGCTCAGCGGCTGAGCCGCTCGGCGAGGATCGAGTCGATCTTTCAGGTGGTGGCCGCCGTCGGCCTCGACGACGAATCCGGCCGCGGGCCGGCCGGCCTCGGTCTAGAAGCCGACCTTCTGAGAGTCACCGGCCGTCTTGATGAATACGAGCTTGTCGAGGAAGAGCTCGACCTCGGCGTCGTCGCTGGTGAGTCGATGCCAGCCGCCGCGCCCGAGGGCCTCGCGCAGGGACGCGAGCTCTTCGTCGGAGGTCCGCAGGGCCAGCACCTGGCCACCGTCGAAGCCGACCTCGATCCGTCGTTGCGTGGTTGGCATGGCCGGTCTCCTCAGTGGTCGTGGGGCTGGACGATCTCGGTCAGGACGGCGCCGGTGGAACGAGGATGCACGAAGGCGACCCGGCTCTGGCGGATGCCGATCCGCGGCTTCTCGTCGATCAGCTGGACGCCGTTGCGCGCGAGCTCGGCGAGGGTCGCCTCGATGTCGGAGACGGCATAGGCGACGTGGTGGAGTCCCGGTCCCTTCTTCGCGAGGAACTTGCCGACGGGCGTGTCGTCGCCGAGCGGGCTGAGCAGCTCGACGTGCCCGTCGCCGACGTCGAGGAGGACGGCTTCGACGCCCTGTTCCTCGACGACCTCGCGGTGGACGAGGGGCATCCCGAAGACGTCCCGATAGAGCTTGATGGCGGCGTCGAGGTCGTCGACGGCGACGCCGGTGTGATCGATCCGGTCGAACATCGGCCGCAGTCTATTTGACCGCCGTGCCGGCCTCGGGCGCGATCAGGCGCTTCCCGGAGGAGGAGGCTTCGAGCCCCCGGTCCGCTCGTCGCCCTCTTGGCTCGCACGCGCGAGCCCGGCGGCGGAGCCGTTGCCGACCGGCCCGGCGGCGCGGCTCTCGATCGGGTCCGGGAAGGGCCCCGGCTCGGCGACGTTGATCTCGTGCCGGGCCAAGATCGCGGCGATCTCGGCTTGGTCGATGACCTCGTCGATGAGCAGCTTGCGAGCGATCTCGTCGAGCAGGTCGCGGTGGTCGCTGAGCAGGCGATGGGCGCCGCGGTAGGCCTCCTCGGCGATCTCGTTGACCTCCTCGTCGCGGCGCTGGCGCATCATCTCGGAGACGTTCCAGTCGTTGCCCGGGACCTGATGGGAGCGGATCGACGTCCCCATCCCGTACTCGTAGACCATCGAGCGGGCGATCGTGGTCACCTTGGCGAGGTCGTCGGCGGCGCCGGTGGTGACGCGGCCGAACGTGATCTGCTCGGCGACCCGCCCGGCCAGTAGGACCTTCATGTAGTCGATCAGCTCGTGCCGCGACTTCAGGTATCGATCCTCCTGCGGCAGGTTGAGCGTGTAGCCGAGCGCCTTGCCGCGCGGCACGATCGAGACCTTCTGGACCTTGTCGACGGTCGTCAGCAGCTCCGAGACGAGCGCATGGCCGGCCTCGTGCCAGGCGACGACATGCTTCTCGTGGTCGGTGATCACCTTGCGGCTCTGCAGGCCTGCGACGACCCGCTCGAAGGCGTTGTCGAAGTCCGACTGGGCGACGAACGCTCGCTTGTTGCGGCCGGCCTGGATCGCCGCCTCGTTGCAGAGGTTTGCGAGGTCGGCACCGGTCAACCCCGAAGTGTGCTGAGCGACGCGGCGCAGGTCGATGTCCTGGCTCAACGGCTTGTCGCGGGTGTGGACGGTGAGGATCTCCTCGCGGCCGCGGAGGTCGGGCGGGGGTACGAAGACCTGGCGGTCGAAGCGGCCCGGGCGGAGCAGCGCCGGATCGAGCTTCTCGAGCATGTTCGACGCCGCCATCACGACGATGTTCTCGCTCGCCTCGAAACCGTCCATCTCGACCAGGAGCTGGTTCAGCGTCTGGTCGCGCTCACCTGAGACGTCGTTGCCGCGGGCGGTCCCGACCGCGTCGAGCTCGTCGATGAAGAGGATCGACGGGGCGTTCTCGCGAGCCTCCTTGAACAGACGCCTGATCCGGGCGGCGCCGAGCCCGGCGAACATCTCGACGAACGACGACGCCGACTGGCTGAAGAAGTTCGCCCCGGACTCGTGGGCGACGGCCTTGGCGAGCATCGTCTTGCCGGTGCCGGGCGGCCCGTGCAGGAGGATCCCCTTCGGCACCTTCGCGCCGAGGTTCTTGAAGCGCTTCGGATCCGACAGGAACTCGACGACCTCACGCAGCTCGTCCTTCGTCCCCTCGACGCCGGCGATGTCGTCCCAGCGGACGCCGCTGCGCTTCGATGCCTTGATCTCCTGCGGCTTCGTCTTCGGCATCACCGCGAGCATCCGGAACATCACGTATACGAGGAGCCCGATGAAGACCAGGGAGAAGAGCGGCAGCCAGCGATCGAGCTGGTTCAGGAGCTCGTCCGTGTTGATCGCGACCGTCGTCAGCGCGTCCATGCCTACGCCCATCGGCAGCTCACCGCTCGGGGCTTAGCCCTCTTCGGCGGCGAGGACTGCGTCCAGGGCCGCGACCGCGACCTCGAGCTGCTCGGTCGTCGGCTCGCGGGTCGCGAACTTGGCCTGGATGAAGTGCCCGGCGCCGTGGACAGCTCGTCCGATCAGCGACTCCGGCCGACGCTCGGCCGCGACGAAGACCTCGACCGACAGCGACAGGCCCGCGATCGCGCTGACGCCGCGCTCGAGGCGCCCTGGGTGCTCGAAGAGCCGGTCGACGATCAGCTGGCCGAGAGCGGAGAAAGCAAGCATCGGCCCGATCAGGTTGGAGCCGCAGCGCTGGTGCTCCTTCGGCACTCCGGCCGGGTCGACGCCCTGCTCGTAGCCGGCGATCGACTTGTGCTCGGCACCGTGGTAGGCGGCGAGGTCGGAGCCGGTCAGCGAGACGAGCGCCGGCACGAAACCGATGACCGCGGCCACGCCCTCGCGGACCGGCGTCGCGGGACGACCGCGGCCGCGGACGGCGTTGCCGACGACGGTGCTCGCGAGACCGGCCGCGAGGACCCGGGGATCCTCGAACGGCAGTCGCGACGACGGGACCGACATCCGGGCGATCGGGATCACCGCGAACGCCTCGGCCAGCCGCAGCGGGCCACGCATGCCCGGCACCTTCGCGAAGCGGTTGCCGCCGAAGTTCGGCTTCCGGCCCGAGGCGACGTCGATCGACCCGTCCTTGGCGCGGGCGGCGGCCGCCCAGGAGGTCGGGCCGTGGATCAGCAGGCCGTTGCGCAGCGCCATCCCGCCGAGCCGCAGCTTCTCGGGCTCAGGCGGCGGCCCGCCGTTGGCCGAGGCGCCGTTCGGCGAGGCGTCGACGCTGCCGATCTCCTCAGCGTCACCCGCTTGCTCGGCCTCACCCATCGGCGGCAGGTTACCGGCGGGCGACCCGCGGGCGGCCCGGCCTCCGATCGCCGGGCCCGTGGATACTGACGCGATGAGCGATCAGCTCTTCGGCGGCGACGACTTCGGCGATGCGGGCTCCGCCCCCGGCGCCGGCGCCCCGCTTGCCGTCCGGATGCGGCCGCGAGCGCTCGAGGACCTCGTCGGCCAGGAGCACCTGCTCGCCGCGGGCTCGACCCTGCGGACCGCGATCGAGACGGGCGAGCCGCACTCGATGGTCCTCTACGGGCCGCCGGGGACCGGCAAGACCACGATCGCCCGGATCGTCGCCTCCGCCGCCGACGGCGCCTTCGAGGAGGAGTCGGCGGTCAACGCCGGGCGCGCGGAGGTCAGGGCGATGCTCGGCCGGGCCGAGGAGCGCCGCCGCTCCGGCCGTCGGACGGTCTTCTTCCTCGACGAGATCCACCGCTTCAACAAGGCCCAGCAGGACGCGCTGCTGCCCGCCGTCGAGGACGGGCTCGTGACGTTGATCGGAGCGACCACCGAGAACCCCTACTTCGAGGTCAACTCGGCGCTGCTCTCGCGGTCGCAGATCTACGAGCTGCGGGCGCTCGGGGAGGACGCGGTCGCCGAGCTCCTGCGCCGGGCGCTCACCGACCCCGAGCGGGGGATCGCCGATCCGCCCGCGGTCGACGACGACGCCCTCGCGATGCTCGCCGCGCGCGCCGGCGGCGACGCGCGCGCTGCGCTCGGCGCGCTCGAGCGCGCGGCGACGGCGGCCGGTCCGGGCGGGCACGTCGACCTCGCGGCCGCTGAGGACGCCCTCCAGAAGCGGGCCGTCCTCTACGACAAGGGCGGCGACCGCCACTACGACTACATCTCGGCCTGGATCAAGGCGACTCGCAACTCCGACGTCGACGCTTCCGTCTACTACCTCGCCGCGATGCTCGCCGGCGGCGAGGACCCGCGGTTCATCGCAAGGCGGATGGTCATCTTCGCCTCCGAGGACGTCGGGAACGCCGCCCCGCAGGCCCTCGCTGTGGCAACCGCAGCCGCCCAGGCGGTCGACCGCGTCGGCCTCCCCGAGTGCCGGATCAACCTCGCTCAGGCCGCCGTCTACCTCGCGCTCGCGCCGAAGTCGAACGCCTCCTACAAGGCGCTCCTCGCCGCCGAGGATCACGTCCGTCGCAACGGCGCGGCCGAACCGCCGTCGGCGATCCGCGACGCTCACTATCCGGGGGCGAAGGAACTCGGCCGCGGCGTCGGATACCACTATCCGCACGACGAGCCCGGGGGAGTCAGCGATCAGCGCACGCTGCCGGAGGCGCTCGGCGACGCACGCTTCTACGAACCCACCGGCCGTGGGTTCGAGGCGGAGCTCGCCGAGCGGCTCGAGCGCCTGCGGCAGCGGCGCCAATAGGCTGCACGCGATGGGGACCCTGGACTCGTTCAACCCCGCGACCGGCGAGCTGATCGGCTCGGTCGCGACGATCGATCCCGGCGACGTCCAGGAGGCGGTCGACGAGATCGCCGAGGTCCAGCCCTTCTGGGGGGAGCTCGCCCTCGCCGACCGCGGCCGCTATCTGCGGCGCGCGGCGGAGATCCTGGCCGGCGATCTCGAGGAGGTCACCCGGCTCCTGACCAGCGAGCAGGGCAAGCCGATCACCGAGGCCCACACGATGGAGGTGGTGCCGACGATCGACGGCCTCCGCTGGATCGCCTCCGAGGGTCCCGAGATCCTCGCCACCCGGCAGGTGAAGATGGGCGGGCTGTTCCTGGGCAAGCGGGCGACCCACAGCTTCGAGCCGCTCGGCGTGGTCGCCGTGATCGCGCCCTGGAACTACCCGTGGTCGATTCCCTTCGGCGAGGTGGCGATCGCGCTGATGGCCGGAAACGGCGTCGTCCTCAAGCCCTCCGAGCTGACGCCGCTGATCGGCGACCGGATCCGGATCGCCTTCGAGAAGGCCGGCGTGCCGGAGGGTCTCGTCCGCGTCCTTCAGGGCGACGGCGAAGTCGGCAAGGCCGTCGTCGAGTCGAGCGTCCGCAAGGTCTTCTTCACGGGGTCGGTCGCGACCGGCTACTCGGTCGGTGAGGCCTGCGCGGCGCGGATGAAGGGCGCCGTCCTCGAGCTCGGCGGCAAGGACGCGGCGATCGTCTGCGCCGACGCCGACCTCGGGAACGCGATCGACGGAATCGCCTGGGCGGGATTCGCGAACTCCGGCCAGACCTGTTCCGGCATCGAGCGCGTCTACGTCGTCGCCGAAGTCGCCGAGCGGTTCGTCGCCGGCATCGCCGCCGCGGCCGAGCGGCTCGCCGTCGGTGACCCTCAGAGCTGGACGACCGAGATCGGGCCGATGGTCTCGGCCGAGCAGGCCGCGGTCGTAACCGATCTCGTCGACGATGCCGTCGCCGCCGGGGCCGAGCGGGTCTGCGGAGGGCCGGTCGAGGTGCCCGGATCGCCGGGCAGCCACATCGCGCCGACGGTCCTGACCGGGGTGACCCACGAGATGCGGATCATGCGCGAAGAGATCTTCGGCCCCGTCCTGCCGATCGTCGTCGTCGCCGACGAGGCGGAGGCGTTGCGCCTTGCCAACGACTCCGAGTTCGGGCTCGGGGCCTCCGTCTGGACCCGCAGCCGCCCCAAGGGCGAGCGGATCGCCCGCCGGCTCGAGTCGGGGATGGTCTGGATCAACGACCATGCCTACACCCACGCCGCGGTGCAGTGCGCTTGGGGCGGGGTCAAGGACTCGGGGCTGGGGCGCTCGCACTCGGAGTTCGGCTTCTACGAGTGCTCCGAGGTCAAGGCCCTGACCTGGAACTCGGCGCGCGGTCGTGACTTCTGGTGGCACCCCTACGACGAGACGCTGGGCCGGGCGGTTCGCGCGAGCGCGGGGCTGCTCTACGGCGGGGCGGAGTCGACGGTCAAGGTGCTGCGGGACGGCGGCGGCTCGCTCCTGCGGACGGGCGCGAGGACGATCCGCGGGCGCTAGGCCTGCGTCCTGCCGTTGCGCACGTACATGACGCGTGCGAACAGCCCGGCCGTGATGAACATGAAGCTGGCGTAGACGGCCGCCGGGATCGTCAGCACGGTCGCGAGGCCCGCGCCGACCGCGATCGCGAGCGTCGAGTTGTGGACCCCGAGCTCGATCGAGATCGCCGTCGCCTGACGGTTGTCGAGCCGGGCGATTCGGGCGATCGTGAACGAAACGGTCATCGCCGCGAGGTTGAGGGTCAGCGCCGCCGCCGCCACGTCGTCGAAGTTGTCGAGGACGAGATCGTTCTCGGCGATGATCACCCCGACCACGACGAGCACGAAGATCGCGATCGAGACGCGCTTGAACGGAAGGACGATCCGCTCGGCGAGGGCGGTCCGGTTGGCGCGCACCCACATGCCCGCCGCCAGCGGAACGACCGTGATCAGCAGGACCCTGACGACGATCCCGAGCATCCCGAGGTCCCCGGTCAGCTCCTCGGCACCGAAGTGGTCGATCGCAAGCTCGAGGAAGATCGGCACGGTGACGACGGCGGCGACGCTCGAGATCGCCGTCAGCGTTATCGAAAGCGCCGTGTCACCGCGGGCCAGATGGGTCAGGAGGTTCGCGGTCGTCCCGCCCGGCGAGGTTCCGAGCAGCACCAGGCCGACCGCGAGGCCGGCCGGGAGCGAGTAGATCTCCGCGATGGCGAAAGCCAGAAGCGGCGAGATCGCGACCAGGTTGAGCAGGCCGATCGCGGCGCCACGAGGCTTCGAGGCCACCCTCCTGAAGTCCCCGACCGTGAGCTCCAGACCGAGCCCGACCATGATCACGGCGAGCGCCAGGGGCAGCACCACGGTCGCCATGACCGAATCCTCCACGCAGCGATCCTATTGGCGACGGAGCGAGGCTCGGCCGCTCAGCCGCGGCGCGCGCGCAGCAGCGCCAGCACCCGCCGCTCGTCCGCGAAGGCGGGCTCGGGGAAGGCGGCGAGGCTGAACCACCCGGCCTCATCCGACTCGTCGGAGATCTCCTCCACGCCGCCCGCGACCCGGCACCGGTAGGCGAGTCCGAGGATCGGCTCGGCCTCCTCGCCGCTCCCGTAGCGCGAGGGGAAGGCGCCGAGTGCTTCGACGACCTCCACCTCGAGCCCGGTCTCCTCGCGGACCTCCCGGGCGGCCGCCTCCGAGCCCGACTCGCCGCGTTCGACGAAGCCGCCCGGCATGTTCCACCGGCCCTTCATCGGTTCCCGGTTGCGGCGCAGCGCGAGGAACTCGCCGTCGCGTTCGATCCACGCCTGGACGGTCGGCTTCGGATTCTCGTAGTGGACGAACCCGCAGCTCCGACAGGCCATGCGATCGGGGTCGGGGCCGTCCGAGGGCCTCGTTTCGAGCTCGGTCGCGCAGCGCGGGCAGTAGCGGTACTCCACGGCGGCGAACCTACAGGCCGCGGCCGTTCAGGCGCGTGCGAGGCGGCGGCGGTCGAGGGCATGGCGGGACATCGACTCGTAGGCGGCCGCCAGCTCCTCCTCGCTGATCCCGGTTGCGGCGGTCAGCGCCGCCGGGACGCCGGCGACGAACGCCGGCCGCTCGCCGCGCGAGTAGGCCTCGCTGAGCTCCCAGTCGGCCGCCTCGAGGGCATGCTCGATCGATCGTGGATCGCCGTCGAGCTCGGCTGCCAGAGCGTCCGCGAGGCGGCGGCGATGGTCGGCCATCTCGGCCCGCCGGCTGACGTCCATCGCCGCCTCGGCCTCGGAATGATCGGAGCGGACGAGTCTGGTGATCGGGTCGCCCTCCGGCCCCTTCGGCGACGGCGCCCGCGTCGATGCCGGACGGGCGGCCGCGGTCGCCGGACCGCTCAGGGCGAGTGCCGCGGTGGCCGCGGTGGCTGCGATGCGGCGCTTGACCCGCCGGTCCCGTTGGTTCTCGTTCGCCATCGCGGCCGATCATGAGGGCTGCGTCTAAGCCGGTCCTCAAGCGAACGCGACGGTTCCGAGGGCGCGGCAGGGGCTGGGAAGGAGCGCCCGCGGACGCCGCTCCGGGGCGGCGGGGGATCGCACCCGCCGCCGCGGCCCGGCGGCGGCGACAGCGGCCTGCCATCTAGCCTTCCCGCCGTGCCCGACCCGGTCCCGGAGCCCGCCGGCGCGCCCGCTCTGCGGGCCGACGGCCTCAGCCACGCCTACGGCGACCGCTGGGTCCTTCGCGACCTGACCCTGTCGCTGCCGGCCGGGCGCAGCCTCGCGGTGCTCGGTCCGAACGGAGCCGGGAAGTCGACGCTGCTGCGGATCGTCGCGTCGCTCCTGCGACCGACCGAGGGAAGCGTCACGGTCCTCGGCTGCTCGCTGCCCCGCGAGGCCTGGCGGCTGCGCGGCAGAATCGGCTACCTCGGCCACCAGCCGCTGCTCTACCGCGACCTCGACGCCCGCGAGAACCTCGCCTTCCATGGCCGCCTCTTCGCGCTTCCCGCCGGTGGCGCCGAGCGGGCGGCCGAGTTGCTCGAGCGGGTCGGCCTCGCCGGCCGCGCGTCGACCCGCGTCGACGAGATGTCGGCGGGGATGGTTCGGCGGCTCGCCGTCTGCCGGGCGATCCTCCACGAGCCCGAGCTGCTGATCCTCGACGAGCCGCTCGCCAACCTCGATCCGGCCGGGGTCGAGACGGTCGCGCCGCTCCTCGGCCCGGCGCCGGGCCGGACGCGGGTGCTCGTCACCCATGACGTCGATGCCGCGCTCGCCGACGCCGACCGCGTCCTCGGGCTCGAGCGTGACGGCAGCGTCGCCTTCGAGCTGCCCGTCACCGAGGTCGACGCCGAGCGCGCCCGCCGGGTCTACTCGGAGCGGGCGGGGTCGAGCCGATGAGTCGCCGCGGCCCGTCGACGCTCGCGGTCGCCCGAGCCGTGCTCGTCAAGGACCTCCGAGTTGAGCTGCGGACGCTGCAGGCGGTCCCGGCGATGCTGCTGTTCGCGACGACCGTGTTCGTGATCTTCCGGTTCGGGCTGGACCGGACCCGGCTCGACGGCGGCCTCGCGGCGGGCGTCCTGCTGGTGACGATCCTCTTCGCGGCCCTGCTCGCGATCAACCGGATCTTCGTCGCCGAGCGCGAGCAGGGAGGGTTCGAGGCGATCCGCCTCGCACCGGTCGACGGCACGGCGCTCTTCTTCGCCAAGGCGGCGGCGCTGCTGATCTACCTCGCCGCGCTCGAGGCATTCGCGCTGCCGGTGTTCTGGCTGTTCTTCCTCGACAGCGGCGCCGGGCTGGCGCCGCTGCTGCCGGTGTTGCTCCTGCTCGATGTGGCGCTGGCCGTCACCGGCGCTCTGATCTCACCGATGGCGACGAACTCGCGGGCGCGCGACTTGATCGGCCCCCTGATCCTGTTGCCACTGCTGATCCCGGCGATGATCGCCGCCGCCGGAGCCGGGCAGCATCTGCTCGCCGCCGGAGGCGTTTCCTACGAGCAGTACGGCACGTGGCTGGCGGTGCTCGGCTTGTACGATCTGATCTTCCTGCTGATCGGCTGGGCTGCCTTCGACTTCCTCATCGAGGATTGATCCACGGGCGCCGGGATCACGATTCGCTTCCGATGAAACCGTCCAACCTCAGGACACTCGCCCTGCTCACCGCCCTCCTGATCGGGGGCGGCTTCGCGCTCGTCTTCTTCTTCGCCCCGAACGAGGCCGACCAGGGCTTCATCCAGAAGATCTTCTACCTCCACGTCCCGCTTGCGATCGTCGCTCTCGCCGGATTCGTGGTCGGCGGCATTCACGCGATCCGCCACCTCCGGACCGGCGACTCCGTGCATGACGCGCGTTCCTACGTCTCGATCCACGCTTCGGTCATATTCGGCATCGCCGTCCTGCTGACGGGCGCGATCTGGGCGAAGGCCTCATGGGGCAAGTGGTGGGTCTGGGACGAGCCGACGCTGGTCAGCTTCCTGATCGTCTTCCTCCTCTACTGCACCTATTACCCGCTGCGCTACGCGATCGAGGACCGCGAGCGCCAAGCGCGCTACGCGTCGGTGTTCGCGATCACCGCGGGCGCGTTCGTGCCGCTCAACTTCATGGCCGTCCGCGCCGCGCAATCGCTCGTCCATCCGCGTACGTTCGGCACCGTCGACGGCGGCCTGCCCGGCGACATGTGGCTGACGTTCCTCGTCTGCTTCGCCGGGATCGCCCTGCTGTGGGTGACGCTGGTCAGCTTCGAGCTGACAGCGAAGCGGACCCGCGGGCAGCTCTCGCGGCTGCGCCGCACCCTCGACGACGACGATCGCCTTCCCGCGACCGGCGTCGCCGGCCGGATCGCGCCCAGCGGAATGAGCTCGCGCTGATGCCGGCGTTGCCGCTCGACGAGGCCGGGAAGTACGTTGCCGCGGCGTACATCGTCTTCGTGGTCCTGCTGCTGATCTACATCGCGATCATGGCCGCGCGGCTGAGCCGGATCTCGCGCGAGATCGAGGAGATCGCGGACATCTCCGAGCGGCGCTCCTCCGAGGACCCGCCGCGCAGCGAGGCCTCCGCGGAGGCGGAGGAGGTTCGCTCGTGAGCGACCTGCTCGCCCTCGGGATTTCCCACAAGACGGCTCCGCTCGAGCTTCGCGAGCGCCTTGCGCTGACCGAGGGTCGCGCCGCCGGCGTCCTCAACGACCTCCGTACCCACGAGCAGGTCAGCGAGGCGGCGGCGATCTCGACCTGCAACCGGACCGAGCTCTACCTCGTCGTCTCCGATTCGGTCGAGGCCGAGAACCTCGCGCTCGGTGCGCTCTCGCGGCAGGCCGGGATTCGCCCGACGGAGTTGATCGAGAGCCTCTACTCCTACCGCGGCATCGATGCCGCCAGGCACCTCTACCGCGTCGCCGCCGGCCTCGACTCGATGATCGTCGGCGAAGCCGAGATCCAGGGTCAGGTCAAGCGCGCCTACGAGCTGGCGCTCGTCGAGGGCGCGACGGGGTCGATCCTCAATCGGCTGTTCCGCGGCGCGCTCGCCGGCGGCAAGCGCGTCCGCGACGAGACCCGGATCGGCGAGGGAGGCATCAGCGTCCCCTCGGCCGCCGTCGGGCTGGCGACCCGAACGCTCGGCGATCTGACCGGCCGCCACGTGCTTCTGATCGGCGCCGGCGAGACCGCCGAGCTGACGGCCCGCGCCTTGACCGCCCGTGGGGTTGAGACCGTCTTCGTCGCCAATCGCCGCTACGACCGAGCGATCGGGCTCGCCGAGCGCTTCGGCGGCTCCGCGGTCCGGCTCGAGGATCTGCCGGCGCAGCTCGAAGTGGCCGACATCGTCGTCTCCTCGACGAACTCGCCGCATCACATCGTCGAGCGCGAGGAGCTCGAGCTGGTCGCCGCCGCCCGCGACTACCGGCCGCTTCTGCTCATCGACCTGGCGGTGCCGCGGGACATCGACCCCTCCTGCCGCGACGTCACCGGCGTCGTCGTCCGCGATGTCGACGACGTCCAGCAGATCGCCGACCGCAACGCCGGTGGCCGCGAGGTCGAGGCGCGTGGGGCGGAGGTGATCGTCGCCGCCGAGCTCGCCCGCTTCGAGCGCTGGCTCGGCTCGCTGGAGGTGCTGCCGACCGTCGCATCGCTGCGGCTCCGCGGGGACGACGTCGTCGACCGGGTCCTCGCCGAGAACATCGGCCGCTTCGAGGATCTGAGCCATGCCGATCAGGTGCGGGTCGAGGCGATGGCGCGCTCGATCGCGAGCCGGATCCTTCACGAGCCGACGCTGCGTTTGAAGCGGGCGGCAGAGGAATCCGACGCCTATCAGCAGGTAGCCGCGCTCCGCGAGCTCTTCGGTCTCGACGCCGGAACCGAGCCCGAGGGATCCGGCGCCGAGGTCACACAGCTGCGCGGGCGCGCCGAGCGGGCCGGAGATTGAGACCCTGAGCGGGCTTCGCATCGGCACCCGCGGCAGTGCCCTCGCGCTGGCCCAGGCGGGAACGGTCGCCGCTGCGATCGGCGACGCCGAGCTCGTCGAGATCCGAACCTCCGGCGACGAGGGCGGCGCCCTGGCGCCCGCCACCGACGACAAGTCGCGCTTCGTCCGCGAGATCGAGCGAGCGCTGCAGGCGGGCGAGGTCGACCTGGCCGTCCACAGCGCCAAGGATCTGCCCGGGGAGCTGCCTGATGAGCTCGCCCTCGTCGGCGTGCCGTCCCGCGAGGACCCGGCCGACGTCTGGATCGGGCCCGGCGGGTCGATCGCCGAGGTGCCGGAGGGCGCGAGGGTCGGAACCGCGAGCATCCGCAGGCGCTCGCAGCTGCTCGCGCTCCGGCCCGACCTCGACGTCGTCGAGGTTCGGGGCAACGTCGACACCCGGCTGGCGAAGCTCGCCGCGGGCGAGGTCGACGGACTGGTCCTCGCCGCCGCCGGCCTGCGGCGGCTCGGCCGCGAGGGCGAGATCGGCTTCCGCTTCGGCCTCCGTGCGCTGACGCCCGCCCCCGGCCAGGGATCGCTGGGAATCGAGTCCCGCCGCGACGACGACGCCGCCGCCGCCGCGGCGGCGGCGGTGACCGACCGCGAGGCGCTGGTCGAGCTGACCGCGGAGCGGGCGGTCGTCGCGGGCATCGACGCGAGCTGCGACACGCCGGTCGGCATCTGTGCCCGCCACGGCGGGGGGACGCTGACGATTCGCGGCTACGTCGGCCTTCCCGACGGGAGCGAACAGTTCTATGACGAGGTTCAAGGCGACGCCGAGCAGCCGGTGGCGCTGGCCGAGGCGCTGATCGAGCGGATGCGCGACGGCGGCGCCCTCGAGCTGCTCGAGCGGGCCGACGGATGGGTGGGCCGATGACCCGTGGCGACTACGTCCCCGGCGACGCGGGTCCGCGACCCGGGGTCGCCTACCTGGTGGGCGCCGGCCCGGGCGACCGCGGACTGATGACGAGCCGCGCCCTCGAGCTGATCGCCGGAGCCGACGCGATCCTCTACGACCGCCTGATCCCCGACGGCGCCCTCGACGGCGCCCGCCCCGACGCCGAGCTGGTCTACGTCGGCAAGGCTCCCGGCAGGGTCGCGATGGAGCAGGAGGAGACGGAACGACGACTCGTCGAGATCTCGCGTGAGGGCAGGTCGGTCGTGCGGCTCAAGGGGGGCGACCCGTTCGTGTTCGGCCGCGGTGGCGAGGAGGCCGAGACGCTGCGCGCCGCCGGCGTTCCGTTCGAGGTCGTGCCCGGCGTCACGGCGGGAATCGCGGCCTCGGCCTACGCGGGAATCCCGGTCACCCACCGCGACGACGCCTCGGCGGTCGCCTTCGTCACCGGCCACGAGGATCCCGATAAGGAGTCCTCGGCGATCGACTGGGAGGCACTCGCGGCGTTCCCGGGGACGCTCGTCCTCTACATGGGCGTCAAGAACCTGCCGCGGATCAGCGAGCGGCTGATCGCCGCCGGCCGCGACCCCGACGAGCCCGCGGCCGCGATCCAGCGCGGCACCTGGCCCGACCAGCGGACGGTGCTCGCCACCGCGACGACCCTGCCCGCCGCAGTCGCCGAAGCCGGGCTCCGGGCACCGGCGATCCTCCTGTTCGGCCCGGTCGCGGCTCGCCGCGAGCAGATCGGCTGGCTCGAGCGCCGCCCCCTCCACGGGCGCCGCGTGGTCGTGACCCGGGCCCGAGCGCAGGCGAGCTCACTCGCCTCGGTGCTGCGAGGGCTCGGCGCGGAGGTCGTCGAGCTGCCGGCGATCCGGATCGAGCCGCGGATCGACACCGCGGCGGTGGCGGCGATGGCAGAGAACATCCACTCCTACTCGCTCGTCTGCCTGACGAGCCCCAACGGCGCCGAGCTGCTGATGCGGGCCCTTGCCGACCGCGGGCTCGATGCCCGCGCTCTCGCCAACGCGACGGTCGCGGCGATCGGCCCCGGCACCGCACGCCGGCTTCGCGAGCTCGGCCTGATCGCCGACATCGTCCCGCCGCGCTCGATCGCCGAGTCGCTCGTCGAGTCGCTGCGCGAGGTCGACGTCGACGGCCGGCCGGTGCTGATCGCCCGCGCGGCGGAGGCGCGGGACGTGCTGCCCGAGGCGCTGGCCGAGCGCGGCGCCGACGTCGATGTGGTCCCGCTGTATGAGACCGTCCGCGAGCCCGCCGGCGAGGAGCAGATCGCGGCGATCGCCGAGGCCGACTACGTCACCTTCACCTCGTCCTCGACGGTCAGGTTCTTCCTCGAGACGGTCGGCGACGCCTTCCCGGCCGGGGCCCGGGTCGTCTCGATCGGGCCGGTGACCAGCGCGACCGTTCGCGAGCTCGGCCACGAGGTCGCGGTCGAGGCGGAGCGGCACGATCCCGACGGCCTCGTCGAGGCCCTGCTGGCGGACGCCGCCTCGGAGGAGGGCGCGCCAGATTAGTCTCGGGCGTCGCCGGCGCCGACGTCATCAACCAGTATCTCGCGGCCGGGCTGGTCGGCCAGCTCGACCTCAACGTCGTCCCGCTGATACTCGGCTCCGGAGCTCGGCTCTTCGAAGGGGTCGGTCCGGGGATCGAGCTCGAGCAGAGGCAGGTCGTCGTCGGCGAGGGAGTCACCCACCTCAGGTACTCGGTGCGGTCCGGTCCCGGCGCCTGAGCACCGGCGGCCGGCGTGCCCGGCGGGAGCCGCCGCCCTCTAGAGTCACGGCTGGATGGGGCTGCCGATCACGTTCCTGACCGACTACGGGGTCGCCGACGACTTCGCCGGCGTCTGCCGCGCCGTGATCGCGCGGATCGCGCCCGGCACCCAGGTCATCGACATCAGCCACGGCATCGGCCGCCATGACGTCCGCCAGGCGTCGGCGATCCTCGCCGACTCGCTGCCCTACGCGCCGGTCGGCGTCCACCTGGCGATCGTCGACCCCGGCGTCGGCGGTCCCCGCCGCGCCGTCGCCGTTCGGACCGAGGGCGAGGGGCACATCCTCGTCGGCCCCGACAACGGCCTGCTCCCTCCGGCGGTCGACGTCCTCGGCGGCGCCGCTGAAGCGGTGGACATCAGCGACTCCGACTTCCGGCTCGAGAACCCGTCCGCCACATTCCACGGCCGCGACCTGTTCGCCCCGGTCGCCGCCCAGCTCGCCCTCGGCAAGGAGCTGAGCAGCGCCGGCGTCCCGATCGAGCCCTCCAGCCTCGAGCGCCAGCCGGTCTCGCGCCCCCGCCTCGAGCAGCTCCGCGCCTTCGCTCACGCCGAGCGGATCGACGGCTTCGGCAACATCTCCCTCGACCTCTGCCGCGACGACCTCGACGGCCATCCGCTCGCCGGCGCCACCCGCGTCTCGGTCGGCTCCCGCAAGCGGCGCCGGACCGCGACCCGCGCCAACGCCTTCGAGGACGTCGCCGACGGCGGCTTTCTCTTCTACGAGGACTCTTCCGGCCGCATGGCCATCGCCGTCAACCGCGGCGACGCCAGCGAGGTCCTCGACCTCCGCGTCGGCGACGTGGTCGAGCTCGAGCCGGCGCCTTAGGTAACCCCGGCCAAATGCTCCGCTGACGCGTCCGCTTTGGCCGGTCGGCGCGGTGGTAGGGGACGGGATGCATATGTGTTTCCGCCAGCCGCGAAATCCGCTTCGCGGCTGGTCTGGCCGGTGGCAAGAAAGCGTCCTCAGGGGACCGTTTCCTGCCATCCGGTTGCCCTAGTCAGTCCTTCGGCGCAGGGTCAGCGCTCCCAGGCCCAGCGAGGCGATCGTCGCCGCGACGATGACGATGACGTCGACGGCGAAGCCGGTCCCGAGGGCGCCGGGCTCGGTGGCGCGGGCGAGGGCGTCGTAGGCGTAGGTGAGCGGCAGCGCGTAGGAGGCGACCTCGAGCGCCGGGGCCATCGAGTCGCGAGCGACGAAGAGGCCGCAGAGCAGGAGCTGGGGGAAGATGAACGCGGGCATGAACTGGACCGCCTGGAACTCGGTCCGGGCGAAGGCGCTGGCGAGGAGGCCGAGCGCCATGCCGAGGGTGGCGTTGCCGATCGCCAGCAGGCCGACGAGCCAGGCGCCGTGCGGCGAGTCGAGGCCGAGGGCGAGGAAGCCGACCGAGCAGACCGCGATCGCCTGGACTCCGGCGAGGAAGCCGAAGGCGATCCCGTAGCCGAAGAGGACGTCGGCTTTGCCGAGCGGCATCGTCATCAGCCGCTCGAGCGTCCCGCTGGTCCGCTCACGGAGCATCGCGATCGAAGTGATCAGGAACATGACGATGAACGGGAAGAGACCGCAGAGCGGCGCGCCGATCTTCTGGAACGTCGACTCCCGGCCGTCGAAGATGAAGTAGAGGAGGACGAGCAGCCCTGCGGGAACGACGAGCAGGAGCGCGATCGTCCGCGGGTCGCGACGGATCTGGCGCAGCACCCGCTGCGCAGTCGCACCCGTCGCCCGCGCGCTCACGCCGACCCCTCCGAGCGCTCGATGATCGCCAGGAAGGCCTTGCCGAGGTCCTGCTGCCCTGACTCCTCCCGCAACGCCGACGGCGTCGTCTGTCGCAGGAGCCGGCCCTCCCGCAGCAGCAGCAGCTCGTCGCATTCGGCCGCCTCTTCCATGACGTGGCTGGAGATGAGCAGGGTGACCCCCGAGGAGGCCAGTTCGTCGAACGTCTTCCAGAGCTCGGCGCGCAGGACCGGATCGAGGCCGACCGTCGGCTCGTCGAGGACGAGCAGGTCGGGCTCGTTCAGGAGCGCGGTCGCGAGCGAGACCCGGGAGCGCTGCCCGCCCGAGAGCGTCCCGGTGATCCGCTCGGCGAAGGCGCCCAGGCCGACGGTCTCGATCGTCGCGCCGATGCGCTCGGGACCGACGCCGTAGAGCGAGCCGAAGTAGCGGAGGTTCTCGGCGACGCTGAGATCGGCGTAGACCGAGGGCGCCTGGGTGAGGTAGCCGACCCGCGGGCGCAGCCGGGCCGACCCCGCCGGCAGCCCGAGCACGTCGATCTCGCCGCCGGCGACGATCTGGACGCCGACGATCGAGCGCATCAGCGTCGACTTGCCGCAGCCGCTCGGGCCGAGCAGGCCGGTGATCGTCCCGGACGGGACCTCAAGCGAGACGTCGTGGAGGACGTGCTCGTCTCCGCGAATCACATCGAGGCCGCGGACCGCAATCGCGGCGCCGGGCTGCTCGCGCTGCGCCATCGCAGCCAGTCATACCATTGACGCCGTGGAGTTCGGGTCCCCGCACCACCATCACGACCTGATCGATTCGACGAACCTGCTCGCGAAGACGCTGGCCGCGGACGGAGCGCCGTCGGGGACCGTCGTCACCGCCTCCGAGCAGACGGCGGGCCGCGGGCGCGGAGATCGCGTCTGGACTGCCCCGGCCGGCGCGGCGCTCCTCTACTCGGCGATCCTCCGGCCGCTCGACCTCGGCCATCTGCTGCTGCCGCTCGCCGCGCCGCTCGCGGTCTGCGAGGCCTGCGAGTCGCTGGCGCCCGTCCACTGCGAGCTGAAGTGGCCGAACGACGTCTGGATCGACGAGCGCAAGCTCGCCGGTGTGCTGATCGAGGCGCGTCCTCCCGACTGGGCGGTGATCGGTGTCGGGATCAACCTCGCGATCGCCGACGACGAGTTCCCGGCCGACATCCGCTGGCCGGCGACCTCGCTCGGCCACGGCGTGAAGCCAGAGCAGATGAGGGTCGCGCTCGACGCGGCGCTGACCAAGTGGGTGAGCGAGCCGACCGAGCACGTTCTCGACGTCTACGCGGCGCGGGACGCGCTGCGCGGCCGCGAGCTCGAGTGGGATGGAGGACCGGGCGATCGAGGGCGCTCCGGAACCGGCGAGGGCATCGACGAGCGCGGGAACCTCCTCGTCCGTACGGGCGGCGGCGATCTCGTCGCGCTCGGCTCGGGGGAGGTCAGCCTTCGGCTGCCCCGGGACTAGATCCGCGCCAGTCTGCTGAAGAGCTTGAGCAACGGCTTGGCGACGCCCTCCTGATCGAGCAGGCCCGCCGTCTCACACCACCGGCAGGCGCTGTCGGGGCCGTCCTGCCACTGGTACCAGATCATCCGACCGATATCGAGCTTGCGGCGCTGCTTGAGCGCCATCTCGAACGTGCGGCGTAGGTTCTTGCGCTGCTTGGCCGGGGTCAGATTCCAGCGGCGCTCTGCTCGCGGCGGCCCGGCCGACCGCGTGGCGCGGCCGGACGAGCCTCCCGGCGTCGTCGATCCCCAGCCGATCTCGGTGACCCAGATCGGCGTCCTCTTCATGCCCGCCCGATCGAGCGTCTTCCTGGTCTCCTCGACCGCCTTCCTGGTCGCTCGCGCGTTCTTGGCGTAGGGGTGGACGGCGACGATGTCGACGGCGCTCCTCGCGGACTTGAGCCCGAACACGTCGCCGAGGAACGGGGCCCCGTCCTGGACGTCCGGGTTGAGCGGCTTCGAGACGATGCCTCCGGAGACGACCGAGGCGCTCGGGTCGGCGGCGTGGATCACACCTGCCGACCGGACGAGGAACCGGCCGAACTCCCGGCCATCGGGGTCGTCCCAGTTGGCGAACGAGTTCGGTTCGTTCCAGAGCTGCCAGTACCTGATCGGGCGATACGCCACCTCGGGATGCTCCTTCCAGAACTCGCCCCCGGAGCCGTAGCGGCCGACGAGCGCGGTCAGGTAGTCCTGCCAGGCGAGCCGGGCGGCGGGATCCATGATCCCGAGCCCGGCCGGGAGCCAGGACGGCATGCCGTAGACGACCGGCAACAGGTCCATTCCGTTGTTGGCCGTCCCGGCGACGTAGTTGTCGAAGATCGACCAGTTGTCCGGGCCCAGCGGGGTTGACCGGACCGTCGCGAGGTTGAAGCCCGTCCGGACGATGCCGACCTTCGTCTCGCGGATGTGCGCGAAGTCGCCGCCCTTGAGGCCGCGGACGTGCACCCCGAAGAAGCCCTTCGGAGCCTTCGGAACATGGGCCGCGGGCTTGGCGGACGCGGAGTCGCCCCCGAAGCCGAGCGACAGGATCACGGCGAGAGCAACCATTCCCGCCCAGGTCCGGACCCTTCCCATCGCCGCGGAGCCTAAGGCCATCGCCGGCTCTCCGCGCCGCTCGCCGCCGTCAAGCCGCCCGGCGGCGACGCCGGCGACGGTTCGCCCCCGGCCCCTTCTTGGGCCCGCCGTCGGGGGAGTCGTGATCGGAAGCCGAGACCGGCGGCGAGGCGGGCTCGAGATCATGCTCGGGCGTCGCTGAATCCTGATCGGAATCGTCGGCATCGGCGACCGGGTCGTCCTCGCCCGGATCCTCGGCGGTCCCGGCCATCGGGCTGTCGTCGGCCTCGATCTCGCTTTCCCCCTCGGTCGCCTCGACCTCGAGGCCGTTCTCCTCGACGTCCTTGGCGCCGGAACCCTCGCCCTCGCGGGAGCGCTTGCTGCGGCGACGGCGCTTCTTGCCGCTGCTCTTCGGCAGGTTGCGGAGAAGCTCGCGAGCGACGGCGGAAGGCTTGCGGGCCATCCGCATCCGGGCGCCGCGGAGGACCTCCTCGGCCTCGGGGGTGTGCGCAACGGCGGCGGCCAGGAGGGCGACGGCGAGGCGGCGATCCTGGTTGCGGGCTGCCTGGACGAGCCGCCGAGCGTTCTTGCCGTGAGCGCGGCCGGAGGAGTTGACGAAGAGCCCGAGCAGGCGCTTGGTCTCCGGCCAGCGGGCGACCGCATACTCCTCGTGGGAGTCGCGGGTGAACTCCGCGAGCCGCCAGACCCAGGCCTGAGCCTGGTCGCGGCGGCCGATCCGGTTCTCCGCCAGCGCCTGGAGCAGGATCCGGACTCCGGCGCGGCGCTGATCGCGCTGCCAGGTGCCGACCATGTCGATCGCCTCGTCGAACGGCTCGGCCTCGCGGGTCGCAGCGAGCTCGCCGAGCGCCTTCAGCTTCAGTTGGGTCGAGCGATTGCGCTGGATGCAGGTCAGCAGGAAACGGCGGCGCAGCTCCTTGGCCTGGTCGTGCTGAAGCATCGCCTTGGCCTTGCGCCAGGAGTTCGGCTGGACCCGGGCGCCGGCGAGTGCGGCCCAGACGTGCTGCTCGGAGTAGTCGAGGCGCTCGACGGCGATCCGCCACATCTCGCGCTCGAGCACCTGCAGGCGCCGCTCGGGCTCGGCCGAGACCGGGACGACCCGCTTCTCGACCCTGACCCTGCGGCCGCGGCCGCGGCGAACCGGGCCGACGACGATCGCACCGCCGCGGTAGACGTCGCGATCGAGCAGGCTGTGCAGGGTGACGATGGCCTCGTCGTGACGGGTGGCCGGATGGACGAGGTCGATCACGAGCCCCGCCTCCTTGCCCGGGTTCCGCCGGGTGACGCGGCCGACCCGCTGCTGGTAGATCCGCTTCGAGGCGGTCGGCGCGAGGTGCATGCAGATCGTCGCCCGCGGCGAGTTCCAGCCCTCGGCGAGCAGCATCGCGTTGCAGAGGACGTCGACCTCGCCGCGCTCGAAGGCGGCGAGGATCTCGGCGAGCTCGCGCTTCGGCGTCTCGCCCGACACGGCCCGCGCATTGATCCCGAACTCGCGCATCGCCTCGGCGACGTTCTTGGCGTGGTTGACGCCGGCGGTGTAGATGACTCCCGGAACCTTCTTGAAGCGCGACGCGTAGAGGTCGGCGATCGCGACGTTGAAGGGTCCCTGGTCGAGGAGCTTGGCGAGCTCCTCCTGGTCGAAGTCCTGGTCGACCTCGCCGCGGCGCAGCGGCACGTTTGTGAGCGTCCGCACTCCGGGGCCGGGGGGGATCCGGATGCAGCGCAGCGGAGCGATGACGCCGCGTCGTGCGGCCTGCGCGAGGTCGAAGCGCGAGGTCTGGGTCGGGAAGAGGTCGGCGACGTGGCGGGCGATCAGCGCCCCGGTTGCGGTCATCCCGATGAAGACCGGTCCCTGCCAGGCGCGGATGCAGGCGCTCGTCTTTTCGCCGAGTGCGGTGTGCGCCTCGTCGCAGATCACGATCGAGTAGGCGTCGGAGATCTGCCCGGCGTTACGGACGAACCACTGGTAGGTCTCGACCGTCACCGGGCCGTAGGCGTTGTCCTTGCCCTTCAACAGCGGCGGCGAGAGCCGGTCGGCGTACCCGCGGTCGGAGATCTCGCCGATGAACTGGTCGACGAGGTTGCGGCGGTGGGTGAGGATCAGGATGCCGCCGGTCCGTGACGACTCGACGAAGCCGACCGCGGCCACGGTCTTGCCGGCGCCGGTCGCGTGCTCGAACCAGAAGCGGCGGCTCGCGTGGGGGTCGTCGATGGCGTCGGCGACTACGTCCTCGTCCTCCTCCTCGTCCTGCTCGTCCGCCCAGTCCTGCGGCTCCTCGTCGTCGGCGAGCGTGTCGTCCTCATCAGCGGCGGTTCCGTTGCCCGTGGCCTCGCCGCTGCGCCCGGTCCCGTTGCCGTTGCGGTTCGAGCCCGGCTCCTCGATCTCGGAGATGATCGCCGCGAGGGTCCCCGAGAGGGCGTCGACCTGGTGTTCGGAGAGCTCGGCTCCGTCGAGGAGCAGGGGGCGGTCCTCGGCGAGGACGCGCTCGAGGCCGAGCAGCAGCGAGTACTGCTGACGCCACTCCGGCGACGGCTCCTCGAAGCCCTCCTCGATCTCGACCAGGGCTGCGTCGAGAGCCAGTCGGCGTGCCGTTCCCGGGTGCAGGTCGGCGAGCGTCTCGCCGTCGAGCAGGATCGGCTCGCGCGTGAACTGCTGCACGCGTTCGAGGTCGGCGCCGGATGGCGCGTTGGCCGCATCAGCGGCGAGTGCGGTGGTTTCTGCCATTGGAAAGGCTGGTGACCGCGCTGGTCGCTCCAAGACGAAGCGTGCCGCGCAGTAAGCTCGTCGGGCGAGGCGGTCAGGTTGCTGATGCTGGCCGCGGCCCCGCGACCCATTCCCTCTCGGGTCGCATGAAGCATTAAAGCAGGGCGCAAGGCCGGATGAACAGCAACAAGCACAAACGGGTGGCGACGACCGTCGCGGCGCTGCTGCTGGCGGTGACCGCGCTGGCCCTCTCGGCGTGCGGTGGCGGTGACTCCGCGGCGGACCCCGGGACCGACCCGCCCGACTACGCGGGGGCGCTTGCGAAGGCGCCGCCGAAGCTGAAGGCGCTCTACGAGCAGGGCGGTGTGCTCGTGCCCGGCGAGCTCGACGCGTTCTCCGAGCAGCTCGCCGCAGTCCGCGGCTATCCGGCCGTCGTCAACAACTGGGCGTCGTGGTGCGGTCCGTGCCGGACCGAGTGGCCGTGGCTGCAGCAGGCCGCCGCCGACAACCTCGATCGGGTGGCGTTCATCGGCGTCGACGGCGATGACTCCGACGACGCCGCCACCACATTCCTCGACGAGCATCCGGTTCCCTACCCGAGCTTCGCCGACCCCGACAAGGACATCGGTAACCGGGTCGGCGCCACCCTCGTCGGCGGCTTCCCGAACACGCTCTTCTTCGACCGCAACGGCGAGCTCGTCTTCACGCACCAGGGCGTCTACGAGGACCAGGCGGCGCTCGAGGCGGACATCCGCAAGTACGCCCTCGGCGAGTCCTAGGTCGTGCTGCGCTTCGCGGCACGGGTTGCCGTCGCGGCCCTGGCGGTCGTCGGACTGCTCGCGATCGCGGGATCGGCGGGAGCCCGGGACCAGGGCGCGTCGACGACGGTCCCCTCCTACGAGCTCGACGGCTCGATTTCTCCGGCGACGGCCGGCTGGATGGGAACCGCGCTCTCCGATGCCGCCGACGAGGGAGCGCCGCTGGCGGTCATCCGCCTCGACACGCCGGGCGGGCTCGACGAGTCGATGCGCGAGATCGTCAAGGACATCCTCGCCGCCCCGATGCCGGTCGTCGTCTACGTCTACCCGAACGGCGCCAGGGCGGGATCGGCGGGCGTCTTCATCACCCAGGCCGCCGACGTCGCGGCGATGGCGCCGGAGACGAACATCGGCTCGGCCTCGCCGATCACGAGCACCGGCGACGACATCGGCGGAACGCTCGGCCGCAAGATCACCAACGACGCCTCCGCCTACGTCCGCGCCCTGGCGACGGAGCACGGCCGCAATCCCGATCTCGCCGAGCGCATGGTCCGCGAGGCGACCAACGTCTCCGCCGCCGAGGCGCTCGACGCCGGCCTGATCGACCTGATCGCCGGTGACCAGGCCGAGCTCCTCTCCGAGCTCGACGGCTTCGAGGTGAAGGGTCCGAAGGAGCAGAAGCTCGACACCGCCGGCTACTCGATCGAAGAACGCGACATGCCGCTGCGCTACGAGCTGATGCAGATCCTCGTCAACCCGAACATCGCCTACCTGCTGCTGCTCGTCGGGATGATCGGGATCGCCCTCGAGGCTGCGGCCCCCGGGGCGATAGTCCCGGGCCTCCTCGGCGGGGTCGCACTCGTCCTCGGGCTGATCGGGACGCTGCAGCTGCCGGTCGCGGCGATCGGGATCGTGCTGCTCGTCGCCGCGGTGGCCCTGTTCGTAGCCGAAGCGCAGCTGCCGACCGGCGGGTTTTTGGGGATCGCCGGGATCGCCGCGCTGATCGCAGGCGGGCTGCTCCTGTTCGAGCCGGAGGAGGGTGGCTCGACGGTCAGCCCCTGGGTCGCGGTGCCGGTCGCGATCGTGCTCGGAGGCGGCCTGCTGTTCGTCGGCGGGCGGGTTCTCGCGGCGCGCCGTCAGGGTTTCCGCACCGGTGAGGACGACCTGCTCGGTGCGCCTGCTCGCGTCCGGACCGCGATCGACCCGGTCGGCCAGGTCTTCGTCGAGGGCGCCCTCTGGCGCGCCCGCTCGGCCGACGGCGACCCGATCGCCGCCGGGTCCGAGGTCCGGGTCGAGGAGGTCGACGGGCTGACGCTCGTCGTCGTCCCCGGCGACGGGGCGGGCGAGCGATGATGGCTCGATGGTCCTGCGCAGGGGACTGACCTGGTTGGCGGCCGTCGCCGCCTTCGCGCTCGGGGCGGCGCTGCCGCCGTTCGCTGCTCCAGCCCAGCAGGCGGACGTGATCCCGTCGATCGAGCTTCGCGGCGACCTCTCGCCGGCCGAGGCGGACTGGATCGGCCATGCCCTCAGCGACGCGGCCGGCGACGATGCCGAGTTCGCGATCATCCGGCTCGACACCCCGGGAGGCCTCGGTTCCGCCGCCGAGGAGATCGTCGACGACGTCCGTTCGGCCACGATGCCGGTCGTCGTCTACGTCCATCCGGGAGGGGCGGACGCCGGCGGGCCCGCATCGGCGATCGTCGATGCGGCGGACGTCGCCGCGATGTCCCCGGGCACATCGCTGGAGCAGGACGGCAACGGCCTCGGCGAGAACACGGCCCTCAAGCAGGGCCGGATCGACATGATCGCCTCCGACCAGGAGACCCTGCTCGAGAAGCTCGACGGCTGGGAGGTCGAGGGCCCGAAGCAGGAGACGCTCAGCACCGCCGCCGCCGAGATCGACGATCGCTCGATGACGATCCCCTTCCAGGTGATGTCGGTGCTGGTCAACCCGAACGTCGCCTACCTGTTGCTCCTGATCGGGCTCCTCGGACTGCTGCTCGAAGCCTTCGCGCCGGGCACGATCATTCCCGGCGCGATCGGCGCCCTCGCCCTGGTGCTCGGACTGATCGGCGCGATCCAGTTGCCGGTGGCGGCCGTCGGGGTCGTGCTGCTGATCGCCGGGGCGGCGCTGATCGTCGCCGAAGCCAACCTGCCGACCGCCGGCGCGCTTGGCGCGCTCGGCGTCGCCGCGCTCGTCGGTGGGGGCCTGTTGATCTTCGACACCCGGACCGACGAGATCGAGGTCTCGGTGCCGTTCGTGATCGTCGTCGGCTCGGTGTTCGGGATGGCCACCGTCTTCGTCGGAGCGAAGGGCCTGCGGGCGCGGAAGAACCCGGTCCGGACCGGCGTCGAGGAGCTGATCGGGTCGGTCGCGACCGCCCGCACCCCGCTCGATCCGACCGGGCAGGTCTTCGTCGAGGGCGCGCTCTGGGAGGCGCGGGTCGATCCTGCGAATGGCCCGATCGAGGCCGGGTATAGAGTCATGGTCGAGGGAATCGATGGGCTCGAGCTCGTCGTCGCCCCTCTCGAGGACGGTCTGATCGCCACTGGCGAGGCCGTTGGCAGCGAACCGGAAGGAGCCTCTTGATGGTGGCATTGGGAATCGTCGCGGCACTGGTGATCATCGGCTTGCTGATCCTGTCGGCGTCGGTACGGATCCTCCGCGAGTACGAGCGCGGCGTCGTGTTCCGGCTCGGCCGCCTGATCGCGCTGAGGGGCCCGGGGTTGCGCTTCCTGATCCCGATCGTCGACCAGATGGTCCGCGTCGACCTGCGGACGGTGACGCTCAACGTTCCGCCTCAGGAGGTCATCACCAAGGACAACGTCACGGTCCGCGTCAACGCCGTCGCCTACTTCCGCGTCCTCGACCCCGACCGCGCGATCACCGAGGTCGAGAACTACCTCGTCGCAACCTCGCAGATCGCTCAGACCACGCTGCGCTCGGTGCTCGGCAAGGCCGAGCTCGACTCGCTGCTCTCGGAGCGCGAGCGGCTCAACCAGGAACTTCAGTCGATCATCGACGAGCAGACCGAGCCGTGGGGCATCAAGGTCTCCACGGTCGAGGTCAAGGACGTCGAGCTGCCCCAGGACATGCAGCGGGCGATAGCCCTGCAGGCGCAGGCCGAGCGCGAGCGGCGCGCCAAGATCATCGGCTCCGAGGGCGAATACCAGGCCGCCCAGAAGCTCGCCGACGCCGCCGACATCATCAGCAAGAACCCGTCGACGATCCAGTTGCGCTACCTGCAGACGCTGCTGCAGATCGGCGTCAACAACACGACGATCGTCTTCCCCCTGCCGATCGACCTGATGGACGCCTTCAAGCGGATCGGGGAGGGGGCGCCGTTCAGCGCCGACGTACCCGAGGGCCCGCGGCCCGAGGTCGTTCCCGAGCCCGGGGACCCCGAGCCACCGGTGCCCCCGCCGCCGCCGGAATCACCGCTCTGAGCACCGTCCCGCCCGACAGCGGGAGCGGCGAAGCGCCGCCGGAGATCCGGATCGACCAGCTCACCGGCCAGCGGGCGCTGCTCGCCCCCGGCCGTGCCGGACGGCCGCGGGCATTCGCAAGCACCGCCGGGGCGGAGCCGGCTGCCGACGCCGCCGAGACCTGCCCGTTCTGCGAGGGCCGCGAGGACCGGACCCCGCCCGAGTTCTGGGCGAACCGGCCCGGCGGCGGCGCTGCCGACGGGCCCGGCTGGCTGCAGCGGTCGGTGCCGAACCTGTACCCGGTCCTGACCGGGCCCGACGCCGCCGCCGCGACGGCGCGCCCGGCCCACGACTCCGGCCTGACCAGCTCCGCCGACCCGCTTCGGAGCTCGGCCCGGGCAAGCGAGCCGGAGCTCTTCCGGACCGCGAACGCCAACGGCGCCCACGAGGTGATCGTCAACACGCCGCGCCATCTGGACTCGCTCACCGACCTCGGCGACGAGGAGCTCGCCGGCGCCCTCGCCTCCTGGCGGACGCGGATCGCCGCCCGCGCCGAGGAGGCGTCGCACGTGCACCTCTGCGTGAACGAGGGCCCGCGCGCCGGCTCGACTCTCCCGCACACCCACGCGCAGCTGTTCGCGCTCCCGTTCGTCCCGACCGAGGTCGCGCGAGAGCGCGAGCGGTTCACCGCCTATCACGAGCGGACGATGGGCGGCCACCTGCTCGAGGACGTGCTGGCGGAGGAGGTGCGCCGCCGTGACCGCCTCGTCGCGATCGACGACGAGGCGGCGCTGATCTGTCCCTGGGCGTCGCGCTCACCGTATGAGCTGCGGCTGCTGCCCCGCAGCATCGAGCCGCGCTTCGACCGCGACGAGCGGGGCGGGGCGCTGCTCGGACGCGCCCTCGCCGCCCTCGCGGCCCGCTTCGACGGGGTGCCGCAGCTCAATCTCTGGGTGCGGACGGCGCCGCGCGGAACCGCCGAGTTCCACTGGCACGTGGACATTGCGCCCCGGCTGTCGGTCCGGGCGGGCTTCGAGCTCGGGACCGGGGTCGAGATCAACTCGGTGGCTCCGGAGCGCGCCGCGGCGGAGCTGCGCGAGGCGCTGCCGGCCTAGCCGCACCGATAGCCTGCTCCGCGATGCCGCCGCTCTCCCGCCCGTTTCCCCGCTTCATCGCCGACAGTGCGCAGGAGTCGCGGCCCTACGGTCGCTGGCAGGAGCGTCTGTCGGAGTCGTTCGCGGCCGCCTGCGAGGCGCTCGCCGGCGAGGCGGGCACCGGGCCCGACCTGGAGTCCGTTCGCTTCTTCCCGGAGCGGGGCTGGGGCGGCCGCACCTACGTCCCAGCCGTCGCGCCCGGCCGCGAGGAGGTCGACGGGATCGTGCCCGAGTTCTTCGGCCACGTCTCATTCCTGCACGAGCCGGACGGCGAGCCGGGCGAGATCACCGCGACCGCCGACTTCACCGACGTCACCGCCGCCGAGAACCCCGACTGGCAGGTCGACCTCAATGACGACGTGGTCGGCAGGTGGCGCTCCGACGGCGGCCGCGGCGGCGAGATCACGCTGATCTGGGGAACGCCGCTCGTCCGGGGAGCGCTCGCCGTGACCGCCGAGCTCGACGACGAGGTACTCGATCAATCGGCCGTCAACGAGGGCCGGTTCACGCTGATGGCGGTGGACGCCGTCCACGGCTTCGGGGATGAGCTGTTCCTCGAGATCAAGCTCTGGAACCGGAAGCTCCAGGAGATCGCGTCCGAGAGTCTCTACGCCGACGACGATGCCGGCGACGACGGCGACGGCTGAGCCCCGCGATCAGTCGCCGGGGCCGCGGTACCAGGGTGGGGCCCCGATGGCCTCGCGCAGCCCGTCCTTGCCCCGCTGCAGCAGCGAGGGGCCGTGGGTCATCAGCAGTCGGTCGAAGTCGAGCTCGAGCAGCGGCGCGAGCGTCGGGGCGAACCGCTCGGCGTAGAACCGAAGGACGCGGTCGTCGATCGGCTCCGGTGCCCACATCCGCGGGCCGACGGGCGAGCCCACGACGGCGTCGCCGAAGACGACGGCCCGGTGCGAGGGCAGATGGAGCGGGGTCTCGTGCCGGCGTGGCTTGCCGATCCGATACGCGGTGACTCCCGCGGGCAACTCGTCGCCGGGGGAGAACGGCTCGAATCCACGCTGTGAGGCGAGCCGCTTGGCGACGGCCGGGTGTCCATGGATCGTCACCTCACGCCCGGCTCCGAGGCGATCGCGGACCGCCTCGCTGGAGCGCGCGTGGTACGGGAGGGTCACGAGGGTCCGGATCGGCCCCGTGGTGCCCTCGATCAGCTCCCAGACCGGATCGCCGTCGCCGTCGAGCTGGGGGTCGATCAAGAGCGCCGCCTCGGGCGTTTCGGCCATGAAGGCGACGACCTCGGCGCCGAATGCGCCCGGATGCCATTCCGGATGACGGCGCGACCAGCCCCAGAGGCCGGCGGCGAGCTCCCGCGCGGGGTCGGCGGGATGCTCAGCCATCGCCGTCGCCATCGCCGGCGGGGGGCGGCCGGTGCAAGTCGCCCTCGGACTTCATGGGCCCAAGCTAGCGCGCCGCCCGGCAGGATCAGGGCCGCGATAACCGGCTCGTCGTTGGCCCCGAGTCAATAGTCTCAGCCTGATGCCCGCGCCGCTCCGAACGCTCCTCGTCCTGGCCGCGCTCGGCCTCGCCGCGACGCTTCCCGCGTCCGCTTCGGCAGCCCCCGGACAGCAGCGGCCGGCGCTCGCCGCCGCCGACGGCGACGAGCTCGTCCCGGGCTTCGACTGGAGCGTCAACAACTACGGCGCGCGCTGCGGCGCCGACGGGCTCACGCTCGACGTCGACGGGGCCCGCGGCTGGAAGGTCGCGGTCGGCGGAGCCGGCCCCAGGGGTGGCGACTACACCGGTCGCGCCCCCATCGCCGGCGGCGAGGACGTCCGCATCCGCTTCGTCCGCCGCGACGGCGAGGTCCGCCGGGCGTACGTCCGCTGTCTGCCCGAGGACATGTTCGACTTCGACTTCAAGGCGGTCCGCAGGGGAGGGCCGCGGCTCTACGTGATCCAGCTTCCCCCCAACTACGCGGTCGCGATGAGCCGGGCCGGCGCACCGGTCTGGTGGCTCCGGTCGGACGACCTTCCCTTCGACGCTCAGATCTACCCGGACGGCCGGCTCGGCTGGAACGCCGGCGGGCAGGCCGGCATCGTCGATTTCGGCCTGTACGAGTACCGGACGCTGACCGGGCGAATCATCCGCACGGTCGCCTCCTCCAGCGGCGGATACCTCGACATTCACGACCACCTGGCCCTACCCAACGGCAACGAGCTGGTCGGGGTCCCGACCTACGACGAGGGCGTCGATCTCAGCGCCTACGGGGGCCCCATCGACGCGGGCGTCAGGAACACCACCCTCGAGGAGCTGACCCCCGACGGCGATCTCGTCCGCAGCTGGGACTCGGGCCGCCACATCGGCCTCGGCCAGACCCCCGACCGCTGGTGGCAGACGCTGCTTCCGGCGAACCCGGCCGACTACGACGTCTCCCACTGGAACGGGGTCGACGTCGTCGGCCGCTACATGTACCTGTCGTTCCGCCACCTCGACGCGATCTACAAGGTCGACCGCAGGACCGGGAAGATCGTCTGGAAGCTGGGAGGGACGGAGACAGGCAAGAGCCTCGAGGTCCGCGGCGATCCGCGCCGGGATGATCCGCTCGTCGGCCAGCACGACGTCAGGGTGCTCGACGACGGGACCGTGACCGTCTTCGACAACTCGACCTTCTCTGACCGGGTGCCCCGGGCGGTTCGCTACCGGATCGACGAGCGCAGGGGGGTGGCCCGGATGACCGAGGAGGTCATCGACCCGAAGGTGACGGTCTCCGGCGCCGGCGGATCGGCCCGCCGCGTCGGATCCGGCTGGCTGATCAACTGGGGAGTCAGCAATCCCGGCGTGGTCGCGGCCTACAACGAGCGGGGCAAGCCGATCTTCCGGATCACCTATCCGCGCGGCGCCACGTATCGCGCCAACCCGGTTCCGGGCGACATCACCTTCGCCGAGCTCCGTCGGGCGATGGACCGGATGAATCCCTGACCGAGCGGCGGGCGGGCGCTTGCGGCCGGGGCCGGTTGTCTCTGGATCGGACAACCTCTCGGCGCTAGGCTCGCTGTTTCGGATGGGTAGACGGATGTTCGATCGAACCCGGCATCGGCGCCGGGGCCGCCTCCGCGCGGCGCTGCTCGCGGCCGGGCTGGGGAGCCTGCTGCTGGCGCCGAGCGCGCTCGCGGCGGACACGCAGATCGACGTCGGCACGACCGATCCGACCAACGACAGCACCCCCACCTTCACGTTCTCGTCCCCGGACGATCCCACCGCCACGTTCGAGTGCCGGGTCGACGGGACCGACGTCGACTTCCTTCCCTGCACGTCGCCACACACGACGGGCGCGCTCACGGACGCAGAGCACACATTCCTCGTCAGGGCGATCGACTCGACGACCACGGACCCGGACCCGACCCCCGCCTCTCAGACCTTCACCGTCGACACGACCGCTCCGCAGACGACGATCGACACCGGCCCCAGCGGCCCGACCAACGACACCACCCCGACCTTCACCTTCTCCTCGAACGAGGACCCCGGCGCAACCTTCGAATGCCGGATCGACGCCGCCGCCTTCGCTCCCTGCTCGGGATCGGGCACCCACACGACCGCCGTCCTCAGCCAGGGCCCCCACACCTTCGAGGTCCGCGCCACCGACACCGCCGGCAACAGCGACGCCTCGCCGGCCACCCGCAACTTCACCGTCGACACGACCGCCCCGCAGACGACGATCGACACCGGCCCCAGCGGCCCGACCAACGACACCACCCCGACCTTCACCTTCTCCTCGAACGAGGACCCGCGGCGCAACCTTCGAATGCCGGGTCGACGGGACCCCCGCCGACTTCGCGCCATGCACCTCGCCGCACACCACCGCTGCGCTCGAGGACGGCCCCCACACCTTCTACGTTCGCGCGACCGACGCCGCCAACAACACGGGCTCCGCGAAGACCGAGGACTTCAACGTCGACACGACCGGACCGGCCACGACGATCGACTCCGGCCCATCGGGCCTGACGAACGACAACCGGCCGACCTTCGAGTTCTCCTCCGACCCGAACGCAACCTTCGAATGCCGGGTCGACGCCGATCCCTTCGCTCCCTGCTCGGGTCCCGGAAACGCGCACACCCCGACCACCGATCTGCCCGACGGCCCCCACACCTTCGAGGTCCGCGCCACCGACGCACTGTCCAATACCGGCCCCCCGGCCAGCCAGACCTTCACCGTCGACGCGACCGATCCGGAGACCACGATCGACGCCGGCCCGACCGGCACGACCGACGACGACACCCCAACGTTCGCGTTCTCGGCGACCGATGACAGCGCCGTCAGCTTCGTGTGCCGGATCGACGCCGATCCCTTCGCGCCGTGCTCGGGCCCCGGCGACACCCACACCACCGAGCCGCTCGACGACGGTCCCCATACGTTCCGGGTCCGCGCCACCGACGCCGCCGGCAACGCCGACCCGACCCCGGCCTCCCGGGCCTTCACCGTCGACACGACCCCGCCTGACACGACCGGCCCCGACACGAAGATCGGCAAGCGGCCGAAGGCCAAGATCAAGACGAAGAAGAAGAAGGTCAGGGTCAAGGTCGCCTTCAGCTCTGAGCCCGGCGCGACGTTCAAGTGCAGGCTCGACAAGGCGAAGTTCAAGCCGTGCAAGTCCCCCTATCGCGTCAAGGTGAAGGCGAAGGCCGGCAAGGGCAAGAAGCACTCGATCTCGGTCCGCGCGACCGATGAGAGCGGCAACACCGGGAAGACGGCGAAGGTCGCCTTCAGGGTCGTCCGCTCGCCGCTTCTGCGGGCGCCGGTTGCCCGCCGCACGGTCGCGGTCGCTCTCCAGCGCCACGGTTTCGCCCGCCGCGTCGTCAAGGCGCTGCGGGTGAACTGCAAGCGGCGCAACCGCAGCGCGTTCGCGTGCGACTTCACCGCCCGCTTCCCCGGCTACGAGTTGCGGGGCAGCGGCAAGGTCGAGCTCCGCGGGGGCCTCTCCTACAGGCTCAAGGTGAAGGCGCAGGGCCTCCGCTTCACGCTGACCGATGAGAACGAGTCGAAGAGCGTCAGCAGCGGCGGCCGCTAGCAGGGGCGTCCGGAGGCATCGAAGCAGGGCTGCTGCTGAGACCCCTGGTTGGATGACTGCTGCGGCTGTGCGGGCGCCGGCGCGGGAGTGGGCGCCGGTGCCGGGGTGGGAGTCGTGACCGGCTCGGGCGTCGGCGTGGTCGCCCCGGCCTGGCTGGCTCGGCGCCGCGAGGCGGCCGCGAGCGCCTGCCGCTCGGCGATCGCGGCGTTCCTGCGGGCGGCGGCGGCTGAGCCGCGTCGCTCGCCGGCCCGGGCGCCCGCGGCCTGCCCGGCGCTGATCCCGGCTTGGCGACCTTCGCGGGCACCGAGCTTCGCGGCCTCGGCGGCCGCGTCGACGCGTGCTCGATCGAACGCGTTGCGATAGGCCTCACGCTGGATCAGGTCCGCCTGCGGGCCTTCGATCCCGCCCGAATAGCCGACCTGATATCCGGCGATTCCGGCCTCGATGGCGACCAGGGCCGCCAAGACCGCCAAGCCGACCCGGCGATCCAGCAGCTCGCGCGCGTTGCCGGCCACCGACCTGAACCCGCGCTGCCAGCGCCAGCGGAGGTCCTCGATCGCGGTCGGCGGCCGGAACGAGTCGCGCCGCTCGGGGCGGTTGATCCTCACGGTGCCGTCACCTTGATCAGGCGGGGGGCCGAAAGCCCGGCGTCTTCCATCGCGCTGGCGTAGGCGGCGCGGTAGGCCCTGCGGTAGGCGAGCCGGTACGAGCGCTCGCGCGCCGGCTTGAAGGCCCGCTCGTAGCCCTGGTTCGCGCCCGACTTCTCGCCGCGACGCTCGCCGGCCGTGATCCCCGCTTCCCTCGCGGTCGCGGCGTCGCTGACCCGCGAGCTTCCGATCGCATAGCCGACGACCGCGATCAGCACGAGCCCCGCCGCCGCGCCTGCGATGACGCGCCAATGGCGCGCGATGGCATCGGCGAAGGGAGTCCGGTAGTCGACCCCGAACGCGCGGTGGAGCCGCTCCTGGACAGGCTCGAGAACTCTTCTCAGACTTGAGGGACCCATCTACCCGCCCGCAAGGTTAGAGGGGCGATCGTGGCGCCGTCGCGGCTCCGCCGCCGGCGATCGACGAGTGGCGCCTCCATCCCGACCTCGGCCGACGGCTACGTCGGCGGGCCCGAACCAGAGCGTCGAGAATCCGCTCGGCGAGGGCGGCGGGGGCATCCCCACGACTCGGCCGTAGATAAGACGGGCCGGAATCGAACTGCCAATCGGATTCACTGCGATCAGTCGCGATTCGGTCACTGCTGACCAAATCAAGAGACGGAGGCGATTGCCGGCCGCCAGCCTCTAGGTAGTCCGATCCGGACCCCTAGGTGGTCGCCACCGATGACTCTGAAGGTCAGTCATCTCAGACTCAGGTCACCGGAGTGACTCCCATCAGCCATGACATCCGCTCGGCCCTCGTTCTCACCGTTGCGCTTCTCGCCGCGCTCGTCGTCTCGGCCCTCGCCCTCGCACCCCGTGCCGGGGCGTCCGTCTCCTGGGCTGCCCCCGATCTCGATGGCGGCGATCCCGAGACCCTCGTCGCCAATGCGGCCGGTGCTGCGGGCGTCGCCTTCAAGCCGATGTTCTCGCCGGCGATCGAGTTCGCCGTCGGCTCGTACCCCCACTCGGTGACCAGCGCCGACTTCGACGGCGACGGCGACCCCGACCTGGCGACCGCCAACGCGGACTCCAAGAGCGTCTCGGTCCTGCTCGGCGACGGCAGCGGCGGCTTCGGGCCGAGGGCCGACTTCACCGTCGGCAACTACCCCAGCTCGATGATCAGCGCCGACTTCGACGCCGACGGCAACCCCGACGTCGCGACCGCCAACTACTTCTCCAACAGCGTCTCGGTCCTGCTCGGCGACGGCAACGGCAGCTTCGAGCCGAATACCGACTTCGCCGTCGGCCTGTACCCCCACTCGGTGACCAGCGCCGACTTCGACGGCGACGGCAACCCCGATCTGGCGACCGCCAACGGTGGCACCAACAGCGTCTCGGTACTGCTCGGCGACGGCAACGGCGGCTTCGGGTCCAATGCCGACTTCACCGTCGGCCTGTATCCCTACTCGGTGACCAGCGCCGACTTCGACGGCGACGGCAACCCGGATCTGGCGACCGCCAACGTTCTCGCACCCAACCGCGTCTCGGTCCTGCTCGGCGACGGCAACGGCGGCTTCGGGCCGAAGACCGACTTCAAGGTCGGCGACACTCCTATCTCGGTGACCAGCGCCGACTTCGACGGCGACGGCAACCCCGATCTGGCGACCGCCGACTACTTCTCCGACAGCGTCTCGGTCCTGCTCGGCACCGGTAGCGGCAGCTTCGGGCGGAGGACCAACTTCAAGGCCGGCGACTTCCCCAACTCGGTGATCAGCGCCGACTTGGACGGCGACGGTGACCCCGACCTGACGACTGCCAACTACGTTTCCAACGACGTCTCGGTCCTGCTCGGCACCGGTAGCGGCAGCTTCGGGCGGAAGACGAACTTCAAAGTCCGCCAGCACCCCGACTCGGTGACCAGCGCCGACTTCAACGGCGACGGCGACCCCGACCTGGCGACCGCCAACGGGGGCTTTGACACCGTCTCGGTCATGCTCGGCACCGGCGCTCCGAACACGATGATCACCAGGCAGCCGAAGGCCAAGATCAAGACCGAGAGGAAATCGGTGAGGGCCAAGGTTGCCTTCAGCTCCGAGGACGCAGGCGCGAGATTCAGGTGCAAGCTCGACAAGGCCGCCTACAAGCCCTGCACCTCGCCATACAAGGTGAAGGCGAAGTCGAAGCCCGGTAAGGGCAAGAAGCACACGATCTCGGTCAAAGCCAAAGACGACGCCGGCAACGTCGGCGAGGCGGCGACGGTCAAGTTCAGGGTGATCAGGAAGGGGTAGGGCCGATGCGCTCGTCGCCTCCCCTGCCAAACCGAAGGGTCAGCCCATGAGGCTGCACACAAAGCGGGTGCCTGGTGGACCTGCCGCCGGCACTCGTGACCTGGTCCGGCCTTCGCTCCTGCTCGTCCTGCTCACAGGCCTCGGACTGCTGGTTCTTGCCGCGTCGGTGCTCGGGGGCCAGGACGCAGCGACGGCTAAGAGGGCTCCCGCAGTGCAACCAAACATCGTCGTCATCGTCACCGACGATCAGGATCTCGGATCTTCAACAAGAAGGTGATGCCGAAGACCTTCCGGCTCCTGAACGACGGGGGCACGAGACTGACGAACTTCATCGCTCACCTCGCCGCTCTGCTGCCCGTCCCGGGCCACGCAGCTGACCGGTCAGTACGGCCACAACAACGGCGTCCTCTCGAACGATCCCGGTTACGGCGACCTCAAGGACAACACGAACGTCCTTCCGGCCTGGCTGCAGCGGGCCGGCTACCGGACCGCCCATGTCGGCAGGTATCTGAACGGATATCGACGCGGCGGAAGGACGGAGGGCGCACCGGGCTGGGACCGCTGGATCGGCCTCGTTCGACTCCACTACCGCGACTACGAGCTCTCGGTCGACGGTCGGACCGTGAACGTCCACGGCGACGACCCCGGCGAGTACGTGACCAGGGACCTCCACCACCGAACCAATCGTCTGCTCCGCGACCTCGGCGACTCCAGCCAGCCGTTCTTCGTCCAGATCGACGAGCTCGCCCCCCACAGCGATCACCTCGCGCGGGGCGTCTGCGATCACAGCGCCCTTCCCGGGCCCGACGTGTTCGGGGGCGTCCGCGGCCTCCCGGGCGTCCATCTCCCTCCGCATCCGGCCCGCGAGTCCGATCTCTCCGACAAGCCGCAGTTCATCCGCAGGCTGCCACCGATCGACAGGGCAGCGAAGGAGGAGATCCAGCGGCGGATGCGCTGTCGTGCCGCCGCGCTCCGCGAGGTCGACCGCGGTGTCGGTCAGATCGTCGAGAACCTCCGCAACCACGGCGAGCTCGAGGACACGGTCTTCGTCTTCTACTCCGACAACGGCTTCTTCGACGGCCAGCATCGGATCGTCAAGTCGAAGGGCCTCGTCTACGAGCCGTCGCTTCAGGTCCCGGCGATGATCAGGGTTCCCGAGCAGTATCTCGCCGCCCCGGCCCCACGTCGGGTCTCGCTACCGACCGCGAACATCGACGTCGCCCCTACGCTTCTCGATCTCGCCGGGGCTGATCCGTGCATTTCGATTGGCGAGTGCCGCCGGATCGACGGGCGCTCGCTGCTCGACGCGCTTGCCGGCGACTTTTCGTGGTCTCCCGGACCGTCCGCTTCTGATCGAGGTCGACCAACGGGGTAAGGTCTCCGGCGGCACGCTGGCATGCACGTTCACCGGCGTCCGCGAAGGCCCGCAGATCTTCGTCGACTACGACAGTGTCGTCCGCCACGAGACGCGGCGCTGCCGGACGGCGAAGTCGTCCGAGCACTACCGCCTGGACCGCGATCCGAAGGAGAACCACAACCTCTGGCCGCCGAAGACCAAGGGTGCCCGGAAAGCACAGCGACATCTCCGGGCGTTGATCGGCAGGCTCAAGAACTGTTCGGGCAACGTCTACCAGCCGGCGGCCTGGACCGACGCGACCGGCGGGCCGCCTTCGAACCCTTGCGAGTAGCCAGGTCGCCTGAGGAGCGACCCTCCGCCGGCGAAGATTCTGATTGCCAAGGGCGACAACGCGCCGGCGGGTCAGGTGAACGAGGAACCGCAGAGCGTGCAGCTCAAAGACACCGGGGAGTACTTCCGGATCGTCGACTGCAAGTACATCCACAACCTCGATGTCAGCAGTCTCGGCGCCGATCGGACCGGAACTTGGAGGGTCTACGCCCAGATCGACGGGCAGGCGATTCAGGATCCGGCGAAGTTCGACCTGGGGTAGGGGCGACGACATGTAGATCCGTTCGGCCGGGCCGCATACCTGCGGCCCGGCCGACGGTTCGTGCTGGGCGGTCGCGAGCGGATTGACCAAGAGATTTGGTCACTTGTGCCCAATGGCCGGGACGTGTCGGTTGCGGGGCCATACGATGCGCGAATGAGGCGAACGGTCGCAGCGCTCGTAGCCGTCACCGCGCTGCTCATCGCGCCAGCGGCGTTCGGGGGCCAGGAGACGTTCACCTACACCGGTGCCCCCCAGACCTGGGTCGTCCCTGAGCACGTCACGAGCGCGACGATCGACGCCTACGGGGCCCAGGGTGGGCCCTCGGGAGGGACATGCGGCAACGGAGGAGGGCTCGGCGGCCATGCAGTCGCCACGGTGAGCGTGGTGCCGGGTAACACCCTCTACGTCATGGTCGGCGGCAAGGGGGAGGATCAAAGCTGCCTAGACGGTCCCGGGCTGCCGGGGGGCTACAACGGCGGTGGTGGTGTGAATTTCGGACCCAGTGGGGGCGGGGCAAGCGACGTACGGACCGACGTCGCAAACCTCAATTCCCGCTTGGTCGTCGCAGGTGGCGGTGGAGGAGGATATTTATCCGGCTCCGGGGGTGCCGGAGGCGGTCTCGCGGGGGGTGACGGTCTCACCTGTCTCGGGTGTTTGCCAGGGGCCCCTTCCGTCGGCGGCACGGGCGGAAGCCAGGTGGCTGGCGGCACGCCCGGCGGCTCTTTCGGATACGGCGCGAGTGGCCAGTTCTTTGAGTCGGGCGCCGGCGGTGGTTGGTACGGAGGCGGCAAAGGCTCCGTTGGTGGCGGAGGAGGCGGCTCCGGCCACGGTCCCCCCGGCACCGTCTTCGAGACGGGCGTCAGGGCGGGCAACGGCCTCATCACGATCACCTACGACGGAGATCGCTTCCCCCACGACACTTTCATCGACTCCGGGCCCGATGGGCCGACGAGCGACACCACGCCCACCTTCACCTTCTCCTCCGACGAAGCGGGGACGAGCTTCGAGTGCAGTCTCGACGACGAGTCCTATTCAGCCTGCTCGGGGCCGGGTGCTTCCGAAACTACCCCGGCACTCGACGACGGCCCTCATACCTTCGCCGTCCGGGCCATTGACGAACAGATGAACACCGATCCGACCCCGGCGACCCGCGACTTCACCGTTGACACCGCCGCGCCCTGGACCAGGATCACCAAAGAGCCGAAGAACAGGATCAAAACGACCGAGAGGACGGCCAAGGTCAGGGTCTCGTTCAGCTCCGAGAAGGGTGCGAAGTTCAAGTGCGGGCTCGACAAGGCCTCCTACAAGCCCTGCACCTCCCCCTACTCCGTCAAAGCCAAGTCGAAGCCCGGCAAGGGCAAGAAGCACACGATCTCGATCCAGGCGACGGATCAGGCGGGCAACGTCGGCAAGGCGATGACCGTCAAGTTCACGGTGATCAAGAGGAGGTAGGGGCGGGCTGCGGCAGATCGACCTCCCAGAACCCGCTTGCTAGAGCGGTAATCTGCCCCCGAGGCCCCGATAGCTCAGCTGGATAGAGCGACTCCCTCCTAAGCAGGCTGGGAGAACCGGCAGGAGCCGCGCCTAACCGCATCGCCCACATCGGCCGTGAAGGCGAACGTCCCCGTCAGTTCACTGACTCGTCTGCGGCAGGACAGCAATCTCCAAGGACTCCAGATCCGTGATGGAAGTACCGCATTGAGACGCCCCGACGAAGACTCTGTCGCCCTTCTCAGCGGAGAAGTATCCGGTTGCCGACTGGTTCAGCTTGCCAGTGCCCGCTGATCCGCTTGCGTATGCGACGTTCTTAGAGCTCGTGGCCGCACCAATTTGCAGGAAGTTGTCTGGGTTCTCTGAGTCCCCCCATTGCGCGTTGATCGTGACTTCGTAGGTGCCCGTGTTCGGGATAACGGTCCCGGCATCGGGGGAGAGATTCACGGGCCGGAAATCGGGATATGTCGAAATGAGGTCTAGCGGGACTCCGTCGGGGCCGGCCGGAAAGAGGCAAGCGGCCCCACCGCCGATAGGTACGGGGTCGGCCCAGTCAGAGAAGCCGGTCGCTTGGCCGTACCGCATGTCGGAAACCTGCGCAATGCCGGGGCAATTCTCGTTGCTGCCGACGATCATGCCGTTTGGGCAGACCTGAAAAAACCGAGTAACACGTCGTCCAGCGGATCGCGCCGGCAGCGAGCCGTCGATCGCTCTTGCGGTAATCGAACTGCCTGCGAGCTTGGAGGCGGTGACCGCATTATCGGCGAGAGCGGCCGGCGTGACCGCGCCCCCGGCGAGAGCGGACGGCGTCACCGCGCCCCGGCGAGGTTCTTCGCCTTGACCGCGCCCTTGGCGAGATCCTTCGAGGTAACTGTCCCGTTCTTGATCTGCTTGCCCGTGATCATGGACTTGGCGGCGATGCCCATTCCGGTCATCGCAAAGAACAGGGCCACGAGTGCCACGGCCATCGCCGGGCTTGGCTTGCTCAACCTCCGCCGACTCGTTTCAGAATTGCGCGACCGGCGTAGATTGAAGTTGCTCACAAATCTCCCGTAACTATTTTCGTGTATTGGACTGAAGAAGAAGCTACTGTTATTTCGCGGTCGCCGTCTTCACGCCTCGCCGGGTCCGATCGAGCCCTTGATTGGGCCGCAACGGGCAGCAAGGTGCCCGAACCCGCGCCTCGGTGAGCGGGCGATGGTCCCGGTGCTGCCCCTGATGACCGCTTGCTAGAGCGGTAAGTTGGCCCGAGGCCCCGATAGCTCAGCTGGATAGAGCGTCTCCCTCCTAGAGCAGGCTAGGAGAACCGGCAGGAGCCGCGCCTAACCGCATTGCAAAGCGGTTTCCCTTTCCTTCGCGGTCAGCCCAGACTAGGCCAGGATCGGGTCATTTCGGATGGGGTTTGGGCAGCGAGAGCGGCCCGTTGCCCAAACGAATCTCAAGTCCGACATTCGGGCGCATCCCGGTCGAGAGCTACGTACAAAATGCCCACTAGCTGGTCAGCCAGCACGGATGCACTCACCTCTCAGCCGCCTAGCCTGCCTGACAGAGGCGGTCTCTCTGCATGGGACGCCATTCGACCCAACGACGACATGAGGGAGAAACTTCAATGACTGCTCGGATCTCGACCGCTCGATTGCTGATCGCGGCAGGCGCACTCACAGCGGCGATCGCACTCGCCATTGCCTCGAGCGGCGAGCCGGCCGGTGCTGCATTCCCCGGCAAGAACGGCAAGATCGCCTTCGCCCGCTGCCTGAAGCCGGGCCAGGAGGGGGTGTTCGCGGTCAAGCCCAACGGCGAAGGTCTGCGCAAGCTGACCGGCAAGGGCCGCGAGCCTTCGTGGTCCCCAAACGGCAGGAAGGTCGCCTATACCCGCGCCACGAAGGGCGGCACCAACTTCCAACTCAGCGCCATCTACATCCTGACCGGCAAGAAGGAGCGCCGGCTGACCAACGGAAACAAGGGGGACCAGAGTCCCTCGTGGTCCCCGAACGGCAAGAAGATCGTGTTCATGCGCCATCAGTTGAAGGGAAGTAATGACGTTTTCGACATCTACGTGATGAGGGCGAACGGCAAGAAGTTGGCGAACGGCAAGAAGGTGCGCCGGCTGACCAAGGACGGGGGATTCAAGATTGGACCCGTCTGGTCACCGAACGGCAAGATCGCATTCAGCGCCTACAACGGCCTCTACACGATGAACACGAAGGGCAAGAAGCGGACCAGGTTGGTTCGTGACGGCGGTTCGCCGGACTGGTCCCCGAACGGCAGCAGGATCGTCTTCGACGACAACGGCATCTACACGATGAAGGCGAACGGCAAGCAGGTGCGCCCCGTGAACGCCGAAACCCCCGCCGGCATTGTCGGTTACCAGGCTCCGGCCTGGTCCCCGGACGGCACCGAGATCGCCGTCGAGGCGTTCAGCGCGCCGGGGGTGGTGGCCGGGATCTACAAGATCGATGCTGACGGAGCGAACCCGGTCGAGTTGGCGAAGTCCGGGAATACGGAATGCGACTTCGGCCGCACCGATTCCGCCCCGGACTGGCAGCCTCGATAGGCAGGACAAGCGGAGGAAGCTCCCGCCGATTCAACGCCTCACGGAATGCGCCCGCACCTGCGAATCATCGGCCTCCTCGGTGTGCTTATTGCGGCACAGGCCCTCGCGCCAGCTAATGCGTCGGTCTATACGCCGCAACGTACGCGCCCGTGCGCGGCCCTCGACGAGGGCCAGCACGTCGACCGTGCCAAGAAGATCATCAAGAAGGCGTTCTCAGCGAAGCGCATACTCGATGAGCACCCGGCGCGGCGTTCGGAGCGGCGGGCGTGGAACACCCACAAGCGCTGTGTGGAGACCCGCAGCCGCCGCCGCGCGATCGCGCGGCGGGTCAGGTCGCGGAAGAAGAAGTTCCACGCCCACTTCGAGGCGCTGATCACGCCGCCCGGCTCCGGCATCCTTAAAGCACGCAGGCATTGCGAGTCCGGCGGCGACTACTCGACCAACACCGGCAACGGCTACGCGGGCGCGTACCAGTTCGATGTCTCGAGCTGGGCAGCGACGGCCAGTGAGTTCAAGCACCGCACCGGCATCCGCCCCGACCCAGCGCGGACGGCCAAACCGCGCGAGCAGGACATCCGGGCCGCGATCTGGCACCAGATCTCAGGGGGCGACCCCTGGCCGAACTGTCCTAGGTTGGCACCCCCGGCCAAGTTCAAGGTGATCAGGAAGAGGTAGCGGCCCGGACCGCGGGAGCTTGGTCGGGAGTGAACTCGTCCAGTTCATCTGCTCCGAAACGCGGCATCTCGGGCCACGATTGGTCACTGGCGGTCACTGGCACTTGATCTCGCCGCCCCAGGGTGGGGTCAGTGCCGATCCACCGACCTCCCAGAACCCGCTTGCTAGAGCGGTAATCTGCCCCGAGGCCCCGATAGCTCAGCTGGATAGAGCGACTCCCTCCTAAGCGGGGTGAGGGCGGCCAGCAGGTCGGGCTATCCGGCTTCGTGAGCGGCTTTCTCAGCTAGGCCGGAATCGACCTGCCAATCGGATTCGACGCGATTAGGCGCGATTTGGTCACTAGTGCCCAATGAGTTCCGTCCCGCGCATGAAGCAGGGTGGGCTGAGCAACCAGGCAACCGACGCACGAACCAGACTTCGCGAGTAGAGTCTCACCCCCCGGCACCTTGCGCTGAGGCGAGTTCAACCCCAGCGAAAGCGATGCCAATGCCCGTCGATCCGTCCAGTACCCGTCACTCCCTCTCCGAAGCCACGGCGGCCAAGCGTCGGATCGCACCACGGCCCCGCGCCCTCCTCGCTGCACTGGCCACGGCCATCTGCGCCCTGGCGGTGACCGCGGCCAGCGCTCTCGCCGCAGCCCCCGAGCCCTACCTGGTCAGGGACATCAACCCAGGCAGCGGTAGCTCGTACCCGACCACGCTCACCAACGTCGGCGGCACCCTCTACTTCACCGTGACCGACCCCACCAACGGCAACGAGCTCTGGAAGTCCGACGGCACCGAAGCGGGCACAACCCTGGTCAAAGACATCAATCCAGGCGGCGGCGACTCGGACCCGGAATGGCTCACCAGGCTCGGCGGCACCCTCTACTTCAGCGCGACCGACCCCACCAACGGCGCCGAGCTCTGGAAGTCCGACGGCACCGCAGCCGGCACAACCCTGGTCAAGGACATCTGGCCCGGCATCGGCGACTCGGACCCGTCGGGCCTCACCAACGTCGGCGGCACCCTCTACTTCAGCGCCAACGACGGCATCACTCACGGCACCGAGCTCTGGAAGTCCGACGGCACCGAAGCCGGCACCACCTTGGTCAAGGACATCAACAGCCCCCCCGACCGCGGTTGGCAAGGCTCGTACCCGTACTGGCTCACCGACGTCGACGGCACCCTCTATTTCGCGGCCGACGACGACTCCGATAACACCACCGACACCTCCGACTTCGAGCTCTGGAAGTCCGACGGCACCGAAGCCGGCACCACCCGGGTCAAGGACATCTGGCCCGGCGGCGCCGCCTCGTGGCCGCAGCGGCTCACCGACGTCGACGGCACGCTCTACTTCGCCGCCGACGACGGCACCGGCATCGAGCTCTGGAAGTCCGACGGCACCGACGCCGGCACCGCCCTGGTCAAGGACATCGATCCTGCCGGCGATACGAACCCGTACTTCCTCACCGACGTCGGCGGCACCCTCTACTTCAACGCGACCGACGGCACCAACGGCCGGGAGCTCTGGAAGTCCGACGGCACCGCAGCCGGCACCACCCTGGTCAAGGACATCAACGCCGGCAACGCCGGCGCGGCCCCTAATTGGCTCACCAACCTCGGTGGCACCCTCTACTTCGGCGCCGACGACGGCACCAACGGCACCGAGCTCTGGAAGTCCGACGGCACCGCAGCCGGCACAACCCTGGTCAAGGACATCAACCCCGGCAACGTCGGCTCCCGGCCGTTGGGCCTCACCAACGTCGACGGCACCCTCTACTTCATCGCCGACGACGGCACTAACGGCCGGGAGCTCTGGAAGTCCGACGGCAACCCGGCCGGCACCACCCTGGTCGCGGACATGAACCCCGGCAGCGGCGGCTACTCGACCCCTACTTGGTTCACGAGCTTCGACGGCTCGCTCTACTTCGGCGCCGACGACGGCACCAACGGCCAAGAGCTCTGGGCATTCACCCCCGACACCACCGCCCCCACCACCACCATCGACTCCGGCCCCCGGGCACGACCAACGACAACAACCTCTCCTTCGCCTTCTCCTCCGAGTCCGAAGCAACCTTCGAATGCCGCCTCGACGGCCCCGGAGCCGCAACCGGCACTTCGCCCCCTGCACCAGCCCGAAGTCCTACTCCGCCCTATCCGACGGCGACTACGACTTCCAGGTCAGAGCGACCGACGAGTCAGCCAACACCGAGGACCCGCCCGCCTACCGCAGCTTCACCGTGGTCGACACCACTCCGCCCACCACCACCATCGACTCCGGCCCAACGGGAACGACCAACGACAACAACCCCTCCTTCGCCTTCTCCTCCGAAGCCGGAGCAACCTTCGAATGCCGCCTCGACGGCCCCGAAGCCGCCACCGGCAGCTTCGCCCCCTGCACCAGCCCGAAGGCCTACACCGGCCTATCCGACGGCGACTACACCTTCCAGGTCAGAGCGACCGACGAGGCAAACAACACCGAGGCCCCACCGGTCGAGCGTTCCTTCACGATCGACACGACCCCGCCTCCCGACCAGCCCCCGGTGATCAGCAAGTTGAAGGTCGTCCCCAACGCCTTCCCGGTCTCCGGCGGCACGACTGCCCTGGAGCGCAAGGCCCCCGCTCAGATCGAGATCACCCTCTCCGAGGACGCGACCGTCACCTTCAAGGTCCGCCGCAAGTCCCCCGAGGGCAGGGGCGGCCCACCGCCGAAGAGCCCCCGCAAGTTCAAGCGTCAGCTCAGCGCGGGCTCCAACTCGGTCCCGTTCACCGGCAAGCTCGGCAAGCTGAAGCTGAAGCCCCGCCGCTACACGCTTACCGCGAGAGCCCGTGATTCGGCCAAGCAGGCCTCCGAGCGGGTTTCGACCGGCTTTCAGATCATCAAGCTGGTGACGGGCAAGTAGGGGTCCTGAGAGCCGGGTCTCGCCGCACCTTCGGCGGCTGCCCGGTCCGTGGTTTCTAGGGCTCTTCGGCCCCCGATTGGTCACTAACGGTCACTGGTGCCCGTTCTCGCCGCCCAAAGACGCGGTTGACGCCGATCCATCGACCTCCCAGAACCCGCTTGCTAGAGCGATAATCTGCCCACGCGCCCCGATAGCTCAGCTGGATAGAGCGACTCCCTCCTAAGCAGGCCGGGAGAACCGGCAGGAGCCGCGCCTAACCGCATCGCCCACATCGGCCGTGAAGGCGAACGTCCCCGTCAGTTCACTGACTCGTCTGCGGCAGGACAGCGATCTCCAAAGACTCCAGATCCGTGATGGAAGTACCGCATTGAGAAGCCCCGACGAAGACTCTGTCGCCCTGCTCAGCAGAGAAGTATCCGGTTGCCGACTGGTTCAGCTTGCCTGTGCCCGCTGAACCGCTTGCATATGCGACGTTCTTAGAGCTCGTGGCCGCACCAATTTGCAGGAAGTTCTCTGGGTTCTCTGAGTCCCCCCATTGCGCGTTGATCGTGACTTCGTAGGTGCCCGTTTTCCGGATAACGATCCCGGCATCGGGGGAGAGATTCACGGGCCGGAAATCGGGATCCGGCCGCGATCTCCGTACAAAATGCTCACTAGCTGGTCAGCCAGCACGGATGCGCCCACCTCTCAGTTCCTTAGCCTCCTGGCAAGGACGGCCCCCTCTGCATGGGACGCCATTCGACCCAACGACGACACGAGGGAGAAACTTCAATGGCTGCTCGGATCTCGACCGCTCGACTGCTGATCGCGGCAGGCGCGCTGATCGCGGCGATCGCAATGGCCATCGCCCTGAGCGACGAGCCGGCCGGGGCCGCGTTCCCCGGCAAGAACGGAAAGATCGCCTTCGGCCGCTGTCTGAAGCCGGGCCAGGAGGGGGTCTTCACCGTCAAGCCCAACGGCGACGGCCTGAGCAAGCTGACCGGCAAGGGACGCCAGCCTGCATGGTCGGCGAACGGCAAAAAGATCGCCTACACCCGCTACACGAAGGACGGCCCCGGCTTCGGTCTCAGCGCGATCTACAAGATGGACGCGAGCGGGAAAAAGCAGCAGCGGCTGACCAAGGGCAACAGGGCTGACCAGTTTCCCTCATGGTCTCCGAACGGCAAGCAGATCGTGTTCATGCGCCAGTGGGTGGACAAGAAAGGCCGCGGCACCTTCGACATCTACAAAATGAAGGCGAATGGCAACAAGGTGCATCGCCTGACCAAGGACGGGGGTTACAAGACTGGCCCCGCATGGTCCCCGAACGGCAAGAAGATCGCCTACATCGCCGACGGCGGCATCTACACGATCAACACGAAAGGCAAGCAGCGGACCAAGCTGGTTCGCTACGGCGACGACCTGAGTTGGTCCCCGGACGGCAAGATGATCGCCTTTTCCCGCAGCGACCAGCTGAAGATCTACACGATGAAGGCGAACGGCAAGCAGGTGCACGCCGTCCCCGCCGCCACCCCCCCCGGCATCGCCGGCTACATCGCCCCGGCCTGGTCTCCGGACGGCACCCAGTTCGCCGTCGAAGGACGCAAGGACCTCGGGGTGACCGCCGGGATCTTCAGGATCGACGCCGACGGGGCCAACCCGGTCGAGTTGGCGAAGTCCGGTAATACGGAATGCGACTTCGGCCGCACCGATTCCGCCCCGGACTGGCAGCCGCGCTAGGCAGGGCAAGCGGAGGAAGCTCCCGCCGATTTAACGCCTCGCGGAATGCGCCCGCTCCTCCCAGTTGTTGGCCTCCTCGGCACCCTGATAGCCGCACTGGCCCTGGTGCCGGCCCAGGCGTCGATCGCTTCACGTCCCAACGCACGCGCCCATGCGCAGCCCTCGACGAGGGCCAGCACGTCGACCGCGCGAAGACGATCATCGGGAAGGCCTTCTCGACCAAGCGGGTACTCGACGAGCACCCGGCTCGGCGTTCGGAGCGGCGGGCGTGGAACGCCCACAAGCGGTGCGTGCAGACCCGCAGCCGCCGCCGCGCGATCGCGCGGCGCGTCAGGTCACGGAAGAAGAAGTTCCACGCCCGCTTCGAGGCGCTGATCACGCCGCCCGGCTCCGGCATCCTTAAAGCACGCAGGCATTGCGAGTCCGGCGGCAACTACTCGACCAACACCGGCAACGGCTACGCGGGCGCGTACCAGTTCGATGTCTCGAGCTGGGCCGCGACGGCCGGTGAGTTCAAGCGCCGCACCGGCATCCGCCCCGACCCATCGCGAACGGCCAAACCACGCGAGCAGGACATCCGGGCCGCGATCTGGCACCAGATCTCGGGGGGCGACCCCTGGCCGAACTGTCCTAGGTTGGCACCCCCAGGCCAAGTTCAAGGTGATCAGGAAGAGGTAGCGGCCCGGACCGCGGGAGCTTGGTCGGGAGTGAACTCGTCCAGTTCATCTGCTCCGAAACGCGGCATCTCGGGCCACGATTGGTCACTAGACGGTCACTGGAGCCTGAACTTGCCCGATGAGATCGCTCGTCCCCGCAGATCACCGACCTCCCGAAACCCGCTTGCTAGAGCGGTAATCTGCCCCCAGGCCCCGATAGCTCAGCTGGATAGAGCGACTCCCTCCTAAGCGGTGTGGGAGTGCTCGGGAGGTCGGATTATCTGTCTGTGTGAGCGGGTTTCCGGGCAGGTCCGGAATCGAGATGCGAATCGGATTAGGCGGGATTAGGCGCGATTAGGTCACTGGTGACCAACTCAAGACACGCAAGGCAATGCCCGGCCGCCCACTCCTCTAGGTAGGCGACCCAGACCCCTTCGGTGGTCGCTACCGATGACTCTGAAGGTCAGGCATTTCAGACTCAGATCACCGGAAATGATGCGCGTCAGCCGTGACATCCGCTCGGCCCTCATCGTGGTAGGCGTCATCGTTGCCCTCGCGGGTGCTTCTCCTGCCGCCGCGAATCTGGCCTACGTCGTCAACCAGGCCGACGATGACGTATCGGTCATCAACACCGCCACCGACAAGACGGTGGGAATTGACATCCCGGTCGGCCAGAGCGCAGACGAGATCGCGCTTACGCCGGATGGGAGGCGCGCTTACGTCACCAATGCGTCCTCACACGACGTCTCCGTAATCAACACGGCGACTCAGGCCAAGGCCGCCGCCGACATTCCAGTCGGCAAGGAGCCGACCGCGATTGCGACACGCCCAACGGCGCGCGCGCCTACGTGGCCAATCGCTCCGATGACGATGTCTCGGTTATCAACCTCGCCACGAACAAGAAGATCGGACCCGACATTCCTGTCGGCATCGGGCCCTGGGGTATTGCGATCACGCCCGACGGCGCGCGCGCATATGTCGTCAACAACCATGACGACGACCTATCGGTGATCAACCTCGCCACGAACAAGAAGATCGGACTCGACATCCCGGTCGGCGCCTCCCCGATCGCGATCGCGATCAACCCGGTCTGATCCAGTGGCCTACGTCGGCAATACCAGCGGCGACAGCGTCTCTGTGATCAACACCTTCACCAACGCCAGGATTCGGGACGACGTGGCGGTCGGCAACGGGCCGCGGGCGGTCGCAGTCATGCCCAACGGCACCGGCACTTACGTTGCCAACTTCTTGGATGACGACCTTTCGGTACTCAGCACCCTGCCGATCGCAAAGATCGGACTCGACATCCCGGTCGGCAATTGGCCGGGAGGGGTGGCGTTCCACCTCTAACAGCGCCCGAGCTTACGTCACAAACGTCAGCGACAACGATGTCTCGATCATCGACACCGCCTCGGCTATGGCGGTCGGGGCTGACATCCCGGTCGGCGATTCCCCCGGTTCGATAGCGATCGCACCTGCTCCACCCCCTGCCCTCCACGCCTCTACGAAACCGAAGCAGACGCCAGAGAAGCTGACGCTGAAGTTCAGCTGCGGCGCCCTTCCCTGCAAGGCCACGATCACGGGCAAGGCCACCCTGTCGAAGCGAGCGGAGTTCGAAGCTGAAGCGGAGGCGGGCCTCGCTGGGCGCTCAGAAGAAGCACAAGAAGCTGACGAAGAGGATCAGGCTCAAGTTCGTCAGGAACGGAGCCACCGTTCGCAAGCTCACGAAGTTGATGAGGCGAAGCGGGGAAAGTGCACGCGTGAGGGTCACGCTGATGGCGGAGGGGTTGGACGGCACCTCGGCCCGCGCTACGCGGACGATCAAGCTGACGCCATAGACGCGGCTCAGCTCCCGTCGCCACCGGGCTGGGTCGGATCGGACGGCTCTACCACCTCCCCGAAACCCGCTTGCTAGAGCGATAATCTGCCCCGAGGCCCCGATAGCTCAGCTGGATAGAGCGACTCCCTCCTAAGGAGTAGGCCCCAGGTTCGAATCCTGGTCGGGGCATTCTGGTTCCGGCAGGGTCAGTCGGGGTAGAGTGATCGGCAATGCCATCTCACTACGTTGACAAAGCACGTCTACTGTTCCTGGTTGCCGCGGGCCTCTCGTTGATTGCGTCCGTGTCTCTGTATTTCCTCGATGACAAGGTGTACGGGATCTTCGTCGGGCTCTGGGTTCCCTCGATCCTCGCGCTCGGTGCCTTGGTCCTTCCTCCGCCTGAGCGCAGCAAGCGATGATCGGAATCTTCATCTTCGGCTGCTTCGTGTCGGCGATCGTCGCGGCGGCGTGCGTGATAGTCGTCGCCGGGATCCGGGAGGACCAGCGGGCGCGGGACGAACTTCCGAAATCGCAGGACGTCAAGCTCTGACCGACGCGATCGTCGCGGACGTGATCGAGCCGGGGCTCGCGGTGATCTTCTGCGGGACGGCGCTCGGTACCGAGTCGGCGCGGAGGCGCGCGTACTACGCCGGCCCTGGGAACAAGTTCTGGCCGACCTTGAACACCGTGGGCCTGACGCCGCGGCGACTCGAGCCGGAGGAATACCCGCAGGTCGTCGAGTACGGGATCGGGCTGACCGATCTCTGCAAGACGCGATCGGGCTCCGATGCGGAGATCGGCCCGGGTGCGTTCGACCCTGACCTCCTGCGGGCCAAGATCGAAGCCGCCCCACCGGCCTGGCTCGCCTTCACGAGCAAGCACGCGGCCAAGAACGCGCTCGGGCTGAGGGCGGTCGACTACGGCATCCAGGAGATGCGGCTCGGGGGTGCGGCGGTCTTCGTGCTGCCGTCGCCGTCCGGAGCCGCGAGCGGCTACTGGGACGTCTCGCGCTGGCAGGAGCTCGCCCGACTCATCGCCGGTGGGACACTCCCCGCGTGAGTCTGTTCGACGCCTCCGCCGCACACTACGACCGCTTCATGGGCCGCTACACGGCGCGGCTCGCCCCGCGCCTCGCGGACGCCTCCGGCGTCGAGGGTGAGATGAGCGTCCTCGATGTCGGTTGCGGCCCCGGTGGGCTCACCGCCGAGCTGGTGAAGCGCGTCGGCGCCGACCGCGTTGCTGCGGTGGACCCGGCTTCGCAGTTCGTCGCGGAGTGCAGCGCTCGAAATCCCGGGGTCGACGTCCGGGTCGGCAGCGCCGAGGAACTGCCCTGGGGCGACGGGGAGTTCGCCGCCGCGCTCTCCTGCCTCGTGATCGCCCATGTCGAGGACGCCGAGGCGATGACGCGCGAGATGGCGCGCGTCACCCGGCCGGGCGGAACCGTCGCCTCGTGCATGTGGGACTTCGACGAAGGTGGGATGAGGATGCTTCAGATCTTCTGGTCGGCGATCCAGGAAGTCGCCCCGAGCTTCGATCGTCATGAGAACCGCGCCGGTACCGCGCGCGGCGAGATCGCTGCGCTTCTCGATCGCGCCGGGCTGGTCGACATCGTCGACGACGAGCTGACGGTGACCGCGGACTACGAAGACTTCGACGATTACTGGGTCCCCTTCACGTTCGGCGTCGGTCCTTCGGGCAGCGCGCTGGCGTCACTGCAGGAGCAGGACCGGGCCGTCGTGCGCGAGGCCTGCCGATCGGCCCTCCCGGAGGCGCCGTTCTCGCTCGAGGCGCGCGCGTGGTTCGCCCGCGGCACCGTCCCCGGCTGAGCGCGCGGGTCACGAAGGGACAAGACCGGTTGGAGTTGGATCGGGCGGGTCACCTGACCGGGAGGCCCGGGGCTCGGCCTCAGATTCGCCCGCTCCGAGAGCGGCACACTGCGGGTCGCGATCGCCTGAACGGATCGTAGGGCACGGGTCCGTGGCGGCGACCGGCTCGCCGCGTCGCAAGTGGTCCGCCGATCCGGCGCGCGCAATACGGTGAAGGCATCTTCGTTCGCCCACCCACTCGTTCACCTCGCGGCTCTGGAGGCCCGGCATGAACGCCGCGGCGGTGATCGGCGGGCTTGTCGTCGGTGCGGCCGTCGGGGCGCTGATGTCCTCGCAGACCGCCTGCATGAACGCCGGGTTTCGTCGCGCGGTCTTCGAACGCAAGCCGGAGATCCTGCGGATCTTCGCGGTCGCGATCGCCGCCCAGCTGCTGCTGATCCCCGTCCTGATCGCGCTCGACGTCGAGCTCTTCCGCTCCGCGTCAGCGCTGCCGGCGATCGGCCTGTTCCCGCTCGCCCAGGTGGTGGGCGGACTGCTGTTCGGCGCGGGCATGGCTCTCGCGGGCGGCTGCATAACCGGCATCCTCTGGAAGTCCGGCGCAGGCTCGATCGCGACCGCGATCGCAATCGGCGGCTTCATCGCGGGTGAGCTGATCATCCGGGGGCCGTTCGAGAGTGTCGCGGTCGAACTCGACGAGACGGCGTCCGGGGTCGACGAGCGGACCCTCTACGGCCTGCTCGGCGTCGACTACGTTCCGATCGCTCTGGCGCTCGGGGTGCTCGGCCTCGTGCTGCTGCGCCGGAGCTCGTCGACGGCGATCCGAACCGGGCTGCTGCTCGGAGCGCTGGGGGCGATCGCCTGGGTCGTCGCGGGCTGGGCCGACTACGGTTATGGCCTCGGCTTCGTCGGCGTCCCCGGCAACATCCGCGACGCGCTCGACGCCGGCGATGCGGGCCTGCTCAGCTTCGCGACCTTTCTCGCCGTCGGCGTGATCGCCGGCGCCGCAGCGACGATCCGCGGCCCGATCCGGCTCCCCGACGCCAGTCGCTCGCTCCGCGCGGCCGGCGGCGGGCTCGCGATGGGGATCGGCGGCACGCTCGCGCATGGCTGCAACATCGGCAACGGCCTGACCGGCGTCCCGCTGCTCTCGCTCGGTTCGCTGCTTGCGATCACGATGATGGCCGCCGGAGCCCTGCTGACGTGGAAGTTCGTCCTCGCCCCGCGCCCCGCCCTTCGCGGGACCGAGCGACCTGAGCCCGCCTGGTAGCGCCCGGGCCGGAGTTCCGAAGGGTCTCGACGCATCCCGATGGCTCAGCTGGTTGCACGACTCCCTCCCAGGGAGTGGGTGCGATTTCCGTTCATATGGAACGGAAAGTGCACCCAGGTCGTCCAACGGACTGCTCGCGGTGGAGCGTGCCTTACGTCGCGACGGTTTCCGCCGGTGCCGAGGCCGGCGACCGCGCGAACTCCATCCCGTCGTCGATCGGGCCCCAGCGGAGCATCGCGATGTCGTACGGGTAGTTCTGCTTGAGCCGCCACGGCGGCCGGGAACCCTGCTTCGGCAGCTCCTCGAGCGAGCGGAGGACGTAGCCGGCCTTCAGGTCTACGACCGGCTCGAGGTCGACATCGGGACCCGGAGCCCGCGGCGTGCAGTAGACGTAGCCGTGCTCGTCCATGTGGTTGAGCAGGCGGCAGACGTACTTGGAGACGAGGTCGCACTTGAGCGTCCAGGAGGCGTTCGTGTAGCCGACGGAGAAGGAGAGGTTCGGGACGCCCGCGAGCATCATCCCCTTGTAGGCGACGCTGTCGGACAGGTCGAGCTCGCGGCCGTCGACGACGACGTCGATGTCGCCGAGGAAGAGCATCTGCAACCCGGTCGCAGTGACGATCACGTCGGCTTCGAGCTCGCGCCCGGACTCCAGCCGGATTCCGACCTCGGTGAACGTCTCGATCCGGTCGGTGACGATCTCCGCCTCGCCGGAGCGGATCGCCTTGAACAGGTCGCCGTCGGGGAGGAGGCAGACGCGCTGGTCCCATGGGTCGTAGTCGGGATTGAAGTGGGTGTCGACGTCGTAGCCCTCCGGCAGCGCCGCGGCGGCTCCGTTGCGGAAGAACTTCCGCATCAGTCGCGGGAAGCGGCGGCTGACCCGGTAGCTGATCAGCTGCAGCGCGACGTTCTTGGCGCGGGTCAGCGAGTAGGCGAGGCGGGCGGGCAGCCGGCGCTGCAACGCCATCGCGATCCGGTCCTGCGCCGGCAGCGAGACGACGTAGGTCGGCGAGCGCTGCAGCATCGTCACCTGCTCGGCCTTCCCCGCGAGCGCTGGGACGAGGGTCATCGCGGTGGCGCCGCTGCCGATCACCACCACCCGCTTGCCGTCGTAGTCGAGATCGGCGGGCCAGTGCTGGGGGTGGACCACCGGCCCGCGGAATCGCTCCCGACCCCTGAACTCGGGCGAGTAGCCCTCGTCGTAGCGGAAGTAGCCCGTGCAGCCGCAGATGAAGTTGCAGCTCATCGGAACGGTGGTGGTCGTCCCGTCCGCGGCCGTCCGTTCGACGTCGACGTGCCAGAGGGCGTCGGCGCTCGACCACTCGGCGCGGACGACCCGATGGCCGAAGCGGATCTCGTCGCCGATGCCGTATTCGCTCGCGGTCTCCTCGAGGTAGGCGAGGATCGCCGGGCCGTCGGCGATCGCCTCGGACTCCTCCCAGGGCCGGAACGAGTAGCCGAGGGTGAACATGTCGGAGTCGGAGCGGATGCCCGGGTAGCGGAACAGGTCCCAGGTGCCGCCGATCGCCTCCCGCGCCTCGAGCATCGCGAATGTCTTGGAGGGACAGCGCTCGAGCAGGTGGCACGCGGCGCTGATCCCCGAGATTCCGGCGCCGACGATCAGGACGTCGACGTGCTCGACGTCCTCTGCGGTGCGCTTGGCTGTGGTCGTCACCGGCTCCACGCACGCGACACTACCCGCGCACGGGCGCCGCGCAGTGTGAACCCGACACGGAAGTCAGGCTTGGCTCGGTGCAGGGGCCGGCTCCGAAGCGATCGCGAGGTCGATGCCGGCGTCCTCCTCGACCGGCCGCGACGGCAGCAACGCCGCCACGAACACGGAGCCGACCGCACAGACCCCCGCGGCCACCAGGCATCCGGCGGCCAGCCCGTCGTAGAAGCCGGCGCTCGCGATCGCCCGCAGCGCTTCGCCGGGTGCGCCCCCGAGTTGGTCGGAGATCGCGAACGCTGCGCCGATCGAGTCCGAGGCCGGCCCGGTCGGAAGCGCAGCGGGGGCCCCGTCGAATCCGGAGGCGTAAAGCGATGCGAACACGGACCCGATCACCGCGACCCCGAGCGTTCCGCCGAGCTCGCGGGTCGTGTCGTTGACGCCCGACCCGACGCCGGCGTTCGCGCTCGGCACCGCGCCCATGATCGACTCGGTCGCCGGCGCGGAGGTGAAGCCCATCGCGGTTCCGAGGACGACCATCTGGGCGGCGATCTCGAGGTAGGGAGTCGAGCCGTCGACCTGCGAGGTCCAGGCGAACATGACCGCGCCGAGCGCGAGCCCGGCCGCGACCACGAGCTTGTTGCCGACGCGGACGGCGAGGATCGTCCCGATCACCGCCGCGGTCCCGGTCGAGAGCGCCACGGGAAGCAGCCGGACCCCGGTCTCGAGCGCGCCGTAGCCGCGGAGGATCTGGAAGTACTGGGTGATCAGGAAGATGAAGCCGAAGAGCGCGAAGAACGAGAACGTGATCGCGACCGACGCGGCGCTGAAGCGGGCGTTGCGGAACAGGCGGACATCGAGCAGCGGCGCCGCGGCACGCGCCTCGTAGGCGACGAACGCTCCCAGCGCCGCGATCGCGATCGCGAACCCGGCCAGCGTCCGCGTCGCGAGCCAGCCGTATTCCGGAGCCTCGATGATCGTGAAGACGAGCGCGAGGACGCCGAGAGTCGAGAGCCCGAGCCCGAGGCGGTCGATGCGGGGGCGGGCCGGGTCGCCGGACTCGGGGACGAGCAGCGTGACGAGCGCGAACGCCAGCGCGGCGAGCGGCAGCTTCATCCAGAACGCCGCCTGCCAGCCGCTGGCCTCGAGCAGCGCCCCGCCGACGATCGGCCCGAGCGCGACCGCGATCCCGGTCGTCGCGCCCCACAGCCCGATGGCCTTCGCCCGGGCCGACCGCTCGTCGAAGAGGTGGACGATCGTCGAGAGCGTGGCCGGGAAGATCACCGCGGCGCCGACGCCCATCAGCGCCCGCCAGCCGATCAGCTCGCCGCTCGAGCCCGAGAGCGATGCTCCGAGGTTGCCGGCGAAGTAGATCGCGAGCCCGATCAGGAGCAGCCGCCGGCGGCCGAACCGGTCGCCGAGACCGCCGGCGGCGAGGACGAGCGCGGCGAAGGTGAGGGTGTAGGCGTCGACGATCCACTGCAGGTCGCGGGTCGAGGCATCGAGCGTCGTCGAGAGCGTCGGCAGGGTGACGTTGACGATCGTCGTGTCGACGTTGACCGCGAATGCGCACAGCAGCAGGACGGCGAGGGCTGGGGCTCGGCTCACTGGTGGTACCTCCGGCGGGTCGGGTTCATCGCGATCGGATCATAGTACAAAATTACATATCGTCTAGTTATCTATCTCGATAACGCGCTAGAATCGAGTCATGTCCAAGCGGAGCTACCGGCAGATCTGCGGCGTCGCGAAGGCACTCGACCTGCTCGGCGAGCGCTGGACGTTGTTGGTCGTCCGCGAGCTGTTGCTCGGGCCGAAGCGCTTCGGGGCCCTCCGCGATGCCCTTCCCGGCCTCAGCGCCAACCTGCTCAGCGCGCGGCTGCGCTCGCTCATCGAGGCGGGGGTCGTCGACCGGGTCGAGCTGCCGGCTCCGGCGTCGGTCGAGGCCTACGCGCTGACCGAGCGCGGCGAGGAGCTTCGTCCGATGATGGAGTCGCTGGCGCTCTGGGGATACGAGCTGCTCGAGCCCGAGGCCGAGTACGAGCAGGGGTGGGAGGTCCGCCCCTCCTGGCTCACGTCGACGCTGGCCGCCGGCGCCGAGCCGGGGGCGCTCGAGGACCTCGACGGCCGCAGCTTCAACTTCGCGGTCGACGGCGACCGCTTCTCGGTCCGGGTGAGCGACGGGGTTGCGAGGGTTCGTCACGGCGAGCTCGCCGATCCCGACGCCGAGCTGGCTACCGATCTGCGCAGCTACGTCGAGCTCGCCACCGGCGACGCCGAGGTCGAGGACCCACTGCTGGCCCCGCTGTTCGCCGCGCTTGCGGAAGCGGAGCCGGCGGGAGCTCGCTGAGCGGGCTTCCGGCCTGGAGCCCGGCCGGGTGGCGGGTGCGGCAGCCCTTAGCCGCGCCGCTTGAGCCTTCCCGTCGTCGCGTCCGGGAAGGTCGGTTGCCCACTCCGGCTTCGTCCCGCTTCGCGCCGCCGGATATGCGAGGCTTCCGGCGGATGAGCCAAGGTCCACCGACTTCCGGATCCGGCGCCGAGCCCGGAGGCCAGCCGGCCGAGCCGGTTCAGCCCGAGGTTCCGGCCGGCTGGTACCCGCACCCGACCGCCCCCGGCTGGGAGGCCTACTGGACGGGTGCAGCCTGGGGACCGGAGACGCGCCCGGCTCAGGCAGCCCCGGCGCCCCCCGATCCACAGCCCGCCGAGCAGCAGGCCCAGACCGAGGCCCAGCCGACGGCCGGCGTCGCCGCGGCGCCCGTGGTGGCGACACCGGCGGCGGCCGCAGCGGGCGCGACGGCACCGGAGGCCCGCTCGAGCAGCTCGCTGCCCGTGATTCTCTGCGTGCTCGGAGCGATCGTCGCAATCGTCGGCTCGTTCCTGCCGATGGCGTCGAGCAGCATCGATGGGATCGACTTCACCGACAACACCCTCGTCGGCCAGAGCATCGGAATCGCGGTGATCGCGGTTGCCGTGATCGGCGCCGGCCTCGCCGTCTGGAGCTACCTGAATGCCAACCGGACCTGGCTCGTGGTCCTGCTCGGAGCGGTGATCGTCGGGATCGCCGCCTACATGGGGCTGGTCGGGGTCGACGACCTGACGCCCGACCTCGCGGTGCCCACCTCTTTCGGGAAGGTCGACCCGGAGGTGGCCAGCCAGCTCTCCGAGGCGGCGTCGCAGGCGACCGACCCCGGCGCCTCCGCCTCGACCGGCATCTTCGCCGTCGCCATCGGCGGACTGCTGATGGTCCTCGGGGGCGTCGGACTCGCACGCGAGAACCGCTGAGCGCCGCCCGCCGGCCCGGGCGCCGGGCCCGGCTTCCCACGCCCGCCTGAGGGCAGGACACGCAGGTCCGGCCGCGAAGGGGCGTCCGTGAACCAATCCGAGCTTCCAGCGCCCGCAGCGGCCGCGGGACAGCCCGCCGCCGGCCGTGCGGACCCCGATTCGCTGACCCGGCTGCCGACGAGGCGCCAGTTCCTCGACCGGCTCGGCATCGAGATCGACTCGCTCGCCGAGGGCAGCGGGTCCGTCGCGGTCCTGCTCGTCGACATCGACGGGTTCCGTCGGGTCAACCGCGACCTCGGTCATGCCGTCGGCGACCAGCTCCTGTTCTCGGCCGGGCGCCGGCTGCTGTCGGCGGTTCGCAGCGATGACGTCGTCGCTCGCGCCGGCGGCGACGAGTTCGTCGTCATGAGCCGTGGCCTCGCGACCGGCTCCGACGTCGCCGCCCTGGCAGGCTCGATCCTCGCGGCCTTCGACGACCCGTTCGACCTCGGGGTCGAGACCGTGACCGCGACGGCCTCGGTCGGCGTCGTCCTCTCCGACGAGCCCGGCGCGTCGGCGGAGTCGCTCGTGGGCGACGCCGAGGCGGCCCTGGAGCGAAATCGCTCGGGGAGCCGGCGGTTCGAGGTCTTCGACGAGGAGCTGCGCGAGCGGATCCGCTATCGAGCCGAGCTCGGCCGCGAGCTCGGCGCCGCCCTCGCGGCCGATGAGATCGCCTTCCACTACCAGCCGATCGTCGACATCGCCTCCGGCCGAGTCGCGTCGGTCGAGGTCCTGGCGCGCTGGCACCATCCCGAGCGTGGCGCCATCTCGCCGGAGCTCTTCGTCCCGATCGCCGAGGAGTCCGGCTGCGTCGGCCATCTGCTCGACCGATTGCTCGCGCACGCGGCCGCCGACTTTCCGCTGATCGCCGCCTGCGATCCGACCAGGTCGATCTCGCTCGCGATCAACGTGTCGTCGAGCCAGCTCACATCCGATGCGCTGATCGGCGCGATCCGCGGTCTGATCGAGAGGCTCGACCTCGAGCCCGGCCGTGTCGTCGTCGAGATCTCCGAGTCCGCTCTCAGCGGCGCCGCCGACGCCTACCTCGCCCGCGTCACCGAGCTGCGCACCCTCGGGGTCCGGATCTCGCTCGACGACTTCGGCACCGCCTCGACGTCGATCGCCCAGCTTCGCTCGCTCCCGATCGACCAGATCAAGCTCGACCGGTCGTTCGTCGTCGGGCTCGGCGAGGCATCCGCCGACGCCGCCCTCGCCGCCGGGGTCCTGCCGCTCGCTCGCGCGCTCGGGATCGAGGTCGTCGCCGAGGGGATCGAGACCGAGGGCCAGCTCGCGCACCTGTTCGCGCTCGGTTACCGCCAGGGGCAGGGGTACATGCTCGCCCGCCCCGGTCCCGCGGCCGCGGCCGCCGAGCTCGTCGCCTCGGGCCCGATCTTCGCGACCCGGAGCATCGAGACGGCGACGCTGAGCGCCGCCCGCGAGACCTTCCGCCGGGCGCTGCTCGCCGGCGACGCCAAGGAGGCGGAAACGGTCGTCGCCGACGCAGTCGACGCCGGGATCGACCCGATCAAGATCCAGAGCGAGGTCATCGGCCGGGCCCTGCACTGGATCGATTCCGAGTGGGAGGCGGGGCGGTTGCGCGCGGCCGACGAGCACCTCGCCGCCGCGATCTGCGAGCGCCAGCTCGCCACGATCCTCGACTCCCACATCATCCCCGAGCCACGGTTCCGCCAAGCGGACGGGGCGCGAGCCGCCGGCAGCAGGCAGGTCTGAGCGCGTCCGGCGCGCTCCCCGGCTAGCGGTCGTCCCGCTCCGGGTAGACCTCGTCGATCGTCGCCAGCGGCATGTAGGGAGCGCCGTCGGAGGCCGCCGCGATGTTCTCGCCGCCGCCGGCGAGCCGATCGAGGACCGAGACCGTACCGGCGATCTCGAGCCCCTCCTCGCGACACCGCTCGATCGCCTTCACGGTCGAGCCGCCGGTGGTCACGACGTCCTCCACGATCAGCACGCGCGCGCCGCGATCGAGGATCGGTCCCTCGACCCAGCGCTGCAGCCCGTGCTGCTTCTTCTCCTTGCGGACGAAGAAAGCCAGCAGGTCGTGCCCGGCCGGATCGGAGATCGCCGCGCTGGCGATCGGGTCGGCGCCCATCGTCATCCCGCCGACCGCCGCCGCCTCGAGCCGGCCGGCCTCGGCGGCGACGAGCGCGCCGAGCGCACCGAAGCCGGGTTGACGGAGGATCGCCCGCTTCGCGTCGACGTAGTAGGAGGCCGTGGCGCCGCTGGTCAGGGTCACCTCGCCGATCACGAGCGCGTGCTCGCGCAGTTCGGCGATCAGCGTCTCCCGCGCACCCATCGGAGCTCTAGGAATACACGTAGATCGGATCCCCGATGTCAATCCAGTTGTAGATGTGGACCGAGTCGGGGATCGGGTTCCGCAGGCAGCCGTGGCTGGCCGGGTAGGTCGGCACCGAGTGGTAGCCGTGGGTCGCGTATCCGCGGACGAAGTAGACCGAGTAGTACATGCCGAGGCTGTTGTAGCCCGGGTCCTTGCGGTAGAAGCGGAACTTGCCCCTGATCGTCGGCGTCGCCGGGGCCCCTGAGGAGATCGTGTAGATCTCGTCCACCTTGCCGTTCTTGGCGAGGACCATCACCTGGCGGGAGAGGTCGGCCTCGACGTGCTTGCCGGCGCCCGGATACTTGAGCTTGAAGCCGCCCTTGCCCCGCGCCAGCTTCTTGAAGATCTTTCCGGTCGCCTTCTCCTTACGGGCCATGTTGTTGACCTTGCGGTAGGCGAGCACCGCCCTGCCGGTGGCGGAGCTGTACTTCGACCCCTTGCTGGACACGAAGCCGAGCTCGTTGAGCAGGTCGTTGAGCGCGGACACCGGGGAGCCGCGGTCGCCCTCTTTGAGGTTCGGGTAGCGGATCCTGAAGTTGCGGCTCGAGGTCTTCGAGCTCGCCCAGTCCTTGCCCTTGTGGAGGATCGCCTGGACGCGGTACATGCCCGGCGCGATCATCTTCCGCGACCAGTGGAACTGGCCGAGCGCCGAGCCCTTGCCCTTGCCCCGGACCTTGACGGTCTCGCGCTTGACGGTCTTCTTGCCGCGGTAGAGGACGACGGTCACCTTCTGGCCGACGCGGAACTGCCGCACGGTCCCGGCGACCTTGACGCGCTCGCCGGCGGTCACCCTGCCCCTGCGGATGCCCTTCAGCCTGACCTTGGTCGTCGTCGGCTGGAGCGCGGGCGCGCCCTCCTTCGCCTCCGAGCGACGGGCGGCGGCGGCGGCCGGTGCGGCCGGACCGGCGTCTTCGGGGCCGGCCGCCGGGCCCTCGAGCGCCGGCTCGGCCGGCGCGATCGTCGTCGTCGCGGCTGTCTCTCCGGCGGGGCCGCTCGCCGCGGTCTGATCCTGGGCCGACGAAGCGGCGACGAGCACCGCAAGCGAGAGGACGAGAGAGAGGACGAGGACGGATCGAAGACGCATTCCCTGGCTCATTGCGGCCGGATTGTAGGGGGCCGGACGGCCGATCTGGCGGGGTGCGTCAGACGGTGTCGGTGACGAGCAGGACGAAGGCGATCGTGTTGTTGATCACGTGCGCGAAGACGGGCGCCCAGAGGGTGCCGCTGCGTTCGTAGAGCCAGGCGAGGATGACCCCGAAGACAGCGAGCTGGACGGCGACCCCGATGTTGCCCGCACCGAGGTGCAGCGAGCCCCAGACGACCGCCGAGATGACGGCCGCGGGCCAGATCGACATCGACCGGCGCAGGCCGCCGAACATGAAGCCGCGGAAGAAAAGCTCCTCCGAGAGCGGAGCGGCGATGACGATCAAGAACGCCGCGACTGCGACGCTTCCGAGCTCGTCCTTGTTCGTGCCGAGCTCGCGGGTGACGTCCTTCTGGTCGGGTTGAAGCAGCGGCGTCAGGATGCCGGCCATGACGATGTAGGCGACCCACGCGAGCACGGCCAGACCGAGCGCCCCGAGCGCCACCCGCGGGCCGAGCCCGAGCTCGCCGAAGGCCTGCTTCAGCTTCCCCCTCGCGTCGAAGAACGCGAACCCGAGCGCAGTTCCGATCAGGCTGAGCGCGACGGCGAGCTGCGCGGCGTTGCGGGCTGCCGGCGAGTCGAGTTGGGGGTCGAAGATCGCGACGATTATCGTCCCGGTCAGCATCGCCCCGGCGGCGATCAGGACGCCGAGGGCGACCATTCCGCCGCCCCAGCCGACCTCGGGCAGGCCGGCGTAGCGCGTCAGGAACCGGCCGCCCTCGGCGGCGCGGTCGGGGTCCTCGCCGAGCGGTGGCGGGGTCGACGGCGTCGATTCCTCCTCCCGGGGCGCCGGGGGCGGGGCGGAGGGACGCCCGCCGGTGCCGGAGGGAGGCGGCGTCGATCCCACGCCGGGCTGCTCGGGGTCGCCGCCCCGCTCGTCGCTCATCGCCCGCTCAGCTTCAGCCGCTCGACCATCTCGGCGAGCGAGGATACGTCGGCGCCGCCCCCGCGGTCGATCCTGAGCACTTCGATGCCGGCCGCTCGGGCTCCCTCGACGTCCTCGTCGCTGTCGCCGACGTGGATCGCCTCGGCGGCGTCGCAGCCGGCGACCGCAAGGCCCGCGGCGAAGATCGCCGGGTCGGGCTTCCGGGCTCCGGTGGCCGCAGATGTGACGACGCCGTCCAGCGCGGGCGCCAGCCCGATCCGCTCCAGGACCGCGCCGAGCTGGTAGTCCCAGTTCGAGACGCAGACGATCCGCATCCCGCGCTCGCGCATCGTGGCGAGCGCGGGCTCGGCATCGGCGTAGGCCTCGAAGCGGATCGCATCCATCATCGCGGTGACCCCCACTTCGCGACCGAGGCCGGAGGAGAGGATCGCCGCCGCCTCCTCGCGCAGAGTCGCCAGCGAGGCCGCGTCTCGCCCACGCTCGGAGTTGGCCGCGTAGAAGCGCATCTCGGCCTCGAAGGCGGCGCGCACGCGCTCCGGGGGAAGGCCGCCGACGATGGCGTCGCCGAGGTGCTTCCACGGCGGCAGCAGCCGGACCATGGTGCCGAGAGCGTCGATCAGGCAGGCGCGGTGGGGGGCGGGCACGAATACATTCTCACCGAGCGGATGGAGGAGACCCCGATCAGCGCAGAGACGGCCGCCGCTCCCGCGCGCCGGCGGCTCGTCGCCCGCCTCGCGGCCACCGGGCTCGTCGCCGTCTCGCTGCCGCTGGCGACGCCGTCGTTCACGGAGTTCGTCCCCGGCTTCTCCGCATTCGCCGACGGCTCGCGCTACGCGGAGGACGACTGGGCCGGCGGCGTTCTCAGCCTGTTCAGCGACGGGTTCGTGTCGCGCCCGGCGTTGTACCTCTGCCTGCTCTGGCTGGCGATCGCGATCTGGGTCGTCCTGCTCGCGTACGCCCGCGACCTCGGTCTGCGCTGGACGGCGTGGACGGTGGGGATCCTGCTGTCGCTCTTCGTCCTCGCCCCGCCGCTGCTCTCGCTCGATCTCTTCAGCTACATCGCCTACGCGCGGCTTGCGACCGAGCACGGCCTCAACCCCTACGAGTTCGCGCCCGCCGCGATCCCGTTCGACGATGCCGCCGCCCGCGTCGTCGACTACCGCGATGCGGTCTCCGTCTACGGCCCGCTCTTCACGCTCGGGACCTATCCACTCGGCCTGATCGGCGTCCCGTTCGCGCTCTGGTCGCTGAAGTTGATCGCCGGCCTGTCGGTGGCCGCGATCGCCGCGATCGTCGCCCGCCTCGCGCGGCTGCGCGGGATCGACCCGGCCGCCGCCGTCGCGTTCGTCGCGCTCAACCCGATCGTCCTCGTCCAGCTCGTCGGCGGCGGCCACAACGACGCCTTGGTGGCCGCGATCGCGATGGCGGCCGTCGCGGCCGGCCTCGCTGCCCGCCCGCTCACGGCCGGCGCCGGCTTCGTCCTCGCGGCGGCGGTCAAGATCTCCGGGGCCATCTACGCGCCGTTCGCGATCGTCGGCACCAGCGGGACGGGGCAGCGCGGTCGGCTGATCGCCGGGATCGCAGTCGCACTCGTCCTCATCGGGGCGATCTCGCTTGCCGTGTTCGGCTCGCACGTGACTGAGGCGCTCAGCGTCGCGGGCGGCAACCAGGGGCAGATCAGCCGCTGGAGCGTGCCGTCGGTGCTCTCGCGGGGAACCGGCATCGACGTCGACGCCGTCAGGGTCGTGGGTGTGGCCGCCTTCGGCCTCGCGGTCGCCTGGTTGCTCGTGGCGGTGGCTCGCGGGTTCGACTGGGTCCGCGCCGCCGGCTGGGCGAGCTTCGGCGTCCTCGTCGCGTCCGCCTATGTCGTGCCCTGGTATCTGATCTGGCTCCTGCCGGTGGCGGCGATCTCGCGCGACCGGGCGCTGATCGGTGCGACCATCCTGCTGACCGTGTTTCAGGCGATCAACGGCATCCCGGGAGTCTCGCTTTGAGCGAGCCGCGCATGCGCAGCTCGCCCGAGTTCGACCTGATCGCCGCGATCCGTGACCGGCTGGGCGGGAGCGCCGCCCGGCCCGGGGTCCGGATCGGCATCGGCGATGACGCGGCGGTGGTGGAGGAGCCCGGCGGAGGGGGCCGGGCGGTGAGCATCGATGCGATCGTCGACGGCGTCGCCTTCCGGCGCAGCTGGTGCCCACCGCGGGCGATCGGGCGGAAGGCGGCCGGGGCCGCGCTCAGCGACCTCGCGGCGATGGGCGCCGAGCCGTCCGAGCTGTACGTATGGGTCGGGCTCCCGGAGGACTTCTCCCGCGACGACGCGCTCGAGCTCTGCGACGGCCTCGCCGACCTCGCGCAGCTGTCGGGGGCGGCGCTGCTCGGTGGCGACATCACCGCCTCGCCGGTCCTGTCGGTGGCGGTGACGGCGATCGGCCGGACCGCCGAGGCCGGAGCGATGGTCGGCCGCGCGGGCGCCGAGCCGGGGGACGCGGTCTGCGTGACCGGCTCGCTCGGCGGGGCAGCGGCCGGGCTGATGCTGCTCGAGCATCCCGAGCTCGCCGCCTCGATCCCGGTTGCCGCCGCGGATGCCGCGCGCCGGCGGCAGCTCGGGCCGCGCCCGCAGCTCGCCGCCGGGCGAGCGCTCGCTGCGTCGGGGGCGGCGGCGATGATCGACGTCTCCGACGGGATCGGGGCCGACGCCGAGCACCTCGCGGCGGCGTCGGGCGTCGGGATCGAGATCGAGGTCGACCGCGTTCCGGTCGCGGCCGGTGTGGCCGAGGTCGGAGAGGCGAGCGGCCGCGACCCGACGGAGCTGGCCCTCGCGGGCGGCGAGGACTACGAGCTGCTCTGTGCGATCCCGAGGGCACGGCTCGCCGAGTGCGTGAGCGCGGTCGCGTCGTCGGACGGCGAGCTGACCGAGATCGGCCGGGTCCTTCCCGGCGCGGCGGTCCGGCTCAGACTTCCCGGGGGACGTTCAGTTCGCCCAGGAGGCCACGACCATTTCCGCGGCCGCTGACGGGCTCGCGATTCTGGATCACGCCGATCCGCTCGAGAATGGCGACCGCGACGCGTTGCGAGTTGACCTCGTACTCGCCGCGGGTGACCTGCTGCTGGACGTCTGCGAACTGTTCCGATGTGGCACGCATTGAACTGTTTCGTTCGCTTTCTGGTTCCGTGGAGGGTGGACCTGTACCGGCTCCATCGACCCTTGTGCGCCCCCCTTTAACCGCCTCGGACGAGCGTCCAGGAAGTCGTCCAGAACCGCGTCCAGATGCGGATTGCGGGCCTGAGGGCCAGCCCCTACTCGTGGCGCCGGACCGCCGGGGGGCGCGCCCCCAGGGCCCCCCGTCCGGCATGGCTGCCGGCCCCCCTGATGCTCCCCCGGGGACCGATCGGCGGCGGCGTCCTCGCGTCCCCGCCGGCGGACGAAACGACGGCGATCAGCCCGCCGAGGACGCCGCACCAGAGGAGGCCGAGCAGAAAGCCGATCTGGTGGTCGGCGACCTGCAGCAGCAGATGCCACGGGGCGCTGAGGCCGAGCTCGAGCTGGGCGGCCCAGGTCCCGAACGCGAGTACCGCGGGCACCAGGGATACGAGCGCGGCGACCCCGAGCACGATCGCGCGGGGCGGACCGGCGGCCCGGGCGGCGAGCAGCCAGATGTGCGCGGTCGGCGTCAGCAGCAGCGCCAGGTAGGGATTGATCAGCCAGATGCCGAGGACTGAGAGCCCGGTCAGCAATCCGGCCGCCGCCGCGAGCGTCTGCGGCTCGGCGTCGAGCGGCGTTCGCATCGGCCGGACCAGCAGGGCGGCGATCGCCACCGCGCCGGCCAGCACCGCGAACGCGACCGGGCCCGCGGCGCCGGCCGTGTAGAGGGCGGGGTCGTAGGGGAAGGGCGGGTCCGGGATCAGCCCGACGAATCCGAGCAGGTATGTGAGCAGCAGCGCCGTCAGCGGGATCAGCACCCGCTCGCCCGCCCAGAAGAGGGTCTTGCGGACCCGCCAGTCGTTGCGGTGCTCACGGAGCCAGGTGTCGCCTGCGGTCAGCAGCGGGGCGACGAGCAGTGCGACCGCGAGCAGCGAGAGCGTCCAGCCCGGGACGAGGTTGTCGCCGATCCGGATGTACTCGTCGGGGCCCTCGTCGACCGGCCCGTCGGTGTGATCGAGGGTGAGGATCAGCTCGAGCATCGTCGCCCCGGACGCGTCGAGCGTCTCCGACGAGATCGCCTTCGGTACGGCGTCGGCGGCGGGGATGGGTCGCTCTCCGTGGGCGCTGATCCCCAGTGCTTCGATCCCCGCCTGGCGCAACCGGACCTGCTCGCCGAGCCCGCCGGGGAACGCGAGGCGCGAGAGGCCGACCCAGGGACCGGGTGCCGGGTCACGCATCGCGAACTTCGCGGTGGCGATGTCGCGGGCCGTCTGAACGAGCTGGGCCGAAGGGCTGTCCGGCCCCGAGCCGGCGCCGATGACGAACGGCGCCTCGGGCTCGGGCACCCCCGCCTGGGAGATCGCGAACGCCGACTCGACGCTCTCCGGGTCGGGAAGGCCGTCGATCAGCTGCTCGACACCGGTGGTGCTGTCGCCGCCGCCGACGGAGGCGAAGATCAGCGTCTTGTTGCGCCGGGATCGGCCGAGGTCGTCGGCGAGGCCGAGGAGGATCGCGGTGGACGACGCGCTCGTCGTCGCCCCCGTGCCCTCGGCGGCATCGCGAGGGGCGAGGATGAGGATCGTCCGATCGGAGATCCCGGGCAGGGTGAGGATCACGTTCTCGAGCCTGATGTCCTCGCCGTCGAAGCTGGAGTCCGCCGTCTCGGTGGAGACCTGCCCTCCCTCGATCGCCGTGAAGCGTTCCTCGACGAGATCCGCCACCGCCCGGTCGCCGGCCGATCCGGGCGTCCGGTCGGGCGCCAGCGCGACGATCGAGCGTGCCGCGCGGGCGGCCTCGGAGCCGTCGAAGGTCGGCGTCGCGACCGGTGGCGGCAGCGGGTTCGGGGTCGGCTGGAACGAGAACATGACCACCGCCAGGGCGGCGACGGCCGGGAGCAGGGCTGCGCGATAGATCCTCGGGTCGAACATCGTTGCGGCGGTGAAACTAACCTTTCGGCATGGCCGAAGCTTCGGCTCGCATCCTGCTCGTCGACGACGAGGAGTCGATTCAGACGCTTCTGGCGTATCCGCTCCGCAGGGAGGGGTACGAGGTCGTGGTCGCTCGAGATGGCCGCGAGGGCCTCGACGAGTTCGCCGCCGGGCGCTTCGACCTCGTCGTCCTGGACGTGATGATGCCGCGGATCGACGGCATCGAGGTCTGCCGCCGGCTGCGGGCCCGCAGCCAGGTTCCGATCATCATGCTCACCGCACGCGACGACGAGGTCGACAAGGTGCTGGGCCTCGAGATCGGCGCCGACGACTACATCACCAAGCCTTTCAGCGTGCGGGAGTTCCGCAGTCGCGTGAAGGCGGCGCTGCGGCGCACGAGGATGTCCGGGGAAGAGCCCGTCGAGGGGCCGATCAGCGCCGGCGATCTGACCGTCGACCCGGCCCGCCGCCAGGTGACGGTCCGCGGCGAGCGGGTCGAGGTCACCTACGTCGAGTTCGAGCTGCTCGCGGCGCTGGCCCGCAGCCCCGGCCACGTCTTCGACCGGCAGGCGCTGCTCGAGCGGATCTGGGGCGACAGCACCTACCGCGACCCGCGGACGATCGACGTCCACATCCGCCACCTTCGCGAGAAGATCGAGACGGAACCGCGGACGCCCGAGTACCTGCTGACCGTGCGCGGCGCCGGCTACAGGTTCCGCGACGAGGACGTGGTCTGAGGTGAACGCCCGCCCCCCGGTCACCCGGCTCGACAGCGTCCGGACCCGCCTCGTCCTCCTGTTCTTCGCGATCACCGCTACGGCGATCGGGTTCGTCTATCTGTACGTCGTCCCGCAGCTCAGCTCCCGGCTCGAGTCCGAACGCCTCGACCGCCTCGAGCAGCAGGGGACGGAGGAGCTCGACCGGCTCCGGTCCGCCGCCCGGCGGGGCCTCGAGCAGCGGGAGCTCTCGGGGCTCGTGCGCCGCACCGCCGCGAACGTGGACTCGCGGATCACGCTGCTCGGCATCCGCGAGGGCGAGCCCGCGTTCGTGATCGCCGACTCCGAGCTCGAGAGCGACGCGCTCGATCCCGAGTACCCGGCCGCGACCGGCGCCGCCGCCAGCAACGACGTCCGATCGGGGATCGAGACCGTCGCCGGGAGCCGGATCGGCGAGACGGCATTCCCCGTCTCCGGCGACCCGCCCGGGGGGGCGGGGAAGGCGCCCAGCGCCGAGGGCCCCGGCTGGGTGATCGTGCTCTCGACTCCGCTCGACGACGTCGAGGCGAACGTCGCGCTGATCCGCCGCCAGACGCTGATCGCCGGCGGCATCGCACTCGCCGCGTCGCTGCTGGCTGCGTTCATCGCCGCCGGCTATCACGCGCGACGCATCCGCAGGCTCGAGGAGGCCGCGGAGCGGGTGGCGCAGGGCGACTTCAGCGTGCCGATCCCGGTCGGCGCGAACGACGAGCTCGGCCAGCTCGCCGAGACCCTCGACCAGATGCGGCGCCGCCTGCGCGGGCTCGAGACCGCGCGACGGGACTTCATCGCCAACGCCTCCCACGAGCTCCGGACCCCGATCGCGTCGCTCGGCGGATTCATCGAGCTGCTCGATGACGATCCCGAGCCCGACGCCGAGACGAGGCACGAGTTCGTGCGGACGATGCGCGGTCAGATCGAGCGGTTGACGAAGCTGTCGACGGACCTCCTCGATCTCTCGCGGCTCGACGCCGACGCGCTGACGCTGCGGAGCGAGCAGTTCGATCTCGGCGCACTCGCGTCCGAGGTCGCAGCGGAGTTCGCGGCCGCAGCGGATCACCACGAGTCCCGCGTCCAGGTCGAGCCCGGTGGTCAGGAACCGCTTGCACAAGCCGATCACGCGAGGACGGCGCAGATCCTGCGTATCCTCATCGACAACGCGCTGAAGCACACCGCGCCCGGAACGGAGATCGCCATAGCCCCCGACTGCACCACCACCGAAGCCTGCCTGACCGTCTCCGACGACGGACCCGGAATCGATCCGCGCTCGCGGGACCGGATCTTCGACCGCTTCTACACGGCGGACTCGGTGAGCGGCTCCGGCCTCGGGCTGGCGATCGCCCGCGAGCTGGCCCGCGCGATGGGCGGCGACGTCGTCCTCGTGCCGCGCCGCGGCCGCGGCGCCTCGTTCAGCTTGAGCCTGCCGGCGGCCGGCGCAACCAGCAGCACCGAGCTCGACGGCCCGCTGGGAGCACCCGCGTGAGCAGCGCAGACCGAGGGATCCGCCCGGTCGTCATCGCCGGGCTGCTGGTCCTGTTGCTCGCGATCGGGCTGACGGCCTGTGGCGGCGACGATTCGACCGGCGCGTCCGGGTCGGCGACGACCACCACGACCACCACCGCCGCCGACTCCGCGCCGGGCAAGCCGGTCGTGGGCTCCGGTTCCGACTTCGATCCGCAGGCCATCTACTCGGATGCCGCTCCGAGCGTGGTCACGATCCTCTCGCTCGTCGGCGACTCGGCGGACCCGACCTCGGCCGGTCAGGGCTCCGGCTTCGTGATCAGCGACGACGGCGAGATCGTGACCAACGCCCACGTCGTCACCGACGCGAGCCAGGCCGGAGGCAGCACCCCGATCAACGAGGCCGACGAGGTCTACGTCGAGTTCGGTGACCGCAACCAGGTCCCGGCCGAGATCATCGGCACCGACCTGAACGCCGACGTCGCCCTGATCAAGGTCGATCCCGACGGGCTCGACCTCGAGCCGATCGACCTCGGCGACTCCGACGGCGTCCAGGTCGGCCAGCCCGTCGCCGCGATCGGCAGCCCGTTCGGCCAGGAGCAGTCGATGTCGGTCGGCATCGTCTCGGCGACCGATCGCTCGATCGACTCGTTGACGCAGTTCAAGATCGACGGCGCGATCCAGACCGACACCTCGATCAACCCCGGCAACTCGGGCGGCCCGCTGATCGACGCCGACGGCAAGGTCGTCGGCATCGACCAGCAGATCAACACGACCTCCGGCGGCAACGAGGGGGTCGGATTCGCGGTCCCGATCAACCTCGTCAAGCGCTCGGTCGACCAGCTCCGCGAGAACGGCAAGGTCGAGTACGCATACATCGGCGTCAAGAGCCAGCCGCTCTACCCGCAGCTGGCCGAGAAGCTCGACATCGACGCGCCGACCGGTTCGCTGATCTCGAGCGTCGTCCCCGGCGGCCCCGCCGACGAAGCCGGCCTGCAGGGGAGCTCGGGCGAGAACTCGAAGATCGAGTTCCAGGGCCGCAAGGTGTCGGTGGGGGGAGACACGATCGTCGCCGTCAACGGCCAGAAGCTCGAGTCCGAGAACGACCTCTCACGCCTGATCGCCACCTACACCCCCGGCGAGGACGTCAAGCTGACGATCATCCGCGACGGCAAGGAGATGGACGTCGACGTGACGCTCGGGGCGCGGCCCGAGTCCTGAGCCCGCTGACCGCCACCGCCCACCCGATCGGCAGCCTCGTCGCCGAGCTGGCGGCGGACCTGCGCGAGGTCGTGCTCCCCGAGCTCGGTCGCAAGGAGGGGCGCGAGCACTCCGGCGACGGGGCCGGCGGCGACGTCACCTTCGCGATCGACGAGCGGGCCGAGGCGCGGATGGAGGCGTACCTCGCCGAGCACGCTCCCGACGTCGCCTTCTACTCAGAGGATCGCGGGATGGTCAATCCGGGTGGAGATCCGCGCTGGGTCCTGGTCGTCGACCCGATCGACGGTACGCGACCGGCGCTGGCGGGCTTCGAGTCGGCTTGCGTGTCAGTGGCGGCGGCGCCGTTCGGCGGTGAGCCGACGATGGCCGACGTCGAGGTGGGCTGCGTCGTCGAGATCAAGTCGGGCGATCGGTTCCTCGCCGTGCGCGGCGCAGGGGTCGAGCCGGCTCCGCGCCTCTCCGCCGAGACGGATCCCGAGCGGATGCTCTGGACCTACGGCTTCCGCGGCCGTCCGGTCGTCGCGACGGCGATCGTGCTCGAGGAGCTGCTCGACGGCTCCTCGGTGGCGGGCGGGACGTTCGACCTCGGTTCGGCGACCTACGACATGACCCGGCTCGTGACCGGACAGCTCGACGCCTACGTCGAGCCGGGCCCGCGGATGATCGACGAGATCGAGTGGATGCGGGGGGAGTTCGAGCGGGTCGGTCGCGGCGCCGTCCTCAACAACTCGCCCTACGACCTCGCCGCGGCCGCGCTGATCCTCGACGAGGCGGGAGCCGTCCTCACCGATGCCCGTGGCGAGCGGCTCGACGATCGGCTGCTGCTCGGCTCGGGCCACGACTTCCAGATGTCCTGCGTCTGCGCCTCGACGCCGGAGCTGCACGCGACGATCATCGCCTCGCTCGACGCGGGGATCGAGCGGCTCCGCGAAGCGGGACCGTGCTGACCACTTCCCGCCTTCGCGGCGACGGCGATAGCCTGCGGGCGTGACCGAGTCGCAGCCGCTGATCATCGTCTCCAACCGCGGTCCGGCGCAGTTCGACAGCGACGCGGAGGGCAATCGGGTGATCAGCCGCGGCGGCGGCGGTCTCGTTACGGCTCTGACCGGCCTCGCCACCCACAGGCAGGTGCTCTGGATCGCCTCGGCGATGACCGAGGAGGACGCGGTCGTCGCCGGCGAGGTCGACGGCCCGACCGAGATCGAGCTCGAGGACAGCTCCTACGAGGTCGACCTGGTCGTCTCCGATCCGGAGGCCTACGACCTCTTCTACAGCGTCATCGCGAACCCGCAGCTCTGGTTCACCCAGCACTACCTCTGGGACCTCTCGAACGCGCCGGACATCAGGGCCGAGGAGAAGGCCGCCTGGCGCTACGGCTACAAGGTCGTCAACGACGACATCGCCAGGACGGTCCTGAAACGGCTCGAGGGGCAGGAGCGGCCGCTGGTGATGTTCCACGACTACCACCTCTACACGGCGCCGGCGATCGTCCGAGCGGAGCGGCCGGAGGCCTTCCTCCACCACTTCGTCCACATCCCCTGGCCTCATCCCGACGCGTGGAGAATCCTGCCGCGCGAGTGGCGCGACGAGATCTTCGACGGGCTGCTCAGCAACGACATCATCGGTTTCCACACCTCCGCCTACGTTCACAACTTCCTCGACTGCTGCCGCGAGCTCGTCGGCTGCGAGGTCGACTATCGCAACGAAGTGGTCCGTTACGGCGACCGCGAGATCTGGATTCGCGCCTACCCGCTCGGGATCGACGCCGAGCGGCTGCGCCGGGTCGCGGCGACCGACGAGGTCGCCGACTACGAGCGCGAGCTCCTCGCGCGCCGTCGCGAGCACCTGATCATCCGCGTCGACCGCGCCGACCTCTCCAAGAACGTGCTCCGCGGTTTCACCGCCTTCGACCAGTTCCTCGCCGACCACCCCGAGTTCCACGAGCGGGTCACATTCATCGCGCACCTGCAGCCCTCGCGCCAGGACGTCGCCGAGTATCAGGAGTACCTGGAGCGGATCGAGGCGCTCGTCGCCGTCGTCAACCACCGCCACGGGACGACCGACTGGATGCCGATCGACCTGCGGATCTACGAGAACTTCCACGAGGCCGTGGCTCGCTACAAGCACTTCGACCTGCTGATGGTCAACTCCCTCTTCGACGGCATGAACCTCGTCGCCAAGGAGGCGCCTGCGGTCAACACGCGTGACGGCGTCCTGATGCTCTCCGAGAACACCGGGGCCCACGAGGAGCTCGGCGAGTGCGCCCTCAGCGTCAACCCGTTCGACATCGAGGAGCAGGCCGAGGCGATCTACCGCGCCCTCAGCATGGACTTCATCGAGCGTCGCGAGCGGGCCGACCGCCTTCGCGACATCGTCGACGGCCGCGACCCCGGCGACTGGGTCGACGACCAGCTGGCGGACATCAAGGCCAAGCGCGGGAGCTGAGCCGGGTCGTTCGGCGGCCGGTCCCGGCGGTCGCAGCCCTGATCCCCGGGCACCCGCCGCCGGGACCTCTCCGCCTCCCCCGCTCAGGGCCCGAACTGCCGAACCCCGGCGGGCGGGCCCGAGGGCGTTGGCCCCGGCTGGGGCGGAGCGAGCGGCGGCGGTGCCGAGGCGATCACCGGTGCGGGCGGCGGGGCCGCCGGAACCGGCGGCGCGGCGGGCGGAGGCGCCGGAGCCGGCGAGGGAGAGCGCTCCGGCTCCGGCGCAGCTTCGTGGTTTCCGCGGCTCTCCTCCCTCGTCGCCCTCGCCCGCTCCCGCACGACCACCCGCTCCCGCCCACCGCGCCCGTGCTCGAATCGTCCGATCGGCCGCCGCCGCGACGCCGGCCTCCCGGCGCGAGGTCCGCGGGCCGGCGCGAGCGGCTTCGCACCATCCGCGAGGCCGGTCAGGCCGATGTCGGGACCGAGCGGCGGCGGCTCCGGAGTGCGGAGAACCGAGGGCAGCAGGGCGATCGCCGCGATCGCGGCGATCGCCACCACGGCCGCACGCGCCGCGTGCCGCCAGCTGATGCTCATCCCAGCCATGTCCCCTCAATCCCGCGGGAAGGGCCTTCGCCCCCGGCCGGAACCCCGCTATAGTCCCCCGCCGCTCATGGCCGACCTCACCTACGAGATGATCCTGATGCTGGACCCCGAGTCCGGGGACGAGCAGCGCGACAAGATCGCCGCCGACGTCAAGGCGAAGATCGAGTCCGGCGGCGAGGTCCTGCACGAGGCCAACTGGGGCCTGCGCAAGATGGCCTACGAGATCGAAAAGCGCGAGTCGGCCGACTACCGGTTCTTCAAGTTCAGCGGCGGCAAGGACCTGCTCGACGACTTCGGTCACACGCTGAAGATCACCGACGGCGTTCTGCGCTTCCGGATCTTCAAGACCGATCCCGACTCGCCGGCGATCGTGCCGCCCGACACCGAGCAGATCATGCGCCGCGACGAAGACGAGCGTGGCGGTCGCCGCGACCATGGACGCGGCCCCCGTCGCCCGCGATACGAGGACGAGTCGTCCGGCGATCGCAGCTCCGCGGAGCCCGCACCGGCCGCCGCCGGTGCCGAGTCCGAGTAGCACCGCCCCACCGAAACCCCGCAGTTAGCGGGGTGATCGACGGACCCTCCCCGGAGGGCGTCGAGACGCGCCGCGGGGTTGCCTAGACTCGGTGGGGACTTAAGCGATTCAGAAGGAGCACGAGAGTGGCGAACATCAACCGGGTCACGATCACCGGCAATCTGACTAGGGATCCCGACCTGCGGTCGCTGCCGAGCGGGATGGCCGTATGCGAGCTCGGCGTGGCGGTCAACCACCGCCGCAAGGACAACGCGACCGACCAGTGGATCGAGGAGCCGAACTTCTTCAACGTCGTCGTCTTCGGCGCCCAGGGCGAGAACTGCGCGCAGTACCTGTCGAAGGGCCGTCCGGTCGCGATCGACGGCCGGCTGCGTTGGAGCTCCTGGGAGGACAAGAACGGGGGCGGCAAGCGCTCGAAGGTCGAGATCGTCGCCCAGACGGTCCAGTTCCTCGGTGGCCGCGGCGACGACAACCAGGGCGGCGGCCCGCAGCAGGCGCAGCAGCCTCAGTCCAACCAGGGCCTCACGGGCTCCGACGTCCCGGCCGACATGGGCGACTTCGCCGACCCGGTCGGTGCGCCGAGCGGCGGCGGCGCCGACGACGACATTCCCTTCTAGGCGAGCAGTGCGCCCGGAAAGCGCGGTGCGGCGGGCGGGCCGCACCGCAAGTGCGTCCGGCGGCCCGGCGGCGCCGGGCTCTGCACCCGCCGGGGCTCCTGGATGCGCCGGGGTCGCGCGGTCCCTATGATCCAGCGCCGCCGATGAAGCAACTTTCGAACAACAGCGGGTCGACGCGCTGATGGCCGCCGCAGCCCCACCGCGCCGCGGCGGACGTCGCGGTCTCGACCGCAACCGGCCCCGCAAGTACACCCGGATCCCGGTCGACAACATCGACTACAAGGATCTGACGCTGATCCGTCGATTCATCTCCGACCGCGGCAAGATCCGCTCGCGCCGCGTCACCGGTCTTTCCCGCCGCCACCAGCAGCAGCTCGCGCTCGCGGTGAAGCGGGCCCGTGAGGTGGCGCTGCTGCCTTACGTCGGCGACCGCTAGGCCGCGAATGGCTCAGGCGATTCTGCTCAAGGAGGTCGAGGGGCTCGGCGACGCCGGGGACGCGATCGAGGTCTCGCCCGGCTATCTGCGCAACTTCCTCGTTCCCCGCAAGCTCGCCCAGCCGGCGACCAAGGGCGCCCTCGAGGAGGCCCAGCGGCGTCGCGAGGCGGCCGACCGGGCCGCCCGTGAGGCGCTCGAGCGCGCCGGCGAGACGGCGGCGCTGCTGTCGAAGACGGTGCTCACGATCACCCACCGAGCCGGGGAGGACGGCCGTCTGTTCGGCTCCGTCACCTCGAAGGAGATCGCACAGGCGATCCAGGAGGCGCGCGGGCTGAAGATCGACCGTAAGCGGATCCGCCTCGAGGAGGGCATCCGCGAGGTCGGCACCTACATGGTCGAGATCGAGGTGCCGGGCGGCGCCACGGCATCGGTCAAGACGATCGTCGCCGAGCTGCGCTGAGCTCCGGTTCGTCCGCCCTCACGCCGGGCGCCGGGTAACCGCTTGCTTGCGGTTCGTGCCGATTGCCGCACCACCTCGGCTCTTTCCCGTAAATAGGCCCTTCAGCGATCGCGTCACGCCGCCGCGTGTGCTTGTCTCGGACCTGCGATGGAAGCGAGCGGAATCGGGATGATCGACGGCGAGGCGAGCGGCGGCCCGGCTCCGCTCCTGCAGCCCCACAACCTCGAGGCGGAGGAGTCCGTCCTCGGCGCGATGATGGTCTCCGAGGCCGCCATCGACCCGGTGATGGGCGAGGCTCGCCTGCGGGCCGAGGACTTCTACCGCGGCCGCCACGCGACGATCTACGGCGCGATCCACGACCTCTACGAACGCAACGAGCCGGTCGACGCGCTGACCGTCGCGGAGCTGCTCCGCGGCCAGGGCAAGCTCGAGGAGGTCGGCGGGCAGGAGGTCATCAACTCGCTGGCGGCGACGACCCCGGTCCCCGGCAACGCCGGCCATTACGCGCAGATCGTCAAGCAGAACTCGATGCTGCGGCGGCTGCTCGGCGCCGCCCAGCGGATCCAGCAGTCGGTGCAGGGCCGCGAGGGCGAGCCGCAGGACCTCGTCGAGCAGGCCGAGGTGCTGTTGTTCAACGTCGCCCGGGCCGAGCAGGCGGGCGACTTCAGCTCGCTCGAGGCGATCCTCGACGTCGAGCTCAACAAGCTCGACATGCTCGCCAGCGGCGAGGCGCAGATGACCGGCACCCCGTCCGGCTTCAAGAAGCTCGACGAGATCACCGGGGGCTTTCAGCCCGGCAACCTGATCGTCCTCGCCGCCCGTCCGGCGATGGGCAAGTCGAGCCTCGTCTGCAACATCGCCGAGAACGTCGCCTGGAAGACGAAGCGGCCGGTCGCCTTCTTCTCACTCGAGATGTCGGAGACCGAGCTCGCGCACCGCTTCATCGCCTCGCGGGCCCGGATCCCATCCGACCGGCTCCGCAAGGGCAACGTCCACAAGGACTGGAACAAGGTTCTGAAGGCGTGCAACGAGCTCGCCGAGACGCCGCTGTTCATCGACGACTCCTCCGACCTCAGCCTGCTCGATCTGCGGGCCAAGTGCCGGCGCCTGCACTCCCAGCAGGGCGGCCTCGGGCTGGTGATCGTCGACTACATCCAGCTGATGCGCAGCGACGACCCGCGCGCGGGTCGCGTCGAGCAGGTCGGGCAGATGAGCCGCGGCCTGAAGATCCTCGCCCGCGAGCTCGAGGTGCCGGTGATCGGCATCTCCCAGCTCTCCCGTGCCCCCGAGCAGCGCCCCGACAAGGTGCCGATCCTGAGCGACCTGAGAGAAAGCGGAAGCATCGAGCAGGACGCCGACATCGTCTCCTTCATCTACCGCGACGAGTACTACAACCACGAGAGCGAGCGGCCCGGCGAAGCTGACCTGATCATCGCCAAGCACCGCAACGGCCCGATCGGGATCGTGCCGCTTGCGTTCCAGGATCAGTTCCCGAAGTTCGCGAACCTCGCGAGCTCGGCCGCCTACGCCGGTGCTCCCGAGGCCGAGCCCGGTGAGGCCGCGTGAGCGGAGAGGAGCCGAAGCGGGGGCCGCTCGGGGGTCTGAGAGCGGCGCTGCCGGAGGAGCCGGCCGAACGCGATCCGCTCGGGTCGGTGTTGCCGCGCGGCGGAGCCGCGGGGGCCGGCGGGCCGCTGGCGATGCCCGATCCGGGCGGCGAGGTGACGGCGCGGGCGAGCTGCCCGCTCGGGGTCTGCGACGGCTCCGGCTGGCTGATCGACGAGGAGAACACGGCACGTCCCTGCGACTGCCGGCAGCGACGGATCGAACGGGCCCGCGCGAGCGGGCTGAAGAGCTCGCTGCCGAAACGGTTCCGCGGCGTCTCCTTCGACCGGCCGCCGGTCTCCGACATGGCGCGGCAGCCCGGGCTCAGCGCCACGGTCGGCGCGGTGCGCCGGTACTGCGAGACGATCGATGAGCAGCTCGACGCCGGGCACGGGCTCTGGCTGATGGGCGGGCCGGGCACCGGCAAGACGACGCTGGCGATGCTCGCTTCGAAGGCGGCGATCGACGCGGGGCGGACCGTCGCGATCTACTCGACGCCGGCGCTCCTGGCGCGGATCCGGCAGACGTTCGACGCCGAGGGCGGGGAGGACGGTTACCTCGCGTTCTTCGACCGCCTCGTCAACGTCGACCTCCTGCACCTCGACGATCTCGGGGCCGAGCGGAGCACCGACTGGGTGCTCGAGCAGCTCTACGCGATCGTCGACCGCCGCTACAACGACCAGCGCTCGATCGTCTTCACGACGAACCTCGAGGAGCCCGAGCTGACCGAGCAGGTCGGCGCCCGGACGGTCTCCCGCCTGGTCGAGATGTGCGACGGCAACCCGCTTCCGCTGTTCGGTCAGGACCGGCGCGTCGAGATGGCGCCCGGTGCGGGTCCCCCGCAACCTTCATAATCGCCCCGACATGCCGGGATTGGTGATCGTCGGCGCCCAGTGGGGCGACGAGGGAAAGGGAAAGGTGACGGACCTGCTCGCCGAGCGGGCGGACGTCGTCGTTCGCTTCCAGGGCGGCAACAACGCCGGTCACACGATCGTCCGCGGCGACGAGGAGTTCAAGCTTCACCTGATCCCCTCCGGGATCCTCCACGAGGGGACGCTGTGTGCGATCGGCAACGGCGTCGTCATCGACCCGAAGATCCTGACCGAGGAGATCGAGGGCCTGAAGCGGCGCGGCATCCCGGCCGCGAACCTGCGGATCTCGGCCAACGCGCACATGATCATGCCCTACCACGTGCTCCTCGACACGGCGGGCGAGGCACGCCTGGGGTCGAACATGATCGGAACCACCAAGCGCGGGATCGGGCCCTGCTACGCCGACAAGTCGGCCCGGCTCGGGATTCGCGTCCAGGACCTGCTCGACGAGAAGATCCTCCGGAAGAAGATCATGGCCGCGATGGAGCCGAAGCGGCAGCTGCTTCGCCCTCACGCCAAGGACCCCGAGCTCGATCTGCACTCGATGACCGAGGAGTACGTCACCTACGGGCACCGGCTCGAGCACTACATCGCCGACACCGCGAAGCTGTGCTGGGACGCGCTCGACGCCGATCGCTCGGTGCTGTTCGAGGGCGCCCAGGGAGCGCTGCTCGACCTCGACCACGGCACCTATCCGTTCGTCACCTCCTCAAATCCGATCGCGGGAGCGGCATGCATCGGCGCCGGGGTCGGCCCGACCGACATCGACGACGTCTGGGGGATCACCAAGGCCTATACGACCCGGGTCGGCTCGGGACCGTTCCCGAGCGAGCTCGAGGATGGGATCGGCGAGCGTCTCCGCGAGAACGGCGGCGAGTTCGGCACGACGACCGGCCGGCCGCGGCGCTGCGGCTGGCTCGACCTCGTGGCGCTTCGTTATGCGGCACGGCTGAACGGGATGACCGGGCTGGTAATCACCAAACTAGATGTGCTGACCGGAATCGGGCCGATCGGCGTCGCGGTGCGCTACCGCCATCCCGAGGGAGCCACCTTCGACGAGTTCCCCTATCACCAGTCGGTCCTGCACCGCGCGCGGGCCGAGTACGAGCAGCTGCCGGGCTGGGATGAGGACATCACCGGCGCCCGCAGCCTCGACGATCTGCCCGCCGCCGCTCGCGACTACCTCGATTACATCGCCGAGTTCGTCGGCGTCCCGGTCACCATCGTCGGGGTCGGGCCCGGTAGGGACCAGGTGATCTGGGTATCCGGGCAGGAGAAAGCGTCCCTCGAGGCCGCCTGAACGGAGACCGGATGAATCTGATCTACAAGCCATTCGCCCTCGTCGTCGGCCTGCTCGCCGGCATCCTCAGCAAGAAGGCATTCGAGAAGGTCTGGGCGGCGTTCGCCGACGAGGACCCCTCCGATCCCGACGACCGCGACGCGACCTGGACCGAAGTCCTGGTCTCGGCGGCCGTCAGCGGGTTGGTCATCAAGGTCGTGCAGGCCATCGTCCGCCGCGGCGGCGCCGTCGGCTTCGAGCGCGCGACCGGCTTCTGGCCGGGGGACGAGCCCAGGGGCTGACGGCGGACCGCGGAACCGGATGCCGGCGTCCTCGTCGGCTCGCGGCCGAGGGCCGCGTCACCCCCCGCGTCCTCGGCCTCGCGCGTCCCTAGTCAACTATCCTCCGCCGCCGCATGTTCGAGAAGGTCCTGATCGCAAACCGGGGCGAGATCGCCATCCGCGTGATCCGCACGCTCAAGGAGATGGGGATCGGTGCCATCGCCGTCTACTCCGAGGCCGATCGCGACGCCCGTCACGTCCGCGAGGCCGACGAGGCCTACCTGCTCGGCCCGGCGGTTCCCGCCGAGAGCTACCTGAACATCGAGAAGATCCTCGCCGTGGCCGCCGAGTCCGGCGCCGAGGCGATCCACCCCGGCTACGGGTTCCTCGCCGAGAACGCTCCGTTCGCGCGGGCGATCGGTGAGACCGACATCACCTGGATCGGGCCGCCCGCCGAGGCGATCGACGCGATGGGCTCCAAGACACGCGCCCGCGAGATCATGCAGAAGGCCGGCGTGCCGATCGTGCCCGGCGCAACCGAGCCGTCGGAAACGGCCGAGGACGCGGCCAAGCTCGCCGCCGACATCGGCTTCCCGATCGCCTGCAAGGCGGCGGGCGGTGGTGGCGGCAAGGGCTTTCGCGTCGCGTTGACGGCCGACGACCTCGCTGACGCCTTCGAGGGTGCGGCCCGCGAGGGCGAGAAGTTCTTCGGCGATCCGACCGTCTACCTCGAGCGCTATCTCGAGGACCCCCGTCATGTCGAGGTCCAAGTGCTCGCCGACGGCCACGGCAACGTCATCCACCTCGGCGAGCGCGACTGCTCGATCCAGCGCCGCCACCAGAAGCTGATCGAAGAGGCGCCGGCTCCACACGTCGACGAGGAGATGCGGGCGCGGATCGGCAAGATCGCCACCGACGCCGCCGAGGCCGTCGACTACCGCGGCGCCGGAACCGTCGAGGGCATGCAGGTCGGCGAGGACTACTTCTTCCTCGAGATGAACACCCGGGTCCAGGTCGAGCACTGCGTGACCGAGATGGTCACCGGGATCGACATCGTTCGCGAGCAGATCCGGATCGCCGCGGGCGAGCCGCTTTCGATCTCCCAGGACGAGATGGAGATGCGCGGCCACGCGATCGAATGCCGGATCAACGCCGAGGCCGCCCACAAGAAGTTCGCTCCGGCGCCCGGAAAGGTCGGCGCCTACCTCGAGCCGTCCGGCCCCGGCGTGCGCGTCGACTCCGGCCTCGAGGCCGGAGGCGAGGTCACCCCGCTGTACGACCCGATGGTCGCGAAGCTGATCACCTGGGACGTCGACCGCGAGCACGCCACGAGGCGGATGATCCGCGCCCTCGGCGAGTACAAGATCGAGGGCCTGACCACCCTGATCCCGTTTCACGAGACGATCCTCGCGACCGAGCAGTGGGCGAAGGGCGAGACCTGCCGCGACCTGCTCGAGGACAAGGACTGGATCAAGAACCTGCCGACCGGCGATGCCGCTGCACTCCCCGAGGCTGACGGTGATGAGGAGACGACCGAGCGTGAGTACAAGGTCGAGGTCGGCGGCCGCCTCTATCCGGTCCGGGTCATCGGCGCGGCGCTCGCCGGCAACGGAGCCTCCGCAGCCGCGGGCAAGCGCCCGCCGAAGCGCGAGCGCAAGGCCGGCGGAGCCGCGGCCTCCGGCGACGACGTCGTCGCGCCGCTGCAGGGAAGCATCTTCAAGGTCGAGATCGCGGAGGGCGACGAGGTCGAGGAGGGCGCCCTGCTCGTGGTGATCGAGGCGATGAAGATGGAGAACGAGATCACCGCCCACAAGTCGGGCAAGGTCACCTCGCTCGCGGTCGAGGTCGGCGCGTCGATCAACGCCGGCGACCCGATCGCCAAGATCGAGTAGCGCACCCGGCGGGTCGCTTCGGCGGCGCAGCGCATGGGCCGACTAGGGTTCCTTCCGTGGCCACGGACCGCACGCGCGCCCTCGAGTCGCTTCCCTGGCGGAGCCCCGCCGAGGAACGCCCTGATCTGCCGCTGCCCCCCGGGACGATGCCGATGCGCTTCGCCGGCACCTGGCGGAAGCGCTGGCGTTATGTCGGCGCCTTCGGCGAGCGGGTGATGATCTGCGCCGCCAGCGTCCGGATCGGCCCGTTCGGGCAGACGTTCTGGGCGGTCCTCGACCGGCAGAGCGGCGAGGTGATCGAGAACACGAAGACGTTGCTTCCGGGGCAGCGGGGCGAGGTCTGGACCGAGCGCGGCGGCGGGCACGACGCCTGGGAGCTCGGATCGGCCGGCGACGGCCTGCGGACGAAGATCGACGCGAGCGGGGCGACCGCGAAGCTGTCGTTCGCCGACTGCGGCGTCTGGGCCGAGTCGATCTGCCCGAACGGGGCCGGTGGCTATGTGTGGACGCGCAAGCGCCCCTCCTGGATCGAGCTCGACCTGGATCTCGGCGATCGGGGGAGGATCCGCGAGAGCCTGCGCGGGATCGAGGACGAGTCAGCCGGGTATCACCCTCGTCGCACGGTTTGGAGCTGGTCTGCGGGGGTCGGCACCAGTGTCGACGGGCGCGACGTCGCCTGGAATCTCGTCGAGGGCGTCAACGACCCGGCGTCGGGCAGCGAGCGGGCGATCTGGGTCGGCGGCGAGGACTTCGCCCGCGAGCCGGGTCCGGTCAGCTTCGACGGGCTCGACGCGGTCGACTTCGGCGGTGGGACGCGCCTCGCATTCGCCGCCGACGCCGAACGCCGGGCCGAGGAGAACCGGCTCGTCGTCAAGTACAGCTACCGCCAACCCTTCGGCCGCTTCAGCGGCTCGCTGGACGGCATCGACCTCGCCGAGGGCATCGGCGTGATGGAGCACCAGGACGCACTCTGGTGACAACCCGAAACGGAGAGCAGATGGACATCCTCGAGATCGAACAGAAGGAAACGCTGAGCCGCGAGGAGGCCGCAGCGAAGATGCGCGCGATCGCCGACATGCTCGCGCGCAACAACGAAGTCGAGTTCGAGCGGGCCGGGACCAGGATCGTCGTCGAGGTCCCCGACGAGGTCCGCCTCAAGATCGAGCTCGAGGTCGAGACCGACGAGCGCGAGCTCGAGATCGAGCTCAAGTGGTGAGCTGAGACCGCCGCGGGGAGCCGCTCAGCGGAGGATCTCGACCAGCAGCACCCAGGCGTTGGCGACGCCGCCGACGATGGCGCCGACGATCCCTGCCAGCACCCAGTAGAAGCCGCCGCCGGTCTCGGCGATGAGGCTGAGACCGGCGATCACGAACGGGATCACCCCGAGCGCGCCGAGCGTCAGGTGGCCGGCCAGCTGCCCCTTCGTCTGATGCCCGGGGTCGTAGCTGGAGCGCAGCTGGCGGAGCACGATCAAAGCGGCGAGTGCGCCGACGAGCAGGATCTCGATGCCGACCGCGGTCGTCGACTGCCCGGGCGCGAGCCCGACGATCGAGACGATCGTCGCCCCGAGCAGCAGGACGAGGGTGGCGAGGGCGCGGCTCGGCAGTCCCGGGAAGCTGAGGATCCGGTCGAGGTTGATCGAAACGGCCACGAACAGCAGGCCGGTCAGCGCCGCCGCCGCTCCGGCCGTCGCAACGAACATGTCGCTCCACTGTTCGGGGGAGTAGGCGGCCACGGCGCGATCCTATCCCGCGGTGGACCCCCAGGACGGGTAGGTTGGAGTGGTGGAGTTCGTATCGGTCGACGGACTCGAGGTCGCCTACGAGCGGGTCGGCGGCGGGCCGCCGGTCGTTCTGGCCCATGGCGCTGCGGCGGATGGACGGATCTGGCAGCCGCAGCTGGATGATCTTGCTGATGACTTCACCGTCGTCGCCTGGGATGAGCCCGGAGCGGGACGCTCGGCGGACCTGCCGGTGGGCTTCGGCCTCGCCGACTACGCGCGCTGTCTCGCGGCGGTGATCGAGGACGTCGCGCTCGGACCTGCACACGTCGGCGGCCTCTCGTGGGGCGGTACCGTGGCGCAGGAGCTCTATCGGCACGATCCCGGGCTCGTCGCGAGCCTCATCCTCGCCGACACGTACGCCGGCTGGCGGGGATCGCTGCCCGCGGATGAGATCGAGTCCCGGGTCGTGGGTGCGCGGGAAATGCTCGCCGCGCCGGAAGGAGAGCTCGACCCCACGCTTCCCGGGCTGTTCGCCGGGGATCCGCCGGCCGAGTTCCTGCCGTTGCTCGACGCCGTCGCCGCCGATGTCCGGCGCGAGACACTGCGAACTCAGCTGGAGATCATTGCAGCGACCGATCAGCGCGATCTCCTGCCGCATATCCGGGTCCCGACGCTCCTGATCTGGGGCGAGCTCGACGAGCGTTCGCCGCTCGGTGTCGCCCGGCAGTTCGATCGGGAGATCCCCGACACCGAGCTCGTCTTGATCCCGAGGTGCGGTCACGTCAGCAACCTCGAGCGGCCGGATCAATTCAACGAAGCGGTCCGTGGATTCCTGCGGCGGCCCTGACTGCGGCATCCTTGATAAACCGAGGACCCGACCCGATGAAGGAGAGCGACGAGGATGAGCAGCAATCCACTGGCGCCTTTGACCGAGCAGATCGCAGAGGGCGTCTGGCGCCACGCCGGCGACATCCGACGGGGGATGAACGTCTACTTCGTCGCCGAGGAGGACGGCTCCGGCGTTTTCGCCTTCGACGCCGGCACTCGCGCAATGGCCAAGGGGATCCGCACCGCAGCTGAGGAGTTGGGCGGTCTCAGGCGGGTTGTCCTCGGACACAGCCACGTCGACCACCGCGGTTCTGCCGCCAAGCTCGGCGTTCCCGTCCACTGCCATCCGGACGAGGTCGCCGACGCAGAAGGCGACGCGGGGGTTCATTACCAGCCGCTCGGTGAGATTCCGGTCACCTACTCGCGTTGGCTGTACCGGATCGTGTACCCGATCTGGGATGCGGGTCCGGTGGAGATCGCCGGCACGCTCACGGAGGGTGATCGAATCGCCGGCTTCGAGATCGTTCACTTCCCCGGGCACGCGCCCGGTCAGATCGGCCTGTGGCGCGAGAGCGATCGGCTCTGTCTCTGCAGCGACACCGTCTACCTGACCGACTCGATGCGCCCGCTCGGCCACCACCCGGGGATCTACCCGCCGCACCCCGTCTTCGATCTCGATCCGGAGCAGACGCTTGCGAGCGTTCGCAAGCTTGCGGCCTTAGAACCGACGACGATCGCGCCCGGCCACCTCGAGCCGCTGCGGGGAGAGCGGGCCGAGATTCGCTCGCGACTGGAGGAGGCGGCCGAGCGGCGCACCGGCTGGTGATTGGCAGCAGGCACGAGATAGGCTCGGCAGAGCCGCCGGCGCGCGGAAGACCCGCCCAAACGAGGAGATGACATGGAGAAGATCCTGGCCACTCACGAGGTCGAGGACGTCGATCATTGGTTCAGCTCGCCGAAACGGCAGGAGTTCTTCGGCGAATACGGAATCACGGCTACCCCGTTCCGGCTGCAGGACGGGTCGAACCTGGTCGCGGTGCTGATCGAGACACCCGACCGCGAGACGTTCGACCGGGCAATGCAGGCGGACGGAGCCGCGGAAGCCATGAAGCACGACGGCGTGAACCCGGAGACGCTGAAGATCTTCGAGCCCCGCTAGGCTCGGCCGGTCCAGCCGTCGCCCTGGGGACGATGCTCCACTGACCCTCCCTCGCAGCGAGGTCCCGGTAGAGATCGTCGACGGAGCCGGGGACTCGATGCGGGCCGAGGAGCCTGACGATGGGCTCCTCCACATACTCAGATCGCGGGACTATGCGCGGGGGCGGAGAGGCGCCCCGTCGCAAAGTTCACATCACCGAAGGCCTCCGTGCGCTTGACGTGAGCTGTGGCGACGGGATCACAGCGGTGCAAGGCTTCATGGAGATCAACCTAGAAATCAAACGAACGGAGAGCGAAAATGGAAGCGAGAATCAGCTCATCGACGGGACGTAGCGGGATCGGCTGGGGGTCGGCCATGCTGGCGTTGGCGATCGCCATGCTGGCGCTGGCGACGGTTCCCGCGGCAGCCAGCGCCGGGTCCAGCTTCAAGAAGTGCGGAAACTCGAAGGCAACGGTTGAATCCGTTCAGGCGAAGCGGGTCAGCACGTGTAAGAGAGCCAGGAAGGTTGCTAGTCATGCGGCCCGCCTGTTCAGGAACAGCAACCCGAGCAAGACCCAGAAGTTCAACGGCTGGAAGTGCAAGGCCCAGATGGTCGGCAACTACAGCGCCGAGGCGAAGTGCAAGCGGTCGAGGCCCCACGGCAACCAGGTCGTGAAGTTCCTCTATGACCAGATCAACGGATAGCCACGTGAGCGCGCCTTCCGGCGGCTCGAGCGGCTGCGCGGGCTCATCGCGGAGTGGCAGGGCGAGCTAGACAGGGTCAATCTACGAAACCGACGGTCACTGGTTCGAATCCAGTCGGGCGCGCTTCAGGGAGAGACCGCAGTGTCGCATGGACATTGCGATAGCCGCTCCTGGTTCGGCGGGTCCTGGAAGAGCCGTCAAACCGCCCGAAACGGCGAACCGCTTGGCCATGCGGAACGAAACCATCGCGCAACCAGTCGCACGGTCAAATCTAGTGGCGCCTCGCCATCAGATTTTCGACTAGCCCGATCGACTGACGCGCTGCGGGCTCGTCTAACCGGGTGGCGATGCTTCCCCGAGTGGCCAGTGGCGCTCGACTTGGCTCCGGACCCTTGCTGAAGAACCCAAGGTGCATTTGAGCCGGGCGCGCATGGCGACAATCCACGAGCCACCGTTGGCAAGAGCTACTCTAGGTCCTCCCCCAAGCCGCAACCAGCGGAGGCAGGATGAGTTCAGCACCGACGGAAGTGATTCAAGTGGGTGCGCTACGCGTCCGTTTCCTCGTTGAGGGCACCGACTCGAACGGAAGCGTGAGCGTCTTCGAGTGCCTTGTTCCGGCCGATTGCAAGATGCCGGCGCCACACAGTCACGACGCCTTCGAGGAGACGATCTACGGTCTCGAAGGCGTGACCACCTGGAGTGTTGACGGTCGGACGCTCGACATTGGTCCTGGCGAAGCCACCTGCGTGCCTCGCGGCGCGATCCACGGATTCGACAACCAAGGCGCCGAAGACGCCAAGTTTCTTGCGGTTGCCAGTCCCGGTGTAATGACGCCGGACTACTTCCGTGAGATCCACGACGTGCTCGCATCGAATCCCGAGGGCCCGCCGGATTTGGCGAAGATGGCAGAGGTCATGCGCCGTCACGGCTTGACACCAGCGCCACCTACGAGCTGACGGCCCCGTACTCCCGGTGGGCTTGGTTGTAGTCCAGGCGAACTGCAGTGAAATTGAAGCGGTAGGGGGCGGGAGGCCCCTCACCGTCCCCAGCGGCTCTCGATCCGGTTCCGCCACGGCGGCTCCTCGCCCGAGCGGAAGTCGGCGTCGTCGCGGCCGAGGAGCGTCTCGAGCGGGACCAGCGCCGGGTCGGCGGAGTCGAGCAGCGGCATGTGGGCGTGGGCGTCGATCTCGCTGACGGCGAGGGTCCGGCTGATCCGCTCCCAACCGATCGTCGGAAGGTAGAGCACGTTGTCAATCAAGTTTCGCGCTGCGGGTCCTCAGACGCGGGTCCGGGCTGTCCGCCCTTCGCAGCTTCAGGTGTGAGTCGTTCCACCCCTCGGGTGGATAGCTAGAGCCGCGGGCCCAGCGGAGGATGCGGCTGCCCCCGACCCGGGCAGCACCAACCCAAGGGAGAAGAGAAACATGCTCAGGAACAAGCTCCAAGTGGCGATTGCCATGGTTGCCGTCGCCCTCGCGTTCGTAGGCGCCACGGCTTCGGCTGATGCGTCGCGCAAGCACCACCACCAGCAGAGCAGCGCGGAGGCGCACCGGCAACTCTGCGAGAACCTGAAGCTGATCATGACGGTCAACCAGGACGAGGCGAAGGCCGCGTATGAGGCCGGCGACGCAGCTGCCGCCGCCGAGCACGATGCGAACGCAACCAGGGCCTACACCGACGCCCGACACCTCGGCTGCGGCTGGGCCTCGCGGGTTACCGCGCCTGATGGCCATATCTTCGGGGAAGCCCCACCGCCGGTCGGCGTCTTCGGATGACCTCGCCGAAGCTGCCTCTCGCTACCTCAACGACATGGACAGGGCACATGGCCGGGCGGCTCGGACGAACCAAGCCGCGTCGGGGCGCCCGGCCCGCCCCTGCGTGGACGCGGCAGCCCCCCGATGGGAGGCCGCTCAGCGCCCCCAGCGGCTCTCGATCTGCCCTTGCCACGGCGGCGCCGCGCCGGGCTGGCCGAGTCGAGCAGCGGCGCCGTGTATTGAGTGATATCTCAATAACTATTGACAGTAGTCTCATTTATCGTTACGGTGCTGCGCGATCGCTTGACAATCGGGGCGGAGCAGACGCGAGATTCAGTGAGAGAAACGATGGGAAGAGAAGACAACGTGCCGGTGGCGATCGCCGGCGGAGGTGCCGTCGGCGTGACGCTTGCGCTGATGCTGGCGCGGCGTGGCGTCCGCGTCGTCGTCTTCGAGCGGGAGTTGGAGCCCCAGGCCCTGCCGCGAGCGCATGCGGTCAATCCGCGCTCGATCGAGATCGTGCGCGAGCTCGACATCACGTACGAGCAGTTGAGAGCCGCCGCAGCCCCGCCGGAGTTGACGAGCGAAGTCCGGTTCGTGACCACGATGACCGGCCACTGCTTCGGAACGCTCGCATATGAGCGGCAGGACGACGACGTCCGCGCGGTCACCCCATACCCGCTCCTGAACATCCCGCAGCCGGCTCTCGAGGCGCTGCTGCTCGAGAGGCTCGAGGCGGAGCCGCTGGTCGATCTCCGCCGCGGGCACACATGGACGGGTGGATCGATCGAGGGGGACGGCTTCGTCTCGGCGGTCCAGGCACCGGACGGCGACGTCACCGTTCGCTCCCGTTATCTCGTCGCGGCTGATGGCGCGACCAGCCCCGTGCGCGAACACCTCGGCATCGGCATGTCCGGCCTCGGAGATCTCGCCTCGATGCTCACGATCACATTCGAAGCTGATCTAACCGATGTCGTCCGTACCCGGCCGGGCGTCCTGCACTGGCTGTTCGGCCCAGCCATGAAGGGGACGCTACTGGCGTACCTGCCGGATCGCCTGTGGACTTACAGCATCGTGCAGCCTCCCGGCCGGATCGACATGAGCGCCTTCGGAGCCGAGCGCGTGCGCGGGTTGGTGAGGGAAGCGCTCGGGCCGGGCGCCGCCCACGTTCCCTTCGATGTCGTCGCCGCCACCCCGTGGAAGATGCGGGTGGAAGTCGCCGACACCTATCGCGTCGGGAACGCCTTTCTCGCCGGCGACGCGGCCCACCGGTTCCCGCCGACCGGCGGCCTCGGTCTCAACAGCGGCCTTCAGGATGCTCACAACCTTGCCTGGAAGCTGGCCGCCGTGATCGCAGGGGAGGCAGCAGATTCGCTGCTCGACACCTACGAGCGCGAGCGACAGCCGGTCGCACGTCGCAACGCCGATCAGAGCTTCGTCAACATTCAGGCGCTCGCCTCGCTGTTCGCCGCCGTCGATGAGGGCGCCTCGTTCGAGCAGGATGCGCCGCGATTTGCCGAATGGCTGGCAGCGCCGGGACGCGCCGAGGAAATCCGCTCGGCTGTCGCAGATCAACGAGGCCACTTCGACAGCCTCGCCTTGCAGCTCGGCTTCTCTTACGACCCGGACGACGAGCCGATCGCGGAGGTCGACGACTTCTCGCCGCTCGCCGTTGCCGGCCGGCGTCTGCCTCACGGGTGGCTCGAGATCGACGGCGAGCAGGTGTCGGTCTTGGATCTTCTGGATCCATACCGGTTCACCGTGCTGCTCCTCGGCGATGTCGAGTCGCCGAGCCTCACCGAGGGCCTCGGCGCCACCGTCGTCCGGCTTGACCCCGCCGAGCCGGACACAGGTCAGTGGATGGACACGGTGGGCCTGGCCGACTGCGTCGGCGTCCTTGTCCGGCCCGACGGACACGTCCACAGCCTCGCCGCCGACGAGTCGCAGGTTCAGCGGTTCGGGACCGACATCGCGACCCTGCTGGGCACGGAGCAGGAGGTCGCACGATGACGGCAATCACTTCGTGGCCGACGCTCAGCGACGCCGCTGAAAATCTTGTAATCGCCGCCGACGGGCGGCATCCATCCAACCCTGCCGATCGGCGCTGGGACCCAGACAACAGGAGGACGTAATGTCACTTCCGAAGCCGGCGGCTGTGCCGCCGTTCAACATCACCCGACTGAGCCACGTCGTCCTGCATGTGCGGGATTTGGCGGCAAGCCGCGCGTTCTACGAAGACCTGATCGGACTCGTGCCCTCCGCGGCCGACGGTAAGCGCGCCTACCTGCGGGGTGTGGAGGAGGCTGCGCATCACAGCCTCGTCCTGGTCGCAGCTGACGCTCCGTCGGCCGGGCGCCTCGGCTTCCGTGTTGGCTCCGAGGACGATCTCGACGCAGCGCACGAAGCGCTGACGGCGCAGGGTGCCGATTGCGAGTGGGCGGACCCTGAGCATCAAGGGCGCACGCTGCAGTTCTCCGATGTGGCGGGTGTACCGATGGAGCTGTGCGCTTCGATGCCGGTCGAGCGACGCATGCTCCTCGACGATGACCGGCTTCGCGGTGCCGCCGCCGCCCGGATCGATCACCTCCAGGTTCACGTGCCGGACGTCTCGTCGTGGGCCGCGTTCCATGCCGCCAACGGCTTCCGCATCTCCGAGTACGTGACCTTGGACGGTACGCCCGACGCGATGTTGGTCGGCGCGTTCCTGGCGCGTAAGGGAGACCTGCTGGACTTCGTGGGGGTCAGTGGCCTCGGCCCGCGGTTGCATCACTTTGCGTTCGTCGTCCACGATCACGCCACGACTGCTAAGCGCGTCTGTGACATGGCTTCGGCGAGCGGCCGGAGGGACGCAGTCGAGTACGGCCCCGGCCGTCACGGCGCCGCTCCCCAGAGCTTTCTCTACCTCCGTGATCCCGACGGTCATCGGGTCGAGCTCGTCAGTCACGGTTACCAACTCCTCGACCCCGAGGTGGAGCCGGTTGGCTGGTCGCTCGCGGATCCTCGCGGGATCACGACCTGGGGCCCGCTCCCGAAGACGGAATGGTTCGTCGAGGCGTCGGAGTTCGAGGGCATCGAGCCCAGCCAGCCCGCCACGCCCGGTGAGGAGCCCGAGCCCGCTCACTCTTGACGGGCGAGATCGGAGGACTGGGTTCATGAAGCTCCGGACGACTCCCGACGGTTTGATCTGCTTCGACCCCCAGCGGGACCGCTGGGTCCGTCTCGCGGACGAGCGCGACCTGCTGGCCTTTCTGTCTGAAGGCAGACCGGCGCGGGATCGCGCTCAGGCCGCGCTCGCCGCCGCAGACGCCGTAGTGGTGGATCCCCAGGGCGCCGGGCTGCCATTCCGGCCGCGGTCGATCCGCGCATTCATGCTGTGGAAGTCCCACGTGATCGGGTCGGGCCGGATGCTCGTCAAGCACTTCTTTCCGAAGCCGGCGTGGATGGCCGTTGCCGCATTCGAGAAGACAGGTTGGACCTTCCCGGCCCTGAAGCCGAAGCGTGGGTTCTACGAGCACCCGATCTTCTACATGGCCAATCACACGATGGTCCTCGGCGACGGCGAGGAGATGTGGTGGCCCAGCCACACCAAAGCCCTGGACTTCGAGCTCGAGCTGGCCTGCGTCCTCACGAGGCCGCTCTTCGACGCTACGCCCGAGGAGGCCCGGGACGCTATCGGCGGGTGGTTCGTCCTCAACGACTGGACGGCACGCGACCTGCAGGCCGACGACGCCCGGCACAACGCCTTCGGGCCAGTCATCAAGTCGAAGACGTTCGCCAATTCGATCGGCTCGGACGTCGTCACCGTCGACGAGTTCGGCGACTGGCGAGCAGCTGTGGGGCGAGTTCGCGTCGATGACGAGGAATGGTGCGAGGGCACCACGGCCGATCCAGCCCACGACGTCGGCGAGATGATCGCCTACGCCTCGTCCGGGGAGCGGCTCGACGTAGGCGACGTGATCTCGACCGGCACTATGCCCGGCTGCTGTGGGCTGGAGCTCGAGCGCTGGATCGAGCCCGGCCAGACGATCACCCTCGAGATCGATCGGATCGGAACGCTCACGAATCGACTCAGCGCCGACGCCGTGCCGACAACGGCCGTGCCCGCGCCATGAGGGATACGGCTATCACCACCAGTCGACCGAAAGAGGAAGGCAACCGATGAATCTGGGAATCGAGGGCCGCAGCGCGATTCTCTGTGGCTCGAGCCGCGGCCTCGGCCGCGCGTGCGCGGAGGCGCTCGCCGCCGAAGGGGTCGATGTCGTCGTCAACGGCCGCGAGGTTGAGCAGGTGCGCGGAACGGCCGAGGAGATCGCGCAGCGGTTCCCGCAGGTCCGCATCCGACCGGTCGCGGCCGATGTCACGGATCCGGCCGGCCGTGAGGCGTTGATCGCTTCCTGTCCGGAGGCCGACATCCTGCTCAACAACAACGCCGGACCGCAGCCCGGCCCCTTTCTGCAATGGGATCAAGGGGATTGGGCGGCCGCCCTGGAGGCAAACCTGACCGCCGCGCTCATGATGATCCGCGCTGTGCTTCCGGGCATGCGGGAGCGTCAATTCGGGCGAATCCTGAATATCGGCTCGGCGATGGTCACGACGCCGCATTCGCTGATGGCTCTCTCGAGCGCACCCCGCGCCGGGCTGCTCGCGGTGAGCAAGGGGCTCGCGCGGGAGGTCGCCGCAGATAACGTGACGATCAACACGATGCTGCCGGAGCGGTTCGACACCGATCGGCAGGTCTTCATGGCAAGGCGCTCAGCCGAGGCCCAGGGGATCACCTACGAGGAGGCACGCGAGCAGATCGTCGCGACGCTTCCCGCCGGGCGCTTCGGACGGCCCGAGGAGTTCGGCGCGATGTGCGCGTTTCTGTGTGGCGAGACCGCTGGTTTCGTCTCGGGCAACGCGATCCACCTGGACGGCGCGAGCTACGCCGGGCTCGTCTGATTCGCCTCGGACGAGCGCATCACCCAGGATCACGGGCAGCGTCCGCGGGCGCGCGATCTGGCATTTCCCCCATGGGCATCGGCTGCCATTCCCCCATTCGCGCGCGCACCATCTGCGCGACCGAGGTCGCTCGCCGCCTCGCGACGCCGAGTAGTCGCAACTGTCCTGCGGCAATGAACTCACCGACGTCGTCCGGGTCGCGACCGGCCAGGACCGAGCGCGCCCCGACTCCGAACATTGCGATGAATACTCCGACGAAGTACCGAGCGGGGGCGTGCACGGGGAATTCGCCGGATTCGCCTCCCTCGCGGATGTGGTCAGCGAGTTGCACCGCCGCGTCCTGAAGAAGGGCATTCCGCCGCTCGAAGTACTCGGCCAGGATCGCACCCAGTTCGTGATTCGCCCCGACCGTTCTCATGACTCCGAACGCACCTATCGCGATGCGTTCGGCGCCGCTCACGTCCCGCTGCATCTCCTCGAGGGTTTGGGCCAGCTCGGCGAGGACGAGGCTGCCGATCGCGTACTCGAGCTCTTCCTTGTTGGCGAAATAGCGATAGAAGGTTCCGTTGGAGACCCCTGCTGCCTGGGTCACCTGGAGCACCGAGGTCTCCGCGATGCCCTGCCGCCCGAAGACCGCCATGGCGGTACGAATGAGATGGTCGCGTCGGGCCTCTGGGTCCAGGCGAGACCGCTTGGGACGCCCACCATCACTGGGTTCGGGTGTAGCACGCCGCCCTTTGCGAGAACCCGTTGTCGGTGACACCCGAAGAGGGTACCAGCCCCGACGACGCTAATGAGTGCACTATCAACAACGGCTCGCCGAAGATTCGGTCGCGCATCCTTCCTACGGCTATCGGCCGATACGATGGCACTCTGCGAACCGAACTTCCCTGACTCGGTCGGAGACGGCTCACCGCCCCCAGCGGCTCTCGATCCGGTTCCGCCACGGCGGCTCCTCGCCCGAGCGGAAGTCGGCGTCGTCGCGGCCGAGGAGCAAACGGCACCCTCACGCAGATCAACGGCGCCTTCCCGGCCGGAGAAGGGACCGGTCCCATCGCAGTCGCCATCACTCCCGACGGCAAGCACCTCTACGTCTCCACCCTCATCACCAGCGACGTCTACGCCTACGAAATTGCCGCCAACGGCGGTCTGTTCGGCGTCACCGGCTCGCCGTTCCCCACCGGAGGGATCCAGCCAAACCTCCAATCGGTAGCAATCACCCCCAACCAGCCCCCGCTCGCCTCGTTCACTAGATCACCGAACCCGGCGGAGCCCGGAACCAAGATCCGCTTCAAAGCCTCGGTCTCGACCGACCCCGACGGCACCGTCGCCACCTACGACTGGGATTTCGGCGACGGCGACATCCGCCCCGACGGCGGACCAACCCCGACCCATACGTACTCGGCCAAAGGCAACTACGACGTCAGCGTCACCCTGACCGACAACGAGGGCTGCTCGACCGAGATCGTCTACACCGGCCAGACCGCCTCCTGCAACGGCTCGGCGGTTGCCGCGAAGACTAAGACGGTCAAGGTCGCCGACCTCACCGCCCCGAAGACGAAGATCACCAAGAAGCCGAAGTCCAAGATCAAGACCACCAAGAAGAAGGCCAAGGTCAAGATCTCGTTCAAGTCCGAGAAGGGCGCGAAGTTCAAGTGCAAGCTCGACGAGGCCAAATACAAGCCCTGCTCATCCCCCTACAAGGTCAAGGCGAAGTCGAAGACCGGGAAGGGGAAGAAGCACAAGATCGCGATTAGGGCGATCGACCAGGCGGGCAACATTGGCAAGCCGGCCAAGGTCAAGTTCAGGGTCATCCGCGAGGGATAGGAGGCTGGGCTGTCCCACGGCGATCTGGCACTGAGGCGTGCAACTGGCTCCGAACATGTTGGTGACCTCGGTTAAGGAGCGGCGCCGGATCCGGTCGACAGTCCCGGGCGGGGCGAAGTTCAGGCCTCGCGCAGCGGCGCGGGCTGGTCCGCGCTACCGCGACTGCATGCAGACGACGACGCCATCGCGCTGGGCCGCGACGTTGCCCTCGCAATCGGATGGGTCCTCGGCGATGTCGAGGACCTCGCTCGTTGCGTCGGGCTCACCGCACGGAATCACGCGCGTCGGCTCGGAGTCCTCAACGGTGGCGTCAGTGCAATCGCCGGGCTTCAGCGTGGAGTAGTCGAGCTGGCTCTCAGCCTCCGCCACGGGGTCGACCGTGGAGCCGACCTCGCCCAGGCAGTAGGCCTGATCCGGGAGCTGGATCGAGAAACCACAGGCGCCGAGATCGTCTGCGGTCGCCCCGACTGCGGTGATGCCGTATTCGGCTGAGCTCTCCTCGCAATCGACCTTCTGCAGATCGGGCGTCGCCGAGGTCGGATCGACCACGACGGCGCAGTCTCCAACGGCGAGCGAGTCGCTGTCGTTGCCGCCGCCGCTGCCGCATGCAGAGAGGAGCAGTATCGCCCCGACCGCCGCGGCGGATGCCACTTTGATCTTCATCGTCGATTCCTCCCACCGGCCCCGCAAGGTGAACGACTCGGAGCCTAATGCCACGGTCTACCACCCGCATGTCGGCGTGGTGAGGGGGTTCGATGACCGCGGGCGTCCGCACGTAACCGGGCAATCTTGAGCCCCTGCCTAGGGACGCAGCTGATGGTCACTCGGCCTTACCCGACCCCGAAGCCGCTGAATAGGCAACTGGGCTCCGATCCGTAGACGCCTCCGGTGCCCGTCGCCAGCGACAGCAAGCCGTTGACCGCGGTGCCGTCGGGGCTCAGCGCAGAGAAGCTCACGCGGGTTAGGTCCCTGGTTTGGAACGAACCAGCACCGACACTTGCGATGCCCACCGTCCGATCGAGCTCGTCGGTGTCCGGATCGAGGAACTCGGGGTCACCGTCCAGCCAGGCAGTGCGCGTCTTGAAGGCGCTTGGCTTTCCGGGGGACGAGGGCTCCGGGTCGGGAGTGTCGGTTGCGGCGAGGATCGCGCCGGCAGCACTGGTCTCCACGGAAACGGTGGCAAAGGTCTCGCCCGCCTGCATCTCGAAGCACTTTCCATAAACGGAGAGCTGACCCTTGCTGAACAGCGGCACCTTTGGAGCTGCCGCCTGGCCAGGTCCGAACTCCTTGTCGGTTTGGTCGTCAACCGGTGCCGTGACGAAGGAGTCGCCGAACAGGTCGAGGTCTGTGAGCTTCGAGTCGTCCACCGAGTTGTCGGCGATCTGCTGTCCGCTCACCGCCCCGTCGGCGATCTGTGACGTCTCGATCGGGAACTGCTTTCCGATCTGCTTCTCGGCCTGCTTCTTGCCCTCCTTCTTGGCGATCTTGGTGACTTGCTTCTTCTCCTTCTTGTTGAGCTTGCTGATTGTCACGCCCGCTACGGCCCCGCCACCAAGCGCTGCGACGAGCGCGACTATCGCGACGACTAAGGCCGCTGAGGGCCTTTTCCCCTTGATCCGAGACATTTCGCTCTCCCTTCGCTCGCGGGGAGGACCAAGCGTGCTGATGCTCTCCCGCCGTTAAGCCTGGGTAGCAGCGTATCGTGGGCCCCTCGACGCGACGGAGATGACCCCTGGCGTGAAGGTGTCCAGAAGACAACTCTGCGCGGCAATCACGCACGGCCGGAAAAGCCGGCAAAGCGCTTCAGCATGCCGAGCTGATCAGGTCAGCTGAGGCTCTACGAAACCGAAGGTCACTGGTTCGAATCCAGTCGGGCGCGCTCTACGAGCAGGCCGCAATGCCGCGTGGACATTGCGATCGCCGTGACTGGCTAATTTCCCGCTCGAGGGTTGCGAGATCGTCCTAATCGGCCAACCGCATGGACATGCGGGATGAAACCACCGCGCAACTACCACGCACTCCGGGATCCCACCGGAGCGAAGGTTCCCACCGAGTCCGTGGCGTCGCGGGGGACGGCAATTCGATCGCCAGCGCGCGGCGCCGCGGTTGTCTCAGGGTCTGCACGTCAAGCCCCGTTGCATATCGTCAGGGGGATGAAGATGAAATTTGAACTGAACGAGCATGCCGCGTTACCCGCAGTCGGTTTTGGCACCTACTTGATCGAGCAGGAAGCGGTGAGGCGGGTCGTCGCCGAGGCACTCCGAGCCGGGTACCGCCACATCGACACCGCCGAGGCCTACGGCAACGAGGCTGCGGTAGGGGGTGCGATTGGCGAATTCCTGGCCGAGAGCGACATCCCGCGGCAGGATCTCTTTGTCACGACCAAGCTCTGGCCCGGGAATGCCGAGTGGGGCATGCCCGAGAAGGACTACGGGGCAACGATCGACTCGCTCGACAGAAGTTTGGGAGAACTCGGCCTCGACTACGTCGATCTGTACCTGATCCACGTGCCGTTCAGCAGGGAGCAGCGACTGGAGCAATGGCGTGCGCTCGTCGAGCTGCGAGAGCGAGGATTAGCGCGGGCGATCGGCGTCAGCAACTACGACGAATCGCATCTCGAGGAGATCCGGGAGTCGGGGTTGCCAATGCCCGAGGCGGATCAGATCGAGTTGCACCCGTGGTCACAGAAGCGTGAGTTGGTACGGAGGCTGGCCGATGACAGGATCCAGCCGATCGCCTACAGCAGCCTTGTCCCGCTCTCGACATGGCGCTCCGAGGAAGGCCAGAAGAGCGCCAAGACGGCCGAGATGGCAGCGGAGGGGGAGGCCGCTGACTCGCCCTTCAAGGCGATGGCCGAGAAATACGGCGTGGCCGAGGCCCAGGTGCTTCTTCGTTGGGCCGTCCAGAGCGGCTACGCGGTGTTACCGAAGACCGCGAACCGCGAACGTATGCGCCAGAACATCGACCTGTTCTCGTTCGAGATCGACGAAGCCGACATGAAGGAGATCGAAGGCATGGACCGCGGCGGCGGCGTCGCCTGGGCCACCGGCGACCCGACGACCGCCGACTGAGCACTCCCGACTGGATTCGAACAGTGACTTCGGTTCGCAGCTCGGCCCGATAGCCTGATTTGCCCGGGTTACCTGGGATGTCGGGCTCTCGAGGCTCGTCTATAGGGTTATACGACCTGAAGGAGTCCCTGGTCAGCCTCCCGGGTGCGGAACCCGGACCTCTGCGCAAGATCTCGGCGAGGGTGATCCTCGCAGTGGCGCTGATCTTTCTCGTCGCAGCGGTCACCTACATCGGTCGCGACGGCTACATCGATCCTGAGGACGGCGAGATCAGCGTCCTCGACGCCTTCTACTACTCCACGGTCAGCATTACGACGACCGGGTATGGAGACGTTCGTCCCGTCAGCGACGAAAGCAGGCTCGCGACGACCCTGCTTGTCACGCCCGCGCGGGTCCTCTTCCTGATCCTCCTCGTCGGCACGACGTTGGAGATACTTGCCGAGCGAACGCGCACCGCCTATCGGATCTCGCGCTGGAGGAGGACCTTGAAAGACCATACGATCATCTGCGGATTCGGAACGAAGGGCCGCGCCGCAGCGGCGATCCTCACGGCCCAGGGCGCCGACCCCCGCAGCATCATCGCGATCGATCCGCGGCCCGATGCGCGAGCACAGGCGACTGCTGCCGGTTACGCCGCAGTGGCCGGCGACGCGACCCAGCGACATGTCCTGCACGAGGCTCGGATCGAGGAGGCACGGGCTGTCGTGGTCGCAGTCAGCCGCGATGACGCAGCCGTGCTCACGACCCTCACGGCTCGCGAGCTCGGTCCCGAGGCTGACATCGTCGCCGCCTGTCGGGAGGATGAGAACGTCCACCTGCTCGACCAGAGCGGGGCCGACAGCGTCATCAGCACCTCATCCGCGGCCGGTCGGCTGCTCGGCATGGCGACGCACACGCCTGGAATCGCCAACGTGATCTCGGACATGCTCGAGATCGGCCAGGGTGTCGACATCCGGCAGTACGACGTCGGGCCCGAGGGGGTGACTGCTGAAGTCCGGGAGGAGTGGGGTCCGATAGTGGCCCTGCAGCGCGAAGGTGAGCTGATCTCGTTCGAGGATGAGCGCTGCAAGAACCCGCAGCCCGGCGACCGGGTGGTCGCGCTGCATTCACACACCTAGGGACCAGGCGGGAGCAGCTGTCCTTCGTCCGTGGATCGGCGACACCGAGATCTTGAGGGGATAGGGATAGAGGTCTCGGTACCTCTCGATCACCTGGTCCTGGTAATTAGGTACAGCTGACGGTCACAAGACCGACGGCGAATCGACGATGGGACTGCTGCGAAACCGTGATGACGCGCCCGGACCCGAGAGGTACTCGGCCCCTGGCCCTCGGCGATCTCGTCGCGCTTGTGAGGCAAGAGACCAAGGCTTATCCGAGGTAGATCGCGTGAGTTCGCTCTCGGGCGACGGGACGAAGTCGTCCCCGGGACGGCCCGGACACGAGTGGAGTGGCGCTGATGCGACGAGGATCTGGCATCTCACAACTGCATCAGCTCGACAATCCGAGCGTCGCAGCGAGAAACGAATCGGGTCGAGTATCGGTCGGCTTCCACGCCGCTGGCGTTGGACGTAACGTCAACTGTCGGGTATCGGTTCTTGCTACCACCGCTTGTTGATGCGGGCACGGACACGTCCGATAAGCCACCGCAGGCGATCACCACGCAGGCCCGGGAGGGCGCCCAAACCGCTTCAAGCTCGCGGACTGATCAGGTCGGCGGACGCTCTACGAAACCGAACCGAAAGGGCGGCGACGGAGGCTCTGGTAACGTCGCCCCGCGTCGCGCTCAGAAAAGCGCTTCGATTCCGTAATCCACGTAGAGAGTGCATCGGGTATGAGGTTCGTGAAGCGGTTGATCCTGCTCGCTGTCGCAGCGGTGGCTGTGCTCATCGTCATGCCGAACACCGCATCGGCGGCAGAGTGCACCATCCAAGGAACGGCCGACAACGATACGTTGGTCGGAACCGGCGGCAGCGATGTCATCTGCGGTCTCGGCGGCAACGACATCCTCAAGGGACTCGGCGGTGACGACGAGCTCATCGGCGGCAACGGCAACGACAAGCTCATCGGCGGCGCTCGCGCTGACACGCTCAATGGCGGCGGCGACGCCGACACGCTCATCGGCGGTAAGGGCTCCGACACGCTCAATGGCGACGGCGGCAACGACAAGCTCAGCGGCGGCGGTGGCCTCGACGCACTCGGCGGTGGCACCGAAAACGACAAGCTCGGCGGCGGCAACGGCAACGACAATCTCGACGGCGGCGACGGCAACGACAATCTCGAGGGCGGCGACGGCCCCGACACACTCAACGGTGGGGCCGACAACGACAATCTCGACGGTGGCGGCTCCTCCGACCAGCTCAACGGCGACGGCGGCGTAGACGCGGTGAGCTACCAGAGGCGATCTGTTCCGGTAGTTGTGACGATCGACGATGTTGCCGACGACGGCTCGGCCGACATCGACTCCCCTTCCGGCAGCGGCTCCGGGGCTGACAATGTCTCCACCACGGTCGAGAAGGTCACCGGAGGGGCTTCAAACGACGTGCTCATCGGCGATGACGACGGGAACGTGTTACTTGGTGGTGGCGGGAGTGGAGCCGACATCCTCGTCGGCGGCGATGGAGTGGACAATGCCGTCGGCGGCGATGGCGCGGACATCATCAGCGGCGGCGGCGATGTCGACACCATGAATGGCGGAGGCGGCGGCGACACGCTGATCGGCGGCGACGGAGCCGATGATCTGAAGGGCGGCGCGGAAGACGACTCGCTGAACGGAGGGATAGGAAACGACAACCTCATTGGTGGTGGCGGAGTCGACACTCTCTACGGTGGAGACGACGACGACAGCATCCAGGCGAATGACGGCGAGATCGACACGGCCATCGACTGCGGAGCAGGTGCCGCAGACACCGCCGACGTCGACGGCAACCCGCCCGGAGTGGTGGACGATCCGGCCTCGACCGGCTGCGAGACCGTCACCCCCTTCTGAGGTTCGTCAGCGCCCCGCTCCTGAGTGCTTCTGGAGCACCCGCCTCGTTGCCGGCCTCGGCGGCTGAACCCGCCGGGCGCCCGGGCGACCCCTCGGAATAGTGACCCGGATCGGCAAGACCACCGCGCAGGGCAACCACGCAGGCCCGGGAGGGTTCGCAAACCGCTTCAACGTCGCGGGCCGATCAGGCCAGCGGACCGGCTACGAAACCGAAGGTCACTGGTTCGAATCCAGTCGGGCGCGCTTCGGGGATAGGCGGCAACGTCGCATGGGCATTGCGATCGCCGGACCGAGTTCGCCGGTCTACCGGTTACGCGTGATACCGCTCGAATTGGCGAACCGCATGGACATGCGGAAGGAAACTATCGCGCAACCAACACGCAGTCGGCCGATCGGGTCCGTCTATCTGCCGAAGTTTGGCTTCGTCGTGGTGCGGTCAGTCCTCTGTCTGAAACCCCGGTTGCGTACGCGCCACCTCGAGCAGCTCGGCGATCGAATCCTCGATCCCCTCCGCGAGGACGTCGAGGTCTGGAACGGACCCGCGATCGCCAGAGAGGCCGAAGACGATCTCGCCGTCGTAGCTGGCCACGGCAATCCCGACTGCGTGGAAAGCGAAGATCGGCACGAGCGGGATGATCCTCCGCAGCTGCGCGCCGAGCGCATAGAGGGTCACCTGTGGGCCGGGCACGTTCGTGATCGTGATGTTGAATAGGCGGGGCGTGAACGAGAGTTGCGCGACTGCCGCATGGACGACGGGGGGCGCGTAGCCGGCGAGCTCGATCAGGGTCTCGCTTCCCGCCGCCTGCGAGCTGTGCTTGAGCTGCTCCGCCGCTTCGAGTGTCCTTCGGTAGCGCCCGACCGGATCCGGCTCGCCTACCGGGAGGTCGACGAACAGCGAGCTGACGCGGTTACCGAGCGCCACCTTTTCGCTGTCCTGCCGGACGCTGACCGGGACCATCGCCCTCATGCCACGCGGATGCGGCTCCTCGCCGCGCGATTCGAGCAGCCTCCGGAGCCCGCCAGCCGAGGCCGCCAGAACGACGTCGTTGATCGTGCCGCCCAGGCTCTGCTTGATCTCCTTGAAGTCCTCGAGGGGCGCGGCCACCTTCGCCATCCGCCGGCCTGCACCGATCTCGACGTTGATGCTCGCCTGCGGCGCCCCGCGCAGCTCATCCCTGACCAGCAGCTCGGCGAGGCCTCGGGAACGCGAGAGCATGGCGCCGAGCTTCCGCGGATGCAGGGCGAGATCGACGCCGGCTCGCGCCGCGTCGGTCACCGCCGACAGCGGCCAGCGCCCGCCGTGCTCGTTGTCCGGGGGGGCCTCGAACGCACCGAGCAGACCCATCGAGCCCGGCTCGGGCTCCGGCTCGGCATCGAGGATCAGCGTTGTCACGGACGCGCCGCTCATACCGTCGATGAGGCAGTGGTGGACCTTCGCCGCGATCGCCCAGCGGCCCTCGGCGAGGCCGTCGAGCAGCGTCATCTCCCAGAGCGGGTGGGCCCGATCGAGGCGGTGTGAGTAGAAATCTCCGAGCCAGTCGAGCAACTCCTCATCTCCCCCCGGCGCGGGCAGCGCGGCATGGCGCACATGGGTCGCGACGTCGAAGGACTCGTCCTCCACCCATGAAGGCCAGCTGAGTCCGCCGGTCTGCTGTTCGGACAGGCGTCGTCGGAAGCGCGGCAGCACCGACAGCCGGGTGTCGAGCTGCGCGCGAACCTGATCGACACCAGGCGCACCTCCTCCCGGCAGCGGGTCGAACACCATCGCCCAGCCGACATGCATATGTGAGGCCGGATCGCCCTCCTCGAGCTCGAGGAAGGCCGAGTCCAGCGGAGTCAGATGATCGATCACACCCTGATACTCATGCCTGGGTGGGGCTATGTCACTCGTACTTTCCCGGTATCTCTTGGCTCGCCAGATCGAGACCTGCGCACCGACGGTCAATCTACGAAACCGAAGGTCACTGGTTCGAATCCTGTCGGGCGCGTTCCAGGGATAGGCCGCAAAGCCGCATGGGCATTGCGATCTGTCTCTTCAGCTGCCGACCGCAAGACTCGCGAAGACGCCTGAAACGGTGAACCGCATGGACATGCGGAAAGAAACCATCGCGCAACTACCACGCAGGTGGGCATTACGCTGACAGGAGCAACGGGACCAGGAGGGCAGGCCTCCGTCCGTCTTGGGGTTGAAAGGTCGCTGGTTCAAATTCAGTCGCCCCGAACATCGCAGTCCAAGCTGCAGCCGCTAGGAGAACGATCGGGCGCCTCCCGTCGGGCCGGCGGTCGACTGGTCATGTGGCCCCAATCTAAGGGCGAGTGGGTCAAGTCGGAGCAATTGAAACGTGATAGGACCTGCAGATCACAAGTTCCTCGAACCACCGGTCACTGGTCCGAATCCAGGTGAGAACGCTCCCTTGATCGACCGCAATCCGCAATGAACATTGGAATCGCTTGAGTCCTGCCGTTCAACTGCGCGACCGTGCGGGTGTGAGCGTGATCTGGAAGGGCCCGTTCTACTCAGGTGGTCAGATTGACGCTACGTTGCACCTTGACGGTCGGCGCCTCACGATCGCGATTGAACCGCAGGAGCTTGGTCCCTTCAAGAAGGCCGCGGTGAGGCGACTGCTCGGCGATTCGGCTCTCGATGAGCTAGAAATGGGTCGGGCGGTCGAGCTCGACTTCGCCGTCGCCGAGGCAGAGATTTCCTTCCCTCGCAAGTCGGGGCTTCTCATCGAGGTGCCGGGGAGACCGAAGTTCGGGGTGAGCTTCTTTCAATGGTCGGAGAATGCCGAAGCCGGATCACCGACCGCTGCGACGATGGAGGCGGGCCAAGCCCTGTTCGGCAAGAGTGGTCGCAGGGCCCGCGATAGGCGCGAGCTTTGGCGCGAGGCGCTAGAGCAAACGGACGTGCCAACCACCTGATCGGGGCCGTGCGCTACCAGCGAGGCGACGCCGGTGCAAAGGTCTGAACCCGAGGCGCTGCGGGGCCAAAGCCGGTAGTGTGTCGATCACGTCGGATCTGGGAGGAAACCGATGCCACGACTCTCGTTCGCCAGCCGGTCGGCTGAAGTAGGCTCGCCTCGCGCACCCAGTCCAGCTCTCTTGCGCCTCGCTGGGGCGCCAGGGCTTCTGGCCGTGGTCATGCTTGTTCTGTCGATGACCGCGCTAACGGGGGCGCCATCGAGGGCCTTCGCCCAGGACACCTGCTTCAAGGTCGCGGACGGCTTCGCTACCGGTCCGGGGGGCGCCTTCTTCGATCGACAGCTAACGGTTGCCTACAGCGGCAGCGGATCCGTGGCTCTCGCCGAATCGTGCGATCGGGATCCGATGTTCGTCGACGACAAACTCCTCGTTGACAACATCACGAACGGTCGCAACTTCCAACACGACTACAGCGGCGGCTGCTCTGGAACGATTACGGCTGCGACGCACGACATCTCCGCGTTACTGAAGAGAGGACGAAACACTCTCCGATTTACCGGGTTAGACGTCTGCCTCCAAGGGGACTCGGCGATCAGCGAGATTTACATCATTGGCCCGTTCTGCCCGGTGACGATCTCCGACCCGAATACGAAGGTAATCATGGGGACATCTGGCGACGACTCGGACCTTCGCGGAACGCGAGGGGACGACGTCATCTGTGGCCTCGGTGGCGATGACCTGATTGATGGGAGGGATGGCGACGACCTCATCTTCCCGGGAGGTGGCGATGACCTCTCCGAGGGGGGCGACGGTGCCGACGAAATCCAAGATGAGGGCGGAGACGACCAGTTGATCGGCGGTATGGGCGGCGACCTCCTAGCCGACGACGGCAAGAGATCAGAGAGGAACATCCTCGACGGAGGTGTCGGTAGGGACGAGTTGAGGGCAGGCACGGGCAAGAACGAGTTCCGCGGGGGGCCCGGCAAAGACGTGATGCTGGGAGGGGATCAGGCTCGATCGGATGTTGGGCGAACGCGATTTCGATCGCATCTTCGGCGGTGACGGCAGCGATCGCATCGACGGCGGTGGCACCGGGGACCTTATTGATGGAGGCCCCGCCGGGGACGTCTTAAGGGGAGGCCGAGGTCAGGACGAAGTTCCGGAGAAGAGGGCCGTGACTGGCTCTATGGGGAGGGAGGAAATGACAGCCTGTTTGCCAAGGACGGCATCGTTGATCGGATCCTGAACGGAGGCCCGGGGAACGCCGATGATGCCGTATACGATCGCGCCGAGAGACACAAGCTTAGGTCGGTCGAGATTCGATAGGTGGTCAGGGGAGACCGACGGTCACCTGCGAATGCCGAGGAGACTGGCGCCAGGCAGGTGCGATTCGCAACCAGAGCTCAGGCCGCGAACGGCATCCGCTCCACGATCCGTGCGTCGCAGCGAGACGAATCGGGTCGGGTATCTGTTCTCGCTACGACCGCTTATCCATGGGGTGAAAGTTGCCTGTCGTAGCAGCCTCAAATACCACGTCGCGCGGGCCGTCTACGTAGCCGGCGGAGGCGCTTCTTCAAGAGGCCAGTAACGCTCGACCAGGCTCCGGCCGAACTGAGGGACGAGCTCAAGCAAACCGGCGCCCTGAATCACCCGCAGGAGCACCCCTGCGTCGAAGTATTTCTCGGCTACGAGGCGCAGCCGGAGCCGCTTCAGTCGGCCGGGAGAAGGTCGATCTCGCGCAGTCTCACCGTCAGATGGTCCCGGCTTCGTCCCGGGCGGACCGCAGGATCTGATCTTCGGAGATCCCACCCGGTATCTCGATATCGTCGAGCCCGGTTGCCAGGCGCGGGATCCATTGGTTCCAACTTCATCTAGGTCCGGGTCGAGGCGCGGCTCGACTGCTCGGCCGTGCCAGCTGACCGTTGCCCGGCTCGCCAGCCCGATGTAGCCCCAGGCCAGTGAAGTGGCGACAGCTCGATGCAGTCCCGCGGCGCCCAGCGTCGTCGAGGCGCGTAACCTTCTTCTCGCCGACGAGCTTGCCGAGCGGTGGGATCACCGCAGGTCCGACCGCTTGCCCGATGCCCTTTCCGTGCGAGGGGGGAGCAACTTCATAACCGCGAACCGTTCAGCGCAAGGGCGACGGCCTCTGCCTCCTCGAGACGGAGCGGATCGCTTCCCGTTTCACGGTCCGCCTGGTTCGGAGCCGACGACCAATCCGCTTCGATTGCTCTAGACCTTCTCGCACGCCTCGGCGAAGCCGCTCATCAGATCTCACTTCGCCGCAGCGCTCACAGACTGCCGTGGAGCCCCGTACCTCAGCTCCGCAATGGGGGCACTGCGTGGTCGACCGACCCCGCGGATGCCAGACGCTGGCGCGATCACGGCCACAACTCCAGGATTGCGGCCACCTCGAACGACACGAGCAGCCCAACCGCGATGAGGATGCCGAGGATCAGGGAGTAGCGCTCGTAGCTCAGCCGCATAGCCTTGATCAGGCTATGCGAAGCCGTGGGGGGCGGTTTCGCCAACAACGGTGGCCGCACCCGGGCGACGCCGTTAGGGTTGTTCCCCGGGCTGCGTCTGCCGTTCGGGATCCATCCAAGGGAGGAAAGATGGCCGCACTACATCAATCGCGCGGCACTCGCTACGCGCTAGCGGGTCTTGCGCTGATCTTCACGCTTTCGATCGTCTCACCGGCGATCGGCGGTCCGAATCCGGTGAAGATCGCGAAAAAGGCGCTCAAGTTGAGCGAGCAAGCCAAGGGCAAGGCGAAGCAGGCGAACCAGACCGCCAAGGATGCCGCCTCGGATGCTGCAGTCGCTCAGGCTCAGAACGTCTCCGGCCACGACTCGGTGCTGAGTTTTGGCGCCGTCGACGCGACCGGGGCGAAGGCGGCCGAAGTCGAGCTGATCACGACCACCGAGACGCGGTTGCTCGCAAGTGCCTCCACGGTGATCGGCAACGATGCGAATGACGTCGTGATCTGTTGGTTGAACGGCGGTGGCGATCCGAGCGATTCAGCCAATGACATCAGCCAGCGGGCGTTCAGCGATGCTGGAAACGGTGCATTCGGCTTCCAGGAGCTCAGCGTGAGACGGGTCGGTCGTCAAGCCCGCGGGGACGCACAAGTCCGTCTCTTCTGTGCGGCCTCGAACAATGTGGATCCGGTCGTCGATCGGATCGATCTGCTCGCCTGGGCTTCGGCTCCCTGACAATTGGGCCAAGCGTTCTCGGCCAGTGCTGCCAGTTTCAGTAGGGGCCCCTCGGATATCCGAGGGGCCCCGCTTGAAGTGCTGATTCGAGACCTGAGCGAGGTGGGCGATACCCATAGCGCCTCGTTGCACTTTCGCCTAGGCTGGATGCGACCGAGTGAAAGGCAGAAGGCGCATGTCCGTCCGTCCGTCGAGTTCGCCTGAACCCAGCTTCAGCACCGCATCGTTCATGCTGCTCGGGATTCTGACCCTCGCCGCTCTGGCGTTGCCCGCCATGGCCGAGGCGAAGCGCAACGTCTACGTCTCCAACAGTCCTCTCCGACAACGTCTCCGTCTTCGAAATCT
>CAWATA010000004.1:0-707500 GCA_963784885.1 uncultured Conexibacteraceae bacterium
GGAGCTGACTCTAAAAGCTAAAAAAAGCTAAAAGCGCTGCCGGCGCGTTATCCGGGTTCGTTGAAGTCAGAATGTCGTAAGAACATCCAATGACGCTGATTGACATTTTCAGGCCCCGGATCTTTGTGAAGAGCCGAGCTCGAGCGCGCCATATTTTTCGTGTTGTGGTTTCATCTTCACTTCTTCGTCAAGCACACAACCACCTTCACCTTCATCATGTCCGACGACTCTTCCTTCGCATCTGACGATACCATCGATAGGGAGATGTATGGAGAATGCCCTGGCGAGCTAAAGCCAGGAGACGTAATCATGTACTTCTCCCCGGTCTTCGTTTTCGGGAACAAGGAGGGACTGCGTGTGGCTCAAGTGCTCTGCACTGAGCCAAAGACCGAGTCTCCTTTGGTGCTCTCATCAACTGAGAGCCTTCCAAGTGATATAAGGGTCAAGATTATCGGACACTACGACTCCTCTACCTTTCATCCATCCGAAGGTGGCGGCTTTGCCCCGATTTCGTCATACAAAATGACGAAACAAGGCAACAGAACGAACGCCACGCAAGAGGCCCTTGCACGCCAAGGGGCCATTTTCTCGAAGATCCTGAAAGCACAGAAGGAGAAGATGGTGCAGGAGATTCAGAAAGCTGGTGGGATGGTGCTTGGTGATATTCTTTTTGACGAGTCGCCTGCGGATAATACGACGACAACAACGGCTGCGACGACGGCGAGAACTGCCAATGCTACAATGATGGCGACGGCAACGACGAAAACAGCTGCTGATACGACTACTACGACGAAAAGAGCCGCTGATACGACTACTACGACGAAAAGAGCCGCTGATACGACTACGACGACGAAAAGAGCCGCTGATACGACGACGACGATGAAAAGAGCTGCTGATACGACGACGACGACGGCGGCGGCACCAACTGCCAATAATATGATGGCGGCAATGATGCCAACTGCCAATACAAGCTCTACGTTTGACTCCCCGGACTTCTATGGATATCCAACGTCAAACAATGCCATGACGACAAGCTTTGTCTCCTTCGTAAAGTTACAGCTGATTGTAGTGTAACAGTGGTCACATGCCATTATTACTCAACACGACAATACGCCATTAGGAAACAAGATATCGTCCGCATTAGACCAAACAAACACCGTACCCTATTAGCGATCGTCCATTCAGTACATTCCAAGCCTTCAAACGTTGGAATAGGTAAAGCATTCGTAAAGTTACAGCTGATTGTAGTGTAACAGTGGTCACAATGTCATTTATTCTACACACGACAATACGCCATTATGCAACAAGATATCGTCCATTTTAGACCAAATAAACACTGTACCCTATTATCGATCGTCTATTCAGTACATTCCAAGCCTTCAAACGTTGGAATAGGTAAAGCATTCGTAAAGTTACAGCTGATTGTAACGCCTCCTTTTGCTCTCTCACGTAATTTTCGTCGTCGGTTCGCCAATGGATTCTTGCTCTTGGATGATTGCGTATCGTGGCAATTACAATAGTCATTCCAAAGACAATGTACTTCGTTGCATGATACTCGGTAAGCCCAAACTTCTTGCCAACAGAGTCCACACTATCGGGCTTCGCATGGAAGTTCAGTGTAATGGCGATTGTGCCGACACAGTCAAGCTTTCGACGCTTGATATCCTGAGGCCTTGGTTTTCCATGTTCAAGCTCGCCTTTATGAGAACGGATAGCGTTTGCCTTCCAAATGGGGTGACAGAGCTCAACGAGGTCATCAAAGGATTCTTTGGGGAGTGTGACCCACTCGTACCATGACTCGTCACGGTCTGAGTTCTTCCGAAGAAAGGCAGCCCAATCACTCTTTTCTGGGCGTCTTATTTCCTCTGTGAGCATTACAGCACGAGGCTCATGGTACTTCAGTCGACGAATGGTCTTGTCAATGGCTTTTCGCTTGGCTCTCCTTGCTTGCAGCAGCTTTGGGCGCAACGAGAGAAGCAGCGTGACGGCGTACAAGGCTGTTCTCTTCTTTCTCTCGACAGCATCTTGGTCCCGGGCTCGTGCGAGCTCAATCTCGCGTTCTCTCTGCCTCTGTCTGTTCATTGTTCATATTGTATAGAAGAGGAGCAGTCTCCAGCAGACGCCGTGCCTCACGCCATTGGCAGTGGTCAGCAATCGGCGCGCTTTTTCTTGTTCAAGTCGCCAACACGAATCGTCGAGGTCTTCGGCGAGGAGATGGACGATGACATTTTCAACTTTGTCTCATTTCATAACTAAAAAAATAAGAAAATCGGAAACGATTTTAGAGGGTCTACATTTTTAGGCCCTCTAAAATTGAGATTTAGAAATGCCGTCCGTTAAGTAACATTTGTCACTGTGACAATTCGGCAGGGAATTTAGAGTCAGCTCCTACAACCCAGTAGTACTCTGAACCGATGAGACATGAAACACATTCATTGGATTAATTAATTAAATTTATCGACCCGGACGCAGCCGATCGCCGCGGCGGACGTCGTCGACTATCTCGCCGCAGCGCTGGACGTTCCGGCGTCGACCGGGCGGGAGATCGAGATCGGCGGGCGGGAGGTCACGACCTACGGTGGACTGCTCGACGTCTGCGCTCGTGCCCAGGGCAAGCGGCCACGGCCGCGGATCGGCGTCCCGCTGCTCTCCCCGGGCCTGAGCTCGCATTGGATCGGGCTCGTGACGCCGGTCGACGCCGGAGTCGCCCGTCCGCTGGTCGAGGGCCTCACCACCGAGACGGTCGTCACCGACCCGAGCGGCATGGCGCTCTTCGACGTCGAGCCGACGCCGCTCGAGGATGCGATGAATACCGCCGTGTCCGAGATCTTCTGAGCGACCGGCTCAGGGGAGCCAGTCGTGTTCCTCTTCGCCGGAGGTGCGCTGCGCCGGGAACTCGGCCGTCATCCCGCGCAGGGTGCCGGTGTCGTGGAGCTCATAGCGGAGGGCGTTGATGACCGCACCCGCGAGCAGCCCGAGGGCCAGCGCGTAGAACCAGATCAACGCGATCAGCACGAAGCTGACGATCCGCCCGAACTCGCCGACGGTCGAGATGTTGACCAGGTACAGGGGGAAGATCGCGTTGGCGATGCCGCCCGCGATTGCCATGAACAGGGCTCCCGGCCAGACCGCGCGCCAGGGCAGGTGACCCTTCGGCACGGACCAGTAGATCAGGCAGAGAATCAGGAAGCTGATCAGCAGACCGCCGGCGATGACCATGATGTTGAGCAGCCAGTCGACCCGCGAGAGGCCGAACGGAAGGTCCTCGATCCCCGAGACCAGGAGGCTCTCGAGCGCCGGGACGGCGACGCTCGCGGCGAGGAAGAAAGCGACGACGGCGAGCATGATCAGCGAGAAGCGCTTCTGAGCGAGCCAGCCGCGGCACTCGACGTGGTAGATCCGGCAGAACGCCGTGTCCATCGCGCCCCAGAACGACGCTCCGATCCAGAGCCCGGCGACGATTGCGACGATCCCGATCTCGGTCGAGTTCGTGCGCAGCTGATCGAGGCTCGAGCGCAGCGTCTCCTGCTCGGTCGAGGGAAACAGCTCGCCGAGGTCGGAGAGGATCGTCGCCTGCACGTCGGGGCTCTGCAGGAGCTTGCCGGTGATGAACAGCAGCAGCAGCGCGAACGGGAACACCGACAGCATCAGGTTGTAGGCGACCATGGCCGCCATGCCGGTGATGTTCTCCTTGTAGGCGCGCCGCCAGAAGGCGGTGAGCGATCGGTTGGTGCGCTGCCTCAACGGCGTTCGACGGCATCGCGCAGAGCCGCCGCCGCGCGCCCGGCGATGCGAAGACCCAGGGAAGCCGCGCCGCCTGCGACCGCGATCCCGCCCCGAGCGAGGCTCTCGATGTCGGCGGCGGTCGAGTGCTCCGGCGGCTCGGAGGCGGGTCCGCGTCCGTCGGCCGCCCGCGGAGGCGATTCGGCCCGCTCGCGGGCGGTCTCGGGGATCGGTGCGGCGGACTCCTTCGCCGGCTTCGCGGCGGTCTCGGCCGCGGTGTCGGCACGCCGCGGGCTGCGAACCGCCGGGCGCTTCTTCGGCAGATTGCCGAGCACCCCCGCCTGGGCGGGAGGTTCGGCGCCGGCGGCTTTCGGTGGCTCGCCGGCCTTCCGGTCGCTGTCTCGTTCGGTGCCGGTCATGGGGCTATTTCACAGGGTTTGCAGGCGTCACGCGCTGCCGGACCGCAACTACCCGCATTCTCGCGCGTTATTGAGTAAGTAACCGGGTACACAGTGCGGTGTAGCGAACCCTGGAATCGGTATGGAATCGGGCCGAAATCGGCCTTGACTTCAGAAAGTAAAGTACATACAATGCCACCTCGCGGGGTTGCGCCCGACGCCGGCGGAACATGCGAACGCGGCAGATATCGGACGGCGGGTCCGACATCTTGCAGCCGTGGCTCATGCCGAAAGCATCGGCGCCCGATGAGACTCATGCGGGCCCATGCGGCGCACGGACCCCAGAACGATATGAGAGAACGGAGCAAGAGGACGCGGAATGCTTGTAGCTGAGCTTCAGGAACTTGAAGAGGTAAAGAATCTGCTGAGCAAGGGCCAGCAGGTCGGTGTGCTGACCTTCGGCGAGATCGCCTCGGCGGTCTCGGAGGTCGATGTGGACGAGGGCGACATCGAGGAGCTCTATGGCCACCTCGAGCGCTCGGGCATCGAGCTCGTGGAGGACGTCGATCCCGCGCAGACCGCGACGCCGGAGCGTGACGACGGCAAGCGCGGCAAGCGCCGGGCGAAGACGACGATCGATCTCAAGCCCGACATGACGACGGACTCGCTGCAGCTGTTTCTCAAGGACATCGGCAAGGTCCGCCTGCTGACCGCGGCCGAAGAGGTCGAGCTCGCCAAGCGGATCGAGCGCGGTGACCTCGCCGCGAAGGAGAAGATGGTCGAGTCCAACCTGCGGCTCGTCGTCTCGATCGCTAAGAACTACCGCAACCAGGGCCTGCCGTTCCTCGATCTGATCCAGGAGGGCACGCTCGGCCTGGTCCGCGCCGCCGAGAAGTTCGACTACCGCAAGGGATTCAAGTTCTCGACCTACGCGACCTGGTGGATTCGCCAGGCGATCGCCCGTGCTCTCGCCGACAAGGCGAGGACGATCCGGATCCCGGTCCACGTCGTCGAGAAGCTGAACAAGATCGGTCGTGCCGAGCGCAAGCTCGTCACCGAGCTCGGCCGCGAGCCGACGCCGGAGGAGATCGCCGACGTCACCGGCATCGAGCCGGACGAGGTCGACTCGATCAAGCGCTCCGCCCAGGCCCCGGTCTCGCTCGAGAAGCCGGTCGGCGACGAGGAGGAATCGGAGTTCGGCCAGTTCATCGCCGACGAGAAGGCCGAGTCCCCGTTCGACCGGGCAGCGGACCTGCTGACGAAGGAGGCGCTGCGCGAGGCCCTGGAGAACCTCTCCTACCGCGAGCGTCGCGTGCTCGAGCTCCGCTATGGGCTCGGCGGGGAGCACCCCCGCACCCTCGACGAGGTCGGGCGGACGTTCAACGTGACCCGCGAGCGCATCCGGCAGATCGAGAACCAGTCGCTGAAGAAGCTGCAGACGCTTGCCGAGGCGCAGAAGCTGCGCGAAGTCGCGTAACGCCCGACCGCCCGGCCCCCGGCGCCGGGCGCGCAGCATCCCGCGAGACCGCCGGAAAAGAAGACCTCAGAACCAGGACGCGGCCGCGGCATGGCCCGGCGTCCCCCGAAGTACGAACGGAGCAAGAACAGAATGAGCACCGCCACCAAGACCAGACCCACCAAGAGCGACGTCGTCGAGTTCACCTGCGCACGCTGCGAGGTGACGAGCCGCTGGACCGAGGGGCTCGGCGCCGCGACCCCGCCCAACTGGGTCAAGGAGAAGGGCCTCTACTACTGCCTCGTCTGCCGTCGCGAGCGCGCCATGGAGCAGGCCGTCGAACAGGCCGGCGGAGACCGCGTCAGCACCGCCGACCGCGCCAAGCTCCGTTCGGCCGCCGTCGTCGACTTCGAGATCGCTCGCGATCCCGACCGCACCGAGGGCGAGATCGCCAAGGCCGCCCGCGCCTCGATCGGGGCAGTACGCAAGGCCCGCAAGCGCCGCCCCTCCTGAGGGGCCGGGAGGCGCCGGCTCGGCGTCATCGGCGGGCTCGCGAACAACAGGTCGCGTCGCCCACCTCTTCCTTGATCCGGCGGCTCCCGGCCGCCTCGGGAACCTGAGGGCCGGGAGGCGCCGTTCTCGGCGTCAAGTCCGGGCGACATGAAGGTGCTGGGTGAGGAATCCGTTCAAGGTGAACGGAAATCCCACCCAGGGCAGTGTCGTTGCGGGGCTCAAGGCCTGGGGGCCGGCGCCCGATAGGTGTTGCGATGCCCTTTCAGGTCGACGATGCGCTGCGATTCGTAGTCGAGAACGAAGGCTCCGACCTGCACTTGAAGGTCGGAGCGCCGCCGATGACGCGGATCCACGGCTCGCTCGGGCCGATTCCCGGCTTCGAGCCGCTGACGACCGACGACACCGAGGAGGCGTTGCGGACGCTGGTCCGCGCGCTGCCGGCGCGTACCGAGTTCGACGAGGAGGGCGAGGCGGATTTCTCCTACTCGATCCCCAATCTCTCGCGGTTCCGCGTCAACGCCTTCCGCCAGCGGGGCTCGATCTCTGTCGTCTGCCGTGCGATTCCCTACCAGGTGCGGACGATCGAAGACCTCGGCCTGCCGCCGGCGATCCGGGGGCTGGCGGAGGAGCGGCGCGGGATCATCCTGCTGACCGGAACGACCGGCTCGGGCAAGTCGACGACGCTCGCGGCGATGATCGACCACATCAACGAGACCCGGGCCGAGCACATCATCACGCTCGAGGACCCGATCGAGTACCTGCACGGCGACAAGCGCTCGATCGTCAATCAGCGCGAAGTCGGCTCGGACACGAAGAGCTTCGCGCGAGCGATGCGGCGCGTCCTGCGCCAGGACCCCGATGTGATCCTGATCGGCGAGATGCGCGACGAGGAGACCGTGCGGACCGCGCTCAGCGCAGCGGAGACCGGCCACCTCGTGCTCTCGACTCTCCACACCCTCGACGCGACCGAGACGATCAACCGGATCATCGACTTCTTCCCTCCGCACCTTCAGCAACAGGCCCGGGTGATGCTCGCCTCGACCCTGCGCGGCGCCGTCTCCCAGCGCCTCGTCCCGACGGTCGACGGTAACGGGCGCGTCGCAGCCTGCGAGGTGATGATCGTCACCGGCCGGGTCGAAGATCTGATCCTCAACCCCGAGGAGACCGGGAAGATCAGCCAGGTCATCGCCGAGGGCGACTACTACGGGATGCAGACCTTCGACCAATCCCTGCTCGGCCAGGTCGAGGCCGGCGCGGTCTCCGAGAAGGTCGCGATGGACTACGCCTCGAGCCCGCACGACTTCAAGCTGATGCTGTCCTCCTCGGGCCAGCGCGCCAGCGACATCTCCCAGCTCGCCGGCGGCCCCGGGCCCGAGCCCGCTCCGGCGGAACCGTCCCCGGGGGATGCCGCCCCTGATTCGCTGGTCCCGGAACAGCCCGGGCACGCACCGCAGCAGTGGGAGCCCCAGCCGCAGCGGGCGGCATCGGCGCCCCCGCCCGGCTGACCCCTACTTCACTTCCTGAAGTATTGCTATTCTCAACGGTGGAGCGCGTCGTCTGAGCGACCGTCGGCGCCCCGAGCACATGGCAACAACCGACACAGATTGCCCCGTCTGCGCTTGCGCCGAGATCATCTCGGGCAAGTGGACGCTGCTGGTCATCCGTGACCTCGCCGACGGCAACCGCCGCTTCTGCGAGCTCGAGCGCTCGCTCGACGGAATCAGTCCGCGGACGCTGTCGCTGCGGCTTCGCGCTCTCGAGGAGTGCGGCATCGTCGAGCGGCACACCTACCCCGAGGTTCCGCCCCGGGTCGAGTACGCGCTGACCGAGAAGGGCAAGGCCCTCTCACCGCTGATCGACGACATGCGCGAGTACGGGTCCCGCTGGCTCGGGGTCGGCGACGAGCCCGCGGAGCGCGAGACCGTAGCCGCCTAGACCTGCAACGAAAGTTGCAGGGAGGAAGGACGCGCGGATGAGCGAAGACGGCTCCTGTGCGCGACCTACACCTCCGACACACGCTGACCGCTCTCGCCCGGGACGCCTCCGAGGTCTTCACCGATCTCGTCGAGGGCGGGCAGGAGATCCCCTACGAGATCGGTGAGGCCGGTGACGGCTTCGCGTTCTGCCACTACCAGCCGCTGACGGCGCGGTTCGTTCGCGACAACGCCACCGAGCTGCGCGATCTCGAGAGCTTCCACGAGGCAACCGAACAGATGCGGCGCGCCGACGTCGCCGGCCCGTACCTCGAGGAAGCCGGTATCGCACCCCCCGTCGACGCCGTGGAGCGCGCCAACCTCGCCGTCACCTACTTCCTCGCGCGCCTCTGGGACGGCTGCGCCGACTTCGCCATCGACGACGAGCGCTTCGCTTCGGCGATCGCCGAGATCGAGGACTGCGCGGAGCCCGAGGCCGGAGAGGTCGAGGCCATCGTCCCCCTGATCGGCCTGCAGATGCCGGCGAACCGGCTCGACCTGAGCGGCGCGTCGATCGTCCGAGCCGACGCCGTCGACGTCCCCTCCGAGGCGGCCCGCGGCGAACGTCCCGGTGGCGCCGCATGGGAGCCGACCTTCCTGATCAGCGCGCGAGTCGAGCTCGACGACGACGGCGGCCTCGGCGGCGCCGGCGATCGCGTCGCCAGGACCTTCGAGCGGGTCGTGATGACGCTCCGCCTCCACAAGCCCGGCGGGGTCGGACTCGGCCCCCACGGCTGGGTCCGCGTCGCCGGCGATCGCTGGCGGCGAATCGCCACCGGCGCCGGCAAGCCCCGCCCCGGCGGCTACCGCCTGACCGATGAGGATCTCGATCGGATCGTCGACCTCTCGCGCACGATCGCGGTTCACCCGCGACGGATCTCCCGCCTGCGCCGGGCCCTGCTCCGCTTCGAAGCCGGCCTCGACCGGCGCGGCGCCGTCGACGCGCTCAACGACCATCTGCTCGCACTGCGCTTCCTGCTCGAGGGTGAGGGGCCCGCCGGGGTCGGGCTGCCGATGCGGGTCGCGGCGCTCGCCGAGGGCAACGACGGGCGCGGCGACGCCAAGCAGACCGTCGAGCAGGCGATCTCGCTCGAGCGTGAGCTCTGGAGCGGTGAGCCGATGCGCGCCGAGGGCGCCCCGGGACCGTCGGAGATCGCCGGCCGGGTCGAAGAGCTTCTGCGGACGATCCTGCGCCGCGGCGTCACCGGCGAGATCGGGACGGACTTCCGCGCGGCGGCCGACGAGGCGCTGTTGGCTGATGGGCTCGCGTTCGGGGAGGGGTCGCCGAGCGAGCTGGGCACCGACACCGAGTGGGACTTCGACGCGATCGAGGTCGAGGAGATGGCGTCCGAGCCGGAGACGACCGAGACCGAGCTCGACCTCGGGTTCGATCGCGACGGCGAGGAGATCGTCGCCTCTCGCATCCAGCCCGATCCCGATCCCGGGTCGATGCCCGAGCTCGAGTACGACCTCGCGCCGGAGATCGCCGAGACCGCCGCTGCCCCCGAGACCGCCGAGCCGATACCGCCGACGGCTGCACCCGAGAGCCCCGGTCGCGAGCGCGAGCAGGTCCACCTGCCGCTGATCGTGCCGGACGAGGAATCCGGGGCCGAGGAGCTCGTTCCGGCGCGCTCGATCACCTTCCTCGACGAAGAGCTCGATGGGGAGCCGAACCGCGAGCCCTCGCGCACCGCGGCCGGTGCCGGATGGCTGGACGAGGTCGACGACGGAGCAACGATGGACTTCCCCGCCCGCCCGAACCACCTCAACGAGCTCTCGCGTCCCCCGATGGACCGCGAGGAGGTCAAGGCCCGGGTCGAGTACCTGTTTCCGCGGACCGAGACGAACTGGACCGTGGGCAGTCGCGCGCCCCACCGCGCCACCGGCTGACCGTCAGGCGTCCTCCTCCGGCATCAGGAGCTGCGCGAAGTCGCGCAGGCCGTCGAGGTCGTGGATCTCCTCGCTCAACTCGGGGACCTCGAAGACCGGAACGCCGGGGGAGCCGGCGCGGAGCGCGCTGATGTTCGCACGGTCACGCTCGGCGAGGATGCTGCGGGCCGCGTGCGCGGCCAGGACGCGCTCGATCAGATCCCCGTCGCCGATCACCCCGGCGAGTGCCGCGCGCGCGGTGTCGTCATCGCCGGGAGCATCGCTGACGTGGACGCGGTTGACGATCACCGCCCCGAGCGGCAGGTCGCCCTCGTCGAGCTTGCCCCGCAGGTAGCCGGCCTCTTCGATCGACTCGCCGGTGGGTCCGGTGACGATCAGAAACGCCGATCGCTCGTCACGCAGCAGCCCCTCGACGCGCTCGGCCCGTTCGCGGAAGCCTCCCAGCAGGACCGCCATCGCCGAGAAGAACTCCGACAGGTCGGCGATCAGATCGCCCCCGGTGACCCGCCGCAGCATCGATGAGACGACCGAGAAACCGCGTCCGGCGATCCGCGCTCCGAATCCGGTCGGCCTGATGAACAACCGCATCGCCCGGCCTTCGACGAACTGCGTGACCCGCCGCGGCGCGTCGAGGAAGTCCAGGGCGTTGCGCGATGGGGGGGTGTCGAGGATCAGCAGGTCGAACTCGTCGAGCTCGTCGAGCTCGTACAGCTTCTCCATCGCCATGTACTCCTGAGATCCGGCGAGGGCGCCGGATATCTGCTGGTAGATCCGGTTGTCGAGGATCCGCCTGCGGGCCTCCTCGTCCGGCGAGTAGCGCTGGATCACCTCGTCGAAGGTCGCCTTCGGGTCGAGCATCATCGCCCAGAGCTCGCCGCCTCCGCGAACTTCGCGGAGGTCGACCCGGCTCGGCTCGTTGCCGAGCTCACTCAGGCCGATCGAGTCGGCGAGTCGCCGGGCCGGATCGATCGTCAGCACCGCGACCTTGAGATCGCGATGCGCCATCGCCACCGCGATGGCCGCCGAGGTCGTCGTCTTTCCCACGCCTCCCGAACCGACGCAGATGCAGATCGATCGGCCGGCCAGGATCGCATCGAGGTGGGCGCTCACGGTGTCACCAGCCCGGAGAGCTCGCGAAGCTGGGGCTCGCCGAAGTCAGGAGTGAAGAGGAACGGCAGCTCATGCACAGGGACGTCCGGAAGCAGGGTTCGCAGCCGGTCGCGCTCGATCCGCTGCGCTCCGGCCCGCTCGGCCTCGGCGATGGCCGCGTCGAGCGCGGGCGACGGGAGTTGCCCGCGCGCTGCGCGGAGTTGATCGAGTTCGGAGGGCGAGAAGCGTTCAGGGAAGAGGCCGTTCACGAACAGCTCGTCGAGGGCGACGCCCGCCTCCTCGAGTCCGGCCGCGAGCTCGGCGGACTCGTTGACCGCCATCTCCTCCGCGGTTGCGACGATTCCGGCTCCGCACTGGTCCTCGTCGGTGATCATCCGCTCGATCCGCGACGCCTGATCGGCGAGCGGACCGCCACGGGCGATCCGCCGGAACGTGCCGGGCGCCTCGAGGAAGCCGATCCCGTGTCCGGTCGCCGGCGCGTCGACGATGACGAGGTCGTAGACCCTGCCGTCGCCGGGGGCGCGGCGGACGTCGAGCGTCAGCTCGTAGGCCTTGCCGATCGACACGACCTCCTGCAGCCCCGGGGTCGCCGCCGCCAGGTAGGCGAACAGGTTGCTGCGGTAGAGCAGCGAGGCCATCGCGCGGACCGGCAGCAGGACCTCGAGGTACTCGCGGACCATCCGGTCGGGATCGATCGAGATGGCCCAGAGGTTCTCCGCCATGCGGGTCTCGTCGAAGCCGATCGGGTCCCGGCCGAACAGCTCCGACCCGCGCTCCTGGCCGGCGATCTCGCAGACGATCGTGCGCTTCCCCGCCGCGGCCGCAGCGAGGCCGAGCGTGTAAGCGACGGTCGTCTTGCCGACTCCGCCCTTGCCCGTGACGAACGCGAGCCGCTTGTCGAGCAGGCCGACGATGGCCCCATTCTCGCAAGCCGGCAGGCACGGGTTCGAAAACGGCGGGAGGAAACAGCCTGCGGTGGCCGAATAAGCGGTCACCATGGGCTTGTTCAACAGGAAGAATCCGGAAGGGCGCACCGCGGAGAACGACGATCTCCGCGAGCCGCAGAGCACCGATGCGGAGGCCGAGGTCGCGATCCGGGTGGACGACTCGTCCGATCCCGCGCAGGACCCGGTCCCCGGGGCCCCCGAGGCTCCGCCCGTCGCCGAAGGTGCGGCGCTGCCGACTGACCCCTATGGGGACGAGCTCCACGAGCTCGAGGCCAAGGCGACGCCGTCGCCAGATCCGGTCGATCCGCCCGCCGAGCCCGCGCCCCCCAAGGCCAGGCGCGAGAACGCCGGCCTGCCGGCCGGCAAGCTCGAAAAGGATGAGCTGCGCCGCGCGGTCAAGCGCGCCGAGGCCGAGGCCGAGGACGAGGACGAGGGCCGGGTTTCCGCAGGCGATCTGATCGGCCCGTCCCCGAAGCGCCACCACCCTTATGCGCCCATGCCGGAGGAGCCGGTCGCCGAGCGGACGATGAAGGTCTTCGCCTTCGCCAACCAGAAGGGCGGGGTCGCGAAGACGACGACGACGCTGAACCTGGCGGTCGCGCTGTCGGAGTCCGGCCATCGCGTTCTCTGCGTCGACCTCGATCCGCAGGGCAACCTGACCATGAGCCAGGGAATCGACCCCGACACGGTGGAGAAGAGCCTCTACCACGTGCTGGTCGAACGGATGCCGATCAAGGAGATAATCCAGCACCGCGAGGTGGACATCGCCGTCGCATCGATCGACCTCGCCGGCGCCGAGATCGCGATGAGCACGCAGATCGGCCGCGAGCGGTCGCTGCAGAAGGCGCTCGCCCAGGTCGCCGACGACTACGACTACGTCTGCATCGACACGCCGCCGAGCCTCGGCCTGCTGACGATCAACGCGCTGACCGCTGCCGACAAGGTGATCGTCCCGGTCCAGTGCGAGTACCTGTCGATGCGCGGGCTCGTCCAGCTCCAGAACACGCTGGAGATGATCCGGGAGAACCTCAACCCGGACGTTCAGATCGAGGGCATCCTGCCGACGATGCTCGACACCAGGACCATTCACGCCAAGGAGGCGGTCGAGATCCTCGAGGAGAACTTCGGGGAGCTCGTGTTCAAGTCGCGAATCCGGAAGGCGATCAAGTTCGCCGAGGCGCCCGTGAAGGGTAGCTCCGTCCTGAAGTACGATCCGCAGAGCAACGCGGCCCAGTGCTATCGCGATCTGGCTGAGGAGGTCCTGGAACATGGCTCGAAGGAATAAGCGCGCAAGCATGCGCGAGGGTCCCCTGGCAGACCTGTTCCGGTCGACCGAGGATGCTCCCGAGGATCCGCCCGAGCCACCTTCACGGCCGAAGAAGGGGTCCCGGCGCGCCGAGCCCGATCCAGTCGCGGCCGAGCCCCAGCAGGCGCCCGAGCCACCGCCGGCCTCGGAGCCGGCCGGCGATCCCGATACGCGTCCCGGGCCCGCTCGTCCCGCGAAGGACCGCCTCCGCGACGTCTTCAGCAGCGACCCCGAAGACCGCGAGCCCGCCTACGGCCGCTCCGATGCCTCGCGCACTCCGGCGACCGCGCCCCCCAGGTGAACGATCCCCTGATCCGGGTCGTCGGGGTCGGCGGCGGCGGCGTCAATGCCGTCAACCGCATGGTCGAGGCCGGCATAACCGGCGTCGAGTTCATGGCCGTCAACACCGATCTTCAGTCGCTGCAGCAGAGCGCCGCCGACCTGACCATCCACATCGGCGGCGGGGTGACCCGCGGCCTCGGTTCGGGGTCGGACCCCGAGCTCGGTTACCGGGCCGCCTTCGAGGAGCAGGACAGGATCAAGCGGATGCTCAAGGGCTCCGACATGGTCTTCGTCGCCGCCGGCGCCGGCGGCGGGACGGGAACCGGAGCCGCTCCGGTCATCGCCCGCCTCGCCCGCGACGTCGGGGCGCTCACCGTCGGCATCGTCACCCGGCCGTTCGGATTCGAGGGGACCCGTCGCGCCAAGCAGGCCGACAAGGGGATCGACGCCCTCGCCGGCGAGGTCGACACCCTGATCGTCGTTCCCAACGACCGGCTGCTGTCGGTGCTGGAGCGCAACACCTCGATGGTCGAGGCGTTCCGCGTCGCCGACGACGTACTTCGCCAGGGCGTCCAGGGGATCTCCGACCTGATCACGCTGCCGGCGCTGATCAACCTCGACTTCGCCGACGTCCGGACGACGATGCGCGATGCCGGCCCGGCATTGCTCGGCATCGGCATGGGATCGGGAGACACCCGGGCGGCCTTCGCGGCCGAGCGGGCGATCTCCTCGCCGTTGCTGGAGACCTCGATCGAGGGCGCCCGCTCGATCCTGCTGTCGATCACCGGCGGCAGCGACATGTCGCTCGTCGAGATCTCCGAGGCCGCGAAGGTCATCCAGGAGGCAGCGCATCCGGAGGCGCACATCATCTTCGGGGCCAACGTCGACGACACGCTCGACGAGCAGATGTGGGTGACGGTGATCGCGACCCGCTTCGACGCCCGCGGCCGTCGTGCCGACGGAAGCTCGACCGGGATTCACCGCTCGACGGCGCGCCCCTCGGCCCGCCGCGCCGAGACTTCGGGCGCCCGGCGAGTGCCCGATTACGAGGAGCGCCCCGGCGACCTCGGCATCGACGTTCCCGAGTTCATCCCGAACTAGGCCCGCGGTGAGCCGCCCGTGAGCCGCGGCGTCGTCGCCGGGGGCCACCCGGCTACCGCCGAGGCCGGCGCGTGGGCACTTCGCGAGGGCGGCAACGCGGCCGATGCGGCGATCGCCGCCGTGCTCGCCTCGGTGGTCGCCGAGAGCCCGCTCACGGGGCTCGGCGCCGGCGGGTTCATGCTCGTTCACACGCCCGGAGGGGATGCGACGTTGCTCGACTTCTTCGTCTCCGCCGGCGGTCTGGGCGAGGCCGTGCGCGGTGCCGAGCTGGAACCGGTCGAGATCGATTTCGGCGACACGACCCAGGTCTTCAACGTGGGGCCCGCGTCGTGCGGCGTCCCCGGTGTCCCGAGCGGGCTCGCCGCGGCCGCCGACCGATTCGGATCGATGCCGCTCGCCGACCTCGTCGTGCCGGCGGTCCGCCTCGCCGCGGAGGGGTTCGAGATCACCCCCCAGCACGCGTACCTGTTCGAGATCCTCGAACCGATCCTCGCCCGCGAGCCGGCCGGCGCCGCCGTCTACGCGCCCGAGGGGCGGATACTCGGCCGCGGCGAGCGGCTGATCTTCGCGGAGCTCGCCGAGACCCTGAAGCGCCTCGGCTCCGACGGTCCGGATCCCTTCTACCGCGGCGATATCGCGGCGGCGATAGCCGCCACCGTCCGTGATGGCGGCGGCACCCTGAGCGCCGCCGACCTCGAGGGGTACGAGACCGCGGTGCGAGAGCCCGTGCGGGCGCAGTACGGCGGATGCGAGATCCTGACGAACCCGCCGCCGTCGTCGGGTGGCGTTCTGATCGCCTACGCGCTCGAGTTGCTGACGAGGGCCGGCGGCGCGACCGACCCGGTCAGCGTCGTCGAGGTCATGGAGCAGGCGCAGGAGGCGAGGACGCGCGAGTTCCTCGAAGGCCTCTACGAGCCCGGCTTCGAGGCGCGCTTTCTCGCCGACCGGCTCGGCTCGACGACCCACATCACCGCCCTCGACGCCGACGGCGGCTGCGCGAGCGTCACCTGCTCGAACGGCTCCGGCTCGGGGGTGTTCGTTCCCGGCACCGGTATCCAGCTCAACAACATGCTCGGCGAGGAGGACCTGAACCCGTTCGGGTTCCATGCCACGCGGGCCGGCAGGCGGATGCCGTCGATGATGGCGCCGACGATCGCGCTCCGCGATGGCGAGCTCGTCCTCGGGCTCGGCAGCGGCGGCTCGAACCGGATCCGCTCGGCGGTCTCACAGACGATCATCCGCTACCTCGGCGACGGTCTCGATCTCACCGCGGCGGTCCGCGCCCCGCGCCTGCACTTCGAGTCCGGGATCGTCCACGCCGAGCCCGGGATCGACCCCGCCGCCCTCGACCGGCTCGAGGGGGCCGGCTACACCGTGGTCCGCTGGCGCGCCCCGAACCTGTTCTTCGGGGGCGTCCACGCCGTCGCCGCGGGACAAGGTCGCGCCGAGGCCGCCGGCGATCCGCGCAGGGGCGGAGCCGTCGCCTACGCCTGACTAGTCCAGCTTCGGGATCGCGCCCGGCTTGTGACCGTTGCTGCGGGCGCGCTCGGCGTCGTGGCGGGCGCGCTCGAGCCCGGTGTGGAGCCGGCGCAGGGAGCCGGCCAGCGCCTGCAGGCGCCGGCGCTCGTCGCTCTCCTCGAGCAGGAGCTGCTTGTCGGTAGCCGGCATCTCGACCTGGGCGGCGATCGCGTAGGCCGCCTCCGACGCATCGGCCCGGCCGGGGTCGGCGCCGACGGCCTCAAGCAGCTTCGCGAAGGCCCGGCGCGCCTCGTCGAGCTCGGCGTCGAGCCCGGCGGTCGAGACGTCGACCTCGATCATCTCGACGGTCGCCGCCGGCCAGTCGGGAGCGTCGAAGCGCTCGAGAACGCGGAACGGCGACTCGCCGCGGACGACGATGTCCATCCTGCCGTCGTCGTGCCGCTCGACCACGTCGGCGACGAGGGCGGTGCAGCCGACGGCACGGGCGCCGTCCTCGTCGCGGAGGACGATCCCGAACGGGCGGTCGCGCTCGATGCAGTCGGCGATCATCAGCCGGTAGCGGCGCTCGAAGATGTGCAGCGGCACACGTTCGGCGGGCACCAGCGCAAGGGGCAACTCGAAGATCGGGAGCTCGCTCCGGGTGGGCTGATCCACGGGCCCGATCATATGGACCGGCGCCCGTCGGCCCGGGGCGGGAGAATGCGCGGGATGAGCGAGACGATCGACTTCGAGGCCGAAGGCCTGCTCGATGGGCTCGAGGGGGAAGAGCGTGAGAGCCGGCTGACGCTGCTGAAGCGGCTCGCCGACGACGGCTGCACCGTCGAGGAGCTCAGCTCGGCCGTCGCCGACGGCCGCCTGGCGTTGCTGCCGCTCGAGCGAATGCTGTCGGGCCGCCCCCGCTACACGCCGCTGGAGGTGTCGGGTCGCTCCGGCATCCCGATCGAGGAGCTGGAGCGCCAGTGGCGCTCGATCGGCGTCGCCGTGCCGGGCCGCGACGAGGTCGTGCTGAGCGCCGAGGACCTCGCCGCCGCCGACCGGATCCGGAGCATTCTCGATGCCGGACTCGACCCGGACCAGCTCGCCGAGCTCAGCCGGACGATCGCGGTTGCGATGTCGCAGTTCGCCGCCGCCTCGCGGCAGGTCGTCGGCCAGACCTTCGTCGGCGACGGAGGCACCGAGCGTGAGGTCTCCGACCGAGTTCAGGAGGGCGCCGGGTGGCTGATCCCGACCGTCGGCCCGACGCTCGACTACGTCTACCGCCTGCACCTTCGCGAGCAGCTTCGCCATGCGGCGTTCGACGAGGTCTCCGACGGCCCGGCCGGCGCCCCGCCCGATGCCGGCACGCTCGCGATCGCCTTCGCCGACCTGGTCGGCTTCACGAAGCTCGGAGAGCAGCTGCCACCGGAAGAGCTCGGGAAGATCACCGGCCGGCTCGAGGAGCTGGCGCGGGAGGTGAGCCGGGGGCCGGTCCGGCTCGTCAAGCTGATCGGCGATGCCGCGATGTTCGCGTCCTCTGACACCGATGCGCTGCTGGATTCGATGCAGGAGCTGGTCGAGCGGATGGCGGAGGGGGAGGAGGACGAGGAGCTGCCTCTGATCCGGGCCGGGCTCGCCTACGGGCCGGTCTTCACCCGCGGCGGCGACTACTACGGGCGGGCCGTCAACCTCGCGAGCCGGATCACCGAGACCGCCCGGCCCGGCAGCGTTCTCGTCACGCCGGAGATTCGCGACCACGCTAATGCAGAGGAGTTCGCGTTCTCCCGTGCCCGCCGCAAGCACCTGAAGGGGATCTCGGGCACGGTCGAGCTGTTCCGGTGCCGTCGCAGCGGCGCCGACGGTGACGAAGAACGCGAGTGATCCACTTCGCGGCTTGTCGCGCAGGACACCTCATTGGATCGTGATCGCGTCCTGAAGTGCTGCTGCTAGCCGGTTTCGCCCTCCTCGCGGGAGCGGCCACAGCGCTCTCGCCCTGCGTGCTCCCGATTCTCCCGGCGGTGCTGTCAGCGGGCGTCACCGGCGGTCGGCGCCGGCCACTCGGCATCGTCGTCGGCCTGACGATCTCGTTCACGTTCTCGGTGGTCGCGCTCGTCTACGTGATCGACGCCCTCGGCCTGCCCGACGACATCCAGAGGATCGTGGCCATCGTCGTTCTCGTCGGGTTCGGGATCGCGCTGATGGTCCCGCCGGTCGGTGATCGCCTCGAGGCATCGCTCTCGCGGTTGGTGGGCGCACCGCGGGTGCGAAGCGGTGAAGGCTTCGGCTCGGGCCTGCTTCTCGGCGGGGCGCTCGGGCTCGCCTACTTCCCCTGTGCGGGACCGATCCTCGCCGGCGTGATCACCGTTTCCGCCTCCCAGGAACTGACGGCGGAAAGGCTCCTGATCGCCTTCTGTTACGCGGCGGGCTCGGGTGCGGTGCTCTACGCCATCATGCGCTTCGGGCGCCGGTTCACCGACCGGCTGCGGGGCCATCAGCGTCAGATCCAGTTCGCGACGGGCGCGATCATGGTCGCCGTCGCTGCGTTGATGGCGACGAACCTGGACGTGCGCTTTCAGAACGCCATCGCCGATGATCTGCCTTCGCTGCTGACGAACCCGACCGGAGAGATCGAGCGGTCGGACGCAGTCGCCTCGCGCCTCGAGGGCCTGTACACGCACGGCGCCGGCGCTTTCGGGGGTGGCGAAGGATCCGTGGCCGCGCGAGGAGAGGGGCTGCCGGTTCTGGGCCGGGCGCCCGACCTGGTCCATCCGGGCTCGTTCTTCAACACGCCGGATGACGCGCCGGTGTCGATCTCCGGCCTGACTCGGGCCGGGAAGGCGGTGCTGATCGATTTCTGGACCTACACCTGCGTCAACTGCATCCGCACCCTTCCCGAGGTCGAGTCCTGGTATGAGCGCTACCGCCGCGACGGGCTCGTCGTGATCGGAGTTCACACCCCGGAGTTCCCCTTCGAGCGCGACCCCGGGAACGTCGCCGACGCGATCGAGCGCAACGGGCTGACCTACCCCGTCGTCCAGGACAACGATTACGGCACCTGGGACGCCTTCGGCAACCAGTACTGGCCGGCCAAGTACCTGATCGATGCGCAGGGACGCGTTCGCTATGTCCACTTCGGCGAGGGTGACTACAAGGGGACCGAAGACGCGATCCGGGAGGTGCTTGCGGCGGAGGACGACGGCGACCTCGGGCGGCGCGCGCGTCACGTCTCCGTCAAGGCTCCGGATCCCGGCCTGCGGACTCCGGAGACCTACCTCGGCGCCGCGCGCGCCGCCGGATGGGAGTTGCCGGTGCATTCGGGAACTCACGACTTCGGATCGCCCGGCGGTGATCCGCCGGCCAACGGCTTCGCCTACGCGGGGATCTGGAAGATCACGGGTGAGAACGCGACCGCCGGCGCCGACGCCCGGATCGACGCCACGTTCACGGCCCGTCGGGTCTTCCTCGTGCTCGGCCCGCCCGGGCGGGATCGGCGGGTGAGGGTGCTGCTCGACGGTCGGCCGATCCGGCGTGCGGACGCCGGCGACGACGTCGCCGGCGGGGTCCTCACCGTCTCCGGGCAGCGCCTGTACTCGCTGGTCGACCTTCCCCGGGTCGGGCCGCACACGCTGACGCTCGAGTTCGAGCCCGGCGTCAGCGGCTATGCGTTCACGTTCGGCTAGCCCGGCTTGCGCGCGGAGAACACGAGGTTGTAGAAGAGCTCTGGGGGGAGGTGGGGCTCGAGCAGCGAGGAGTCGACGCGCTGCAGCGACAGGTAGCTGCGAAAGGCGAACATCCGCCAGCGATCGGGAACCTCCTCCGGGGTGGCCGTCGATTCGACCGTCCGCAGCCACCATCCGTAGAGGTTGGCGAGCAGCTCCTCGCCGCGAATCCGCACGGCACCGAAGCCGGCATGGCCGAAGACACGCTTCAGGGTGCCGGGGGCGAAGGCGTGGACGTCGACCTCGGCCTCGAGCGCGTGGCCGTAATCGGGATCACTGCCGCCGCCGGCGCTGCGCTTGCCGGCGCCGACCGCGCGGCGCCACAGCGGTGCCACCGCGATCGCCGCTCGCTTCGGCAGCGCCGCGATCTGGTCGCCGTAAGCGGACGGCTCGCCGCAGAAGACGACCGTCCCACCGGGCTTCAGGACCCGGAAGAACTCGGCCGCGGCGCGGTCGAGGTCGGGAATGTGGTGAAGGACGGCATGCCCGAGCACGAGGTCGAAGGTCTCGTCCGCGAACGGAAGCCGTTCGGCGTCGGTGACGACCGCCTCGACGTCGAGCCCGAGCTCGGCGGCGTTCGCCTCGAGTGTGCGCAGCATCCCCGGCGCGATGTCGGTTGCGGTGACCCTGCGGATCGTCCCGGCGCTGAGCAGATTCAGCGAGAAGTAGCCGGTTCCGGCGCCGATCTCCAGGGCGTGGTCCCAGGTCCCGGGCTCGTGGCCGAGCGCTTTCTCGAGCTTCGCGGTGACCTGGGCGCGCCCGGTTTCGGAGAAGTCGATTCCCCACTTCGTGTCGTACGAGTCGGCTGCGAGGTCGTGATACCGGGTGTTGACGTCGCGGATCCGCTCGGCGCTGGCGTCAGCAGCCGCGGGCATGGCCGGGACTGTACCGTCCGCCGCCCCGTGTCCCAGTCGACGCCGAAGCGCTACGTGCAGGCCGATCAGCCGGAGGGCGTCCCAGCGCTCGAGCTGACCGGCGAGCGGACGCTTCCCGACGTTCCCGAGGAGAACTACTGGTTTCGCCGCCATCTCGCCGTCTACGAGTGGATCGGCGAGCGGGTCGGCGGGATGCGGGTCGCCGACCTCGCCTGCGGCGAGGGATACGGCTCCGACGTCCTCGCCCGGACCGCTGCCGACGTCGTCGGGATCGACGCCAACCCGGAGGCGCACGCGCACGCGAGCGCCCGCTACGTGCGGCCGAACCTGCGCTTCGAAAGGGACCTCGTCGAGAACGTCTCCGGCCCGCTCGACGCGGTGGTCTTCCTGCAGACGATCGAGCACATCGAGGACGTGCCGGCGTTGCTCGCCTCGATCGCCGGCGCCGCTCCGCTCGCGTTCATCTCGACGCCCAACCGGCTGACGCTGGCGCCCGAGGGGGCCGAGAAGTCCGACAACCCGTGGCATCTGCGCGAGTACACGATCGGTGAGTACCGCGAGGTGCTCGAGCCCGCCTTCGGGTCGGTCGAGGTGTACGGCCTCTTCCACGCCGGCAAGCTGGCGGTCCACGAGCGCGCCATCGCGCTCGGCTGGGACCGCGTCCACTCGCTGCTGCGGATCACCAGGCCGTTCTACGACCGCTTCACGCCGGCGATCAGCGCCGCCGACTTCGAGCTCCGGCCCGAGCGCGAGGCCGACCTCGACGAGGCGCTTGACTTCCTGGCCGTCTGCCGGGAATGACGGCGCCGCCGACAGCGGACGGCAGACAGCAGGGAAGAGCCGGAAGCGATCCGGGCGTGGGGGTGGGCGACATCGCAATCGTCCTGCACTCCCACATGCCCTATGTCGAGGGGTTCGGCACCTATCCGTTCGGAGAGGAGTGGCTGTTCGATGCGTTCGTCCGCTCGCACCTGCCCGTGCTGGCCGTCGCCCGCGACCTGACCGTCACGATCACCCCGGTCCTCGCCGACCAGCTCGAGGTTCCGGCCACGGCGGCGCGGATGCGCGAGTTCGTCCGCGAGTTCCGGGCCGGCTCGGCCGAGCTCGACGCTCGCGACGTCGACCCTGAGCTCGCCCCCGCCTGCCTGGCCGAGGCCGAGCGGTACGGGCTCGCCCTCGGCGAGCTCGAGCGGCTCGGGGATGCGCCCCTCGATGCGTTCCGCGAGGCCGCCGCGACGGGTCGGGTCGAGCTGATGACTTCCAGCGCCACTCACGCCCTGCTGCCGCTGATCGCGACCCGCGAGGGCCGGATGCTCCAGCTCGGGACGGCGATCCGCTCGCACCGCCGCCGGTTCGGGCCCGCCACCGGGATCTGGCTGCCGGAATGCGCCTACGAGCCCGGGCTCGAGCACCTGCTCGCCGAGCTCGGCTTCGGCTACTTCTGCACCGACCAGTCCGCTCACGAGCCCGCGGCCGCCGCCATGCGCCCGATCGCGACCGAGTCCGGGCCGGTCGCCTTCCCGATCGACTGGGAGGCGGTCCAGTGGCTCTGGTCGTGGTCGGGGTATCCCTCCGATCCCGGGCACGCGGACTTCCACGTCAAGTCGCTGCGCGGCTGTCGTCCGTGGGCGATCTCGGGGGCCGCCTACGATCCCGGCGCCGCGGCCGCGCGGGCACGCGAGCAGGCGCGACAGTTCGCTCGCGACGCCGCCGCCCGTCTCGACGCCCACCGCGCCTCGACCGGGCGCCGTGGCTTGCTGACCTTCGCGATCGACACCGAGCTGCTCGGCCACTGGTGGTGGGAGGGGCCGATCTGGCTCGAGGAGGTGATCGCAGCCCTGCCCGCGGCCGGCGTGCGGATGCTCAAGCTCGGCGAGGCGGCGGACGCCCACGAGCCCGAGCACCGGCCGCTGGCGGCCGGCACCTGGGGAGAGGGTAAGGATCGCCGGACCTGGGACTCGCCGGCGGTCGCGGACCTCGCCTGGGGCATGCGCCGGGCTGAGCTCGTCGTCCTCCGCGAGGCCTGTGCGGGGCGGCTCCGCGGTCCGGCCCTGGAGCGGGCGGCACGTGAGCTCCTCGCCCTGCAGTCGAGCGACTGGGCGTTCCTGGACTATGGAGGGAAGACGGGCGATTACCCGTTCCAGCGTGCGCTGGGCCACTCACGATCCCTGTTCGAGGCCATAGAATGCGGTGCGTCGACCGAACCGGCGCTTCGCAACCTCGCTCCCGACCTGACGCCGGCGCCGTTGCTCGAACCTTGAGCCACAGCCACCCCCGCACGTGAACCGAGTCCTCGTCCTCTCCTGGGAGTACCCCCCGCTGATCGAGGGCGGGCTGGCCCGCCACGTCCGCAAGCTTTCGGAGGGGCTGGTCGAGCTCGGAGTCGAGGTCCACGTGCTGACCCGCGGCGGCGAGGAGTCCCCGCGGAGCGAGGTCGCCGCCGGCGTCAACGTCCACCGCGTCCTCGAGCCCTCGCGGCCGCGCGACCTCGGCGAGTTCGTGACCTGGATCGAGCGGATGAACGCCGACATGCTGGCCGCCGGCGTCGAGCTCGGCGACCGCTACGACTTCGATCTCGTCCACGGCCACGACTGGCTGGTCGCGGCCGCCTGCGACCACCTCGCCCGCCGCTTCGGGGCGCCTCTCGTGACGACGATCCACGCGACCGAGCACGGGCGCCACCAGGGGTGGGTCGACAAGCACCCGCAGTCCTACATCCACGGGGTCGAGCGCTGGATCAGCAACCGCTCCGACCGGGTCATCGCCTGCTCGAGCTACATGCGCGAGCAGATCTCCGACATCTTCGCGGTGCCTGAGGGGAGGATCGCGGTCATCCCGAACGGCATCGACCCCGGCGATCTCCCGCTCGGCGAGGAGTCGGAGCTCGCGAGCCTCCGCGCCGAGTTCGCGGCGCCCGACGAGAAGCTGGTGCTCCTGATCGGCCGGCTCGTCTACGAGAAGGGCTTTCAGATCGCGCTCGAGGCGATGCCGGAGCTGATCGAGCGGGTTCCCGGGACCCGGTTCCTCGTCGCCGGCTCAGGCACCCACGAGGACGAGCTCAAGAAGCAGGCGACCGAGCTGGGGCTGATGGAGCACGGCACTTTCCTCGGCTGGATCGGCGACGACGTCCTGCATCTGCTCTACCGGATCGCCGACGTCTGCGTGGTCCCCTCGATCTACGAGCCGTTCGGGCTCGTCGCGCTCGAGGCCATGGCCTCGGGTTGCCCCTGCATCGTCGCCGACACCGGCGGGCTCCGCGAGGTCGTGCCCCACGGCGAGGTCGGCCTCCGCTTCCGCACGCGCGACCCCGAGGCGCTCGGCGGCATGGTCGAGCGGGTCCTGACCGACGCCGAGCTCCGCGAGAGTCTGATCGCCGAGGCGAGCGAGCACGTCCTCCGCTTCGACTGGTCGGACGTCGCCCGCCGTACCCTCACCGTCTACGAGGAGCTCGCGAAGCCGGTGTCCGTCGCCGAGGCGACCGCCGATTGAACCTTGCTCGTCGGTAGTGCATTTCGCCCGGACCATCCGGGCGAAATCGCACGGCCGTTCAGATCCGGATCGCGAGGAGCGCGAGCACGAACCAGACGGGCAGCGCGATCCAGCTCCAGAGCTCGACCCGTGGCACCCAAGCCGGTGCGCGATCGAGGGCGATCGATGCCATTCGCAGGCCGAACGCGACGCCGACCGTGAGCGCGGCGGCGAGGGCGATGAAGGCGAAGACGTCGTTCGTGCTCCCCGCGGTGCCGAACAGGTCGGTCGAGTCGGACCCGCAGACGAGCGCGAGAACGAACCAGAGCAGGGCCGCGAGCAGGTCGAGCAGCGCCCGCGTCAGCCTCGGGCCGGTTCCGGGTGGGAGGAGGGGCTGGCTCGGCTCGGGCACGGCGGGGGAGCCTAGCCGTCGGTTCGCCCGCCCCGGGTTCGGCGCAGCGGCCGAGGTCGACCCGGACCGCGTCGCCGAACGGTCCGAGCGGCACGACCCGCGGACCGAGATGGAGGAGCACCGGGTCTAGCGGGGGCCGGAGGGGCCGTAGCCATCGGGCTCGACCGGGTCCGGCCAGCGCAGCCGTTCCGGCGCCGGTCGCATCCGGACGACCCGCGCGGGGGCGCCGGCGACGACCGCGTTGGCCGGGATGTCGCGGGTCACCACCGCGCTCGCTCCGATGATCGCGTTGTCGCCGACCGTGACGCCGCGGAGGATCTGGGCCCCGTAACCGATCCAGACGTTCGAGCCGACGACGACGTCGCGCTTGTAGATGCCCTGCTTGCGAATCGGCTGCTCGGAGTCCGTCACGTTGTGGTCGAAGTCGATGAACATGACCCGGTCGGCGATCACGCACTGCTGGCCGATGCTGACCCGCTGATAGGCGGAGATCGTGCATTCCTGACCGAGCACCGTCTTCGGGCCGATCTCGACCGCGCCCTCGTGACAGCGGATCTTGGTGCCGTGGCCGAGCCAGACGAACCGGCCGAAGCGGATCCGGGCCCCGCGACCGATCTGGATCTGCAGTCGCGGTCCGAGGAACAGCATGCCGTCGGTGCTCCAGCGACGGCCGGCGACGGTGAGCAGGCGGCGGCGGAAGAAGCGGAGTGAGAGCGCGGCGTACTTCGCGTTCAGCATCCCGTGCGCGGAGGCGAAGCGGAGGACCGCGAAGCCGTAGCGCCGTGGGGCGAGCGGCGGGACCGCACCCCCGGAGGGCGGCGAGGTATTGCCCTCGCGAGGCTCTGTCAAGGCTTCTGCGCCCACCGGACCGGATCATAGGCTCGGTCGTGGCATGATCAGCCGCTCGTGAGCGCAGGCACGACATCTGCTGAGCTGATCGAGCGGCTCCTGGCGGGCGAGAAACGGGCTCTGGGCCGCGCGATTTCGCTGGTCGAGAACGGAGACCCCGCCGGGTCCGAGCTCGTCGCCGAGCTCTATCCACGCACCGGCAAGGCGCGGATCATCGGGTTCACCGGCCCTCCCGGGGTCGGCAAGAGCACGATGATCGGGGCGCTCGTAGCGGAGCTGCGCGGTCGCGACCGCCGGGTCGCCGTGCTCTCGATCGACCCCTCGAGCCCGTTCACGCGCGGCGCCCTGCTCGGCGACCGGATCCGGCTTTCCGAGCACTTCCTCGACGAGGGCGTCTTCATCCGTTCGATGGCCAGCCGCGGCGCTCTCGGCGGGCTCGCGGAGGCGACGCTGCAGGCGGCGCTCGTGATGGACGCCGCCGGCTTCGACGACATCCTGCTCGAGACCGTCGGCGTCGGCCAGGCGGAGATCGACGTCGTCGATCATGCCGACACCGTGGTTCTCGCATTGATGCCGGGGTCGGGGGACTCGATCCAGGCGCTCAAGGCGGGGGTGATGGAGATCCCCGACGTCATCGTCGTCAACAAGGCCGAGCACCCGCTCACCGACACGATGGTCCGCGAGGTCCGCACGGCGCTGTCGCTCGGCCCGAGCGGGGACTGGAAGGTGCCGATAATCAAGACCGTCGCCTCTGACGGCCGCGGCATTCCCGAGCTCCTCGAGGCGATCGAGCGGCATCGCGCACACGTCGAGGAGACCGGGACGCTCGACGAGCGCCGCGCCCGCAACCTCCGCAGCGAGGTGCTCGGACTGGCGGCGGCGCGAATGCGTCGCGAGCTCGAGCTGCGAATCGCCGAGGACGAGTCGGTGGCCCGGCTGCTCGAACGCGTCGTCAGGCGCGAGACCGATCCGGCGACGGCGGCTGCCGAGCTGCTCGAACACAGTCGCGAGGCGGTCTCGGATGACTGACCGCGGCGGGACGGCGGAGCGGCCGGCATCGCCCGAGTTCGGCGTGGCCGACGCCCGTGAGTGCGTCGGCAACCGGATCGAGGAGATCGGGGGAGGCAACGTCGGGCGGGTGCAGGGCTTGCTCGTCGACGCCGTCGACGGATCGCCGACCTGGCTCGTGGTCAGACTCGGGCGGATCGGTCGCCGCGCCGCCATCCCCGCCCGATTCGTCGCCGCGGCCGCCGGCCACGCCTGGGCTGCGTTCCCCCGCTCCTGGATCCGCAGCGCGGCCGAGATCGAGCCGAACCGAGGGCTGACCCCGGAGCAGGAGCGCCGGTTGCTGGCCCATTACGGGATTCCCCTCGACTCGGGGCGGGCGGCGGATCTCGGCATTCGGCCTGAGGGCGCGCCGAGCTCGATCCCGGACGCCTGAGCCTTCGGCGCAGCGGGACGGCTCCGCTCATCGTCGTCAGGGGTTTCGCTCAGGACCCGGATCCCGAGGGCTCGCGCCGCGGGCTTCCTCCGCGTAGGTGCGTTCCAGTGTCCGCGTCGCCGCTTCGATCGCGGCCAACACCTCATCGAGCTCGGAGAGTTGATCCTCGATCGCCGGGCGCTCGAGATCCCGTGGCGGGTGAGGGGACGGTGGCGGGAGCGCCTCCTGGCCGGTCAGAGCCTCCAACATCCGGTCATGTCTGGCGAACGCCAGCCAGAGCGCTGCGATGTCCTGACGCAGCTCGGCGATCTCGCCGTCGCGCCGCGCGAGAACCTCGTCCACGTCGGCGCGGCGGTAGCCGAACGGGCGGAACCGGAACCTCGGGCGCTCGCCGCTGCCGGGCATCCGATCAGGGCCTCGTTCGTCCCCTTCTCCCATCGCGCCAGCCAAGTGCCGCGAGTATAGGACCGGCCGTCGGAAGGCCCGGGCCGGCTTTGTCCTCGAACGCCGCAGCCGCCGCGTCAGAGAGACGAATCGTGCGCCGGGGTGCCGCCGTTGGTGGTACGGTCCCCGGGTACGCCGGGAAGGAACCCGGGGCTGGAGGATGGATGGACAATGATCGCAGCGGCGCTGCGCGAGGGCGATAAGCCAAGCTTGAACGAGGCGCTCGAATGGATCGGCTCGCGGGTCGACGACATCTACGGGTCGCCGATCGGTCGACTCGAGGACGTGTGGATCGATCCCGGCACCGGCGAGCCTCGCTGGCTCCTGGTCAAGGAAGGCCGCTTCGGGGGGCGCTCCACGCTGGTGCCGTTCACCGACGTCGCCGCCGGGGAGGACCACGTCTGGGTCCCCTATGACCGCGACGTCGTCCGCGAGGCACCGCAGGTCGAGCCGGGGGCGCCGTTGACGCAGCAGGTCGAGGCCACGCTCCGCAATCACTATGCGGCCAACGCGACGGCCGCCGTGTCCCATGGGGCCCAGGCCGCGCGCGGCCAGGATCCGAACACATCCCCGGAGCCGGGCGCCGGTGCGACCTTCAGGATCGCGGCCGAGCCGCAATTCGAGCGCCCTCCCATGACTCGGCCGAGGATGCCCGAGCGTCCCGCGCCTCCGGTCAGTCCCCGGCCCCGTGAGGAAGCTCCGGAGCGTGGGTACGGGTACGCGCCCGCTCCGCCGGCGCAGCCGGGGCCCGATCCCTATCGCCCGCAGGAGCAGCCCCATCCCCATCGGCCGCCCGCCTACCGACAGCCTCCGCCGCCCCCTCCGGCGGCGGACCCGCAGGAGGTTCTCGCCGACCTGCGAGCCGGTCAGGTGGTCGAGATCGAGATCTCCGGGAAGCTGACGATCAGCGGTGAGCTCCGCCACATCCGGATCATCCCGCCGGAGCGCGGGCGCGACTGAGCGACGAGCGCCCCCGCCCTGGATGACATCCCTGTCCTACGCCGCGGCGGCTTCCGGGCCGCCCGGATCCCGGTCGGCGACGCCGCCGATCTCGCGGGTGGAGGCGATCCGCTCGGCGGCCCTGGAAAGGGCGCGGACGAAGAGCTCGAACTGCTCGCGAACGCGCTGAGCATCCTCCATACCCGCCGTCAGCGCCTGCGCTCTGTCGGCGATCCCGTCGCTCAGCGCGGCGATTCGCTGCTGGCGCTCGGCGACGATCCGGTCGGCCACCCGCCGCGCCTCCTCGACGTGGCGCGCGGCGTCGACCTCGACCGCCTGCCAGCGGGTACGGATGCCGGCCGCAGCCTCGCGGCGCATCTCGGCCGCCTCGCGTTCGACGGCGCCGACCATCGCATTGACGAGGCTGTCGGCTCGGCGCTTTGCGTGCTCGAGGTACGCCTCCGCTTCGCGTTCGGCCTCCCGCATCCGCGCCTCGAACCCATCCGCGCCGCTCGGGGCCGACGTGGAGTCCGGTGGCGGGGCCACGGCCGGCTGCGGGCCCCGGAGCGCGCCCAGGCGCTCAGTGATGTCACGGGTCGCTCGGTCGAGTTCGCCGAGAGCCGCGGCGAGATCGACCGAAGATGCGCCCAGTCCCGCTCCGGTGCATTCGGCGGGCGGACTCTGCTCGTGTCTCCGGTCAACGGCCATGATCGCACCGTCCTTCTTCGTCCCGCTCCCGGCCAGGATCACCGGGTGCCGACGGCGATCAGTCTAGGTTCGCCCTCGGCGGCACTCCAGGCGCCACTCGCCGACCGCGGGCCCGGGGACCCCGCAGCGGTCGGCTTCAGCGGGGCGGAGGCCCGAAGACCTCATCGAGCGTCCGGCTCGTGACAACGGGGCCGAGCGTCAGCTCGAGGTGATCGGCAACCTCGGCGCGGCTGCAGCCCGCCGCCGCCATCCGGATCGCAACATCCCGGGCGTCGTCGTCCCGGCGCGAAGCCGTGTCCGGCGACGACCTCGAGCCGGGTGAGGGTTCCGCGAAGCCGGGGTACCGCTCCTCGACGAACGAGCCGCTCGCAGGCGCCTGCCGGGCCGGCGAGGCATCGGCGTCGATCCGGGACGCCGGCTCCGTCGCGCTCGAGGCGACGGGCGAGTAGGCGGCGACGGTCCCGGGATCGCCCTCGTAGGAGAGGCGCTCGGCGGCGTTCGCGAGGGCGCGAACCAGATTCTCGAAACCTTCGCGGACGGGCGCGGCGTCCTCGAGGCGGGAGACGACGGCCTCCGACTTGGTGACGAGCTCGTCGCTCAGCTCGGCGATGCGCTGACGGCGCTCGGCGACGAGGGCGTCGGCCTGTCGCCGAGCGTCCTCGAGGTAGCCGGCGGCGTCGGCCCGCGCCTCCTCGCGCAGCCGGGTCGCCTCGCGCTCGACCGCGTCGAGGATCGCGCCGACACGGCGTGAGATCTCCGAGGCGAGGGCCGGTGCGCTTTCGGCCTGGTCAACCACCGGATCGACGCGTTGCGGTGCTGTTTCCGTCTTCGCTCATGCCCTGACGTCCGGTGCGACCGGCCCGCGGCGCACCATAACCCACGCCTCGGCGAGCTCCGGCGGCTAACAGCCCAGTGCGCGGGCGATGACCATCTGCTGGACCTCGTCGGTGCCCTCGCCGATGGTCAGGATCTTCGCGTCGCGGTAGAAGCGGCAGACGGGGTATTCCTCGATGTAGCCGTAGCCGCCGTGAATCTGTACGGCCTCCTCGGCGGCGCGGACCGCGAGGCGTCCCGTCTTCAGCTTCGCCTGGGCGGCGGTGAGGGTGAACGGCTCGCCCCGATCCTTGAGCACCGCCGCGCGATACGTGAGCAGGCGGGCGGCCTCGATCTCGGTAGCGACGTCGGCGATCTTGCCCTGGATCGCCTGGAACCGGGAGATCGGCTGACCGAAGGCATGGCGCTCCTTCGCGTAGGCGATAGCCTCGTCGAGGGCGCCCTGGGCGAGCCCGAGGCCCATCGCCGCCACGCCGATCCGGCCGCCGTCGAGGATCTGCAGAAACTGCTTGAAGCCCTGTCCGCGCGGCCCGAGCAGGTTCCCCTCCGGGACCCGGCAGCCGTCGAAGCTGAGCGGCCGGGTGTCGGAGGCGTTCCAGCCCATCTTCCGATAGGGCTCGCCGACCTCGTAGCCGGGGGTGCCGTTCGGGACGATGATGTTGGAGATCTCGTCCTCGCCGGTCCGCGCGGTGATCGTCACGCAGGCGGAGATGTCAGTGCCGGAGTTGGTGATGAACTGCTTGGCGCCGTCGATGATCCACTCGCCGCCGTCGAGCGCGGCGCGGGTCCGGGTGTTACCGGCGTCGGAGCCCGCCTCGGGCTCGGTCAGCCCGAACGCGGCCAGTCGCTCGCCGGAGCAGAGCTGCGGCAGCCACTGCTCGCGCTGGGCGTCGTCGCCCCACAGGTAGATGGGCATCGTCCCGAGCGATGTGTGGGCGGCCATCGTGATCGCGACCGATGAGTCGATCCGCGCGAGCTCCTCGACGGCGAGGGCGTATGAGAGGTTGTCGGCTCCGCCGCCGCCGTACTCGGCGGGGAACGGGATCCCCATCAACCCGAGCCCGCCCATCTGCGAGACGAGCTCGTAGGGGAATGCCTTCGTCTCGTCGAGCTCGGCCGCGCGCGGGGCGACCTCGTTGCGGGCGAAGTCCCGGACGGTGTCGCGGAGCAGGCGCTGTTCGTCGGTCAGTTCGAAGTCCATGGCGGCGATTCTCTCAGGGCGGCGGCGGTCAGTCCCGTTCGCCGTAGCGGCGGGCGAGCTCGACGAGGAGGCGGACGCCGTAGCCGCTCGCCCCCTTGCCGACGTACTCGCGCCCGACGTCCCAGGCCGTGCCGGCGATGTCGAGGTGTGCCCATGTCGCCTCCTCGACGAACTGCTCGAGGTAGGCGCCCGCGTACAGGGTGCCCGCCTTCCGCTTGCTCCCGGAGTTCGACAGGTCGGCGATCTTGCCCTTCGTCAGGTCGGTGTACTCGGGGTGGAGCGGCAGCCGCCAGGCGAGCTCGCCGACTATGTCCCCCGCCGCAGCGACCTCGGCCGCCCACTCGTCGTCGTTGGCCATCAGCCCCGCGTAGGTCGAGCCGAGCGCGACGACGACGGCGCCGGTCAGCGTTGCGACGTCGACGATCCGCTCCGCGCCCTGGCGGGCGCACCAGGTCAGCGCGTCGGCGAGGATCAGGCGCCCCTCGGCGTCGGTGTTGTTGACCTCGACGGTGAGGCCGTTGAGCTGGGTGATCACGTCGCCCGGGCGCGTCGCCGTCCCGCTCGGCATGTTCTCGACCGCGGGGAGCACAGCGATCAGGTCGATCGGCAGCCCGAGCTCGGCGATCGCGGCGGTGGCCTCGAGCACGGCGGCGCCGCCCGACATGTCCATCTTCATGTCGGGCATCCCGGCGGCCGGCTTCAGCGAGATCCCGCCCGTGTCGAAGGTGACGGTCTTGCCGACGAGGCCGAGGCGCGGCGCGGAGCCGGCGCCGGAGTAGCGGAGCACGATCAGGGCCGGGTCCTTGGCCGACCCGGCGGCGACGGCGAGCATCCCGCCCATGCCCTCGCGCTCGAGCTCGGCCGGGCCCAACACCTCGACCGACACGGCTTCGTGCGCGGCGGCGATCTCCTCCGCCCGGGCGGCGATGAATGCCGGATCGGCGATGTTCGCAGGGAGGTTCTGGAGGTCGCGAGCGCGATTCGCGGCTTCGGCGGCCACCTTCGCGGTCGCCGAGCAGCCGTCGGGGTCGTCGGCGCCGATCAGGGTCAGGCCCTCGATCCCGCGGCCGGCGCCGTCGTCCTCGCCGCGATCGCGCTTGAGGCGATCGAACCGGTAGCCGGCGAGGATCGTCCCGGCCGTGAGCGCTGCGCCGATGCTCGCCTTCCGCTGGTGATCGGGCACGACCCAAGCGACGTCGGCGGCTCCGTAGCGCTTCGCCCTGCGGACTGCCAGCGCCGCGCTGACCCGGGCGCGCTCGGGGCCGAAGCCATCGCGCTCGCCGAGTCCGACGACGAGCACCCGCTCCGGCGAGCCCGGGCGGAGCAGCGTCAGATCCCGGTAGCCGGTCCGGACGTCGTCGGCGCCGGCCGCTTCGGCGAGCCATCCCGGGAGCCGGTCGCCGTCGAAGAGGCCGAGGCAGAGGAGGTCGGCGGTGGAGCCGGAGGGGTCGCTGTCGCTGAGCGCGAGACGCACGGAAGGCGCCACGATAGCTGCCGCTGCGCGCCCGGCCTCTACGATTCCCCAGGCACCGTCACCTCGTCCCACCCAGGAGAACGTCCCGAATGCCGAAGACAGTGATTCTTTCCACCGCCCGCACGCCGTTCGCGAAGATGGGCGGAGCGCTTTCCTCGCTGGCCGCCCCCGAGCTCGCCGGCAACGCCATCGGGGGCGCCCTCGGGCGCGCCGACGTCGCGCCGGAGCAGGTCGAGGCGGTCGTCTACGGGCAGGTGCTCCAAGCCGGCCAAGGCCAGATCCCCTCGCGGCAGGCGCAGATCGCCGGCGGGATCCCGAAGGAGGTTCCCTCGGAGACCGTCAACAAGGTGTGCGCCTCCGGCATGCGCTCGGTCGGGCTGCTCGACCAGGCGATCCGCGCCGGCGACGTCTCGATCGGCCTCGGCGGCGGCATGGAGTCGATGTCGAACGCTCCCTATCTGCTGCCCGGGGCCCGTTTCGGCTTCCGGATGGGCGACGTCACGGCAGTCGACGCGATGACCCACGACGGCCTCACGAACCCGTTCACCGGCAAGCAGATGATCAACGAGGCGAGCGAGGTCGGCAACGAGCTCGAGATCACCCGGCCCGACATGGACCGGTTCGCGACCCGCTCGCACCGGCTCGCCGCGCAGGCGACCGACGAGGGCCGGCTGGCCGACGAGATCGTGTCGGTCACGGTCAAGACCAGGAAGGCGGAGAACGTCGTCGAGGTCGACGAGGCGATCCGGCCCGACACCAGCATCGAGACGCTGGCGAAGCTGAAGGCGATCGGCGGCGACGACGCCACCCACACCGCCGGCAACGCCCCCGGAGTCAACGACGGCGCCGCTGCGATCGTCGTCGCGTCCGAGGAGTGGGCCTCGGCCAACGGCAAGGAGCCGCTCGGCACGATCATCGCCTACGGCAACGTCGCCGATGACTACGCCTACCTCGCCAGGACCCCCGCCAAGGCGGCGAGCCAGGCGCTCGAGAAGGTCGGCAGGAGCCCCGGGGACGTCGACCTCTGGGAGTTCAACGAGGCCTTCGCCTCGGTCGCGATCAACTCGATCCGGATGCTCGACATCGACGAGGAGAAGGTCAACGTCAACGGCGGTGCGATCGCCCTCGGCCACCCGATCGGCGCCTCCGGCGGCCGCATCATCGGCGCCCTCGTCCACGAGCTGCGTCGTCGCGGCGGCGGCCTCGGCTGTGCCGCGATCTGCAGCGGGGGCGGGCAGGGCGACGCCATCCTGATCGAGGTCTGATCGCGGGCGGAGAGGCCGCCGCTCGGCGTCCTCGTCGGCTCACGGCCGGAGGCCGCATCGCCTCCTGCGTCCTTGATCGGCGGGCTCTCCGCCTCGCGATCTCCCGCGGACGTACCACGCTCTAGCCTGCGGGCCATGGGCGAGCGCGGAGCAGCCTTCTTCGACCTCGACCGGACGCTGATGTCCGGATCGAGCGGCGCCCAGTTCGGCCGCGCCGCCTACCGGGCCGGGCTGGTCAGCCGGGCGCAGGTCCTGCGATGGGGCGTCGACCACCTGCGGTTCCGCCTCCGCGGGGCGACGGACGAGGACACGGACGCGCTCGTGGCGGCCGTCAACGGCCTGCTGCGCGGGGTGCCGGCGCGGACGCTGCGGCGGATGCTCCCCGACCTGCTCGAGGGGATCCTGCCGCGGATCTACCCGCAGATGGTCGCCGAGGTCCGGAGCCACCAGGACGACGGGCGCCCGGCATTCATCGTCAGCGCTGCGAGCAACGGCGTCGTCGAGGTGCTGGCCCGGGTGCTCGACATGGAGGGCGGGATCGGCACCCGTTACGAGATCGACGACGACGGCCTCTACACGGGCCGGCTGATCGGCGGGCTCAACTACGGGGAGCTGAAGGTCGAGCCGATGCGGCGGTTCGCCGCCGACCACGGCATCGACCTGGAGGCGAGCTGGGCCTACTCGGACTCGGTCTCCGACCTGCCGATGCTGGAGCTGGTCGGCCATCCGGTCGTCGTCAACCCGGACGCGCCGCTGGCGAGGATCGCGGCCGAACGCGGCTGGCCGGTTATGCGGTTCGAGAAGCTCGGCCGGACGATCGCGGCGGCAGGGGTCCTCGCCGTCGCGACGCTGGTCGGCGGCGGCAGCGTCGTCGCCCGTCGTCGCGCGGCCGGATCGCGAGCCGGCGGCCCGAGGCGGCGTTCGCCCCGGCGCTGAGCCGCCGGCAAGCGTAGGATCGCCCGCGATGGACGCTTCCGAGCTGGCTTTCGCGGGGATCCACCGACAGGCGGAGCTCCTGCGCGACCGTGCCGTCAGCTCGAGCGATCTGGTCTCGCTCTACCTCGATCGGATCGAGCGATTCGACGGCAGGCTGAACTCCTTCCGCGTCGTCCTCGCCGAACGCGCCCTGGCCGAGGCCTCCGACGCCGACCGGCGGATCGCGGCGGGGGAGACCGCACCGCTGCTCGGAGTGCCGATCGCCGTCAAGGACAACGTCGACGTCGCCGGCGAGGTCACCACTCTCGGCACCGGCGTCTACGCTCGCCCCGCCGCCGCCGACTCGGCTCACTACCGGCGGCTGCGCGAGGCCGGCGCCGTCCTGATCGGAAAGACGAACCTCCCGGAGCTCGCGATCTGGCCGTTCACCGAGAGCCAGACATGGGGGAGGAGCAGGAATCCGTGGGACCCGGAGCGGAGCTCCGGTGGCTCGAGCGGGGGCTCCGGAGCCGCGGTCGCCGCCGGGCTGGTCGGCGCGGCTTCGGCATCCGACGGCGGCGGTTCGATCAGGATCCCGGCCGCCCACTGCGGCCTGTTCGGGCTCAAGCCCCAGCGCGGCCGGATCAGCTTGATGCCCGAGCACGAGCACTGGCTCGGCCTCTCCGTCACCGGCTGCCTGAGCCGCCGGGTCGTCGACACCGCACTCTGGCTCGACGTCGCCGCCGGGCCCGAGCCCGGCGACGCGGATACTCCGCCGCCCCCGGAGCGCAGCTACGTCGACGCGGCGGCCGCCCCGCCGGGGCCGCTGCGGATCGCGACGACCGTGAGCGTGCCGCGTGCCGCCGTCCCGCCGATCATCAGCGACGAGGTCAAGGACGGGATCGCGAGGATCGGCGACGTCCTGCGGTCGCTCGGCCATACCGTGTTCGAGCGCGACCCCGACTGGGGCCGGATCGGCAACGACATCACCCCCCGGTATCTGGGCGGCATCGCCGGGGAGGGCCGCGAGGTCCCCGATCGCGACCGGCTCGAGGGGCGGACGCGCGGGATGATCCGGATGGGAAGCCTGCTCCCGGGCGCGGTGGTGCGTCGCTCCCGCACTGCCGAGGCCGGCCACGCCGAGCGCCTCAACCGGATCTTCGACGACGCCGACGTCCTACTGATGCCCGTCGTCGGGATTCCGCCGCCGCCATCGGGGCGCTGGGCGGGCCGCGGCGCGGTGCGGACGCTGATGAGCACCTCCCGCGCATATGCCGGGACGATCGCCTGGAACTACACCGGCCAGCCCGCCGCCTCGGTGCCGCTGCCGCCGGACTCGCCGGGCGGGCTGCCGCTCGCCGGCCAGCTCGTCGTGTCGCCGAATCGCGAGGATCTGCTGATATCGCTGGCCGCCCAGCTCGAGGCCGAGATCGGTTGGCCTGAGCGCATCCCCGAGGAGTACGCGTGAAAGTCGTCGCCGTCGGTCCCGAACAGACGCTCGAGGTGCGGGAGGTCGACGATCCCGACCCCGGTGAAGGCCAGGTAGTCGTCGACGTCGCCGCCTGCGGCATCTGCGGGTCGGACCTGCACATGCTTCCCTCCGGCGTCCTGCCCGAGGGCTCGGTGCTCGGGCACGAGCTGTCCGGGACGCTCGCCGGGGTGGGACCGGGGGTCGAGGGGTGGTCGGCGGGCGACCGCGTCTGCGTCTACCCGTTCGCGCCGGTCTCCGAGCTCGACATCCCGCTGGCGATGGCGAGCGGGATCGGCCTCGGCACCAATGACGGCGGCTACGCCGAGCGGATGGTCTGCGACGCCGAAATGCTCTGGCGGTTGCCCGAGGAGATCGAGCTCGAGCACGGCGCGCTGGTCGAGCCGCTCGCCGTCGGCCTCCACGGGATCGACGTCTCGGGGGCGGAGCCGGGGCAGCCGGTCTGCGTCCTCGGCTGCGGGCCGATCGGTGCGATGACACTGGCCGGGCTTCGAGGCCGCGGATTCGCGGACGTCGTCGTCGTCGAGCCGAACCCCGGACGCCGCGAGCTGGCGATCCGCCTCGGCGCACCTCACGTCACCGGGATGGAGAACGTCCACGAGGAGGTGCTCGGCGCCCTCGGCGGCCGCGCTCCCGAGATCGTCATCGAGTGCGCCGGTCACGTGTCTGCGCCGGGCCTCGCCGTCGAGCTCATCGCACCCGAGGGGACGGTCGCCCTCGTCGGGATGCTCGAGGAGCCGGTCCCGATCTCGCAGCTCAACGTGATGCTCAAAGAGGCCGTGCTGAGGGGTTCGTTCGCCTACCGGCCCAAGGACTTCGACGAGGCGATCGCGATGCTCGCCGCCGGCAGCGTCCCGGTCGATGAGCTCGTCACCTCGCGCCATCGGCTCGAGGACGCGTCTGCATGTTTCGAGGAGCTGCGGCGACCGGGCACCGAGGAGCTGAAGGTCCTCTTGACCCCGTGAGGGGGCGGCGGGTCTGCGCGAGGCCGCGCTCGCGGCGCCCGCCGGCCGGCCGGCGGGCGCGCCGGTAGCCTTCCCGGCAATGGCGATCGAGCCCGGATCCGAGCGCAGAGCCCATCAGTGGCTGGAGGAGGAGTACTCCCGCGAGCGGGAGCGCGACGTCCCGTTCGAGACGCTCTCCGGCCATCCGGTCGCACCGCTGTACACGGCCGACGACCTCTCCGGCCACGACGCAGAGCGCGACGAGGGCTTCCCCGGCTCCTTTCCCTACACCCGCGGGGTTTATCCGTCGATGTACCGGGGCCGGCTCTGGACGATGCGCCAGTTCGCGGGCTTCGGCACGGTCGAGGAGACGAACGAGCGCTTCCGCTACCTGCTAGACCACGGCCAGACCGGCCTTTCGACGGCATTCGACATGCCGACCCTGATGGGCCTCGACTCCGATCACCACCGGTCGCTCGGTGAGGTCGGCGTGGAGGGCGTCGCCCTCGACACCGTCGACGACATGGCGACGCTGTTCGACGGGATCCCGCTCGACCGGGTGACCGTCTCGATGACGATCAACGCTCCGGCGGCGATCCTGCTGGCCTTCTACGTCGTCGCCGCCGAGGAGAGGGGGATCCCGACGGAGAAGCTGGGGGGGACGATCCAGACGGACATCCTCAAGGAGTACATCGCCCAGAAGGAGTGGTGCTTTCCGATCGAGCCGGCGATGCGACTCGTCACCGACATGGTCGAGTGGTGCGCGGGCGAGATGCCCCGCTGGCACCCGATCTCGATCTCCGGCTACCACATCCGCGAGGCCGGATCGACGGCCCAGCAGGAGCTCGCCTTCACGCTCAAGGACGGTCTGACCTACGTCGAGCGCGCGGTCGAGCGCGGCCTCGACGTCGACGAGTTCGCGCCGCGGTTGTCGTTCTTCTTCAACGCTCACATCGACTTCTTCGAGGAGATCGCCAAGTACCGCGCGGCCCGCAGGATCTGGGCGCGCGAGCTCCGCGAGACGTTCGGCGCCAAGAACCCGAAGTCGATGCTGATGCGCACCCATACGCAAACCGCCGGAGTGAGCCTCACCGCCCAGCAGCCGCTCGTGAACATCGTCCGGACGACGATCGAGGCGCTCGCCGGCGTCCTCGGCGGCACCCAGTCGCTGCACACCAACAGCTACGACGAGGCCCTCGCGCTCCCGACGGAGGAGGCGGTCCGGATTGCGCTGCGAACCCAGCAGGTCATCGCCCACGAGTCCGGAGTCACGAACACCGTCGACCCGCTCGGGGGCTCCTACTTCGTCGAGAAGCTGACCGACGAGATGGAGGCCGCCGCCTACGACTACTTCGCGCGGATCGACGAGCTCGGCGGCATGGTCGCCGCGATCGAGGCGAACTTCCCCCAGCGCGAGATCTCCGACGCCGCCTTCGAGTACCAGGCCGCGCTCGAGAGGGAGGAGCGGATCATGGTCGGCGTCAACGCCTTCCGCGTCGAGGACGACGAGCTGAACGAGCTCCACCGCCCCGATCCCGCGGCCGAGTCGCGCCAGAAGGAGCGGCTCGCGGAGACGATGGCTCGTCGCGACGACGTCGTGGCGGCGGACGCGCTGGCCGCTCTCGAGCGCGCGGCGGCGGCGGCGGACTGCAATCTGATGCCACTGCTCGTCGACTGCGCGCGCGCCCGGGTCAGCGAGGGCGAGATGGTCGCTGCGCTGCAGAACGTCTTCGGCACCTACGTCGAGACGCCCGTTTACTGAATCCGGAAGATTGACGCTCGCGGGCGGGTAGTGGCTCGGCACGAGCGATCTCGAGGTCGTCGGCGGCGACGTCGCGGGCTGCGAAGTTCGCCGCACCGGGCCCTCCCGAACCACCCGACCCGCGAGCACATGGCGCCCGCCCTTCAACGCGCTCCGGCCCAGTCCTCCATCTGGGCGGGATCTTGCAGCACCGGGTCGAGAGTTAACGCTTCGCTAACGGGATCCTTAGGGTGCCCGCCTTCATGGCAACCGTCCCGAACAGAATCCTCACAGTCCTGCTCGCCGCCGTCACGGCGCTGCTCTTCCTCGTGCTCGTCGCCTCCCCGGCCCCGGCCTCCAAGAATCACGCGCCGGGGACGCACAAGCGCACGCTCGATCGCGACTTCGAGCGCCGCGTCTCGAAGAAGAACAAGAAGTGGGCCAAGCGCGTCGCCGCATGCGAGTCCGGCGGCAACCCGAACGCGATCGGCGGCGGCGGGGCCTACCGCGGCGCCTTCCAGTTCATGCGCTCGACCTGGAGGACCTCGCCACGCTCTCCCGGCGGTGACCCGATCGACTACAGCTACAAGACCCAGGCCTTCGTCGCGGTCCGCCTGAAGATGCGGTCGGGTTCATCGCCCTGGCCGAGCTGCGGCTGAGCGCGGCGCCTGCGAGCCGCGCCGGATACCCTTCCGGGGCAATGAGCGAACGGAAGATCAGAGTCGTCGTCGCCAAGCCCGGTCTCGACGGCCACGACCGCGGCGCCAAGATCATCGCGCGGGCGTTGCGCGACGCCGGCATGGAGGTCATCTACACCGGTCTGCACCAGACGCCGGAGCAGATCGCCGCCACGGTGATCCAGGAGGACGCCGACGCCGTCGGCCTCTCGATCCTCTCCGGCGCTCACATGACCCTGGTTCCGAAGATCGTCGAGATGCTCCGCGAGCAGGGGGCCGAGGACGTGCTGGTTACCGTCGGAGGAACGATTCCCGCCGACGACATCCCGGAGCTCAAGCGCCTCGGGGTCGCCGAGGTCTTCACGCCCGGGGCGCCGACCGACGACATCGTCGAGTTCCTGCGCAACGGCGTCGGCGCTCCCGCCTAGACGGCGGCGCGACCCGCAGCCGTCCGGGCTGCTCGACCGCCCGCCACGACCATGGTTCGGAATGCGGCTCCACGGTTGAAGCAGGGCTCGCCGGGGAACCGATTGACAAGTCAGTCAACCGCCCGAATCGGTAGCATTCTCTGCCGCAAGTCCCCAAGGAGGCACCCACTTTGAAGATCTGTTGCCTAGTCAAGGAGGTCCCGGACGCAGCCGTGCAGAAGCGGCTCGACCCGGCCACCAAGCGGCTCGACCGCTCGGGCGAGAAGACCTTGAACCAGTTCGATACCCACGGCATCGAGGCCGCCATGCAGATCCGCGAGGGCGGAGCTGTCGACGTCGACGAGATCGTCGCCGTCACGATGGGCCCCGAGACCGCTCAGCGCGCCCTGCACAAGGCCGTCGCACTCGGAGCCGACCGCTCCGTCCACCTGACCGACGACTCGCTCTCCGGGTCGGACGTCTGCGCGACCGGCTACGCGCTGGCGAAGGTGCTCGAGAGCGAGGCGCCCGACCTCGTCCTGCTCGGGCAGCAGTCCGATGACGGCGAGTGCTACACGATCGGAGCCGTCGTGGCGGACCACCTGAGGATGCCGTCGCTGACGCAGGTGATCGAGATGGACGTCGACGGCGAGAAGCTGCGCTGCGAGCGTCAGGCCGAGTACGGCTACGACACCGTCGAGATTCAGCTCCCAGCCGTGATCAGCGTCGGCGACGCGATCAACGAGCCGCGCTACCCGTCGCTGAAGGCGATCATGGGCGCCAAGAAGAAGCCGCTGGACACGAAGGGCACCGGCGACGTCGGCATCGAGTCCGACAAGGTCGGCGAGTCCGGCTCCCAGACCCAGGTCCTCGCGATCAACCCGCCGCCCGAGAAGGAGGCCGGCGAGGTGTTCGAGGACGAGGACACCAACGAGACGGTCGAGAAGATCGTCGCTTGGCTCGACGAAAGGAAGCTGATCTAGATGGCGGACATCCTGGTCTATGCCCTGCACGACGACGAGGGCACCTTCAACAAGAACTCGCTCGGGGCGATCTCCGAGGCCGCCAAGCTGGCCTCCGAGACCGGCGGCACCGCGTCCGCGGTGGTGGTCGGCGACGTCGCCGACGACGCCGCCGCCTCGCTCGGCAACTACGGCGCCGCGAAGGTCTACCGCGCCAAGTCGTGCCCGGAGGGCCTCGCTCAGCCGATCGTCGACGTGATGGCCAAGGTCATCACCGACAACGGCATCGGCTACGCCCTGTTCGGAGGCGGCCTGCTCGGCTTCGAGATCGGCGCCGGTCTGACGGCCCGCCTCGGCGCCGGCGTGACGATGGAGGTGACCGCGGTCAAGGCCGCCGACGGCAAGCTCGTCGCCGAGCGCCCGGTCCTGCAGGACTCGGCGATCGTCGACGTCGGCTACGTCAGCGAGCCCGGCATCATCATCGGCCGTCTCAATGCGTTCGACGTCGTCGAGTCCGGCTCGGGCGCTGCGGAGGTCACCGACGTCGACGTCGAGCTGTCCGAGTGGTCGACGAAGGCCACGATGGTCACCCGCGGCGAGGCCCGCGGCGAGGACGTCAACATCGAGGATGCGGAGATCCTCGTCGGCGGCGGCCGCGGGCTCGGCGAGAAGGAGAACTTCAAGCTCGCCGAGGATCTGGCCGAGTCGATGGGCGGAGCCGTCGCGGCCACCCGTGCCGTCGTCGACGCCGGCTGGTACCCGTACTCGACTCAGATCGGTCAGACCGGCAAGACGGTTGCCCCGAAGCTGTACCTCGCCGCCGGGATCTCCGGCGCGATCCAGCACAAGGTCGGCATGCAGAGCTCCGAGAACATCCTCGCGATCAACAAGGATCAGAACGCGCCGATCTTCGAGTTCTGCGACCTCGGCGTGGTCGGCGATCTGCACAAGATCATGCCCAAGCTGACCGAGGCCATCAAGGCCAAGAAGGGCGGCTGACCGCGGAATGGGAGTAGCTCCGTCAGAGTTCCCACCGCCGTTCGACCCGAGCGAGCACGTCGGGCCGCCGACCGATCCCGAAGAGGAGCGGCTCGAAGCGGGCATCGTGATCGTCGGCGGCGGCCCGGCCGGACTCGCGTGCGCGAACCGGGTGATGCAGCTGCTCGAGGACGAGCCCGAGCTGACCGAGAAGCTCGGCGAGATTCCGGTGGCGGTCATCGAGAAGGGCAAGGTCTGCGGCGCTCACAACCTGAGCGGCGCGAACATGGTCCCGTCGGCGATGGAGAAGCTGTTCCCCGACCTCGATCCCGACGACTGGCCCGTCTACCAGAGGGTCGAGAAGGACGCGGTCTACCTGCTCACGAAGTCGAAGGCGATCCCGCTGAAGCCGCCGCCGCCGAACTTCCGCAACCACGGCAACTACGTCACCTCGATCTCGAGGCTGAGCCGGTTTCTCGCCGACCGGGCCGAGGAGGCCGGCGCATACCTGCTGACCGAGACCGTGGCCGACAAGCTGCTGGTCGAGGACCGCATCGTCAAGGGCGTTCGCTCCGGCGACAAGGGCCGCGGCAAGGACGGCGGCGAGCTCGGCAACTTCGAGCCCGGCTCCGATCTGATGGCGAAGGCGACGGTGCTCGCCGAGGGCACGCTCGGGCATCTGACCGACTGCGCCATCGACTACTACGACCTCGCCGGCGACGCCAAGCGCTGGGAGATCGGCGTCAAGGAGGTCTGGGAGGTTCCGAAGCCGCTCGACCGGGTCATCCACACGATGAACTGGCCGCTGCGGAAGGCGCCGAAGTACAACGAGTTCGGCGGCTCGTTCATCTACCCGATGGGCGAGGACAAGCTCTGCATCGGCATGGTCGCCGGCCTCGACACGAGCGACGCGACCTTCTCCTGCCATGACCTGCTGCAGCAGTTCAAGACCCATCCTTTCGTCCGCGACCTCCTCGAGGGCGGCAAGCGGGTCGGCTGGGGCGCGAAGACGATCCCGTCGGGCGGCTACTGGTCGATGCCGAAGAAGCTTGCGGTGCCGGGCATGGTCATGTGCGGCGACAACGTCGCGATGGTCAACGTCCCGTACCTGAAGGGCATCCACCTGGCGATGCACGCCGGCATGTTCGCCGCCGAGGCGATCGTCGAGAGCCTCAAGGCCGATCCCGAGTCGGTCGATTTCTCCGGCTACGAGACTAAGGTCCGCAACTCGGAGATCGAGAAGGACCTGTACCGGGCCCGGAACGTCCGCCAGCACGGCGACAAGGGATTCGTGGCCTTCGGGGCGATCGCGAACGCGTGGCTTCTGTCCGGCGGTGCCCTGCCGCCCGGCCACAAGGTGAGCGAGCCGGACTCCGAGGTCGAGGTCCATCTCGGCACCGCGTCCGAGCACTACCCCGAGCCCGACAACGAGCTCACCTTCGACAAGCTCGGCTCCGTGTTCCTGAGTGGCAACGCGACCCGCGACGACGCTCCGAACCACGTCCGGATCCAGACCCACGTGCCGCGCGAGGTCGCCCAGACCTGGGTGTCGATGTGCCCGGCGCAGGTCTACGAGATCCCCGAGGACCAGCTCGAGAACGGCGCAGCCGAGGTCGACGTCCACGTCACCGCCTCCAACTGCGTTCAGTGCGGGGCGATCAACGCCAAGGGCGGCCGCCTGACGATGCCCGAGGGCGGCGACGGGCCGCTCTACCAGGAGGTCTGACCGCCGCGCTGCGGCGGGGGACGACCGGGGCGATGGGCCGTGTCCGGCGAGCGGTTGGAGCCGACATCGAGGCGGCCGCCGACCTCCTGCACCGTTTCAACCTCGACTACGACGAGCCGAGCCCGGGGCGGGAGCGCCTCGCGGAGCGGATCGGCGAGCTGATCGGCTCCGGTGACACAGTCGTCCTGCTGGCCGGCGAAGGACCCGACGGCATCCTCGCGATCCGCTTTCGGCCGTCGATCTGGTCGGCGCTCGACGAGGCCTACATCGCCGAGCTCTACGTCGTCCCGGGGGCGCGCCGGCGGGGCCTCGGGGGTGAGCTCATGGACGCTGCTCTCGCGGCCTGTCGTGAACGCGGTTGCGACTACGTGTTCCTCGGAACCGACCAGGGCGACACCGATGCCCATCGCCTCTACGAGCGCTTCGGGTTCACGAACCGCAGCGGCGACGAGCTGATGTACGTCTACGAGCGTGAGGTCCGCTAGCCGGGCCGAGGCCGTCACCGGCTCCGTCCGAGCTCGGTGACGAGCAGCTCACAGGACCGCTCCAGCTGCTCGATGGTGGCGTCGTCGACCTTGCGGATCCCGAGCTTCGAGTTGATCCAGAGATTGGCCTCGCGGTGACCGCAGCGGCGGCTCCGCGCCAGCTCGGAGACGAGGCTGTGGCGCCGGGCACGAAGGATCCGGCGGCGCTCGAACGCCGGGACCGCCGCCGGCGGGTCAGGATCGGCCGGACTCGCCGCGGGCGGCGGCGCGGCCATCGGCTGGACCGCGACGTCTCCCGGCTCCCCGAACAGGTTCATCTGCGGGACGACGTCGGCGGCGACCGGCACGAAGTCGAGTTCGGGGTCGGAGCGCTCGTTCACGATCCGCTCTTCGGGGTCGTCCCAGCCCTCCTCCTCACCGGGGCCGCGCCGCATCACCCGGTGGATCTCGTCCTCGACCTCCGCCGCGTGGGAGCGCAGCACCGGCTCGGCGGGGAGGAACAGCCAGCTGCGCCCCCCGCAGCCGGAGCCGACCCGGACGAACCGGCCGACGATCTGGCGAAAGATCATCGCCGTCTTCGCGGCGGTGGCGTAGACACCGACTCGCAGCCGCGGGATGTCGACGCCCTCCGAGACCATGTTCACGGCCACGATCCAGCGCCCGGTGCCGGAGGCGAATGTGCGGAGGCGCCGATGCGCGCCGGCGTCCTGGTGAAGCACGACCACCGGCTGCTCGCCGGCGATCTCGCCGAGCGCCTTCGCCACCACCCTGGCGTGGGCGCTGTCGGCGGCGATGACGAGCCCACCCGCATCACGATGCCCCTCGCCGCGGACCCGGGTGAGCTGCTCGTTCGCCTGCCGGAGAATCCGCGGCAGGCCCTCCGGGAGCTCGGTTGAGATCGCCGTCCGGTAGCGCCTGCCGCGCTCCCGGGCCGGCAGCTCCTCCGAGAACGAGCTCTCGATCGTGTCCTCGCCGCTTTGCCAGACGAGGGTCCCGTCGAATGGCACGAAGACGACCCGGCGGCAGACGCCGTCGCGGATCGCCTCCGCGTAGGAGTAGGCGACGTCCGGCACCGCGAATCCGGCGCCGTCATAGGCGACGCCGGGGATCGCGGCGTCGTCGCTGCGGAACGGCGTCCCGGAGAGCAGGAGCCGGCGGTCGGCGGCCGCGAACGCCTTGGTGAACCCCGCGCCCCAGGCGAGCTCGTCGCCGAGGTGGTGGACCTCGTCGGCGATCACGAGGGTTCGTCGCCCGCACTCGCGCGAGTAGGTCCCGGCGGCGGCGGCGACACGCGCGTAGGTGACGGCGATTCCCTGGAAGTCGCGGGTCGTGCGGAGGTGGGTGGCGTCGGGCTGGAGCTGCAGCCCCTGCTGCGCCGCGGCGGCGGCCCATTGGCGGGTCAGCGGTGCCGTCGGGCAGACGATCGCGACGTTGTCGATCTCGCCGCGGCGCAGCAACTCCCGCGCGAGCACCAGCGACGGCCTGGTCTTGCCCGCTCCGGGCGCCGCCGCGATCAGAAACGGCCCGCTCCGCCAGGTCCGGGCGGCGCCGAGGGCGTGTCGTTGCCAGGCCCGCAGTGAGGGGTCGTCGAAGGGGGAAGAGGATCCTCCTCCCGCCGCCGCGGTGGCTCTGGTCTGGGTCCCGCCCGTCATCTGGAGCGCGGCATGATTGGTGCTGGGCCGGACGGGACGACGGACTCCCACTTGCCATGCGGGCCTGCCATCTTCGAGGCGTGAGAGCGGCCGTGGCCGCCCGGATCGGCAGAGAGATCGGCCGAGCCGGGAGATGATCGGCGGCGAACTCGCCGATCGCCGCGGCCGGACTCCGGGCGCTGCTCCCAGGGATCGCCGCCCAGCCCCGTCCGGCGCCCGCCGTAGCTTGCGGCCGTGGCGCAATTCGCGATTCGTGCCCCGTCGATCGACGACCTCTTCGACCCGTTCAGCACCGAGCCGCTGGAGGATCGCCCGCTGCGCGAGGAGGTCCGGGAGCGGATCCTCAGGGTCTGGATCGACACCCGGGACGCGCGTCCGGAGTATCTGACCGTGGAGCTGCCGGAAGGGCAGCGGCGCGACGACCTCGCCCCGCAAGTGAAGGAGGCGATCCGCAACGACCTCCGGTCCGCCTACGAGGCTGCGAGCAGGTTTCTGATCTTCCCCGCCCGCAGCCAGCGCCGCGAGGCCTACGTCGCCTTCGGCTTCCTCGTCGTCTGCCTCGTCGCCTCGAGCCTGTTCGACAAGTGGACCGAGAACGAGACGGTCTTCGTCGGGATCTCCCAGGGGCTCGTGGTCCTCGGCTGGGTGGCGATGTGGCAGCCCGCACAGCAGCTCTTCTCGGCGATCTCGCTGTGGCTGAGCCGGAACCGCTACCACGAGCTCGCGGAGGTCCCGATCGAGGTCAGCTGGATCTGAGCCCGGCCCGGCCTGCGACGATTCGGCCATGGGTATCCCGCGATCGATAGTCGTCGTGCTGGTGCTTCTGGCCGGGCTCGTCGCGCCCGCGGCGGCCGGTGCGTTCGCACTGCCGCCGCCGAACGCCGGCTTCGACTACCAGATCGGCGGCGACTATCCGCCGCCGCCGGGGGTTTCCGTGGTCTCGCGAGATTGGTACGGCGGCCGGCCCGCGGCCGCCGGCAACTACTCGATCTGTTACGTCAACGGGTTTCAGACGCAGGCGAACGAGGCCGGCGTCAACCGGCCCGACGAGCTCTCCAACTGGCCGCGGAGGCTGGTCCTGAAGCGGCTCGGGGACGACCCCAGGTGGGGCGGCGAGTACCTCGTCGACCTCGGCACGCAGGCCAAGCGCAAGCGCGCGGCGCGCTGGGTCTCGCAGATGGTCGGGGGCTGCGCCGACGCGGGATTCGACGCCGTCGAGTTCGACAACCTCGACTCGTGGACCCGGTTTCGCGGAACACCCCTGGCCGGTCGCGTGCCGTTCGGAAGACGGGAGGCGCTCGACTACGCGGGCCGGCTCGCCGATCGAGCACACCGGCTCGATCTCGCGGTCGGGCAGAAGAACACGGCCGGGATCACGAGGGCGGAGTCGAGCAGGGTCGGATTCGACTTCGCGATCGCCGAGGAGTGCGGGCGCTGGCGCGAGTGCGGGCGCTACCGCCGCGTCTACGGCGGCGAGGTCGTCGCGATCGAGTACCGGCGCCGGGATTTCCGGCGTTCGTGCAGGGCCGTCGGCGACGAGATCGCGATCGTCCTCCGCGACCGCCTCGTCAGCACGCCGGCGAAGCGCCGCTACGTCTTCGACGCCTGCTGAGCCCGAGGGTGATATCAGGGAGAGCGTGACCTTCGACGATGCTCTCTCGGCCCTCCTCGCCCTCGTCGGGCGGCGGGTCGAGGTCCACGTCGTCTCGGCCGGCGAGAGCCCGCACCTGGTTGCGACGTTCGGCGGTGTCCTGCGCGCCGGCCACTCGATCACCGGCGGCGAGCCCAGCGAGCACGAGGCGATCTTCATCCGCCTCGACGCCGGCCGGGAGACCGGGTCGCTGAGTCTCAACCGGGAGGTCTACCGCGGCGCCATCGCACATGAGGACGGCTCCCTGACGCTGCAGCTCGGCGGCGTCGAGATGCTGATCGCCGTCCACGACGAGTGACGGCGGCGATCCCCTAAGCTCGGAAGCGGTGCCCGCGAACGCCACAACGGCCCCGGTGGCCCCGCCTCGCGGAGAGATGCCGCCCCGGCCCGACCTGTCGAACCTGATGATGAGCGTCGGGTTCATGCTCACGCCGACCCGGTTCCTCGATTCCTGCCGCGAGAGCTGCGGCGACTACTTCACGCTGCGCCCGACGCCCGACCGCGAGCTGGTCGTGACCTGCGACCCCGACGCGGTCAGGCAGATCTTCACCGGCGATCCGAACGTGCTCCACGCCGGCGAGGGGAACGTCACCCTGGCGCCTCTGCTCGGTCCCAGCTCGGTGCTCCTGCTCGACGGCGAGGAGCACCTCCGCCACCGCCGGCTGCTGCTGCCTCCGTTCCACGGCGAGCGGATGCGGGCCTACGGCCGGATGATGGAAGAGGTCGCCGAGCGCCGGATCGCCGAATGGCCCGAAGGCCGCGAGTTCGCCGTCCTCCCGAGCATGCAGGCGATCACCCTCGAGGTGATCATGCGCGCGGTATTCGGCTTCGAGGACGCCGACCGGCGGGAGCGGATCGGCGGCCCGTTGCGGCGCCTCCTCGACTCGGTCGGAAGCCGTCCGCGCGTCCTCGCCCTCGCGCTGACCGCCGGTCGCAGCGGCCCGCTCAGCCCCTGGCGGCGCTTCGCGGCTCTGCGCGCGCGCGCCGACGAGCTTCTCCACGAGGAGATCCGCTCGCGGCGGGCCGACCCCCACGGCACCGACGGCGACGACATCTTCTCGATGCTCCTCGCCGCTCGCGATCCCGAGGGCCGGCCGCTCACCGACGGCGAGCTCCGCGACGAGCTGATGACCCTGCTGCTCGCCGGTCACGAGACGACTGCGACAGCGCTCGCCTGGACTTTCGAGCAGCTGATCCGCAACCCCGGCGTGCTCGACCGGCTGACGGCGGCGGAGGCGGCGGGGGACGGCGACTATCTCGAAGCCGTCGTCAAGGAGAGCCTGCGACTGCGGCCGGTCGTCCCTGCGGTCGTCCGCTGCCTGCAGGCACCGATGGAGCTCGGCGGCTGGGAGCTTCCGGCCGGCGTCAACGTCGCGCCGTCGATCTACCTGATGCACCGTCGCGAGGATCTCTACCCCGATCCGCTCGCGTTCCGCCCGGAGCGGTTCCTCGACGATCCACCCGGTACCTACGAGTGGATCCCGTTCGGCGGCGGCATCCGGCGCTGTCTCGGCGCGAGCTTCGCCGCGTTCGAGATGAAGATCGTGATCCGGGCGGTGCTGGCGTCGCGGCGCCTGAAGCCGCGGCCGAGCGCTCGTCACGAGGGCGTCACCCGGCGGGCGATCACGTTCGCCCCCACTCGCGGGGGGCGGGTGCGCGCCGACCGGGTTCCGGCCGGCGCCTAGGCGGCCGCTGCCGCCTTCTGACGACGCAGCCCGAGCGGATCCATCGAGGTTCCGCGGGGCACGACGAGGAGCGGGGAGGCGGCTCCGGAGATGAGCCTCCGTGACGTGCTTCCGAGCAGGGTCCTGCGAAGGGGCCCGTGACCTCGGGAGCCGACGACCATGATGTCGACCTCGGCCGATGCGTCGGCGAGGAGCGCTCCCGGGGAGCCGGTCAACAGGCGACCCTCGGCCTTGACGGAGTGGGGGATGCGACCGAGCGCCAGTTCCTGGGTCCGCTGCATCTCCTTCCGCTCGGCGTCCTGGAACTCGCCGGCCGTCATCACGGTCCAGACGGTCGCGTAGCCGTACTTCGGGTAGTCGGCGACGCTGAGTACGAGCAGCTCACCGTGCGTGAGCTCGGCGAGCGCGATCGCCGTCTCGAGCGCCGCCCAGGATTCCGGCGAGCCGTCGAAGCCGACGCCGATCTTCAGCATCGGCTTGTCGGTGCGCTCGGCGTAGCCGCGGGGTGCGACCACGACAGCGCAGGGGGCCCCGTGGAGCAGCGACGCGCCGGTGCTCCCGAGGACCGTCTCGCCGACCTTGCCGCGATGGCAAGAGCCGACCACGAGCACGGTGGCGTGACGATCCTCAGCGAGCTTGCCGAGCGCATTGGAGATCGACTGCTCGGCGACCGGCACGGTCTCGACGTCCAGGCCTGGGAGTAGGCCGCGAACGCTCGCGAACGTGTCGGCGCTCTCGACCGCCAGTGCGTTCGAGAGATCCTCGTGGGTCATCAGGCCGCGGGGCCAGGGGTAAACCGTCGCGACCGTCAGAGTTCCGCCACAGACCTCGGCAAGGACGCGCCCGAGTGCCAATGCGTCTCGGCCTTCGGGACTATCCTGATAGCCGATGAGAATCTGGCGGTCCACGTGGCGGAATCTAGGCTTGATGAGGAGTCCGAGCATCCGGGCGGACCCGGCAACCTCCTCGGTAGTCAACCCCGATCGCCGCGGGAGCCGGCGTTGACCGCAGACCCGGCCTCGCTCGACCGGGCCGAGCTCGAGCGTCTGCTGGCCGTCGGCCGCAGCCTCGTCTCCGAGCTCGACCTCGACACGGTGCTGATGAACGTGCTCGGCGCAGCCCGGCAGTTGACCGGCGCACGCTACGCCGCGCTCGGAGTGCTCGACTCCGACAAGACCGAGCTCGAACGTTTCCTCTACGTCGGCGTCGATGAGGAGGAGCGGCGGCGGATCGGCCCGCTGCCCCGCGGGCACGGGATTCTCGGCGAACTGATCAGGGATCCCCGACCGCTGCGGCTCGACAACATCGGCGATCACCCGCGGTCCTACGGCTTCCCTTCCGAGCACCCGACGATGACCACATTCGTCGGTGCTCCGATCACGGTTCGCGGCGAGGTCTTCGGGAACATCTACCTGACGGAGAAGGACGGCGGCGGGCCCTTCGGCCCCGGCGACGAACACCTGCTGGTCATCCTCGCCGAGTGGAGCGCGGTGGCGATCAACAACGCCCGCACCCACGAGGAGCTCCGCCGCGGCAGGGCAGACCTCGAACGACTGGTCCAGGGCCTTCAGGCCACCGCGTCGCTGAGCCGCGAGCTCGGCGGCGAGTCCGACCTCGAGCGCGTCCTCGAGTTGGTCACCAAGCGCGCCCGGGCGCTGCTCGAGGCGCGCTCAAGTTACGTGCTCCTGCGCGAGGGCGCGGACCTCGTCGTTCGCGGGGCCGCCGGCGAGTGCGGAGCCGGGGCACTCGGCCGCGCTGTGGGGCCCGACTCCGGGACGACCGACTTCCTCGGCATGGAGGCCAGCCAGCGCATCGGTCCCGCGGCGGCCGAGTCGCTCGGCGAGCTCGGCATCGAGTCGCGGACCGGGCTCGCGGTTCCGCTCCGCTCGCGCGGTCAGGGGCTCGGTGTGCTCCTGGTCGTCGACCATCTCGGGGACGAGCCCGCGTTCTCGGCCGACCAGCAGCTCACCCTCGAGTCGTTCGCGACCAGCGCGGCGAACGCGATCGCCGCGGCACACGCGATCGAGGACGAGAAGGCGAAGCTCGCGATCGCCTCATCGGAGCGCGAGCGCGGACGCTGGGCGCGGGAGCTCCACGATGAGACGCTCCAGGAACTCGGCGCCCTCCGGATGATGCAGGAGAACGCGGCCCGCGCCGGATCGCTGGAGGAGGTCCGCGAGCATCTCGACCTCGCCAACGAGCAGATCGAGCGGACCGTGGCCGGCCTGCAGGGGCTGATCGCCGAGCTTCGGCCCGCCGCTCTCGACCAACTGGGTATCTCGGCGGCGATCGAGGCGCTGATCGAGCGCCTGCGGTCGCGCTCGGACCTGACGTTCGAGACCGACATCGACATCGCCTCCGAGCGCGGGGAGGGGGCATTCCGATATGAGCCCGAGCTCGAGTCGACGATCTACCGGCTCGTGCAGGAGGGGCTGACTAACGCGATCAAGCATGCCGACGCGACCCGGGCGCGGGTCGCGATCGAGGAGCTCGACGGCACGGTGACGGTCCGCGTCGAGGACGACGGCAACGGTTTCGACCTGGCGTCGGTCAACCGCGGCTTCGGGCTCACCGGGATGCGCGAGCGGGTGGAGCTGTCCGGCGGCGAGCTCTCGATCGAGGGCCGGGAGGGCGGGGGAACCCTGGTCAGGGTCGCGTTGCCGGTCCACCGGCGCGCCGACGATCAGCCGGCCTGACGTTCGAAGGACGGCGCGCTCAGCGCTCGACGAGCTCGTTGTCGATCGCGTAGGCGATCAGCTCGGCCCGCGTCGAGAGCCCGGTCTTGCGCTGGATGTTGGCCCTGTGGGTCTCGACCGTGCGGACGCTGAGGACGAGCTTCTCGGCGATCTCCGGGTTGACGTATCCGAGCGCGAGCAGCCCGAGGACCTCGACCTCCCGTGGGGTCAGCTCGTCGGGCGGTCCGTCCGGCTTGTCGGGCTCGGCGGCGAGCCGGGCGCCGAGCTCCGGGTTGATGTAGGTGCCGCCGCCGATCACCGCGCGGATCGCCGTGACCAGCTCGCTTGCGGCCGAGTGCTTGATCACGTAGCCCTTGGCGCCGCCCTGCAGCGCCTTGCGCGCAAAGGCCGGTTCGTTCTGCATCGTCAGCACGACCACCGCCGTGCCGGGCGAGGCCTCGAACACCTTCGGAAGCGCGTCGAGGCTGGGCAGGCCGGGCATGCTCAGGTCGAGGACCAGGACCGACGGCTTGTGCCCGAGCACGTAGCGCGCCGCCGTCTCGGCGTCGCCGGCCTCGGCGACGACTTCGAAGCCGGGCTCGTCCTCGAGCACCTTGCGGATGCCCGCGCGGACGAGCTCGTGATCGTCGGCGAGCACGATCGTGACGCTCTCTGCCTCGGTTTCCGCTCCCACTGCCGAAGAACACTACTTCCGCGCCCCGCCGCGTTGATCCGGAGCCGACCGCAGCACTCTGGGTAGTCCCTACGGGCGCCCCTCCCGTCAACCGGCTCGACGCGGCACGACCACCGCGGCGCCGAGGAAGCGGCCGGCGCGGAGGTCGGCGAGCGCCTCGCCGGCGGCCTCGAGCGGGTAGGTGGTGACCGCTGTCTCGACCGGGATCTGCGGCGCCAGGTCGAGGAGCTCCTCACCGTCGGCGCGGGTCAGGTTGGCGACCGACCGGACGGTGCGCTCGCCCCAGAGCAGCTCGTAGGGGAACGACGGGATGTCGCTCATGTGGATCCCGCCGCAGACGACGGTCCCGCCCGGGGTGACGGCCGCGAGCGCCGCCGGAACGAGTGGGCCGACCGGGGCGAAGATGATCGCCGCGTCGAGGGGCTCGGGCGGGCCGGCATCCGAGGCGCCGGCCCAGACCGCCCCGAGGTCGCGGGCGAAGCGCTGCCCGTCCTCGTCGCCGGCGCGGGTGAACGCGTAGACCTCGCGTCCCTCCGCCGTAGCGACCTGGGTGAGGATGTGGGCGGCGGCGCCGAATCCGTAGAAGCCGATCCGTCGCGCGTCGCCGCACATCCGCAGCGACCGGTAGCCGATCAGCCCGGCGCAGAGCAGCGGCGCGGCCTGCTCGTCCGGGTAGCTCTCCGGGATCGGGAAGCAGTAGCGCTCGTCGGCGACCGCGAACTCGGCGAAGCCGCCGTCGATGTCGCAGCCCGTGAAGCGGGCCCGCGGGCAGAGGTTCTCGCGCCCGGAGCGGCACCACTTGCACTCGCCGCACGTCCACCCGAGCCAGGGGACACCGACCCTGCGGTCCTCGCCGACGACGTCGGCGACGATCTGATGCCCGAGCACCCGTGGCGGCTCGGCGATCGGAACCTCGCCGTCGATCAGGTGCAGGTCGGTGCGGCAGACACCGCATGCCCGGACCTCCAGCAGCAGCTCGCCGGGACCGGCGACCGGTTCCTCCATCTCGGCCTCGCGGAGCGGCCGGCCGGGAGCATCGAAGACCATCGCCCGCATCGGCCGCCCCTCGGGATCCGGCTACTCGTCTCGGGGCGTGATCCGGAAGAGCGAGACGACCTCGGCGTTGTGGGCCTCGGGATGGACGACGTACGCGCTCGGTCCGCCGCCGAACCAGCCGGCGGCCTCGTTGTCGCCGACGAAGATCCCGGGGTGGTGGCGACCGTCGCCGTCCTCGACCCAGACCTTGTCGCCCTCCTTGAAAGCGTGCGGTGCGTCGCTCTCGCTCATCGGCGCAGCCTAGCGGCGTCCTCCTGGACAGGCTCTCTAGACTCGGTGCAGATGAAGACCGAGATACATCCCGAGTACGGCCTCTCCCACGTGCGCTGCGCGTGCGGCAACGAGTTCCACACCCGCTCCACCAAGCCCGAGATCCACGTCGAGATCTGCTCCGAGTGCCACCCGTTCTACACCGGCAAGCAGAAGCTGGTCGACACCGGCGGTCGCGTCGAGCGCTTCCGCCGCAGGGCGGCCAAGAAGTCCTGACGGACCGCCCGGCGGGTCCGTCGTGAGCGAGCTTCACGAAGCGGCCACGCCGATGCCGGACGGCAAGCCGGTCGCGTCGCGTGACGCACCGGTCGGAGGGCAGGCGATCCTCGAGGGCGTGATGATGCGCGGCGTCTCGACCTGGGCCGCAGCGGTCCGCACGCCCGCGGGTGAGATCACGATCAGCTCCGAGCCGGTCGTTTCGTGGGCGAAGCGGCACCGGGCGCTGCGGCTGCCGGTGATCCGCGGCGTCGTCGCCCTGGCGGAGTCGCTGAAGATCGGATTCCGGGCGCTCGCGTACTCGGCGAACGCTCAGATCGCCGACGACGAGGACCAGGAGCCGATCGGCGGTCTCACCTGGGGCCTGACGATCGCGGCCTCCCTCGCTCTCGCGGTCGGCCTGTTCTTCGTGGTGCCGGTCGGCCTGACGAGCCTGATCAAGGACCAGCTCGGTTCCGCCGTCCTCTTCTGGCTCGTCGAGGGGATCCTTCGCACCGCGATCTTCATCGGCTACATCGCCGCGATCAGCCGGCTCCCCGACCTGCGGCGTGTCTTCGAATACCACGGTGCCGAGCACAAGACGATCTCCTGCTTCGAGGCGGGCGACGTCCTCGTCCCCGAGCGAGCGGCCCGCTACTCGCGGCTGCATCCCCGCTGCGGGACCAGTTTCCTGCTGGTCGTCATGGTCCTGGCGATCTTCGTCTTCGCGCCGCTCGGGCTCCCTGCCTGGTACTGGCTGGTGATCACCCGGATCGTCGGCATTCCGCTGATCGCCGGGCTCTCCTACGAGGTGATCAAGTGGGCCGGCCGCAACCGGCGCAAGGCCTGGGTCCGGACCGTGATGTGGCCCGGCCTGATGCTTCAGAACCTGACGACCCGCGAGCCCGACCAGGAGCAGCTCGCGGTGGCGATCGCAGCCCTGGAGGAGGTCCTTGCGGTCGAGGGCTCCGATCTCGGCCGGAGCGAGAGCCCGATCGAGATAGTCGCGTAGCCTCCGCGGCGTGGCCCACACGCACGATCACGGCCACGGCGGCCACTCGCACGGCATCTCAGCCGACGCCGATCGCTCGAAGCTGACGATCGCCCTCGCGCTGATCGTCGGCTTCATGGTCGTGGAGGTCGTCGTCGGCATCCTCGCCAACTCGCTGGCGCTGCTTTCCGACGCCGCGCACATGCTCACCGACGCCGGGGCGCTGGTCCTGGCGCTGGTTGCGATCCACCTCGCCGCGCGCCCGGCAGCGGGAATGATGACCTTCGGCTGGAAGCGGGCGGGCATCCTCAGCGCCCAGTTCAACGGGGCGACGCTGCTCGTCCTCGGACTGCTGATCGTCTACGAGGGCATCCGGCGGCTGATCGACCCGCCCGCGGTCGAGGGCGGGATCGTCTTCGTCGTCGCGGTCATCGGGATCGTCGTCAACCTCGCCGCCACCTGGACGCTGTCGCAGGCCAACCGCGACTCGCTCAACGTCGAAGGCGCCTTCCAGCACATCCTCACCGACCTCGCCGCATTCGTGATGACGGCGATCGCCGGTCTCGTGATCTTGACGACAGGCTTCGACCGGGCCGACGGAATCGCGTCGCTGATCGTCGCGGCGATCATGCTGAACTCCTCCTACGGTCTGCTGCGCGAGTCGGGCCGGGTCTTTCTCGAGGCCGCCCCGCGCGGCCTCGATCCGGACCGGATCGGCGCTGCGATGGCCGCCGTGCCCGGGGTCGAGGAGGTTCACGATCTCCACGTCTGGGAGGTGACGTCGGGCTTCCCGGCGCTTTCCGCGCACGTCCTCGTCGGGCGCGGCGACGACTGCCACGCGATCCGGCTCGCACTCGAGCACGACATCCGAGAGCGGTTCGCGATCGACCATACGACGCTTCAGGTCGAGCACCACCACCCCGATGAGCTGCTGCAGGTGGAAGTGTCCGATTCCGGCCGCCCGTCAGACTCCGGGCAGTGATCGAGCAACTCGTCAGCCAGATCGAGGAGCGGTTCGCCGGCCTCGAGCGGGAGATGTCGGACCCGGAGGTGATCGGCGATCGCGAGCGCTACGCGGCCGTCGGCCGCGAGTACCGCGAGCTCGAGCCCGCGCGCGAGCTGGCGCGGCGCTGGCGGACGCTGAACGACGACCTCGAGGGCGCGCGCGAGTTGCTGGCCGACGGCGAAGACGAGGAGCTCCGGCGCGTCGTCTCCGAGGCGCCCGGGCAGCTCGAGGAGCTGGCCGAGGAGATCCGCCTGGCGATGGTCGAGCGCGACCCCAACGACGAGAAGAACGTGCTGGTCGAGATCCGCGCCGGAGCCGGCGGCGACGAGGCGGCCCTGTTCGCGGGCGACCTCTTCAAGATGCTGACCCGCTACGCGGAGGAGCGGGGTTTCGGCGTCGAGGTCCTCTCGCAGAGCCCGGCCGAGGTCGGCGGCTTCAAGGACGTGACGTTCGCGGTCAAGGGCGACGGCGCCTACTCGGTGTTCAAGTACGAGAGCGGCACCCACCGCGTCCAGCGCGTCCCGAAGACCGAGTCGCAGGGCCGGATTCACACCTCGACCGCGACGGTCGCGGTGCTGCCGGAGGCCGAGGAGGTCGATGTCGAGATCGACCCCAACGACCTCCAGGTCGACGTCTACCGGTCCTCGGGCCCCGGCGGGCAATCGGTCAACACGACCGACTCCGCGGTGCGGATCACCCACGCGCCGAGCGGGATCGTCGTCTCGATGCAGGACGAGAAGTCGCAGCTTCAGAATCGCGACAAGGCGATGCGCGTGCTCCGCGCGAGACTGCTCGAGAAGGCCATCGCCGACCAGCAGGCGGAGATCTCGGCCGAGCGGCGCTCGCAGGTCGGTACCGGCGAGCGCTCCGAGAAGGTCCGGACCTACAACTTCCCGCAGGGCCGGGTCACCGACCACCGGATCAAGCTGACGAGCCACGCGCTCGACGAGATCCTCGGCGGCGACCTGCGCGAGTTCACCGAAGCCCTCGCGGCCGAGGACAAGCGCCGCAAGCTCGAGGCGCAGACCGCAGCGGGCTGACGATGGCCGCCGCCGGGACGGTGAGGGAGGCCCTGGCCGCGGCAACAGATGCGATCGCGGCGTCCGGCTCGGAATCGCCGCGGCTCGATGCCGAGCTGCTGCTCGCGGCGGCGACGGGCGCGACCCGGGAGCGGTTCGCGATCGAGCCCGAGCGCTCCGTCAGCGCCGTCGAAGCGCGGGCGTTCGGCGCGTTCGTCCGCCGCCGGGTCGCCCACGAGCCCGTGGCCTACATCCTCGGCAGTCGCGGCTTTCGCCGGGTCGAGTTGCGGACGGACGGCCGGGCGCTGGTCCCGCGGCCCGAGACCGAGTTGCTCGTCGACGTGGCGCTCGAGCTGCGGCCGGCACGGGTGCTCGACGTCGGGACCGGCAGTGGCGCGATCGCCCTGGCGGTGGCCGACGAGCTGGCGGGGACCGAGGTGCTCGCCCTGGACGTCTCCGCGCCCGCGCTCGAGCTCGCCCGCGAGAACGCTGCCGCGCTCGGTCTCGAGCGGCGGGTCGAGTTCCGGCTCGGGCCGGTGACGAGCGTCGCCGGCCGTTTCGACCTGGTGCTCGCCAACCTGCCCTACGTCCGCGAAGACGAGCGTCCCCGCCTGCCGCCCGACGTCCGCGAGCACGAGCCCGCGGAGGCGCTGTTCGCCGGGGCCGACGGCCTCGCGGTCATCCGCGAGGTGCTCGCGGCCCTCGCGCCGCCCGGCCCGGGGCCGGGCTGCGGTGCGGTCGCGCTCGAGGTCGGCGCCGGCCAGGCGCCCGCAGTCGCCGAGCTCGTCACCGCGGCCGGCTTCGCCTCGGTTGAGATCCGGCGCGACCTCGCCGGGATCGAGCGCGCCGTGGTCGGGCGGCGATGAGCGCAGCGGTCTCGATCGAGCATGACGGCGCCGCGGCCGCCCGCGCCGCCCTCGACCGCTGCGTCCTCGGCGGTGGCGTCGCCCTGTTCCCCGCCGACGGCCTCTACGGCCTCGCCTGTGACCCGCTCCGGGCCGAGTCGATCGCCCGTATCCATGCGATCAAGGGCCGCGACGACGGCAAGCCGTCGGCGGTCATGTACTTCTCGCCGCTCGCGATGCGCGAGCTCCTCGCCGGCCTCGGCGAGCGCAGCCGCGAGGCGGTTGCCGCCCTGCTCCCGGGCCCGCTGACCCTGGTTCTGTTCAATTCCGAGCGCCGTTACCCGCTCGCCTGCCGCGACGACCGCGAACGGCTCGGGATCCGCCTCCTCGACGGCCCGCTCGCCGGCGCCTCCTGCGCGGTCTTCCAGACCAGCGCCAACCTGAGCGGCGAGCCGGCGCCCGCTCGCTTCGCCGACGTCGACCCCGCCATCGTCGCCGCCGTCGACCTGGCGATCGACGGCGGCGAGCTGACGGGACAACCGTCGACGGTCCTCGACCTGACCGGCCTCGAGACGGGCGGCGGCTGGTCGGTGCTCCGGGAGGGCGCCGTGAGCACCGGCGACCTCGAAACGCGACTCCGAGCGGCTGGCCTCGTCCCGCCCGACCGTGGGCCATCTTGACGACGCATTCCGTCCTCGATCTGGCCCACGGTGTGGGAGGGACCGGTGCACCGACCCCGTCCCGTCGACCCGATCGCGTAGGCTCGACCGGGTGCGCATCGCGATCGGATCCGACCACGCAGGCTTCGAGCTGAAGGAGGCCGTGGCCCCCTCGCTGCGTGCGGCCGGGCACGAGCTGGTCGACGTCGGGACCGACTCGCCGGAGTCGGTGGACTATCCGGATCCGGCGGCGCGAGCGGCACAGCTCGTCGGCGACGGCGAGGCCGACCGGGCGGTGATCGTCTGCGGCTCGGGAGTCGGTGTCGCGATCGTCGCCAACAAGGTCGACGGGGTTCGCGCGGTCAACGCGCACGACCCCGAGGAGGCGGAGATGAGCCGCCGTCACAATGACGCGAACGTCCTCACGCTGGCGGGCCGCAGGCTCGGGCCCGCGGAGGCCGAGCCGATCGTCGAGACCTTCCTGGCGACCGACTTCGAAGGCGGCCGCCACGCGCGCCGGGTCGAGAAGATCGCCGCGATCGAGAACGGCGCCGCCGAGCAGGAGAATCCACAGAGAGGCTGACCATGACCGAACTTCCCGACGACTTCCAGAACGCCCCGCTGAGCGCGGTCGACCCCGACATCGCCCGGGTGCTCGACCGCGAGCTCGAGCGCCAGCAGAGCACCCTGGAGATGATCGCCTCCGAGAACTTCGTGCCCCATGCGGTGCTCGAGGCGGCCGGCTCGGTGCTGACCAACAAGTACGCCGAGGGCTATCCGGGCAAGCGCTATTACGGCGGCTGCGAGGAGGTCGACGTGGCCGAGCAGCTCGCTATCGACCGGGCGAAGGAGCTGTTCGGCGCCGAGCACGCGAACGTCCAGCCGCATGCCGGAGCGCAGGCGAACAACGCGGTCTACTCGGCGCTGCTCGAGCCCGGGGACACCTTTCTCGGGCTCGCGCTCGACCACGGCGGCCACCTCTCCCACGGGATGAAGCTGAACATCTCCGGGAAGCTCTACAACCCGGTCCCCTACCACGTCAGCCGCGATGACTATCTCGTCGACATGGACGAGGTGGAGGCGCTCGCGAAGGAGCACCGGCCGAAGATGATCATCGCGGGCTGGTCCGCTTACCCGCGGCAGCTCGACTTCGCGGCGTTCCGCGAGATCGCGGACTCGGTCGGCGCCCTGCTGATGGTCGACATGGCCCACTTCGCCGGGCTCGTCGCCGCGGGTGAGCACCCGAACCCCGTCGAGTACGCCGACGTCGTGACGACCACCGTCCACAAGACCCTCTGCGGCCCCCGCAGCGGGATGATCCTCTGCCGCGAGGAGTACGCGAAGGAGATCAACCGGGGGATCTTCCCCGGCAATCAGGGCGGGCCGCTGATGCACGCGATCGCCGCCAAGGCCGTCGCCTTCCGGATCGCCGCCACCGAGGAGTTCCGCGCGCGACAGCGCCAGACGATCGCCAACGCGCGGGCGTTCGGCGAGGAGTTGATCGCGGGCGGCCTCGACGTCATCACCGGCGGCACCGACGTCCACCTCGTGCTCGTCGACGTGACCGCCGCCGGCTATGACGGCAGCACCGCCGAGGAGCGCCTCGAGGAGATCGGAATCACCGTCAACCGCAACGCCATCCCGTTCGACGAGCGGCCGCCGATGAACCCGTCGGGGCTGCGGATCGGGACCCCGGCGCTGACGACCCGCGGGCTCGACGAAGACGACATGCGGGAGATCGCTCGGGTCATCTGCACCACTCTCTCCGACTCCTTCGAGGACGAGCGCGAGTCGCTGCGAGCCCGGACCGGCGCGCTCGCCGAGGCGCACCCGCTCTATCCGCAGCTCTCGGCAGCCACCGTTTGAGGATTTGGGTCGACTGCACCGCCGCGGCACACCCGGTCGTGCTGCGGCCGGTGATCGCGCTGCTTCGCGAGCGGGGGCACGAGGTCTCGATCACCGCACGGGACTACGGTCAGACCGAGGGGTTGCTCGAGCGCTTCGGGCTCGAGTACGAGTCGTTCGGCAGTCACGCGGACTCCGGGACCGCCTCGAAGGCGGCGGCGGTCGCTCGGCGCAGCGCCGCGCTCGGTCGCTGGGCGCGACCGCGGCGCTTCGACCTCGCGATCGCTCACGGGTCGGTCGACGTCGCCGTCGTCGGGACCGCTCTTGGGATCCCGCAGGCGCAGATGCAGGACTACGAGTTCGCCGGGCTCCAGCGCAAGCTCGCCTGGAAGGCCGCGCGGCGCGTGATCGTTCCCGACGCGATCCCGATCGAGCGGCTCGAGGCCGCCGGAGCGAGGGCGTCGAAGCTCGTTCGCTACCCGGGGCTGAAGGAGGACTACTACCTCGCCGACTTCAGCCCCGATCCGTCGGTCCTCGCCGAGCTCGGGCTCGGCGGACTCGGGGTCGCGGCCGACCGCGGAACCGACGACCGGATCCTCGTCGTCGTCCGTCCGCCGCCCGAGACGTCGGCCTACCACGCCGACAATCCCCTCTACGAGCGGCTGATCGACCGGCTCTGCCGCGATCCTGACGTGATCACCGTGCTGATCCCGAGGACCGAACGTCAGCACCGGGCCGCCGGGGAGCGCGCCGATCCCTCCCTGATCGTTCCGGCTGAGGCGATCGACGCCCAGAGCCTGATCGCCTACTCCGACCTCGTGGTCAGTGCCGGCGGCACCATGAACCGCGAGGCCGTCGCCCTCGGCGTACCGGTCCTGACGATCTTCAGCGGCAGGATGGGCGCGGTCGACGAACGGCTGATCGACGACGGCCGGCTCGGCGAGCTCCGCGACCCTGACGAGCTCGAGCTCGGCAAGCGCACCGGCCCGGTCGGGCCGATCGACCCCCGCGATCCTGCGATCCTCGCCGACGGCGCCCTGGAGGCGGCCGGGAAGGGCTGACATGCCGGAGACCCTGGACGCATTGTTCGCGTTCGCGGCCGCCGCCGCGATCGCGTGGCTGCTCGTGCCGGTGGCCGAGGCGTTCGCATGGCGGATCGGTGCGATCGACCTGCCGAGCGAGCGCAGCCTGCACGTGGTGCCGACGCCGCGGCTGTCGGGCATCGCGATCCTGATCGCGGTCTGCGCTTCCGGGGCGATCTTCCTGCCCTGGGACGATCAGACGAGGGCGATCCTGCTCGGAGCGATCGTGATCGCGATGGTCGGGATGGTCGACGACATCTTCGACCTGCCGCCGCTGGTGAAGCTGCTCGGCCAGATCGCCGCCGCCGTGATCCCGGTGACGGCCGGGGTCACCGTCGACGTGTTCACGCTCCCGTTCGTCGGCGGCGTCGACCCAGGTGGGACGGAGCTGTTCACGCTGCCGCTCGTCGGTCACGTCGATCTCGGCGAGCTCGGGACGGTGATCGGGATCGTCGCGATGGCCAACGTCGTCAACCTGATCGACGGCGTCGATGGCCTCGCCTCGGGCGTCTGCCTGATCAGCGCGGCGACGCTGGCGATCATCGCGCTCTCCCTGGAGCGCAACCCGGCGGGCATCCTCGCCGCGATCACGGCCGGCGGCGCCCTCGGGTTCCTCCGCCACGGCTTCCCTCCGGCCTCGAGCTTCATGGGGGACACGGGCTCCAACCTGCTCGGCTACCTGCTCGGCGTCGCCGCGGTGCAGGGCGCGCTGAAGACGAACGCCGTGGTCGCGCTCGCCTTCCCGATGCTGGTTCTCGCGGTGCCGATCCTCGACACCGGCTTCGTCGTCGCCAAGCGGCTCAAGTACCGCCGGCCGATCTACGAGGCCGACGCCTGGCACTTCCACCACCGGATGGCGAACATCGGCTTCTCGCAGCGGCGGACGCTCGCCTACCTCTACGGCTGGACGCTGGTGATGGCGGGCGTCGCGCTCGCCCTGCGCTTCGTGCCCTACAGCGACGACCGCGGCAACTTCGACCCGTTCTGGACCGCGATGATGATCGCGATCCTCTGCTTCGCGGTCGGCGCGAGCTTCTACGTGATCTACGTCCTCGAGATCCTGAAGCTGCGCAGATTCCGCTTCCGCCAGGTCGCCGCGAGCGGGGCGCCGCCGGTGCCGGACGCCGTCGATCGTGAGGTTGAGCACGAACTGGAGACCGGCGAGTTCCGGGAGCCGAATCCGGAAACCGGCGAGTTCGAGCAGGTCGATCCGTCCGCCTGAACAGGTGCGGTTCGGGCGGCCCGTGAGCCGGTCCCCTATCGGGTATATTCGCGGACCCCGCCCCCGGGTCGCCGGTCTGAAACGGAACTTTCATCCGCCGGCAACGTCCAAGACCCGGAACGCACCTGACGTGGAAAGCCCCTACTTCGACAACCCCGGAGACCGCGACCACTCCCAGCACCGTCGTGCTGGCGGCCCGTCATTCGACGGCGCCAAGGTCGAGCGGCCCCGCAAGCGCGACGAGCGCTGCCCCGCAGAGGTCTACGCCGCGCCCGGCGCGACGGGGGGGTGGAGCCGTGCTCGCCTCCGGCCGCTGACGTGCCGGTAGCAGCCCGCCCATTGAACATGGAAGTCCTCCGCAACATCGACCTGCTCGTGCTGCTCTTGGCGCTACCGGCCTTCATCATCATCGGCGCCCCGCTGATCGCCTGGCTCGTCGCCGGCGGCGCCTGGCTCGCCGGCCGCGCCGGGATGGAGCTGGCCGCCCGCAAGCGCCGCAGCGCGCTCGCGGCCTCGAACCGGAACGCCGCCCTCGGCGTCACCGCGATGGCCGTGATGGGCCGGGTCTGGGTGCTCGCCCTGGCGATCCTGCTCGTCGGCCTGCTCGCCGACCGCGAGGCCGGCCTCGCGGCCGCGGTCCTGGCGCTGGCGCTCGTGACGGCTCACCTCTGTGCGTCCTTCCTCACCCACCTGTTGGACCCCGAGGCCGACGGGAGCCTGCAGTGAGCACCGGCAAGAAGGTGGGCCTCGTCTTCGGCGGCTACGCGGTGATCCTGATCGCGCTCGGCCTGATCTTCGGCAGCGACGGGAAGAACGAGGAGTTCCAGCCGCAGAACGAGTTCAAGCTCGACAACTGGGTCCCGATCCACATCGGCGGGATCGACCTCAGCATCAACAAGGCGGTCCTCTACATCGTCCTCGCGTCGGTCATCACGTGCGCGGCGATGATCTGGATCGCGCGGCGGATGCAGGACCGCCCGAACAAGACACAGGTCGCCGTCGAGGGCATCTATGACCTGATCCGCGGCCAGATCGTCAACGACAACCTCGACTCGAAGATGGCCGCGAAGTACTTCCCGTTCCTGGCCACCCTCTTCTTCTTCATCCTCTTCTCCAACTTCATCGGCCTGATCCCGTTGCCGACGAACACCGAGCACCCGGTCGACATCTTCGGCGTCTCGGTCCCCAGCTTCGCCCTCTACGCGGCGACGGCGAACATCTCGATCCCCCTGGTCCTCACCCTCGTCGTCTGGATCGGCTACAACGCCGAGGGCGTTCGCACGCACGGCTTCATCGGCTACATGCGGACGCTGCTGCCCGCCGGCATCGAGGACATGCCCTTCGCCTTCAAGGCCTTCGTCTTCGCGATCGAGGTCGTCTCCAACGTCGTCCGGCTCGTCTCGCTCTCCGTCCGGCTCTTCGCCAACATCCTCGCCGGCCACCTGCTGCTGCTGTTCATGGGCGGCGGCCTCGCGGTCCTGCTCGGGATCTCGGCCCTCGGCGTCCTGACCTTCCCGATGGCGTTCGCCTTCTACATCTTCGAGATCGTCATCGTCGCCGGTCTGCAGGCATTCATCTTCGCGATTCTCACCGCAATCTATCTCGGGGGCGCGACCTCCGAGAGTCACTAGGAAAAGGAGTCAACTGAAATGGATCTAGTGCTTCTGGCACAGTCCGCCCAAGCGGTCACCGACACCGGCGTCACCGACGCGGGCAAGGCGATCGCGCTCGGCGTCGGTGCCGGGCTCGGTTCGATCGGCGCCGGCATCGGCATCGGTGTGATCTTCGGTTCGGAGATCCAGGCCGTCGCCCGCCAGCCGGAGATGAAGGACGAGCTGCAGAGCATCCGCTGGCTCGGCTTCGCGCTCACCGAGGCCGTCGCCTTCTACACGTTCATCTTCGGCCTGATCGCGTTCTTCCTCTAGGCCTGTGGAGTTCGCCGGCGACATAACCGCCCTCGTAGTGGCCGCCACCGAAGGCGGCGAGGAGGGAGGCGGCAGCTTCCTCGTCCAGCCGGGCATCGGCCTGATGATCTGGACGCTGGTCGCGTTCGTCCTCACCATGTGGGTGCTCTCGAAGTTCGCCTTCCCGCGCATCCAGCAGGCTCTCGAGGAGCGGGCGGAGAAGGTCAACCAGAACATCGACGAGTCCGAGCGCCTGCGCGCCGAGGCCGACGAGCTGCTCACGGAGTACCGCGAGCGGCTCAAGGAGGCCCGCGAGCAGGCCGACGACATCATCGCCCGCGCCCGCAAGGCGAGCGATGCGGCGAAGGCCGAGGCGACCGCGGAGGGCAAGGCCAAGCACGACGAGCTGGTCGCGTCCGCGCGCAAGGACATCGAGGCCGAGACGCGGCGCTCGCTGGATCAGATCCGCAAGGAGGTCGCGGACCTGACCGTCCTCGCCACCGAGAAGGTCGCCCGCAAGTCGCTGACGCCGGACGACCAGAAGCGCCTCGTCGAGGACGCCCTCTCCGAGGTCGACTTCGCGGCGCTCGCCGGCGACGAGGCCAGCGGAGCGGCGAGGAACTAGGACGATGGAAGAAGTAGCCCGGGTCTACAGCGAGGCGTTGTTCGACGTCGCCAGAGAGCACGACTCGCTCGACGAGATCCGTGATCAGCTCGGCGAGGTCGCCGACGCGATCGCGAAGGATCAGGACCTTCAGGTCTTCTTCTTCAGTCCCTACTTCTCCTCGAACGAGAAGCGCGACGGGATCAAGAAGACGATCACGGAAGCCAACCCCGAGCTCGTCAACTTCCTCGAGCTCCTGGCGGAGAAGCACCGGATGCCGGCCCTGTTCCGGATCCGCCGGCGCTTCGACGAGCTCTGGGACCAGGAGAACCAGCGGCTCGAGGTGACCCTGACCAGCGCGATCGAGCTCGACCCCTCGGTCGTCGCCTCAGTCGGCGCCGAGATCGAGCGCAAGACCGGGAAGACGATCGAGCTGAAGAGTGAGGTCGACGAGTCGATCATCGGCGGCCTCGTCCTCCAGGTCGGCAACCGGGTCCTCGACGCAAGCATCCGCAACCGACTCGAGAAGCTGCGCCGCGAGGTGGCGCAGGCGGCCTGAGCCGGCCGACCGGACTTCGTACGAACTTCGAAACACAAGGAGCGTTAGAGCAGATGGAAATCAAGCCCGACGAGATCTCCTCGATCCTGCGGCAGCGGATCGAAGGACTCGACACCGGCAGCGCGGACCTCGCCGAGGTCGGCACCGTGCTCTCCGTGGCCGACGGTATCGCCCGCGTCCACGGCCTCGACAACTGCATGTCGCTCGAGATGCTCGAGCTTCCCCACGACGTGACCGGCCTCGCGCTGAACCTCGAGGAGGACAACGTCGGCACCGTGCTGTTCGGCGAGTGGGACAAGATCGTCGAGGGCGACACGATCAAGCGCACCGGCCGCCTGCTCGAGATCCCGGTCGGCGAGGCGCTCCTCGGCCGCCTGGTCGACCCGCTCGGCCGCCCGCTCGACGGCAAGGGCGACATCCACACGTCCGAGACGCGCCCGGCCGAGTTCAAGGCCCCCGGCGTGATCCAGCGCCAGGGCGTCAAGGAGCCGATGCAGACCGGGCTCAAGGCGATCGATTCGATGATCCCGATCGGCCGTGGTCAGCGCGAGCTGATCATCGGCGACCGCCAGACCGGCAAGACCGCGATCGCGATCGACACGATCATCAACAACAAGGACAAGGACGTCGTCTCGGTCTACGTCGCGATCGGGCAGCGCATGGCGACCGTCGTCCAGCTCATGGAGACGCTCAAGGAAGCCGGCGCGATGGACAACACCATCATCGTCGCCGCTCCCGCCGACGAGGCGGCGCCGATCAAGTACATGGCGCCCTACGCCGGCACCGCGATGGCCGAGTTCTTCACCTACAAGGGCGGCCACTCCCTGTGCATCTACGACGACCTGACCAAGCACGCCTACGCCTACCGCCAGATGTCGCTGCTGCTGCGGCGCCCGCCGGGCCGCGAGGCGTACCCGGGTGACGTCTTCTACCTGCACTCGCGCCTGCTCGAGCGGGGGGTCAAGCTCTCCGACGAGCTCGGCGGCGGCTCGCTGACGGCGCTGCCGATCATCGAGACGCAGGCCTCCGACGTCTCCGCCTACATCCCGACCAACGTCATCTCGATCACCGACGGGCAGATCTTCCTCGAGTCGGACCTGTTCTACTCGGGCGTCCGCCCGGCGATCAACGTCGGAATCTCCGTCTCCCGGGTCGGCGGCAACGCCCAGACGAAGGCGATGAAGAAGGTCGCCGGCAAGCTGCGCCTCGACCTCTCGCAGTACCGCGAGCTCGAGGCGTTCGCCCAGTTCGGCTCCGAGCTCGACCCGGAGACGCAGAGGACGCTGTCCCGCGGCGAGCGACTCGTCGAGGCGCTGAATCAGGGCGAGCGCCAGCCGCTCTCGGTCGCCGAGCAGGTCGCATCGATCTACGCCGGCACCGGCGGCTACCTCGACCGGATCAAGGTCGACCGGGTCCCCGCGTTCCTCGGCGACCTCCGGGACCGGCTCCGCGCCGAGCAGGCCGATCTGGTCAACTCGATCAACGACGACGGGCAGCTCTCCGACGAGCAGGAGGAGCAGCTCGGGAACGCGATCGCGGAGATGATCGACGACTTCGGTCCCGACTTCGACGCCGAGGGCAACGAGCTCGAGGAGGGCGAGTCGGACCGGATCCGCGACGAGGGGGAGCGCGCCGCGCCCGGCCGCAGCGCCGCCGACGAGGAGGCCGAGGGCGCCGACCGGACCGCCGACGAGGAAGAGGCCGCGACGGTCTAGATCATGGCGACGCAGAAGGAAGTCAAGAACCGGATCACCTCCGTCAAGAACATCCGCAAGATCACGCGGGCGATGGAGATGGTGGCCGCTGCGCGGCTGCGCCGGGCCGAGCAGCGGATCGACCGGATGCGCCCCTACGCGCAGGCGATCCGCCGGATCACCCAGCAGGTGGCCGAGGCGGCGGGGCAGGCCGGCAACCGCGTCGCCCTGCTTCAGCAGCGGCAGGAGGTCAGGCGGGTCGGGATCATCCTCGTGACCGGCGACCGCGGCCTCGCGGGCTCCTTCAACACCCAGATCATCCGCGCCGGGATCCAGCTCCAGCGCGAGCTCGAGGCCGAGGGCAAGGAGGTCCTCTACTACGTCGTCGGGCGTCGCGGCAACTCGTCGCTGAGCTTCCGCGGCGAGAGCATCGAGGGATCGTTCACCGGCTTCACCGACCAGCCGTCGTTCGCCAACGCGCGCGAGATCGGCGACCGTCTCGCCTCCTCCTACGTCGACGAGGAGATCGACCGGGTCGAGCTGATCTACAACCGCTACGTCTCGCCGCTGACCCAGTACGTGCGCCGCCACACTCTGTTGCCGCTCGCCGAGGCCGAGGTCTTCGGCGAGGGGGTGCCGGAGCCCGAGAAGCCCGCCGATCCCGAGCTCGCCGAGGCCCACCAGCGGGCCGAGTGGATCTATGAGCCGGATCCCGAGGACGCCCTGCGGGCGCTGTTCGAGGAGTACGTGAACCTTTCCGTCTACCGGGCGCTGCTCGAGTCGGCCGCCTCCGAGCACGGGGCGCGGATGACGGCGATGCGGAGCGCGGCCGAGAATGCCGGCGAGATGATCGACCGGCTGACGCTCGAGATGAACCGGGTCCGCCAGGCCGAGATCACCCAGGAGATCCTCGAGGTCGTCGGTGGTGCCGAGGCCCTCGGATCGGGCCAGTGACCGACTTGAAGCTTGAAACGACTGAGCAAGGAGAAACCAATGGCTGAAACGAACGGACACAACGCGGGAACGGTCGAGCAGGTGATCGGCGTCGTCGTCGACGTCGTCTTCCCGGACGGCCTGCCCGAGATCTACAACGCCCTGACGATCGAGATCCCCGAGGGTGACGGTCGCAACGCCATCAGCCTCACCTGCGAGGTCCAGCAGCATCTCGGCGACGATCGCGTCCGCGCGGTCGCCATGGACGCCACCGACGGCCTCCGTCGCGGCGACCCGGTCGTCGACACCGGCTCCTCGATCACGGTGCCCGTCGGCAAGGACACGCTCGGCCGGATCTTCAACCTGCTCGGCGAGCCGATCGACGAGAAAGGCCCCGTCGCCGGCGAGGACCGCTGGCCGATCCATCGCGCCGCACCGACCGCTGAGGACCTGACCCCGACCCAGGAGATCCTCGAGACCGGCATCAAGGTCATCGACCTGCTCGCTCCCTACGCCAAGGGAGGCAAGGTCGGCCTGTTCGGCGGCGCCGGTGTCGGCAAGACCGTCCTGATCCAGGAGCTGATCGCCAACATCGCCACCGAGCACGGTGGGCTCTCGGCCTTCTGCGGGGTCGGCGAGCGGACCCGCGAGGGCAACGACCTCTACGTCGAGATGACCGAGTCCGGCGTCATCGACAAGACGATGATGGTCTTCGGCCAGATGAACGAGCCACCTGGGGCGCGCCTCCGCGTCGCCCTGACCGGCCTGACCATGGCGGAGTACTTCCGCGAGGTCGGTGGCCAGGACGTGCTCCTGTTCATCGACAACATCTTCCGGTTCGTCCAGGCGGGCTCGGAGGTGTCGGCGCTGCTCGGCCGGATGCCGTCCGCAGTCGGCTACCAGCCGACACTGGAGACCGAGATGGGTCAGCTCCAGGAGCGGATCACCTCGACCCAGCAGGGCTCGGTCACCTCGATCCAGGCCGTCTACGTCCCCGCCGACGACCTCACCGACCCGGCTCCGGCGTCGGTGTTCGCCCACCTCAACGCGACCACGACGCTGTCGCGGTCGATCTCGGAGAAGGGCATCTACCCGGCGGTGGATCCGCTCGACTCGACGTCGACGATCCTCAAGGCCGACATCCTCGGCGAGGAGCACTACAAGACGGCCACCGACGTCCAGGAGGTGCTGCAGCGCTACAAGGAGCTGCAGGACATCATCGCGATCCTCGGCATCGACGAGCTCTCCGACGAGGACAAGCTCCAGGTCAACCGCGCCCGCAAGATCGAGCGCTTCCTGAGCCAGCCGTTCAACGTCGCCGAGCAGTTCACCGGAACGCCCGGCGAGGTCGTCCCGGTCGCCGAGACCGTGGCGAGCTTCCGCAGCCTCGTCGACGGCGAGCACGACGACATCCCCGAGGGCGCCTTCTACATGAAGGGCTCGATCGAGCAGGTGCTCGACGCCGCCAAGGGCCGCGGCGAGGACGAGACCGCCGGCGCCGACAACGAGGCCGCCGAGCAGGCTCAAAAGGCGGACGAGGCCGAGAAGGAAGAGGCCGGCGCGGCCGCATGATCCATGGCTGAGGAGACGACGACATTCCGGGCCGAGGTCCTGACCCCGCACGGGAAGGTCTACGACGGTGAGATGTTCCAGGTCTCCGTCCGGACCGTGATCGGCGAGGTCGGGATCCGCGCTCGCCACGCTCCGATGCTGGCGCGCCTCGTCCCGCACGAGATGCGCCTGTTCGAGACCGAGGCCGACTTCGGCTCCGCCGACGGCGCCAAGCGCTACGCGGCGGCCGAGGGATGGCTCGAGGTCTTCGCCAACAAGGTCACGGTGCTCGTCACCGAGGCGGCCGACCCCTCCTCGCTCGACGTGGCGGATCTCAAGTCCCGCATCGAGGATGCCGAGGCGCGGCTCGGCGACGCCGACGAGGACTCGGCCGCCCACCGGACGGCGGAGCAGGACAAGGCCAGGGCCGAGGCCTTCCTCGAGATCGCCGAGGGCTGAGCGTTTCAGCTCGGGCGCCACGTACGAGGCCCGCGCTCGCGCCTCGCATCTCCGCCCGTTCTACCCTTTCCCGATGCAGGAGCGCCTCCTCGCGGAGAAGCTGATCGGCTACGACACCTCGACCCCCGAGGGCGTCCAGCTCTGTGCGGGGTTCATCAAGGGCTGGTTCGAGGCGCGCGACATCCCGACCCGGCAGCTGACGGTGCGCGATCTGCCGATCGTCGTGGCCGAGGTCGGTCCGCCGGAGCTGCCGCCGATCATCTTCCACGGGCACATCGACGTCGTTCCCGGCCGCCCGGGGCAGTTCGGCCCGCTGCTCGACGGCGACCGCCTCTACGGGCGCGGCGCCTACGACATGAAGGGGGCGGCGGCGGCGATGATGCTGGCGCTCGCCGACCTCCGCGACCAGCGCGACGTCAGGGTCGTGCTCGCGTTCGTTCCCGACGAGGAGACGGAGGAGGAGTTCGACCGCGGGACCGAGGTGCTCGTGGACGCCGGATACACCGGTGAGTTCGCGATCACCGGCGAGCCCACCGACATGCTCATCGGCGTCGCCGCGAAGGGGGTCCTGGCGCTGCGGATCGAGGTCGCCGGCCGGGCCGCGCACAGCTCGACGCCCTGGAAGGGGGACAACGCGATCATCAAGGCGATCTCGGTCTTCCGCGGGATCGAGTCGCTACCGTTCTCGCTTCAGTCTTCCGAGCTCTTCGACCGCCCTTCGATCAACCTCGGCCGGATCATGGGTGGGGACGCGTTGAACAAAGTGCCCGACACCTGCGTAATCGATGTCGACATCCGCTACCTGCCGGAGCAGGATCCCGCTGAGATCCTCCGGGAGATCGCCGCGATTCCCGACACCGACGTCGTCTCGACGTTCCGCTGGCCGCCCGTCGACGTCGACCCCGCCTCGCCGTTCGTGCGGGCGCTCGGCGACGCCGCCCGTCCCAACCACGCCGACGAGGTGACCAGCATCGGCCGCGACGGGGCCTCCGACGCCGTCGCCTTCATCCGCGCAGGCACGCCCGCGGTCGAGTTCGGGCCCGTGGGCGGCGGCCATCACGGCCCCGAGGAGTGGGTCTCGGTCGCCTCCCTGGCGGCCTACCGGAACACGCTTTGCGACTTCGCCCGCAGCGCGCCCGTGGATCGCAGCGTCGCCGGAAGGATCGCCCGGTGAGCGACGGGAGCGAGCGCGACGACGAGGCCCCCGACGGGGCCGCCGGCCCTCCCGAGGAGCAGGAGGAGAAGGGCCTCGGCCTGACCGAGGAGTTCGCCCGGCTCGAGGAGGAGATCCGCCGCGAGGTCTCGCGGGACGAGGATGCCGAGGCCGGGGCGGAGGAGCCTGCTGCCGCCGGGAAGTCGGAGGACGCCGACGCGGGAGGGGACGACGGCCCCGGTGCCGGCGAGTGGACCCTGCCTGAGGCCGCTGGTGAGGGTGAGGGCAGACCGGGAGGCGACACCGAGGAGTGGGCGCTCGAAGGCGCCGCCGACGAGGCCGATGCGCCGGACTCCGCCGACGCGCCGGTGGGCGACGCGCCGGCCGCCGACGAGCCGGTCGAAGAGCCGGTGGCCGAACCCGTCTCCGAGGAGCTCACCACGGCGCCGCCGGAGGCCGAGGAGCCGCCCGCCGACGACGTCGAGCACACCGTGGTCCGCCGAGGCCCGCCGCCCGTGCCGATCGCGGTCGCCGGCTACGACGACGGTGGGGAGGACCCGGAGATCAAGACGCCGGCCCTCTGGTGGCGCTTCTTGATGGCATCGGTGCTGATCATCGTCAGCGTCGCGACGGCGGTCGCCGTCTCGTCGCTGCTGCTGCTCACCGACGTCGCCGCGAAGCTGCAGCCGATCCCGGGCCTCTCCGACAAGCTCGCCGACCTCGGGACCGGCGATCCGCAGACGATCCTGATCGTCGGCTCCGACAAGCGTTCCAACACCCCCGGCGACCCGGGCCGGTCCGACACGACGATGCTGCTTCGCGTCGATCCCGACAAGAAGGTCCTCTCCCTGTTCTCGCTGCCCCGCGACCTCAAGGTCGACATCCCCGGCTACGGTACTGCCAAGCTCAACGAGGCCTACACCGTCGGCGGCGTCAAGAAGACCCTCGAGACCGTCAAGTCCCTGACCGGGCTCGAGATCAACCACGTCGTCAACGTCGACTTCTTCGGATTCGCCGAGGCCGTCAACGCGATCGGCTGCGTCTACGTCGACGTCGACCGCCACTACTTCAACGACAACTCCACGACGTTCAGCTCGCTCGACACCTACGCGGAGATCAACGTCAACGCCGGCTACCAGCGTCTCTGCGGCCAGAACGCGCTCGACTACGTCCGCTACCGCCACACCGACACCGACATCATCCGCGCCGCCCGCCAGCAGGACTTCCTCCGCAACGCCCGCCAGCAGGTGCCGATCAGCGAGGTGCTGCCGATCGTCGGCGGCGACACCGGAAGCGACCTGATCGACATCTTCACCAAGTACACGTCGTCGGACATCGACGATCCGGCGCAGATGATCAGTGCTCTGAAGGCCTTCCTCTCGGTCCGGGACGTGCCGATCAACCAGATCAGCTTCGACGGGGAACTCGGGCCGAGCTACGTGACGGCCACGCCCGATCAGATCAGCAAGGCCGTCGACGAGTTTCTCAACGGCAAGGACACCCCCGGCCCGACCGGGGGGAAGAACGCGACCAAGCGCAAGAAGTCCGGCGGCTCCGGCGGCTCGAAGGGCAAGTCGAAGAAGGACGCGGATCCGACCGACGGCGCGAACCTGATCCCGACCTCCGAGGTGCTCGATCCCAACACCGGCCTCAACAAGTTCGAGGCGTTCGGGAAGACCTCGGCGCGGCGGCTCCCGCTGCCGATCTGGGTCCCGACGGCGGTCGTGCCCGGGTCCACCTACAGCGCGGACTCGCGCCAGTACGACATCAAGGACGAGGACGACAAGAAGCAGCCTGCCTACAAGCTCGTGATCGAGTACAGCGCGCCCGACCGGCTGCCCGAGTATTACGGGGTCCAGGGCACGACCTGGTCCGATCCGCCGATTCTCCGCGACAGCCACGACACGCAGGAGATCGACGGCAGCGACTTCGACATCTACTACGACGGCGATCGCATCCGCTTGATCGCCTGGCACGACAAGAACGACAACTCCTACTGGATCAGCAACACCCTCGTGCAGACGATCGACAACTCCGACATGATGGCGATGGCGGCGAGCATGAAGGAGATCAAGTGAGCGAACCGGTCGGGGTCATCGGGGTCGGCTGGGTCGGCCTCGTCACCGCAGCATGCTTCGCATCCCAGGGCCACGAGGTCTGGGCGATGGACGTCGATGAGGCGAAGGTCGCCAAGCTCTCCGCCGGTGAGGTGACGTTCCACGAGCCCGGGCTCGGCGAGCTCGTCAACGAGCACGCCGGGCGGCTCCATTTCACGGCCGACATGGAGGATCTGCTCGCCGCCACGCGGCTGCTGTTCTGCTGCGTCGACACTCCTCCGACCTACTCCGGCGACGCCGACCTCTCCCGCGTCATGGCGGTCGTCGACCGACTGCCGGAGGATGCCGAGCACGCCCTGGTGATGAAGAGCACCGTTCCGTCGGGCACGGGCGCCGCGATTCGCCGCGCGATGCCCGGCCTCGCCTACGTCTCCTGCCCGGAGTTCCTCAAGGAGGGCTCCGCCGTCGAGGACTTCCTCAACCCCGATCGGGTCGTCATCGGGGCCGACGCCGGCGACGAGCGTGCGGCCGATGCCGTCGCCGCCCTCTACGAGCCGCTCGGCGGTGAGATCGTCCGCACCGACGTCGCGAGCGCCGAGATGATCAAGCTCGCCTCCAACGCCTTCCTCGCCACGAAGATCTCCTTCATCAACGAGATCGCCAACGTCTGCGAGGAGGTCGGCGCCGACGTCACCGAGGTCGCCCGCGGCATGGGTCTCGACGAGCGGATCGGCGGCGCCTTCCTGAACGCCGGCATCGGCTACGGCGGTTCCTGCTTCCCGAAGGACGTCTCGGCGCTCAAGCAGCTCGCCGGCAACTCCGGCTATCACTTCCAGCTCCTCAACTCGGTGATCGAGGTGAACGAGCTGCAGAAGCGGCGGGTGATCGGCAAGCTGACCAAGCACCTCGGCTCGCTGGTCGGCAAGCGGATCGCCCTGCTCGGGCTCGCGTTCAAGCCGAACACAGACGACATGCGCGAGGCCTCCAGCCTCGTTCTGTCGGCGCGCCTGCAGGGGGAGGGGGCGGACGTCGTCGCCTACGATCCGGTCGCGACCGGGGCGGCCGCGGACCTGCTCACGTCGACCGAATTCGCCGCGAGCGCCGCCGAGGCGATGGCCGGCGCCGACGGCGCGATCCTCGTCACCGAGTGGGCCGAGTTCGCCGACCTCGACTGGCCGAAGCTCGCCGGAGCGATGCGCACACCGGTGTTGATCGACGGCCGCAACTTCCTCGATCCCGGAGAGTTGAGGGCCGCCGGCTTCGCCTACGAGGGCATCGGCCGCTGAACGCCCCGCCGGGCGCCACGCGACCGGCCGACGGTGTAGAAACCCCGTTCCATGCACGCTGCGAGCGAGACCCGATGCAGGCGCTGATCCTCGTCGGCGGTCATGGGACGAGGCTGCGCCCGCTGACGGCGACGCTGCCGAAGCCGGTCATCCCCCTGGTCGACCGGCCCTTCCTCCGCTACATGATCGACTGGCTCGGACGCCACGGAGTCGACGACATCGTCATGGCGTGTGGATTCCGTCCCGACGACATCCGCGAGGTGCTCGGCGACGGCGTCCCCGGCGGTTCGCGTCTGCGCTACGTCGAGGAGCCCGAGCCGCGCGGAACGGCCGGCGCGATCAAGTTCGCCGAGGATCTGCTCGAGGATCGGTTCTTCGCGCTCAACGGCGACGTCCTCACCGACCTCGACCTGACCGCATTGCTCGAGCAGCACGAGTCCAGCGACGCGCGGGCGACGCTCGCCCTCCACCCGGTCGAGGACCCGAGCAGCTACGGGCTCGTCCGGCGCCGCCCCGACGGCGAGATCACCGAGTTCCTCGAGAAGCCCGACCCGGCCGAGATCGACACCGACGAGGTCTCGGCGGGCGCCTACGTCCTCGAGAAGTCGGTCCTCGACCTCGTCCCGGCCGGCATGGATGTCTCGATCGAGCGCGAGGTCTTCCCGCGGCTCGTCGGCAACGGGCTCTACTCGCGACGGCTCGAGGGCTACTGGATGGACATCGGCACGCCCGAGCGCTATCTCGAGGCGTGCTGGGACATCCTCGAGGGGAAGGTCCGGTCCGACCCCGGAGAGATGGTCGACGAGCGCGGCAGCTACGTGGCCGAGAGCGCCATCGTCGACCCGACCGCGGAGGTCGCGGCCCACAGCTTCGTCGACGACAACGCCAACGTCGGCCCCGACGCCGAGATCGGCCCCAAGGCGGTGCTCGGCATGGGAGTTCAGGTCGGCGGCGGCGGGCTCGTCGAGGCGTCGGCCCTCCACCCGGGATGCTTCGTCGGCGACGGCGCCGTGGTCCGCGGCTCGATCCTCGCCTCCGACGTCGTCGTCGAGGCCGGTGCCCTGGTCCCCTACGGCTCGGTGATCGGATCGGGCGCGACCATCACCGCGGGCTCCGAGCTCGAGCCCGGCGCCCGCGTCGACCCCGGAGAGCGCGCATGAGCGGCGATCTCGCGAGCCGCATCGGCGCGGTCGATTCCGGCGATCAGCTCGATGCGGCCCTGTCGCTTCCCGACTACCTGCGCGACGCCCTCTGGCGCTTCGGCTCGGCCGGGATCGAGCCGATCGAGGCCAGCGGCCTGATCGTCTGCGGGATGGGCGGTTCGGCGATCGGCGGCGATCTCGCTGCCGCCGCGCTCGGGTCCCGCATCAGCAAGCCACTCGACGTCGTCCGCGGCTACGGCGTCCCGTCGTGGACGCCGCCCGACCGCGCGATCTTCTGCTCGAGCTACTCCGGCAACACCGAGGAGACGATCGGCTGCTACGCGGCCGCCGAGGCGGTCGGAGCGCAGCGGATCGTCGCCACGACCGGGGGCACGATCGGCGAGTCCGCGCGGCGCGACGGGGTTCCGGTGATCGGGATGCCCTCCGGCCTGCAGCCGCGGGCGGCGGTCGGCTACACGTTCGCGATCGCCGCCGAGGTGGCCGCGCTGGTCGGAGCGGGCCCGGCGATCAGAACCGAGATCGACAGCTCCGCCGCCCATCTCGAGGCGGCCCGCGATTCGCTGCTCGCGAAGGCCGAGGAGGTCGCGTCGCGGCTCCAAGGCTCGGTGCCGCTGCTCTATGGATGCGGGCTGACGGCCCCCGTCGCCTACCGCTGGAAGTGCCAGGTCAACGAGAACGCGAAGCTGCCGGCCTTCGACCACTCGCTGCCCGAGCTCGACCACAACGAGATCGTCGGCTGGGCAGGTGGGGAGCGGGGAGCGTTCAGCGCGGTCTTCCTCGAGGACCAGGACCAGCATCCGCGCGAGCGGCAGCGGGTCGAGCTCACCGCCGAGCTGATCGCCGAACGGGCTCACGACGTACTCCGGATCGAGACCGAGGGGGAGACCCGGACCGAGCGGCTGCTCTGGGCGGTCATGCTCGGCGACCTGATCTCGCTCGAGCTGGCGGCCCGCGCTCCCGTCGACCCGACGCCGGTCGACGTGATCGAGAGCCTCAAGGACCGTCTGGGCAGGCCATGAGGGCGATGGTCATGGCAGCGGGCCTCGGGACCCGCCTGCGGCCGATAACTCACGCGATCCCCAAGCCGGTCGTCCCGGTCGGCAACGTGGCGATCGTCGAGCAGCTCGTCCGGCTGCTGGCCGCGCACGGCGCCGACGAGGTGATCGCCAACCTGCACTGGTTCCCCGAGCAGGTCCGCGGCCGGCTCGGCGACGGGTCCGGGTTCGGGGTCGAGGTCACCTACAGGCAGGAGGAGGAGCTGCTCGGCACCGCCGGCGGCGTCCGCAACGTCTCCGACTTCCTGACCGCTCCGGGCGAGGACTTCCTCGTGCTCGCCGGCGACGCCCTCACCGACGCCGACCTGACGGCGCTGGCGGAGACGCACCGCGCCAACGACGGCGTCGCGACGCTCGGCGTCAAGAAGGTCGCCGACGTCAGCGAGTACGGCGTGATCGTCACCGGCTCCGACGGCCGGGTTCAGGGCTTTCAGGAGAAGCCCGATCCCGCCGAGGCGCTCTCCGACCTGTGCAACTGCATGATCTACGCGTTCAGCCCCGAGGTCTTCGACTACTTCCCGCGCGACGAGATGCCCGACCCGGTCGATTTCGCGAACGACGTCTTCCCGGCGTTGCTTGCCGAGGACGTCCCGTTCTACGTCCACGAGATCGAGACGTACTGGAACGACGTCGGCACGCTCCCCGAGTACCTGCAGGGGAACTTCGACGCCGTCGAAGGCGCGGTCGAGCTGCCGCGCCTGGACGGCGAGATCGGCGACGGCGCGGTGCCCGACGGCCTCGGGATCCCCGGCGACGTCGAGGTCGAAGGCCGGGTGCTGTTCGGTCCCGGCTGCGAGGTCGGAGCCGGGGCGTCGCTCACGGGCCCGCTGCTGATCGGCTCCGGAGCTTCGATCGGAGCCGGGGCTCAGGTCAAGGAGGCGCTGCTGCTCCCCGGCGCCGTCGTGCCCGACGGCGGCGTCCTCGCCCGGGGCATCGCCGGCGATGCGGCCCGGCTCGCGTCGGGCGAGTGGTGAGCGCGGAGCGGTGAGCTCGCGGAGCCGGATCGTCCGGGTGCCCGCCTCGACGGCGAACCTCGGGCCCGGCTACGACGTGCTCGGCGCGGCCCTGACGTTCGAGCTCGAGCTCGAGGTGACCGAGACCGGGAGCTTCGAGATCGTCTCCGAGGGATTCGAGGCCCCGGCCGATCGCAACAACCTGATCGTCCGCGCCTTCGAGAGCCTCCACCCGGCCGACGGGCTGGCGTTCCGGGTCCGCAGCGAGATCCCGCTCGCCCGCGGCCTCGGATCCAGCGCCTCGGCGATTCTCGCCGGCCTGTTGGCGGCCGATCACCTCTTCGAGCTCGCCAACGAACGCGAGCAGATCCTCGCCCTCGCGACCGAGATCGAGGGCCACCCCGACAACGTGGCGGCTGCGCTCTACGGGGGCGTGACCCTGTGTCCGCCGGCCGCCCCCGGGGAGGCGCAGCCCGCGCCGGTGCGCCTGACGCCGCCGGAGGGCGTCGAGGGCATCCTCGTCATCCCTCACGAGGAGGTATCAACGGGGGCGGCCCGGGCGGCGCTCCCCGCCACGTACCCGCTCGCCGACGTCACCGCGAACGTCGCCTCCGCGGCCCAGCTCGTCCTCGGCATCGAACGCTCCGACCTCGACCTGATCAGGGCGGGTTTGGCCGATCGCGTCCACCAGCCGCACCGGGCCGCGCTCTACCCGCGTTCGATGGAGCTCGTCGAGCGCGCACCGGACCTCGGCGCGCTCGGCGCGACGATCTCAGGCGCCGGGCCGACCGTCCTCGTCTGGGCGTTCTGGCAGTCCGGCAGAGGCCTGCTGGACCGCTTGGCGGAGTTCGCCGAGGGCTGGGCCGACGTGCGCAGGGCGCAGTTCTCACCGCGCGGCGCGCGGGTCGAGATCGCCTGAGCTCAGGCTTCGACCTCTCTGGGCTCCGACGTGGGTCACCTGGAACCCGCGATTCGGGCTTCGGATGAACCGGATGGGAGGACTAAGCGAGCAGTCGGGGCGGCAGCGTGTCCCGGCGGACCTGCTCGAGCCGGCGGGCCCGGTCGTCCATGCCGAGGCGGCTGAGGACCTCCTCGGCGAGGGCGATGTAGTCAGCGCCGCGCTCGGGCCGGTACTCGAGGATCGGTCGGGCGCGCTCGGCCGACTCGGCGTAGGCGATCGACTGGCGGATCACGGTGTTGAAGACCTTGCCGGGGAAGCGCTCGTCGAGCGCCTCGAGGGTCTGGCGCGCGTGCCTGGTCCGCATGTTGGCAATGTTGAGGAGGACGCCGAGCAACTCGAGCTCGGGGTTGAGGGTGTCCTTGGCGAGGTCGAAGATCTCCATCGCCTGCTCGACGCCCTGCAGCGAGAAGTGCTGGGCCTGAGTCGAGAGCAGGGCGTGAGTGGAGGCGACGAGGGCGTTGACGGTGAGCAGCCCGAGCGTCGGCGGGCAGTCGATGAGGATCACGTCGTGGCGGCGCTTGACCTCGCGCAGGGCGTTCCGCATCGTCACCTCACGGCCGATCTTGCCCGCCAGGACGAGCTCCGACTCGGCGAGGCCGAGATTCGCGGGGATCACCTGGCCGTGGACCGCGTCGATGGCCTTCGCCTGGCCGGCGAGGACCTCAGCGAGCGTCGGCTCGGCCTCGGGATCGATGTCGAAGTAGTCGGAGAGGTTGCCCTGCGGATCGGCGTCGATCGCGAGGACGTCGAGGCCGGTCCGCGAGAGCACGTCGGCGAGCGAGCGCACGGTCGTCGTCTTCCCGGTGCCGCCCTTCTGGGAGAGCACGGCGATCGTCACCGACATCGGCGCTCAGCTCCCGGTCTCGCGCGAGGTCGGCACGGCCGCGACTATAGACGCCCCGGAGGGGCGGAGCGGGCGGCGGGAGGACCCTCAGGCGGCTCGGTGGACGTTGGCGGCGCCGCCGATCGAGCGGACCCGATCGCTCCCGGTCACCGTTCCGAGGCGGGCGCTCCGGCCCGATCTCTCGCAGGTCTCGCACGCCCACTCACCGTCGCCGCGACCCCCGTGGCGGATCACCTGCTCACCGACCAGCGGAAAGCGCTCGCAGACCGCGCAGCGGACGACGCCGTCGATCGGATGCTCCTCGTGGCGGATCAGCGAGCCGTGAGCGGGCGCCGGGCCGGCGAGCTCTCTGTGCGGGTTCGCCCGGGCGGCCTCCATGGTGCTCGGGTTCGCCGCTACCGGCTTCGCTCCTGCCGTCGCGCCCCGGCGTCCCGCGGATAGACTCGCCCGCCATGGGACCGGTCAGCGCCGAGATCACGATCGACGCCCCGCGCGAGCGGGTATTCGAAATCATCGCCGACCTCTCGAACCGACCGGCGTTCTGCGATCACTTCCAGCACGAGTTCAGGCTCCAGCGGATCGACCCCGTCGGCGTCGGCGCCGCCGCCCGCTTCCATCTCGAGGCGCCGCTCTTCCACTTCTGGATGGAGACGGCGATCGCCGAGATCGAGTCGCCTCACCTGATCGTGGAGACCGGCAGGGGTGCCCGGATCGACCGGATGCCCGTCGGGACCGCCTGGGAGCTGACCGAGGCCGGCGGCGGCATGACGGAGGCCCGGGTCAGCTTCTGGACCGAGCCGTCCCATCACGTCGACAAGCTCAAGGACCGCTTGAGCCCCGACGGATGGCATCGCCGGCGCTGGCGGCGGGCTCTGATCCGGCTTCGCGACCTCGCCGAGGCCGACGTTCGGATCGAGCGGCTCCACGTCGCCGGGGCGAGTCAGTTCTGAGCCTGCGCCGATAGACTTCCGCCGCCGATGCGCCGACTATTGATCCTCCCGCTGCTCGTCCTCGCCCTCGTCGGGTTTGCCGCCGCGACCTCCGGGTGCGGCGATGAGCCGACCGCCGAAGCCAAGGAGGGCGAGCCCCTCGAGCTCGGCGACGTCGGGTACAACATCCAGATAACGAGGGAGTTGAACCGCTTCTCTCCGGAGGACGCCGCCTACCTCGCCGGCGCTCCGCGCCTGGAGCCGAACCAGGAGTACCTCGGCGTCTTCATGCAGGTGACCAACGACGGCGACGAGGCGACCGTCGTCCCCGATCCGTTCAAGATCATCGACACGCGGGGCCGGATCTACGAGCAGGTGCCGCTCGACAACGACTGGGCCCTGAAGCCGGGCACCCCGGTGCTTCCGGGTGAGACGGTGCCGGGTCCGGAGACGCCGGCCAGGAACGGCCCGATCGAGGGCTCCCTGATCCTCTTCGCGATCGACGAAGCGGCGAACGAGAACCGCCCGCTCGTCCTCGAGGTCCCGGGGCCGGATGAGGTCGGCGAGATCGTCCTCGACCTCTAGGCCCGGATCGCCGGGTCGCAGTCAGCGCGCCGCAGCGTGAGCACGAAGCTCACCCAGGCCGAGCTTCTCCTCGCCGGGGCCGGGGCCGTCGTCATCCTGCTCGGAGTCCTCGGCACCGCCGCCGACGTCGCCGGGCTCGTCGCGATCGTCCTCGGGACGACCCTCACGGCGCCCGCCGGCCGTCGCCCCGGCAACGGCTGGTGGTCGCTGCTCGCATCCGGGATGGTCCTGTCGGTCATCGGTGCCCTGCTGTCGCTCGCGACCGACTCCGTCGGCGGCCTCGTCGCCCTGGTCGGCGGGATCATCGTCGTCACGGGCGCCGCCTTCGGCTTCCCGTCCCGTTCCTGAGCGGCTCAGAGCCCCGCTTCGAGGATCTCCCGCGCGATCGGCGCGGCAACGGTTCCGCCGTCGCCCGGTGCGTTGACGACCATCACCGCGACGGCCAGCTTCGGCTTGTCGGCGGGTGCGAACGCGGTGAACCAGGCGTCGACGTCCTGCTCGGCCTCCTCGCCCGGGGCCACGGGCCCGGAGTTCGTCGTCGTTCCGAGCTCGGCGGTGCCGGTCTTGCCGGCCACCTGGACGTCCGGGAGTGAGGCGGACGCGGCGGTGCCCGAGTTGACCACCTCGACCATCATCTTCTTGACCTGGTCGGAGACGCTCGGCTTCATGACCTCGACGTCGGGATAGTCACCGGCCAGCTCCGGGTTCTTGACCATCGCAGTCGGTGAGCGCTTGCCCTCGTTGGCGACCGTCTGGGCCACCGAGGCCATCTCGAGCGGGGTGGCCAGGACCTCGCCCTGCCCGATCGCGCTGACGGCGATGTCGACGTCGTCGGTGAGCGGGTTCGGGATCGTGCTCTCCGGCGGCTGTGTCAGGGCCAGCGACTTCGGGTTGTAGATCGTCGGCGGCGAGTTGAACCCGTACTGCTCGGCCTCTTCGACGAGCTTCTCGCCGCCCACGCGGACGCCGAGCGGCGCGAAGACGGTGTTGCAGGAGAGGGCGAAGCTGGTGACGAGGTCGCCCCCGCAGGACTCGTCGTGAGCGTTGGCGATCTCGCGCCCGCCGGCGACCGTGCTGGTCTCGACCGGGAACTGCTCGTCGAGCGAAGTCGACCCTTCCTCGAGCGCGGCGCTCGCGGTGATGATCTTGAAGGTCGAGCCCGGCGGCTGCGGGGCCGAGAACGCCAGCCCGGCGAGGGCCAGTACGTCGCCGTTTCTCGCGTCGAGAACGGCAGCGCCTCCGAACGTCGACCCGAGCGCCGCAGCGGTCGCATCCTGAAGCTGCGCGTCGATCGTCGTCTTCAGCGGCTTACCCGGCGTCGGCGAGCGCTGCGCCAGCACCGCCTTGCCGTCGTCGCCGACCGCGAGGAGCCTGCCCCCGGGCATACCGGCGAGCACGTCGTTGAAGGCCAGCTCGAGCCCGCTGGTCCCGGTGTCGGCACCGGTGGGGTAACCGAGATCCTCGAGCTGCCGGGCGAGCTTCTTGCCGGGTTGTCCGGTTTCGCCGGTGAGGATCCCGCCGCTGCCGTTGGTCGTCCGTGCCGCTGCGGGCCCGCTCGCCAGCACGGCGCCGTCGGCGGCGAGGATCGGCGCCCGCTTGCCGAACTTCGTTTTCGCCCGGAGTTCGTCGCCCTCGGCGAGATCGGGGAAGACGAGGCTGGGCCGCCAGGTCACGCCGCCGTCGGCGACCGGCACCGCGACGTCGCCGGTCACCTCGCCGAACGCCGACGTCTGCACGGTCGCCGGGACGATCACCACCTCCTCGCCGTCCCGGCTCTCGGGACCGTCCGGCTCGTCGACGGTGACGGCGGTCGCAGTGGCGGTTCGGGCGGCGTCGGCATAGGCCGCCTCGAGGTCCTCAGCCGAGTATTCGGCCTGCGAGCCGGCGTTGAGCTCGTCATGCATGGCGGCGTAGTCGCCCTCCTGCCAGGCCTCGGCGAAACGCTCGGCGGCATCGCGTTCGGCCGAGCTGCGGGCGACCGCGGCCCCGGCGACGAACGCGGCGACGCATGCGATCCCGAGCGGGATCAGCAGCAACTTCCTCCGCTTTGCGACCGAGCTCGAGTTCTGCGTCACTCTGAACCGCGATCGACCCGGATCGAAGCTGGGGTCGGGCCGCCGCGGGGCGTAAAGGCTACTTGTTCAGGCAAACGTCCTGACCGCCTCGATCGGCTCCGGGCGCGGGATCGGGGGTTCACCCCGCCGCGCGAGCCCGTGGGAGGCCTTCGCTAGGCTGAGGCTGTGGAAGCCCGCTCCACTGAAGCAGGCATCGATTCGGCCCCGGCGCCCCCGCGAGACGGTCCCGGCACGGCTGTGGTCGTCTGTTCGCGCTACCACGAGGCGGTCGAACTCGTCGGCCGGCGCTGGAGCGGCGCGATCCTGTTCAGCCTGATCGACGGGCCCCGGTACTTCAGCGAGGTGGCGGCGGCCGTTCCGGGCGTCTCCGACCGGCTCCTGTCGCAGCGCCTGCGCGAGCTCGAGTCCGAGGGCCTGATCGAGCGAGCGGTCCATGAGGGCCCTCCCGCACGCGTCTCCTACCGGCTCGGCGAGTCCGGCGAGGCCCTCGTGCCTGCGCTCCGTGCGCTCTACGACTGGGCCCAGGACTGGCGCTCGGACGCCTAGGCGGGTCGCCGCGACTACCACGCGCGCGGGTTCCCCGGCGGGATCTCGCCGGTCAGCAGATAGGCGTCGATTCGCTCGGCCGCTCCCCGCTCGGTCGTCTCCCTGTAGCGCTCCAGCTCGCCCGGGCCGAGACCGGCGAAGGCCTCCTCCACCGCCCGCTCGTAGGAGTTGAGGACGACCGCGCCCGGAGGCGGCGAGGGCGCGTGATGCTCCGGCCGGGCGACGTAGGTGTAGACGCGGTCGAAGCCCCGCCCGGGCGCCGTCACGAGCCCGTCGCCGACCTCGATCCGCCGGTATCTGATCTCGCGCCGGCCGAGCCGCTCGAGGTCGGAATCGTCGACGGCGATCAGCGCGCCGGTGACCAGGTCTCCGGCGGCTCCCGGGTCGACGTTCAGGGCGAGGACGTGATCGGGGACGCTGCCGTCGTCACTGCGGGCGAACGTCTTCTCGCACGCCCGGTTGTCGCGGATCAGCGTGAACCTCCGCCTCCAGCCGACCAGCGTCGCCGGGTGGAGCTCGGGCCGATCGCGACCGAGCGTCTCGGCGGTGCTCGCCGCCGAGACGAGCGATCCGTATGCGAACACGGCGACGCTCAAGCCGAGCTCGCCATCGTCTTCTCCGGCGGATGGGGGCAGAGCCGCGCCCGGGCCGGGCAGCTGTGACAGAGCGAAGGACCGGGGGAGGGGGTGGGGCTGAACTCGCCGCCGCGGATCCTCGCGACCCGCTCCTCGATCTCCGCGCGGCCGGCGGCGATCGCCGCCGAGTCGTGGCTGCCGAGGATCGGACGGCCGGGCGCCTGCAGGAAGCAGTAGGCGCTCTCGACCAACCCGGCCCCGGTTGCCTCCGCGATCGCCGCTGCGTAGAGGAGCCTCTGCATCGCGTAAGCGCTCGACAGCTCGGGCCCCGACCCGGGGTCGACGCGGTCGGTCTTGTAGTCGACGAACATCGGCGGCCTTCCGGGCCGCTCGACCAGCAGGTCGATCGTCCCGCGGATCACCGTCTCCTCGTCGAGGCCGATCCGGAACGGCACCTCGGGCCGGAACGTCGCGCCCGCTTCCCGAAGGCCGGCGAGGATCTCGGAACCGGTCCAGGCGGCGATCATCTCCTCGGCGCGCTCGGCCTCGCGTTGCCCGAACCCCTCGCGCCTGACCGCGGCGGCGACGAGGGCGGAGCCGGGCTGTCGCCACGAGCTGCGCGCCGACCATTCGAGCAGCTCGTGGACGGCGCGGCCGAATCCCATACCGGATGGCCGCCCCGCGGCCTCGGGATCACCGGGAAGCGGGTCGGCGCCGGTCCCGAGCCGCAGCACGCGCTCGGCGAGGAACCGGTAGCCGCAGCGTTCGTAGTCGGCGAGCGCGGCGTAGGAGAGGCTCCGCGCGGCGGCGGCACCGCGCTCGGCGAGGGCCAGCATCGGCGGCCGGCCACCGATGCCCGAAGCCGCGACCCCCGGACCTCGCCGGTCATAGGCGAGCGCCCGGGCCGACTCAGCGCCCGCACCGGTGACCCGGACCGAGATCGGCGTCTGGCCGAACGGCCCCGCCTCGATGCCGGGAAGCGCATCCGGGGGCTCCGCGTGAACGACCTGGCCGTCCGCCCCGCTCGCCCCGAGGGCCGGCAGCAGCGTCCCGAGGACCGAGCGCCGCCGCAGCGGCAGGTCGCCGGCATCGAGGTCCTTCTCTGGGTCGATCGTGCCGCTGAGCAGGAGCCGCGAGCGTGCCCGGCTCGCCGCCACGTATGCGAGCCGCCCCGACTCCTGCGCCTCGGCGTCGGCCGCCCGGTCGTTGAGCTCGCGATAGCCCGCGAGGTCGATCGTCGCCGCGCCGGCGCGGGCCAGCCGCAGGCCGACCCGCGGTGCCTCACCGTCCTCGTCGTAGGCGATCCGCAGCGACGGGGGATGGGCGCCGCCCGCGAGCCTGCGCCCGAGGTCTGCCACCGCGACACAGTCGAACTCGAGCCCCTTCGCAGCATGCACGGTCATCACCCGGATGCCGGCGTGATCCTCGGCGGCGACCGCCGCCTCCGCCTCGCGGTCGCTCAGCGCCGCCCGGTCGGCGGCCCCCTCGAGGAACCCGCGTAGGTCGCGACCGTCGTGGCTCTCGAACTCGGCGGCGAGCCGGACGAGTTTCAGCAGGTTTGCGGTCCGCCGCAGCCCGTCGTCCATGAGCAGCGCGGCGAGGTCGTACCCGAACTCCTCGAGCGTGCGCTCGACGAGCTCGTCAAGCGGCAGCAGCGCAGCTCCCGAACGCAGTCCGACGAGCGTGTCGTGGAACTCCGCAACGCGCTTGCGGTCGACGTCGCCGAACTCATCCCGCCACCGCTGCTGGTCGGCGATGCGCTCGGCCAGGTCGGGGTCCTCGGAGGCCTCGGCAGGCGGATCCACGTTGCCGGCGAGCTCCTCGACCGCGGGCCAGAGGTGACGCCTCCCGGCGATGCGGCGCAGCATCCAGAGCCCGTCGGGCGAGACGGCGGCGGCCGGTGAGGCGAGCGCACCGAGCAGCGCCTCGTCGTCGAGGGGGTTCGCGACGCAGCCGAGCAGGCAGAGGGCGTCGGTGACCTGCTGGGAGGACCAGTAGCCCCGCCCTCCGACCACGTAGGGCTCTAGGCCCGCAAGCTCGAGGGCCTCCGCGTAGGCGTCGACGTGGGTGAACGCGCGCAGCAGCAGGACCATCGAGCGGGGAGCGACACCGCCGTCGGCGAGCTCGCGGAGCCGCGCCGCCAGCACTCGCGCCTCCGCGACCCGGCTCTGCGGGGTGTCGGAGGCGACGGTCCCGATGACGGTCCCGGCCTCCTCCTCGCCCCAGCCCTTGCCGTGGGTCAGCAGGAGCTCGATCGCCGGCCCTTCAGGGCCCGGCACCGGGGCGGGCTCGCGTCCGACCGCGAGCGGCGTGAAGTCGGCGAGGAGCTCGGCGCCGATCAGGTTCACGGTGGCGAGCACGTCCGGGGTCGAGCGGAAGCTGCCGGTGAGGCCCAGCATCGCGGTGCCGCCCGACCGATCCGCCGCGAGCTCGGCCCTGATCCGGCGGAAGCTCTCGAGGTCGGCACCGCGGAAGCCGTAGATCGACTGAGCGGCGTCGCCGACCCTGAACGTGCGGGTCTCCTCGCCCCCGAGCAGCCCGATGAGCTCGACCTGGATCGGGCTCGTGTCCTGGAACTCGTCGACCAGCAGATGATCGAAGCGGCTCCGCTGCGCGTCGAGGATCGCCTCGCTGCCGCGGAGGAGCGCGAGTGCGAGCAGCTGCAGGTCGTCGAAGTCCACGGCCGAGCGCTCGGCCTTGCGTCGCTCGAAGCGGTCCCCGAACGCGACGAGCAGCCGCCGCAGGGCTCCGTAGCCACGGGTGATCACATCGGCCTCGGCCGGCGTCGCGGGCTCGTCGCGCCCATCGATCGCGGTCACGTCGATGTCGGGCAGGATCAACTCGACGGCACCCCTGTTCCGGAGCTCGGAATGGGCGGCGAGGATCAGCCCGCCGAGCCGTTTGCGGTACCCGGCTGCGGCGAGCGCGACGGCTTCGTCCTCGCCGGCCAGGTCGGCGAGGGACTCGTCGAAGGCGATCCGCGCGATCCGCGCGGCTTCGTCGGCGTCGAGAACCCGGAAGCGCGGATCGAGTCCCGCCGCCACCGGGTGGGCCGCGAGCAGGCGACGGCAGAAGCCGTGGATGGTCGTCACCGGGGCCGACTCGCCCGCCCGCGCGGCCGCCTGCAGCCGGGCTCGCGAGGCGGCGTCGGGCTCGTGCGCCGCGCGTCGCATCAACTCGACCCGGACCCGGCGTCGCATCTCAGCCGCCGCCTTCTCGGTGAAGGTGAAGGCGAGGATCCGCTCCGGCTCGACGCCGTCGCTCGCAACCGCCTCGCAGTAGCGCTCGACGAGGACACGGGTCTTGCCGGTCCCGGCGCCCGCCTCGAGGAATACGTCGCGATCGCGGTTGCCGATCGCGGCGGACTGCTCGGCGGTCGGCAGCGGGCCGACCGCTGCGGGCGATGGCTCCGGCTCGTTCTCCTCCGCGCTCGGCCCGAGGACCAGCTGCTCGTGCTCGTCGCTCACGGCAACTCCTCCTCGTCCTCGTCGTCGGGGGCGGGGATCCCGCGTTCGACGCGGCAGACGGGCGCGAGCATGCACCAGGTCGGACACTTGCCGTCGCGAGGATTGCGGGCGATCCGGCCGGCGCGGATGTCCTCGACGACCGAGCGCGCCGTTCCCAGCGCGACCTCGAGCACCTCCTCGAGGTCTTCGCCCTCCATGAAGTCGGTGCCGACGTGGAAGTCACGACCGGCGGGGATCAGCGTCTCGCGGTGCTCCCGGTTGAGCAGCCCCCGGGGACGGTCGTCCTTGGTGGCCGCGAGCGGGTTGTAGAGGCCGCCGATCGGGTCGAGGCCGAACCCGCGGGCCGCGAGCATGTAGAGCGGCAGCTGCAGTCGCCCTTCCTTCTCGAGCTTCGCGCCCGGTACGGCCTTGGTGCTGAGCTTGTAGTCGCGGATCAGGGCGCGGCCGTCGGCGACGTCGATCCGGTCGATCGCGCCATGGAGCCGAAACGATCCGAAGTCGGCGGCGCCGAAGCGTGCGTCGGGATCGTCGCCGAAGCGCGCCTCCAGCAGGTCGGGATCGGGGACGAGCGGTCCGCCGGTGGCCGCGTCGCGGCGGAGGAACCGCTCGACGACGGCGTCGAGGCGGGCGATCGAGATCGCTGCCGCCGGCGACTCGAGCACCCAGCCGCGTTCGGCCGCGATCTCCCTGACGAGCTGTCGGCACCTGCGGATCCAGGCGTCGCAGCTCTCCTCCGACGGACGGGCCTCGTCGCCGGGGCGCTCGCGGAACAGACGCTCGAGGGCGGCGTGGACGATGCCGCCGGACTCGAGCGCTTCCGGGTCGGGGTCGATCCTCAGCGGCCGCAGCTCGTGGTTCACGAACCACCTGTAGGAGCAGCCGACGTACTCCTCGAGTGTCGATGCCCCGAACAGGTTCCGTTCGCCGAGCTCCGCGAGGACCGCCGGATTCTCGATCGGGCCGGGCTCGCGAGCGGCGAGCAGCCGCGCGAGCGCTGCCTCGACGGCGCCGAGTGCCCGGTCAGCGGCGCCCGCGGGCAGCTCCAGCGCCCGGATTCGTGCCGCGGCGTCACCGCCACCGGCCGCCAGCGCCCGGGCCAGGTCGTGGGGTGCGCTCGCATCCTCGGGCGCCGGTACGAAGTCGGCGAGCGTTGCCCTCTCGGTCAGCTCGGACTCGAGCGGGTCGTCACCCGCGATGGGCGTCGGCGGTGGTTCGAGGAGGTCGCGGACCTCGTCGACGAAGGGGCTGCGCGGCGTCTCTCCGCCGGCATCATCACTCGCCGGGTAGCTCAGGTGGAGGCTGTTCTCGGGCTTGGCGACACAGGTGTAGAAGAGGTACCGCTCCTCGGCCGCCGGATCGGTGCGCGCCGGGAGGCCGAGCGATCTCCGCCGCTCGTCGCCGAGCAGCGGGTCGCCGCCGCCCGCCGCAGGAAACGATCCGTCCGCGAGCCCGGCGACGAACAGGTGGGCAACCCGGGTGGCCCGCAGCCGGTAGGGGCTGAGGATGCGGATCCGGCCTTCGGTGGGACCGCGCCAGAGCGGGACCCGTACGTGGGCCAGCAACGCGGCGAAGTCAGCAAGCGTCCGCGGCGCGGAGGACCCGAGTGCGACGACCTCGGCCAGCGCCCGGCCGACCTCGCTGGCAGCGCGGAGCTCGACGGCGGGCCCGCCGGAGGGGACAAGGCCCGAGCGGGAGTGCTCGCGCTCGGCGATGTCGGCCGCGGCACGAGTCAGGACCCGGGCGACGGTCGCAGGCTCCGCTCCGGCGGCGCGGAGATCGTCGAGCGCCCAGATCCGGCGCGGCTCGTCGAAGTCGCCCGCCCACTCCGCGAGCGCCTCCTCGGCGGTCTGCAGGCGCTTCCGGCGCACCGCGAGCTCGAGTCGGTCGACCGCGGAGGGACGCGCTCGCGAGGGCCTGCGCAGGAACGAGACGACGGTCGCGGCGCCGGCGTCGCCGGACGCGATAGCGATCAGCTCGCCGAGGGCCGCGCCGGTCGCCGTCCGCGAGAGCGGCAGGCTCGCCTCCGGCGCGAGCGGGATTCCCATCCGCGAGAGCGTCCGCGCGATCAGCGGTCCCTGGCGGTCCGGGCTGCGGACGGCGATCGCGATCTCGTCCGGGTCGGCGCCGTCGGCCAGCAGGCGGGCGATCTTGCGTCCGATCAGCTCCGCCTCACCGCGCTCTCCAGCGCCCTCGAGCAGTCGCAGCGTGCCATCGGATGCGACGCGCTCGGAGTCCGGCTCGAACAGGTTGCGCTCGAGATGGCGGAGCAGCGACCGGCCGGACTCCGCGTCCGGGGCCTGCTCGGCGATCGATGCCCCGAGCTCGTCGCGGAGGACCGCGAGGAGCTCGGCCCGCGCCGCCAGAGCGTGGCGGTCCTCGAAGGTGACGGTGACGGTGACCGGGGCGGCCTCGGCGAGCGCCCCGACGAGCTCGATCTGCTCCCGGGTCAGGTCGTCGAATCCGTAGAAGAAGACCGGGCGGCCGCTCCAGGCGTCGCGGTCGGATCGCAGGGCCGCAGTCGCGCGGGCGGCGAGCTGGTGCTCGTCGATGGCGCCGGCGCTGTCGCGGAGGCGCTCGTAGGCGGCGAACAGGGCGCCGATCTCGCGCTCGTATCCGCCCGCCTCGGAGCCTGCGATCGCTTCGCCGAGGGCGGGGGAGTCGAGGCCCGCCGCCTGCAGCTCGCCGAGCAGGGCCTCGAGCGCGGGCGCGAATCCCTCGTGTCCGGACGAACGGGCGAGCCGGCGCAGATCGGTGCCGGCGGCCGCCTCGCGGGCGAGCCAGGTGCGCTGAATCGCCGTCAGCGGCGGCGGCGCATCGAGGCCGACGGCCCGAGCGACCTCGCCGAACAGACCCGGGAAGCTCGTGATCGTGCCGCCGAGGACGCCGCCCGGCGCGGCGCAGAGCTCGCGCTCGAGCCGGTCGACGTCATCGCTGGTCGGTGCGACGAGAACCGGCTCGCTCCCCAGCGCGTCACGAAATCGGGAGACGACTGTCGCACCCCGCCGCGAGCCGGGAGGCCCGGCGAGGACCTCGAGGCTCATCGCTGCCTCCGCGCTGCGGGTCGCTGCTTCATGGCCTGAGCATAGGTCGCGCCGCGGGCGCTCCATCTGACTCCCGAAGCGACAAAGCCAGGAATTCCGGGCAAAGTCGCCAGGGCCCGGTCGAGGCGCCCTGAGCGCCGGCCTGCATGCACCGTTTTGCCGTCGGGGGTCCGGTCTATCTTCGCCCTGTGCCCCTCTGCTTCATCGATCCGGCCGATGCGATCCGCGTGGTCGCTGATTCCGTCGGGCGCGAAGCCCGGCGCCAACTCCTCGGCGAGGCGGTGCGCGCCTGGGTCGACGAGATCCCCGACGACGAGCTCGAGGCCCACTACTCGAAGGCCATCCACGAGCTCGACGAGCACGACATCTCGATGCTCGCCGCCTGGCATGCCTCGATGGACATCGCGCACCCGATCCCGAACCGCGACTTCCTGATCAACGCCTTCGGATCGCTCGGCCAGCATCGCCGCGAGGCCCTGAAGCTCGCCGCCGGATTCCGCGGCGAGGAGGCCGTCGACCGCGGGCTCACGGAGGAGCGCGCTCTCGAGACCGTCCTCGAGTGGCTCTCGCCCCAGCGCCAGGAGGAACTGGCCGTCGAGGCGATGGAGCTCTATCTCTGGGACCGGGCCGGCTCCGACAACTGATCTGACGGCTCTCCGCCTCGTCAGACCAGCCGTCCACAAGGTTTCGCGAATGGCGTCAGCCGTCCCTATAGGTCCTTGCCGTAGATCCGGTAGGTCTTGACGATCTCGCCGCCCATCGCCTCCATGCCGCGGTTCATCGGCTTGTTGACCTCGAGGATCCAACCGGTCTCGCCGCCGTGCTGGGGCGTCCGGGCGGCCATGTCGAAGTGCCGTGCGTAGAGGCCGGCCGCGACGCCCGTGTGCTGGTACTCCGGCTTGACCCCGAGCGCGAAGACCCGGACCGAATCGATCTTCTTGCGCTCCCGCAGCGCCGTGATCCAGCCGAACGGGAGCAGGCGGCCGTTGAGCTTCTTCAGCACCTGGTTGTAGTCGGGAAGGGTGAGGGCGACGCCGACGGTCTCGCCGTCCTTCGTCTCGGCGACCATCGCCCAGTTCTCGTCGAGGATCGGCTTCAGCTCCTTCGCGTAGGAGCGGATCTCGTTGTCGGTAAGCGGCACGAAGCCCCAGTTCCGCTCCCAGGCGGCGTTGTAGATCTCCATGAACCGGCTGATCTCACCGTTGAGGTCGTTGCGGCGCATCCCCCGGATCGTGATCCCGTGCTCGGGCTCGAGCTTCTCGGCGAGCTCGAACAGGACCGGCATCACCTCGTCGCGGCCGCTGACGTGGAGGCTCCACTTGTAGAGGTCCATCGCCTTGGTGAGCCCGTAGCCCTCGAGCAGCGCCGCGTAATAGGGGTGGTGCCAGTTCTCGAGGATCTGCGGAGCCAGCTCGTGGCCGCTGACCAGCAGACCGCACTCGTGGTTGGTCGAGAAGTCGAGCGGACCGATCACGTGATCGCGCCCGCGCTCGCGCAGCCAGGCGAAGGCGGCGTCGAGCAGCGCCCCGGCCACCGCCGGGTCGTCCTCGCACTCGAAGAAGCCGAACTGCCCCCAGTCGTTCTCCTGGATCTCGTTGAAGCGGTGATCGACCTGGGCGCTGATCCGCCCGACGACCCGGCCGTCGCGGCGGGCGAGGAAGTACTCGGCCTCGGCATGCTCGAAGAACGGGTTGTGCTTGCGGTCGAGATGCCGCCTGCGCTCGCTGATCAGCGGCGGCACCCACTGGTCGACCCCCTCGTAGAGCCGGAACGGGAGCATGATGAACTCACGCAGCTCGGAGCGGCCGGAGACGGGGGTGACGGTTACCTCACTCATCGACCGCCGACCTTATCTCCGGTATCGCCTGGGCGTTGTCGCGGAAGTGGACGACGCGGATGCCGAGGTCGGCTGCGGCGGTGCAGTTGACCTCCGTGTCGTCGATGAACAGGCACTCCTCGGCGGCGATGCCGTCGAGCCTCCCGAGCGTCAGCTCGTAGATCCTCGGGTCGGGCTTGCGCATCCCGACGAACGCCGAGTCGACCACGGTCTCGAAGATCTCGTCGACCGGGAGCTTCGCCCGCCAGATCGGCTCCCACTCACGGACGTTGTTGGTCAGGATCGCCGTTCGCAGGCCGCGCCCGGCGAGCTCGCCCATCAGCGCGATCATCTCCTCGTTCGGGTCGAGCCCGTCGAAGTAGGTCTCCTTGAAGCGATGGAGCGGCGGACGCTCGCCGATCAGCGGCTCGAGGCCGTCCCGGAGGATCTCGAGGAAGCGGTCCTCGCTGATCCGACCGCACTCGAGCTCGAACAACGGGTGACGGCCGCCGATCTGCGCCGTCCCGGCGCTCATCGCCGTTCCGATCTGCTCGAGCGTCACCCCGGTGTCCTCCTGGAAGCGCGCGAAGGCGCCGAGCAGCGGCGAGGTGAGCACGCCGCCGAAGTCGGAGATGACGGCGCGAATCGGCACGGGACGTGATTCTGCCCGAAACCGCGGGACTGCCCGGGTCAGGGTGTGAGGATGTCGTAGCCGCCGACGGCCGGCGACCCGCCGATTCCCCAGGCGAACCGGGCCGCCTCGAGCCGGCCGTAGGGGGTGGTGACGGCGCCGCCGGCGATCCGCCTGCCGGCGCCGCGGTCCGCGAAGTCCTCCTCCTCCGACCAAAGCTCCAGCGTCGCTCGGGTGTGGATCCCCTCCCCGTCGTACTCGGTCGAGAGCAGCGGCTCGACATATGCGGTCGGTTCGCCCCGGGGAATGATCTGCGCCGCTCCCACCATCTCCTCGCCGTGGTCGCGGGAGTCCTCCGGGCGCAGCGACACCAGCACGAGGAGGCGGCTCTTGGCGGTGATCGCCCAGACGAACCGCGCCGCCGACCAACCGTGCTCGGGAAGCTCCCAGGCGACTCCGGGGCCGGACATCGGGCCGTCCGGGTCAGTGCCGCTGGCGGCGACGGCGTAGATCGCCAGCACCGCGTCGCCGATCGCGAACTCGAGCACCGGGCCGGCCGGGCTCCACGAGACCTCGAGCTCGCCGCGCTCGCCTGCCAGCCGTGCCCGGCCCGGCTCGACCGGGGCCTGCGATGCGGCGACGACCGGCTCGCCGTCCCCGAGCCGGAGAGCGCCGGCGCCGTCGGCGCCGTCCGCGAGCGTGCAGTAGCCGCGCTCGCCGTCGATGAACGAGATCAGCCTCAGGGTCGGTGCTCCCTGCCGGCGTCGAGCTCGGGGCCGTCGGCCGGGATCTCGCGAGCGCTGCCGTCGAAGTCGTAGTCGCGCTCCGGGCGGCGCGGGGGGGCGGATCCGGATGCCGCGCGGGCTCCGTCGCTCGGCGGCGGCGTGCGCCCGGCGGACCGCCGCGTGCCCGGCCGGCGGTCGTAGAGGAAGAAGACGGACCGGGCGGGGCCGAATCGTCTCGCGGCGGCCAGCAGCACCCTCCGCAATGCGGCCCGGCTCGGCGGGATCAGCAGGGCGAAACCGACGATGTCGGTGATGAAGCCGGGGGTGAGCAACAGCGCCCCGCCGAAGACGATCGCCGCCCCGTCGTAGACCTCCTTGGCCGGGACCCGCGCCTCGCCGAGCGCCACCTGAAACCGCCGCCAGGCTGCCGTCCCCTGCGACTTCAGCAGGACTGCGCCGAGGACGCTGTCGAGGAAGAGCAGCGCCAAAGTCGGCCAGATCCCGATCAGGCCGCCGAGCTCGATGATCAACCAGAGCTCCGCGAGCGGGAGCACGATGAAGAGCAGGATCAGGAAGAGGTACATACGCCGTCCAGCCTAGAGAACGACCTCCTTGGGTCGGGCCCCGCCGTCCGCTAACTTGGGGTTCATGACCGAAGCAGTCACCGTCACAGAGGAAGAGGTCTACGAGGCGCTCGAGGAGGTGATCGACCCCGAGCTCGGACTCGACTTCGTCTCGCTCGGGCTCGTCTACGACGTCGAGATCGAGGGCGGCAAGGAGGTCTACGTGACCTTTACGCTGACCACGCCGGCCTGCCCGATCGGGCCCCAGGTCTCAGAGCAGATGAAGGAGTTCGTCGGCGACATCGACGGCGTCGACGCGGTCTACCCGAAGATGATCTTCGACCCCCCGTGGTCGCCGGAGATGATGACCGAGGACGCCAAGTTCGCGCTTGGTTTCTGAGCCGCGTTCTAGCGGTCATAGGGGGTCACGGAGGGTCATGCACAGCCCGCTCCCGTCGACTCCAGCGGCGACCCTCTTGGCGTATGGGGGAGCGAGGGCACTGGCGACGGCCAGTTCGACCTGCCCTGGGACATCGCGATCTCTCGCGTGCCCAAGAACGAGACCCGGGTTTTCGTTTCCGACCAAGGCAATGGACGAGTTCAGGTTTTCGACCTGACCGGCGGCTTCCTCACCAAGTTCGGTAAATCCGGCGTCTTCGACGGCCAGTTCTTCCTGCCCCGAGGCCTCGACACGATCTCGGACAAGGAGGGCGATGACCGCAACCAGGGCGTCTATGTGGTCGATAGCCCAAGCCGGGTGCAGCGCTTCACCCACGCCCCCGCGCCGTCGGGTCGATCGCCGAGACCTATGCACGCTTCCCGCACATCGGCCCGGTGCTGCCCGCCATGGGCTACTCGGCTGAGCAGCTCCAGGACCTCGAGCAGACCGTCGCTGCCGTCGAGTGCGACGCCGTGATCGCCGGTACGCCGATCGACCTCGGACGGCTGATCGAGCACGACCGGCCGATCCGCGCGGCGACCTACGATTTCCGGCAGGTGGGCGGCCCGCCTCTGGAGCAGCTGCTGGAACCCGTAACTGTCGCCGCTTCAAGCGAATGAAGGTGCGCCGGCAATGAAGGCGAACCTCGAGCCGGGAGCGCCGGGCCTTTGGGCTAGGGGCGGCTCCGCTCCCTGATCGCGGAGCGCACCGCTGCGTAGGCGGGCTTCGGGCGCAGCGCCGAGTCGAACAGCAGGGGCAGGTTCGGGGCCGCCAGCGAGAACGGCGGGAAAGTGTCGAGCCAGCTCTGATCGTCGGCGATTCCCCAGACCGTCACCCCGCGGCAGCGCCGTACGTCCATGCAGGCCGAGACGACGCGGCGGTAGTAATCGGCCTGGGCCGAGAGCGGGTCTGGCTCATCGAGGAAGTGCCGGATCGAGACGTCGAGCTCGGTGAGCTCCACCTTCAGGCCCAGCCGCGCGAGTCGGCGCAGGTAGCGTTCGAACTCCTTTGCCGAGGGTAGCGGCATGAACGGGAAGAAGTGGGCCTGGATCCCGACCCCGTCGACCGGCACGCCCTCGTCGAGGAGATTCGACAACAGCGACAGGAGCCCCTCGGCCTTGGCGCCGCTGTAGGAGAAGAGGAACTCGTTCAGGAACAGGTCGGCCTGGGGGTCGTAACGATCTGCGAGCCGGAAGGCGTCGCCGATGTATTCGGGCCCGATCGTCCGGAGGAAGAGGTTCGGGTCGAGTTCGCCGCCGTTCACTTCAAGCGGCTCGTTTACGACGTCCCACGCTGCCACCTGACCCCGGTACCGCTTCACCAGCGTCCGGATGTTGCGGTTCATGAGCGTGTGCATCCGCGCCGTCGGGTCGGTTGCGCTCGCTACTTCCTCCTCGAGGTCGGAAGGCAGCTGATATCGCCCCCACGCGAGGGTATGACCGCGCAGGCGCAGGCCGGCGCGCCGCGCGAAGCGGGCGATCGCATCGGCTCGAGAGTAGTCGCGGTCGCCGAGCTCCGGCTCGATCGTTCCCCACTTCATCGCGTTCTCGGCGGTGACGGAGTTGAAGTGGCGGGCGAGCATCCTTCGCTCGCCGGCGGCGAGGTCGTAGGTTCCGCCGATCCAGACCTTGCGCTTACTTGCCGCCCCGGCGAGGGTGCACCCGCCATGCGCCGATGCGCAGCGGGCTGCCGCCTCGGCGGGCGGGGCGGTGGGAGCTGCCGCGAGGAGCAGGCTCACCAGTGCCGTCAGCACGGTGCAGATTGCGGTTTGCCCGCTTGCCCGCGCACAGTCCATCCACTGATCCTAGTCTCGGTTCGGGGCCAGGAGCCGTCAGGTTCGCCGCCGTCGATGAGTCGCCTGCGGCCGGCCGACTTCGTCGCGCGCACCTCCGATCTGCAACGACACCATGTCCCGGGGCCGACGTCAGAAGTCTCGACCTGCTTGCGACTAACCTCCCCGCAACAGTCCATCAAGAGCGGCTGAGGGACCCGGACCTGCGAAGCCGCGGCAACCGATCGCGATCCCCGGATCGCGGCACGGTGCTTCAGCCGGGATCGATGGAGGTGATCGGAGATGGCCGCAGGCCAGTTCGCATGGGTGACCCATGCCCCCGCCGACTACGTGATGGTGTTCCTCGCCGACCCCGGCGGCGAGCACGCCGTCGTCAGCGGGTACTTCGACGGCCACGAGCAGGCCGCGAGAGCCGGAAGGGCCTTCGAGGCCTACGGGCTCGGAGAGAAGGAGCTGAACGTCTACTGCACGCTCCCGGGCGAGCCGGAGAGAATCCTCGACCGGCTCAGGCCATTGGCACCACGGACGTCGATCGAGCGCGGGACGATCGCCTTCGTCGCGGTCGGAGGCGGCTCAACGACCGGCGAGCCCGCGACCGAGCCCGGGAAGGTGAGCGCGCGGATCATCCGCTCGGGCGGCGGCGATGCTCCGCGCTGTTACCGCTTCGAGCGCCAGTGCAAGACCTGCGGGGAGCTTCTCGGCAGGATCAACGTGCTCCCGCGCGACGAGGTCCGGATCGACACGAGGGAGCTGAGCTGCCGCTGCCGATCGATCCCCTGCCGCTACTGCACGGAGGGGAGGGTGCGCAGGCCGCTGACCGAGCACATCGACCCCGAGCGGCGGGCGGGGCGGATGCCCTGGTACGGCTACCTCGTCCCCTGCGGGGGCTGTCAGGTCGCCGGACGGGGACCCAGGGTGCAGATTTCGGCCTGACGGGAAGCCGCCGGCGCCAGAGCTGAGAACTACGACCGCTTGTTCAAGCTTGTTGGCGGTACCTCCTTGCGTTACGCGCGATGCGGCTTGAAATGGCGAACCGCATGGACATGCGGAACGAAAGCTTCCTGGCCGCGCGCGACGGGGTCGACGCCGAGCTGATCGATCTCATCGCGCAACCAACATGCGGCGGCGGTCCCGCCGGTGGTCGGCAATCCCCTGAAACGTCCCGCCGAGTTCACCTTGCGCAGATCCTGGAAGACATTCGACCGTCAGGGCCGTTCCTTGCGCGTAACCGCATTCGGGGGTACGTCCTGCCAGGCGCCATGGCACGCGCGGCTCGTACTCTCGCTCGGTCTTCTGCTGCTGGTGATTCCGGCGAGCGCGAGCGCCGACCGCAGCGTCTACGTGAGCAACAGCGGCCAGAGCGGTAACGGTAGCCTGGCCGCCTTCAACGGCGACGACGGCGAGCTGAACGACGCTGCCGGGCTCGCCCTTCGCCGCCGGCGAGGATGCCAACGGCGTCGCAGTCAGCCCCGACGCGCGTCACGTCTATGTCGCCAACACCGGCGATGACACGATCGGGTCTAAGCGATCAAGGCCGACGGCACCCTGAGCGCGCTCGGCACACACCGGCCGGTGGCAACCAGCCGACCGGCCTCGGCTTCACCCCCGACGGCAAGTTCCTGCTCGCGACGAACCGCGATTCGACCGAGGCGGCGCCCTCGGTCTCCGTCTTCAGCCGTCGCCGCCGACGGGGCGCTGACACTCGGTTCCGTCCTCTCCCGTCGCGATCGGGATCAACGATCCGCGCGCGGTCGTGGTTTCCCCGGACGGCCGCTTCGTCTACGTCACCGGACGCCGAGGACCGATCGGGCCGCCGGCGAGCAACGCCGACACGGCGATCGCGGCACTGACGATCTCACCCGACGGCAGCCTGCACACGATCACCGGCACGCCCCTCTACATCCCCGCGCAGGTCAACAGCTTCGGCGCCTCGATCACGCCGGACGGCAAGTTCATGTACGTCGCCCAGTCGAACGGCGACAAGATCCACGGCTTCGTCCTCAACCCGACGACCGGCGCCCCGACGGTGATGGCCGGCTCCCCGTTCCAGGCTGCCGGCGACACCCCGAGCGAGCTGGCGGTTGAGCCCGACGGCGATCAGCTGTGGGTGAGCGAGGTGTTCGGCAAGTCGGTCGAGGGGTTTTCGATCGATCCCGACGACGGGTCTCTGACCCAGAACGTCGATCCGGTGATCCTGTCCGGACAGGCTCGCGGAATCGCGGTCAGCCCCGACGCTGCGTTTCTCTACGACTCGCTCCTCGCCGATCCCGGCGCCGTCGCGGGATTCTCGGTTGACGCCACGTCTCTGCAGCCTCTCGCGGGTTCGCCGTTTCCGACCGGTGGCGCCTTCCCGAACTTCTTCAGCGTCGGGGTGACCCCGACCCAGACGCCCGACCCCGCCTTCAAAGCAGCCGGAGGCAAGGCGGACGAACCACTGCCGTTCAACGCCTCCGAGACAACCGTGGCAGGCGGCTTTCCGACCCGTTTCGACTGGGACTTCGGCGACGGCTTCTCGCTCGGCAACGGTGGACCGAAGCCCACCCATGTCTATCTCGATGACGGGACCTACAAGGTCAAGCTGACTGTCCGCAACGACTGCGCTCTCGACGCCCAATTCACCGACGGCGTCGCCTCGGTCGGCAGCGCCGTCTACTGCAACGGCCCCCCGACCGCCACCGTCGCTCACAAGGTGACGGTCGACTCCAAGGTCGACGGCAAGCTGCGCGCTAAGCGCAAGCAGAAGCAGAAGGACGGCAAGGTCGCCGTCAAAGCCAAGGTCAAGGCCGGCGAGCGACTGACGGCCAAGCTGAAGGGGAAGGTCATTCAGGGTGGCAGGTCGTTCGCCCTGAAGGGGAAGACGAAGAATGTCGGCGCCGGCAAAACCAAGAAGCTGAAGCTGAAGCTGAGCAGGGGCAAGGCGAAGAAGCTGCGCGCCCGAGCAAGAAAGCGAAGGCGACGCTCAGGGCAGGCTCACCGACGAGTTCGGCAACACCGCTAAGACCAAGCTGAAGGTGAAGCTGCCCGCGGCGGGATAGAGCGCCATTCGTCGCCGGCTTTGGGTCCGCGAGACCTCAGTCGAGCGGGGCGCCGTTCGGGCCGACGACTTGCCAGAGGCCCCCGAATCCGAAGACGTTGTGGCAGCGGACCTCGCCGCGCCCCTCGTGGGCGTAGTAGTAGAGCGGCTGCCCGTCGTAGGTCACCTGGCGGGTGCCGTTGCGTCGCTTCGTGGTCCCGAGGAGGGCCGCCTTGACCTTGCCTCCGGCAGTCGGCCGGCCCTTGGTCAGGACCGGGGGCCAGGCTTTCGCGCAGGCTCCGTAGCACCTGCTCTTCTTGCCGGTCTCCTTGTCGAAGGCGTAGATCGCCTGCTTCTTGCGGTTGTAGAGCATCGTCCCGAACTGCGATCCGCCGGACTTGACCCGGGTCCCGCGCTTCGGCTTGCGAGGCGGGCTTCGGGGCCGGTGCATCGGCCTCGACCAACTCGGTGTTCGACGCCTCGGGCTCAGTGGCGGGCGGCGGCCCCCCGTCTGCCCGAGTTCTCCGTCGAAGAGCCCGATAGGGCCACCAGTCCTCCCGCGACCGCGAGCCGCCAGGCTGCGATCGCCACGATCCACTTCATCGTCGGGCCCGCTTCCTCTCGCTGTCGACACCGGCCATCCAACACACGCTACGGACGACGCGAGGGATCGGATCAACGCGTCGCGACTCCCGCCGCCGACGGACGAGCTCTCGCCTAGGTCGCCTCCGCCGCCCGTACCGGCGCCGGCGTCAGCGCCGCCGCTCCGATCACCAGCACGAAGGCGAGGATCCGCGCGGTGAAGCCGAGCGCGTCCTCCGGCACCGGGTCGCCGAAAACCACGGGCCCCGAGAGGATCGTCAGCGCGTTGGCGGCGACCGTCGTCATCGCGATCACCGGCACCGCCTTGCCGATCTGCAGGCTCTTGGCGGAGACGGTGAGGCCGACGAACGAGGCGACGATGATGATCAGAACCAGCGGGCTGACGAAGACGGTCACCAGGCTCTCCCCGAAGGTGCCGGTCTGGGCCTTGATGGCGGTGTCGGAGACCGCCCAGAAGAGACCGGCCGAGGCTCCCAGGGCGACGCCGGCGTGGTTGGTGCGCCAGCCGATCACGCCCGCGGCCACCGCGAGCGTCGCGACCGCGGCGAGGAAGACTGCCAGCGTCGCCGCCTCGTAGTCGGAGTGGGCGCCGTCGCCGGAGCCGTCGAGGGTCGCGGCGAGGAACGCGAGCCCGAGCGCGGCGAGGGCGACGCCGATCCACTCCCTCCGGGTCACGTGGTGGGCGAAGAGCCGGTCGGCGACGACGGTGAGGAGCACGAGTCCGCCGGCGATCACCGACTGGACCAGCGAGATCGGGGCGAGGGCGAGGGCCCCCACGTGAAAGCCCCAGGAGCCGATCGCGATGACGATGCCGAGCACGTACCAGCGGTTCCGGAACAGCGCCAGCGAGGTGCGGACGGGCCGGCTCCACTCGACCGGCGGCGAGCCGACCGCTCCCTTGTGCTTGTAGAGGAAGCCGACGACCGCGAAGAAGGCGGTGGCGACCGCCATCAGGAGGCCGATCTGGACGGAGAGGCTCATCGCGAAGCGGGCAGGCTAGCGGCCCGCCGCGGCCGGATCGGCTCAGGCGGGCAGATCGGGCGGCGGCGGCTCGTCGCCGCGCTCGGGGTCGCCGTCGTCGTCGGGCCTGATCTGAGCGATGTGCCCGGAGTCCGGAAGCATCGCGAGCACCTCGGCGAGGAAGCCGGCCGTCCGCTCGTCCGTTCCGGCGTTCGCCGCCAGCGCGCGGAGCGCGTCGTGGGTCGCCTTGAGCTGCGCCGGGGTCAGCTCGAGGTGATAACGGAACGGGCTCGGGCCGGGGTCCGTCACGCGACCTCAGGCGGACGGCGTCGCCGAGCCGGCACCCTTGCGGCGCTTCTGCCGCTGGCGATTGCGCCGCTCCGACTCCTCGGCCGCCTCGAGCAGCTGCTTGACCTCGGCCTCGATGCCCTCGGCGATCAGGTTGACGTCCTCCATCGCGTCGTAGTCGCCGAGCAGCCCGAAGTCGATCTTGCCGTTGTAGGACATGATCGCGATCGCGAGCGCGTGGTTCTCCGGCAGGAACGCGACCGGGAAGATGTCGAGCAGCTCGCGGCCGAGCACGTAGAGCGGAATCTGCGGCCCCGGGACGTTGGTCACGATCAGGTTGAAGAGCCGGGTCGAGAAGTTGATCCGCGACGCCTGCGCGAGCAGCGTCGGCGGGGCGAAGTCGTTGAACCGCGAAATCACCTCGGCGCCGAGAGCCTTCTTCGAGGACTTGATGCCGTCCATCGCCTCGCGGACCGTGCGCAGCCGGGCGACGGGGTCCTCGACGTAGACGGGCAGCGGCCCGCGGACCGCCGCGATCTGGTTGCCGAGCTCGCCGCGCTGGTCCGTGGCCCGGATCGAGACCGGCACCAGTGCGCGGAGCTCGAGGCCCTCGGTGCGGACCCCGCGGGCGCGCAGCCACCGCCGCAGGGCACCCGCGACCGCGCAGAGGACGACGTCATTGACCGTTCCGCCGAGCTCGGCCTTGATTCGCTTGAACTCGGCGAGATCCCCACGGACCCAGGTGTAGCGCCGGTGCGGGCCGATCGACGTGTTGAGCGGCAGCTCCGGAGCCGGGTTGGCGAACTCCCAGGCGACCTCGCCGACGCCCTCGGCGGCCTCCTGGACGCTCCGCGCCGCGGCCTTCGGCGAACTGACCGCCGACGCCACCCGGCGGGCGGCTCCGATCGGCGAGCGTGCGACCGCGCCGATCCCGCGAGCGGCGAGCTCGGCGCCGGAGGGGCTGGGGCTCGGGATCCACTCATGCTCGGCCTTGATCGGCTCGGGCACCGGCTTGACGTCGAAGAGGACGGTGGCGATGTCGACCCCCGACACGCCGTCGACGAGGGCGTGATGGGTCTTCGAGATCAGCGCGAATCGGCGCTTGCGCAGGCCCTCGACTAGCCAGAGCTCCCAGAGCGGCTTGGTCCGGTCGAGTTGCTGGGAGAAGACGCGGGCGGCCATTCGCCTCAGGACCATCTCGTCGCCGGGCGCCGGCAACGCCGAGTGGCGGACGTGGTAGCCGATGTTGAACTGGGGGTCGTCGACCCAGAACGGGCGGCCGGTCTCGACCGGCGGGACCGCGAGCTTCTGGCGGTAGCGCGGCACCAGGTGCAGGCGGCTTTCGACGTGGTCGAGCAGGTCCTCGTAGCTCGGCGGCGGCCCCTCGAAGATGGTCACGGCGCCGATGTGCATGTGGCTCGTCCCGGACTCGTTCGTCAGGAAAGAGGCGTCGATCGCGGTCAGCCGATCCATGTGTCCCTGAGACATGGCCCTAACGTATCGCGCATGTCCGAGCCCCGCCACCGCCCGGCCGCGGTCGCGACCGGGGTGATCGCGCTGCTTGCCGCCGCCGCCCTCGCGCTCGGCGGCTGCGGTGAGGATCCGGGACGTGCCCCGCTTCCGGAGACGCTTGCGAGCGACGGCTTCGACTCCACTCGCGCCTTCTCCGACCTCCGGGCGCAGGTGGCGCTCGGCCCGCGCCCCTCCGGCTCGGCGGCAAACCGCAGGCAGACCGCGATGCTCGCGCGCCGGCTGCGCGATGCCGGAGTGCGTCGGGTCCGCGTCCAGCGGCCGCTCCGGAACGTCGTCGGCATGATCCCGGGCCGCGGCGACGGCTACGTCGTCCTCGGAGCCCATCACGACACCCTCGACGGGGTCCCGGGCTTCGTCGGAGCGAACGACGGCGCCTCCGGGGTCGCCGTCGTCCTCGAGCTGGCGCGCTCGCTGCCGAGCCGGATGCCGGGACCGGGGATGGCGATCGCCCTGTTCGACGGCGAGGAGGCGCGGCCCGGCCGTGACTTCGGCGACGACGGGCTCCGCGGCAGCCGCCAGTACCTCGGCTACGCGCGCACCGCCGCGCAGGGGAGCCCGCCGATCGACCGGATCGAGGCGATGGTCCTGTTCGACATGGTCGGCGACTGCGACCTCTCGGTCCCGCGAGAGGCACATTCCGACGAGGATCTGTTCTCGCGGTTCGCCGCCGCCGATCCCGACCTCTTCGAAGGGACCGCCGCTGGGATCGAGGACGACCACACGCCGTTTCTCGAAGCCGGGATCCCGGCGGTCGACCTGATCGACTTCGAGTTCGGACCGGGCGCCGTCCCCGGCGACTACTGGCACACCGCCGAGGACGACCTCGGCAAGGTCTGCCCGGAGAGCCTCGACCGCATCGGCGAGGCCGCCCTCGAGGCGCTCCCCCGCATCGGTGCCGGGTAGTTCCGGAGTAGCCTGTCGTTCGCAGTGGCGGAGCAAGACTCGAACGGCCGATCGCGGCCTGAAGTGCCGATCGGCGGCCGCCTGCTCGAGGGTGGAGCCCGGGGCGTGGGCCGGCTCGCCGGCGCGACCGGGATCGACCGGACGGTCGAGGTCGCGGTCGAGGAGGCGATCGTCCGGGCGCTCGAGAGCGCGGCGGTCGAACGCGCCATCGCCCGCGTGATCGACGACGGCCGCCTCGCCGATGCCGTCGAGGCGTCGATCGATCAGGAGCGGCTCGAGGAGACGATCCGGCGGGCGATCGACAGCGAGGTCGCCGACCGCGTCTGGGAGGACATCCTCGCCAGCGACAAGGCACAGATGCTCGTCGAGCGGATCGCCGAGGCGCCCGAGGTCCGGGTGGCGCTCGCATCGCAGGGGGTCGGGCTGATCGCCGACCTCGGTCGCCAGGTCTCGCGAGCGGCGGGCGCCGTCGACGACTTCCTCGAGCGTGTCGTCAGAAGGATCTTCCGGAGGCCGCAGCGCACCGAGCCGACCGAGCACGTGGGGCTCGCAGGCCGCGGCGTCGCGCTCGCGGCCGACGCCGGGATCCTCGCGGCCGGATTCGCGCTCTTCACCGCGATGCTCTCCGGCGTCGCGCAGCTGATCACGGACGAGAAGATCCCGGCCTGGCTGGCGGCGCTGCTCTCGCTCGCCGGGTTCGTCACCGTCGCGATCTACTTCGTCGGCTTCTGGGCCTTCGAGGGCCAGACGCCGGGGATGCGATTCGCCGGGATCCAGCTCGAGCACGACGGGCACCCGGAGATCGGCGTCAGGCGGGCATTCCGGCGGCTCTGGTCGACGGTCCTGGCGATCATCCCGTTCGGCCTCGGCCTGGTGCCGATCCTGTTCCGCGACAACCGGACCGGATTCCCCGACCGTGCCTCGGGCACGGTCATGGTCAAGCGCGAGAACCGCGTCCTGGCGCCGTGGTCGGAGAATCTCGTCCCCGGACGGCCCGGCTGAGCCGGAGGGCGACCGCCGCTACCCTTTGCGGCGATGCCCGAGGCCACTCCCAACGCCCCGCGCCGCCTGTTGCTGGCGGCACCCCGTGGCTACTGCGCCGGCGTCGACCGCGCCGTCCAGACGGTCGAGCACGCCCTCGACCTACACGGAGCGCCCGTCTACGTGCGCAAGGAGATCGTCCACAACAAGCACGTGGTCGAGCAGCTCACCGAGCGCGGCGCGATCTTCGTCGACCAGGAGACCGAGGTGCCCGAGGGAGCGCTGGTCGTCTTCAGCGCCCACGGCGTGTCCCCGGCGGTGCACGCCAACGCCGCGAAGCGGAACCTGCGGACGATCGATGCGACCTGCCCGCTGGTCACCAAGGTTCACGTCGAGGCCCGGAAGTTCGCCGAGCAGGGATACACGATCGTCATGATCGGCCACGACGGCCACGAGGAGGTCGAGGGGACGACGGGTGAGGCACCCGATTCGATCATTCTCGTCGAGACGGCCGAAGACGTCGACGGTCTCGAAATCGAGGATCCCGACAAGGTCGCCTTCATCACCCAGACCACGCTCTCGGTTGACGAGACGGCCGGCGTGATCGCTCGGCTCCGCGAGCGCTTCCCGAACGTGGCCAGCCCGAAATCGGACGACATCTGTTACGCGACCACAAACCGCCAGCTCGCGGTCAAGCAGCTCGCGGCCGAGTGTGACCTCGTCCTCGTGATCGGCTCGCGCAACTCGTCGAACTCGAACCGGCTCGTCGATGTCACCCGCGAGCTCGGGACGCCCTCCTACCTGATCGACAAGGCCGCCGAGGTCCGCGAGGAGTGGCTCGACGGCGTCGAGACGCTCGGCATCACCTCGGGCGCGAGTGCGCCCGAGGAGCTCGTCACCGAGCTCGTCGACATGTTCCGCGCCCGCGGGACCGACGAGGTCTCCGAGCTGCGCGCGATCGACGAGGACGTTCGATTCATGCTCCCGAAGCAGATTCGGGTGGAGCTCGCCGGCGCCGGCACGGCCTAGACGGCTCAGCGCTCGGGGCCGGGGGCGAAGGCGAGCGACCAGACCCTGACGTCGCCGTCGAAGTCGAGGCGGACCTCGTGCATTCCGTGCTCGGGATGACCGCTGAGCTCGTAGAGGCCGGGGCCGTCGAGGGTGATCGATCCGGTCGGATCGCCGTCGACGGCGAGATCGACGGTGCCGACGCCGTCGAGGGCGGCCCAGGCGCCCGCCCCGGCGTACTCGACCTCGAGCGGCTCGCCGGGATCCGAGGGCGTCCACGGGACGTCGTGCGCGCCGCCGGGAAAGACCTCGTCGCTCGGCTTTCCGACGCGAGGCTGGCGACCGGCCGGGGGCGGGCCGAGGATCGGCTCCGGCAGGGCGTGGTCGCCGGCCAGCTCGGCGCGGACGGCGTCCTCGGTCTCGTGATACGCGCCCTCGCCGAAATGGGCGTAGCGGAGGGTCCCGCCCTGACCCCAGAGGAAGGTCGATGGCCATCCCCGGCAGCCGTAGGCGTGCCAGATCCGATGTTCGTTGTCGTTGCCGACCGGGAAGTCGACGTCGAGGCGACCGAGCCCGGCCTCGAGAGCCTCGTCGGAGGCGGCGAGATCCGAGCGCGGCGAATGGACGCCGAGAACCGACAGGCCGTTCTCCGCGTACGTGCCGGCGAGCGCCGAGACGAACGGCAGGGTCCTGATGCCGCTGAGCTCGCCGAGCTCGAAGAAGTGCACCAGCAGGGCGGACCGGGCGGTGATGCGCTCGCTGACGGGGGTTTCGGTGCCGATCCAGGTCGTGCCGGGAGGGAACGGCGGGATGGCGATGTCGTCGCGTTCGGGGCGCACGCCGCGAGCATCGCAGAGATCACCCGACCCGGTCGGAGCGCGCGGGTATGCTCACTTTCCCTTAACCCACGTCACGAGAAACAGGGAGTAGAGACATGGCCGAGACCGTTTGGGACCGTATCGAGCAGGCGCGAGCCCGACACGACGTCCTCCAGCACCCCTTCTACGTCCGCTGGTCGGCCGGCGAGCTGACCGCTGAGGAGCTCGCTCGCTACTCCGGCCAGTACCGGCATGCCGTCACGGCCATCGCCGAGCTCTCGACGAACGCGGCGGAGGACCTTCCCGAGCATCCCGAGCTCGGCTCCCACGCCGACGAGGAGTTCGCGCATGTCGCGCTCTGGGACGGATTCGTCGACGCCGTCGGCGGCGACGCGGGCGCCCCTCCGACGGCCGAGACGCGGGAGTGCGTCGAGGTCTGGACGGAGCGCGACGGAGCACTCCGCTCGCTCGCCCGCCTCTACGCGATCGAGAGCGGCCAGCCCGAGATCTCGAAGACGAAGCTCGAGGGCCTGGCCGCCCACTACGACGTCGACTCCGAGCCGGGTACCCGCTACTTCACGGTCCACCGGGGCCGCGACGTCGAGCACGCCGCCGAGGGCCGCGAGCTCCTCGAGGGCCTGATCACGACCCCGGCCGACGAAGACGCCGTCGTCGCGGCCGCCGAGAGTGCCTTCGAGGCCAACTGGCGCCTTCTCGACGGCGTCTAGGGACCCCCAGGGGTAGACGGGGCTCGGCCGGGAGAGGATCCCGGCCGGTCCCGGCGCGTCCCCGGCATCTTCGGATGGCATCGGTCGCCCGGCCGGACCCACCGATGTAACGTCTGCGTCGTGTCTCCGGCCCCGAACCGATCGCAACGGCCTGCTGCTGCGCTGTTTCTGCTCGTCACGGCGCCGCTGGCGCTGGCCATCGCAGCCGCCGGCGGAGCCGCCGCTCTCACGCCGCTGCTGCTGCTCGTCCTTCCGATCCTCCTCACCGGCCGGGCGCCGGGGATCGCCGTTCTCGAACGCGCCCGGGAGTGGGATGGGGGCCGCAGGCGTGCGCCCCGCATCCTCGCCCCGACCCGCGTCCGCTGGGCCGGTCTCGACGGCTCGCCCGGGCTTCTGCACGCCGGGCCGCTGGCCGGGCGTGGACCGCCGCCGCCCGCCTGACCCACCGCCGATTCGCGGTGGGCCCGGGAGGCGATCGGCTAGCCTCCTCCCGGTGAGCAGGACCGACCGCGCAATCGGCATCGGCCTCGGCCTCGTGATCGGCCTCGTCGCGCTCATCCTGTTCGTCTTCGGAGGCTCCGGCCAGTCGATCGACGCTCCCTCGCTGGATCACTCCAGCCCCGCCGGCGCGACCACCGCCCCGGCGGAGCCCAAGTAGCTCCTCGAAGGAGGATCAGAATGCAATCGAACGGAACCCGGATCGCTGCCCTGCTCGTGACGCTGGCAGCGGTCGTCGCCCTCTTCTTCGTCTTCAAGGGCGGAGACGACGGCGACGACTCCACCACCGCGACCACCGAGACGACGTCGACCGCGACCCAGGCCGAGCAGAGTGGGGGCGACAAACCGAAGCCGAAGCCCGACAAGCCGTCGGTGACCGTTATCGAGGTCGTCGGAGGCGAGCCCAAGGGGGGCGTCGCTGATCTCGAGTTCAACAAGGGCGACGAAATCCGCTTCGACGTCGAGTCCGACACCGCCGACGAGGTCCACGTCCACGGCTACGACATCGAGGAGGAGCTCCCCGCCGGGGGGAAGGCGAAGTTCGACTTCCCGGCCGACCTCGAGGGCATCTTCGAGGTCGAGCTCCACAGCTCCGAGACCCAGATCGCCGAGCTGACGGTCAACCCGTGATCCGCCGGGCCGGCAGCGGAGCCCTGCTCATCGCCGCCTGGGCGCTGCTCAGTGCTGCGCTGACCGCGGCCATGCTGCCGGCCTCGGCGGCGGCCCACGGACTGGTCGGGCGATCCGACCTGCCGCTGCCGGACTGGCTGTTCGCGTGGGGGTCGTCGATCGTCCTGATCGTCTCGTTCGTCGGCCTCACCCTCGGTTGGCGGTCGGTCCGCTTCGAGGACTACGACTGGCGGGCGTTCAGCGGCAGCGTGGCCGCCGCGCTAACCGGCCGCGGCGCTCGGTTCCTCGCCGGCCTCGTCGGCGTCGCGCTGCTCGTCTTCGTGGTCTGGACCGGGGTCGACGGCGTCGACGTGCCCGACCGGAACTTCTCGGTCACGTTCGTCTTCGTGACCTTCTGGCTCGGGACGGTCGGGCTCAGCATCCTCTTCGGCAACGTCTTCACGGCCTTCAACCCGTGGCGGGCGATCGCCCACGTCGTGGCGGCCGCATTCGGCAAGCTCGTCGGGCAGCGGCAGACCGCGCCGCTGCGCTACCCGGAGCGGCTCGGACGTTGGCCCGCCGTCGCGGGGCTCGTCGCGTTCGTCTTCTTCGAGCTGGTCTGGGGCCAGACCGGCTTCGCCGCCGCCGGCGTGACCCCGAAGGCGGTTGCCACCGCCACGGTCGTCTACTCGATCTACACGTTCGCCGGCATGGGCCTGTTCGGGATCGAGCGCTGGACAGACCGGTGCGAGGTGTTCACCCAGTACTTCGGGATGTTCGCCAGCCTCGCGGTCTTCGAGGTCCGCGACGGGCGCCTCGGGAGGCGCCCCTTCCTCGCCGGTGCGACGACCTGGGCGATCCCCGCCGGTTCGCTGGCGCTGGTCCTCACCGCGATCGGCGCCACCACCTTCGACGGCGCGCAGGAGGGCGTGCTCAAGGACCCGATCAGCTCGCTGTTTCAGACGCTGTCCGACACCGGCATGTCCCCGGTCACCGCCCTGCGGCTGACGAACACGCTGTTTCTGACCGGCACCCTGCTCGCGGTCGCCGCGATCTTCTGGGGCGGCATCTACGGGATGCGGATCGTCGACGGCAAGCGCTCCGCCCTCGAGCTCGGCAGGAAGTTCGCACACGCGTTCATCCCGATCGCCCTCGCCTACCTCGTCGCCCACTACTTCAGCCTCGTCGTCTACCAGGAGCAGGCCCAGTTCACGTTCCTGCTCTCCGATCCGTTCGGTGACGGCTCGGACTGGTTCGGCACGGCGGGCTCGGGGATCAACTACGGCCTGATCGGCGCGACGGCGATCTGGTACGTGCAGTTCGGCGCGATCGTCGTCGGCCACGTGATCGCGCTCGCGCTCGGCCACGACCGGGCTCTCGCGCTCTGGAAGGACCCGCGGACCGCGGCTTACTCCCAGGTCTGGATGCTCGTGACGATGGTCTTCTTCAGCGTCCTCGGCCTCTACCTGCTGTCGCAGGCGAACGGATGACGTCGTGGTCCCCGTCGCACACGCCGGCCACTGGTTGCCCTACGTGATCCCGGGAGTGATCGTGCTGATCGCGGTCGTCGTCGCTTCGATTCGCGAGCGCCGGCGAGCGAACGCGGACGAGGGCCCCGGGCGGACGACCGAGTAGGACGGGCCTATCCGTCCGCGGCGAGGGCGGACACGGCGCCGCTGATCCGAGCCCGGTCGGCGGCCGTCATCGCCTCGAAGCGGAGGACGACGTTGGCGGCGCGGAAGCAGGTCAGGTCGGCAGAAGTCTCGCAGCGGTCGAACTCGGCACCCGCCGCGGCGGCGTCCACGGCGACGATCAGCGTGCCGTTGCCGGGTCCCTCCCCGAGCTGCGGGTTCGGGTCCGCGCCGGGTTCCGGGCGCGACCTGATCGCGTAGATGGGCTCGTCGTTCTCGGTCGTGGAGATCTCGGCGCCGAGGGCGAGCGCGGCGCCCTCCGCGTTGGCGGCGTCGATGAACTCGCCCGCGGCGAACTCGCGCTCGCCGCCGCAGCCGGTCGCAAGGAGCGCCGCCGAGGCGGCGAGCAACAGCGCCGCGGCCGCGCCGAACCGCATGGCCTCAGCCGTCGAGGAGCTCGGCGAGACGGGATTCGAGCGCCTCGGCCAGCGCGTCGGCGACGGGCCCATCAGGCACCCGCTCGACGAGCTCGGCCAGGAAGCCGCCGACGATCAGCTCGCCCGCCTGCTCGCGGTCGAGTCCGCGCGAGGTCAGGTAGAAGAGCTGCTCGGGATCGATCTGTGCGACCGCAGCGGCGTGGGTGCACGCGACGTCATCGGCCTCGATCTGCAGCCCTGGGATCGCGTCGGCGTGCGCCCGCTTGGAGAGGATCAGGTTGCGGCAGTCCTGGAACGCGTCGGTTCGCTGCGCCCCCTTGTCGACGTTGATCATGCCCCGCCAGACCGCGGTCGACCGACCGTCGAGAACCCCGCGGAACGCGAGATCGGAGGTCGTGTCCTCGGCGGCGTGCTCCTGCGTCGTGTCGTAGTCGAGGTGCTGGCGGCCGTTGCTCACGTAAGCGCCGGTAACCCGGGCACCGGCACCCCGGCCGGTCAGCTTCGTCTCCATCCGCACCTTCCCGTTGGCGGACCCGAAGCCGAGCGCGACCCATTCGAGGTGCCCGTCGCGGGCGACCTCGGCGCGCTGGCTCGCGAAGACCCAGGAGCTCTCGGAGAGGTCCTGACCGCAGACGTAGCGAAGGTTGGCGCCCTCGCCGACGATCACCTCGGTGACCCCGTTGAAGAGCCCGTCGCCGGCCTCGTCGGCGGACACGTAGCGCTCCCAGACCTCGGCCTCCGCGCCCTCCTCGAGGACGATCAGCGTCCGCCAGTTGAGCGTTCGCCCGGCGGCCTGCTGGACCGCCGTCAGCGAGATCGGGTGCTCGGGGGAGGCGTTGCGCGGCACGTAGACGAGCGCGCCGCCGCTCCAACCGGCGTCGTTGATCGCGACGAACGGATCCTCGCCACCGGGGACGATCGTCCCGAGGCGGTCGGCGATCAGGTCCGGAAAGCGCTCGGCGGCGGCGGAGAGGCTCATCACGATGACGCCGTCGGGGAGTCCCGACCCGTCCGGCTCCCCGACCTCGGAGGTCGAGGTGGCGTCGACCTGGGTCAGCCCGGCGGATCCCGCCGGGACCGTCAGGCGGCTTCCGAGACCCGCGGCGGCGGCGGGATCGCCGGCCTCGGCGGGCGCGTAGGCCGACAGGTCGAGCTCGGCGAGGTCGGTGAACTCCCAGCCGCGCGTCTTCGGACCCGGGAGGGCGAGCCCCTTCGCCGCTTCGACCGCCCGCTCTCGTCGCTCGGCGAGCCAGGCGGGTTCGGTCGCCGCGGCTCCGGCCGACTGCGCGGTCGCGCTAGCCAATCGAGCCCTCCATCTGCAGCTCGATCAGGCGGTTGAGCTCGACGGCGTACTCCATCGGCAGCTCCTTGACGACCGGCTCGATGAATCCGTTGACGATCATCTTCGACGCTTCTTCCTCGTCGAGCCCGTGCGTCTGCAGGTAGAACAGCTGCTCCTCGCCGATCTTCGAGACCGAGGCCTCGTGTCCGACGTTGGCGTCGTTCTCGTCGATCCTGATCGTCGGGTAGGTGTCCGATCGCGACTCGGGGTCGAGCAGGAGCGCGTCGCAGACGACCTTCGAGCGGGCCTCGGTCGCGCCCTTGGCGACCTCGAGCAGTCCGCGGTAGGTGGAGCGGCCGCCGTCCTTGCTGATCGACTTCGAGAAGATCGAAGACGTCGTCTTCGGCGCCGCGTGGATGATCTTGCCGCCGGCGTCCTGATGCTGACCGGCGCCGGCGAACGCGATCGAGAGGATCTCGCCGTGGGCGCGCTCGCCCATCAGGTAGATCGACGGGTACTTCATCGTGATCTTGGAACCGAGATTGCAATCGACCCACTCGACGGTGGCGTCGCGCTCGGCGATCGCCCGCTTCGTGACCAGGTTGTAGACGTTCTGCGACCAGTTCTGAACGGTCGTGTAGCGGATCCGCGACCCGGGGCGGGCGATCAGCTCGACGACGGCCGAGTGCAGCGAGTCGGTCGAGTAGACCGGCGCCGTGCAGCCCTCGATGTAGTGCACGTCGGAGCCCTCGTCGGCGATGATCAGCGTCCGCTCGAACTGGCCCATGTTCTCGGTGTTGATCCGGAAGTAGGCCTGCAGCGGCATCTCGACCTTGACGCCCTTGGGGACGTAGACGAATGAGCCGCCCGACCAGACGGCCGAGTTGAGCGCCGCGAGCATGTTGTCGTTGGCGGGGATGACCGTCGCGAAGTGCTCGCGGATGATGTCCTCGTGCTCGCGCAGAGCCGTGTCCATGTCGAGGAACTGGACGCCGAGCTCCTCGAGGTCCTTGCGGACCTGGTGGTAGACGACCTCGGACTCGTACTGGGCCCCGACGCCGGCGAGGAAGTTGCGCTCCGCCTCGGGGATGCCGAGCTTGTCGAAAGTGTTCTTGATGTCGTCGGGGACGTCGTCCCAGCTGTGCTCGGCCCGCTCGGAGGCGCGCACGAAGTAGTGGATGTCGTCGAAGTCGATCTGGTTGAGGTCGGCGCCCCACTGCGGGATCGGGCGCGCGAGGAAGTGGTCGAGCGCCTTGAGCCGGAACTCGCGCATCCACTCGGGCTCGTCCTTGTACTCGGAGATGTCCTCGACGAGCTGACGACTGAGGCCCTTCGGCGCCTTGTAGACGTAGCCGGTCTCGGGGTCGTTGAACCCGAACTTCGCCTTGTAGTCCTGGTTGATGTCCTTGATCGCCTCGCGCTCGGCCTGCTTGGGGTCGATCGTTGCGGCGTCGGGCGGCGGATTCATTTCAGTCAACCTCCAGCTTGATCTGCCCATCCTCTGCCCGGACCGGGAAGGTCTCGACCGGCGCGAAGGCGGGAAGGGTCTTGGGACGGCCGCTCTTCAGGTCGAAGAGCGAGCCGTGTCGCGGGCACTCAACCGTACAGGCAGCGGAATCGAACTCACCCTCGGCGAGCGGTCCGTCGTCGTGGGAGCACCGATCCTCGATGGCGAGAAGCTCGCCGCCGCAGTTGAAGACGCCGATCTCGATTCCGTCGATCTCGACGATCTTCCTCGCCCCGTCCGGGAGCTCTTCGACTGTGCATACGGTGTGGTCCGTCATTCAATCCCTACTCTGAGAGTCGGATTTTAGCGGGGACCCGGCGGCAGCCACCGGCGCGAGGCTCGACAATGCTCCCCGAACGGAGATGGAGCGCGCCGATATCGAGATCACCGGGGCAGCGGCCGAGCTGACCATGATGCCGCCGGATCCGATCCGCGTCGGCTCCGGCACGGCCTTCTTCGTCGGTGGCACGATGCCGCCGGCCTGGGCCGGGGAGCGGTTCGCCGTCCGCGCCGCCGGCCGCGAATTCCCGGTCGAGGCCTGGGCGATGCCCGAGGAGCGCAGCTACGGGGCGGGCGATCTCTGGTGGACGATGCTGACGGTGCCGGGCGATAGCGGCGGGCGGGTGCCGCCCGGCGCGATCGCCGCCGAGCCTGCCGCGGCGCGGGAGACCGGCGCGCGGATCGCGATCTGCATGGCGACGCACAACCCCGAGCCCGAGCGACTCAGGGTCCAGCTCGATTCGATTCGCGACCAGACCGAATCGAGCTGGATCTGCGTGATCAGCGACGACGCGTCAGACCCGGGACCGTTCGCGGAGATCGAGCGCCAGACGGTGGCAGACGCGCGCTTCGTCGTCAGCCGCTCTCCCGAGCGCCTCGGCTTTCTCCGCAACTTCGAGCGGGCGATCACGATGGCGCCGGGGTCGGCGGATCTGATCGCCCTCGCCGACCAGGACGACCGCTGGGACCCCGACAAGCTCGAGGTCCTCGAAACGGCGCTCGCCGCCGCCCCCGAGTCGCTGCTCGCCTACAGCGACGTGCGGATCGCCGGCGGGGACGGCACCGTGCTCTCCGACACGTACTTCTACGAGCGCCGCAACAACGCCGAGAGCATGGCCTCGATGCTCGTCACCAACAACGTCACCGGGGCCGCCTCGATGTTCCGCCGTGAGCTGCTCGCAACGGCGTTGCCGTTCCCGCCCGGTGGCACCGGGCAGGAGCTCTACCACGACCACTGGCTCGCCCTCTGTGCGATGGCGACCGCGCCCCTTGCCTACGTCGACCGGCCGACCCACGACTACGTCCGCCACGGCGAGTCGGTCACGGTCAGCGAGGCCGAAGGCCACTGGGTGGCTCCGCCGAGCGGCCGGCTCGGCACCGTGGCGATGCGCGCCCGCCGGGCCGCCAGGCGGCTGCGCCTCGCCGCCCGCAGCCCGGGCTGGCGCTCCGCCTACTTCGGCCGCTACCTGCTGATCCGCCAGCTCGGCACGATCCTCCGAATCCGCCTCGGAGAGGAGATCCTGCCCCGGCATCGTCGGGACCTCGATCGGCTCCTGGCCGCCGAGCACTCGCCGTCGGCAGCGCTCTGGCTCCTCGCCCGCTCGTTCCGTCCGTGGATCGGCCGCAACGACACCCTCGCCCGCGAACGGGTCGTCTTCGGCGGGATCGTCTGGCGGAAGCTCGCCGGCCGCGCCGGGCGAAGAGCCGGCTAGAGGTCCGCCGATCCGATCGTCGCCGGATCGGCGTCCTCGCCCTCGTCCTCCCAGTCGGCCGGCTGGCCGAGGCCGGCGGACTTGACGACCTTGAGGCCGAGCATCGCGCACTTCATCCGGGTCGCGGAGATGTCGATGCCGAGCAGGTCGAGGACGGTCTCCTTCGGCAGCCGCAGCAACTCCTCGCGAGTCATGCCGATCAGCTCATCGGTCAGCAGCGACGTCGCCGCCGTCGAGATCGCGCAGCCCTGCCCCTCGAACGAGACCTCACTGACCCTGCCGTCGTCGTCGAGCTTGATGAAGACGTGCTGCTCGTCCCCGCAGAACGGGTTGGTGTCCTCGAAGTCGAGGTCGTAGGAGTCGAGCCGGCCGAAGTTGTGGGGCCGCTTGTAGTGCTCGAGGATCTGGTCCCGATAGAGCTCGTCCACGGTCAGACCTCGAAGACCCGGCGGGCGTCGCCGATCGCATCGGCGAGTCGATCGATCTCCTCGCGGGTCGTGTAGACGCCGAAGCTCGCCCGGGCGGTCGCGGGGACGCCGAGGCGCTGCATCAACGGCTGCGCACAGTGGTGCCCGGCGCGCACGGCGACCCCGTGGCGGTCGAGGATCTCGGCGATGTCGTGTGGGTGGATCCCCTCGACCGCGAATGACACGGGCCCGATCCGCTCCGGGGCGGCGGGGGGGCCGAACACCGACAGCCCCGGGATCGCGCCGAGCCGCTCGAGCGCGTAGGCGGTGATCTCGCGCTCGTGGACGAGAACTCGCTCCATCCCGACCGCGTCGAGCCAGCGCAGCGCCGCCGCCATGCCGATCGCCTGGGCGATCGCGGGCGTGCCGGCCTCGAATCGGGCGGGCGGATCGGCGAAGGTCGTGCCCTGCTTTGTGACCTTGCGGATCATCGATCCGCCGCCGAGGAACGGAGGCATCTCGCGCAGCAGCTCGAGCCGGGCCCAGAGCGCGCCGATCCCGGTCGGACCGTAGGCCTTGTGTCCGGTCACGGCGTAGAAGTCGACGCCGAGCTCACGGACGTCGACGTCGAGCTTCGGCATCGACTGGGCGCCGTCGACGAGGATCAGCGCGCCGGCCTCGTGCGCCATCGCTGCGATCTCGGCGATCGGGTTCAGGGTTCCGAGTACGTTGGAGAGGTGGGTGATCGCGAGCAGCTTCGGCGATCGCTCCAGCGCCGCTTCGAGCTCGTCGCGGAGGAGCTCGCCGTCGTCGTCGATCCCGACCCAGTCGATCACCGCGCCGGTCGACTCCGCGAGCTGCTGCCAGGGCACGATGTTCGAGTGGTGCTCCATCTCGGTCAGCACGATCCGGTCGCCGGCGCCGACGTTGGCGACGCCCCAGGCGCGGGCGACGAGGTTGATCGCCTCGGTCGCGTTGCGGACGAAGATGATCTCGCGGCGGTCGCCGGCGCCGAGGTGGTCGGCGACGGTCGCCCGGGCGCCTTCGTAGGCGTCGGTGGCCTCGGCCGAGAGCGTGTGGGAGCCGCGATGGACGTTGGCGTGATGGCGGCGCTCGTAGCGGTCGACCGCCTCGATCGAGGCGAGGACGCGCTGGGAGCTCGCGCCCGAGTCCAGGTATACGAGGGGCTCGGCGCCGATCATCCGGCTCAGGGTCGGGAACGACGAGCGGATCCGCTCGAGGTCGAGCCCGCCCGCAGCGGCGGCGGCGCGATCGGAGGCGACCGATGCCATGTCTGCCGGCCGCGCGGCGCTCAGGCGCCCGCCGCGACCTCCTCCTTGATCCAGCCGTAGCCCTTCTCCTCGAGCTCGCCGACGAGCTCGGGGCCGCCCTCCTTGACGATCCGGCCCTCGAACATGACGTGAACGCGGTCGGGCTCGACCATGTGGAGAATCCGCTGGTAGTGGGTGATGATCAGGACGCCCATGTCCGGCCCGGCGAAGCGGTTGACGCCGTCGGCGACGGTGCGGAGCGCATCGATGTCGAGGCCGGAGTCGGTCTCGTCGAGGACGGCGATCTTCGGCTTCAGGAGCGCCATCTGCAGCATCTCCATCCGCTTCTTCTCGCCGCCGGAGAAGCCGTCGTTGAGGTAGCGGCTGGAGAAATCACGCGGGATGTCCATCATCTCCATCGCCTCCTGCGTCGTCCGCGCGAAGTCCCTGAGCTTGATCTCGGGCTCACCCTGCGCCTCGCGCCTGGCGTTGACGATCATCCGCAGGTACTTGGCGACGGTCACGCCGGGCACCGCGACCGGGTACTGGAAGGCCATGAAGAGCCCGGCCCGCGAGCGCTCGTCGGGGGCGGCTTCGGTGACGTCCTCGCCGTCGAAGGAGATCGTTCCGTCGGTGACCTCGAGCGAGGGATGGCCCATGATCGAGTTCGCGAGGGTCGATTTTCCGGAGCCGTTCGGCCCCATCAGCGCGTGGACCTCGCCACGGCTGACCGCCAGGTTCAGCCCTTTGAGGATCTGCTTCTCCTCGGCGGACACGTGCAGGTTCTTGATCTCGAGATCAGCCAATTCGACTCCAGTTCGTTTCGGGTGTGCGGCGGCGCTCAGGCGGCGCCGGCCGCGACTGTTTTCAGCTTTCGGTCGCGGCTCTCGAACTCGATCAGCTCCGCGAGGGTCGTGCCCGCGAGCGCCCGGGTGATGCCGCCGTGGACCCTCGTCCAGAGCAGCTTCGTCGAGCACGCGGCGTCGCCGTCGGACTCGTGGGAGCAGAGGACGCGACCGTCGGCGCCGTCGACGAAGCAATCCATCGGGGCGATCGGGCCCTCCAGGGCTTCGACGACCTCGAGCATGCGGATGTCCTCGGCGGGTAGGGCGAGGCGGTAGCCGCCGTGGGCGCCGCGCTGCGAGCTGACCAGGCCCGCATCGCGCAGCTTCGCCACGAGATGCTCGAGGTAGGAGAGGGGGAGGGTCTCCGAGTCGGCGAGCGACGCGAGCGCCACCGGGCGCTCACCACCCTGCCGGCCGAGGGCCACCATCAGTCGCACCCCGTATTCGGCCTTGGTCGAGAACAGCATGGAACAAATCCTAGCGATCAGGTCGGTTTTGCTGCATGGCCTGCAGCCGATCCTTGATCAAGCGCCAGGGATGGATGACGACCCGTCCCGCCGCCGCGGTCCTCAGCGCGCGCCCGAGCGCGGTTCCGGTTACCGGCCCGGGCGGGACCTCGAGGATCAGCTCGAGGTAGCCGTCGGGGGTCCGGCGCGGTCCGGTCGTTTCGCCGTCGATCGACCGGAACAGCTCGATCGCCTCGGCGTTCTCCTGCAGGACGAGGGCGACGAATCGCTCGATTCCATTCTCCGCCGCGCGTTCGGTCAGGCGCTCGAGCAGCGCCGTGCCGGCGCCCTTTCCCTGCCAATCGTCGCCGACCACGACCGCCACCTCGGCTGTGTCCGGCTCCTCGCCCCGCACGTAGCGGGCCACTCCGACCGCGTCGCCCCCGTCGTCGAAGGCGATCACCGCCTCGTGGTCGTGGTGATCGACCTCGGTCAGGTAGGCGAGGTCGGTGGAGGAGAGGCGGTCGAGGGAGGAGAAGAAGCGGCGGTACCGCGACTCCGGGCTGAGGCGGGCGAAACCGCCGGCGATCGCCTCCTTGTCGCTCGGCAGCACCTCCCGCAGCTCGATGAAGGAGCCGTCGCGGAGCTTTCGCCGACTGGGGTTGTGTGAGACTGCAGCCGCCACGAACGGTCCCGCTTTCGGTCCGGATCGGTGGGAGCACGGTACCTGAGGTGAGCGCGATCAAGAAGCAGACCTTCCGCGAGCGCGTCCGCTCGATGCTGAAGAGCGCCTACTACTCCCATCGGTTCCGGGCGGTGGCCTACGCACCGCTGGACGCGCTCGATCAGCTCCGCGGGCGTCGCGATCCGCTGGTGCCGCCGCGCAGTCTCCAGTACGTCGGCCGCCGCGAGGACTTCGCTCCGGTCGGCGCCTACTGGCGGGATCGCCTCGTCAACGACATCGGAATCGGCCCGGATGCGGACGTCCTCGACATCGGCTGCGGGGTCGGGCGTGCGGCCGTCGCCCTGGTCCCGCACCTGCGCGAGGGCACCTACGAGGGCTTCGACGTCGTCCCGGCTTTCGTCTCCTGGTGCGCGCGCGAGATCACCCCACGGCATCCGAACTTCCGCTTTCAGCTCGCCGACGTTTGGAACCGTCAATACAACCGCGCCGGCGATGTCTCGCCGGCCGAGTACGAGTTCCCGTTCGCCGCCGACCGGTTCGATGCGGCGCTGGCCGCATCGGTGTTCACCCACATCGAGCCGGATGGGGTGCGCCGATATCTGGCCGAGGCCGGCCGCGTGCTCCGCGGCGGCGGCGTCCTCGTCTGCACGTTCTTCCTCGTCGACTCCGAGGTCGAGGGCCTCCTGCGCGAGTCGCGAGCCGCGTTCGCCCTCGATCACCGCCTGAGCGATTCGACCGGGACGCCCTACCTGGCCGCGGACCCGCGCGTGCCCGAGTTCTGCGTCGGGATCTTCGAGTCGCAGCTCGCAGCCGCGGCGGAGGATGCCGGCTTCGAGCCCGGTCCTGAAATCGAGCGGGGATGGTGGTCCGGGCGTCGGGTCGGAGACGGCGCCCCGTACCAAGACATCGTCACCCTGCGCAAGCCCGGATGAGGCGGCCGCTCAGGGCTCGATGAGCCCGCGGCGAATCGCGTAGCGGACCAGCTCGACGCGGTCCCGCATGCCGAGCTTCCGCATCGCGTTCGAGCGGTGGTTCTCGGCGGTCTTCTCGGCGAGGCCGAGGATCTCGGCGATCTCCTTGTTCGTGTGGGCCTCGGCGACGAGCTTCACGACCTCCTCCTCGCGCGGCGTCAGCTCCTCGCCTCGGTTTTCGCCGCCGTCGAGGACATCGCGAATCAGCGCCTGCTGGGCCTCGGGGGTGAGGAACGGCTCACCGCGCTCGACCGCGCGAATCGCCTCGATCAGCTCGCGATCGGCCGCCCGCTTGAGGACGTAGCCGGAGGCGCCCGCCTTCAGCGCCTCGAAGAGATAGCGGTCCTCATCGTGCATCGACAGGACCAGAACGGACACGTCGGGGGCAGTCGCGCGGATCGCCCGCGTCGCCTCGAGGCCGTTCATCCCGGGCATCTTCACGTCGAGGATCGCCAGGTCCGGGCGCACCTCCAGCGCTCGGTCGCGCGCCTCGACGCCGTCGCCGGCCTCGGCCACGACCTCGATCCCGTCCTCGCTCTCGAGCAGCTTTCGCAGTCCGGAGCGGACGATCCCGTGGTCGTCTGCGATCAGCACCCTCATCGCGGCGGTCTCGGCTTCTCGACACCGTTCATGATCGCTCCATCGGCAGTTCGGGCCCGGAGCGTTACCCGGGTACCGGCTTCCGGCACGGATTCGACCGTCAGCGAGCCCCCGCAGAGGAGCGCCCGCTCACGCATCCCGGCGATCCCGAGCTTCTCGTCGGCGCGCCCGCCCCCGTACCCGGTGCCGTCGTCGCTGACCCGGAGCTCGAACTCATCGCCGGAGCCGATCAGCCGCACGCGCAGATGTTCGGCGCCGGCGTGCTGGACGACGTTGGTGACCGCCTCCTGCGCGATCCTGTAGGTGACGAGCTGAAGGTCGTCGGAGAGCTCGTCGATGTCGCCCTCCACTTCGAAGCTCGCCTGGACCCCGGCTTCCCGCTCGACCTCCTCGACGAGCGTCGCGAGCGCCGCCTTCAACCCGAGGTCGTCGAGGGTCGTCGGCCGCAGTCCGCGCGCGAGGTCGAGGAGCTCCCGCATCGCTCGCGAGATCAACCCGCCGATCTCGCCGAGCTCGGCAGCGGTCTCGGGATCGTCGGTCTGCCGGCGCACGGCCTCGAGCCGGAGGAGCAGTGCGGTCAGCGCCTGATTGACCTCGTCGTGAAGATCGCGGGCGATCCGCTCGCGCTCCCGCTCCTGGGCCCCGAGCGCGGCGCTGGCGGCGCCTCGGCGCTCGGCTTCGAGGCGCTCGAGCATCGCGTGGAAGGAGCGCTCGATGCTGACCACCTCATCGGGGCCGCCGGTCACGACGGGCAGCGTCGGCGGCTTGCTGAGGTCGACCTCCTCCATCTCGGTTGCGAGCTGCTCCAGGGGCTCGAATCGGCGAGCGAGCAGCCAGATGTTGACCGCCACCGTCGCCGCGACCGCGAAGCCGAGGACGAGCCCGACTTCGGCGTTGTCACGGATCGCGCTGTCGGGATTCGAGGCGATCGAGGCGGCGATCACCGCCGCGGCGATCAGCAGCAGGTTGACCAGCAGCACCTGGGTGAGGAGGGTTCCGCGACGCATCAATCCCCAATCGACCGCTCGGCGATTCCTCCTTAGCCGATTAGGGACCGCTTACCTGCGTCTGCAACCATTCCGCTCTCACCGAGACGCCACAGGAGGCACCCGATGACGACGACACGAAGCTCCAACTGGGCCGCGGGCCTGCGAACCACCCTGCTGCTGGCCGGTCTGACCGGCCTTCTGGTCGTCATCGGCGCACTGATCGGGGGCCCCCAGACGGCGCTGATGTTCCTCGGCATCGGGCTGGTGATGAACCTCGGCGTCTACTGGTTCAGCGACAAGATCGCCCTCCGATCCGCCGGCGCGAAGCCGATCACCGAGGAGCAGGCGCCGCAGATCTACGAGATGGTTCGCGAGCTGACGACCGCCGCGAAGATGCCGATGCCGGCCCTCTACGTGATTCCCCAGGAGGCGCCCAACGCCTTTGCGACCGGGCGCAGCCCGGAGAAGGCGGCCGTCGCGGTCACCTCCGGCATCACCAAGCTCCTCTCGCCGGACGAGCTCCGCGGTGTCATCGCCCACGAGCTCGCCCACATCCGCAACCGCGACACCCTGATCCAGGCGGTCGCAGCCGCGATCGGCGGTGCGATCACCTATCTCGGCTACATGCTGCTCTGGTTCGGCGGCGACGATGACAGTCCGATCGGCCTGATCGCGTCGCTGGCGCTCGTTCTGCTCGCTCCGATCGCCGCGTCGATCATCCAGCTCTCGATCTCGCGACAGCGCGAGTACGCGGCCGACGCGACGGGCGCCCAGATCTGCGGCAATCCGGAAAGCCTCGCATCGGCGCTGCTGCGCCTCGACGAGGGCAGCAAGGCAATCCCCATGAAGGTCAACGAGTCGACCGAGTGCCTCTACATCGTCAAGCCGCTCGCCGGCGGCAGGGGAAAGGCGATGGCGAGCCTGTTCAGCACCCACCCTCCGATCGAGGAGCGGGTACGGCGTTTGCGTCAGATGAGGCCGGCCCTCGGCTGATCGACGGCCCCCTCGGCGGGCGCTATACTTTCTGAAGTAATGACTCCGGAGACCGAGACGAAGAACCGTGCAAGCGGCGCCGACCTGATCGCTCAGGCGAAGGCCGAGATCGAGGAGATCCAGCCGACGGAGGCGGCCGCCGAGCTCGACGCCGGCGACGCCGCGATCGTCGACGTGCGCGAGCAGCACGAGTTCGAGGAGCGGCACATCGAGGGCGCCATCCACGTCCCCCGCAGCTACCTCGAGTCCCGGATCGAGCAGTACGTGCCCGATCGCTCCAAGCGGATCATCCTCTACTGCGCCTCGGGCATCCGCTCGGCGCTGGCCGCGAAGACGCTCGGCGAGGAGCTCGGCTACGAGGACGTCAGCTCGATGGCCGGCGGAATCACGCTCTGGCGCGACCGCGGCCTGCCGGTCGTCACCCCGCGGTCGCTGACCCAGGAGCAGAAGGAGCGCTACTCACGCCACATCCTCGTTCCCGAGATCGGCCTCGAGGGCCAGCTGAAGCTGCTCGACGCCAAGGTCCTGCTGCTCGGCACCGGCGGCCTCGGCTCCCCGACGGCCCTCTACCTCGCGGCGGCGGGCGTCGGCACGCTCGGGCTGATCGACGACGACGTCGTCGACGCCTCGAACCTGCAGCGGCAGGTGATCCACAACACCGAGCGGATCGGGATGCCCAAGACCGAGTCCGCCCGCAAGGCGATCGAGGCGCTGAACCCCGACGTCAACGTCGTCGAGCATCGGGTCCGCTTCGGCCCCGAGAACGTGATCGAGCTGCTCTCCGACTACGACGTTATCGTCGACGGAGCCGACAACTTCCCGACCCGATACCTGCTCAACGACGCTTCGGTGCGCCTCAACAAGCCGGTCGTCTCGGCGTCGATCCTCTCCTTCGACGGGCAGATCTCGACGTTCGTCCCCCACGAGGGGCCGTGCTACCGCTGCCTCTATCCGACGCCGCCACCCGCCGAGCTCGCGCCGAGCTGCGGTGCTGCCGGCGTCCTCGGCGTCCTGCCGGGCATCATGGGGCTGCTTCAGGCCCTCGAGGTGGTCAAGCTCGTCACCGGTGCCGGCCGGCCGCTGGTCGGCAGGCTGCTCCTGTTCGAGGCACTCGGTACCGAGTTCACCGAGCTCAAGGTCAGGCGCGATCCCGACTGCCCGATCTGCGGCCCCGACGCACCCCGGGTCGCCGACGAGGACCTCGGGAAGTTCCCGGACTACGAACTCTTCTGCGCGGGCTGACCTGCCGGCGGGACGGGGGCGCGACTGCCGGCGACATCTGCCGGCTTGCGTGCGAAGCACGCGGCGCCGGGCTCTTCCTCGGCCTCGCGACTCCCGACCTCGCCGGATGCAATCCCGGTAGGCTCGCGGCCCGATGGGGCTCCGCGAGTCGATAGCCAGGACGCGCAACCGGCTCGGCCGGTGGCGACCCGTCGTCGCCGCCGGGCAGATGCTGCACCCCCAGCAGTTGCGGCCGACCCGGAAGCGGTACCGGGAGCTCGGCATGCGCGGCCCCTGGTTCGGCCTGGTCAGCCACTCGGAGGTCGCCGGCCGCGGCGAGGGGGTCGCCCGCCTCGACCGCCCTGACGGCATCGCCGAGCTCGAGGCGGATCCCCGGTTCGGAGACCTCGATGCGGACCTGCAGCAGGGTCTGCGGGCATGGCCCGAGACCGGCTACCTCGTCGCCGAGGGGTTCTTCGATCGCGAGGCCGTGGCCGCCGCGAACGAGGAGATCGACCGGCTCGCGGCCGCCGGGACGATCCACCAGCACCACCTCGACCCGCGCTTCATGAACGTCCATCACGAGTCCGGCGCCGTCAGACGGCTCGCCGCCGATCCCCGGGCGCTCGAGCTGATGGAGCTGATCCTCGGCCGCAGCGCGGGGCTCTTCCAGACGATCTACTTCCGGCAGGGCAGCCAGCAGGAGGCGCACTCAGACGCGTTTCACATGATGACCGAGCCTCCCGGCTTCCTGGTCGGGATGTGGGTGGCGCTCGAGGACATCGACGAGGGCAGCGGCCCCGTTTTCTACGTGCCCGGAAGCCATCGGTTCCCGTACGTGATGACCGAGGATCTCGGCGTCCCGGACCCGCCACCGCTTCAGATCGCCGACAAGGGGGACGCCTACGTGCGACGGATGCGTGAGCTCGTCGCCGCCGCGGAAGGCGGGCCGGAGAAGTTCACCGCTTCGGCGGGCGACGTCCTGTTCTGGCACCACAACCTGACCCACGGCGGATCGGCCGTCACCCGCCCGGGGGCGACGCGCCGGAGCCTGGTCGGTCACTACTTCGCCCGAGACGTCCTCTGCTACCACGAGGTCACCGAACGCGCCGCCCTCATGCCCGCCGGGTTCGAGTAGGCCGGGGATACGGATCTGTAGGGTTCCCGCGATGCCGAAGGTGAAGATCCCCCCGGTGCTCCGCGCCCAGACGGGCGGCGAGTCCGTCGTCGACGTCGAGGGTGATGACGTCGGCTCCGTGTTGCGGAATCTCGCTGACGCCAATCCCGGCGTCAGCGGTCAGCTGTTCGACGATGCGGGTGAGCTGAACCGCTACGTCAACGTCTATCTGAACGACGAGGACGTGCGGCTGCTCGATGGTCTCGGCACGCCGGTCTCGGGCTCCGACACCGTCGTGATCCTGCCGGCGATGGCCGGCGGCACCGCCTGAGCCTCAGGGCGTCCCGCCGGTCAGCTCCGTGTAGGCCTCCCAGGCCGGCTTCGTGTCGCGATCGGCGTCGACGAGACCCGCAGTCGCGCACCACCCGCACTCGCCGACGGCGGAATCGACCGAGTCGTGCCACGTGTACCAGACGACTCCGTCGAGGTTGAGCTCCTCGCGGGACCCGCTCAGCTTCCCGAACGTGGAGCCGAGCAGCTCGGCCTGCTCCTCGGGCGTCTTGGCGAGATCGTTCCCGCTCTTCGGGTTCGCGCCCCAGCCGATCTCGGTGGCCCACAGGGGCGCGTCGCTGCCGGTCGCGTCGACCGCCTTGCGGGTCTTCTCGACCTGATCGATGACCGCGTTCTCGTCGGGACCGTACGGATGGACGCCGACGATGTCGATCGCGCCGTCGACGCCGTCGACGCCGTAGAGGGCGTCGAGGAAGTCGTAGGAGACGATCGCGCCGTCCGACTGCGGGGTCGCGAACATCCCGGCGCTCATCACCTTCGCCTGCGGGTCGGCCTTGCCGATGATCTTGGCCGAGCGCTTGATCAGATCGCCGTACGCCGCCGGATCGGGCGTCGGGGACCAGAAGGTCGACGAGTTCGGCTCGTTCCAGATCTCCCACTCGCTGACCGGCCGCGGGTCGGCGTCGCCGTTCGTCTCGGCGAACGCCGGCCAGTAGTCGCCCTCGCTCCCGTAGCGCGCGACCGCCGCGGCGAGGAAGTCGGCCCAGGCATCGAACGTCTCCTCGTCGTTGGTGGGCGCCGCCGTCGCCTCCGAGGCGTAGGCGGCCGGGGTTCCGTAGACGGTCACGAGCGGGTCGAGCCCGGCGAGCGCGAGCTGGCTCAGCACCTGGTCGCTGCTCTGCCAGTTGTAGACGCCCTTCTCGCCCTCGATCGCCGACCACTGGAGCACGACGCGCACGGTTCCGAGCCCGCCGGTCCGCATGCGCTCGTAATCGGTCGGGTTCTGCAGCCCCTCGGGCGCGACGCCGTAGAACGGGTCGGCAGCGACGCCGGAGGGCTCATCGCCGCCGCCGCAGCCGGCGAGGGCGATCGCCCAGATGGCGGCCAGGGCGGCGAACGCCGCCGGGAGCTTCGCGAGGCTGCTCAACGGGAGGCGTGCGGAGTCGGGCTGCGGCGCGTGACGGTCAGGACGGCGAGCGCGGCGAGGGCGAGGAGCCCGGCGACGAAGACGGCCGGGAGCCCGGCGAGGGCGTCGCCGAGCGCGGCGAGCGGGGTGGCCGGTGGGTCCTGCTCGCCGACGACGCCGCGCTGGACGTCGTCAGCGGGGGTCCGCTCAGGCGGCGGCGGCTCCGGCGACGGGGCCGCTGTCAGTCTGGCGAACTCCCGGGATCTCGAGCACGTACTCGTCGCTGGCGGGCACGGCGGCGGTTGCGGCGGCGGGGGCCGCGGCGAGCGCCGCTACGATCGCGATCGCAAGCCAGGCCTCCCGTAGGGTCGGGCGAATCATCGACGCCAGACCATAGTGAAAGCCTCGCATGCAATCGCCGGAAGACTCCCGGAGCTCGCTCCCGGAGCAACCGTCGCGATCGTCGTCGTCGCGCTGTCGCTGGAGAGCGGTGGCTACGGCGCCAGTGCACTCGGTATCGCCGCCGCGATCACCTGGATCGCGGTCCTGGCGACGGTGCTCGGCCCGGCCCGCGATCGGGCGCTGAGCCGGCCGTTCCTCGTCGCCGCCGCGGCGCTCGCGTTGCTCGCCGTCTTCGCCGCGTTCTCGCTCGCCTGGTCGCTCGACCGCGGCGCCGGCTTCGAGGACGTCGTCCGCCTCTCCGGCTATCTCGGTGCCTTCCTGCTGGCCGGCCTTCTGATCCGGCCCGGCCGGGGACGGTCGGTCCTCCTCGGCCTCGCGGCCGGGCTCGTGGCGGTGAGTGGGCTCGCGCTCGCTTCCCGGCTCGCCGGCCTCGGCGCTGGGGACACCGAGCTGGTCGCGTCGATGGGGTCCTCGGGGGGCCGGCTCAGCTACCCGGTGGGTTACTGGAACGCCCTCGGCTCGATGGCGGCGATGGCGGTGCCGCTGCTGATCTGGTTCGCCGCCGCGTCCCGGGGGCGGGCCACCGCCGCCGCGCTCGCGGCGATGCCGATCGTGATCCTCGCCGCCTACATGACTTCTTCGCGGGGAGCGCTGATCGCGCTCGCGATCGGGGCGGCGGTCGCGATCGCCGGGGCGCAATCTCGCGGCAGGGCGCTTGCGAGCCTCGTCGTCGCCGCGATCGCGAGTGCTCCGGCCGTCGTCGCCGCGACGGCGGGCACCGGCATCCTCGACGCGCCGCTTTCGACCCCGGGCGGGGCCGAGCTCGCGGTCGGCCTGGCGCTGCTCGCCGGCGTCGCCGGCGTTGCGGTCGGCGGCCCCGCCATCGTCTCGCATGCCGCGCGGATCACGGTCCCCGGGCTACGGATGCGGCACGTACTCGCAGCCACCCTCGCAGCCCTCGTCGCGGTCATCCTCCTCGCCGGTCCGGGCCGGATCGCCGGCGACTTCGCGGCCACGTCCGGGCGTGAGGCGAGCCTCGGCTCGGGGGAGCTGTCGGTGACGGGCTCGGGTCGGGCCCAGTTCTGGTCGACGGCGCTCGACGCGTTCGCCGACGACCCGCTCCGCGGCATCGGCGCCGGGAGCTACAGCCTCTACTGGAACCGCTTCGGGAGTCTCGAGACTCCGGTGCGGAACGCCCACTCCGAGCCGCTCGAGCTGCTCGCCGAGCTCGGTATTGCCGGCCTGGCGGGGTTCCTGCTGTTCTTCGCCGTCGTCGGGGCAACCGGAATATCGCTTGCGCGCGGACGCCTCGCGCCGGTCTTCGGCGCTGCCGTCGGGCTGATCGCCACCGGCCTCGTCGGTGTGCTGATCGACTGGACATGGTCGGTGCCGGCGACGGCCGTCCCGATCCTCGTCACGGCGGCGATCTGCGTCAACGGCGCCCTTCTCTCGCCGGGCCAGCGTGAGCCGGTTTCGCCGCTGGGGGGCAGGATCCGGGTCCCGGCGCCGGCCGTCGCCGCGATCGCGGTCGCCTTCGCGATCCCGGCGATCTGGTCGGCGGGCGTGCTCGCCACGTTCGGCAACCGGATGGGAGCCTCCGGCGACGCCCTCGCCTCGGGCCGGCTCTCCGAGGCCGCGGCGGCGGCGCGATCGGCCGCCGCGATCGAACCGTGGAGCTCCGAGCCCTGGCTGCGACTGGCGACGATCGAGCAGGCCGCGGGCAACATCGAGGCCGCCCGCCTCGACTCGCTCAGGGCCATCGAGCTGACGCCGGATGACTTCCGGCCATGGCTGCTGGCGTCGGAAATCGAGGGGGCTCTCGGCAGGCCCAGGATCCTGGCGGCCTATGCCAGCCGGGGCCTGATACTCGCGCCCCTCGTGATCCCGCGAGCGATCATCGAGCCGGATCCCGGGTTCGGTTCCGGGTCGTGATATCCGGACCACGGGTCTATGCTCTGCATGAATGCAGGCACAACGTCGATCGGGCGTCTCGTGGGGATGGGGCTCCTAGATGCCGAATCTCGCAGGTAGGGAGGCCGTCGCCGAGGGCTCGGCGGATGCGCGCGACGACGCAGCGCCGGTGGTCGCTGCGCTGCAGGCGCCGGTTGTGCGCCGGGGACGCTGGTGGCGAGACGCGCGCCGCCGCCGCCTGCTGGCGCTTGCGGATCTCTGCGCGGCATCGATAGCGACCCTGATCGCGACCGTGCCGTCCACCGGCACGGCCTGGGCGTTCCTGTTCCTGCCGCTTTGGCCCCTCACCGCGAAGCTGTTCGGCCTCTACGACCGCGATCACCGCGCCCTTCGCCACCTCACCGCCGACGAGGTACCCGCGATCCTCGCCTGGGCGACGCTGTCGACCGCCCTCATCGTCGTCCTGCTCTCGCTGACTCCCGTCGGTCTCGTCCAGTGGGGGACGGCGGTGGCCCTGTTCCTCGTCGCCGCAGTCGCCGCGATCGGCTTCCGGTCGCTGGCGCGGTGGCTCTGGTGGAGCTGGACACCGCCGGAGCTCGTCGGCCTGGTCGGCGACGGGCCCGTCCTCGCCTCGTTGCAGCGCAAGTTCCACCTCTTCAAGGAGATGCACCTCGAACTCGCCGCCGTCCGGGAGATCGGTGAGCTCGGAAGCGGTCGTGAGCGCGAGGACGAACTCGTCGCCCTGACCGAGCGCGTCGACCGGATCGTCGTCGCCGCGACCGGCGTGGAAGCCGACCTGATCGGCTATCTCAAGGACCTCTGCCGCAGCCGCCAGGTGAAGATCAGCGTCGTCTCGCCGCTGCGCGGCAAGGCGCTGCCCTCGGAGCGGTTCGTCCAGCTGGCCGACCTGCCGATCCTCGAATACAACACCTGGGATCCCTCGCGCTCGACGTTGTTCATCCGGCGGATGTTCGACATCGCCGCATCCGCGATCGGCTTGTTGCTGTTTGCGCCGTTCGCGATCGTCATCGCGATCGCGATCAGGCTCGACAGCCCCGGTCCGGTGCTCTTCTCGCAGATTCGCGCCGGCCTCGACGGCCGCCCGTTCCGGATGTACAAGCTGCGGACGATGGCCGTCGATGCCGAGGCTACCCTCGACAGCCTCGTCGACATCGACGAGCTCGACGAGCCCGTCTTCAAGCTCCGCGACGACCCCCGGGTGACCCGGGTCGGCGGGTTCCTGCGCCGCTTCAGCCTCGACGAGGTGCCCCAGCTCGTGAACGTGTTCGTCGGCGAGATGAGCATCGTCGGCCCTCGTCCCGAGCAGGTCGAGCTCGTCGAGCGCTACACCGACGCCGAACGGATCCGGCTCAGCGTCAAGCCCGGAGTCACCGGGCCGATGCAGGTCTTCGGCCGCGGCGAGCTCACCCTGTCGGAGCGGCTCGCCGTCGAGATCCAGTACATCGAGAACCCGTCGCTGGGTCAGGATCTGCGGATCCTCATCCACACGCTTCCCGCGGTCATCCGCGGTACCGGCGCGTTCTGAGCTCCGGTTGACCGCCGCGACGGTCATCGTCCCGTCCCAATCCCCGGCCGGGGGCCGCCTCGACCGCCTGCTCGGGTCGCTGGCGGCGCAGACGGTCGAGCACGAGACGATCGTGATCGACAACGATTCGCCCGGGCGGGCGGTGAGCGCCGCATGCGCCGCCTACGACTTCGCCGAGGCCGTGCCGCTCGATCGCAACGCCGGCTTCTCGATGCCGATGAACCTCGGTGCGAGGAGGGCGAGCACGGACACGCTGGTCCTGCTCAACGACGATTGCGTCTGCGACCCCGCATTCGTCGAGCGGCTGATCGCTCCGCTCGATCCCGCCACGGGCGTCGTGATGACGTCCGGGGTCCTCCGCGACTGGCGGCATCCGGACCTGATCGACAGCGCCGGCATGGAGCTCGACGGGACCCTGCTCGTCTACGACTACCTGAACGGAGAGCCGCTCTCGGCGCTCGCGCGCGCCGCCGATCCGATCGGGCCCTCGCCGAAGGCGGCCGCCTTCGACCGCGACGCGTTCCTCGCCGTCGGCGGCTTCGACGAGCGGCTCTTCGCCTACTGGGAGGACGTCGACCTCGCTCTGAAGCTGCTGGAGGCCGGTGGCGTCTGCAGGCTCGCGGCGGATGCCCTGGGGGTCCACGAGCACTCGGCGACGCTCGGGTCGGGCTCCCGCGGCAAGAACTACCTGACCGGCTTCGGACGCGGCTACGTGCTCCGCAAGTGGGGGGTTCTGACCCCCTCGCGACTCCCGGCGGTCGTCGCCCGCGACCTCGTCATCCTCGGGGGCCAGGCGGTCGTCGATCGCACGATCAGCGGCCTCGGCGGGCGGATCCGCGGCTGGCGAGCGGCACGCCACACACACCCCTATCCGGCTGCGATCGCCGCCCGCGGTGGGGCGTCGCCTTATCTGCGCAACCTCCAGCGGCGGCTCCAGCGCCGCCGCAAGCTGTCGGCTCCCGGTCCCGGCTGAGCGGCTAGCGGCGGGCGATCGCCGCGAACTCGCCGAGCAGCGGCTTCGGGCTGCCGTCCTCGGTGAGCAAGCCCGCGGTGCTGCACCAGGAGCAGGCGGTGTCGGGCCCGTCCTTCCACTGGTACCAGACCGCCTTGTCGATCTTCAGCTTCCGTCGCTCCTCCAGCATCATCCGGAACGAGTCGCGCAGCTTCTTGCGCTGCTTGGAGGCGGGAACGATCAGCGGATTGGAGCTGTCGCCCGCGCCCCAGCCGATCTCGGTCACCGAGATCGGCGTCTTCTTGAGCTTCGCCTTGTCGAGGACGGCCCGGGTCAGCTTGATCTGCCTCTTCACGTCCTTGACGGCCCCCGTGTAGGGGTGGATGGCGATCGCGTCAGCGGCCTCGGCGGCCGGCTTCGACCGGAGCATCTTCTTCAGGAAGACGTCGCCGTCCATGGCGCGGCGGTTGACGGGCTGGGAGATGACGCCGGCGGTGACGACGTTCGCGCCGGGGTCGGCGGCGCGCAGCACCTTCGCCGATATCGACAGCAGCTTGCCGTACTTCTTCGGGTTCGGCTTCGCCCAGTTGTTGAACGAGTTCGGCTCGTTCCAGACCTGCCAGTCCTCGATCGGGTGGAAGGGCAGCGAGGGGTTGTCAGCCCAGAAATTGCCCTCGGCCCGTTCGTCGGGCCCGTATCGGTTCACGAGCTCCTTCAGGTAGTCCTTCCACGCAGCGGTCGCGGCGGTCGAGTCGAGGGGCGTCGACCCGCGCTCGATCTTGCCCGGGGTGCCGAGCAGCACCGGAAGCACGTCGATTCCCCGCTCCGCCGCGTTCGCGACGATCGTGTCGAACGTGGTCCAGTCGTAGGCGATCGGCCCGTCGGGAAGCGGGGACATCTGGTTGACCTGGTGGAAGACGAAGCCGGTCCTGATGAAGCCGACGTCGGCGCCGGCCATGGTCTCGTAGTCCGCGGATCCCGCCGCGAGTGGGTGAACACCGAAGAACCCCCTCGGGGCCTGGGTGGCTTCGGAGCGGGCGGGCGGGCAGGCCGCTGCGGCCAGCGCCAGCAGCGCGATCATCAGCGCCACACGGCCGCGGGCCCGGCTCGCCGGCCTCACCCCGGGTGTCGGAGCTACGGGCACGGTCGGGCAAGGGTAGCGAGTCGGCTCTGGTGCCCACAAGGGCCGGGAGGGGAGGCACGGGGTGCCCCAGGCGACCCCGCTCAGTGCTCGAGAACGCGTCCCAGAAAGGTCTTCGTGCGCTCTTCCCGCGGGTTGTCGAGGACCTGTGAGGGCGGGCCGTCCTCGACGATCACGCCGCCGTCCATGAAGACCACCCGGTGCGCCGCCTCGCGCGCGAAGCCGATCTCGTGGGTGACGACCATCATCGTCATCCCCTCGTCGGCGAGCTCGCGCATCACGTCGAGCACCTCCTTGACGAGCTCGGGATCGAGCGCGCTCGTGACCTCGTCGAACAGCATCACGTGCGGGTCCATCGCCAGCGCCCGGGCGATCGCGACCCGCTGCTGCTGGCCGCCGGAGAGGCGATCCGGGTACTCGTGAATCTTGTCGGCCATCCCGACTCGGGTCAACAGCTCCTCACCGCGCTGCTTGCACTCTCCTTCGGAGCGGCCGAGCACCGTCTGCGGCGCCAGGGTGACGTTCTCGAGCGCGGTCTTCAGCGGAAACAGGTTGAACTGCTGGAAGACCATGCCGACGCGCTGGCGGACGAAGTCCAGCCCGGCGGTGCCCTTGCCGGTGATCTCCTCGCCCTCGAGGACGATCCGGCCGCTGTCGGGCGGCGACAGCAGGTTGACGCAGCGCAGGAGCGTCGACTTGCCCGACCCGCTCGGGCCGAGGATGCAGACCACTTCGCCTCGATTCACCGTCATCTCGATCCCGTCGAGAACGACGAGATCGCCGAAGCTCTTGCGGATCTCGTGCAGGCCGAGGATCGAGCCATCCGCGGAGGTCTCGAGCTCACCGGTCGTCGGCACGACGGAACCACCTCCTGGGCTCATGCCATACCTCGCTGGTAGCGGGCCTGCTGTCGGTTGATCATGTAGTCGACGAGCCGGGCCAGCGGGATCGTCACGATCAGGAACAGGATCGCTCCCATCACCAGAGCGGAGCCGTTGAAGATGTCGGACTGGATCTGGCGGCCGACGTAGACGACCTCGGCGGCACCGAGGATGCTGACCAGCGACGTGTCCTTCATCAGGGCGATGAAATCGTTGAGCAGCGGCGGGATCACCTTGCGGACCGCCTGGGGAACGATCACGTTCCGCATCGCCTGGCCGTGGCTCATTCCGAGCGAGCGCGCCGCCTCCATCTGCCCGCTCGGCACCGACTCGATGCCGGCGCGGTAGACCTCGGCCATGTAGGCGCCGTAGGTGATCGTCAGGGAGATCACGCCATACCAGAACGGGCTCGTCTCACCGAACCAGGTCGGCTTGCCGAGGAAGTCCGGGATCACGTCGCCGCCGACCGGGGCGGCAAGCGTGCTGAGGCCGCCGGAGACGAGCAGCAGCACGATCAGCAGGGGGATGCCGCGGAAGACGTCGATGTAGCCGATCGTCACCCACCTGATCGGCGCCAACGGCTTACCCGGCAATTGACGCAGCACGGCCAGGACCAGGCCCCAGATCAGCGAGAACGCGCCGCCGAGGATCGAGAGCTTCAGCGTCAGCCAGAACCCGTCGAGGACCGGGGACAGATAGTCCCCCATCACTCCGAAATCGAAGTAGTACTGCTGGATGAACTCCATGCGCTCTCGTTTCTAGCCGGATCCTGCGCCCGGTGTGGAACGGGTTATATCCAGCCACGAACGAGAAGGAGCGCCCGCGGGCGCTCCTTCTCGATTTCGTGTCGGCCGCGGGCCGTCAGCCGCCGTTGGTCACGGACTCCGGCGCGTCGGTCGAGAAGTACTGCTGGTACAGCTCGTCCATGGTGCCGTCGTCGATCAGCTCGCCGATCGCCTCGTTGATCGCTTCGTGGAGCGGGTTGCCCGGCGCTGTCGGGAGACCGTAGACCTCGTCGGTCGAGATCTCCTGGGCGATCTCGATGCCGCCCTGCTTTTCGACCGCATCCGCCGCGAAGGGCTGATCGACGATCGCTGCGTCGACCTGCTCGGTGGTCACGGCCGCGAGAGCGTCGGCGCCCTTGCTGAAGCCGCGAACCTCGCCGGCGTCGGTCTCCTTCTCGGCCAGGGTCTGACCGGTGGTGCCCTGCTGGGCGCCGACGATCTTGCCGCCGAGGTCGGCGGTCGAGGTGATGTCGGAGCCCTCGGCCACGACGAGCGCCTGCTGGGCCTCGTAGTACGGGCGGGAGAAGTCGACGACCTTCTCACGTGCCGGGGTTATCGTCGCCGCCGCGGCGACCACGTCGAACTGACCGCTCGCAACGTCACGGAAGATCGTGTCGAAGGAGCTGTTCTGGTAGGTCGGCGTGAGGCCGAGCTTGTCGGCGATCGCGTCCATCAGGTCCTTGTCGAAGCCGCTGAAGTCGCCGCCCTCGGGGGTTCCGATCTCGAACGGCGGGTACGGCGCGTCGGTGCCGACCAGAAGTTCGCCCTCCTTGATCAGCTTCGCGTTCGATACGTCGATCGTCCCCGAGTCGCTGCTCGCCCCGGCGTTGGCGGTGCTGTCGTCGCTACCGCAACCGGCGACCGCAAAGGCGGCGATCAGGCCGATCGCGAGCACGAGCAGCGACCAAGTCTTGGTCTTCCTCTTCACTGGTCGTCTCCGTTTCTCTCTCACTGAAGCCGCACCCGCCCCATGCCGGTGAAGCCTCACCACCATAGCCTGAATCGTTCGTGGCGCGTGCCCGGGGGAGCTAACGGGTAATCCGGATCGGGTTCCAGGGAAATCCGCCTCCGGCGGGCGCGACTCACTACACTTACTGAAGTATGGGTGGCGATCTGCTGAACCGACCGTGCGGAGGCCAGTTCGAGAGCGTTCTCGAGGCGATCGGGAACACTCCGCTGGTCGAGCTGCAGCGACTCACCCCGAACCCCGGCGTGCGCATGTTCGCGAAGCTGGAGGGGCGCAACCCGACCGGCTCCGTCAAGGACCGGGTCGCGAAGTCGATGATCGACCGTGCCGAGGCGGAGGGACTGATCGCGCCGGGGCAGACGATCCTCGAGCCGACGTCGGGGAACACCGGCATCGCCCTAGCGATGATCTGCCAGCGCAAGGGCTACAAGCTCAAGGCGGTGATGCCCGACAACGTCACCCCGGAGCGCACCCAGCTCCTCGCCATGTACGGAGCCGAGATCGTCTTCTCGGAGGGCCCGAAGGGGTCGAACGGGGCGGTCGAGCTCGCGCTCGAGATGGCCGAGGCCGACTCCTCCTACTACATGCCCTACCAGTACGGGAACGAGGCGAACCCGCTCGCCCACTACAACGGGACCGCCGTCGAGATTCTCGAGGAGCTCGACGAGGTGGCCGCGTTCGTCAGCGGTCTCGGGACCGGTGGGACGCTGATGGGCGTCGGCCGCCGGCTCAAGGAGCACGACCCGGAGACGAAGATCGTCGCCTCCGAGCCGATGCAGGGCGAGCTCGTCGACGGCCTGCGCTCGCTCGACGACGGCTTCATCCCACCGATCATCGACCTCTCGGTCCTCGACCGCAAGATCATGGTCTCCAACCGCGACTCGATCGTCTGGACCCAGAAGCTGGTCCGCGAGGAGGGAATCTTCGCCGGCGTCAGCGCCGGCGCCATCGCCTACGTGGCGCACCGGATCGCCGGCGAGCTCGACGAGGGCAACGTCGTCTTCCTGATCCCCGACGACGGTTGGAAGTACCTCTCCTCGGGCATCTACACGACCGATGTCGATCAGATCGACGGGCTCGAGACCACCAACTGGTGGTAGCCGCACGATGCGGATCGGCCGGGACCTGATCGACGAGATCGTCGCGCACTCGCGCGAGGCCCGGCCGCGGGGCGAGCGAGGCGAGGAGTGCTGCGGACTGATCGGCGGCTCGGGCGGCGAGATGACCTCGGTCCACCGTGCGCGCAACGCGGCGGCGACCTGGCTGCGCTACGAGGTCCATCCGAGCGATCAGATCAGGATCATGGACGAGATCGAATCCGACGGGGAGGAACTCGTCGCGATCTACCACTCTCACACCAAGAGCGCCGCCTATCCGTCGCAGACCGATGTCAACCTCGCGGTCAACTGGCCCGACGTGCTCTGGCTGATCTGCTCGCTCGAGGATTACGACGAGCCCGTGGTCCGGGGGTTCTGGATCCGCGACGGCGAGGTCGAGGAGGAGGATCTCGACGTCGTCTGAGGCTCCGCTGGTCTGCCGGGGATGCGGGGCGGCCCAGGCGGGCCGGCCGGGAGAGGAGCGGTTCTGCGAGCACTGTGGGATGCCGCTGACGCCCCCCGGGCCGGCCGACGTCGGTCCGGTCGACGAGCGCGTCGAGCGCGCCCGCAAGATCCAGCCGCGCCTCGCCCGGGGTGAGACGGTCCGGGTCGGCGTCGCCCTCAACCTCGCCGAGGCCGAACTGATGCAGAACATCCTCCTCGAGGAGGGCATCCCGAGCATCCTCCGGCGCTCCGGCGGCTTCGACGTGCCCGACTTCCTCGCCGCCGGTCCGCGCGACATCCTCGTCCCGGCTTCCGGAGCCGAGGCGGCCCGCGAGCTGCTCAATCCCGGGGGAGTCGTCCCGCCCGAGCCGGAGCCCGTCGATCCGCACCGGGCCGCGTTCCGCCTCGCGGCGGCGATGCTCGCCTGCCTGCTTCTGTTCGGAGCGTTGACCGGGTTGATCTGGGCGCTGACGAGCTAGAGCGCCGACGGGCCGACGATGCGCTCGAAGCCGTCGGTAGCCGAGCCTACGGCGAGCATCTCGACGTGGTCGCGCCAGACCGGCTCGATCTCGCGGATCGACGCGCCGAACGCGGTCTCGAGTGCGGCCGCGGGCCCGGCCTTGGGGAGCCGCGCCACGAGCACGTCGCAGGCATGCCGGCCGACCTCGGTGTCGAGCAGATCGAAGATGGAGCCGCCGAGGATGATCGCGTCGCGCGCCGAGGGTGGGAACGAAGGGGCGGCCCCGTCGTTGAGCCGCCGCAACACGGCCGGCCGGAAGCTCGCGTACTGGCCGGCGTAGAACTGCGCGCCACCCTCGATCAGCCACGCCCAGCGCAGGTAACGACCGAACGCTCTCGGGCCCCAGGGCGGTGGGATCTTCGGGTTGTTGGCGGCGAGGACGAGCTGCGCGTAGAGGCGCTCGGACGTTCCCAGCAGGGCCCGCAACGAGTCGGGGCCTCCAGCTCGGCGCTCAAGCGCGCTGTCGGTCAGGGTGTGGAGCTCCGTCCGGGTCGCCCAGCCGGCCAGATAGCGCCGCCCAGCCGGAGCGGCTGCGATCCGCGCCGCGGGCAGGAACGGATGCGCCGCGGCCAGCCAGCCCGAGCTCGGATGGAGGATCGCGGTGACGCCGCCGGGCGCCCGTTCGAACCGTTCCTCGAGCTTCAGACGCAGCTCCTCGAGCCGGTCGAGCGTCCGCTCCGCGCACTCCTCGTCCCCCTCCTCGAAGCGGACGGTGAAGCTGAGCGAGTCTGTCTCGGTCCAGGGCACTCCCACGAGGGTAGACCCGCGCGCCTCCCGGCTCCGCCCGCGACCGGCCGCGCTGCAGCCGCTGTTGCCGGGGAAGGTGCCTCAGCCGCGGCCGCGCGCCTCGCCGGCGCCGACGTGACGGGCGAGGAGGGCGTCGAGATCATCGCCCGGGTCGTCGATCCAGATCGGCGCCCCCGGCCCGTGCAGAGACGGGTCGGCGGGGTCGCGGCCGACCCGGCGGGCGACTGCGGCGAGCGGCGGGAAAAGGGTCGCCTGAACGACTCCGGGAGGACTGGCGAACCGGATCACATCGCGGTACTCATGAGCGATCGCGGCTAGCCACAGCGGGTCCGGCATCCCCTTCTCGTTGACCTTTCCGAGTGCCCCGAGCGACCAGATCGCTTCGATCATCGCGACGAACCGATCGGCGGTTCCGGCCGGCATCCCCGGCGCCTCCTCGACTTCGACCCGGACCCGGGCGATGCCCGCGCCCGAGTTCCACCAGTCGTGGACGACGCCGACCGGCACCTCGGCGACCCCGTCGCCCGGCCGCATCGGCCGCTCCGCGTCGCCGACGAGGAAGGTGACGTCGCCTTCGACGACCTCGAAGCGCTCGATCAGCGAGGGGTGGACGTGGGCGCCGGCCACCGCCGCCCCCGGCTGGAGCCAGAGGTCGACCTCGAAGCTCCGCCCGCCTTCCGGCTGGGAGAGGACGTGCGCGAGTTCGCCGGTGACCGGGTTGTGCCCCCAGGTCGGCTGCTCGCTCGTCGCCGTCATCGTCGCCTCCTCCGGCGCCACTCTAGCGCGGCCCGGTCCGGCGGCGCCTATCCTCGACGCTGATGAGCTCGCCGCCGATCGGAGCACACGTGCTGGGCGACGATCCCCTCGCCGAGGCGGCCGAGGTCGAGGCCGACGTGATCCAGCTGTTCCTCTCGAACCCGCAGGGCTGGGAGAAGCCGCCGGAGCGCGAGGACGCCGGCGAGCTGCGCGAGTCCGAGGTCGGGATATACGTCCACGCCCCGTACCTGATCAACGTCTGCTCGCCGAAGCCGAACGTCCGCTACGGGTCGCGGAAGATCCTCCAGCAGACATGCGACGCTGCGGCCGCCGTCGGCGCACTGGCGGTGATCGTCCACCCGGGCCACGCCGAGGACGGCCTCGACGACGGCGTCGCCCGCTGGTCGCGAACGCTGGAGATCCTCGAGTCCGACGTCCCCGTCTACCTCGAGAACACCGCCGGCGGCGACCACGCGGTCGCCCGGCGCTTCGATGCGCTGGCTCACCTCTGGGCCGAGGTCGAGCAGGCGCCGGGCGACGTCGAGGTCGGCTTCTGCTTCGACACCTGCCACGCCCACGCGGCCGGCGAGGATCTCTCCGACGCCGTCGAGCGCGCAATCGCGATCACCGGCGGCATCGACCTCCTCCACGTCAACGACTCCCGCGACCCGGCCGGGACCGGGGCCGACCGCCACGCCAACATCGGCGCCGGGACGATCGACCTCGAGGTCCTCCGGCACATGATCCGCGCTGCGGATGCGCCGTCGGTGGTCGAGACCCCGCGCGAGGTCGAGGCGCTCCGCGCCGACGTTCAGTTCGTGCGCGAGGCCCTGGCGGGCTGAGCCCTAGCCGGCCGGGAAGGCGGTACGGGTCTCGAATGCGTCGTAGGGCTGGACGACGGCACGGAGCGGCTTGCCGTTCCGTGCCGCCTTTTCGAGGCGCGGCGACAAGAGCTCAACCTCGCGGCCGCCTGGTCCACCTTCGGACGGCGGCTTCCAACCGAAATTGAACCTGGTCTGCACCCGTCCCTGGCTGCTCTTCGTCTCCAGGGTGACGGTGCCGGCACAGCGACTGTCGAAGTCGTCCCTGCGCTTCACCGTCACGAACAGTCGGCTCCCGTCCCTGTCGAGGGTGTTGCCTGCCCGCACGTCGCAGGCGATCGACGCCTTCTTCGTGCAGTGCTTGCCCGGCGAGCCCTTCGGCAGCGGCGGCCGCGGCACGTCGTTGTTGCACATGGTCTTCTCGAGGCGCATCGGCTGGGCCGACATGATCCCGTCGACGCCGAGGTCGAACAGGTACTTCATCGTCGGCTCGTCGTCGATCGTCCATGGGTGGACGGCGTAACCGTCGCCGTGCGCCTTGTCGACGAACTCCGGCGTCACCACCGGGATCCCGCTGAACGTCATCGGGACCTGGAACACCTTCGAGCCCTCCGGCGGGGGCGTATCGGCTAGTACGTAGCCGGCGACGCCGCCGGTCGCCGGGGCGGTGTCGATCTGCGGCGCCAGCTCGTGGAAGCGCGCGAGCGCTTCGTCCTTGAAGGAGGCGACGACGATCCCGCGCGTCCGGCCGAGCTCGTTCAGGAAGCCGGCGAGGACCTCGGCGTTGTTCAGGTACGAGGCGATGTTGGCGTCCGACTCGCCCTTGATCTCGATGTTGATCGGGACGTCGGGGTACTTCTTCATGACCTTGGGGAGGGTCGTGATCTTGAAGTCGCCGGGCTTGTACCCGGGCGGCGGCTTCACGTCGCCCGTGCGGACGCCGCGAAACGGGTAATCGGAGTCCGGCCGGTCGGAGTGGCTGGTGCCGGTGCCGGGCACCACCCAGTAGCCGGCGTCGAGCTTCTGGATCTCCGCCAGGGTCAGCTCGTAGATGCTGCCGGTGCCGTTCGTGGTCCGGTTGACGGTCGAGTCGTGGATGACGACGATCTCGCCGTCCGCGCTGACGTGGATGTCGGTCTCGAGCATGTCGGAGCCGAGCCGCATCGCCCGGTCGTAGGCGTACATGGTGTTCGACGGCGCCTCGTCCTCGCCGCCCTGGTGGGCGATGTTGAGGGTCCGGAGCTCGGTCCAGTCGGTCGGCCCCGCCACCGCGGCGGCGGGCGCCGCCAAGGCCGCCAGCGCGACCGCGAGGAGGGTGATCAGGGGCCCGGTGTGCTCGCGGAGCGCTCGCCGCGCTCGCTCGATTCGATCCATGGCGAGGAGTGTATGGACGGCGGCGGGGCGGTGCCCCGGTTGCTCGGCGCGGGCGGCGCCGCTCAGGCGCGGCGCCCGCCGACCCGCTCGCGCTCGTAGTCGAGCTCGGTCCGGATGCCCTCGGCGGCCATCGCCGCGCGCGCCTCCTCGATCGAGGAGGCGTCGAGGATCAGCTCGGCGAGTGGGGCGGCGGGGCCGATCGCCTCGCGGGCGTCGAAGACGAAGCCGAGGGCGCCGACCGGTCCGAGCTCGACGGTTCGGCGGCCGTTGCGAATCGGGATCGGCCCGGTCTCGCCGAGCGCGCAGCGCGCCGCGAGCAGGCTCGCCTCGGTCGGAACGGATCCCGCGACCGAGATCACCTCGCGGGCTGAGTGTGGGTCGGGGGAGAGGGTGCCGGTCCAGGCTTCCTCGCGGGCGAGGACGGCGACCCGGCCGAGGACCTCGGAGACCGTGAGCTCGCCGTCGCAGCCGGCGCCGAAAGCACAGCCCACCGTTCCGATCCGCTCGGGAAGATGGTGCGCGGCCGCGAGGAGGAGGGCGTCGCAGAGCGGGCTCGAGAGCCCTGGCTCGGCGCCGGTCGCGAGCACGTCTCCACCGACGTCGAGGAGGACGACGAGGTCGCACTCGAGCCGGTCCGCGAGGGCGGCGATGCCGCCGGCGATCGCCGCCGGGCCGTCGTTCACGTCGACCAGCGCCACCGGGCGGTCGAGGTGTGCGGCGACTCCGGCCTCGGCCAGCCGGACACCTTCGGGCGTACGGCCGTGGGCGCCGGTGAGCGCCCCCGCGCCGGCGAGCCGCTCGATCCCGGCCAGGTGCTCGAGCGGGCGAGGGCCGGCGTGATGAGGGTCGACCGCAAATCGCTCCCAGGCGACGCCGCCGAGCTCGATCCTGCGGCCGCCACGTTCGATCTCGCGGGCGATCGCCAGGGCGCCGACGACGTCTCCACCGCCGCCGATCCCGAGTACGAGCGCGCCGCCGTCACCCTGCCCGAGCGCGCCGGGCAGGCTCACGGACCCGTGTGCCGGCAAGCGCGAGCGGCGCTCAGGCGAGCGCCGGCTCGGGCTCTTGCTCGGCGGAGCCGGCTCCGCAGGTCTCGCGGATCGCGGCAGCGGCCCGGTCGAACTCCTCGTCGGCCATGACCGGGACGCCCTCGAAGGGGAGATCGCGGTCGATCTCAACCCACGAATGGCAGCCGATGTGCTCGTCGCGGACCCTGACCGTGACCGGGCGCGGAATCCGGTGGACCTTCAGCAGCAGCACGTGGAGGGGGTGCGTCCGCTTCCAGGCCAGGCGCTTGCGGGCGTAATCCTGGGTCCAGACGTGGTAGGGGCTGAGCGCATCGACGATTCGCGGATCGTCGATCGTGAAGTGGTCGGCCACCTCGGCCCAGGCGCGGATCCGCACCCGGTCGGGCTGCGGGATGCCGCCGTCCTGGAGCAGCGCCCGCGGCGGCGGCTCCTCGTCGGGCCAGACGCCCTCCTCGAGGGCCCGGCGGAGCTCGGGGTGATGTGAATCACGGACGAGGTCGTTCCGCTGGTGATCGAACGTCGGGTAGAGGAAGAACTGCTCGTGCTCGAGCTCGAAGTGCTTGTTCTCCTCGCGGATGCCGCCCTTGCGAAGGGTGACGAGTTGCTCGCCCTCGGCGAGCGCGCGCACCGTGACGGACCATTCCTTGAAAGCGATTGGCATGGTGTTTCTGCGTCCGGGGTCGTGGTTCAGGGCGGGATCGCGAGGCTCGGACGAGGGCGACCCAGCCGGGGCCGCAGGTGGGCCCGTCGGAGGGCCGCGAGTCTAGACCAGCCTTCCCTCAACGGCAAGTAAGTTACGAGCCGCACATTGTCTTGCAGCTCAATCGCGGCCGGCACTCGAGCCGTTGCCGCCGCCGCCCGGGGTCTCGATCCGGAGCACATCGCCGGGCTCGAGCTCGCCCTCGCACTTGGCGGGAAGCGGCGTGCCGTTGATCGCGTTTCGGCCCGGCGCACCGTCGCCACCGCCGAGCCGGCCCCGCGGCCCGCGGTCGCGGCGCTCGGTGATCAGCGTGAAGCGCATCGGCGCGAGGGCCTCGAACTCCCGGACGACACCGTCGCCGCCGCGCCGGTGCCCCTCGCCGCCGCTGCCCCGGCGAACGGCGAGCTCGGTGATCCGGACCGGCAGGTCCTGCTCGAGCGACTCGACCGGGGTGTTCAGCGTGTTCGACATGGCGACGTGGACCGCGCTCGGGCCGTCCGATCCGACGCAGGCGCCCTGGCCGCCCCCGATCGTCTCGTAGTAGGTGAACTCCTCGCCGCCGTGGCGGCCCGAGAGCGTCAGGTTGTTCATCGTCCCCTGGCCCTGCGCCGGGCCGTCGGCGACTGCCGCGAGCGCCGCGAAGACGAGGTCGGCGACGCGGCTCGAGGTCTCGACGTTCCCGGCAGCCACCGCGGCCGGCGGGCGCGCGTTGAGGACGGAGCCCGGCGGCGCCACGATCCGGACCGGCCGGAACGCTCCCGCCGACGCGGGTGCGTCGGGGTCGGTCAGGGCGCGGACGGCGAACAGGGCCGCTGCCCGGGTCACCGGCAGCGGGCAGTTGAGGTTGCCCCCGACCTGGGGCGCGGTGCCGGCGAAGTCGATCGCGATCTCCTCGCCCGTCACCTCGATCCGGACGCGCAGCGGGATCGGGGTGCCATCGGCGGCTGCAAGCTCGTCGGCGGCCTCGTAGACGCCGTCGGCGAGCGCCGCGATGGCATCGCGGCTCCGCCGTTCCGCGTAATCGAGCACCGCCGCCATCCCGGCGATCAGCCGCTCGCGCCCGATCCGGCCCGCCAGCTCGGAGATCCGGTCCCCGCCACGGCGGTTTGCGGCCCGCTGCGCCCGCAGATCGGCGAGACGCTGATCGGGCCGGCGCATCCTGCCCGCGAGCTCGGCCAGGTCGTCGTCGCCGACGAGACGCGGCTCGATCACGACGCCCTCGTCGGCCAGCGTCCGCGAGTCGGCGGGCATTCCACCGGGGGTGGGCCCGCCGACGTCAGCGTGATGGGCGCGGCTCGCGGCCCAGCCGCAGAGCTCGCCTTCGATCAGAAGCGGCGATACGAGAGTGATGTCCGGGAGGTGGGTGCCGCCCCGGAACGGGTCGTTGAGAATCCACAGCTCTTCCTCGTGGTGCGGCCCGCCGGCGAGCGCGGCCACCGCCTCGACGGCAGCGGGCATCGAGCCGAGGTGAACGGGGATGTGCTCGGCCTGCATCACGAGCTCTGCCCGTGCGTCGAAGATCGCGGTCGAGCAGTCGTGCCGCTCCTTGATGTTCGGGGAGTAGGCGGCGCGGACGAGCACCGCGCCCATCTCGTCGCAGATCGCCCGCAGCCCTCCGCTCAGCACCTGCAGCTCGATCGGGTCGGGCGGTGCCTTCATGCCGGGCCGTCCATCCGGGAGGCGATGATGGTCCCGACCCGGTCGGCCTCGGCCCGCCAGCCGGCCGGCACGAGGAACGTCGTCTCCGGGAGCTCGAAGACGCACGGGCCCTCCGCCCGGAGTCCGGCCGGGGGCTCGCCGGCGATCACGTCGATCGGGACCTCCCGCCCGGCGAACCTCGCCGGCCGCCGAGATCGTCGCGGCTCGCTCCGGCCCGCCGCCGGCGGGGCGAAGTCCGAGAGCTCCTCGCGAGCCGCGAGCCGGACGTTGACGAGCTCGACCTCGCCGGCGTCCTCGCGGTAGCCGTAGCGCCGCTCGTGCTCCGCCTCGAAGGCCTCGATCAGCTCGGCCGGGTCGGGATCGAGCGGCGCGTCGAGCGGCAGCTCGAAAGACTGCCCCCGGTAGCGGAGCTCGTAGATCGCCTCCAGCACCGCGCCGCCGGTCGCGTCGAGGCCCTCCCGGGTGGCCGCGACCGCTGCCGCCAGTCCCTCCCGGGTCAGCCCCTCGCCGCTCAGGCCGACGGTCCTGGTCGTGTCACGCCGCCGTTCGGCGCAGACGAGCCCGAGGGCGGACAGCACTCCTCCGGAGCGCGGGCAGAGGACGCGGTCGATGCCGAGCTCGGCGGCGATCGGGATGGCGTGGAGGGGCCCGGCGCCACCGAACGGGAGCAGGTCGAACCCACGCGGGTCGATCCCCCGCTCGACCGTGATCACACGCAGCGCCCGAACCATCTCCTGGTTCGCGACCTCGTGGATCCCGGCCGCGGCCTCGTGCAGCCCGATGCCGAGCTCCGCCGCGATCCGGCCGACCGCCGTCTCGGCGGCGTCGCGGTCGAGGGCGATTCCCCCGGCGAGGCCGGCCGCGGGGTCGAGGTAGCCGAGCAGCAGGTTCGCGTCGGTCACGGTCGCCTCGGTGCCGCCCTTGCCGTAGCAGGCGGGGCCGGGTTCGGCCCCGGCCGAGCGGGGGCCGACCCGCAGCGCTCCACCGCGGTCGCGCCACGCGATCGAGCCGCCGCCGGCGCCGACGGTGTGGACGTCGACCATCGGCAGCTGGATCGGGCGACCGTCGAATTCGCGGGACTCGGTTCTGCCGACGCGGCCGCCCTCGACCACGCAGACGTCGCAGGAGGTTCCACCCATGTCGAGCCCGAGCGCGTTGCCCGTGCCGGAGGCGGCGGCCAGGAGTCCCGCTCCGACCGCTCCTCCCGCCGGCCCGCTCAACACGCTCCAGGCGCCGCCGGACGCGGCGCGGGCGGCATCGGTCACACCGCCCGAGGACTGCATGACCAGCGGCTCCGGGATCCCGATGTCGCCACAGCGCTCGCCGAGCCGACGCAGGTAGCCCCCGAGCAGCGGCGAGAGGTAGGCGTCGAGGACGGTCGTCGCGCAGCGCTCGTACTCGCGGAAGCGTGGCAGGACCCCCGAGGATGTCGAGACGTGCAGGCCCGCGAATCGTTCCCGCAGCGATTCGGCGAGCCGGCGTTCGTGGGAGGGATCGGAGAAGGCGAAAAGCAGGCAGATCGCGACCGCCTCGGGCTCGAGCCGGTCGATCTCGTCCCCGACCCGGCGGATCTCGGATTCGGTCAGCCCGGTCACGACCCCGTCGGGACCGATCCGTTCGTCGACGGCGACGCGGAGGCCGGGCGGCGCGAGTGGGGGAGGCCGATCGTCGCAGAGCCGGTAGAGCGAGGGGCGGTTCTGGCGGGCGATCTCGAGCAGGTCGGTGAAGCCGGCAGTCGCCACCAGAGCGGTTCGGGCGCCGCGGCGCTCGAGCAGCGCGTTGGTCCCGACCGTCATCCCGTGCGCGAAGCGATCGACCGATCGCGGCTCCGCGCCGCCGGCTTCGAGTACGGCCGCGATCGCGGCGATCACGCCCTCGGACTGATCGCCCGGCGTCGTCGGCGCCTTCGCGGTCTCGATCCGCTCGCCGTCGACGAGGACGGCGTCGGTGAAGGTTCCTCCTACGTCGACCCCGAGAAGCACCGGCTCATTACACAGGGCCGGCGGCTCAGGCGACGAGCTGGAGCTCCTCCTCGCGCAGCTCGACGTCGTCGATCACGACGTCCTCCTCGAGGTGCTTGTGGGAGGGGCAGTAGTCGCGACCGGGCAGCGGCTCGCGCTGACAGGGCGTGCCGCGACGCGTATGCGCCTTGCACTCGCGGTCGACGAGCCCGGCCAACTCCTCGGCGGGCACCTCGTCGAGGTAGCGGAGGGCGAGCTTCACGTTGCGGTCCACGACCTGGAGCACGAACATCTGCTCGCTGATCGGGAAGTGCCCGCGAAGCTCGGTGAACAGCGACTTCGTCGGACGGGCGAAGTAGCGGCGATCGGTCAGCAGGCGGCGCATCGTCCCCTCGCAGGCGCTGAGGATCTGCTGCTTGCTGGCGCAGCCGGCGCTCTTGGTGTTCGCTACTCGCGGAGCAAGCTCCCGATAGATCGAACGGCTGAATTGGTACATGGGTTCCCTGAACCTTTCCTTGGTCCGCGGTTACCCCCCCGCACCGTGAAGTGTGACGGTACGCACGTTGATCGCGTGCCACTGGAAGTTAAGCCCGCGTTAAGCCCGGGTCAGCGAATTGCGGACACCGTCGGCCGGCCAGCGGTCCATCCGCGCCTGCTCGCCGGGCCCGACGACGTTGTGACGGAGGTCGAGCTCGGGATCGACGCGGGGGCGGTCGGTGCGCCGGTGGACGCCACGGGACTCCCGTCGAGCCAGCGCCGAGGCGGCGATCAGCCGGGCGAGTGGATAGGGGTCGGAGCAGAGCCGCTCGAGGCGCTCGGGATCGCGGATCGGACCGGCGAGCTCCCAGACCGCCCGGCGGGTCTGCTCGGTCGGCGCCGGGAACGAGGGGTCGGGGTCGGGAGGGGGCGGCGTGGGGTCCGCTCCGGGGCCCTCGAGCGCGGCGCCGGCGGCGCGGCTTCCGAACACGAAGCACTCGCTCAGCGAGTTCGAGGCGAGGCGGTTGGCGCCGTGCAGGCCCGTGCAGGCCGCCTCGCCGACCGCCAGGAGCCCGGGAAGCGAGCTGCGACCGTCGAGGTCGGTGCGCACCCCCCCGATCAGGTAGTGGGCGGCGGGGGCGACGGGGACCGGAATCTCGGCCGGGTTGATCCCGAGCGACTCCAGGGTGCTCGAGATCGTCGGGAAGCGCTCCATCGGCACCGGGCGCAGATCGAGGCCGACCGCGATCGTGCCGTCTGCGGCCATCCGGTCGAGGATCGCCGCCGTGACCTGATCGCGCGGAGCCAACTCGTCGGTGAAGCGACGCCCGTCGGCGCCGAGCAGCAACGCACCCTCACCGCGGACCGCCTCGGTGATCAGCCAGCCGTCGAGCCGCTGCCCCGGCAGCGACAGCGCGGTCGGGTGGAACTGGCAGAGCTCGAGATCGGCGAGTTCGGCACCAGCGGCGTGCGCGAGAACCGCCCCGGCGCCGATCGCGCCGCGTGGATTCGTCGTCCGCTCCCAGAGGGCCGCGCCGCCGCCGGTGGCGAGCACCGTGGCGGCCGCCGGGACCGGGCCGCGGTCGGTGAGGACTCCGTGACAGCGCCGGCCATCCGACCACAGGGCGAGCGCCGAGGCGCCCTCGAGGACCTCGATCCGCTCGTTCCGGGAGGTCAGCTCGGCGAGCCGGCTCGTCAGCGCCCGTCCGGTCTCCGCTCCGCCGGCGTGGACGATCCGCCGAGCCGAGTGCCCGCCCTCGAGCCCGAGCGCAAGCTCGCCGTCGGACTGCAGGTCGAAGGCCACTCCGCGGCGCATCAGCAGCTCGACCGCAGCCGGCGATTCCTCGACGAGCACCTCCACGGCCGCGGGATAGCAGAGGCCGCGTCCGGCGTTGAGCGTGTCCTCGGCGTGACGGGCCGGCGAGTCGTCGGCCGCGATCGCCGCTGCGAGCCCGCCCTGGGCGCGGAAGCTCGCAGTCTCGGTCAGCGGCTTGCGGGAGATCACGACCACCCTCGCGCCGGCCTCGGCGGCCTCGAGCGCGGCATGCAGGCCGGCGGCGCCGCCACCCACGACGGCGACGTCGGCTGCCGGGCGGGCCGGCTCTGGACTCGGATCACTCGTCGTCAAGGCGGCAGTACCGTATCCGGCTGCCATGGGGCTCTACTTCCGCCATCCGGCGTCACTGCTTCACGACACCGGACCGCACCCCGAGAACGCGGGCAGGATCCGGGCGATCGAGGCCGTGCTCGACGAGTCCGGCTGGCTCGGGCTCGACCGTGCCGAGCCGCCGCGCGCCGAGCGCGAGTGGCTGACGCGCGTTCACGGCCCGGCGCTCGTCGACTCGATCGAGGGTCTCTGCGAGGCCGGAGGTGGGGCGATCGACCTCGACACGATGGTCGTCGAGGAGTCCTGGGAGGCGGCCCTGCGGGCCGCCGGCGCCGCGGCCGAGGGCGCTCGGCTGTTGCTCTCCGGCGCCCAGGACTACGTCTTCTGCGGCATGCGGCCGCCCGGCCACCACGCGGAATCGGACCGGGCGATGGGCTTCTGCCTGTTCAACAACGCGGCGGTCGGCGCGGCCCACGCGATCGCCGCCTGCGGGGCCGAGAGGGTGCTGATCCTCGACTGGGACGTTCACCACGGCAACGGGACCGCGGAGATCTTCGATCGCCGCGCAGACGTCCTCTACGCCAGCATCCACCAGAGCCCCCTGTACCCGGGCACCGGTGCCGCCGGCGATTTCGGTAGCGGCGCCGGCGACGGCACGACGCTGAACCTGCCGGTGCCTCCGGGCGCCGGCGGGGCGGAGTTCCGCGGCATGCTCGAGCACGTCATCGGCCCGGCGGCCAGGCACTGGCGACCCGACCTGCTGGTGATCTCGGCCGGTTACGACGCCCACGTCGGTGATCCGCTTGCCAACTGCGAGCTCGAGGATCACGACTACGCGGCGATGACCGCGTCGATGCGCGAGCTCGGCCGCGAGCTCGGTGCGCCGATCCTCGTCTGCCTAGAGGGCGGATACGACCCCGTCGCGCTCGCCGGATCGGTGCTCGTGACCCTCGAGGAGCTGGCGGGTGGACCGCCGCCGCCGAGCGTTGCTCAGGTTCCCGTCGTCGCCGGCGCCGTCGCGCGCGTCGCCGCGCACGAGCGCTGGCGCGCCGCTTTCTGAACCCGACGTCGATCAGCCGGAGTCGCGGCCGCGACCGGATCGGACCGCCTCGGCCTGGATCGCCTTGGTCCGGTCCCGCAGCCAGTCGGCGGCGGCCTGGCGGACTTCGCTGATCGCCGCTGCCGCCTCGGCCTCGAGGTTCTTCGACCGCTCCTCGGCTTCGCGCGTCCTGCGCTCGGCTTCGCCTACCTTCGACTCGACGTCACGCTCGGCCCGCTCGGCCGCCGCGATCGCGTCGCTGAGCTCGTCTTCGCGGTCCCGCATCCGCTCCGCGACGGCGGCTTCGGCAACCGCTCTCGCCTGCTCGATTGCGACCTCGAGCTCGCGCGCCGACTCCTCGCGGAGCCGCAGCTTCTCCTCCTCGAGCTGCTGCTCGGCGACGCTCACGCGCTCCGCCGCCTCGATCGCCTGGCGTTCGATCTGGCCGAGTCGCTCGTGCGAGTCGGCGATCGCCTGCGCCCTCGCCTCCCGTTCCTCCTGCAGTTCCCGCTCGCGCTGTCCGAGGAGCTCGGCGAACCGCTCCTCCGCCGCCTTCCTCGCGACCCCCACCTCGGCCCGGACGCGTTCGTCGGCGTCGGCCTCGATGCGCGCGATCCGCTCCGCGGTCTGCTGCTCGGCGGCGGCAAGCGCGCGGCGCTCGAGCTCGTTGCGCCGCGGCTCGGAATCGCGATCGATCTCGGCCTCGGCCTCGGACCGCCCCTCGGCCCGCGCCGTCTCGATTCTTTCCCGCGATCCCTCTCCCGCCTCGTCGAGGACCTCGCGGCGGGCCTCCTCGCGAGCTTCGGCGACCCGTGCCTCCGCCTCCTCGCGGGCCAGCTTCAGCTCGCTCCGCAATCCTTCGATCTCGGCGCCGCTGGCCACCGCCTCGGGGTTGTCGGCGCTCGCCGCCTCGGCGCGGATCCGCTCGACCTCCTCGCGAACCCGCTGCTGGGCTTCGGCCTTGAGCTTCGCGACCTGGCGTCGCAGCCACTGGGTCGCCTGCTCGCGGGCCCGGGCCTCGATCTCGTCCTTCTCGGTCTCCAGCTTCGCCGCCCGCTCCTCGGCCTGGGTCGCCCGGGCCTCGGCTTCGCGAAGCCGCGAGGCGAGTTCCTCGATCTCGGCGCTGGCGTTCGCCCTCGCCTGCTCGAGGTTGCGCTCGAGAGCGAGGATCTCGTCGTGGGATCGGATTTCGGCGACCCTCGCGGCCTCGCCGGCGGCGACCTTGATCCTGTCCCCGGCGTCGGCCTCCGGCTCGGCGGGTTCCGCCTCGGCTCCCTCATCACCGGCGTCCGCTTCGGGGGTGGCTTCGAGCTCCGGTTCGGGCTCCGGCTCGCGGCGTCGACCGCTGACGGGCGAGGGCGGCGCCCATTCGGCGGTCCCGGTGTCGGGCTCGATCATCGACCGTGGCCGGAAGACCTCGTCCTCGCCGGTGTCGGGGCCCTCGGCCGGGGGGGAGGAGCTGCGATCGGTGGTTGACGGATAGAGGGCGGTCGCGGGGTCGTCGGCGCCCCCTTCATCGGTCGGGGCCGCATCGGGCTCGGCGTAACGCTTGCCCTTGCGACCGAAGATCCCTCTCCAACGAGCCATCGGCCGCCGCAGGTTACGCGATCCGCCGACCTCGCCGATGGGCGAATTCACAGTGTCGTCACCGCACCGCCACTGACCGGCACACGCGCGCATTGATCGGTCGGCCCGGCGGGCGAAACATCGGTCGGGTCAAACGATCCGGTCGCTCAGGCCGGGGAAGGGAGTCCGCGATGAACGCGATTTTCGCCACCGCTCACTGCCGGGTGCTCGGCGCTTCGACGTGGCTGCGCTCACGCCTTGCGGGCGAGCAGGGTCAGGGGACGGTCGAGTACGTCGGCCTGGTGCTGCTGGTCGCGGCGCTGATGGGTGGCATGGTGGCCGCCGTCGGCGGCCTCGGAAGCCTCTCGGGCATCGGTAAGGAGCTGGCCGAGGCGATCACCAAGAAGATCATCCAGGGCGTGCAGAAGATCACCTTCGGCAAGTGAGGCCGGAACTACGGCCGCCCGCCGGCCGGCGGGCGGCCGTAGATCTGGAACACTGGCGCCGTGGCAGCCGTGGAGAGAAGCTATGGGCGCACGCCCGCGGAGATGCGCCCGGTCACGATCGAGACGGGGTTCGTCCGCACCGCCGATGGTTCGGCGCTGATCTCGATCGGTGAGACGAGGGTCATCTGCACCGCCTCGATTCAGGAGGAGGTGCCGCGATGGATGCGTGGCCGCGGCACCGGCTGGGTCACCGCCGAGTACGCGATGCTGCCCGCCTCCACCGGGGAACGCAAGGAGCGCGACTCCAAGCGGGGGCGCCCCGACGGGCGCTCGATCGAGATCCAGCGGCTGATCGGACGCGCGCTCCGCGTCGTCGTCGACTTCGCGGCGCTGGGCGAGCGGGCGGTCTGGGTCGACTGCGACGTCCTCCAGGCCGACGGGGGTACTCGTTGCGCCTCGATCACCGGCGCCTACGTGGCCCTCGAGCAGGCGCTCTCCGGGCTCGTCGAATCGGGCGCGATGAAGGAGCTCCCGTTCACAGACACGGTCGCCGCCCTCAGCGTCGGCGTGGTCGACGGCGAGGCCCTCTGCGACCTCGACTACTCCGAGGACTCGCGGGCGGAGGTCGACGCCAACGTCGTCATGACCGGCTCCGGGGGCCTCGTCGAGGTTCAGGCGACCGCCGAGCAGACCCCGCTCTCCCGTGCGTCCCTCGACGAGCTCCTGGCGCTGGCCGAAGCGGGCATCGCCGACCTCCGAACGCTTCAGCTGGAGGCGACGGGGGCGTGAGCGAGCGGCCGCACCGGCGGTCGATCGTCGTTGCAACCAGGAACGAGCACAAGCTCGGCGAGCTCGGCGAGATCCTCGCCGGCGTCGACCTCGAGCCGCTCCCGAGTTCGGTCGTCCTGCCACCCGAGGACGGCGAGACATTCGCCGAGAACGCCCTCGGCAAGGCGCGCGCCGCCCACGAGCAGACCGGCCGCGCCGCGCTCGCCGACGACTCGGGGATAACGGCGGCGGCGCTCGACGGCCGTCCCGGGGTGAGGTCGGCTCGCTACGCCGGCGAGGATGCGACCGACGAGGAGAACCTCGCTCTGCTGCTCGAGGAGGTCGCCCGCTCCGAGGACCGTTCCGTCGCCTACGTGTGCGCGATCGCGTTCGTCGACGAGGACGGGGTCGAGACGGTGCGCGAGCGGCGCTGCGAGGGCATGCTCGCCGATCATCCGCGCGGCGACGGCGGCTTCGGGTACGACCCGGCATTCCTTCCCGACGAGATCGGCGACGGCCGGACGATGGCCGAGTTGCGGCCGGAGGAGAAGCACGCGATCTCCCACCGCGGGAGGGCCGCTCGCGCGATCGCCACGGCGGTGGGTGCCGGATGACCTCGACCAAGGCGGGGGCGGCGTGGCTCTCGGTCGTGTCGAACTGCGTCCTGATCCTGCTCAAGGTGGTCGCCGGGATCCTCACCGGCTCGATCGCGATCCTGACCGAGGCGGTCCACTCCGCGATCGACCTGATCGCGTCGCTGATCGCTCTCGTATCGGTGCGCAAGGCCGACGAGCCTGCCGACGAGGATCACCCCTACGGTCACGAAAAGGCCGAGAACGTGGCCGCAGGAGCCGAGGCGATGCTGATCCTGCTCGGCGCGGCGATCATCGTCGTCGAGGCGATTCGCAGGCTGATCAACGGGTCCGAGGTCGAGTCGGTCGGGATCGGCATCGCGATCATCGCGGTCTCGATCGCCGCCAACCTCGTCGTCTCCGCCTACCTCTACCGCCGGGCGCGGGCGCTCGAGTCACCGGCGCTGGAGGGGGACGCCGCCCATCTGCGCGCCGACGCGATCACCTCGGTCGCGGTGCTGGTCGGCCTGATCCTCGTCGAGGTCACCGGCGAGGCGTCGTTCGACTCGATCGCGGCGCTGGTGGTGGCGGGTGCGATCGTCGGCACCGGCATCCGGCTCGCGATGCGCTCGGGCCGGGTGCTGATGGACGAGGTCCTGCCGGAGAGCGAGATGGATCGAATCGAGGCGGTGATCGCCGAGCGCCGGCCCCCGCAGATGGCCGGCTACCACAAGCTCCGCGGCCGCCGGGCGGGATCCCGGCGCCACATCGACCTCCACGTTCAGTTCCGGTCGGGGACGAGCCTCGAGGAGGCCCACCAGGAGGCGCACAAGCTCCGCGACGCGATCGAGAGCGAGTTCAGCAACGCCGACGTTCTGATTCACGTCGAGCCCGAGCAGTCCTACCACCCGCCCGGCGAGGGGCAGGGACCATTTCGCCAGGGCTAGGGATCAGGTCAGGTTGACGCCCGCGGCGAGTCCGACCGCGACGAGCGTGATCGCATAACCGGTGTAACCGTTGATCGCAACCAGCAGGGCGGCGATGAGACAGATCGCGACGATCGTGATCCATGATCCTCTGGCCAGATCCACGATCGCTATGTTCTCGCAGGTGAAGGATGGATGCGGGGCAGGTGGGCCGTGACGGCGGCCGAGGACCGGGCGGGCGAGGTCGTCGCCGAGCTGATCGAGGAGTCGGCCGGACTCCGCTCCTGCGCGGTGACCGCCGCCGGCGGTCAGGTGCTCGCGGCGACCGATGCCCGGGACTGGGCGGCGCAGACCGATCGCCTCTGGCTCGCGGCGGCGGATCCCGACCGAGCCGAGCCCACCTACGTCCACGTCGCGATCGACGCCGGGGAGCTGTTCGCGGTCCGTGACGAGCGGTTCGCCGTCGTCGGGATCGCCGACCGGTTCGCGCTCGCGTCGCTGATCCTCTGTGATCTCCGCGACGGCCTCCGCCGGCTGGACCCGGCCGCCGCATGATCGAGAAGCCGCATCGGTTCCTGATCGACCGGGTGAGCTCCTACGGCGAGGAGGGGAAGGCGTATCTCCGCCGCCGGAAGATGCGCAGCAAGCCGTTCGCGCGAGTTCGCTACCGCGGCGGTGAGGAGGTTGCGCTCGATCCATCGGGCGCCCGTGGCGAGGCCCTGTTCGCCGCGGCCCACGAGCTGATCGAGCCCGCCGACGGCGACCGCTGAACCTCCCGTTCCGCCGCCGCCGCTCCCGGAGGGGGCACGGCGGCTCGCCGCGGGGTTGAAGCAGGTGGATGCCTGCGATCGACGAGGACGGGTTGTCGCCCGGTGAGCTTCGCGCCCTGCGCGATGTGCTCGCGCGCGACCCGGCGCTGGCCGACGAGCTCGACCTGATCCTGCCGGCCCTCTCTCCCGAGGCACGGGCCGTCTTCGGGCGGGAGCTCGCGGCGGCCGCCCTCAGCTCACGCCCGGCGATGGCGGTGCTCGCGGCGTTCGTCGCGACGGCGCGGCGCTGAGCGGGGGCGGGTCCGCAGCGGTCGGGCTTGGTGGAGGCGGGCGCCCGGCCGGGGCGCCGACCCCCGAACCGAGGAGGACCAGCGCCGATGTTCAAGATGCCGACGAGCCGACGGGGGCGGGGGCTGATCGCCCTCGCCGGCGCATTCCTGCTGACGCTGATCGTCGCCTCGCTGAGCCCGCATGCCGCCGCCGCATCCCGCTATGAGGTCGTTCAATGCGACCGGGCGAACCGCGACTTCACCGACGCGAGCTTCGACCGGGTCAACGGGGGCGACTACGGCTTTCTCTACCGCTGCGATGAGGACGAGGATCTCAACGCGCTGCAGATCCGCTCGATCACCGGCTCCCCGAAGGGCCGCTACGGGCGGATCACCTGGCCGGCGCCCGCCGGCGCGCGAATCGTCGGGGTCGACGTCGAAGCACGTCTGCGCAACGACGCCGGTCACGAGGCGAGCCTGTCCTTCCTCGGCGACGGCGGCTCCGAGGCGGGACGGATCGCGACGGGCCGCGAGGGGGCGACGGGCTTCGTGGAGGTCCGCCGTGAGCTCGGCGACGGCGGTCGCGCCGGCTTCGCGGCGACGCTCGGGTGCGAGGCCCGCGCCGGCTGTCCGGTCAGCGAGCGGGCGAAGGCGTGGATCAGGTCGGTCCACCTCAGCATCTTCGACCGCCGCCCGCCGAAGATCGTCCCCGGCGGCTCGCTGAGCGCGCCGGGCTGGCACCGCGGTGAGCGCGTCGTCGGCGCCGTCGCCTCCGACCAGGGGTCGGGAGTCCGCCGGATCGAGCTGACCGTCAACGGCCGGCCGGTTCCCCCGACCCGGACCGTGCCGTGCGAGGTCATACCCGGCAGCGCCAAGGTCCGGCGGATGCGTCCGTGCCCTCCCGCCTACGCCGCCCAGGCCGCCGCCGACACCCGCACCGCGCCGTTCGTCGACGGCAGCAATCAGCTCCGGGCCTGCGCCTACGACTACGGATCCGGTGCCGAGCCGGGATGCGCTTCGCGCACGGTCTTCGTCGACAACTCCCCGCCGGAGCTCGCATTCGCCGACCGTCAGAGGCCCGCGGATCCTGAGTTGATCCGAGCGGCGGTCGCCGACATGCACTCCGGCCTCGCAGCTTGGTCGATCTCGTACCGGCCGTTGTCCGGCGGCGCCTGGCGCGACCTCCCGACCCGCCGGGTCGGCGACGAGCTGCAGGCGCGGGTCGACTCCAGTGCCGAGCGGCCCGGTGCCTACGTCTTTCGCGCCGCGGCATCCGACCGCGCCGGCAACCAGGCGCTGACGACGTCCCGTTCGGACGGCGGCGACATGGTGCTCGACTTTCCGCTCCGTGAGCGCAGCCGGATCCGCGCGGCGGTCGCCGGGAGGACCCGGGCTGAGGTCGCCTACGGGTCGCGTCCGCGATTCGAAGCAGTTCTCCGCGACACCGCCGGCGAACCGGTCGACGGCGCCGAGATCGAGGTCATCGAGCGGTTTGCGGCGGGGTCCTCGCTCGAGCCCGTCGGCCGGACGCTGAATACGGACGGACGGGGGCGCGTGCGGGCACGGCTGACCCGGGGACCGTCCCGAAGCGTCGTCGTCCGCTGGGCGGGATCGCGCCGCTATCTCGGCGCGGAGTCGGAGCCGCTCCGGGTCGACGTTCGCGGCGAGGCCCGGGTCGGCGCGATCCCGAGAACCGTCCGGGCGGGCCGCCGCGTCGTCTTCCGGGGGAGGATCGGCGTCCTCGGGGCAGAGCTTCCGAAGGGCAAGCTCGTCGAGCTCCAGGTCCGCGGATCCGGGATTCGGCGGTTCCGCACGGTCGGGCACGCGTTCAGGACCGACAGCCGCGGCCACTGGCGGATGCGATACCGCTTCGACCGCTTCTACGCGAAGCCGGCGCGTTTCCGCTTCCGCCTCCGGGTTCCGCGGGAGCGCCGTTGGCCGTACCTCGCGCCGGTGCTGTCGAGGCCGCGCGGTCTCACCGTCCGTCCGCGCTGAGCGGTCAGGACCCGTAGCGCTCGAGATCCTCGCGCAGGCGCTCGGCGTCGGCAGCCGACGGGTCGGGGGCGGCGGGCGTCGCGGCCACCGCCTCGTCCCGGCGCTGGTCGCGGCGCCAGCGTCGCGCCGCCAGCCCGACGAGCGCCGCGCCGGCCAGCACCCCGGCGGCGGGCAGCACCCAGCCGCCGATCAGGTCGAATCCCTCGTCGCTCGGGACCGCGAGAACCTCCGGGCCGTACTCGTCGACGAGTGCCGCCTTGATCTGGTCCTTGCTCTTCCCCTGCGCGATCAGATCGTTGATGAATACGCGCTCGCGCTCGGCCTGCGGCGAGTTCGAGAGCTGGAGGGTCGTGCCGCAGATCGTGCACATGACCTCGTCCTCGATGTCGGGCAGGGAGGCGCTCGCGGCGATCCCCGCGGCCGGCGGCAGCGCGACGGTCAGCAGGGCCGCCAGCAGAGCGGCGAGCCGCCTCATTGCCCTGCGGTCGAGCCGGTGATCAGCGGCTCGACCTGCTCGCCGAGGAACTGCTCGTCGATCGGCCCGCGCCGAATCAGCGCGAAGTTGCCGTCGGGGTCGACGAGGAACGACTCCGGGAAGCCGAGGACGCCGTACTCATCGCCGCGCTCGCCGGTGTCCTTGACCATGTCCCAGGTCAGTCCGTACTCGTCGATGAAGGCGTTGGCGTCGACGCTGTTGTCCTCGGAGTTGACCCCGAGGACGACCAGGTCGTCGCGGTGCTTGTGCGCGAACTCCTCGATCGCCGGGGACTCCTCCTCGCACGGCTTGCACCAGGAGGCCCAGAAGTTGACCAGCACCCACTCGCCCCGGTAGTCGGAGAGGCTGATCGTCCCGTCGCCGTCGAGCCGTTCGATCGGCGTTTCCGGGGCAGGCTCGCCGACGGCGATGTCGGCGCCGTTCTTCGCGACCAATCCGAAGGCGAGCAACGCGATGAAGGCGATGGCTGCGAGCACGGCGATGAAACCACGGTTCGACACGGCGGCGTAGGTTAGAGGTGCGTGGCGGTCGCCCTGCCTAGAATGAGCGCCCCCCGCGGGTGTAGCTCAATGGCAGAGCACCAGCTTCCCAAGCTGGTGACGGGGGTTCGATTCCCCTCACCCGCTCTGGCGGCCCGAGTCTCGCTTGCGCAATCGGCCGTTCCGGCAGCTTGCGCTCGCCCGACGACCGGTCGGCTTACGTCGCCTGGGAGGCCGGCCGGAGCAGGATCTCGTTGACGTCGACGCGGTCGGGCTGGGAGATCGCGTAGACGACCGCGGCGGCGATGTCCTCGGCCTCGAGCGCCCCGGTCGGCCGGTTGTCGAAGAACGGCGTGTCGACCATCCCGGGCTCGATCAGGGTGACCTTGATGCGCTCGTTCTCGTGCATCTGGCGGAGCTCCTGGCGGAGCGACTCGCCGATCGCCGTCGCCGCCCACTTGGTCGCCGAATAGAGCGAGCCCGGCAGGGCGCGGCGGCCGGCGACCGAGCTGGTGATCACGTAGTGGCCGGTCCCGCGCTCGAGTAGGTGGGGGAGGGTCGCGCGGATCGTGTGAGCGACGCCGAGGACGTTGGTCAGCACCATCGAGCGCCAGTGTTCGGGCGATTCCTCGAGGAAACCTCTGGAGGCGCCGAAGCCGGCGTTGGCGAAGACGACGTCGATCCCGCCGAACGCCTCGATCGCGGCGCCCGCGAGCGCTTCGACCTGCTCCCACTCGGTGACGTCGCAGGTCTTCACGAGGATCTCCTCGCCGCCTCCGAGCTCGGCCTTGAGCTCGTCGAGCGGCTGCTCGCGGCGGCCCGCGAGGACCAGGCGGTCGCCGGCCTCGCGGAGGTGCTTGGCGGTGGCGGCGCCGATGCCCGTCGAGGCTCCGGTGATCAGGACTGTCCGCGGATCCGGCATCGCGTCTATTCATAGCAGCGGCCGGTCGCCGGCCCCGGTCCGGCCCGGGACGGGCACCCTGCGATAATCCGGCGCTCGATGGATCAGGACCGAAAGCGGAAGATCCGTCTCGTCGTTGCGCTCACGGCGGCCGTGCTGTTGGCCGTCGCATTGATCTACACGTCGTTCAGCGCCGGGACCGAGGCACGCGAGCCCTCCGAGGTGCTCGCGGCCGGCCCCAGCAGCGAGACCTACCAGCTGACCGGGGAGGTCAAGCAGTACAAGCGCGACGGCACCGATCTCGAGTTCGAGATCACCGACCGCGATGGCGGCGGGAAGGCGCTCCCGGTGTCATATTCGGGCGTCGTGCCGGATCCGTTCCGGGAGGGCCGCGAGGTGATCGTCACCGGCCGGCTCGACGAGAGCGGCACGTTCATGGCGGAGAAGGACAGCCTGATCACGAAGTGCCCGTCGAAGTTCTCCGACGAGGCGGCCGCCGACCCCGAGCACGTCGTGATCGAGCAGTGAGCGCCCTCGGTTCGGCGGCTCTGATCGCCGCCCTCCTTGTCGCGATCTACGCCGCCGTCGCCGCCCTGATCGGAACCCGCGGGGACCGTCGATGGGTCGTCTCATCGCGGCGGGCGATCTACGCGATGTGCGGGCTTCTGACCGTCGCGGTCATCGCCATCGAGACGCTGTTCGTCCGGACGGACCTGACGGTCGCTCTCGTCGCCGACCACTCGTCGACGACGACGCCACTTCTCTACAAGCTGACCGCCCTGTGGGGCAGCCAGGCCGGTTCGCTGATGCTCTGGGCCTTCGTGCTCTCGATCGCGTCCGCCGCGGTCCTCTATCTGACCCGGAACCGCCACCGCGAGGTGGTCCCGTGGGCGACCGCGGTCCTCGCCGGCGTCGCGATCTTCTTCATCGGGCTGATGGTGGCCGGGATCGCCTTCCCGTCGGCCGAGAGCTGGCCGTTCGCCGCCGCGAACCCGGTCCCGATCGAGGGCGCCGGGCTGACCCCGCTGCTCCGCCACCCGGCGATGGCGATGCACCCGCCGATGCTCTACTCGGGCTACGTCTTCTTCACGATCCCCTTCGCCTTCGCGATCGGAGCGCTGATCACCCGCCGCCTCGACGCGAGCTGGATTCGCTCGACCCGGCGGTTCGCCCTCGTCGCCTGGATCTTCCTCTCGGTCGGCCTCGCGCTCGGCGCCCGCTGGTCCTACAGCGAGCTCGGCTGGGGTGGCTACTGGGCCTGGGACCCGGTCGAGAACGCGGCCCTGATCCCGTGGCTGACGGGAACGGCGTTCCTGCACTCGATCATGGTCCAGGAGCGACGCGGCATGCTTCGCGTCTGGAACGTGTCGCTGATCTGCGCGACGTTCGCCCTGTCGCTGCTCGGGACCTTCCTCGTCCGCTCCGGGGTTCTGCAGTCGATCCACGCATTCGGCGAGTCGAAGGTCGGCCCGCCGCTGCTCGTCCTGATCGGGATCGTCGTGATCGGATCGACGATCCTGATCGTCTCGAGGCTCGACTCGCTGCGCTCCGAGCGCCGCCTCGACTCGCTGTTCAGCCGCGAGGCGATCTTCCTGCTCAACAACGTCCTGCTCGTCGGGCTCGCCGCCGTCGTCGCCTGGGGGACCTTCTTCCCGCTGATCTCGGAGGCCGCGACCGGTGAGTCGTCGTCGCTGGCGGCACCGTGGTTCAATCGCTATGCGACCCCGCTCGCGATCGTGCTGGTGCTGTTCATGGGGATCGGCCCGCTCGTCGCCTGGCGCCGGGTTACGGTCCGCGGCCTCTGGCGGGCGGTCGTCTTCCCGCTGGCGGCGACCGCGGTCGCCGCCGTCGTCCTGGCATTGACGATCGGCGTCTCCGAGAGCATCACGGCGTACCTGCTGTTCCTGGTCGCGGTCTTCACGATCACCGCCGTCGGCCAGGAGTTCTGGCGCGGGTCGGTGGCCCGTCGCCGGCTCGTCGGCGGGACGCGGATGGCGGCCCTCGGGTCGCTTCTGACCCGCAATCGGCGTCGCTACGGCGGCTACGTCGTCCACGTCGGCCTCGTCCTCGCCCTGTTCGGGATCGCCGCGTCCTCGAGTTTTCAGACCAGCCGCGACCTCCGCCTCAGCCCGGGCGATCAGGCACGGGTCGGCGACTACACGGTCACCTACGTGCGGCCGACGACGGACATCGACGGGACCGAGCAGAAGCTCGCCTTCGGCGCCCAGCTCGACGTCACCAAGGACGCCCGCCACGTCGTCACCCTGAACCCGCAGCGCGAGTACTACTCCGGGGCAGCGGCCGATCCGAGCGCCCCGCTGCAGAGCTTCTTCGAGGGCGAGGCGACGAGCGAGGTCGGGAGGACCGAGAGCTTCTCGCGTGACCTCTGGAGCGCGATGCAGCCCGACCTCAGCAGCTTCGATCCGATCATCGAGGAGGGCGATCGCCGTTACGCGAAGCTCGCGGCCGACGTTCCCGACACGCCGCAGGGCCGGGCCGCCCTCGCCGACGTCCAGGGACAGCTGATCACGGCGTTGTCGCAGAAGTACCTGACCGATACTCCTCCGGCCGAGATCCGGTTCAACGTCAACCCGTTCGTCGTCTGGTTCTGGCTCGGCGTCATCGTCGCCGTCGGCGGCGCGCTGTTCGCGATCTGGCCGGCCCCGGAGGGCAAGCGCCGCCGGGTCACCGACGTCTACGGCGCCCGCCTGGCCCGCGAGCTGAACCGCGCCCAGTAGGCGCCGGAGCGTCCCGTGCTGGAAGTGTTGCTCGCAATCCTGCTCCTCGCCGCCGTCGCGGCCTGGGTGTCGGTGCCCCTGCGTCGCGCCGGCGCCCCCTCCGAGCCCGGGCTCGAAGATCCGGTGCTCGCGGAGCTCGAGGCGCGGAAGCAGGCCAAGTACCGCGAGATCCGCGACACCGAGCTCGACCACGCACAGCGGAAGCTCTCCGACGAGGAGTACGCGCGCCAGGACGCCGAACTGCGTCGCGAGGCGATCGAGATCCTGAAGGAGATCGATGCAGCCGGGGCTGAGCGGTCCGGCTAGACTGACGCCCTCACATGGAGACGCTTCTCGGAATAGTTCAGGTCCTGGTCTCGATCATCCTCATGTTCCTGGTGCTGCTGCACTCGGGCAAGGACGCGGGCCTCTCGGGCGCATTCGGGATCGGCGGCGGCGGCAGCTCCTTCGGCGGCGGATCGCTGGTCGAGCGCAACCTCGATCGCTGGACGATCTTCTTTGCGGTGCTCTTCTTCGTCAACACGATCGTCCTGCTCAAGATCTGAGCGACGGGCGCTCCGGGCGCGACTGCGACTGCGCGCGCCGCCGGCGATCGCCGCGCCGCTGCTCGCGACGCTCGGCTTGGCGCTCAGCTGCTGCGGCGGTGAAGCTCTCTCCGGGTCAGCCGGGAGGGCCGGCGCGCCCGAGCCCGGCGGCACGCTGACGATCGCGGTAGCCGACCCGGTCGCGACGCTCGATCCGCTCCGCGCCGCGAACCGCACCGAGCGGCTCGCGTCGAGGCAGGTCTTCGAGCCCCTGCGCACCTGGCAGACCGGACCATTCGGCGACACCCGCCGCCGCCCCGGCCTCGCCCGCTCGATCCGGCCGAACCCGGACGCGACCGTGTGGACCGTCGCCCTCCGCCGCGGCGTCGCCTTCCAGAACGGCGAGCCGCTCGACGCCGATGCCGTCCTTGGCAACGTCGACCGCTGGACCGCCTCGGCGGTGGGCCGGCGGTTGCTGCCGGGCCTGGAGGCGGCGGACTCGCCCCGTCCCGGGAGGGTTCGCTTCATCCTCGATCGCCCGATCGAGGGCTTCGCCACCGCGCTGTCCGACCCGCGGCTGGGCCTGGTCGCCCCCGGCCCTCTGATCGGGCTCGGAGGCGATGCGCTGCAGCTCGACGCCGCCGGCTCCGGGCCCTTCGAGTACCGCGGGCGGGAGGGCGGCTCGCTGCTGCTGGCCCGCAACGCGGGCTGGTGGGGGAGCGCGCTCGGGCTCGGGCCCGGCATCGACCAGGTCGACCTCAGCGTCGACCCGTCCCCGGGTCACCGCCTCGCGGCGCTGCTCTCGGGCACGGTCGAGATCGCCGATGACCTGGGCCGCGTCGCCGCCGACCGGATCGCCTCGGCGCCGCTGCTTACGACCATCGCCGGTACCGGAGCGGTCGTCGGAATCGAGCGCTCGGTGCGGGGCATCGATAAGGCCTCCGCCTCGCAGTCGCTCGCCGACGTCTGGCTCACCGAGCTCCGCTGATCGCCGCGGTGCCGGTCGCCCTCCCTGCCCGGTCTCAGCGCGGGCGGATGCGAAGCGACCAGCGCGGCGCCGTCGCGTGGGTCCTGATCACGAAGCCGCGGCCGGCGGGACGCGACGAGATCCGGCCGAGGTCGGCTCCTGAGATCCGCCAGGCGTCGTCCGGGTAGAACGCCTCGATCGGCCCGTCCGAGCGGCGGGCGCCGCTCCCCGATGCCTCGAGGACGTCCCGTTCGGGATCCCAGTGCGTCGCACCGAGGCGACCCGGCGCCCTCCGCACGTAGCCGCGGCGCAGGTCCTCGACGAGCTTGCGGTGCTTGCCGACGATCTCGTTGCCGCCGTTCGAGCAGTCCATCTCGAAGACGTTCCACGGCGGCAGCGGCGGCTCGCCTCCGTGGGTGGCGGCGTGCGGGTCGCCGCACGACTGCCTCCAGGTCCACAGCGTCGCCCCGATCCGGAACTCGTCCTGGAGCTCCTGATGCGCGAGGAAGTAGTCGCCCGGCTCGCCGGTGGCCCGAGCGGGGTCGCCACCCCATTCTCCGGTCAGGACCGGAGCGCCGCCGAACCCCGCGGCCTCGCTGCGGGCGGCTTCGAACGAGGGCCGGCTCGGCGGAGCCTCGCCGCCGATGCTGCCGCCGTAGAGGTGCGGTGAGTAGACGACGTTGCGGTCGTGGTCGAAGGGTGGGGGAGGGCCCTGGCCGATCAGCGACCAGAGCACGCTCGGCTCGAACAGCACCAGGTGCCGGAACCCGTCGCCGCGGCGCTCGCCGCGCCTGATCGCGCCGAGCGAGCGCTCGTAGAACGTGCCGAGCTGTGCCGTCTCGGTCGCCCCGAAGGCGCCCGGTTCGTTCATCACGTCGATCCCGGCGACGGCTCGCGACTTCGCGAACCGCTCGGCTACGTGCGCGAGCATCCGCGTGTACCTGGTCCGGATCCCGACGCCGCCCGGGCCCGGGGCGTCGGCGAAGAAGTTCCGCCAGGCGGCGCTGACGGCGGGGTTGACCTCGCGGCTGTTGAGAAAGCAGCGCGGCTGACCTTCGTCGAGCGTCGCCCAGCCGGGGGCGCCGTCCCAGCCGAAGGCGGGCTCGTAGCCGTCCGGGCAGTCCTCGCCTGGCCGGGCGGCGAGCGTCGCCCCCCAGGCGTCCTGATGGAAGTCGACGATCGTGTAGACGCCGCGGGCGCGGAAGCGGCCGACCCACTTCGCCACCCGGTCGAGGTAGCGCTCGTTGTAGTCGCCGGGCTTCGGCTCCACCCGCGACCACGAGACGATCAGCCGGACGACGTTCCAGCCGATCCCCGCGATCCGCGCCGGGTCGCGGCGCTCGAGCGGGAGGGTCGGATCGATGTCGGTGCCCTGCCAGTACTCGCCGAGGGCGTTGACGTTGACGCCTCGCAGCAGCACCTCGCGGCCGCGCGAATCGACGATCCGGCCGCCGTCGGCCGGATCCGGCTCCGCCGCGAGGCGGGGGAGGGCCCACGCCTGGCTGCTGCCGGCGATGAGCATCGCCGCTGCGAGCAGGACCGCTGTGACCGTGGCTTTCACGCGGGCGAGCGTAACGAGGCCCGGGAGCCCCTGCGCCGGCTCGAGGACGTCCTGGGCTAGGCGGCGCGGACGCGCCGCGACTTCTCCTGCAGCCTCCGGCTCGCCTCCAGCGAGTCCCATCCCGGAAGGTGCGTCGTCAGGCGGGAGGCATCCCCGAGGACCGCACCCGCCGCCAGCTCGGAGCGGAGGTCGCGGTCGAGCGCGACCGCGGCGCACTCGAACCCGCCCGACATCGCGGCGACGATTCCGTGGCCGGTGCGGCTGGAGGCGCCGCCGAGGATCAGCCCGTCGATCTCGGTCCGGTGGGCGGGGCGAAGCGGCCCGAACTGGTCGGTCGCGAGTTCGATCCCGTAGCAGGAGCCGCCGGAGGAGAGCGTGTAGCGACTCTGCGTCATCGGCGTCGCCGCCTCCTTCCAGAGGATGTGCTCGCGCAGCGGCCCGAGATGCTCCTCGGCGCGGTCGATGAGCCGCTCTGTGATCCGCTCCTTGGCCTCGCGGTAGGCGGGCTGGCGGCTGTACTTGCCGTGCTCGCCCTCGTCCTGCACGCCCCACGCCTCCGGATCCGGCGTCGCCCAGGTCATCAGCTCGATCGTCGAGCAGCCCTCCGGTGCGTGGGCGCCGCTGCCGGGATCCTTCGCGCTCGCCGACGAGATGTAGACGGGGGGCTCGTCGTCGAGCCTGCCCTCGGCGACGGGCTCGTAGTAGGCCTCCTGGTCGTAGCGGGTGTGGAGCCAGTAGTTGGTCGCCGGCATTCGCTCGGAGATGTCGAAATCGAGGCCGAGATAGACGTTGACGAGCGGGGTCGCCATCCGGAAGCCGGCGACCTGCTCGCGCGTCTGCGGCGAGACCGCGCCGGGGTCCAGGAGCTCGAGGAAGAGGTGCTTGATGTCGCCGGTCGCGATGACCTTCGGGGCCGGGATCGACTCGCCGCCCTCCAGCTCGACGCCGGTGACGCGGTGTCGTCCCTCACCCTCGTCGGCGGTGAGGATGCGGCTCACCGCGGCGCGCGTCCGGACGCGGCCGCCGTGGGCGTGGATCAGCTCGACGAGCTGGCCCACGAGCTCCTGGCCGCCTCCCTTGATGTAGAAGGCGCCGTCCTGCATGTAGTGGTCTATCAGGCCGGCATGCATGAGGACCGGAGTTCGCGACGGCGGGGTCGCGTAGTCGCCCGCCTGTGCCGTCAGGACCCCCCGCGCCCGCTCGCTCAAGTAGTGCTCGTCGTAGAGCTCGGTCAGCGATCGCATGCCCCAGCTCACGAGCGTCGGCGCCATCCGCGCGTACTCCTCGAAGTCCGTGTCCGCGTTCGGTACGCCGACCCGCCGGAGCTCATCGATCGAGCGCCGGAGAACCCCGGTGACCTCGCGGATCCCGTCCTCCTCGTAGGGGAACGTCTCGATCAGGCGGTCCGTGTAGGCGTCCCATCCGACCGGGACCCTGAACTCGAGATCGGGGAAGACGAGGGTGTCGAAGCCGTCGCGGTCGAGCTCGGCGAAGCCGATCCGATCGTCGAGCCCGAGGCCGCGGAGAAGGCGCGCCATCTCGCCGGTCCGGACGCCGCCGATGTAGTGGAAGCCGACGTCGAACCACCACTCGTTCTTGCGCCGGAAGGTCTGGCTGCAGCCGCCTGCTACGTCGTGCTGTTCGAGGACGAGCACCGTCTTGCCGCTGACGGCGAGGTAGGCGGCTGCGGTCAGACCCGCGAGACCGGATCCGACCACGACCACGTCCGGGTCCTCGGGCAGGGGAGGGACCGACTTCGTCCACCGCGATGCGTTCGCGGGCGCGTCCGGCTGCTCCCTATAATCGTCAATATGACTAGTCATGTAATTGACTATATAGAAGATGTCGGGGGCCGGCTATGGCGCTGAGGCATGCCGTCATGGTCGCCCTGGCGGGCGGCGAGTCGACGGGCTATGAGCTCTCGAAGCGATTCGACCACTCGGTCGCGAACTTCTGGCCCGCGTCGCGGCAGCAGATCTACCGGGAGCTCGACCGGCTCGAGGCCGACGGCCTCGCCACCGCTCGCAGGGTCCGCCAGCAGAAGCGTCCCGACAAGCGCGTGTTCCGCCTGACCGCTGCCGGCGCCGATGCGATCGGCGAGTTCATCCGCGCCGAGACCGCGCCGACGATGGTCCGCGATGACCTGCTGGTCAAGGTCGCGGGACTCAGTGAGGCCAACAGCGCCGACGTCGCCGCGGCGGTTCGCGACCGGCTGGCCCATCACGAGGAGAAGCTCAGCGCCTACCGGCGGCTCGAGGAGGCTTACCTGGCGGGGGCCGACGAGGATGAGTTCCTGGCCGCCGGCGCGGCCCGGCCCGGGATCGGTCCATACCTGACGCTGAGGCGGGGGATCGCCTTCGAGCAGGGCTCGGCACGCTGGGCTCGCGAGGTTCTCGAGCTGCTCGAGTGATCGGGCCGGCCGCCCGGCGTCGTGGCTACGGGGTCCCGGTGTAGCCGTTCGAGAAGCAGAGCCTCGTGGCGTCGATGCACTGGGGCACGCCGTCGCCGCGCAGGAAGCTCCCCTCCTGCAGGAGCCCGTCGGCGGCCGCCCGCGGGTAGCCGTGCGGGTCGCCGCCGTAGCCCCATTCGGGTCGCGGCGGCACGTTGGCGCTCGGCGCCGTCCCCGACCCCTGTCCCCGCGTCCCGGTGAACGAGACCGGCCCGCCGTCGTAGTAGACGAGCATGCTCCCCCCGGTGTACGGGGGCTTGGCGACGCCGCCCATGTCGACCTGGGGGATCCCGAGGAACGGGTCGCTGTCCCAGTGCCGTGAGGGCTCCAGCGCCGGCGTGTAGACCGATGCCCCGACCGTTCGCGCCTCCACCTCGGCGGAGACGTTCGCCACCTGGTGGTCGCCGAGCGCCGCCTGCAGCAGCACCTCGTGCGGCGGTGTGTTCGCGAGCGGGTCGGTCGTCATGTTGTGGGCGTAGCCGTTCGCCTCGCCGCGGTCCCAGAGGAGCTGGGTCAGCGAGAGCAGCAGCGGCCGCTCGAGCTCGTCCGGGTAGTTGGCGTACAGGCCGATTCCGGGGATCTTGAAGTACTCGTCCGAGTCCACGCTGCGGCGCAGCAGGGTCGAGTAGTTCATCCCGGTGACGTTGAGGACGCCGCGGTCGGCGTCGGGCTCGAGCGCGGTCAGGGCGCCTCCCATGATCGCCCCCTGGCTGACGCCCATGTACTGGAGGCGGTTGTCGACGCCGGCGCTCGTGTCGATCACCGACTCGTCGCCGTCTCCGTTGTCCATCGCGAACGCGGGATCGGTCGCGAGCCCGTCGGAGTGGATCAGGGCGCGGCCGAGGTACATGAAGTTCAGGTACCCCTGCTGCATCCGGTCGGCGAGCTTGTTGAAGTTGGACATGTCCGCGAGGGCCGCGATGACGGTGCCGAGATCCTGCTCGGCGAAGCCCTCGAAGTCCATCGCGCACCAGATCGTGTTCTCCTGCTGGGCGAGCGCTGCCTGGCCGGTCAGCTGATCCTGGGTGCCGAGCAGGCCATGGCCGTAGATGCCGACTGCGGCCGGCTGAACCGGGCCCGAGCCCGCGAGGACCGAATCCGGGATCTCGCAGCGGAACTCGACGTCGCGGTCGTAGCTCTCGTTCCAGGTGATGTCGCCGTCGGAGTCGTGCGCGAACTTCGACCCGGTCGGGCAGCCGTCCTGGTCGAGGTAGCAGGGGACGTTGATCGTGCCCTCGACGCGGCGGGCGATCTGCGAGGGGATGCCCCGCTCCCCGGCGGGGATCGGGTCGCCCTGGTTGAGGACGCGGGTGATGGCCCAGCTCGGCGAGTCGCCCTGGATCTTGCGGTCGGCGAGGTTCGTGTCGCCGAGGCGCGCGAACGCGTCGTCGCGGATCGTCGTCGCCCGGCCGGTGACGCTCTCCTCACTCGCGACCGTGAAGTCCCAGGCCATGTAGAGGCTGTCGCGCTCGACGCCCGCCTTCGTGACGAGGTCGTTGATGATCGAATCCATGTGCGGGCGGCGAGACTCGACCTCGGGCTGGTCGGTGACGTCGTCGTCGCGGTAGACGCGGAAGCCGATCGGCGCCTCGATCGGCTCGTCGGCGGCGTTCCTCAGGTTCCGCAGCGCGACGATGTAGCGGGCGCCGAAGTCGAAGTTCTCGGCGGGGCGGATGATCAGGTTGACCGGGCCGGTGTTGTCCGGGTTCTCGCCGATTCCGCCGGGGCCGCCGGGGCCGGGGTCGACCGACGTCGGGTTCGAGTCGAGCTCGGCCCAGACCGGCTGGCGCTCGCCGGTGTCGGCGTTGATGACGATCACCGGCTGGTCGGCGTCGTCGTAGGCGTGGAGATCGTTCTCGGGCACCAAGCCGCTGTTGGCGAACGCCGCCGGCGTCTCCATGCCGGGGATCTTGACCGTGATCAGGTTGCCCGGGCTGAAGCCGTCGGCGCGGTTCATGTCGGTCGGGTCGATGTGGACGCCGTTCTTGTTCGCCGGCATCGACTGCTCGTTCAGGTTCAGCCGCTTGCCGGTCGCGGTCGATGCGTCGGCGATCGTGAAGTAGTCGTTCGGGAACGGCTGCAGGCAGACCGCCGGGTCGAGGAAGTCACAGCGGTCGGCGTTCTCGACCGGGACCGGCGTGTACGGCTTCCCGCAGAGGCTCGCGTCCTTCTTCAGGTTGCGCATCGCCACCGCCTTGCGCTTGTTCCCGTTGACGCGGTAGAGGGCCCGGACCTTGACCTCCTTGGCTCCGCACCTGCCGAGGCGCCGCTCGCCGTCGGCGGTCAGCGGCAGCTTCACGGTCCGCTTGCCGCTCACCCGCAGGGTCCGGGTCTCGAAGAGGCTTCGCTTCTTCTTGTGGGCGGCGGTCACCTTGACCTTCTCGGCGGACCGGCTCTTGACGACGATCTTCAGCTTGCCGTTCTTCAGCAGCTGCTTCTGGCCGTCCGTCGCGACCTTGACCCCGACCCCCGGCCTGCCGGAGTTCGCGGCGGCAGCGCCCGATCCGATCTGGGCCAGCAGGATCAGCCCGGTCAGCACGGCGAGGAGGGCGAGCGGTGCCCGGAGGGCGGCCGCACGGTGGCCAGGGTTCGGCATCAGGTTCGACTCTCTCCCGGTGGTCGGCGATTGTGGCCGAGATCCCATCCCCGAGGGTCATCGACCTGAACGGCGGTCAGATATATCAGAGGGCGGGACGCCCGCGTGCCGGTTCGCCCCGCGCCCCCGGCAACGACGGCGGCCCGCCGTCGGCGGGCCGCGAGTCCTCCAGTGCGGCTGAGAGGAGTCGAACCTCCACGGGCTTATACAGCCCACAAGGCCCTCAACCTTGCGCGTCTACCAGTTCCGCCACAGCCGCGAGGGCGGCCATTGTAAGCGTCGCAGTGGTTCGGGGCGGTCTCGGAATTGATTCCATCCGCGGGCCCGGCTAGTCTACGAACATGTGTTCCCTGATCGGGCCGAACAGCGGTTCGATCGTCAACTCGAAGCGTCGTCGTCCAGGAGGGCGAAGCCGAAATGGATCTGAACCTGACCAAGCGCCAGAGCGAGATCTTCGACTTCATCAAGGGCCATCTCGACAAGACCGGCTATCCCCCGACCGTCCGTGAGATCGGCAGCGCCCTCGGGCTGCACTCGCCGTCGACCGTCCACGCCCATCTCGCCAAGCTCGAGAGCTCCGGCGTGCTGCGCCGCGACCCGTCGAAGCCCCGGGCGATCGAGATCCTCGTCGAACGGACCAAGCGGGTGATGCGCCCGGCGATCCCACTGGTCGGCCAGGTCGCCGCCGGCACGCCGATCCTCGCCGAGGAGAACATCGAAGACCAGCTCGAGGTCCCGGCGATGATCGGGGCCGACGACGGCGACTATGCACTCAAGGTGAAGGGCGACTCGATGCAGGACGCCGGCATCCTCGGCGGCGACCTGGTTGTCGTCCATCCCGCCGACGACGCCGATAACGGCGAGATCGTCGTCGCGATGATCGAGGACGAGGCGACCGTCAAACGCTTCTTCCGCGAGGGCGACGCCGTTCGCCTCCAGCCGGAGAACGATGCCTACGAGCCGATCATCTCCCGCGAGGCGCAGGTGCTCGGCAAGGTGATCGGCGTCTTCCGGAAGGTTTGACCTTGGCCGCGGTGCGGACAGCTCATCGGCGCGGATCCCGCCGCGCGACGCGTCGCGGTGGACGCACACCCGGGACCGGAGCCGTGCGATCGCTCGAGGACGTCGTGGTCGGAGCCTACGGCGACCTCCGGAGCGCCGGGGTGGCCGGCTGCCCCGTCTGCGGCGAGCGGTCGCTGCAGGCGGACGGCTGCGTCGCCTGCGGCTCCGAGCTGAGCTGAGCTCAGCCGCCTCCTGCCGTAAGATCGCGCCGCGGGTCAACGCGATCGCGGGGGAGGTATCCCTCGAGGAAAGTCCGGACACCACAGGGCAAGGCGGTGGGTAACGCCCACCCGGGGAAACCCGCGGGAAAGTGCCACAGAAACACACGGCCGATGGCGCCCTCGGGCGCACAGGCAAAGGTGAAATGGTGCGGTAAGAGCGCACCGGCGTCGCGGCGACGCGGCGGCCGGGCAAACCCCGCCCGGTGCAAGGCCAAGTAGGACCGATGACCCGGCCCGGCGAGGTCCAGGTAGGCCGCAGGACTGCGGAGAACGCAGTCCCTTCGGGGCTCAGGCCCCGTCGAGATGGATGGTCGCGCCAGACAGGATCCGGCTTAGCGACCCGCTAAAGAGAGGGCCCCGGCAACGGGGCCCTCTCCAGTTCCGCGGGCGGTTGTCGGCGGGGGCCGTCAGGGGCCGTCACCGCCGGGGCGACTCGCTTCGCTCGCGCTCGAGTCCCGGCGATGCCGCCCGCTGCCGGCCACATCGGTGCCGGCAGATTCCGAGGCCCCGTCCCTCAGGCCGCCGAGGGCAGGACCGAGGTGTCGATCTGGTCTTGAGGGAGCCCGGCGGCGTTGGCGACCAGGCTCTGGAACTCGTTCAACGCAACCTCGCCGAGGGCCTCGAGCAGCTGTTCGTCGGTCCAGTCCGCCTCGCGGGCCTCCTCGAGGAGGAAGTGGGGCGGGTGACCGTCGGAGTCCATCGCGCCCTTGACGAAGGCGAGCAGCGCCGCCTCCTTCGGGTCGTTGGACGCGAAGCCGCGGGCGAGCGAGATCTCGTCGAGACCGATACCGCTGAAGCGGGCCGAGCGAGCGTGCTGGGCGACGCTGTAGCCGTCGCCGCGGCGCTCGGCCACGGCGAGCCCGATCCGGATCGCCGTCGCGGGCGGCAGATCGCCCGAGTGGAGCTCCGAGCGCATTCGCGCGAAGGCGCGAAGGGTCGCGGGCGAGCCGGCGAGGACGCCGACCAGCTTCGAGACGGTGCCACCTGAGGTCGAGATGCTCTTGAGGAGCCGCTCGCTGCCGGCGGGAGCGGTCAGCTCGTCGTGGATGTCGAAGCGGGCGTAATCAGTTTTCACGGTCATGGCGAACTCCGGGTGCGGATTTGGTCTCGACGGTTACCGGCCGTTGATCGAACCTTTACTTTACTTTTAGCCGGTTACTTACGTTGAGTAAGTTATACCGGCGCCAACGGCGTCTTTCAAGGGTCCTCGTGCCCTTTCCAACGTTCGCGAGCCACGGGCGGATCAGTCGCCGCCGGCCGCCCGGAGAGCCGGCGCCGGTCGGCTCTCGGCGTTCGTGGCGCACCGGTGATCATCTAGGGTGCTGCCTTCCCGACCAAGGAGCTTGGAGCCAGATGACCGGCGATTCGACCCCGACCTCACCGCGCACGGCGGAAGACGTGATCGCGGAGGTCGCCGACCGGAACATCCGCTTCATCCGCCTCTGGTTCACCGACGTTCTCGGCCAGCTCAAGAGCTTCTCGATCAACTCCTCCGAGCTCGAGGACGCGTTCGCGGGCGGCAACGGGTTCGACGGTTCCTCGATCACCGGCTTCAACCCGATCGAGGAGTCGGACATGCTCGCCGTGCCCGACCCGGCGACGTTCACGACGCTGCCGTGGAGTCCGGAGGAGCAGCCGACGGCACGGATGTTCTGCGACATCCAGGTCCCCGGCGGCGAGCCCTACGAGGGCGACCCGCGTTGGATCCTCCGGCGGGCGATTCAGCGCGCTCATGACATGGGGTTCGACGAGTTCAACGTCGGCCCCGAGCTCGAGTACTTCTACTTCCGCGACGCCAAGCCCCCCGACGGGGTGCCCGAGGTCCTCGACGAGGGCGGCTACTTCGATCTGACCACGCTGGACGCCGGCTCGGGCGTCCGCCGCGAGACCGTCCTCGCACTCGAGCGGATGGGGATCCACGTCGAGTACACCCACCACGAGGTCGGCCCCTCCCAGCACGAGGTCGACATGCGCTACAAGGACGCGCTCGCGATGGCCGACGACTGCATGACCTACCGGATGACGGTCAAGGAATACGCGATGAAGAACGGCTGGCATGCGACCTTCATGCCGAAGCCGCTGAACGGCGAGAACGGCAGCGGCATGCACGTTCACCAGTCGCTCGCCCGGGAAGGGGCAAACGCCTTCTACGACGCCGATGACCAGTACTACCTCTCGCAGACCGCGAAGCAGTTCATCGCCGGGCAGCTCAAGCACGCCCGCGAGATCTCGTCGCTGTTCGCGCAGTGGGTCAACTCCTACAAGCGGCTGGTCCCGGGCTATGAGGCGCCCGTGTACCTCGCATGGTCGCGCCGCAACCGCTCGGCCCTGATCCGCGTCCCGCTCTACCACCCGGGGCGCGAAGCGGCCACCCGAGCCGAGCTCCGCTGCCCGGATCCGGCCTGCAATCCGTACCTCTGCTTCGCGGCGATGCTGCAGGCGGGCCTCGAGGGGATCGAGAAGGGTTACGAGCTGCCCGAGCCGATGGAGCAGAACCTCTACCACCTCTCGCCTGAGGAGCGGCAGCGCCGCGGGATCGAGCAGCTCCCGGAGAACCTCGGCGAGGCGATCGAGCTGGCGGCCGAGTCGGAGCTGGTCCTGAGGACTCTCGGCGAGCACACCTTCAACCGCTTCATCGAGATCAAGCGGGCCGAATGGGACGATTACCGCGTCCGGGTCACGCCCTGGGAGATCTCCCAGTTCCTGCCCGTTCTCTGAGTCGGCCGGCCGCCGTCACGGCGCTCGGTGCCGCTGTCATCTCGCGCCGCGACCGCCCCGTCGTCCGTTTCCGGCGACGACATCGTCCATCGTGGGCGCCCCTTCCTCAACCGCTCATCGGACCCTGCCGACCTGAGGGGGAGTGTCCGTCCCCGTCTATCGCGGCCGCTTCGGCGCCTCGCAGGCAGAGCGTCTCCTCTGGCGTGCCGGATTCGGGCCTGCGCCCGGCGAGGCCGAGAGGCTTCGACGCAGGGGCATGCGGAAGGCAGTGCTCTCCCTCACCCGGCCGAAGGGCAGGGCGCGACTCCGCGGCCCCGCCCCCCGCGACGACGACGGCTTGCCGATCGCGCCGCGGGATGCCTGGGGCCACGACCTGCTCTGGTGGCTCGATCGGATGGTCCGCTCCGACCAGCCGCTCGTCGAGCGGATGGCACTCGTCTGGCACGACTGGTTCGCGACGGCCGACGTCGGTCAGGTCACGCTCAACCTGAAGCAGAACGAGCTCTTCCGCAGGCGCGGACTCGGCTCTTTCGAGTCCCTGCTGCTGTCGGTGACCAAGGACCCGGCGATGCTCGTCTGGCTGTCGGGGAACGAGAACGAGGTCGGGGCCCCGAACGAGAACTACGCCCGTGAGCTGATGGAGCTGTTCACCCTCGGCGCGTCCAACGGCTACACCGAGGATGACGTTCGCGAGCAGGCCCGCGCCCTGACCGGGTGGACCAACGACTGGGACGACGACCTCGGGATGATCAATTTCCGGTTCGAGGCCGATCGCCACGACCACGGCCGCAAGAAGATCTTCGGCAAGGCCGGCAACTTCGACTGGCGGGACTCGTGCCGCCTCTGCCTCGAGCATCCCGCGCACGCCGGTTACTTCGTCGAGCGACTCTGGTCGTACTTCGTGCCGAGCCCGCCGCCGAAGCGGACGCTCCAGGCCCTGAAGCGGGACTATCGGCGCAACCGCAGCATCAGGCGCGTCGTCGAAGCGATTCTCATGCACCCTGCCCTGTACGAGGGCCCGCGGATGGTCAAGCCGCCGATCGTTCAGATCGCGGGCATGCTCAGGGCCCGTCGCAAGGGGATCTCCACCGATGCCTGGACGTGGATCGCCGACGAGGCCGGACAGCGCCTGTTCCAGCCGCCCAACGTCGCCGGCTGGGACGAGCTGCGCTGGCTCGACACCGCGCGGATCAGCGGCCGCTGGACGGCGGCCGCCTACAACACCCGCGCGGCGGAGGCCGACACCGAGGACTACGGCGAGATGGAGACCGCATCGGAGGCGGTCCGCAAGGCGCTGCGCTTCTGGGGCAACCCGTCGCTCTCGGCCGGCACGCGCTCGGAGTTGCAGCGATTCGCCCGCCGGGTCGAGAGCGCCGCCACCGACGACTGGCAGCAGGGCGCGTATCGGGCGCTGCGCCAGAACGCCCTGCGGATCCTGGTCGTCATGAGCCCGGACTTCCAGACCTCATGAGCGCCGCGCCCCGACATCGCTGCTGCGGCGAGTTCACCCGCTCGGAGCTCGCCCGCCGCTCGTTCGCCGAGGCCGGCCGCGGCCTGCCCGCGATCGAGCCCGGGATGCCCGCGCCGGCCGGCACCGGGTTGAACCGCCGCTCGTTTCTGCTTCGCAGCGGCGCGCTGGCGCTGAGCGTCTACGGCGCGAGCCTGATCAGACCGCAGGCATTCGCCGAGGGGATCGCGAAGGCGGCCGGCAAGCAGGGGAGGGTGCTGGTCTCGGTCTTTCTCGAGGGCGGGATCGACGCGCTCTCGATTCTCTCCCCGGTCAACGACGACACGTACAGGCGCCTGCGGCCGCAGCTCCGGCTGGCACCCGGGGCGGGGCCGGCCTGGACCGAGGACCCGCGCCTGCAGTGGCATCCCTCGGCGGCGCCGCTTCACCAGCTCCACGGCGAGGGCAAGGTCACCGTGTTCCCGTCAATCGGCTACCCCTCGGCCGACCAGTCGCACTTCACCTCGCGTCACTACTGGGAGGTCGGCGAGCTCAGCGCCAATGCGAACACCGGCTGGCTCGGGCGCATGCTCGACGTCGTCGGCAGCGACGAGAACCCGTTGCAGGGGCTCTCGCTCGACGGATCGCTGGCGCCGAGCCTCGCAACAGCGCGGGTCCCGGTCGCCGCGACCTGGGGTGCGAGCTACGACCTCTGGGCACCGGGCGTCTGGGGGGAGGTCGAGGATCTCATGTTCGAGTCCTTCGGCCGGCTCGGCGCGGCCGCGGAGGGGTCGCGCGACGCGCAGCTCAGCGGCGCCGGCAGGGTCGTCCGCCAGGCGGGCACGCTGCGGGAGCAGCTCCGGGTGTTCTCCGGCGAGATCACTTCGCCGGTCCCCTACCCGGACACGGGCCACTTCCCCGAGAGCCTCGCCGGGCTCGCGGCGATGCTCGACGCGGGGCTGCCGATCACCGTCGCCTCGGTCGGCGCACCGGGCAGCTACGACACCCACGACGAGCAGCCCGAGGACTTCCGCAACTACCTCGCCGAGACCTGCGACGGCCTGCTCGCCTTCCAGCGCGACCTCGAGGCGCGCGGGCTCGACGACCGCGTGATCACCCTGGCATGGTCGGAGTTCGGCCGCCGGCCCGAGGAGAACGGATCGCGGGGTACCGATCACGGCGCCGGCGGCAACGCCTTCCTGATCGGCACCGGCGCCCGCGGGCGGATGATCGGCGAGTGGCCGGGGCTGAATGTCCTCGACGAGGACGACAACGTCCGCTCGACCGCGGACTTCCGGTCCGTGTACTGCTCGCTGGTCGAGCAGTGGTTCGGGGTCGACGCCGGCGCGGTGATCCCCGGCGCCTCGGGCCTCGCCCGCCCGGCCCTGATCGGATGAGGCGACGGCTCGTCATCGCGATCGCCCTTCTCGCGACGGTCGCGGCGGCCCCGGCCGGCGCTCCGGCCGCGGCGGAGAGGGCCCCGTCCCGGCTGCTCGTGACGGCCCGCGAGTACAGCCTGACGCTGTCGCGGCCGAAGGTCGCGCCCGGGCCGGCGATCGTCCAGCTCTACAACTTCGGCGAGGACCCCCACGACCTCAACCTGCGTCGGGCCGGCGCCGATCGCGTCCACGAGATCGGCGATGTCGAGCCCAGGGAGACGGGGACGCTGCAGCTCCGCCTCCGCAAGTCCTCGCGCTACCGCCTCTGGTGTGCGATCCCGACCCACGCGGGCCTCGGCATGGTCGCGACGCTCCGGACCAAGGCCCGGCGACCGCGGCCGCGCAACTGAGCGCTCAGGCGAGCAGCGCCTCGAGCTCGGCGGCGGTGCCGACCGGCGCCCGGCAGCTGAAGCCCTCGCAGACGTAGGCGAGGGCACCTCCGTCGCCGCCGGTCCGCCGGGCGAGCAGCGGCGGCACTTCGTCTCCGGCCTCGCCCGCCGCGAGGACGGTGTGGGGCCGGTAGCGGGACCGGTACGCGGCCGCGAGCGGGGCCACCGCGTTCGGCTCGCCGTGCGCTGCGACGAGCGCGACCTCGCGAGTGGGGGAGACGTGGAAGTCGATCGCCGAGAGCAGGTAGGCGAGCCCCTGCGGGTGCTTCGCCGCGGGCCCGGCGAGCAGCCGGAGGACTCCGCGAGCCCGCTCCTCCCAGGCGCCGTCGCCGGTCATCGCGCCCAGCCGCAGGAGCCCGTGTGCGGCGGCGGAGTTACCGGAGGGCGCCGGATGGTCGTCGAGGTCCTTGCGGCGGGCGATCAGCTGCTCGTGGTCCGACGACGTGGTGAAGAAGCCGCCCTGCTCGTCGTCGGCGAAGCGGTCGACCATCGTGGTCGCGACTGCGACGGCCGACTCGAACCAGTGGACCTCGAACGTCGCCTCGTAGACCGTCAGAAGCGCCTCGAGCAGGTAGGCATGGTCCTCGAGGTAGGCATTGAGGTGGGCGCGACCGTCGTTGTAGGCGCGGAGCAGGCGACCGTCGGCGTCGCGCATCTCGGTCAGGACGAACCCGGCGCAACGCCGCGCCGCCTCCACGTATCGCGGCTCTCCGAGCGCCGCGCCGATCTCTGCGAGCGAGCCCGCCATCAGCGCGTTCCACGAGCAGAGCCGCTTGTCGTCGAGCCCGGGCCGGATCCTGGCCTCGCGAGCGGCCAGCAGCGCCGCCTTCGCGGCTTCGAGCCCGGCGGGCTCGGGCGCGTCGATCCCGCGCGGCAGGTGGAGGACGCTGCGGCCCTCGAGCTGCCCTCGGGATCCGATGCCGAGGTGCGCGAGCAGGTCGGGCTCGAGGTGCTCGAGGCCGGCAGCCTCGAGGGCGGCGCGGGCCTCGGCCGGGGTCCAGGTGTAGAAGCGTCCCTCGACGCCCTCGGAGTCGGCATCGAGCGCCGAGTAGAAGCCGCCCTCCGGCGCCTGCATCTCGCGCAGAGCCCACTCGCAGACCCCCGTTGCGACGTCGCGGTAGCGATCGTGGCCGAGCTCGAGGTGGGCGCGGAGGTAGGTGCGCGCGAGCAGGGCGTTGTCGTAGAGCATCTTCTCGAAGTGAGGGACGATCCAGCCGGCGTCGGTGGCGTAGCGGGCGAATCCGCCGCCGAGCTGGTCGTGGATCCCTCCCGCCGCCATCGCGTCGAGGGTCAGCTCGACCGGCTCCCGCTCGCCGCGGGCGAGCAGGAGGTCGAGAGCGCTCGCCGGCGGGAACTTCGGCGCCGATCCGAACCCGCCGTTGACCTCGTCGACCTGCGAGAGCAGCTCGGGGATCGCGGCGTCGAGGATCTCGGGCCCGATCTCATCCGTCGACGGCGGCATCCGCCCGATCGCCCCGAGCTGGGCTCTGGTGCGGGACGCCGCGCCCTCGATCTCCTCGCGCTGCATCGACCAGGCGGCCACGACGGCCTCCATCACGGTCATGAAGCTGGGCATCCCGCCTCGTGACTGGGGCGGGAAGTAGGTGCCGCAGTGGAACGGAACCCCATCGGGGTCGCAGAACGCGGTCAGCGGCCAGCCGCCGCCTCCGGTCATCCCCTGGAGCGCCTCCATGTAGATCGCGTCGACGTCGGGTCGCTCCTCGCGGTCGACCTTGACCGGCACGAAGTGCTCGTTCATGTAGGCGGCCGTTTCGGCGTCGGTGAACGACTCGCGCTCCATCACGTGGCACCAGTGGCAGGCCGAGTAGCCGATCGAGATCAGGATCGGGACGTCGCGCTCACGGGCGACGCGGTTCGCCTCCTCGCCCCACGGGAGCCAGTCGACGGGGTTGTCCTTGTGCTGAAGGAGGTAGGGGGAGGTCTCGCCGGCGAGTCGATTGGCCACCGGTGATGCTTAGCAGCCGTCCGGGTCGGCCGGCTGCTCGCCGGACTCCTCGAAGCGCCCCCAGACCCCGGCGAGAAACTCGAGCTCGCCGTCGTCGAGCTTGGAGACGAACTGCTCGCGGATCGCCGCGAGGTTGGTCGGCCGGGCCTCGCGGAACTTCTTCCTGCCGGCTTCGGTGAGCCGGGCATAGGTCCCGCGCCGGTCGGCCGGGCAGGTGTGCCGCTCGAGCAGCCCCCGAGCGACGAGCCGGTCCACGAGCCGGGTCAGGCCGCTGCGGCTGAGCAGCAGCTGATCGGCCAAAGCACCCATCCGGAGGGCGTTGTCGTCCTCCTTCGACAGCAGCAGCAGGACCTCGTAGGAGCTCAGCGAGAGCTGATGCTCGCGCTCGAGGCGCCCGTCGATCGCCGCGGCGAGGTTCCGGTAGGTGAAGAGCAAGCCGCGCCAGGCGGCGAGCTCGAGGTCGTCGAGCTGTCGCGAGTCCGGCTTCGATGCGGGAGGCTTGGTTGCGGGGCCGGTCATGAGGCGATCGTAGCCCGGGATCGTTGACAGTGCAACCATAATCGTAATAAACCCGAATACGCAGCAAAGACACCGACCATCAGGAGCGACGATGAAGCTCGAGGGTATCCATCACATCACCGCGATCACGGCCGACGCTCAGGACAACGTCGACTTCTACGCGGGGGTCCTCGGCCTGCGGCTGGTCAAGAAGACCGTCAACCAGGATGACCCCACCGTCTACCACGTCTTCTACTCCGACGAGGAGGGGAGCGCCGGCTCCGACATCACGTTCTTCGAGTTCCCGGGAGTCCCGGTCGGACGGGCGGGTGACGGCATGGTGCACACGGTCGTCTGGCGGGTCGCCGCGTCCGAGGCGCTCGACTTCTGGGCCGGTCGGCTCGCCGACGCCGGGGTCGCGACGGAGCGGGACGGCGAGTCTTTGCGGTTCGCGGACCCGGAGGGGCTCGCGCACGAGCTTCGGCTCATCGACACCGGAGACGCGCCGCTTTCGGCCCGACACCCCGAGATCCCGGCAGAGCACGCCCTGCAGGGCTTCGAGGCCGTCCGCGCTCACGCGTCTGCGCCGGAGCGCAGCGAGGGGCTGTTGCGCGAGCTCGGCTTCGAGGGCGACGGCGCGAGCTGGGAGGCCCGCGGTGAGAGCCGCGGGGGCTGGATCCACTACGACCCGCCTCCCGGGGAGCGGGGCCTGCAGGGCGCCGGCACCGTCCACCACGTCGCCTGGGCGTCGACTCCGGAGGAGCACGAGCAGTGGCGGGCCAAGGTCGCCGCTGGAGGCGGGCGCCCAACGCCGGTCATCGACCGCTTCTACTTCCGCTCGATCTACTTCCGCGAGCCGAGCGGTGTGCTCTTCGAGATCGCCACGCTCGGTCCGGGCTTCGACGTCGACGAGCCCGCCGAGCACCTCGGCGAGAAGCTGTCGCTCCCGCCCGACTTCGAGCATCTGCGCGCGCAGGTCGAGGCGAACCTGAAGCCGATCACGAGCCCGCGGCAACGAGCCGCGGGCTGAGGCTCAGGAGACGTCGCGACGCCGGAGCCGGACGAGGCCGGCGACGATCGGAAGGACGACCCACGCGGTCCTGCGCCGCGACCTGAGCGCCGTAGCGCTTGGTCAGCCCCCTGGCCTCGACCATCGAGAGGCTGGCACCCAGCCGGCCGGGAACGCGCCCGCAGGCACGTGGCCGGCGTACTCGGGAAACCACCGCAGCGCGATCCGCTCGCCGGCGCTGCCGGCCAGCAGCGGCTCGAGATCGCCGATCGTCAGCAGCACCCGGATCGTCGATCCGATCTGGAGGTCGGCGGCGGTCGGCTGCTCGCCGCCGATGATTCCCTCCGCGGCCAGGTCGGCCACGTGGCCGAGCTTCGCCGGCAGGCCAGCGAGGTGCTCGGCGAGCAGCTCGGCGCTGATGCCGTGGTACTTCCAGGTTGCGCGGACGAACCGGATCGCGAAGTCCGTGCCCGCCGGGTCCAGGGTCTCGCCGCCGCCGAACGTCCCAAGTGCCTCGGGGCGGAAATGCAGGGCGCCCCAGGGAAGGCTGCGGCCGAGATCCTGGAGCTCCTCGTCGCCCCAGCGGTCGGCCTCTCGCACCGCGTCGGCGATCGGTTCGGGGTAGAGGGGGGGCTCGGGCGCGACCTCCTCGAGCCGGGCGAAGATCGCCCGCGAGCCGTGAACGGCCTCGTCGCCGACGAGGATGCCGGGCACGGTCCGGTTGCCCTCTCCGTAGATCGCCTCCATCTGCTCGTTGTGGCCGCCCATGTCCATCTCGACCCGCTCGAACTCGAGCCCCTTTACGCGAAGCGCGACCTCGGCCGCGCGCGTCGGATGGGAGGGGGGCAGGCCGTGAAGCGTGATCGTCGGCTGGTCGCTCATCGGCCGGACTCTAGGGGTCGGGCGCCGGACCCGGACGCCCGGATTGCGCGCCGAAGGGCGGCGAACGCCGGTTTCGGCGAGTAATCGTCGCGGAGCAGTCCGACCGAGTCGAAGAGCCCGGGGCCGCCGGTCACGTTGTCGCGGAGGTTGAACCACCGGTAGTCGGTGATCCCGAGCGTTCCGGACCAGTGGTGGACTGCCCGGGCGGTCGAGATGAGGGCGGCCCGCTGCGATGCCTCGGTGCGACCGAGGTTGGACACGTAGCCGTTCTCGGTGACCCAGAGGTCCGTGCTGCGCCCGAGCCTCGCCTTCGGGAAGTAGCAGCGCCGCATCAGCTTCAGCGCCGACACGGTCTCGGCGCCCGCGCTCGACCCCGGCGGGATCGCCGGCGGAACCACGAGGCCCGGGTAGATCTGGAGCCCGACGTAATCGAGCGCGCGCCGGAAACGCGGGGTCGCCCGCCGCCCGAGCTCCTCCCAGAACTCGCGATCGGAGCTCGGCAGCCAGCGCCAGGCGAACGAGAAGCCGAGCTCGACGTCGGATCGCCCGATTCGGCGAAGCTCGTGCCGGGCGGCGAGGATGCCGCGGACGATCGCGAGCCGGACGCCGGGATAGCTGCCGTCGGAGGTGTTCGGCGAGACGTCGAAGTTCGCCTCGTTCGTGATCGAGAGAGCCACGACCGACGGCCTGCGACCGAGGATGCGGGCGGCGTGGCGCACGTAGCGCTTCCACGCCGCCATGTCGCCGGCCCGGCCCGGAGGCGGGTGGTAGCGGACCTGAAGCTCGGCCTCGAACCCGGCGGCGGCGAAGCGGTCGACGATCCGTGCGTAGCGCCGGATTCCGGCGACCCCGTCGGACCAGAACATCCGGTTGAGGCGGAGGACGAGGTCCCGGCGGGCGGGCTGCAGTTCGCGGAGCCGGGAGATCGCGGCGGCCCGGCGCTCGGGCACGGGAGGATCCTGGGTCGTCCCGGCGCTGCCGGCGGCCAGTGGGGCGATGCCGAAGCGCAGCGGCTTCGCCGGCTTCGTAACCGGCGGGACGGTCCCGTTCAGGCAGTCCGGATCCGCCGCGTCGGCCCGTGCCGGCACGAGCACGAGCGCGGCGAGGCAGAGCGCCGCCCCGAGGGGCACGGCGCCCGGCAGCGCCCGGCGGCGCCCGACGACGATCGCCAGGGCGCTCGCCCCGGTCGCCGCGAGCGCGGCGACGGCGAACGAGGACCCGTAGCCGCCCAGCGCCGCGGCGGCGCCGGCGATCGGAGCCCCGATCCCGACGCCGAGGTCGAAGCAGGCGGTGAAGGTGCCCATCGCGATCCCGCGACGATTCGGCGGCACTCGATCCATGACCAGCAGGACCAGACTCGGGAAGATCAGCGAGAAGGCGCCGCCGACGGCGACCGCGCCCGCCAGCGCGACCGCCAGGTTGCCGGCGAGTGCGATCGCGAGCAGCCCGGCCGCCTCGAGCAGCCCGGCGCCGACGGCGCAGCGGACGCCGCCGAAGCGGTCGGGAAGCCAGCCGAACAGCACCCGGGCGGCGACGACGGTCAGGGCGAATGCGGTGAAGATGCTCGCGCCGTGATCGATCCCGCGGTCATCGAGGTGGAGGACGATGAACCCGGCGAGCGCCGCATAGCCGAGCGTCGCCATCGTCATCGCCAGTCCCGGCCCGAGCGCCTCGCGGGCGAACAGACGCGACCGGCGGTCGGCGCCGGGATCGACCGCCGGTCGTGGCGGCTCGGGAATCCGGACTGCGACGAGCGCGGCGATGAGCGGTGCGGCGGCGGCGAAGGCCCACACGGCTCCGTATCCGACCGCCCGTTGGAGGAAGTCGCCGATCGGCGGGCCGAAGGAGAGCCCGCCCCAGATCGCAAGGCCGTAGAGGCCGATGATCCGCCCGCGCCGGGCGGGGTCGGTGATGTCTACGACCCAGGCCGAGCTCGCCGTGTAGACGACTCCCTCGCCGGCGCCGAGGATCAGACGGGCGGCGATCAGGCCGGCCACGCCGAGCGGCAGGAAGTAGAGGAGGCTGGCGACGACGGTGACGATCGTCCCGGCGATCACCACCGGCTTGCGGCCGCGCCGATCGGCGAAGCCGCCCGCGAGCGGCCGGAACGCCAGCCCCGTGATCGCGTAGGCGCCGACCACCACTCCGACCGCGAGGTCGGTCGAGCCGATCGGTCCCTTCACGTACAGCGGGAGCACGGGAAGGGTCGCGCCGATGCTCAGCAGGACCAGGAGCGTCACTGCGAACAGCGCCCCGAACGTGCCCCCGGCTCCCGGCCCGTGCCCCCCGCTCACGGACGGGGGGCCGAGGCGCGGCGTCACGCCGCGCCGCCGGCCCGGAGCTCGGCGCGCTTGATCTTGCCGCTGGCGGTCTTCGGCAGCGAGTCGGCGAACTCGACGATCCGTGGGTACTTGTAGGGCGCCGTCTGCCGTTTGACGTGGTCCTGCAGCTCGGCCGCCAGCGCGTCGCCGGGATTCCCCTCGCGGAGCACCACCACCGCCCGGACGACCGAGCCGCGCTCGGGGTCGGGAGCCGCGATCACCGCCGCCTCGGAGACCGAGGGGTGCGAGATCAGCGCCGACTCGACCTCGAACGGCCCGATCCGATAGCCGGAGGAGAGGATCACGTCGTCGCTGCGCCCGTCGAACCAGAGGTAGCCGTCCTCGTCGGCGCGGACGAGGTCGCCGGTGTGCCAGTACTCCCCGTGACCGGGCTCGGATCCGATGTAGCGACTGAAGAAGGTCGGGCAGCTCGCCGTCCGCAGCAGCAGCTCGCCCTCCTCGATCCGCAGATCGATGCCGGGCAGCGGCAGCCCCATCGAGCCGTCGCGGATCTCACCGGCGGTCAGCGCCCCGGTCAGCGCCCCGGTCTCGGTCTGGCCGTAGCCGTCGTGGATGTCGAGCCCCATTCCGTCGCGGAACGCGGCGATCACCTCGGCATTGAGCGGCTCGCCGGCGCTGACGAGGCGGCGCAGGGAGGACACCTCTCGCAGCTCGGTCCGCTTCGCCAGCATCCGGTACTCGGTCGGCGCCTGACAGAGCACGTTGATCCCCTCGCGCTCGCAGATCGCGAGCCGCTCGGAGGGATCGAAGCGCCCCTCCCGGAGGTAGGCGGCGGCGCCGGTGAGCCAGGGGGCGATGAACGCGTTCCGGGCCGACTTCGACCAGCCGCTGGCAGCCGTGCACCAAGCGAGCTCCCCGGGCCGCGCGCCGAACCAGTGCTCGGCCTGCAATCGCTGTCCGGGCAGGTAGCGCTGGGGATGAACGGCGGCCCGGGCGGGGCCGGTCGTGCCGGACGTGAAGACGATCAGTGCCGGGTCGCCGGGATCGAGGTCGGCCGGCGGCGCCGGCGGTTCCTGCGGCCTCTCCTCGTCGAGCACGCGGTGGATGTCGGCGATGTCCATGTAGGGGATGCCGTCGGGGAGCTCGGCGAGCAGGCGGTCCTCGCCGAGCGCCAGCACGGGGTTGCTGACCGCGATCCGGTGAGCGAGGTCGGCGCGGCGGAGCTGTGTGTTGCAGGGGAGCGCGACCGCGCCGATCCGGAAGCAGGCGAGCATCGCCAGCACCCACTCGGGGCGGTTGCCGATCAGCGTCATCACGACGTCTCCGCGTCCGACGCCGCGAGCCGTCAGCGCACCCGCGAGCCCGGCCGAGCGGGCTGCGACCTCCCCGAAGCCCCATTCCCGGCGCAGGCCGTCCTCGCCGACGGTGACCATCGCCAAGCGAGCGGCGGGGTAGTTGCTCAGTACGTCCTCGGTGAAGTTCATCGTCGGATCCGGCTACCGGGAGCGACACGGTAGCGGCGGCGGACGGCGACGACGCAGTGCGTCCGGGATCGGTGAGCGCCGGCGCCTACTCGTAGAGCTTGACGATCCGGATCGTGCCCGTCGGCGCCGCCTCGACGCAGAGGTTGCAGAGCACGCACTCGTCAAGGTTCTCGGCGACGAGGGCGACGCGTCCGCCCTCGGCGGCGAAGATGTCGACCGGGCAGACCTCGGCGAGCTTCTCAGCCAATGCGGCGTCGCCGGCGACGGCATCGTCGACCTCGACGTCGATGAAGATGCCGTTCAGGTCCTCGCTCATCGCCCGAGCGCCTCCTTGACGCGATCGGGGATCTCATCGATTCGCTCGACGACGGGAATTCCGGCCGCCTCGAGACGGGCGATCTTCTCGGTCGCCGAGTCCTCGGCCCCTTCGACGATCGTTCCCGCGTGACCGAAGCTCATGCCCTGCATCTCCTCGTCGTCCATGAAGCGGCCGGCCATGAACGCGACGATCGGCATCGTCGAGCCGGCCCGCTCGCGCCACTCGACGAGCTCGGCCTCCATCCGGCCGCCCGGCTCGGTGTAGATCACGATCGCCTCGGTCTGCGGGTCTTCCTCGAACAGCGGCATCAGCTCGGCGTAGGTCGAGCCGATGATCGCGTCGCCGCCGATCGAGATCGCGGTCGAGACGCCGAGCCCGGCGGCGGTGAGCGTGGAGGAGATCTCCGTGGTCATCCCGCCCGAGCGGCTCATGACTCCGACGGCGCCGGCGACGTAGGCCTTCGCGGCGTCCTTGGCGGGACCGCCGATGCCACCCATCTTGGCGACGCCGGGGGCGATCAGGCCGAGGCAGTTGGGGCCGATGATCCGGGCTCCGCGCTCGTCGGCGAGCTCGACCATCTCGGCCACGTCGCGCCGGGGAATCCGTTCGGTGACGACGACTATCAGCTTGATGTCGTTGCTGATCGCTTCCATGACCGCGTCCTTGGTGAAGGCGGGAGGGACGGTGGCGACGGCGCCGTCGATCGGCGCTCCGTGATGGGCGACCGCCTGCTCGACGGTGTCGAAGACGGGCACGCCGTGCACCTCACGGCCCCTGCGGCCGGGGGTGACCCCGGCGACGATCTTCGAGCCGAAGTCGAGGCACTCGCGGGTCAGGTTGACGGCCTCGCGCCCGGTGATCCCCTGGACGATGAAGGTGAAGTCCTCGTTGAGCAGGACGGCCATCTCTACGCCTCTCCCTGGACCTTGGCGACGGCGCGGCCGGCGGCCTCCCACATCGAGACCGTCCGGTCGCAGTACTCGACGCCGTACTTGTCGAGGATCTTGTAGCCCTCGTCCTCCCAGGCGCCCGGGATCCGGAAGATCGCGATCGTCTCGGCCGGGTCCTTGCCGAGCTCGAGGCAGGCCTTGATCACCCCGCGGGCGACGATGTCGACCCGGGTGTTGGAGACGATCGACATCATCACCGCGATCTTCTCGACGCCGTCCTTCTTCAGGACCTCCTTGGCGAGACCGCAGGACTTGGCGACCGATGGGTTGCCGCCGATCTCGGCGTAGTTGGCGGGGCTGCCGCCCTGGCTGCGGACCGCGTCGGTGAGCGTCAGCGAGCCGCCGCCGGCGCCGATCACGAGGCCGATGTTGCCGGTGAAGCCGTGGTCCTTGCCCTGGATGACGCCGCGATGGTCGGCGGCGTCGATCGCCTTGACGTTGCGCTCGAACTCGCTCGGCTCGTAGAGCTCGCGCGGCTCCGAGCTGTCGACGCCGATCTCGGTCAGCACCTTCTTGTGGCGGCCGACCGCCTCGTCCTCCATCTCCATGTGGGCGTCGAGGGCGACGAAGGACCCGTCGGTGAGGCGGGCCAGGGGGTTGATCTCGGCCAGGGTCATGTCGTAGTCGCGCTGGAGCCGAGCGAGTGCTGCGAGAACGCGGCTCGCGCGACCGAGATCGGAGCCGGTCATGCCGCAGCGGGCGACCGCCTCCTTGGCACGGAAGTCGGGAATCGGGTGGAGGTTGGAGAGATGGGCGCGGCCGACATGGTCGGGATGCTCCTCCGCGACCTGCTCGATGTCGATGCCGCCCATGTCGCTGAACAGCATCATCGGGCGCTTGGCGCGACCGTCCCAGAGGACCGCGGCGTAGTACTCCTGCTCGACCTCGGCCTTGGGATCGACGAGCACCCCGACCGGCATGTGCCCGCCGATCTCGAGCTCGAGGATGGCGGCGGCGTGCTCAGCGGCCTCCCCCGGCGTGTCGGCGAACTTGACGCCGCCCGCCTTCATCCGGCCCCCGGTCAGCACCTGGGACTTGACGACCACCGGCCCGCCGATCGACTCCGCGGCCTCGCGGGCCTCGTCGGCCGTCGTGCAGAAGCCGTACTTGGTGACCGGGATGCCGGCTCGCTCGACGATCCGGCGTGATTCGTATTCGTAGAAGCGCATGAGTTGGGAGTGGCGTGGCGTGCCCGCTGGCCCGCCGAGCGCGGCGGAACCCTACCGGGTCGGCGCCGAATAGGATCGGCCGCATGTTCGGTCGCCGCGACGCCGACCCGAGGGAAGCCGATGTGGTCGTCGTCGGCGCCGGCCTCGCCGGGCTGGCGGCGGCGCGCGCCCTGATCGGCGCCGGCAGGAGCGTCGTCGTCTGCGAGGCCCGTGAGCGGGTCGGCGGCAGGACGCTGAACGAGCCGATCGGCGACGACAAGGTGGTCGAGCTCGGCGCCCAGTGGGTCGGGCCGACCCAGGACCGGATCAACGGCTTGATCGCCGAGCTCGGGCTCGAGACGTTCCCGACCCACTCCGCGGGGGCGAACCTGTTCGAGCGGGGCGGCCGGATCGGGCGCTACGAGGGCACGATCCCGAAGGTGAATCCGGTCGGCCTCGCCGAGGTCGGCATCGTTCTGAAACGACTCAACTCGATGGCCGCCACGGTTCCTCCGGCGGCACCGTGGCGGGCCCCGAAGGCGAGTTCCTGGGACGGGCAGACCTTCGAGACGTGGATGCGCCGCAACGTCCGCACCGGCGTCGCCCGGGACATCCTCAGGCTCGCGATCATCGGTGTCTGGGCAGCCGAGCCCCGGGACATCTCGTTGCTCCACGTCCTCTTCTACATCCGCTCGGCGGGCTCGATCGAGATCCTCACCGACACCGAGGGCGGCGCACAGCAGGATCGGGTAGTCGGCGGCACCCAGCTGATCTCACTGCGGATGGCCGAGCAGCTCGGCGAGCGGGTCATCGAGCTCGGCAACCCGGTTCGTCGGATCGAGTGGGGAGACGACCGTGTGCTGGTCACCGGCGAGCGGTCCGCGGTCCGCGCCCGGCGGGCGATCGTCGCGGTGCCACCGACGCTGGCCGGGCGGATCGCCTACGACCCGCCGATGCCGGCGGTCCGGGACGGTCTCTCCCAGCGGATGGCGCAGGGCAGCGTCGTCAAGTGCATGGCCGTCTACGAGCGGCCGTTCTGGCGCGACCGCGGCCTCTCCGGTGCCGTGACGAGCGTCACCGGCCCCGTCTCGGTCGGCTTCGACAACTCGCCCCCCGACGGCAGCCCCGGCGTCCTGCTCGGGTTCCTCGAGGGCGGCGCGGCCCGGGAGGCGATGGATCTCGACCGCGCTGAGCGCCGCCGGATCGTCGCCGGATGCTTCGCGCGCCTGTTCGGCCCCGAGGCGTCCGATCCCGTCCACTACGTCGATCAGGCGTGGGCGGCCGAGGAGTGGTCGCGAGGCTGTTACGGGGGGTTCATGCCGCCGGGCGCCTGGAGCGACAACGGCGCCGCACTGCGCGATCCGGTCGGGCCGATCCACTGGGCCGGGGCGGAGACGGCGACGATCTGGAACGGCTACATGGATGGCGCCGTCGGCTCGGGCCGCGACGCCGCGGACGCGGTGATCGGTCGCCCCAGGAGCGCCGTTACGTAGCGATCCACGTGGCAACTACGGAGTCGTCCCGAGGGCAGGGGCATACGCTTTCCGGCACAATGGATTCACCCCTACGTCTGCACATCGCCGGCCCTGCCCACTGCGGCGGCGTTCCAACGGCAGCACCCCGAGATAGGAGTTGAGCAACCCCACGATGACCGACGCAACCGCCGCGCCCGAGGCGCCCACCCAGAATGAGGCTCTGACCAGCTGGGTGGACGAGATCGCCCAGCTGACCACGCCCAAGTCGATCCACTGGTGCGACGGTACCGCCGAGGAGTACGACCGGCTCTGCCACGAGCTCGTCGAGGCCGGCACCTTCCGCCGCCTCTCCGACGCCAAGCGCCCCAGCTCCTACCTCGCCTGGTCAGACCCGAGTGACGTCGCCCGCGTCGAGGACCGGACCTACATCTGCAGCGAGCGCGAGGAGGACGCCGGCCCGACCAACAACTGGATGGCCCCGGCGGCGATGCGCGAGACGCTCTCCGATCTGTTCAAGGGGTGCATGGCCGGCCGGACGATGTACGTCGTTCCCTTCTCGATGGGCCCGCTCGGCTCCGACAAGTCGCAGATCGGCGTCCAGCTCACCGACTCGCCCTACGTCGTCGTCTCGATGCGGATCATGACCCGGATGGGTGCCCGCGCGCTCGAGGTGCTCGGCTCCGATGGCGCGTTCGTGCCGTGCGTCCACTCCGTCGGTGACCCACTCGCCGAGGATGCGGAGGACAGCACCTGGCCGACCAACGCCGAGACCAAGTACATCGTCCACTACCCGGAGACCCGCGAGATCTGGTCGTTCGGCTCGGGCTACGGCGGCAACGCGCTGCTCGGCAAGAAGTGCCTGGCGCTGCGGATCGCCTCGGCGATGGCTCGCGACGAGGGCTGGATGGCCGAACACATGCTGATCCTGAAGCTGACCTCGCCCGCCGGCGAGGTCAAGTACGTGACCGGCGCCTTCCCCTCCGCCTGCGGGAAGACGAACCTGGCGATGCTGATCCCGACGCTGCCCGGCTGGAAGGTCGAGACGATCGGCGACGACATCGCCTGGATGAAGTTCGGCGACGACGGCCGCCTCTACGCGATCAACCCCGAGGCGGGCTTCTTCGGGGTTGCCCCCGGCACCGGCGTCGAGACCAACCCGAACGCGATGGCGTCGATCGAGGAGAACACGATCTTCACCAACTGCGCGCTGACCGACGACGGCGACGTCTGGTGGGAGGGCATGACGCCGGAGCCGCCGGCGCACGCGATCGACTGGCACGGCAACGATTGGACCCCGGACTCGGACGCGCCCGCGGCGCATCCGAACGCGCGGTTCACGGTCGGGGCCGATCAGTGCCCGGTCATCGCCGATGAGTGGGAGGACCCGGCCGGCGTGCCGATCGACGCCTTCCTGTTCGGCGGCCGCCGCGCATCGGTCGTGCCGCTGGTTCGCGAGGCGTTCGACTGGGAGCACGGCGTGTTCCTCGGCGCGACGATGTCCTCGGAGATGACCGCCGCCGCCTTCGGGACCGTCGGCCAGCTCCGCTTCGACCCCTTCGCGATGCTGCCGTTCTGCGGCTACGACATGGGCTCCTACTTCGAGCACTGGCTCGAGATGGGTCGCATGGGCGACGCCGACAAGCTGCCGAAGATCTTCTACGTCAACTGGTTCCGCAAGGATGCCGACGGGAAGTTCATCTGGCCGGGCTTCGGCGAGAACAGCCGGGTCCTCGAGTGGGTTTTCCGCCGCTGCGACGGCGAGTCGGAGGTCGTCGAGACGGCGATCGGCAACGTTCCGGCCCCCGGCGAGCTCAACGTCGAGGGCCTCGACATCAGCGACGAGGCGATGGCCGAGCTGCTCGCCGTCGACGCCGAGGCGCTTGCGTCCGAGCTGCCGCAGGTCGAGGAGCACCTCGCCAAGTTCGACAACCTGCCGGCCGAGATCCAGACCCACCTCGACGAGCTCAAAGCGAAACTCTCCTGACGAGGCCGGGGGGCGTTGGATCGGGTGACGCAGGAGGCGAAGCGGCCAATCCGGCCGTGAGCCGACGAAGAGGCCGAGCCGGCGCCTCCCGGCCCGTCAGGCGCCGAGCAGGACCGGCGCGACCTGTTTCTTGCGGCTCATCACGCCGGGGAGCTCGAACAGACCATCCTCGTTGCTCTCGCCGAACGCGCGGGTGACCACCGCGTCGTCGCCGGCGGTGACGAGCATCGTCCGCTGTTCGAGGATGTCGGTGACCATCAGCGCCGCCAGCGCGTAGTCGTTGCGATCGCGGACCTCGGCGATCGCGTCGGCGAGCTCGGACCGCCGTTCGAGGACCCGGGTGCCGACGCTCTCGATCTGCGCGATCGAGATCAGCTCGCCTGACGGGAGCGTGTACTCCTTGGCGTCGCGGCTGACGATCTCGCGGGCCGAGACCTCGGAGACGTCGGAGGTCGAGTCGAACATCTCGCGCCCGAGCTGGATCGCGTTGATGTCGATCAGATCCTCGAGGTAGTCGATCGCGGCGCGGTCGCGGTCGGTCGTGGTCGGCGAGTTGAGCAGGACGGTGTCGGAGAGGATCGCGCACAGCAACAGGATCGCGGTCGAGTCCATCGGCTCGATCTCGTGGCCGATGAACCGCTCGGTGATCAACGTCGCGGTCGAGCCGACCGGGTCGAATGTCGCCGTGACCGGGATCCGGGTCTCGATCGACCCGATGTGATGGTGGTCGAGGATCTCGACGATCTCGGCCTGCTCGACGCCGGGAACGCTCTGGGCCGACTCGGCGTGGTCGACGAGGATCACCCGGCGCGGCTTCGGCGACACGAGGTCGCTCCGGGTCAGCAGTCCGACCGGGCGGTTGCGCGCGTCGACGGCGATCGCGGCCCGGTAGTGAACGTCCTTGATCTGCTCGGAGATGTCGACGATCAGATCGTCGGGGTCGACGGTCAGCGGCGCGCGGTCCGCCATTCCCTCGCAGGGGGAGGCGAGCGTGACCATCCGGCAGCTCACGTAGGAATCGAGCGGGCTGATGATGATCCGGGTGCCGCGCTCGCGTGCGAGCTCGCGGATTCCCTCGGCGGGCGGCATCCCGTTGCTGGTGATCAGCACCGCTGCGCCGAGCTCGATCGACTGGCGCTGAGCGTCGGCGCGATTGCCGACGACGACGATGTCGCCGTGGGATATCCGGCTGTCGCTGCGGGAAGCGTCGATCGAATGGACCCAGACCCGACCGGAGACCGTGCCGTCGTCGCCCTCGATCAGGTCGCCGTCGAGGACCCCGACGATTGCGGACACGGTCGTCGGCGCGTCCGCGAGGCTGTGCGTCTTGCCGGTCTCGCGGATGTAGCGGTGCGCCAGCGCCCGCTCCGTCATCACCCCGATCAGCTCGCCGTCGTCGCCGACGATCGGGACGATGTCGAGGTCGCCGGCGGCCATCGTGCGACCGACCTCGCGCAGCGGCTCGCGATGGTCGGCGATCGGGAACGACTCCTGCATCACGTCGCTGACCCGGAGAAAGACGTGGACCATGGGGTCGGGTTGAACGGCTCCGCTGCGGTCGAGGACCCAGGCCGTCTGCGCGTTGACCTTGCCGAGGCGAATCGGCACGTACTCGCTCTCGGGGTCGATCTGCTGCTTCAGCTCCGCGTACGCGATCGCCGACGCGATCGAGTCGGTGTCGGGGTTGCGGTGGCCGGTGACGTAGATCCGGCGCCGGCGCGGGTCGATTGCGTCCTCGGTGCTCACGACAGCGGATGATCGAGCATTCCGGGCTTCAAGCGGGATCAGGCTCCTCGCCGGTCTCCAGGTAGGGCTCGAAGGCGGCTCTGATCGCGGGCGGGATCGGAGTCGGACGCCCGTCGCCGCGGCCGAGGAACACGTGGCGCAGCTCGCCCTCGGCGACCACGGTGCCGTCGCGAAGGACGGAGATCGCGGTGATCATCGAGGTCGTGCCGATCCGGGGGACCGTCGCCCGCAGCTCGAAGACCTCGTCGAAGCGAAGCGAGTCCCGGTAGCGGATCCCCGCCTCGGCGACGACCAGCTCGACGCCAGCCTCGGCGGTCGCCTGTTCGTAGGGGCCGAGCGCCTCGCGCCAGATCTCGGTCATGGCGACGTCGAAGTACTCGAGGTAGCGGGAGTTGAAGACGATGCCCTGGGGATCGCACTCCGCGAAGCGGACGCGCATCCGGTGGTTCATCGCGCGGGTCACGGGTTCATCCTCCCGGCGGCGACCCAGTCGCCGAGCAGCGGATCGACGACCCGGAATCCGGTCTTCGTCTCCGGGTCGCGGTAGATCTCGCCGGTGTCGACGAGGACGTCGACCGCCGCCTTCGCAGAACCGCCGCGCGACCCTCCGTGCCGGCGTCCGGCGGCGTAGATGCCCTCGCGGTTCTCGGCGACCGCGGTGAGGACCCGACGCTGCCCGGGGCTGAGCCCGGTCCAGATCGCCCGCAGCTCGTCCTGGACCTCGACCATGGCGCGCCGCGCCGCTACCAGCCAATCCTCCTCGCCGGCGCGCTCGCCCGGTGCCGTCCGCTCCCAGAGGAGGTGAGCCAGCAGCATCGTCCGCTGGGGATGTCCCTGGGCGAGGTCGAGCAACGGCTCGAGCGCGTCGCCGATCTCGCGATTGGAGTCCCGGAAGCGGCGGTCGACATAGGTGGCGACGTCGGCCGGGTCGAGAGGCGAGAGATCCAGCGCCCGCGCCTGTCCGTAGAGGGCGCGGCGCTTGTCGGCGAAGAGGCTCCGCATCATCCCGAGCTGCGAGCCGGCGAACACGTAGCTGGCGGCGTCGCCGTGGTGCTGGATCTCGCTGCGGATGACGGCGTCGGCGCGATCGGAGGCCGTGAGCACGTCCTGGAACTCGTCGAAGACGACGAGCGTCCGGGTCCCGGTCCGCTCGAACATCCGCTTCGGGATCGCCAGCCGCTCGAGCAGCGGCGGCTCGGCGGCGGGGTCGAGGGCGAGCTCGAGGTCGGCGCTCACGCCCTCGTCGGCCCCGATCCGCAGGCTCGGGCGCAGCCGCCGCCGGAAGCCGGCGAACCAGGACGCGACCGGGCCCTGGAGCTGGGTCGCGTAGGCACGCTCGACCCGGGCGCTCACGTCCGCCAGGGTCAGGACGCCGAAGAAGTCGACGTAGACGGCGTTCCAGCCCTCGTGGCCGACGGCCTCGCCGAGCCGGTGGAGCAACGACGTCTTGCCGTAGCGGCGCGGTGCGACGAGACGGCTGTTGTTGCCGCTGACCGCGGTCTCGACGAGCGCCTTCGTCTCGGCCTCGCGGTCGATCAGCTCCTCCGAAGGCACGGGCTCGCTGTAGCGGAACGGGTTCACCGCTCCCAAAAATAGAGCAGGAGTGCTCTAATTACTAGAGCGAAGTTCCTCTGAGAAGAAGAGCTGCATCCGACCTAGAGCCCGTAGGCCTCCTTCAGCTCCGGATCCTTCTCGGCGAGCATCTCGGCGAGGTCGACCATGACCTTGCACTGCTTCCAGGTCGCATCGTCCTGCATCTTGCCGTCGATCATGTGGACGCCCTTGCCGTCGGGGATCGCCTCGATCACCTTCTTCGCGAACCTGACCTCGTCCGGGTCCGGGCTGAAGACCTTCTTCGCGATCCCGATCTGGACCGGGTGGAGGGTCCAAGTGCCGACGCAGCCGAGCAGGAAGGCCGAGCGGAACTGAGCCTCGCACCCGGCGACGTCCTTGATGTCCCCGTAGGGCCCGTAGAACGGGAGGATCCCGGCGGAGGTGCAGGCGTCCACCATGCGGGCGATCGAGTAATGCCACGGGTCCTGCTGGGCGGTCGCCCGCGCGGCCTCAGGATCATCCGGGTCGGGGTCGTTGATGACCAGATATCCGGGGTGGCCGCCGCCGACCCGGGTCGTCTTCATCCGCCGCGATGCCGCGAGGTCGGCGGGGCCGAAGCTCATTCCCTGCATCCGCGGGCTCGCGGTGGCGATCTCCTCGAGGTTGACCACGCCCTGCGAGGTCTCGAGAATCGCGTGGACGAGGATCGGCCGCTCGATGCCCGCCTTGGCCTCGAGCTGGGCGAGCAGGCGGTCGACGTAGTGGATGTCCCAGGCGCCTTCGACCTTCGGGACCATGATCACGTCGAGCTTGTCGCCGATCTCGGTGACGAGCGTCGTCAGGTCGTCGAGCACCCACGGGCTCTCGAGCGAGTTGACCCGGGTCCAGAGCTGCGTCTCGCCGAAGTCGACCTCGCCTGCGACCTTGACCAGGCCCTCGCGGGCGGCGACCTTCTTGTCGACGGGGACGGCGTCCTCGAGGTTGCCGAGCAGGATGTCCGCCTGCTTGGCCATGTCGGGGACCTTCGCCGCCATCTTCTCGTTCGAGGCGTCGAAGAAGTGGATCATCCGCGAGGGCCGGAAGGGCACCTCGAGCACGGGATCCGGGGCGCCGATGGCGAGGGGCTGGGCGAAGCTGCGTGGGTTTCTCATTCTGCTCCTGGGGTTCTTGACGTGGGGTTGCGGACGGTACCGGAGCCCCGCGGCGCGGTTACGTCCCACCCGCCCATAGACTGCAGCCCGCAATCGGCCCTGCTCGGAGGGCCCCGACCAGGGAGTTAAATGCGACTTCTCAGAATCCCGCTCATCGTCCTCGCCCTCGTCGGGCTGATCGCGCTCGCCGGTTGCGGTGGCGACGACAGCACCGACAGCAGCTCGAGCAGCTCCGATGCCCTCAGCAACGAGGAGTATGCGCAGCAGGCGCAGGCGATCCTGCTCGAGTTCGGGACGAGCTTCCAGCAGCTCGGTACGGAGATCTCCGGTTCCAAGGACCCGCAGGAGTTCAGCGACCTCGTCAACCAGGCCGAGGACGAGATCCAGGGCGCGATCGACGACTTCGACGCCCTCCAGCCGCCGGCCGACGCCCAGGAGGGTCACGATCAGACCCTCTCGGCGCTCGAGAACTTCTCGTCGAAGCTGACCGATGTCAGCGAGGCGGCGGACTCGGGCGACGATCAGGCCCTCCAGGAGGCTGCCCAGGCCCTCCAGCAGGCCGGTCTCGACTTCCAGAGCGAGCTGACGCAGGCGGCGCAGAGCCTCCAGGACGCGGGCATCGAGCTCGGCGGGAGCTCGACCGACTCGACCACGGGCGGCTGAGCCGCCCGGTGATCAGCTGACGGCGTCGAGGCTCCCCCGGAACGATCCGGGGGAGCCTCTTCGCTTTCCGCGCCCCGATCGGGGCGGCAGGTATCCTTCGCGCGTCGCCGGCCACCGCGAGATCGCGCAAGCCGCGGAGCCGCGACCAGGTCCGTAGTCCGCCCAAGATCCCCTCAGGAGCCCTCCACACATGGCCGTAGACGCCCCGACCTTCGAAGAGAAGACCGACATCCAGAAGGAGATCACCGAGATGGTGCGCTCCTTCGTCGACAACGAGATCATCCCGGTCGCCGAGGAGTACGACCACGAGGACAAGTTCCCGGAGGCGATCGTCGAGCAGATGAAGGAGCTCGGCCTGTTCGGGGTCACGATCCCCGAGGAGTACGGCGGGATGGGGCTCGACCTGACGACCTACACGATGATCGTCGAGGAGCTCTCTCGCGGATGGATCTCGATCTCCGGCGTCGTCAACACCCACTTCATCGGCTCCTACCTGCTGATGAAGTTCGGGACCGACGAGCAGAAGGACTATTTCCTGCCGAAGATGGCGACGGGTGAGATCCGCGCCGCGTTCTCGCTCTCGGAGCCGGAGGTCGGCTCCGACGTCCAGGGCATCAAGTCGACGGCGAAGAAGGACGAGGCCAGCGGTGATTGGATCCTCGACGGCCAGAAGATGTGGGTCACCAACGGTCTGCGCAGCTCCGTCGTCTTCACGCTGATGAAGAACGACACGAAGGCCGACCCCCCGCACACCGGGATGACCTGCTTCATCACCGAGAAGGTCCCTGGTGAGCACAAGAACACCGGTGAGTACGCCGGCCTCGAGGTTCCCCCGCAGATCAAGAAGATGGGCTACAAGGGCGTCGAGTCGACCGAGCTCGTCTACAACGGCTACCGCTGCCCCCCCGATCGCATCCTCGGTGGCGAAGAGGACGGCCTGGGCAAGGGCTTCTCCCAGATGATGGACGCGCTCGAGGTCGGTCGCGTCAACGTCGCCGCCCGCGGCGTCGGCATCGCCCAGCGCGCCCTCGAGCTCGCCCTCCGCTACAGCCAGGAGCGCAAGACGTTCGGCAAGCCGATCGCCCAGCACCAGGCGATCCTGTTCAAGCTCGCCGACATGGCCACCAAGATCGAGGCCGCCCGCCTGGTGACGCTGAAGGCGGCACGCATGAAGGACGCCGGGCAGCGCTCGGATCTCGAGGCCGGGATGGCGAAGTTGATCGCCTCCGAGACCGGCAAGGAGTGCGTGGAGCAGTCGTTCCGGATCCACGGCGGGTACGGCTACTCGAAGGAGTACGAGATCGAACGCCTCTACCGCGACGCGCCGCTGCTGCTGATCGGCGAGGGCACCTCGGAGATCCAGCGAATGGTCATCGGCAAGAAGCTGCTCCAGCGCAACAAGATCTGACATGTCGTCGATAACCCAGGACCTGATCGTCATCGCGTACAAGCGGCTGCTGGAGCAGCTGCCGGCCCTGACGAAGCTGAAGCTGGTCGCCCGCCTCGAGTTGCGCGGCCGCGGCGACGTCCAGGTCTTCCGGGTCAGCGCCCCGGGCCCCGAGATCACGAAGGAGGAGCCGGACGACGCCCGGATCGAGATCTCGATGCCGCGCGCCGACTTCAACGATCTCGCCGACGCAGACCTGGCCCACTGGCACACCGCCTACGAGCACGGCGTCGTCAAGATCGGCGGTGATCCGGCGGTGATCCGCCTGCTCGGCGGAGTCATCGCCAAGCACGAGGCCCGCGGCAAGCTCAAGCGCGTCCGCTGAGCTCGCCCGAACCCTTCCGAAGTCCCCCTAACCGCTAACGCAACGAGGAGCAATGAGCGACAACGAGACCCATGAGCTGATCACCGACCAGGCAGGTCGCGAGGCGTCGGGAGCCCACGCCTACGGCCGCTACCTGGAGGAGTTCGAGGTCGGCGCCGTCTACAAGCACTGGCCCGCGAAGACGGTCACCGAGTCGGACGACCACCTCTTCTGCCTGATCACGATGAACCACCACCCGCTGCACCTCAACGACGTCTACGCCGGCGAGTCGCAGCAGGGCAGGAACGTCGTCGTCGGGCCGCTGGTCTACTCGCTGGCGCTCGGCATGTCGGTGAGCGACGTGTCCGGTAAGGCGATCGCGAACCTCGCGACCGAGGAGCTCAGCCATCCGAATCCGGTCTTCCACGGCGACACGCTCTACTGCGAGTCCGAGGTGCTCGAGGTGCGCCCGTCGAAGTCGAAGCTCGACCGCGGGATCGTCAAGGTCCACACGCGCGTCTACAAGCAGGACAACACGCTCGTCGCCGAGTTCAAGCGGACGGTCCTGATCCCCCGCAAGAACCCGGGGGAGTAGCGACCGGGACGCTCGGTGGCCGACCCCTACGCGACCCGGAGCCCCGACCTCAGCGGCCGTCCCGAGGGACCGCCGCCGTGGGAGCGGGCGGTCACCGGGCGCGGGGGGTCGTTGATCGGGCCGGACGGGCGGATCGACGCCGGCGCCGATCTCCTCGTCGTCGCGTGCCGGGGGATCGGCACGCTGGCGCCGCTGGCGCTCGTCGAGCCCGCGATGGCGGTGCTCCTGTGGCTCGAGCACGTCTGCGCCGGCCGGGACGCGACGACGGCCAACGCACTGCTGGCCGAGCTGTCGGCCGCCGAGCGGCCGATACTCGCGATCAAGCAGGGCGCCGTCGGCGGTCCGGCCGACCGCGCCGGCTGCACCGAGGTCTCAGCGGATCTCGTCGCTGCCGTGCTCGGCACGCTGTCCGAAGTCGGCTGGGAGCGCGATCCCGACTTCGGCTACCGGGTGGCTGCTTCGGTCCCCGGCCTCGACGACCCGGAGGCGCGTGCGCTGCTGCCGCGACTGCTCTATGCCGACAACGACCGCGTCTACGAGCACGCCGGACTGGTCGCCGACAAGAAGCGGGAGCGCCATGCCGTCGCCGTAGCCGTCGCGGGGCTCGACCCGCGGGTGATCGCGGCGGCGGGCTGGCCGCCGGCTCCGACCGGCGGCGAGTGGCGGGACTGAGCCGCCGGCAGACGCCGACGACCTCCGCTTGCGAAGCTGTCGGCGAGAGTCGAGCGAACCGATCCGAAGGAAGGCAGGAATGAGCAAGACCCCCGAGACCCTCGATGCGCTGATCCGAGTCCCCGCACCGTCCGGCTACGAGACCCCCGCCGCGGAGGTGTGGCGCGAGGCGGCCTCCTTCGGCGACGTCGCCGCCGATGTGCTCGGGTCCTCGACGGTCTCGGTCGGCGTCTCCGACGACCGGCCGACGGTCGCGGTCGTCGGCCACATCGACGAGATCGGCCTGTTCGTCAGCCACATCGACGACGACGGCTTCCTCTGGTTCGGCCCGATCGGCGGCTGGGACCCGCAGAACCTCGTCGGCCAGCGTGTGATCGTCCGCGGCCGCGACGGCGAGGTTCCGGGCGTGATCGGCAAGAAGCCCATCCACCTGCTCGAGCCCGATGACCGCAAGAAGCCGGCCGAGATCAAGGCGATGCACATCGACATCGGCGCCAAGGACAAGGACGACGCCATGAAGTACGTGAGCGTCGGCGATCCGGCCGTTCTCGCCGCCGAGCCGCTCAGCCTCCCGAACGGCCGCCTCGCCTCCCGGTCGATGGACAACCGCCTCGGCTCCTACGTCGCGCTCGAGGTCGCGCGGCGGATCAGCGAAGGCGACGATGTCGCAGTCGGCGTCGTCGGCTGCGCCGTCTCACAGGAGGAGATCGGGCTGTTCGGCTCCGCCACGACTTCCTTTTCCCTGTCTCCCGACATCGGGATCGCCGTCGACGTCACCCATGCGACCGACGCGCCCGGCATCTCCAAGCAGGAGAACGGCGACCACGCCCTCGGCTCCGGGCCCGTGATCGGTCGCGGATCGACCCTCAACCACATCGTCGCCGACCTGCTTCGCGACGCCGCCGAGGCGGAAGGCATCGACTACACGCTCGAGGCCTCAGGCCGCTACACGGGCACCGACGCCGACTCGATCCAGATCTCGAAGGGGGGCATCGCCGCGGGTTTGGTCTCGATCCCGCTTCGCTACATGCACTCCTCGGTCGAGATGGTCGACCTCGCCGACGTCGAGGGCGCGATCGAGCTGCTCGTGGCGTTCATCCGCCGGCTCGACGGCTCCGAGAGTTTCATCCGGTAGGGCTCGGTTCGGCTCACACCGGACGCTCGCCGGCGGATAGGCGGTGGTTTGGCAGTGAGGGGCAGGTGCCCGGGAGGCGCCCGGGCTGGCTTAGTGGGTGCGAAATCCGTTGTATATGAACGGAAAACGCACCCAGTGGGCTGCTGCGGTCCCGGCCGGGGCGCTACACACAAGTCGTCCCGGCCAGTTCAGCGCGCCGACCGGGGAGACCGGACGCGAAGCGGAGGATCTCCCCGGGAGTACCTCAGTGCGCCTCGTCCGCCGCGTGTGCGGGCGGCCGGGACTCCTCGGCAAGCGAGGTGATCTCGAGCGGGCCGCGGGCGGCGGACTCGAGGACGTCGGTGGCCTCGTTCGGCGAGCGGGCGTAGAGCTCGACGAGCAGGTGGACGACGATCCGCTCCTCGTCGTGCTTGTGGAAGCGGACGTGGGTGAAGAACTCGCGGGTGCCGGCGTCGCCGAAGGCGCCGTAGGTGAGGCTGTCGGCGGCCTCGGGGCCCGAGCAGACCTCGACGAGGTCCTGATCGACGGTCACCGTGCAGGAGGCGACCCACGGGGTGCCGGCGACGAGGCGCTCCCAGCGATCCTCGATCGGGACGACCTTGCCCTCCTCGACGGCGAGGTGCGGCTGGTCGTGCATGCAGTCGAGGCACTGGACGACCGACTCCTGGACCTCGTCGATCCGCTCGGCGGGTTCGCCGGACTCGGGATCGATCCGGAGGATCGCGTCGTAGTGGACCTGCGCCTCCAGCCGCTGTGACCAGCAGCGGTAACAGCGCAGCCAAGCGCTGCGGTCGGTGGTGTTGAGCTCTTCCGCCATGCCTGCACCCAATTGTGGCGCTTCGGCCACCCCGGCGATGCCGGACGATTCCTCGGGGGAACTTCGTTGCGGCCCGCTGCTCCGCTAGTTGAGCCAGCCCGGAAGCCGCCGGCGGGCGGCGAACAGGCCGAAACCGGCCGGGCCGGCCCACCAGGTCAGAAGCAGCGACAGGCGAGCGCTGCGGCCCTCGTCCAGGGCGCGGCGCCAGATCCAGCTTCCGACGAGCAGATCGAAGGTGATGTAGTGGGTCCAGCCGGCGAGCATCGCCTCGGGCTGCTGAAAGGTCCGCGAGACGCTCGCGAGCTTCGCGAAGTCGACCCGCTCGTCGGCCTTCGCGGCCGCCGTCAGCAGCGCCAGCGAGTAGACGACGCTGAGCCCGGCGTGAAGAGGTGCCGCCCTCCCGACGAGCCAAGCGGTCGCCCGGCTGCGCGGCGCGACGATCATCGCCAGCCAGAACGGCACGGTGCTGAAGTTGACGAGCGACCAGGCCCGCTGCAACGCCGGCGGCGTCGGATCGGCGGCGGGCGCGGGCGCGGTGGCGGCTGCCTCCATGTCGCGATGTATACCGCTCATGCGGAATCGGCGAGCTCGCCGCGTCCCGGACCCTCGATCGGCCTCAGGCCGGCTGCGAGGTCGCCGAGCGCTCGGTGACGAGCTCGGCGATGTCGACCATGATCCGGTTCAGGTCGAAGTCCTTGGGCGTGTAGACCCGGGCGATGCCGGCCTCGAGTAGCTGCGCCTCGTCGGCGGGAGGAATGATGCCGCCGACCACGACGGGGGCGTCGACGCCGGCCTCGCGGAGCAACTCGACCACCCGCGGCACGAGCTCCCGGTGGGAGCCGGAGAGGATCGAGAGCCCGATCACGTCGACGTCCTCCTGGACGGCGGAGGCGGCGATCTCCTCGGGAGTGAGCCGGATGCCCTGGTAGATGACCTCCATGCCGACGTCGCGGGCGCGAACGGCGATCTGCTCGGCGCCGTTCGAGTGGCCGTCGAGACCGGGCTTGGCGACGAGGATCCGGATCCGGTGCCCGATCGCGTCGCCGACCTCCGATACGCGGTCGCGGACCGAGGCCAGCAGCTCGGCGTTGCCGCCGCCGGCGGAGCCGTCGAGGCCGGTCGGGCCTCGGTAGGGGCCGAACACCTCGCGGAGCGCCTCGGCCCACTCGCCGGTCGTGACTCCCGCCTTGGCAGCGTCGATCGTCGCCGGCATCAGGTTCGCCGATTCGTCGCGAGCCGCGGCGGCGAGCGCATCGAGCGCCGCCTCGACCGCGGCACCGTCGCGTTCGGCCTTCCACTCCGCGAGCGCTTCGATCCGCTCCCGCTCGACCGCCGGGTCGGGAGTGAGGATGCCGCCGTCCTCGCCGACGGTCAGCGGCGAGTCCTCGGTCTCGGTGAAGCAGTTCTGGCCGATCACCTTGAGCTCGCCGGCCTCGATCCTGGTGAGCCGGTCGCGGTGAGACTCGACGAGGCGGGCCTTCATGTAGGCGACCGCTTCGCTGGTCGTCGCGCCGCCGTGCTCGGCGACCACCGCCATCTCGCTGCGGGAGCCGTCGATCAGCTCGGAGACGAGGCCCTCCATCACCTTCGAGCCCTCGAAGATGTCGGGGTAGTCGAGGAGGTCGGTCTCGTTGGCGAGGATCTGCTGGATCCGCAGGCTCCACTGCTGGTCCCAGGGCCGGGGGAGTCCGAGTGCCTCGTTCCAGGCCGGTAGCTGGATAGCGCGCGCGCGGGCATCGCGGCCGAGCGTCACCGCGAGGGCTTCGAGGACGATCCTCGGGACGTTGTTCTCGGGCTGTGCCTCGGTCAGGCCGAGCGAGTTGACCTGGACGCCGTAGCGCATCCGCAGGAAGCGGGGATCGCTGACGCCGTAGCGCTCCCGGCCCAGCTCCTCCCAGAGGATGCCCATCGCGCGGAGTTTCGCGTGCTCCTCGATGAACCGGACGCCGGCGTTGACGAAGAAGCTGATCCGCCCGAAGACTCGCGGGAAGTCCTCCTCGGAGACCTGGCCGCGTTCGCGGACCGAGTCGAGCACGGCGATCGCGTTGCTGAGCGCGAAGGCGATCTCCTGGACCGGGGTGGCCCCGGCCTCCTGCAGGTGGTAGCTGCAGATGTTGATCGGGTTCCAGCTCGGGATCTCGTTGACGGTGAACGCGACCATGTCGGCGATCAGCCGCATCGAGGGCTGGGGCGGGAACGCGTAGGTCCCGCGCGAGAGGTACTCCTTGATGATGTCGTTCTGGGTCGTTCCCTTGAGCTGGTCGCGGGGAACGCCCTGCTCGTCGGCGACCGCCACGTAGAGCCCGAGCAGCCACGCTGCGGTGGCGTTGATCGTCATCGAGGTGTTCATCTCGGCGAGCGGGATCTGGTCGAGGAGCGTCTCCATGTCTCCCCGGTGCGCGACCGAGACGCCGACCTTGCCGACCTCGCCGCGGGCGAGCAGGGCGTCGGGGTCGTAGCCGGTCTGGGTGGGCAGGTCGAAGGCGATCGAGAGGCCGGTCTGGCCCTTGGCGAGGTTCCCGCGGTAGAGCTCGTTGGAGCGCCGGGCATCGGAGTGCCCGGCGTACGTGCGCATGACCCAGGGCCGATCCCGCTCGTCCAACCGGTGCTCGCTCATGGCCTCCATTCTAGTTGGCGAAATCGGATCGGAGTCCCTTCGGCGACGCCCTGTACGGTCCGCCGTCGTGCCCGAGCCACGGCTGATCGACACCTGGCACCTCGGCCTCGACCGTGTGATCGGCGTCTGGGAGCGCGACGGCGTGCTCGTCGACCCCGGCCCGGCGAGCACGATCGACAGGGTCCTCGAAGCGGTCCCCGGCGGCCGCCCGCGGGCGCTCCTGCTGACCCACATCCACCTCGACCATGCCGGCGCGACCGGGACGCTCGTCGACCGCTTCCCCGATCTGCCCGTCTACGTACACGAGGCCGGGGCTCCGCATCTCGTCGATCCCACGCGCCTGCTCCGCAGCGCCATGAGGCTCTACGGCGAGCGCATGGAGGAGCTCTGGGGCGAGGTGCTCCCGGTCCCGGAGCGGAACGTCTTCCCGCTCAGCGGCGGTGAGGTCGCCGAGGGGCTCGAGGTCATCGCCGCCCCCGGGCACGCCTCCCACCACGTCGTCTACGTCGATCCCGGCTCGGGGGACGCGTTCGTCGGCGACGTCGCCGGAGTCCGGATCCCGCCCGGCGAGGCCGTCTGGATGCCGACGCCGCCGCCCGACATCGACATCGAGCGGTGGCAGGCGTCGATCGCGGCGGTGATCGAGCGGCGGCCCCGGCGCCTGCTGCTGACGCACTACGGATCGACCGACGAGCCCGGGCGGCATCTCGCCGCGGCCGGGGCGGAGCTCGAGCGGCTCGCTGCGGAATCGCAGCCGCGCGATCGCGAGCGCTTCCTGGCCGCGCTCGCGGGGCGAATCGGAGCCGAGCCGCCCGAGTTGGGCGAGCGAACGCGCGCAGCGATGCCGCCCGAGCAGGTCTGGATGGGGCTCGAGCGCTACTGGCGCCGGCGGGAAACCTGAACCAAGACCGCTACTCCCGGCGAATCGCCGTGTTCGCAATGTTCGAGACACCGATTCCCGGGGACCTTCCCGAGGTCCGCCGACCCGGCTACCCTCAGCACCTGATGACCAAGCGAATCGCACTGACAGTCACGATCCTCGCCGCGCTCGCGGCCGCCGTACCCGCCTTCGCGGGCGTCACCGTCTACAGCAACGACTTCAAGTCGCGCTCCGACTACCACGCGATCACGAAGCAGTCCGGCAAGAAGAAGAAGTGCAAGCGCAACTGGCGCAAGAAGTCGGCGCTCGGGGTCACGGTCAACGGCGGCAAGCAGATCTGCCAGTTGAAGACGCCGGTCGAGGGCGACTCGCCGCAGCCGAACCTGATCGTCCGGGTCGAGGCGAAGGTCACGGAGAAGACCCAGAAGGCCGCCCGCAAGGGAGCCTTCGTCGGCGTCACGGTCCGCTCGAGCCGCAAGGACGGCTACACGTTCCGGGTGATCCCGAAGACCCGCAAGTGGGAGCTCGTCGAGGACAAGGTCGTCCTCGAGAAGGCCAAGGACAATGCCGTCAAGGGGATCAAGAAGAAGAACGAGCTGGAGATCCGCGCCAACGGCGACATGATCATCGGCAAGGTCAACGGCAAGCCGGTGATCTCCTACAAGGATCCCTCGCCCGACGACGTCAAGGGAACCGGCACCGGCCTGGCCTACGGGATCAAGAAGAAGGTCAAGAAGAAGGAGGCCGTCGCCTTCTTCGACAATCTCAAGGTTCAGGTCCCGAACCCCTAACCCCGAGCGGGCCGGGCCGCGCTAGATTGGCGCGCGGGGCCGAGCAGTGATGACGACCGAGACGATCGAGCGACCGAAGACGTCCGGGCCCGGATCCGGCGAGGGCGGCTGGCGGGTGATCGTCCGCAACGACGATCACAACACCTTCGAGCACGTGGCCGCGACGCTGGCGCGGGTGATCCCCGGGGTCACCTACAACAACGGCATGGCGTTCGCCAACACGATCCACAACACCGGACAGGCGATCGTCTGGAGCGGGATGCGGGAGCCGGCCGAGCACTACTGGGAGCAGCTCGCGTCCGCCGGCCTGACGATGGCGCCGCTCGAGCAGCACTAGGGCGACGAGATCTCGTCTCAGAGCTGCGGGAGCCGGCCTCCTGCGCCCGGCGATGCTGCCGGCGGCCGCCTGAGCGATCGGCTGCCCGCGGCGCGTCAACCCCGGGTGTTCGACTCCATCTCCGCCCTGGGGGTGCCCGGCGGGACCCACCCCGGCCCGTGGTAGAGGAGGCCGAGCTTCGCCCGGGTTCCGTGGGTGCGCTTGATGTCGTGCCACATGGCGATGTATTCGTGGAAGGCGGCGCGGACCGGGTTGTACGTCCCGATGTTCTTCGTCAGCCCGTAGTGGACCCGCTCGCCCTCCGCCGTGTAGGTGCCGAAGAGCTTGTCCCAGACGATCAGGATGCCGCCGTAGTTCTTGTCGAGGTAGACGTCATTGGAACCGTGATGGACGCGGTGATGGGAGGGGGTGTTGAGGACCGCCTCGAGCGGCCGCGGCAGCCGCTTGATCCGCTCGGTGTGGATCCAGAACTGGTAGATCAGCGACCACGCCTGGGCGAGCAGGACCATCCACGGCTCGAAGCCGACCGCCGGCATCCAGAGCCAGAACGGCAGATATGTCATCGGCACCCAGGTCTGGCGCAGCGCGGTCGAGAGGTTGTAGTGGGTGCTCGAGTGATGGACTACGTGGCTCGCCCAGAAGAACCGGCTCTCGTGGCTGCAGCGGTGGAACCAGTAGTAGGAGAAGTCGTCGGCGAAGAACAGCAGCACCCAGGTGAGCGGGCTCGACGGGTCCAGGCGCAGGGGCGTCAGCTCGTAGATCGCGACGTAGAGTGCGACTACGACGAGCTTCCAGGCGACGTTGATGATCACGTTCCCGACGCCGAGCGTCAGGCTCGTCCGCGTGTCGCGGAAGTCGTAGCCGATCAGGTCGTCCTCGTCGCGGGCGTAGCGGAACGAGAGCGCCTCGACCACCAGCAGCAGGACGAAGAAGGGAATCGCGTAGTAGAGGACCGCGGCCACGGCCCGAATCTAAGCACCTGAGCGCTCCGCACGGAGCACTGGTTGGACCGGTCAGTCGCGCTCGGCGGCGATCAGGACGTGCCAGACCGGATAGACCGGCTTGTTGTACATGTTCAGCGCCGCCTCGCGGGCGTCGGCGACCTCGTCGGAAGACCAGAACCGATCGAAGTCGGCCCGCGACTCCCAGTGCGTCGTCTGGACGAACAGGAGGTGGTCCTCCTCGGAGCGCGTCAGCGAGTAGGAGGTGGCGCCGAACGAGGGCGCCCGCTCGAGCGCCGGCATCCAGATCGCGTACCAGCGGTCCGCCCGCCAGGGATTGATATGCCAGTTGACGACGTTGACCTCGGACATCAGGCGCGCATCTTATTGACCCGTGCGGGCTCTCGGCATGCACAGGGTCAGGCGGGCTCCGCCGAGCGGCGAATCGCCGACCTCGATCCGAGCCGACTGGGCGGCCGCGAGCTCGCGTGAGATCGCGAGGCCGAGCCCCGAGCCCCCGTACTCGCGGCTCCGCGATTCCTCGAGCCGGGTGAATCGCTCGAAGATCCGCTCGCGGTCGGCGGCCGGGATGCCGGGTCCGTCGTCGTCGACGGTGAGCAGCGCCTCGGGTCCGCTCTCGGAGACCGTGACCTCGATCCGGCGCTCGCCGTAGGCGAGCGCATTGGCGATCAGGTTCCGCACGATCCGCACCGTGAGCTCGCGGCGGCCGGCGACGGTCGCCGGCGCTCCGCCCCCGAGCGCGACCCTCTCCGCCGCTCCCTCCGGCAGCGCGGCCACGACCTCGCTCGCGACGCCGGCGAGGTCGAAGTCCGCCAATGGCTCGGCCGCCTCCTCGGCCTCCAGCCGCTCGAGCTGGAGCAGCCCGTCGATCAGGTCGCTCATCCGCTCGGCCTCGCGCTCGATCAGACCGGTGACCCTCGCAACCTCGGCCGGATCCGGCGACGGGTCGGCCGCGAGGACCTGGGCCTGGCCGAGGATCGCCGTCAGCGGCGTCCGCAACTCGTGAGAGGCGTCGGCGACGAACCTGCGTTGCGAGCGGAACGCGGCTTCGAGGCGATCGAGCATCCGGTCGAAGCTCTCTGCGAGCGCGGCGATCTCGCTCACCCTCGCATCCTCGTCCATCCGCAGGTCGAGCCGGCCGGCGTCGACGGCGGCGGCGCGGCCCGCCATCCGCTCGAGCGGACGCGCGGTTCGTGCTGCGATCAGCAGACCGAGGCCGGCGGCGGCGAGCACGGTCAGCGAGCCGATCAGCAGAAACGTCTTCGCCACCTGGTGCTGTGCCTCCTCGGTCGCGGCGGCGGGCTCGCCCGCCTGGACGACCGCCGGGCCGGTTGCCGTGTCGATCTGCCGGGTCAGCAGCCTCAGGTCGCCGCTCTCGGCGAGCTCGACGCTCGAGTAGCCGGGTGCCGATCCGAGCAGGTCGAGGAGCTTGGCTCGCTCCTCGCGCTCCTCGGCGTTCTCACCCGCCCCGCCGCCCCCGTGCTCGTCGCTGCGGTCGCGAAGCAGTGGGGACTGGTTGCTGATCGGCTCCGCCGCACCGGGCACCTGCGCGATCAGCAGGCGTGAGCCGGCCAGCGCCTGCCCGGCGATGAACGATCGCGCCGCGGCCGCCTCACCGCCGGGCGGGGCCTCGGCGATCGCCCGGGACAGGGCGTCGGCCTGGACCGCGAGCTCAGCATCCGTCCGGTCGTCGAGGCGACTGCCGACGAGGTTGTAGACCGCGATCCCGAGGGCGGTCACGGCGACCAGCACGAGTGCGGCGATCGACAACGACAGACGGGTGCGGAGGCTCATCGATCCCTGTCCGGCAACCGGTAGCCGGCCGAGCGGACCGTCTCGATCGCGGCCGGATCGCCGAGCTTGCGCCGCAGGTAGCCGACGTAGACGTCGACGACGTTGGTGCCGGGGTCGTGCTCGTAGCCCCAGGCCTCGGCCAGCAGCCGTTCTCGGGAGAGCGCCTCCCCGGGGTGACGGATGAAGCATGCGAGCAGCGAGAACTCGCGCGGGGACAGGGCGACCTCGTCACCGTGCGACCAGACCCGACGGCTCAGGAGGTCGACCTCGATCGCGCCGGCGCGCATTCGGCCGCCCTCGGCACTGCCGGTACGCAGGTGCGCGCGGACCCGGGCGAGCAACTCCGGGACCGAGAACGGCTTGGTGACGTAATCGGTGGCACCGCTGTCGAGACCGGCGATCCGATCTTCGATCTCGCCCTTGGCCGAGAGGATGATCACCGGCAGGTTGGGGCGGACCGCCCGGATCGCCGCCAGGACCTCGAGCCCGCCCTTGCCCGGCAGCATCACGTCGAGCACGACCAGATCGGCCTCGCCCTCGAGCGCCAGCTTCTCACCGGCGATGCCGTCGAGCGCGAGCGCAACCGAGTACCCGGCGGCCTCGAGCCCGCGGACCAGAAAGTCGGCGATTGCCGGCTCATCCTCGACGACGACGATTCGCATCGGCCGACTCTAACCCCGCCGGGGCCGTCCCAGAGCGGCATCGCGCGCTCCTGAGAGGACTCTCATCGAGCGCTGGCCGATCGCTTAACCCGCGCGCCGAGCATGACCGCGACCTCCTCCCCCCGACGAAAGGAAGATGGGATATGCAGAACGACCAACAGTTGCGGCGCACGGGAGCGGCGCTGATCGCGGCGACCGGCGCGATCCACATCATCCTCGCCCCCGAGTACCTGGGCGAGCGGGCCTACATCGGCATCGGCTTCATCCTCGGCGGCATCGCCGCGCTCCTGATCGGGGCCCGCCTCTGGCGCGCCGGCGATCAGGCCGCATGGGCTCTCGGAGCGGTCCTCTCGGCCGGGATGGCCGTCGGCTTCGTGCTCTCGCGGACCGTCGGGCTTCCCGGCTTCCACGAGTCGGAGTGGGAGCTCTCCGGGCTCCTCTCGGTGCTGCTCGAGGTCGGCTTCGTCGGCTGCGCCGCGGCCGCGATGCGGGCACCGCGCCAGGCGATCGCCTGAGGGCGACGGACGGAATGAGAACGGGTGCCCCGCCGAGATCGGCGGGCACCCGTCCTTCAGCCGGCCGGCGGAAGCGGGCGCGAAACGAGCATTCCGCCGGAGCCGTCTAGGCCCCGACCTCGGCCCAGATCGCGCCGTCGCCCTGGGCCGTCTTGCCCTCGTGGTCGTCGGTGGCGCCGACCCGGATCGTGATCTTCCCGGAGTGCCGGTTCTCGTGCATCATCTGGTGCGCCTCCGGCACGCCCTCGAAGTCCATGGACTTCGACAGAACCGGCCGGACCTTGCCCTCGGCCATCAACTGGTTGGCCTTCATGCACTCGTACGCGTTGGCGAAGTGCGAGCCGAGGATCTCCTTCTGCTTCATCCACAGGTAGCGGACGTCGAAGTCGAGGGTGTATCCGGAGGTGGCGCCGCAGATCACGACCTTGCCGAACGGCTTGACCGTGAAGACGGAGGTCGGGAAGGTCGCCCGGCCGACGTGCTCGAAGACGATGTCGGGCGCGTCGCCGAGGATCCCCTTGACCTTCTTGGCGAAGGCGCGGGACTCCTTGAACCGGGCCTTCTCCTCGTCGGCGGTCTCGTCGCCGGTCCGCATCATGCCCCTGAACTCGTTGCGGTCGATGTAGTCGACGGCGCCGAGCTGCTTGACCAGCTCGCCCTTCTCCGGCGAGGAGACGACGCCGACGGCGTTCGCGCCGGTCGCCTTGCAGAGCTGCGTGGCGAAGACGCCGAGGCCGCCGGCAGCGCCCCAGATCAGGACGTTGTGGCCGGCCTGGATCTTCGCCCGGTTCAGCAGCATCCGGTAGGCCGTGAAGTAGGTGAGCCCGTAGGCGGAGCAGTCGACCCAGGAGAGGTTCTCCGGCTTCGGGAGCAGCTGCTGAGCCTGGACCTTGGTGAACTGGGCGAAGCTGCCCCAGGTGGTCTCGTAGCCCCAGATCCGCTGCGACGGAGCGGCCATCGGGTCGAGGCCGTGAACTTCGACGTCCTCGTAGGAGGCCTGGTTGCAGTGGATGACGACCTCGTCGCCCGGCTTCCAGTTGGTGACGCCCGCGCCGACCTTCCAGACGATGCCGGATCCGTCGGAGCCGCCGATGTGGTGGCCGTACTCGGGGTGGTCGCCGTAGCCGAAGACCGAGACCGGCTCGCCGAGGGAGGCCCAGACGTTGTTGAAGTTGACCCCGGCGGCCATGACCCGGACGATCACCTCGAAGGCGCCCGGCTCGGGAACGTCGACCTCCTCGACCTGGAAGGCGTCCTTAGGCTCGCCCTCGCGCTCGGCGCGGATGACCCAGGCGGCCATCTTCTCCGGCAGCGTGCCGGGCTCCACGTCCAGCTTGGCGACTTCAGCGATGTCTACGGCCACGGTTCTCCTCGGTTGAAGGGCGTTTGAAGCGGCCGGATGGTATCGACGGACCGGGGGGCCGGGCGGCGCGGCGGTCGGCTACTCGGCGAGGCCGCGAGCGAGCTCGGGCACCGGAGCCGCTTGCCCGGCCGCGGCGGCGGGCTCGTCTTCGCCTGCCGCCTCGGGCCGCTTCGAGGCGATCAGGAACCAGGCGAGCACCGCGCCGCCGGCGGCGACGGCGGCGGAGACGCCGATCGACGTCGTCAGGCCACTGATGAAGGCGTCGTGCGCCGCGGCCGCGGCCTGCCGGGCGGTCTCCGGCGGCAGGCCCGCGAGCGCCTGGTCGAGGCCGCCGCTGCCGAGCTGCTGGGAGATCGACTCGACCTCGGAGGAGGGGACGCCGGAGCCGGCCAGCGCCGACTCCAGCTCGGCCCGGCTGTTGCCCTGGAAGACGGCACCGAGCACGGCGACGCCGAAGGTTCCTCCGACCATCCGCGACATCGAGAGCAGTCCGGATGCGAGCCCGGACTTGGTCACGTGCACCGCGTTCATCGCGGCGGTCGACATCGGCGACATCGTCAGCCCGATCCCGAAGCCCATGAGGATGAACGGGACCAGCAGCGAGCCGTAGCCGGAGGTGTCGGAGATCTGCGCCTGCAGAAACAGCGACACGGCAACGAGCGCAAGCCCGGCGACGATCGGCACCCGGGCTCCGATCCGGTCCGTCATCCGGCCGGCGATCGGCGCCACGACCATGATCACGAGCGTCGTCGGAAGGAACCTGACGCCCGCCTCCAGCGGTGAGTAGCCGAGGATGTTCTGGATGTAGAGCGCCATGAAGAAGAACATCCCGAGCATCGCGAACGAAATGACGAAGGCGACCGCCAGGGCGCCCGCGAAGTTGCGGTTGCGGAGGAACTCGAATTGGACGATCGGCGCCCGAACCTTGCCCTCGAGCCAGCCGAAGGCCAGCAGCAGCGCGATCGAGGCGGCGATCAGGCCGAGGACCCGCTCCGAGCCCCAGCCCCAGCTGTTGCCCTCGATCAGCGCGAGGACGCCGGCCGTGAGCCCGGCGGTGAGCACCGCGGTCCCCGCCCAGTCGATCTCGCGCCCGACCGTGTCGTCGCGCGACTCGCGGACGGCGAACAGGGCGGTCACGACCGCGCCCGCTGCGACCGGGATGTTCAGGTAGAAGATCGCGCGCCACGAGACGTGCTCGGTGAGGAAGCCGCCGAGCAGCGGGCCGAGCGCCAGCGCGAGCGCCGAGACGCCCGCCCAGGTCCCGATCGCGCGCCCGCGCTCCGACGGAGGAAAGGCGTTGGTGATGATCGAGAGCGTCGCCGGCATCATCAGCGCGGCGCCGACGCCCTGGGTGACGCGGCTGGCCACCAGCGCTCCGGTGGAGGGGGCGAGACCGGCGGTCGCCGAGGACAGCGCGAACAGGACGACGCCGGTCATGAACATCCGGCGACGGCCGAGGATGTCGCCGAGCCGGCCTCCGGTCGCGAGCAGGACCGCGAACGAGAGGCTGTAGCCGTTGACGACCCACTCGAGCGAGGAGATCGAGGCGCCGAGGTCCTTCTGGATCGAGGGCAGCGCCACGTTCATGACCGTGTTGTCGAGCATGATCATGAACAGGGCGAAGCACATCGCCGCGAGCGTCCACCACTTGGCGTTCTCCTCGGTGATCAGGTGTCCGAACCGCTGGGTCACTTCGTCTCCTCGCCCGCGGTCGGTGGCCCGGCGATCAGGCCGGCGGTCGCGAGCGGCTCGAGCGCGTCGTGAACGCGCTCCCGCTCCGCGAGGTCCAGCGTGTTCAGGAACCGGTCGATCTGGGCGCGTCGGAGCGCGACGAGATCGTCGGCGAGCTCGCGACCGGGTGCGGTCGTCGCGAACAACCGGACGCGACGGTCAGTCGTCGATTCGCGCCGCGTCACGAAGCCCTTCTGGACGAGGCCGTCGAGCGCTCGGCTGACAGCGGCCGGCGAGGCGCCGATCCGGTCGGCGATCTGACCGCCCGCGATCGGCTCCGGGTCATCGCAGGCGAGCATCACGAGTGCCCGGACCTGGGAGACCGTGAGGTCGTTCTCCTCGATCGCCTTGAAGTGGTCGTCCTCGGGGGTGAGCATGATCGCCCGCACCAGCCCGTAGACGAGATCGCCGGTAGTCGCGTCGGTCGAGGATGTCGCAGCCGATCCTTGCACGGACGCAATGATTGCACCCTCGCATGCACCGCAGTGTGAGGTCGCGCACTGTCAGGAAGCCATCCGGAGGCGCGACTACCTTGAAGAGCCCGATGGAGGCCTCTCCCCGACACCCGTTCGAACCCGCTTCGCAGCTGCCACTGGGCGATGAGTCGGCTTCCGTGCGCGCGATCGGCGACCGGATCGTGATCGAGGGTCTGACCGTGGCCGACGAGCGTGCGGCGAAGGTGGTGCGGGAGCGCTCCGAGGCCGGGGCGCCGGCGGCCGAGACCGTCACGAAGGCGATCGAGATCGGCGCCAGGATCATCGACTCCGAGGGGACGGCGACCAACGTCGACTACGTCCAACGCGTCTTCGAGGAGCGGGTCGGCAAGCTCCACGAGGACCTCAGCGGAACGCTCGAGGCCGGCAGCGCCGAGATCGCCAAGCACATCGCCGAGAACTTCGACACCGATCGCGCCGACTCGGTTCAGGGCGAGATCAAGCAAATGCTCGTGACCGCCGTCCAGCATCAGCAGCAGGAGCTGCAGAAGCTGCTCACGGCCGAGGACCCCAGCAATCCGCTCGTGGCCGTGCAGCTCCGCTCCGCCAAGCAGATGCTCGAGGCGGAGGAACGCCATCGCAAGGAGCTGACCGATCTCCGCGAGAGCAACTCGAAGGAGAACCGCGCGCTCCACACGCAGGTCCGGGAGCTGACCGAGCGGGTCAGCGTCCAGCTCGAGCGCCAGGAGGGCGATCAGCGGGTCGCCGAGGCGGAGGAAGCCGGGACCCGGAAGGGATTCACCTTCGAGGAGAACGTCTTCGAGGCGGTCTCTGAGATCGCCGCGGCGCGCGGCGACTGCGCCACCCACACCGGAGTCGAGGGCGCCGAGGGTGGCGGCAAGAAGGGCGACGTGCTCGTCGAGCTCGGCGCCGCCGACGGTCCGGCGATGGGCCGGGTCATCTTCGAGGTCAAGGACAAGAAGCTCTCCAAGAACACCGCCTGGCAGGAGCTCAACGAGGCGATGGCCGCCCGGGCCGCCTCCTACGGCGTGCTCGTCGTCGCCGGCGAGGAGCGGATCCCCGCCGGGCGAGAGCAGCTCCGCGAGTACGAGGGCAACAAGCTGATCGTCGCGGTCGACCGCGAGGAGCCGGAGTCGCTTGCGCTCTCGGTCGCCTACAGGCTCGCCGCCGCCCGCGTCTCGATGGCCCGCGATCGCGATCTCACCGTCGATGCCGCCGAAGTGCGTGCCGTTGCCGAGGAGGCGATGTCTTGCCTGCGGCAGGCGCAGGCGATCAAGTCGACCCTGACGGGCATCCAGACGTCATCCGAGAAGGCCAAGAGCGGGCTGAACGAGATGGTCGAGGCGGTCGGCGCGAAGCTCGAGCGGATCGACGCTCTGGTTGCGGAGGCCGACGCCGCCGGTCAGTCCGCGGACGGCGGCTAGGGAAGCAGCAGGTCGTTCTGGGCGCTCGGGCGCCTGGCCCCGACCGACACGGTTCCCGAGCTGATCGTCGGGATGCTCGGCTCGATCGAGTACTCGCCGGTCTCGAGTTCGAGCTGGAGCTGCCCGACGCCGCCGGCCGGGATCTCGTCCGAGCTGGCGCTGTTGGGCCCGTCGAAGGAGATCTCGACGTCGTCGACGGACTGGTTGGAGACGGTTACGGTGGCAAGGCCGGCACCCACCTCGCCGGGGTCGACAACCACCTTGCGGTCGTCGATCTTGGCGCTGAGCTCGACCGGGACGGGGGGGCGGGGGTCGTTCGGATGGTCCTCGGCGCCGCAACCGACCACGAGGACGGCGGCGACGACCAGCCCTGCTACGGCACATCTCCCTCTCATCCGTCGGTGAATCTACCCGAAGATCCGGCGATCGTCGCCGGAAGCGCTCAGTCGCCGACCGCTTCGACCGCGGCGAGAACCCCGTCGCCGACGCTGACCTCGTCGCCCGGCTCGACCTCACGGCGGAGGATCGCCAGTGCCAGCGGTCCCTCGGCGGGGGAGATCACGGCGGTGCCGACGACCCCGACCTCTCGGTCACCGGCGACGATCGGGTCGCCGGCCGCGACTGGGGAGGACGGGCGGAGTCGCCGCAGGTGACGGTTCGGCTTGCCCTTGTAGTGGAGGCGGGCGACGGTCTCCTGGCCGATGTAGCAGCCCTTGGTGAAGCTCACCGCCCGCTCGTCGATCGCGGCCTCGGCGGGCAACGTCTGCGGGCCGATCTCGCGTCCGACCCGCGGTCGCCCGGCCTCGACCCTGGCGATCTCGCCGGCGGCGTCGGATACGGGCTGCGCGCCCTCGGCGAGCAGATGGGCCGTGACCGCTTCGGCAGCCTCGGCGGGGACGAGCAGGTCGGCGCCGCCGTCGGTCGCGACCACGCGGCACGCGGCGCCGGCGACGAAGCGCTCCGAGTGGGAGTGCTCCGGGCCGAGCGGCGCGTCGCCGAGGAGCTTCGGCGTCAGCGGGCCGAGCAGCGACAGCAGGACCCGTCCGGAATCGTCGGGCCGCACCTCGGCGTCGCGGCCGACGTTGTACATCCCGAGATGCCGGGCGAGTGGATCGCCGGTCTCGGGCTCGGTGTCGATCAGGAACTCCTCATCGCTGATCCGGAGGACGCGCATGTCGGCCCGGACCTTCCCCTTGCGATCGAGCAGCGCCGCGTAGCAGCCCCCTCCCGGCGACAGGGCCTCGACGTCATTGGTGATCTGGCCTTGCAGGAATTCAGCCGCCTCGGCGCCCTGGACGATGATCCGCGGCCGATCCGAGCGATCGATCAGCCCCGCCTCCTCGCGCAGCGCGCGGTACTGGGCATCGAGCTCGAGCGTTGCGTCCATCACGTCCGATTGTAGGAGGGGGCACGGGCGGCCTTCGAGGCCGAGGATACGCTCGCGTCTCTGCGAAAGTTCGATGTGTCAAACTTTTCGACGATGCCAGACCGAAATAAGCCCGGCGGCCGAATCAGCGGGCGGCACCTCCCCGTCGGCGGCGCCCTCGCGGGGATGTCGATCCAGATCCGGCCCGGGGCGACGGGGCTGCTGATCAGTGGCTGAGCCGCTCGCGACACCCGGCAGCCACGGGCGCGACCGTCGCGCGAGCGCCAGCGAGGCGATCGAGGACTACGCGAAGGCGATCCACGCTCTCGCCGCCCGCGAACCGGGCGCGGTCGGTACCACGGCGCTCTCCGAGCGCCTCGGAGTCTCACCGGGAACCGTGACCGCTATGTGCAAGCGGATGGCCGAGCTCGGGCTCGTCAGCTACGAGCCTTATCGGGGGGTCGAGCTGACGGAGCCGGGCGAGCGGATGGCGCTCGAGGTGATCCGCCACCACCGGCTGCTCGAGTCCTTCCTCGCCGAGGCCCTCGACATGCCCTGGGACCAGGTGCACGATGAGGCCGAGGTGCTCGAGCACTACATCAGCGAGGCGCTCGAGGAACGGATCGCGGCGGTGCTCGGCGATCCCGAGCGCGACCCCCATGGCGATCCGATCCCCGACCGGGATCTGATGATCACCGACCCGATGCCGGGGGTCCCGCTGCTCGAGCTCGAGCCCGGAGCGGGGGGGACTTTCACCCGGGTCTCCGATGGGCGTCCCGAGATGCTCCGCTTCCTCGATGCTGCCGGGATCCGGCCGGGCGCGATGCTCGAGGTCCTGAGGCGGGAGCCGTTCGGCGGCGCCGTCGTCGTCCTCTGCGACGCCGGCGAGACGCCGATCGGGCCGGATCTGGCGGCGCGGATGCTCGTCGCGGTGGCGGGGCCGGCTTGAGCGGGCGGGCGGGGGCACCGCCGGAGGCCCGCGAGCCGCGCGATTCCGCCGACGCTCCCGATCGGAATCGGGACGATCCCGTCTCCGATGTCGACCTCGTTCTTCCCGGCGAGGCGCTGGTCGCCGACGCCGCCCGCAGGTCGCTCGAGGGCGAGCGCCGCGGGCTGCGGCGGCTCTGGCCGTTTCTCGGCCCGGCGTTCATCGCCTCGATCGCCTACATCGACCCCGGCAACTTCGCGACGAACATCGCCGCCGGCGCGCAGTTCGGCTACATGCTGCTGTGGGTCGTGCTCGCCGCCAACCTGATCGGGATGCTGGTGCAGACGCAGTCGGCGAAGCTCGGGATCGCGACCGGGCGCAACCTGCCCGAACTCTGTCGCGAGCAGTTCTCGCGCCGGACTTCGTTCGGGCTCTGGATCCAGGCCGAGCTGGTCGCGATGGCGACCGACATCGCCGAGGTGATCGGCGCCGCCCTCGGCCTCTACCTGCTGTTCGGGATCCCGCTGTTCTGGGCCGGGCTGATCGCCGGCGCCGGCTCGTTCGCGATCCTGGCGATGCAGCAGCGCGGCGTTCGCAAGCTCGAGGCCGTGATCGTCGGGTTCCTGGGAATAGTCATTGCCGCGTTCGCCTTCGAGGTGACGCAGTCGAATCCCGACCCGGCCGGGATCGCCGAGGGTCTGTTCATCCCCGGCTTCGACGGCACCGAGAGCGTCCTGCTCGCGACCGGCATCCTCGGCGCGACGGTGATGCCGCACGTCGTCTATCTGCACTCGGCGCTGACGCAGAGCCGGGTGGTCGGGCGCAACAGCGAGGAGCGCAAGCGGATCCTCAACTTCGAGAAGGTCGACGTGGTCATCGCGATGACCCTCGCCGGGATCGTGAACATGTCGATGGTCGTCGTCGCCGCTGGTCTCTTCAACGCCGGCGGCCTGATCGGTATCGACTCGATCGAGGGCGCCTACGAGGGCCTGCAGCAGACGGTCTCCGACAACGCGGCCACGATCTTCGGTGTCGCCCTGCTGGCCTCGGGCCTCGCCTCGACGTCGGTCGGGACGATGGCGGGACAGATCGTCATGCAGGGCTTCATCCGTCGGCGGATCCCGCTGACGCTGCGCCGGACGATCACCCTCGCCCCGGCGTTGATCGTCCTCGCGATCGGGCTGGACCCGACCAGGGCGCTGGTCGTCAGCCAGGTCGTGCTCTCGTTCGGCATCCCCTTCGCGCTGATTCCGCTGTTGATCATCGCCCGTCGCCGTGAGGTTATGGGTGCGCTTGTGAACCCCGGCTGGCTGACCGCCATCGCCTCGGTCATCGCGGCGATGATCATCGCCCTCAACGTCTTCCTGCTCACGCAGCTCTTCTTCGCCTAGCCGCGGCGGTAGGCTTGCGCCGATGGCGCTTTCGGAGTCGTTTCAGGAGATCGTCGAGTCGCTGCCGCGCGACTGGACCGACATGCAGCTCGACTTCCGGCTCGCCGACGAGAGCCGATACGTCGACGCCTCGATCCCGATGACGCAGATCAACGCCCAGCCCTACTCGGAGGCCGACTGGCACTGGCGCCTCAACGTCGCCAACGGCTTCGGCCACGCGGCCGCCCCCGAGACGGTGGCCTGGGTGCTCGAGATGCTCGATCGCCAGGGAATCGAAGGTGAGCTGATCGTCCGCGGCCTCAACGAGGGCCGGGCGGAGATCCGCCAGATGTGGGGCCGCCCGGAGAGCGTTCGCGCCGAGTACCGGCGTCGCCGCTCGATCTGATCCGTGGCCCGGGTCCTCGGCGTCGTCACCGACCTGATGCTCGCCAGCCGGGTCGAGGCACCGCTGCGCGCGGCGGGACATGACGTGGTCCTCCGCGGCGACCTCGGCGCCGACGCCGGCGAGTTCGACGCGATCGTGGCCGACCTCGAGATCGCCGACCCGGACGCCGTCGCGGCCGCCGGCCCCCCGGCGCTGGGCTTCTACTCGCACGTCGACGTCGAGACGAGGAGGCGGGCGGAGGCAGCCGGCGTCGCGCTCGTCGTCCCGCGCTCGCGGATGGCCCGGGAGCTGCCCGATCTGCTCGCCGGGCTGCTCGATCGCGGCGCCTGAGTCACTGAACCCGCCGATTCGGGCCCCGCGGGTACTAGACTGGCGCCGCCCATTCGCGCCGGCGGCGCGAGATCGCCATCAGGAGGTTTGAGAGTGCAGGATCGAGGATTGGCCGCATACATCGCGGAGTTGATCGGAACGTTCTTCCTCGTCTTCGTAATCGGGACCGTCGTCAGCCTTTACGTCGCGGCTGGGGGCTCCGCTCAGTTCGGCTCGGACTTCGCAGTCGTCGGCTTCACCCAGGGGCTGGTGCTCTTCGCGCTGATCATGTCCTTCGGCGCCGTCAGCGGCGGGCACTTCAACCCCGCGGTGACGACCGCCGCGGTCTTTCTGAGGCGCATCGACCCGATCGACGCGATCGTGTACGTGCTCGCCCAGCTCTCGGGCGCCGTGCTCGGGGCGCTCGCCGTCAAGGGCCTGCTGCTCGACGAGGGTCGTGCGGTCAACTGGGGCGCCGCCGACGTCAGCCCGCTGCTCGGCAGTGACTTCGCGGGAATGGTCTGCGAGGGGATCGGGGCGCTCCTGATCGTCCTCGGCGTGGTTGCGGTCGCGATGAACAAGCGCGCGCGCAACGAGTGGGGCCCGCTGACGATCGGCCTCACCTTCGCTTTCTGCGTGTTCATCTTCGGTCCGCTGACCGGCGGCTCCTTCAACCCGGCCCGCTGGTTCGGCCCGGCGCTCGTCAGCAACGACTGGGGCGGCGTCTGGCCCTACATCGTCGGCCCGCTGCTCGGCGCGCTCATCGCGGCGCTGATCTACAAGTTCGTGATCACCGCCGGCGAGCCCGACGACGAGCTCGAGAAGGCGACCGGGCCCTCGACCGGCCCGGGCGGACGTCCGCAGAAGTAGGCGGAGCCGGACATCGACGTACCGGCGGGGCGCTCCATGGCCGGAGCGCCCCGGTTCGTTAGCGTGCCGAGCATGCGTCGCGTCACCTTCTCCCGGAACCTGACGCTCTCGCTGTCGCGGACCTGTCGCTGCTACTGCAAGTACTGCGCGTTCGCGACACACCAGGCGCACGTTCATCCGCCCGACGAGGTGATTGAGCGCCTCGATGCGGCGGCGAAGCGCAACGTCAAGGAGCTGCTCGTCCTCACCGGCGAGCAGCCCGAGGTCAACCCGCTCGTCGCCGAGCGGCTGCGCGGGTGGGGACACGAGGACTTCACCTCCTACGTCCGCTGGGCCTGCGAGCAGGCGCTCGAACGCGGACTGCTTCCGCACACGAACATCGGCGTCGCCGGCCGCGAGGACTACTTGCGGCTCCGCGAGGTGACCGCCTCGCAGGGCCTGATGCTCGAGTCGGTCAGCGAGCGGCTGATGGAGACCGTTCACGCGGGGTCGCCGACGAAGCACCCTCGGGTCAGGCTCGAGGCGATCGAGGCGGCGGGCGAGCTGAAGATCCCGTTCACGAGCGGCATCCTCGTCGGGATCGGCGAGACCGAGGAGGAGCGCGTCGCCTCGCTCGAGGCGCTGGCCGGCGTCCAGCGGCGCCACGGGCACATCCAGGAGGTGATCCTCCAGAACTTCGTCGCTCACCCCCGCTACTACGGCGCTGAGGTCGCCGACATCGCCGCCGAGGCCAGCGAGCGGCGCTGGGCCGAAGGACCGGGCGATGCGGGCGCGGGCGCGGGCGAGGTCGATTGGCCCGCCTGGGCCGAGCCGGTCTCGATCGAGGACATGAAGCGGCTCGTCGCCGAGTGCCGCCGCCTGATGCCCGAGGTGGGCGTGCAGGTGCCGCCCAACCTCTCCGACTGGTGGATCGAGCTCGTCGAGGCCGGCGCCACCGATCTCGGCGGCCTGTCCGCCAACGGCGACCACATCTCGCCCGAGCATCCCTTCCCGAGCCCGCTCCAGGTCCGCAAGCGCCTGCGGCCGCTCGGCTACGCGCTGACCGAGCGCCTTTGCGTCTACCCGCAGTACATGAACGACGAGTGGGTCGACCCGGCGGTGCTCGAGGTGCTCGCCGAGCGCTTTCCGACGTTTCTGCCGCGTCGCGACCCGTTCCCGGTCAACGGTGCGAGCGCGGGAAACGGCGGCGCTCCGGCGCTCGGCAGCGGCGACCCCGTCCATCGCGCGGTCGAGCGCGGACGCTCGGGCGAGGAGCTGACCCGGGAGGAGCTCGCCGCGCTGTTCGCTGAGACGCGGCCCGAGGCGGTCGAGGAGATCCGGGCGGCCGCCGATGAGCTCCGCTCCGACCTCGCGGGCGATCTCGCGACCTTCGTCGTCAACCGCAACATCAACTTCACGAACGTCTGCACGGTCGGATGCGCCTTCTGCGGCTTCGGCCAGACGAGCCGCAGCCCCGACGCCTACGAGATCGATCCCGCGGAGTTCGCCGAGCGAATCCGCGAGGCCGCCGACTTCGGCGCCACCGAGATCTGCATGCAAGGCGGCATCCATCCCGGCTACACGCTCGAGCATTACGGCCGGTGGTTGCGCCGGGCCACCGAGGCCGCCCCCGGCATCCATCTCCACGCCTACTCGCCGATGGAGGTCCACTTCATGTGCGAGCGCTCCGGGCGGGACCCCGACTACGTCTTCGCCTACCTGCGCGACTGCGGGCTCGGCTCGACTCCCGGGACCGCGGCGGAGGTGCTCGAGGACGGCGTCCGCAACCGGATCTCGCCGAACAAGCTCCCGGCCGGCCGCTGGGTCGAGATCATCGAAGCGTCGCACCGGGCCGGGCTGCGCTCGACCTCGACGGTGATGTTCGGGCACATCGAGACGCCCGATGAGCTCGCCGAGCACATGCGGGTGATCAGGGCAGTGCAGGAGCGGACCGGTGGCATCACCGAGTTCGTCCCACTCAGCTTCATCCCCTACCACACGATGCTCGGCCGGACGCACGGGATCGAGGAGATCTCCGACGCCGAGAACCTCAAGCACACGGCCGTCTTCCGGCTCGCCCTCGGCCGCTCGATCCCGAACCTCCAGGCGAGCTGGGTGAAGATGGGCCTCGGCGCCGCCACCGAGGCGCTGCGCTGGGGCGTCAACGACCTCGGCGGCACCCTGATGGAGGAGAGCATCTCCCGCATGGCCGGCTCCCAGCACGGCTCCCGGCTCGAGCCCGAGGACCTGATCGGCGCCGCCCGCGCCGCGGGCAGGCAGCCGGCCCAGCGATCGACGCTGTACGAGGTGCTCGAGCGGTACTGATCAGCGGCGCCTCCGAGTGGGTCGCGCTGTTCGACAACTCGTCGCCGGGAGTGGACGGCGGAGCTGCAGCGGCGCCGCCCTAACGGAAGAGGTCCTCTTCCCGCGACCGCTGCAGGGCGCCGGCGCCGGGGCCGTCCTCGTCGGTCACCAGGTCGGCGCGGCCGCGGACGATCGCCGCCGGGATGCCCGCGGACTTGTCGCGGACGAGGTCGGCGGCGCCCGCGAGCTGGTCGGCCACGGCGATCTCAGTGGCCGCGAGCTCGCGGCCGTCGCGATCGGCGCGTCCGCGCCAGTCGTCGATGGGGGCGATCCCGGCGCAGCCGATCGCGACCTCGCTTTGGCCGACCCGCCATGGGCGTCCGAAGCTGTCGCCGATGACGACGCCGATCCGGACGCCGGCTGCGGCGGCGATCTCCGCGCGGAGCCGCCGCGCGGAGGCATCGGGGTCGGCGGGGAGGAGCAGCACTGACTCGCTTTCGCCGCCGGCGTTCGAGGAGTCGATCCCGGCGTTGGCGCAGATCAGGCCGCTGTGCGTCTCGACGATGAGCACCCGCTCGGTGCGGATGATCCGCTCCGATTCGGCGAGGATCAACTCGACGAGCCGCGAGTCCTTGCCGAGCGACCGCCCGAGCTCGACCGCCCGCGGCGACGGCTCGGCGTCGGCGAGGGCGCGTCGGCGGCCCTCGGCCTTCGAAACGACCTTCTGGGCGATCACGACGATGTCGCCGTCGGCGAGGTCCGCAGCGTCCGCGATCATCGAGCCGAGCTCGTCGCCCTCCCGGACCTCCGACATGCCGGCGATCGGAAGGAGCGCGACCGGGCCGCTCAAGACGGTTCGTCGCCGAGCTCGGCGATGGCCCGCGCGGTCGCCGGCGCCCGGGCGCGGTCGAAGTCGAGGCTCGATGCCATCTCCCGGAGGTCGTCCTCGGTGTCGAGGTCGAGGGCCATCGACGGGACCGTCGCGATCCGGCAGCGCGCGCCGGCCGCACGCGCGAGCTCGAGATGGCGGACGCGGCTGTCGGGCCCGAACGACGGAGCGATCACATCCGGAGGGGAGAGGATGAGGCCGTTCGTGCCGGTCCCGTGCCGGTCGGGGACGACGGCTACGCCCGGTGCCTGAGCGTCGAGCTCGCGGTCGAGCTCTACGCCCTCGAGCAGCGGGCAGTCGCCGGGGGCGAGGACCACGCACTCGGCGCCGTGCTCGATCGCGTCGGCGATCCCGATCATCGCCGCCTCGGAGTGCCCGAGGTCCTCGGGGTCGTCGATGACTTCGGCGCCCGTGTCCTCGGCCAGCTTCCGCGCCTCCGGTTCGCCGCTGACGACGACGATCCGGTCGACGAGTCGCGACTCCCGGAGGCCGAGCAGGACGTCGGCGAGCATCGCCTTCGCGATCAGCGGGCGGTGGGCCGCGGCGGCGCTGTCGGACAGCCGGGACTTCGCGCGGTCGAAGCGCTTGATCGGGACGATCGCGGTCGCGTGCATGGCTCCGCTCAGTCTCGCAGCGCGGCCGCGAACTCGAGTGTCTGCTCGGCGACGCGGCGGCGGCCCCCGGCGTCTCCCATCAGCGTGTCGAACCGGGTGATCGCCAGGCCCTCGATGCCGGGATCCGGTCCGGGGTCGGCCGCGTCGACGACCAGCCCGTCGGCGAGGCCGTTGTAGGCGACGGCGACTCCGGTGGCGGTCGGCTCCAACCCGGCCGCGCGCATGAACTTGTCGGTTGGGCCCTTGACGACTTCGCCGGCGACGAAGGGGCTGACGGCGACCACCGGGGCACCGGTGGTCGCGATCACCTCCCTGAGGCCACCGACCGCGAGGATCGGGCCGATCGAGATCACCGGGTTCGAGGGGCCGATGACGATCGCGTCGGCCGCGGCGATCGCGTCCCGGACCTCGGGGGTCAGGCGGGCGTCGGGGGCTCCGGCGAGCTCGACCTCGGCGATCGGCGGCTCGGCGCGGTCCTGGATCAGGTACTCCTGGAAGTCGCGCCAGCCCGCGTCGGTCCGGACCCGGGTTCGAACCGGCTCGTCGCACATCGGCAGGACGGTCGCCTCGGCCCCGAGCGCGACGGCGATCGCGGCGGTGACCGTGGTCAGCCGCTGGCCGCCCTCGAGCCGGCGGTGGCGCTCGAGGCAGGTCGCGAGATCGCGGTCGGAGAGCCCGAACCAATCCGGGGCGCCGAGCTCGACGAGCCGCTCGAACACCGTGAACGCATCGTCGCGGATTCCCCAGCCTCGGTCTTCGTCGATCTGATCGGTCAGCCAGTAGGTGCAGAGATCGGGATCGGGAGAGACGTGGACGCCGAGGGTCTCGGTGTCGTCTCCGGTGTTGGCGACGACCGTCAGGGCCGGCCCGACGACCGCCTGGATGCCGGCCGCGAGCTTCGCGCCTCCGGTCCCGCCGGCGAGCGCGACGACGTTCACGCCCAGGGATCCGTATCGGGCAGGTTGACGAGCCGCAGCCCGGCGTGGGCCTTGTAGCGGACGTTCACGGAGATCAGCAGCGGAGTCACCTGCTCGGCGATCCGGGCCATCTCGAGCGGACCGGCGTTGACCGCGCGGAGCCCGTCGATTCGCTCGATCAGCCGGGCGACCGGCGCCTTGTGACGCTTCTTGTCGCCGCAGACGAGGACGTCCTCGCCGAGCTCGGCGTCGAGGTCGGCGAGGGTCGGGGCGCCGACGCTGTGAAGGGCGGATACGACGGTGACCCCGTCGGGAACCATCTCCTGAGCCTGCTCGGCCGCTGATCCCTGCCAGACGCCGAGCGAGCGCGTCGCCTTGCCGCTGACCGCCGCCGCGAGCGGCACCGTGCAGTCGACGAGGACCTGCTCCGGCGCGAGGGCATCGCGAAGGTTGTTGAGCGTCTCCGACTGGGCGCGGAACGGGACGGTCAGGAAGACGATCGGGCCGCGTCGTGCTGCGTCCTCGTTGCCGAGTCCCTCGACCGAGGCGTTCGCGACGACGCCGCGGACCCGCTCGGCTGCCTCCACCGCGCGGGTGGCGTCGCGGGAGCCGATGACGACGTCGAGGCCGGCCCGCGCCCAGCGCACGGCGAGGCCGTAGCCGAGGGCGCCGGTGCCGCCGATGATCGGGATCGGGGGGACGGAGTCGCCGGTGCCGGCGGATGCATTCTCGGTGCTCATCGGAGCGAGTCTATGCTCCCTCTCGATGAGCGGACCGGCCGACTCCCTCGACCTTCCCGAGCCCCGTCGCGGGGGCGCGGAGACGCCCCCGCTGGCACCCGGCGCCGAGCGATCGGACGAGTTCGAGGTGACCGGCCCGCTGCTGACCGACGTCGGCGGGACGATCGGCGCGTCGGTCCTCTCGACCCCGGGGATGATCGGGATGATGGAGCGGACCTGCGCGGTTCTCGCCTACGAGGCATTGCCCGAGGGCAGCGCGACGGTCGGCTTCGAGGTCTGCGTCAAGCACGTCTCGGGTGCCGCGGAGGGCGCCGTCTGCACGGTGTACGCGAAGCTCACCGAGATCGTCGACGACCGCAAGCTCTTCTTCGACGTCGAGGTGCGTGAGGGCGACCGCACGATCGGCGTCGGCACCCATCAGCGCCGGGTCGTGCAGGTTCCGGGGGCCTGAGTGGCCGGTTACCCGGACAGCGTCAGCATCCGCGAGGTCGGGCCGCGAGACGGCTTCCAGAACGAGCCCGAGGTGATCGCGACGGCCGACAAGGTCCGGCTGATCGAGATGCTGATCGCCGCGGGTCTGAAGCGGATCGAGGTGACCTCCTTCGTCCGCGCCGACGTGATCCCCCAGCTCGCCGACGGGCCCGAGGTGCTCGCTGCCCTCGAACGGCCCGAGGGCGTCGCATTCTCGGTCCTGATCCCGAACGAGCGGGGGCTCGAGAACGCGCTTCGCCACCGCGAGCGGTTCGACGAGATCAGCGTCTTCCTCTCGGCGTCGGAGACCCACAACCGCAAGAACGTCAATCGCTCGATCGAGGAGTCGCTGAGCGGGCTCGAGCGCGTGCTGGCGACGGCGCGGGCCGAGGGCCTGCGCTGCGAAGGCGTCATCGCCACCAGCTTCGGCTGCCCCTACGAGGGCGAGGTTCCGCCCTCGCGGGTGCTTGCGATCGCCGAGCGCCTGGCCGCCGCCGGGTGCGTCGAGATCGGCTTCGGCGACACGACCGGCATGGCCAACCCGGTTCAGGTCGATGGCTTCTACGCTCGGATGACCGCCGAGCTCGGCGGCGACGGCGGCCCCGAGCTGACCGCCCACTTCCACAACACCCGCGGGCAGGGAATCGCCAACGCGGTAGCGGCGCTCGGCCGCGGGATCGCGTCGTTCGAGTCGAGTTTCGGCGAGCTCGGGGGCTGCCCGGTTCCCGCGGGCTCGACCGGGAACATCGCCTCCGAGGACCTCGTCTCGCTCCTGCACGAGATGGGGATCGAGACCGGCGTCGATCTCGAGGGACTGCTCGCCGCCTCGCGGGAGGTCCAGTCGGTCCTCGGCCGCCCGCTCGGCGCCCACCTGCTAACCGCCGGCCCCGTCGACTGGGGTGGTGGTGGCGATTGATCTACGCCGCCTTCCTCAGGGGGATGAACCTCGGCAATCGCCGGATCACCAACGAGGAACTGCGTGCTGAGTTCGAGCGAATCGGCCTTGACTCGCCGCGCACCTTCCGGGCGGCGGGAAACGTCGTCTTCGAGTCACCGGGCCGATCCGAGGCGAAGCTGATCGAGCTGATCGAATCCGGCCTCGAGCAGGGACTCGGATACTCCGTTCCGACCGTGCTGCGCACCGCCCGCGAGGCCGCCGCGGTAGCCGCGGCGGAGCCGTTTCCGCCGGCCGACGTCGCCGCATCGGCCGGCAAGCTCCAGGTCCTGCTGCTCGCCGCCTCGCCGGCGGCCACGGCGCGCGAGGCGGTGCTCGCGCGAGCGACCGGAGAGGATCGGCTCGCCTTCGGTTCGCGCGAGCTCTACTGGCTCCCGAGCGGTGGCGTCAGCGACTCCGAGTTGGACCTGCGGGGGATCGAGAAGGACCTACCGCCGGGGACCATGCGGACCCGTGGGACGATCGAGCAGCTCGTCGCAAGGCATCTCACCTGAACTTCGTGGAATAGGCTGTCCGGCATGCGATCAGATGCTTTCATCGACGCCGTCCACTCGCTCTCGCGGGAGAAGCTCGAGGCGGCCCTCGATCCCGAAGTCAAGTTCTTCAGCCCGGTCTCGTTCCGCTCCTACGACGGACGCGACCTCGTCGTCCTGATCCTCACGGAGGGGCCGATGAAGCTGTTCGAGGACTTCGAGTACGTCCACACGATCGAGGGCCCCGACGAGCCCACGGCGGCGCTGATCTTCCGCACACGGGTCGGCGACCGGTGGATGGACGGGCTCGACCTGCTCACCTTCGGCGATGACGGGCTGATCACCGAGCTCAAGGTGATGCTGCGCCCGAAGAGCGCTGTCGACGCGATGGCCGCGGCGATGGGCGAGCGCTTCGAGGAGCTCGGGCTCACGCAGCCGACCGCCTGATCACGCCGGAGCGGCCCTCGCCGGTAGGGTCGGCGACCCGCGAAACCCGAGAGATTCCGAGGAGAACATGGCAGTCAGCAAGGTTGGAGTAGTCGGCGGTGGCCTGATGGGCCACGGGATCACCCAGATCTGCGCCCAGGCAGGTTGGGATGTGGTGATGCGAGAGGTCGACGACGAGAAGGTCGCCGGCTGCGTCGGCAAGATCGAGAAGCAGCTCGCGCGCGCCGTCGAGAAGGGCCGAATGGAGGCCGACGAGGCGGAGGCGGTCCGCGGCCGGATCGAGGCCACCACCGACTACGCCGCGCTCGCCGATTGCGACCTCGTCATCGAGGCGATCACCGAGGATCTCGGCATGAAGCTCGAGATGTGGAAGGAGGTCGACGCGATCGTCGAGGAGGACGCGTACTTCGCCACCAACACCTCCTCGCTCGCTGTGATCGACCAGGCGGCGTCGACGTCGCGCCCCGACCGGTTCCTCGGCCTGCACTTCTTCAACCCGGCCCAGGTGATGCCGTTGCTCGAGGTCGTGCAGACCGTGACGACGTCGAAGCAGGCGCTCGAGGTCGGCTTCGAGGTCGGCGAGAAGCTCGGCAAGACGATGGTCCACGCCAAGGACAAGACCGGCTTCATCGTCAACCGGCTGCTCGTCCCCTACATGCTCGACGCGATTCGCGCCTACGAGGAGGGTGTCGGCTCGATCGACGAAATCGACGTCGCGATGAAGGCCGGCGCCAACCACCCGATGGGGCCGCTCACCCTCGCCGACTTCGTCGGCCTCGACACGCTCGCCTCGATCGGCAGCGTGATGTTCGACGAGTACCGCGAGCGCCGGTTCGCCGCTCCGCCGACGCTCCGGAAGATGGTCGCCGCCGGGTGGTACGGAAGGAAGTCGGGAAAGGGCTTCTACGACTACTCGGGTGAGAAACCGGTGCCCACCGAGCTCGGCCTCTAGCGAGGATCGGAGGCATCTATCCTGAACCGATGGCTTCCGATCGAATTGAAGAGCTGAAGACCGTCCAGTTCCCGACCGAGCGCCGCGGCGGCTACGACCGCCGCGCCGTCGACGCCTATCTCGCCGAGCTCGCCGACTGGCTCGAGACCGGGGGAGAGGACGAAGCACGTCGCGCCGTGATCAAGCGCGCGATGAGCGAGGTCGGCGACCGCACCGGGTCGATCCTCGCGAGCGCCCAGGAGAGCGCCGACGAGCTGACGGGCGAGGCTCAGGCCGAGGCGGACCGAGTTCGCTCCGCGGCGGATCGGGAGGCCGTGAAGCTGCGCTCCGACGCCGAGGGCGATGCGGCCAAGGCCCGCGCCGACGCCGACGCCTATGCGACCGAGACGCGCAGCGCCGCCGACGAGCATGCGCGCATCACCGCCGAGACCGCGGCTGCCGAGGCGAAGGCGCTGATCGGCGAGGCGGAGGCGCGGCTGGCGAAGGCGCAGGCGGAAGCCGAGGAGCGGACCCGGGGAATCGAGCGGGAGATCGCCGCCCTCGTCCGCAAGCGCCGCGACGTCGTCGCCAACCTCGAGCAGCTCAACGCCGAGATGCGGCTCGCGATCGAGGGCCCCGGCGAACGTGACCTCGATCTCTCGGAACGGGTCGAGGCGGCGGTCGAGTCGACCGAGGTTTCGGAGGAGGAGGAGGTCGCCGCCGAGGAGGAAGAGACCGAGCAGGTCGCCGCCGGGGAGGCCCCGACGACGGTCTCCGAGGTCGTCGGGCGGCCCGGCGAAGACCCCGACACCGACACCGACGAGCGGCCCGGCCCCGACAGCGAGGAGCGCGAGCGCCGCCGCCGCTCCGTCGACTCCGTCGATCCCCCGACCGAGGACACGAAGCTCACCGAGCTCCTCTGATGGGCGAGACGACCGATCAGTCCGGCCTCGGGGCCGCGCGTGAGGCCGCACTCGCGGGGGGTCCGGCACGCCACCACGAGAAGACCGCCGAGCAGGGCAAGCTCCCGGTCCGCGAGCGGGTGGCGCTGCTGCTCGACACCGGCAGCTTCTCCGAGGAGGCGCAGCTCGCCAACTGGGACAAGGAGGGTCTCGGCGCCGACGGCGTCGTCACCGGACTCGGCACGATCGGTGGCAGGCGAGTCGCCCTGATGGCGAACGACCCGACCGTCAAGGCCGGCTCCTGGGGAGCCAAGACCGTCGAGAAGATCATCCGCATCCAGGAGCGGGCGCTGAGCCTCGAGCTGCCGATGATCTATCTCGTCGACTCGGCCGGCGCTCGGATCACCGATCAGGTCCAGATGTTCCCGGGACGGCGCGGGGCCGGGAGGATCTTCCACAACGAGGTGAAGATGTCCGGCCGCGTGCCGCAGGTCTGCGTCCTCTTCGGGCCGTCGGCGGCGGGCGGCGCCTACATCCCGGCGTTCTGCGACGTCGTGGTGATGCGCGACGGCAACGCCTCGATGTACCTCGGCTCGCCCCGGATGGCCGAGATGGTCATCGGCGAGGTGGTCACCCTCGAGGAGATGGGCGGCGCGCGGATGCACACCGGCGTCTCCGGGTGCGGGCACTTCCTCGCCGAGACCGACGAGGAGGCGATCGGGATCGCCAAGGACTACCTGGCGTTCATGCCGACCAGCTTCCGCGAGGATCCGCCCACGGTCGCACCGGGAGAGCCCGACCCGGGCGCCCTGCCCTCGCAGGTGATCCCCGGCGACGAGAAGACGCCGTTCGACATCCGGGAGCTGATCGAAGGCGTCTGCGACGCCGGCACCTTCCTCGAGGTCCACGCCCGCTGGGCGAAGGAGCTGGTCGTCGGCTACGCGCGCCTCGACGGCAGCGCGATCGGGATCGTCGCCAACCAGCCGAAGCAGAAGGGCGGCGTCCTGTTCGTCGACTCCTCCGACAAGGCCGCCCGCTTCATCAACACCTGCAACGCCTACAACATTCCGCTCCTGTTCCTCGCCGACGTCCCCGGTTTCATGATCGGCAAGGCCGTCGAGCGGCAGGGGATCATCCGGCACGGCGCGAAGATGGTCAGCGCAGTCAGCTCGGCGACGGTTCCGAAGATCTCGGTCGTCGTCCGCAAGGCCTACGGGGCCGGCCTCTACGCCATGGCCGGACCGGCGTTCGAGCCCGACGCCTGCATCGCGTTGCCGGGCGCTCAGATCGCGGTGATGGGCCCCGAGGCGGCCATCAACGCCGTCTACTACAACCAGATCCAGGCGATCGAGGGCGAGGCCGAGCGCGCCGAGTTCGTGGCCGCCAAGCGGGCCGAGTACTCGGAGGACATCGACATCCTCCACCTCGCCTCCGAGCTCGTCGTCGACTCGGTCATCGAGCCGGACGAGCTCCGTGTCGAGCTGATCCGCCGTTACGCCGAGGCCGCCGGCAAGGACCGGCACTTCACCGAGCGCCACAACCCGATCACGCCGGCCTGAGTCCGCCTCGACAATCGAAGATTTTTGATGTAACGTCGTACTAATGAATACGGCGAGCGGCTACAGGCTCGGAAAGCGCGCCGTCGCGCAGGACCGAACCCGTCAACGGATCCTCGCGGCGGCCGAGATCTTGTACATGGAGCGCTGGTACGACGACGTGAGTCTTCGCGAGGTCGCGTTGCGCGCCGGGGTCGCGTTGCAGACCGTCGTCAACCACTTCGGCGCCAAGGGAGGGCTGCTGGCGGCCGTCGCCGAGGCCGTCGGCGGCCGGATCGATCGCCACCGCGACGAGGTTGCGGCCGGGGACGTGGCGGGAGGCGTCGCGATGCTGGTCGACGAGTACGAGGAGATCGGCGACGCGATCGTCAGGATGATCGCGCTCGAGGGCCGGGTCGCGGAGCTGACCCCACTGCTTGCTCACGGACGCCAGGTGCACCGCGACTGGGTCGAGCGCGTCTTCGCCCAGTGGCTGTCGCGGGAGCCGAGCGCCGAGCGCGAGCGGCGGACGGTGACGCTGATCGCCGCCACGGACGTCCTCATGTGGAAGATCCTGCGACGGGAGCAGAGCCTGAGCCGCGACGAGACCGAGGCTGCGATGAGGGAGACGGCACTGGCGTTGGTCGAGCGCTCCGGGGGGAAAGGCCGATGAGCCGGATCCTCTTCACGCTCTGGGACGGGGGCGGCAACTCACCGCCGGTCCTCAGCGTCGCGAGCGCGCTCGTCGAGCGCGGCCACGAGGTCCGGGTCCTGGCGGACCGCAGCCTGCGGGATGCGGTCGACCGCTCGGGTGCCCGACACGTTCCCTGGGCGACCGCGCCGCAGCGGGATTCGTCGCACCCGAGCACGGAGTTCGTCCGCGACTCCGAGGCGCGGACGCCTCTCGGCGCCACGGCGAGGCTTCGCGACCGGCTCATCGTCGGCGCTGCGCCGGCCTTTGCGGCGGACACCCTCGCGGAGATCGGCCGCGAAGCGGCCGACGTGGTCGTGTCCGAGAACCTGCTGCTCGGCTCTCAGGTCGCTGCGGTCGGGGCCGGCGTCCCGAGCGCCTCGATCGTTCCGAACATCTATCCGGGTGCGGTGCCGGGAGTTCCGCCGTTCGGGCTCGGCCTCGCCCCCCGCGACGATCTGATCGGACGTGTCCGCGATCGGCTCGCGGCGGCGCTCGGGGCGAGAATCTGGGACAAGAGGCTCGACGACATCAATCGGCTCCTCGCCGAACACGGTCAGCCGCAGACGCGGACGCTGTTCGATCTGCTCGATCGTCCCGACGTCGTGCTGGTGCTGACGTCGGCGGCGTTCGAGTTCGGCGGCGGGGCCCGGGTTCCCGGGAACGTCCGCTACTGCGGACCCCGTCTCGACGATCCGGCCTGGACGGGTGAATGGAGAGAGCCCGACGGCAGCGGCCCGCTCGTGCTCGTCTCGCTCAGCACGACGGTGCAAGGACAGGCACCGATGATCAGCCGGGTCGTTAAGGCACTCGGAACGATGGAGGTACGTGGGCTCGTCACGACCGGTCCGAGCTTCGATGCCGCCGGCCTCGACGCCCCTCCGAACGTGACCGTGGTCGCATCTGCGCCGCATTCCGCCGTGCTGCCGCTGGCCGACGCGGTCGTGACCCATGCCGGTCATGGGACCGTCATCAAGGCGCTGGCGAACGGAGTGCCGCTCCTCTGCATGCCCGTCGGGCGCGATCAACCGGACACCGCCGCGCGCGTCGTCGGGTCCGGCGCCGGCCTGCGGCTTCGCCCTGGGGCGTCCTCGCGGTCGATCGCTCGAGCCCTCGGGTCGCTCCTCGCCGAGCCCCGCTACCGGGCGGGGGCCGAGCGGATCGCCGCGGCGATCGCCACCGATCGCGAGCGGGACCTTGCCGCCGATGAGATCGAAGCCGCCGCCGCCCGCTCGGCGGCCGTCAGCTCGCCCACCGTTTCCTGACGCACCGGCCCGAGCGCGATCAGCGGTACTCCGGGTTGGGGTGATCGAAGCGCGCCCCGGCGTCCCACTCGCTGCGCTGGTTGCCGTAGGCGGGAATGCCGCCCGAGCGCTTCAGCAGGGCGGCGACGTGCATCAGGTTCCAGGTCATGAACGTGGTGTTGCGGCGCGTGAACTCGTTCTCGAGCCCGCCGCTGCCGGGATCGGCGTAGCTCGGGCCCGGGCCGGCCTCGCCGATCCAGCCCGCATCAGCCTGCGGCGGGATCGTGTAGCCCAGGTGCTGCAGCGAGTAGAGCGTGTTCATCGCGACGTGCTTGATCCCGTCCTCGTTGCCGGTGACGAGGACCCCGCCGACGCGACCGTAGTAGACCCACTGACCCTGCTCGTTGAGGTTTCCCGAGTAGCCGTAGAGGCGCTCGATGACCCGCGTGCAGATGCTCGACTTCTCGCCGAGCCAGATCGGGGTCCCGATCACGAGGATGTCGGCGTCGAAGACGCGCTGCTGGATCGCGGGCCAGTCGTCGCTGCCGAAGCCGTGCTCGGTCATGTCCTCGTCGACGCCCGGCGGCACCACGCGGTCGGCGACGCGGATCACCTCGGTGGCGACGCCGTTCGCCTCCATGATCGCGACCGAGTTGTCCATCAGCGCCTGCGTGTTGGACGGGGACGGGGACGGCTTCAGCGTGCAGTTGAGAAAGAGCGCGCTGAGGTCGGAGAAATCGTGCTCGGACATCGGTTCCGGGTCCTTTCGAAGCGGTGACGGTTCGGGACTGAGTCCCCCGGACCGAGCCGTTCGTTACAAGCGGGTAGATTGCGAGCGAGGACTGGCTGGTCGACCAACCCACGGTGCCGGAGGAGAGCGAGATGGCGAGCGAGCAGACGACCCCCACCAAGGCGGAGGAGGCCGGGGCGCTCGACGTCCCGATCGACGAGTTGCGGGTCGCCGACGACGCGTACTGGGAGGATGGCGCTCCCTACGACCTGTTCAAGCGCCTCCGATCGGAGTGCCCCGTGCACTGGAGCGGCTCCATCAGCCAGTATCCCGACGAGGAGGGCTTCTGGTCGATCACCACCGCCGACGACGTCCACACGGTGAGCCGCGACTGGAAGACCTATTCGTCGGCGACGGGGATCACCGCCCTGACCCACTCGATCCTGCCGCTCGAGCTTCAGCAGGCGATGTTCATCGGCATGGATCCGCCGAAGCACGACCGGCTCAAGGCGCTGCTTCCAGCGCGGGTTCACCCCGAAGCGGATCGCCGACCACGAGGAGGCGATCCGCGCGATCACGATCGACGTCCTCGACGGGCTCGGCGATCGCGAGACCTGCGATCTCGTCAACGACGTCGCTCAGCCGGTCGTCTCCCGCGTGATCCACAGCTTCATGGGAATCCCGCCGGAGGACGACGCCGACTGGGCCCGCCTCATGAACTCGATCCTTGCGGCGAACGACCCAGATCTGAACCCCGGCGGTCCCGAGCAGATCGTGCAGCGCGACGTCCCGGAGATCTTCGAGCGCTGCAGCAAGCTGATCGCCGAGCGGCGCGAGAACCCGACCGACGATCTGACGAGTGTCCTCGTCCACGCCGAGATCGACGGCGAGCGGCTCGAGGAGCACGAGATCGTCATGGGTTTCTTCCTCCTCGTGGCGGCCGGCAACGACTCGACCAAGGCGACGTACTGCAGCGGGATGCGAGCGCTGCTCGAGAACCCCGAGCAGAAGCGCAAGCTCCTCGAGGATCCCGCGCTCGTTCCCGACGCGGTCGAGGAGGCGCTGCGGATGTACCCGGCGTTCGCTCACTTCCGGAGAACGGCGACCGAGGACACCGAGCTCGGCGGCCAGACGATCCGCAAGGGCGAGAAGGTCGTCATGTGGTACGTCTCCTCCAATCGCGACGAGACGCGGTACGAGGATGCCGACACCTTCGACGTCGACCGCAAGCCCGAGCATCAGGCGTTCGGCGCCGGCGGCCGGCACTTCTGCCTCGGCACGGCGCTGGCGCGGCTCGAGCTCCGGGTCCTGATCGAGGAAACGCTGAAGCGCTACCCCGAGATCGAGCTCGACGGAGAGCCGCAGCACGCAGCGACCCAGTTCGTCAATCAGCTCAAGTCGCTGCCGGTTCGCCTGCGGCGCTGACGGCGCCGCCGCGCCCGAGGTCGCGATCGAGGAGCCGGATCACGTCGGCCGCGAGGCGGGCCGCGCAAGCGATTGCGGCGGGGTCGACGTTCGCAGGCACGTCGTCGGGGGTGTGGTGGCCGGCGGGTAGGGCCAGCCCGGGCTCGCGGCAGGTGATCGCGATCGCCGGGTAGCGATGGGCGCGGGCGACGATCGCCGCGGTTGCGCGCGCGTCGCGGATCGGCTCGGCGTCGAACGCGCCCTCGCCGTCGTGGGCGATCGCGACCGCAGCGCAGAGCTCGGCGAGCTGCGTGTCGAGCGGCAGGCTGACCGCGAGGCCGCCGCTGAGCGCGAATCGGGGCTGTCCGCGGCCGACCGACTCGAACGACACGAACCGGGTGGTCGCGGGGTCGAGCTGCTTGCGATGGCCGCGGACGAACGAGCGGAAGCCCTGCATCGTCGTCTCTCCGCCTCCGGCCAGCACCAGCTCGACCCGGAGATTTCCGGGCGGGTCCTCGTCGAACAGCCGGGCCACCTCGAGCGCCGCGGCCACGCCCGAGGCGTTGGCATTCGCCCCGGGCGATGCGGGCGAGAGCGCGATCTCCCCGAGTGCGAAGCAGGCGACGATCAGGATCAGCGTCGGTACGAGCTGGACGTAGTCGAGCCAGGTCGGGTCGAACCCCGCCATCCGGGCGCCCACAGGCAACAGCAGCACGGCGATCGACCAGAACCAGATCCGCGTCGGCGAGGAAACGACCGGGAACCGCCGCGCCGCCCGCTCGGCCATCCGGATCCAGATCCCTGTGTATACGGCGCCGGTGCGGGGTGCGTCGACGTTTGCGCAGAGGAAGACCCGAGGCTCGCCGGCGCCGGGTCCCGGCGTCCGCGCGACGAGGTTCTGCGAGGCGCGGCGGAAGAGCAGCCGGCGCAGCAGATACCAGCGCGCCGAGAGGTCGAGGTAGGCGGAGCTCGCCGCCGCCAGCACCATCGCGAAACCGACTACGGGGTCGCTCGCGGCGACCACGCTGCCGGCCACCGCCAGCAGGCAGTGCAGGAGGTGCACGACCGGCCACTGCGGGTGGACCCAGGTCGGCTCGACCTCGCATTGCCGCCCGGCCGACTCCAGCTCCGCCTTCAGCGCGTTCGTGAGCCGTCGCTCGGCATCGGATCCCGGCAGCCGGTCCCGGTGCCCGCAGATCTCGGCGACCCGCTCGCTGATCGTCCCCGCGCTCACCCTTGGAGCATTGCGGAGTTCGCGGCCGGGCGGTCCCACCCGCCGTCCGCCGCCCGCGTCGCCGCCCGCCGGGCTCCTAGACTCGTCTCCGCGAGCCCCGGTAGCTCAGCTGGATAGAGCGCCGGCCTTCTAACCGTCGCGGCCAATCGGCATAAGTTGGCCTCAATTCCGCCTGGACAGTGCGTTCGTGGCACCTCGCCGATAGGGCAAAGGGAGAGGCCGATTCGGCTGAGTTTGGTCGATTTCTGGGGGTTTGGGCACGAGTGCCCATTCACCAGGGATAAGCGAACGGCGAGTCAGCCGCGCTCGTCAACAGATCTCAGCGCTTGGGCGAATCCCCCACGGAAGAGCCACGAATCGGGTCGGCTATCGGTTTTTACTTTGACACCGGAGAGCCCGAGCCGCCCTGCTCGAACAACCTGCCTGCCGAAATCGTTTCTGCCATCTCTGCGGACTCCGCGCGGTAGGCGGTGCCGTCCTCGTACTCGATCACCGGCAGCATGTGCTGGCCGCTGATTTGGATCACGTCCGTGCGGCGACCGCGCGGGTATATGGGCTCCTTGATGACCTCGTACTCGATCCCCTCCTCGTCCAGCGCCTTCTGGACCTTCCAGCAGTGGTCCAGGTTGTTGTGCACGAACGTGAACGGGCAGCGGTGCAGCTTGACCTTCGCCATGGGTACCTCCTCGATTCGGTCGGCAAGAGCCTAGTGCTTGAGGTCGCCCTCCCCCGTCTCACGGTCAGCGAGCTCTGCGGGATCGACTCGAGGGGCTCGGGTTAGGTCGGAGGGATCTAGGGTCACGCGATGGCCGTCGAGCTCCAGCTCAACAGCGACGATGCCTGGTTCGGCGGGGTCGGTTACGAAGTCCACCGGTATCGCTCCGCCGGCAACCTCCCGCCAGCGGCTGTTGACGGCGGAGGCGTCAGCGACGGCGACCGTCAGGCCGCGCAGGCTCCCTGAGGCGCTGCGACGATGCCAGCCCGGGCCACCCCACCGCCAGCTGGCCGGTGGTCGAGGCTCGCTGAGGGAGACGATCGCTCCGCCGATCTCGGCGGGGTGGAGGTGCGCTTCGGTCATCTCGTCGAGCTCGACCTCGAACACCTCGCGGATCCCCAGCCGTCGGGCGCGCTCTCGCGCCCCGGCCACGTCCTCGACTTGCAGCATCGCCATGTATCCGCAGTCGCCGCCTCGCCGCTCGAGCTGCCTTCCGGCGGCCGTTCCTTCTTGCATCGGCGAGACAAGCTCGAGGAACGTGTCCCCGATCGCGAAGACGGCGTTGCGCAGACCGAAGTGGGCGACGGCGGGGTCGGCATAGGGCTCCCGAAGGGGAAGCATTGAACGCAGAGCGTCCGTCGAGCGGTCGAGGTCTGCAACGGCGATCACGGCTTGGCGAAGGCGGGGCATCGTCTCAGTATCGCCAGCAGCGCTGTGTGTGGGCACCGAGGTCGTCTCTCTTGGGGGAGAATCCTCGCGGCCCACTTTCGATAGATTCGCGGTTGCTCAGCGTTCTTGTCGGCGGACGGGGAACGACCCTCGCGAGCGGAAGGAGTGTCAGGTGCCTCGATTCAAGATCGGAAGGCCCTCGGCGGGTCTGATCGTCGCGGTCCTCGCGCTGGTGGTGGCGCTCGGCGGCAGCGCAGTGGCGATCACCGCTCTCAATAAGAGAGAGAAGCAGCAGGTCAAGAGGATCGCCACCAAGCTCGACAAGCGTATTTCTGAGTCAAGCTCCGAGCAGATCAAGGACCTGCGTAGGGACATCAAGTCACCGAAGACCGGGAAGATCGCGCTGCCGGTTCTCCCCGAGCCGGTCTGCGGAGTCTCGGAGGGCTGGTACGGGTACACGCCCCACGTGGCCGCCAACGATGGTCCAGCTGGTGCGCAGCGCCCGAGAGCCGACCATCGGGAGGCCCCAATCGACTTCACAAACACTTACGACCGCGTGGTGCGCCTCTCCGGCGATCTCGTCTACTGCGGAGGCCCCAAGGTGGCATTCACCCTGCCGAAGGCGTTTAGGCCGACCGACTACCCAAGGAGATTCCCGATCGTCGCTGCCGACAGCCCCCCTGAGGGCGCGGAGGTGACCGTGATCGTGTGGCCGCGGGGCTACGTGCAGATCGGGCTTAACGGAAGGGTCTCCGTGCCGGACGCGGAGGTCGGTGACATCGTCGACTTCGGCAGCGTCTCCTACTCAGCTGGAGGGCCGAATACAGCGACCGTTAGCGGAGGACCGAGCACGGCGAGGCGTTAGGGCCGCGCCCTCGACGAACCTGCCAGCGGCGAGCTGACCTACTCCCAGGTCGGCCCTCGTATCTCCGTGCGGTTGATGGCGGTCGCGTCACCCAGCGGTTAGGGTCGCACCATGAAGCGCATCACCGTCCTGGTCTTAATCGTTGGCGTTGCGGCCCTCACGGTCGCCGGACCCGCGAACGCCGGGGGCGACCTGAAGGCGGCCAAGGCGAAGGCGACCCGCGTTGCGAGCAACTACGTAGAGAAGTTCGGCATCTCCTACCCGCCGAGCATGTGGAAGGCGAAGTGCCACCGTCGAGGCGGCAGGTCGTGGAAGTGCAAGGTCAAGACCGACACGGGTCAATGCCGGGGCAGCCTGAAGCTGCGCAGGAAGGGCCACGGCTTCGACGCCTACGCGAAGCGCATCGGCTGCGCCGAGTAGGTCCCGGGAAAAGCCCCCACGCCGATCCGAGAGACCGTCCCGACCGAGCCGAGACGAGCCCGCACGAGCCCGCTGAGGGCCGCTCGTGGCGGAGACGTGGCTCACTCATGGGCGAGCCTGCCACCGGGCGATCGATCAGAATCGCCAGTGGATACGCGCGCATCCGCGCCGAAAAACGCGCGTACGGGCGCCTAGGGGGAGGGGGGAATGGTCAGGCCCGCTCGGCCGGGATTAGATGTACAAAGACGCCTGCAGCTACGAGGCCGGCGACATCGCCGAGCCCCGGATCTACGCAAGCCAGCTAAGGCAGCTAGAGCGGGAGCTCGAGGGCGTGCCGCAGCCCTGCAACCGATTGACGTGGATGAGCCCCAGCTAGGTAGGAGAATGGGCGACGCGGAACTCGATCACTTTGGGGGGTAGGAGCAAGTCCTCGCGCCGCCCATAGAACGTGTTCTGGCTCTGGCGGCCTAGACCTTTGCGGGAAGGGGGACTGCTTCTGAGGGCGCGCTCATGTGCGTTCAACCCAACCTCGGCCGACCGAACGGGAATCAATCAGCCCGATCGTCCTGGTACATCGTGCCTCCTGATTGGGGATCCGGCTACCAACACCTGGCAAACCTCAGACCCACTCCAGCGAACCGATGGCCTTCACGTTCACCCAATTTGGATGAACTCTGACCTACCAGATCGGCGACGCTTTCTGAACTAGCTCGCTTGAACCGCATGAGCGCCGATCACGTCGGGCTGCTGCGGATCTCAACCAAACCGGATTGCGAACCAACCATGGGATTGCGATCCCAACCGAAACGAGAGAGACCAATGGGACTGCTGCGACACCGCGACGACGTGATCACGACCCCGTGGTCCACCTCACCTTCCGGTGCTTGGTCTTGCAACGGACCTTGGCGACTTCGTATCCCGTCTGCTTGTAATGGCAGCTGAAGCCCTTGACGTTCCGATCGGGACTTCCGCCGTGGGTCACCCCGTTGAACCACCCATTGACAATCTTCTTCGCCTTTCGGCAAGCGAAGTCAGCCTTGATGCCGTAGGCAAACTTGTCTGGCTTGTCGCCACAGCGATGCAGGCCGCTGGTCGAAGCATCGGCATTTCCGATCAAAGCCAGCGCGAATACGACCATCGCCAGACCGGTCAATCTCTTCATCGGTGTTCTGCATCTCCTCGTTTTGGCTCTCATCTGGCTCACGCTGCAGCTCGCGTTCGCGAATCTCCTCGTCAGACAACCTGAATGTCTCGGCAGGGTCGGGACGCCGGCGAACCTTTCTTGCTCCTCCACTCGGGATGAAAACGACTCGCCTAACCCTAGAGCGACCTCTGCGTTAAACGCATCCGCGGTGATCTCAAGGCCCACAAGGCCGTGAGCGTCGGCACAGGCCCCACAGACCCGGTGTTTGTGACCCGCGGCTACAACGGCGGGCCACCGGAGCGGCAGAGGCCAGACAACGTGCGCCTTCGACTCAAGACTGCGATCAAGCGAGCGAACAGGCAGCTCGAGCAAGCGGGTATCGAGAGGATCAACCCTCGGGTGAGCCCACATTCACTCCGCCGTACTTTCGCAAGCGTTCGAGCGGCTCTCCACGACGATCCGGTCTACATCGCAGAGCAGGGGGGCTGGGCCGATCCGACCTTCCCGATGACGGTCTACGCTAGGGCGGTGAAGCGGCGTGAACGTCTGTCCGGTGCCCACCTCGAAGCGTTCGATCGGGCCCTTGATTGGGCACGAATGGGCACGAATGGCTATCTCGTCGCCGCGAACGACCCTCGAGCCCAGGGCGCAGATGTCAAGGATTCCGCTTCGGCGAGCCGAAAGCTCGGGACACGCCCCGGTAGCTCAGCTGGATAGAGCGCCGGCCTTCTAAGCCGGATGTCGCAGGTTCGAGTCCTGCCCGGGGCGTTCGGCCTCGGGTGGGCGAGGCCGCCGGGGCTAATCTGCCCGCCGTGCCCAACTTCTCCGCCGCAGTGATGCTGCTGACCGCCGCCGTGCTCCTCTACCTCGCGATCGGCACGCTCAGCAACCTCTGGGCCGACGTCCGCGAGGACTCCGTCGCCACCTACGTCGCCATCGGCGGTTTCGAGCTGATCGCGTCAGGGGCATCGGCGGCCGTCGGCGTCTGGCTGACGCGCGCCCACGAGCGCGATCGCGACTGACCGTTCACGGCCATGCGGACGCCGATCATCCGGGCGTTACGATCGAGCCATGGCAGGAGAAACCGAGTACGAGACGCCGTCCGAGGAGATCGACGCGATGCTCGCCGGCTTCGGCGACTGGCGGGGCGAGACCCTGTCCCGCGTGCGCGAGCTGATCAGGCGCGCCGAGCCCGACGTCGTCGAAGAGGTCAAGTGGCGCAAGCCCTCCAACGACATGACCGGGGTCCCGGTCTGTTCGCGCGACGGGATCATCTGCACCGGTGAGACCTACGAGGACAAGGTCAAGCTGACCTTCGCCAGGGGCGCGTCCGTCGATGACCCGGCGGGACTCTTCAACGCCAGCCTCGCCGCGGGAACGAGACGAGCCGTCGATCTGCGCGAGGGCGACGAGCTCGATGACCGGGCCTTCGAGGAGCTGATTCGGGCCGCAGCTGCGATCAACGCCTCCTGAGTCGCGGGCGACCGTGGACCGGCGCCGGCGGCCGGCAAGCTAGATTCCACCCACGCACGGTGGGCGTAGCTCAGTTGGTAGAGCTCCTGGTTGTGGTCCAGGCGGTCGCGGGTTCGAGTCCCGTCGCTCACCCTCCGCTAGGGGGCTTGATTAGCTGGTCCGGCTTTCGATGCTCGGCGTGACTTCGGGTTGCGGTCGGGTTAGGGAGGCCGGCCGGCCGGATCGACATTCGGAGGAGTGTCTCTGCCGGATCATGAGCCTCCCTTCGCAATCTGGCTTTCGAGGCTGCAGTTAGTGGTGGCGGTGTGTATGTTCGGCGAAAGTGGGAGCGACGACGGATACGGTCCGGGTAGCGGCGATTCAGGCCACGCCGCAGATCCTCGACCTGGAGGGCTGCATCGCCAAGGCCGAGGGGTTGCTGGCCGACGCCGCGTCCGAAGGCGCGCGGCTCGCCGCCTTGCCCGAGGCCTTCGTGCCGCTCTATCCCTCCAATGCTTGGGCTACCAATGCCGCCAGCTTCTCGGGTTGGGATGAGCTGTGGGAGCAATTGTGGGACAACAGCGTCGACGTCCCCGGCCCGGTGACCGATCGCCTGACGGCGACCTGCCGTGAGCATGACCTGTATTGCGTGGTCGGCGTCAACGAGCGAGAGACTGAGCGGCCCGGAAGCCTTTACAACACGATGCTCACGATCGGTCCCGAGGGCCTGCTCGCCCGCCACCGGAAGCTGATGCCGACGATGCAGGAGCGCATCTTCCACGGGATCGGCGCAGGCGACGACCTTGCTCCCGTTGACACCGAGATCGGAAGGATCGGTGGGCTGATCTGCTGGGAGAACCGGATGCCGCTCGCCCGCTACGCCGTCTATCGCGGTGGACCTCAGATCTGGGTCGCCCCAACCGCCGACGATTCCGATGGCTGGCTGTCGTCGATGCGTCATATCGCTATCGAGTCCGGCTGCTTCGTCATCTCGGTGCCGCAATACATACCGGCGTCCGCCTTCCCCGAGGACTTCCCCGTCCCCCTGCCGGAGGGGAAGGAGTGCTTCGGCGAGGGAGGCGCCGCGATCGTCGATCCGGCTTGGGGAGAGGTGATCGCCGGACCGCTGCGCGGCGAGGAGGGCATGCTCGTGGCGGATTGCGACCTGAGCCGTGGACTCCGGGCGAAGCGATGGTTCGATGTGTCTGGGCACTACTCGCGCGAGGATGCGTTGCTTCCGCTCATCGCGCCCGACGAGTCGGGGCGTAGGCGCGGATCCCCGCTGCCCAGGACGATCCCCGGCGAGGTCCGGTCCGGGGACTTGGAGTAACGACGCCAGGACACTTCAGGAGTTGATGGGCCATGCGAACTACAAGACAACTCTCCGCTACGCCGACCACAGCCCCTCCGAGCAGGAGCGCAGATCCAGAGAATTGTGGTCCAGGCGGTCGCGGGTTCGAGTCCCGTCGCTCACCCCTCAAGGCTCTGGCTCCTCAAGCCGGAGCCAGAGCATGCAGCGGGTCGGCACGATCTGCGCTCGGGCATAGACGGCCCGTGCGGTAGCTTCAGGTCATGAGCACGGAGACGGGGTTCACAACCGAGCAGGCACGCGAGGCGGGAGAGCGGATCGGCATCGACTGGGCGACGTCCCGATTCGATGTCGAGCAGTTCCGGATGGGTATGGACGTCGAGCTCGAACACGGCACCAAGGACCCGGAGACCAACGTCACCGACGACGACGTGACCGTGACCGCGAAGATCGCCCGCGCCCACCTGAACGAGTTCCCCGACTACTACACCCGCCTGGCCGTGATGGAGGCAGACGCAGAGGCCCACTGGGCTGCGCAGGGCGAGTAGCCGGGGACGAGCATCCGGATGAACCCGATGGAACGGTGAGAAGAATCCCATCCGGAATCCCACCATGTCGGGGCAGAACCAATGACAGAGGACGACCTTCTGAGTTCGCGGCAATGGGCAGCGCCGACGACACCCCGAAAACGCTCCGCGACGTTGTTGCCAAAGCCGCGGCCGAGGGCAAGGTGACGATCCTCACCGACCGCCACGGCACCGCGAGTGTTCGGGTGCCGGTGGGGGCGCTCGAGCGTCCGCCCAGGGCTGCCCGCCCGAAGCCCGCGCAATGACGCGCAGGCCTTGAATCCGGGCGGTTTCGATGAGGCAGAAGAAGAGGTGCTCACGCCGCGGCGAAGAAGGCGCCGTCTCGCGAAGTAATCCCCGGACGGCTGGTACCCCCTGTGGTCCGGGCCGTCGCGGGCCCGTCGCTCACCCTCGGATCATTTCGCCGTCGAGCAGATCGGCGGCGTAGAGCGAGGCGACCCGCTTCGCGCGCTCGAGCAGGAACGGATCACCGGTGGGGTCGTGCTGGAACGCCCGCCGGAGCAGGTCGCCGGCCAGCGTGACCAGGTACCGCCATTCGGGGCCGGTCCCGCGGTCGGTGCCGGCGATCCCGGTCAGGCGGGCGCGGAGCCCGGCGGCGATCTCGTCGTCGGCGCCCGCGGCGATCCGGCCCGTGGCGGCGTCCACGACCCCAGCCAGCCACAGCGCGCGCATCGCGGGCGCGTCCCGGAGCATCGCGGCGTAGGCGTCGATGATCCGATCGAGCGCCTGCCTCCAGCTTTCGTCAGCCGGCGGCGGTCCTCTGCGGGCGACGTCCGGGGTGGCGGCGACGTAGCGGACCGCGAGCGCCTGGATCAGAGTCTCGCGGTCGTCGAAGAACTGGTAGATCGTCGCCGGCGTCACGTTCGCCCGCGAGGCAACCGCACGCATCGTCAGTGCCTCGAGGCCCCCGCCGGCGATCAGCTCGGCCGCGGCGTCGAGGATCGCGTCGACGCGCGCGATGCTGCGCGCCTGGACCGGCCGCCGCTTGAGCAGGCCGGAGTAGGCAGGATCAGCCGTCGTCGCCGGCAGCTTCCGCAGCCTCCTGGGCCACCCGGGCACCGACGGCAGCGAACAGCATCGCTCCGAGGACTCCGCTGACGAAGGTGAGCTTGGAGACGTTGCCACGGCGCGCCTCGTCGAGCCCGGCGATCGCGTCAGCCGTGTCGACCGCAGCGCCGACGGCCGCGACCGCGGGGAGCCGGTCGGGGCTCGCGGCGAGCAGCGACGTCGCGAGGGCGAGCTCGCGGGCCGCGAACAGCCGGGCGATGAACCTGTCGTTGCTGGCCAGCTGAAACCCGAAGGCTCGTCCGGACAGCTCGGGGGCTATCCATGCCCCGATCCCGATCAGCGCCCGCGTGCCGCCCAGGAACAGTCTCTTCGTCTCCATCGCTTTCTCCTCGCTTCGGTTGCCTGGTCAAAACATAAACGATGTTTACGTTCGTTGCGTGGGGTCAGCCGCGGCGCTGCGGGCCCGAGAGCTTGAACGCCATCTGCCCGGGTCCGTGGAAGACGTCGATCACGTTCCAGAGGTGATCGTTCTCGCACTCGATCTCGGACTCGAAGGTCTTCTCGAAGAGGCTGCCGAGGCCGTGGCGGAGCCCGGCGCCACACTCGGGGCATCGCGTCACCTTCTCGATGTCGCCGTAGATCGTCATCGGGTCCTTTCGAGGTCGGAGTTCAAGGTACCGGGCAGCGGTATCGGGAGGGCTCCGTCTGCGCGAATGCGGCTCGGCGTGAGAGTCTTCCGCGCGTGAGTCGCAACGCGCACACGGTCCCAGGAGGAGGCGCCGGATGAGGATCGGCGTCCTCGGCACCGGCATGGTCGGCCGGACCATCGGCACGAAGCTGGTCGAACTCGGCCACGAGGTCCGGATGGGCTCGCGCAGCGCCGGCAACGAGGCAGCCGTGGAGTGGGCGGATGCGGCGGGGGAGGGCGCCGGCGAGGGCAACTTCGCCGATGCCGCCGGATTCGGCGAGCTGATCCTCAACTGCACCGCCGGCGCCGCCTCTCTGGAGGCGCTCGCGATGGCCGGCGAGGCGAACCTCCACCGCAAGGTGCTCGTCGACGTCGCCAACCCGCTCGACTTCTCCGGTGGGATGCCGCCGACGCTCTCGATCTGCAACGACGACAGCCTCGGCGAGCGGATCCAGGCCGCGTTCCCGGAGGCGCTCGTCGTCAAGGCGCTGAACACGATGAACTGCTCGGTGATGGTCGACCCCGGCCTCGTGCCGGGCGAGCACGTCGCCTTCCTCTGCGGCGAGAACGGCGGGGCGAAGGAGCGGGTGAGGAGCCTGCTCGGCGAGTTCGGATGGCCCGCCGACCGGATCGTCGACCTCGGCGGCATCGCCGCTGCGCGAGGGACCGAGATGTACCTGCCGCTGTGGCTCGCCCTCTACGGGAAGCTCGGAACCGGCGAGTTCAACATCTCCGTTCAGCGCCCCGGCTGACCCGGCAAAGCGTCTGACGTGCATCCGGTCGCCCTGAGCCCGGGCAGCGGCCGCGAGATGACCCACTCGGCGGGTGCGGGTTACGTCGAGCCGCGAGATCCCGACGCGATCTAACTTGGTGGCGATGATCGAGCTGGTTCGGGGCGACATAACACAGCAGCGCGTCGACGTGATCGTCAACGCGGCCAACTCGGAGCTGGCCCACGGCGGCGGCGTCGCCGCGGCGATCGCGCTGGCGGGCGGGCCGGAACTGCAGCGCGAGTCGGAGGCGCATCCGTACGTGCCGGTCGGCGAGGCGGCCGTGACCAGCGCCGGCGCGCTGCCGGCACGTTGGGTCGTCCACGCGGTCGGGCCGGTCTGGTCCGGCGGCGACGCGGGAGAGGAGGCCCTCCTCGCCGGTGCCTACCGCTCGGCGCTCGGCCTGGCGATCGACCTCGGAGCCCGTTCGATCGCCTTCCCCTCGATCTCGACCGGCATCTTCGGCTACCCGATCGCCGACGCGGCCGCGACCGCCGTCGCGACCTTGAAGGAGGGTGCGGCCGAGCCGACCGCACCGGAGCTGATCAGGTTCTGCCTGTTCAGCGACGCCGACCTGGCCGTCTACCGGGAGGCCCTGACCGCGGCGGGCGGCGGATAGGCTGGCGCGGCAGATGAGCGAGGTCCTGATCACCGGAGCCACCGGCACCGTCGGCTGGCCCATCGCCCGCGACCTCGCGGCCCGCGGCGATTCAGTCCGGGCCCTCGTCCGCGACGTCGAGCGGGCTCGGGCCATCCTCCCCGACGGGGTCGAGCCGGTCCGCGGCGACGTCGCCGATCGGGAGTCGGTCCGGCGCGCGGTCGCCGGCGCCGAGCTCGTCTTCCACGCTGCCGGCCTGCCCGAGCAGTGGCGGCGCGACCCGGCCGACTTCACGAGGGTGAACGTCGAGGGCACCCGCAACGTCGCCGAGGAGGCGCTCGCCGCGGGCGTCCGGCGATTCGCATACACGAGCACGATCGACGTCTTCCGCTGGACTCCCGGCCAACCGTTCGACGAGCGGGTGATCGACCCCGATCCCCGCCCGACCGACTACGAGCGCTCGAAGCAGGAGGCGGATCGGCTCGTGGTCGCGTTGACCGAGGACGGCCTCGACGCGGTCTTCCTTCACCCGGCTGCGGTCTATGGCCCGGTCCCCGCCCTGGCGGTCGGTCTCAACGACCTGATCGTCCGGCTGGCGACCAAGAAGATCCCGATGCTCCTGCCAGGAGGTATGCCGGTCGTCCACTCCGATGACGTCGCCACGGCGCACGTCCGCGCCATCGACGAGGCTCCCGCGGGGAGCCGCTTCATCGTCGCCGACCGCTACCTGACGCTGAGCGAGATCGCCGCCTCGGTGGAGGCGCTCGTCCCCGGGGCCCGCAAGCCGCGGGTGATGCCGATCGCCGTCGCCCGGGCCGTCTCCGCCGTCGGCGAGCGGATCGCGGGACTGACCGGCCGGCCGCCGCTGATCCCCCGTGGCGCGCTGATCTTCCTCGAGTCGCATCCGGTCCCCGACGGCGCCTGCGTTCGCTCCGAGCTGAGGCTCGAGATCACGCCGTGGGAGCGCGGCCTCGCCGAGACCGTCGAGCGGTTCCGGTCGCAGGGCTGGAAGACCGCGGCCTGAGACTCAGCGGAGGGCGCCGGCGAGCCAGTCGCGTGCCGGCGGGAGGTGGGCCGGGTCGATCTGGTGGCCGGCCTCGGACTCGTGGTAGTCGACGGTGAGGCCGCCACCCTCGAACAGTTCGCGCGCCGCCCTGGCGAACCCGATCTCCATGACGTTGTCGTTGCGGCCGTGGGCGATGAACACCGCCAGGTCCGCGCGGTCGGCGAGCGACGGCTCCCAGCCCTCGACGGTCGGGACGAATCCGCTGAACGCGAGGATTCCCGCCGGGGCGGGACGCTCCGCCGCGAGGCCGAGCGCGTAGCTCATCACCGTTCCCATCGAGAAGCCGCCGAGCACGGTCCGCTCGGGACCGACGCCGACCCGGCGCCAGGTTTCGTCGTGGAACCCGGCGAGCGCTCTCCAGGCGGCGTGGAACGTGTCCGGGTCCGGGTAGCCGACGCGGGGGACCGCGTACCAATGGCGGCCAGGCCATCCCGGCAGTCGCAGCGGCCCGCCCGGGGTGACGACATGGAAGCGCCGCTCGGGATCGAGCAGGTCGGCGAGGCCGATCAGGTCGTGCTCGTCGGTGCCGCGCCCGTGATGGAGGAGCAGCAGCCCCTCGGGTTCGCCGGCGGGCGGGCGTTCGTCGAAGTCGAGGCTCACCTGCCTGACCTAGGCGGCGACCGGCGTGGCCGGCGTCGGCGTCCGCAGTCCGCCGGCGGCGCGGAGGAAGTCGCGCTCGACCCGGTTGACGATCAGCGTCGCCCAGCGCGGCGAGAGCAGCGCCGGCAGCGATCCCGCGACGACCCCGAAGCGGCCACCCGGACCCGGCCACGGCCGGTGCCCGGTGCGCTCCGCGCATCCGCGGTAGTGGAGGTCGGTGAACAGCAGCATCAGGATTGCCGCCGTGCGGACGGTGGCGGTGCGGCCGAGGTCGAGCCGCTCGAACAGTCGCCGGTAGGCGCCCGCCCGGCCGAGGGCGAGGCGCATGTAGTCCTCGCGGACGCCGCGGACGACCGCCTCGGCCCCGGGATCATCGGGCGGCCGGCCGAGGTACGGCCGCAGGGCCGGGTGATATGCGATCCCGCGGGCGAGGTCGGCCTCGATGTCGCGGGTCACGTTTGCGAGCTGGATCATCTCGCTGACCTCGAACGCGTCCTCGCGGGCGGCCGCCGTGATCTCCCCGCTCGAGATCAGGTCGATGACGAAGACGGCCGGGTGGCCGATCACGTTGCGGCAGTAGCGCGCGAGCTGCTCCTCGTCGGCGAGGACGCCGCCCTGATCCGCGAAGGTCTCGGTCGACCAGACCATGCCGGCCGCCATCGCGGCCACGAGCTCGCCGATCCGCTCGCGAACCTGCGGCTCGAGCGTCGCGAAGACCGCGTCGACGTGGCGGCAGCGATCGACGAGCAGGAGGTGAACCCGGTCGCGGTCGTCGCGGGCGAGGCGGTCGTCGATCGGCGTCGGCGGTGGCAGCTCGCCCGGGGCGTCGAAGCGGGCCGCGAACCGCTCGAGCTCGGCCGCCCGCGTCGACGGATCGGCGTAGAGATCCTCGTAGGTGTCGAGCATCCGGCAGTAGAGGTAGGCGACTGCGGCGGCGCGCGCCTGCTCGCGCGGCAGGACGACGATGCTGGCCGCGAAACTGCGGGCGGCGTGGGGGAGGATCCGCCAGACGAACCGCTCCGGACGCGTCTCGGCCGCCAGCGAATCGAGGTCGGGGCGGCGCCGATTCACGGCGAGACCCTGCATCAGGAGCAACGGGCCGAGCGTGAACGACTGTCTCATCCCGGAAACCTAGCGCCCTAGTTCTGATGCAGGTATCGCTTGCCCTGCCGGTGAACGACGCCGACCAGGTCCCCGAGCGCGACGTTGCCGTCGAGCAGGTGCAGGCCCCACGCGGCCGTCGGCGAGGGAGTCAGGACCCGGGCCCCGGCGACCGGCGTGATCTTCAGGACATCGGCGCCGTTCTCCCTGACGCAGTCTCCCCAGTAGTGGTCCTGCGGAACGAGCCACGGCGTGTCGGCCGTCGGGACGTCGAAGCCGTACATCAGCCCGATTCCGACCCCGAGCGTCCCCGGGAAGGGCTCGCTGCGGGCGATCGTCTGCAGCCGCGCCGGACCGCCGCTGCCGATCGCGGCCGGGTTGACGCAGGCGACCCGGTAGTCGGCCGGGTCGGCGCCCTTCGGCAGCGAGACGAGCGCACCCGTGGTGCGGCCGAAGACCGAGTCAGCGGGTGGCGTCTCATTGAAGGTCGAGAAGGCGATCACGCAGCCGGTCTGTTTGGGGGTCCGGCACAGCGGCGTATGCCGGAACGTCCCACCGGCGCGCTCGCCCTTCGGGACGACGACGTTGCCGCCGAGCAGGATCGCCGAGATCAGCTTCCGGTCCTGTGCCCGCTTGCGCTCGATCTCCCGCCGCAGCAACGTGCTCAGCATCCCGGTGCCCTGGGAGTGGCCGACGATCACGACGCCGCGACCGTGGTTGTACTTGCGCAGGTAGGTGCGCCACGCCTCGAGGACGTCGCCGTAGGCGATCTCCGCGGCCGCGGGGTCGATTCCCGCGCCGCCGATCGCCTTCAGCGTGAGCTGGCGGTAGACCGGCGCGTAGACGCGGCAGGTCTGCGAGAAACGGGCCGCCTGGTACTCGGCGATCGCCGTCTGCTGGGGGTCGACGCTCTTGTCGGCGTTTACGGTCTCTTGCTCGCTGACCGTCGGGTAGACGTAGAAGCAGTCGTACTTCGGCCTGCGGGCGTTGGCCGGCTGCTCGACGGTCGTGCTGCCGTTGACGGCGTACTTCGTGGTCTCGAGGCTGCCCTTGCAGGGATTCGGCTTCGTGCCCGGCTTGCAGAGCCACCTCGTCTTCGCTTCGGCCGATCCGGGCAGCAGGGCGATCGCGAGAACGCTCGCGGCGACGAGCAGGAGCGCCGCCGTCGTGAGACGGCGGGCGTGACCGCTCGTTTGCGCAGGCGTACTCCTCAAGACTTGCTCTCCTCCACGATTCCCGTCCCGACGGCAGGAAGCCTAGCGAGCGCCCGCGGCCGGCCCGCCGGTTGCAGCGGCGGGCTCGCTCTGGACGAGGGCGAGGATCCGCTCCACATCGTCGCGGCTGGGCGGCGCGGTGCCGACCGTCCCGACGGCGGCCGCGGCGGCCGCCGAGCCGAGCCTGCACGCCTCCACCAGCGACTGGCCGCGCGATAGAGCCAGCAGCGTGGCGCCGGCGAAGGCGTCACCGCCGCCGACCGCACTGATCACCTCGACCTCAGGCGGCCTGACCTCGAAGCTGCCCTCGGCGGAGGCGACGAAGGCGCCGCGCGGGCCCTCGGTCACCGCGACGACCCGGGCGCGGCCCTCGGCCACGAGGCGGGCGGCGTCCTCGCGCCGGCCCGGATCGTCGAGCTCCCGCTCGGCGCCCACGAGCGCGTCGAGCTCGCGCCAGTTCGGCTTGATCATGAACAGGTCCCGGCCCAGCGCCCGCTCCAGGGCCTCGCCCTGGGTGTCGAGCATCAGCCTCGCCCCGGCCGCTTCGGCGATGGCGGCGATCCGGCCGTAGAAGTCGGTCGGGATGCCGACCGGGAGGCTGCCGCTCGCGAGCACGTGGTCGCCCTCTCCGATCGCGGCGGCGACCGCCTCGGTGATCGCCGCGGCTTCGTGGCCGGAGAGCGCCGGTCCCGGGAGGATGAACTTGTAGATCTGCTCGGTGCGTCGTTCGGTCACCGCGAACGACTCGCGGGTGCGCCAGGCGGTCGGGATCGGGCGGTGATCGATGCCCTCCTCGTCGAGCAGGACGCAGAGGCGTTCGCCGGTCTCGGCTCCCGAGCAGTGCAGCGCGGTCGCTTCGCCGCCGAGCGCGGCGATGGTCCGTGCGGCGTTGATGCCCCCGCCGCCCGGCTCGATCCGCTCCGCCTCGCACCTGAGCTTGACCTCGGGAATCAGCTCGGCGACGGAAGTGCTCACGTCGAGCGCCGGATTGAGGGTCAGGGTGAGGATCGCGATGCAGCGAAGCTATCTGGTGACCTCACGAAACGCCAACTCCGGACGTTGAAAGCATTGACGCTGATGGCGACGACCACCACACCGACTCCGTTTCAGGCCCTGATCGAGGCTCACGCCCGGTCGGTGGCGGCGTTCCTGCGCGGGATGCTCTCGCCGGATGACGTCGACGACGCGCTCCAGGAAACGATGCTGGCGGCGCTTCGCGCCTACCCGGACTTCGACGGGCGCAACCCGCGTGCCTGGCTGCTGACGATCGCGAGGCGCAAGGCGATCGACGCGCACCGGGCCCGTTCGCGGCGACCCGAGGCGCTCGCCGAGCCCGACGCGATCGCCGCCGACGGGGGAGACGAGAAAGGACGTGACTCCGCACTCTGGAACCGGGTCGCCGCGCTGCCGCCGAAGCAGCGGTCGGCCGTGGTCCTTCGATTCGCGCTCGACCTCCGTTATCGCGATGTCGGCGCCGCTCTCGGCTGCTCGGAGGCCGCGGCGCGCCGCAGCGTCCACGAGGCGGTGCGCACCCTGCGCGCCGGACAACCGACCGACGAGGAGGCGACGAGATGACCATCGAGACCGAACTGAAGAAGACCGTGGGCGCCGCCGCCGCCGGCGACGTCGACATCGGTGCGCTCAGCGCCGCCGTGAGTCGCCGTGCGGCGGCGGAGGGAGTCCTCGACCTCGCCTACGCGGAGCTCGAATCCCCGCTCGGCCGACTGCTCGCGGCCGCGACGCCGCAGGGGCTCGTCCACCTCGGCTACCCGGACCGCCCGGTCGATTCGCAGCTCGAAGCGCTCGCCGGGCGGATCTCGCCGCGGATCGTCGAGGCGCCCGGCGAGCTCGACCCGGTTCGCCGTCAGCTCGACGAGTACTTCGCGGGCCGGCGCCGGCACTTCGACCTCGATCTCGACTGGCAGCTCTCCGCCGGCTTTGTCCGGGCGGTCCTCGAGCGCACCGCCGCGATCCCGTTCGGCGAGACGCGGACCTACGGCGAGGTCGCCGCCGCGGCGGGCTCGCCGCGCGCGTTCCGCGCGGCCGGCCGCGCCCTGGGCTCGAACCCGATCCCGATCGTCGTGCCGTGCCACCGTGTCCTCCGGGCCGGGGGAGCGCTCGGCGGATACGGCGGCGGCCTCGAAGTCAAGCGCGAGCTCCTCACCCTCGAGGGCGCGCTGTAGGCGCCCGATTCCCGCCACTCGAGGGGCGGTCCGGAGGAATCGATCATCTAGCCTGATCGGGGCAATGCCCGTCGTGGCCAACGTCGATTCGGTGCTCGCGGAGTGGCTCCCGCCGCTGTCGCTGATCGCGATCGCGACCGCCTACGCGATCCGGATGATCCGGCTCGGCGAGGCCGCTCGGCCGGTCCCGCGCTGGCGGCAGGCGTTCTTCCTCGCCGGGCTGCTGACGCTGGCGGTCGCCTACGTCTCGCCGATCGACGACCTCTCCGACGAGCTGCTGACCTGGCACATGGTCCAGCACCTGCTGATCATGGACGTGGCCGCGCTGTTCTTCGTGCTCGGCCTCACCGGACCGCTGATGCAGCCGCTGCTGGCGATGCGCGGCTTCCGCTGGATGCGCCATCTCGCGAACCCGATCTTCGCGCTGAGCGCCTGGGCGATCCTGCTCTACGCCTGGCACATCCCGGCCCTCTACGAGGCGGCGACGTTCGACAGCGATCTCGTCCACGGGCTCCAGCACCTCTGCTTCTTCTTCGCCGGCGTCGCCTTCTGGATGTCGCTGCTCGGACCGCTTCCGAAGCCGTCCTGGTTCAACGGCGCCGTCAGCGCCGGCTTCGTCTTCGGGGTCCGGTTGATCGGCGCGGTGCTGGCCAACATCTTGATGTGGTCGGGCTCGGTCATCTACGCTCGCTACGCGAGTGGCGAAGCGGCGCACGGGATCACCGGCCTCAGCGACCAGGGGACCGCGGGCGTCGTGATGATGGCCGAGAGCACCGTGATCACGCTCGTGATCCTGAGCTGGCTGGTCCTGCGCTGGGCCAAGCACGACACCGAGCGCCAGGAGCTGATCGACCTCGCCGCCGCCCGCGGCGTCGAGCTCGATCCCGCCCGCGCCGAGCGTGCGGTCAACGCCGGCCAGGGCGACCGTCTGCGCGAGCGGATCGAGTCCGGATCGATGCGTTCAGAGTTGAGCGGCCCGGCTTGAGCAGGATCCGCTTCCTCTACGTGCTGGTCTTCGTGGTCGGCACCGGCTCGCTGGGGGCCGAGATCGCGGTCGCGCGCCTGATGGCCCCGTTCTTCGGGGCCTCGACGATCGTCTGGGCGAACACGATCGGCGTCGTCCTCGTCGCGCTCTCGCTCGGATACTGGTTCGGCGGGCGCCTCGCCGACCGCAACCCGTCGATCGAAGGTCTCTGCAAGATGGTCCTGCTCGCGTCCGTGCTGCTCGCCGCGGTCCCGTTCGTCGCCCGGCCGTTCTTCGACATCTCGGTCGACGCGCTCGACTCGATCTCGGCCGGCGCGTTCGCCGGCTCGCTGCTCGCCGTCCTCGCCCTGATCGCGATCCCGGTCCTGCTGCTCGGCGCCGCTTCCCCCTATGCGCTCCGCCTCGCGGTGCCCGATGTCGAGCACGCCGGCCGGATCGCCGGCCGCCTCTACGCGATCTCGACCGCCGGCTCGCTCGCCGGGACGATGCTGTCGTCGCTGCTGCTGATCCCGGTCGTCGGCACGCAGCGGACGTTCCTCGTCTTCGCGCTCGCGATCGGCATCACCGCGATCGCCGGGCTCGGCATCCGCTTCGCACCGGTCGGCGCGCTGCTCGCCGCCGCGATCGCGATCCCGGTCGGGACGGTCAAGGGGTCCGACGACGGCGAGGTCATCTACGAGACCGACACCGAGACGCAGTACGCGCAGGTCGTCGAGGAGTCCGACGGCGACCGGATCCTCCAGCTCAACGAGGGCCAGGCGATCCACTCGCTCTACAAGCCCGGCTCCTATCTCACGGGCCGCTACTGGGACGGGCTGATCGTCCTGCCGTTCGCGGCCCTCGGCCGCGAACCCGAGCGGGTCGCGATCCTCGGCAACGCAGCAGGCACCGCGGCGCGGATGTACGGCCACTACTTCCCGGACGCGCGGGTCGACGGGGTCGAGATCGACGGCGAGCTGACCGACATCGGCCGCCGCTACTTCGACATGCGGGGACCCGACCTCCACACCTACACCGACGACGCCAGGCCGTGGCTGCGCCGCTCCGACGGCGACTACGACGTCATCGTCGTCGACGCCTACCGGCAGCCCTACATCCCGTTCTACCTCGCGACCCGCGAGTTCTTCGAGCTCGTCCGCGACCGTCTCGCACCCGGGGGGGCCGTCGTCGTCAACGTCGGCCACCCGGAGGGAAACGACGACCTCGAGCAGGCGATCTCGGCGACGATGGCCGACGTCTTCCCGACGGTGATCCGCGATCCGCTCGAGGACTCGAACACGCTCGTGCTCGGGAGCGAGGCGCCCGCCTCGAGCGAGCGCCTGCTCGCTGCGATCGCGACCCTGCCCGACGATCTCAAGAACCTCGCCGCGATCGAGGCTCAGCGAGTCACGCCGATGCTGGCGGGCGGGCCCGTCTACACCGACGACAAGGCCCCGGTCGAGTGGCTGATCGACAAGTCCATCCTCGGTTACGCCGGCGATCAGTAGAGGGGCCTGCGGCGGCTGAGGGGCCGCGGCACGCAGGAGCGCCGCCGTCGGCCCCGAATCCGGCAGGCGGAGCTCTCCATTGATCGTCGACTGCGCCCAGTACCGAGATGGCGTCCGCCAGGATGCCGGTCCGCTCGACATCGAGACGGCGGCAGGGCGCGCGAAGCAGGGCGACGGCTTCGTCTGGCTCGGGTTCCACGACCCGACCGACGCCGAGCTCGCCCGCGCCGCAAAGGCCTTCGGCCTCCACGAGCTCGCGATCGAGGACTCTCACCACAAGCATCAGCGCCCGAAGCTCGAGGACTACGACGGCTCCTACTTCGTCGTCCTGAAGACCGCTCATTACGACGACGAACGCGAGGAGATCGACTTCGGCGAGATCAATCTCTTCCTCGGCTCCGGTTACGTGATCGCGATCCGCCATGGCCGCGCCAGCGACCTCAAACAAGCGCGGCTGCGCCTCGAGGGGCGTCCCGACCTCGTCGCCGTCGGCCCCGCCGCGGCGGCCTGGGCGATCCTCGATCAGGTCGTCGACGACTACGAGCCGGTGGCGGCGGGGATCGAAAACGACATCGCCGAGGTCGAGGGTGAGGTGTTCGCGAGCCGCGACGTCGACGCCACCCAGCGGATCTACTTCCTGCGCCGCGAGGTGATCGAGTTCCACCGCGCCGTCCAGCCGCTGGTCGGGCCGCTCGAGGCGCTCGAGGGCGGCGTCGTCGTCGAGCTCGACGAGCAGATCCGGCGGTACTTCCGCGACGTCGCCGACCACGCGCGGCGGCTCGACGAGCAGCTGCACGACCAGCGCGACCTGCTGACCGGCGTCCTCGACGCCAACCTCTCGCTGATCACGCTGCGGCAGAACGAGGTCGTCCGGTCGATCTCGGCCTGGGCGGCAATCATCGCCCTGCCGACCTTCATCGCGAGCGTCTACGGGATGAACTTCGAGCACATGCCCGAGCTTCGCTCGGAGATCGGCTACCCGCTGGCGCTGCTCACGATGGGCCTGGTGGTGCTGGCCATGTACCGCTTCTTCAAGCGGATCAGCTGGCTCTGAGCGGCCTGGGGGCTCAGCGCGAGGGAGGCCCGGGTCGTCTGAGGATCACCCGCCAGAGCACGGCGGCGAGGTCGCAGGCGAACGCGACCCCACGGCCCGCGGGGCCGCTGACGGTCCGGGCGAGTGCGCGGTCGGCGGCGCTCACGTGCCCGATGTCATCACGAGGTCGCGCTCGGGGTCGACGCCCCAGCGCTCGCCGGCGGCGAGCAGCTCAGGATTGAGCGGCCAGGAGTCGGCGGCCGGTTCGCCCTCGTGGGCGGGCGTGGCGCCCTTCAGCGACATGCAGCCGGCGTTGTCGCCGATCCGCCGGATCTCCTCGCCCTCGGCGGCGGTCAGAAGCTGCTCGGGGAGGGCCGCGAGCTCGGCGCGCTTGTCCTCGATCGGTCTGGCGGCCTCACCCGCCTCCTGGATCAGCGTCGGCACGACGCAGCGAACCGCGGGGTGGGCGAGGTTCCACTGGCACGCGAGCTGCAGGGGCGTGAGTCCGTGGCGCTCGGCGATCGGGCGCATCGCTTCGATCCTCTCGTTGCCCGCCTCGATCCAGCCGGCCGGCCGGAAGCGGCGATGGTCGTGCGGAGCGAACGTCTCGATGTCGGTGACGTCGCCCCAGAAGAGCCCGCCGAAGTCGACGACCCGGGTGACCACGCCGATGCCCGCGGCGGCGGCGGCGTCGAGGACCATCTCGCCGGGCCAGGGCTCCAGGGGGTTGAGGATGATCATCGCCCAGTCGATCCGCTCGCCGAAGCGCTCGAAGCAGTCGAGCATGTCGAGCGTGAAGCCGTTCGCGGGCCCGGGGGCGACGCCGATCGCCGTCGCCAGCCCGTCGTCGCGGAGCGCCGCCATCCCGTCCCAAACGACCTCCGACGTGTAGCCGGTGTGGTCGGGGTTGTGGAGCAGCAGCAGGTCGAGACGGTCCTGCCCGAGCCGCTCGAGGCTGGCCTCGGCCGCCATCCGCAGGTAGCCGGCGTACTCGGAGGGGCCGCGAAGCCGGGGATCGGTGAACCGCGGAAAGCCCTTCGGGCCGGCGCGCTCGCCCTCGTAGAAGTCATGGCCGACGGCCCCGACCAGCGAGAAGTCGCCGCGATCGACCCCGGCGATCGCGCGTCCGAGCATCCGGTCGGCGTCGCCCTGTCCGTAGGTGTCGGCCGTGATCACGGTCGAGATCCCGTCGCCGGGGCGGAGGACGGCGGCGAGCCGATCCTCATCGACCTTCTCACCGAAGTTCATGTAGCGGCCGCCGCTCCAGGTCCCGATCCCCACCCGGCCGGGGGCGACGCCGCCGTCGCTGCTGCTGGTGCTGCTCATGGGCCGAAAGGTAGTCCTTCGGGGGACGGCGCGGCGGGGCGCAAGCGGGGCCATCGGGCCAGTCTCTAAGGTTCCCGCCCCATGTCAGCTCCGCCCGAAGTGAAGACCGAGGTAACCGACCTTCCCGAGTCGAAGGTGAAGATCGCCGCGACCGTTCCGGCCGAGGAGGTCGACAGGCGCCTGCAGTCCGCCGCGCGCAGCTTCGCCGGCGAGATGAAGGTCCCCGGATTCCGCAAGGGGAAGGTGCCGCCGGAGCTCGTCCTGCAGCGGATCGGCCGCGATGCGGTGATGGAGGAGGCGCTTCGCGAGGGCCTCCCCGAGTGGTACGAGCGGGCGCTGATCAGCTCCGGCGTGACGCCGGTCGGCGATCCGCAGCTCGACATGCCCGACCCGCCCGGCGAGGGCGACCCGCTCGAGTTCACGATCGAGGTCGGGATCAGGCCCGTCGCCGAGCTCGGCGAGTACAGGGGGATCGAGGTTCCCCGCGTCGAGCCCGAGGTCCCGGCGGAGGCCGTCGACGCCGAGATCGAGCGGATGCGTGAGAGCTTCGCCGGCCTCGAGACCGTCGAGCGTGCCGCCGGCGACGGCGACTTCATCCTGATCGATTACGCCGGCGAGGTCGACGGCGAGCCGTTCGACGGCGGCGCCGCGACGGACTTCCTGCTCGAGCTCGGATCCGAGACGCTGATCGAGGGCTTCAACGAGCAGCTCACGGGCGCCGAGGCGGGGGAGACCAGAACCGTCGCGGTCACCTTCCCCGACGACTATCACGCCGAGCACCTCTCCGGAAAGGGCGCGAGCTTCGAGGTCGCCGTCAAGGAGGTCCGCGAGAAGCGCCTGCCGGAGCTCGACGACGACTTCGCCGCGGACAACTCCGACTTCGACACGCTCGCGGAGCTCCGCGACGACATCGAGTCGCGCCTGCTCCATCAGGCTGAGCACGAGGTCGAGCACCAGTTCAACGACGCCGCCCTCGATGTCGCCGTCGCCAACGCCGCGATCGAGATTCCCGAGGAGATCGCCCAGGCCCGCGCCACCGAGATGTGGGAGCGGGTTGAACGGACGCTCCAGCAGCGGGGGATGGACCCCGCCACCTACCTGCAGATCCAGGGAAAGGATCGCGACGAGGCGATCGCCGACTCGCGCGAGGAGGCCGAGGCGGGTCTGAAGCGTGAGGCCGTTCTCGCCGCCGTCGCCGCAGCGGAGGACATCGAGGTCTCCGAGGAGGATCTGCTCGAGGCCCTGCAGCCGCCGGCCGGCGAGAAGGGCAAGCCCGAAAAGCTGCTGAAGCGAATCCGGGCCGACGGCCGCGACGCCCTGCTGGTCGAGGAGATCAGGATGCGCAAGGCGGCGGAGCTGATCGTCGAGGAGGCCAAGCCGGTCGCGGTCGATCCCGCCGCCGCGGACGGGGCCGACGGCGACGAGGCCGAGGGCGGCGAGAAGCTCTGGACGCCGGAGGGCGAGGGGCAGGCCGAGGCCGCCGCCGGAGATCTCTGGACCCCCGGCGACGACAAGGACTAGCGCCGCGGCGGACTCTCCGGGAGAGCCCGCCGGGAATCGCTACTTGGCGGTCTTGAACGCCTGCTTCGGAACCTTGCAGACCTTGTTCTTGAGGTCGAACCGGTTGGTCTTGATCGAGCCCTCGACGGCCCTGCCGCGGCGCTTCACGGTGCCCTGGAGGCTGATCTTCAGGCCGATCGAGGCATCGGTCAGGATCGCGTCGAACCGATTCGACGGGTTGACCGAGATCGGGTCGAGGGCCGAGTAGCTGAACCGCTTGTTGACGCGGCCGTTCTTGCCGTCGCAGCGCGTCAGCACGTTCTTCGCCGAGAATCCGGAGATCTTCTGCGGGTCCCCGCCGGAGACCTTGACGCGGAGCTTCACGAACGTCGCCTGGTCGCCGACGATCTGACCCGTCTGCTTGAACGTCTTCGAGCCCGCGAGCGCCGAGCCGGCGAACGCGAGCGACGCGGCGATCACGAGGAGGATCGCGGTCGTGGTCGTTTTCTTCATCGTTTCTCCCTTCCAGGGGTCAGGACCCGCCCGCCCGCTGAAGCTTGATCGTTTGGGTGGTTGCCTTGACGTCAACTCACGCGGGCGCCCACGGTTGCGCTCGCGGCACCGGCTCGGGCTCCGCGCCGCCGGGGGCTCACGGTACCAGCGCCTCGGCCGGGTGATGCCACCTGTCCCGCCGGGACGCTTCTATACACTGCCGCGCCGATGAGCCCGATGGTCCCAATGGTGGTCGAGCAGACCTCGCGCGGCGAGCGCGCGTTCGACATCTACTCGCGCCTGCTCAACGAGCGGATCATCTTCCTCGGGACGCCGGTGACCGACGACATCGCGAATCTGATCGTCGCCCAGCTGATCCACCTCGAGTCCGAGGACCCCGACAAGGACATCTCGATGTACATCAACTCGCCGGGCGGATCCGTCTACGCCGGCCTCGCGATCTACGACACGATGCAGTACATCAAGCCCGATGTTCAGACGATCTGCGTCGGGATCGCGATGAGCATGGGTGCGCTCCTGCTCGGCGGCGGCGCCGCCGGCAAGCGGATGGCGACGCCGAACTCGAAGATCCTCATCCATCAGGTCTCCGGCGGCTTCCAGGGTCAGGCGACCGATATCGAGATCCACGCGAAGGAGATCATCGACATCCGCCGCCGGCTCGACGAGATCATCGCCAAGCACACCGGCCAGGACATCGAGCGCGTCAAGCGCGACACCGAGCGCGACTACTTCATGAGCGCCGAGGAAGCGGTCGAGTACAACATCGTCGACCGGGTGATCGAGAACCGCTAGGGGCCGTACGCGCCCGTAGGCGACGGCACCGCGACTGCGGCCCCCGAAGCCTCGTCCCGATCTCACCACGCCGAAGCTGCCCCGCGGCCGCCCCGCGAGCCGGCATGCAACCCGGCCGCCGGTTGCAGGGACGCGGACGCCAGGCGCGTAACTGAGGTGCGTTCGCGCCTTGCGGGGTCTCGTAACCTTGACGGCGCGGATTCCGTATCCGCAACGAGGCAAGGAAAGAGACCCTGGCACGTCCAACCGACTCCAACGAGCAGCTTCTCTGCAGCTTCTGCGGGAAGTCGCAGCGGCAGGTCAAGAAGCTCATCGCCGGTCCCGGCGTCTACATCTGCGACGAGTGCATCGATCTCTGCAACGAGATCATCGACGAGGAGCTGACGACCCCGCCGAGCTTCGAGCTCGAGGCGCTCCCGAAGCCGATCGAGATCAACGAGATCCTGAACGAGTACGTGATCGGTCAGGACGCGGCCAAGCGGGCGCTCTCGGTCGCCGTCTACAACCACTACAAGCGGGTGCAGATGGCCGGCGAGGAGGGCGCCGAGCTGACCGAGCTGCAGAAGTCGAACATCCTCCTCCTCGGCCCGACGGGCTGCGGCAAGACGCTGCTCGCGCAGACCCTCGCGCGGATCCTCAACGTCCCGTTCGCGATCGCCGACGCCACGGCGCTCACCGAGGCCGGCTACGTCGGCGAGGACGTCGAGAACATCCTCCTGAAGCTGATCCAGGCCGCCGACTACGACGTCAAGAAGGCCGAGACCGGAATCATCTACATCGACGAGATCGACAAGATCACCCGCAAGGCGGACAACCCGTCGATCACGCGCGACGTCTCGGGAGAGGGGGTGCAGCAGGCGTTGCTGAAGATCCTCGAGGGAACGACGGCCTCGGTGCCGCCCCAGGGCGGGCGCAAGCACCCCCACCAGGAGTTCCTGACGGTCGACACGACGAACATCCTCTTCATCTGCGGCGGCTCGTTCGCCGAGCTCGACAAGGTGATCGAGCGTCGGGTCGGCAGCAACGGCATCGGCTTCGGCTCCTCGATCGTCAGCAAGGAGGACCGCGAGGTCGGTGAGCTGTTCGAGCAGGTGCTCCCGGAGGACCTCATGGAGTTCGGCCTGATCCCGGAGTTCATCGGCCGCCTGCCGGTGCTCGCTTCGATCAACCAGCTCCGCCGCGAGGACCTGATCACGATCCTGACCGAGCCCAAGAACGCGCTTACGAAGCAGTTCCAGCGCCTCTTCGCCTTCGACGACATCGAGCTCGTCTTCGCACCCGACTCACTCGATGCGATCGCCGACCGGGCGATCGACCGCGAGACCGGAGCCCGCGGGCTCCGGTCGATCATCGAGGAGACGCTGATGGACGTCCAGTTCGAGCTGCCGTCCCGCCGCGACGTCAAGAAGTGCGTCGTCACCCGCGAGACGATCGAGCGGGGCCTCGCCCCGACCCTCGTCACCCAGGCGGTGCCGGAGCCGACCGGCGAGCGCCTCGACGAGGTCGGCGAAGAGACAGCCTAGGCGCGCCGGGGCCGGCGCGCAGCGCGTTCGGCGCCGATTCGTCGCGGAGCGGCACGGAGCGGCGTCGAATCGTGTGCCGCCCGGCGCCGCGCCAATAACATCGGGCGGGATGGACTCCGAACGGCGCGCCAAGCTCGAAGCGACCACGCGATACGACCCGGCCGAGGTCGAGGGCCGCGTCTATGCGGGCTGGTGGGAGCGCGGCTACTTCACGCCGGAGGCGGCCGGCACGGCGGCGGAGAACTACTCGATCGCGATCCCGCCGCCGAACGTGACCGGGTCGCTGCACATGGGCCACGGGCTCAACAACACGATCCAGGACACTCTCGTCCGCCGGCAGCGGATGGCGGGACGCCGGGTGAAGTGGATCATCGGCACCGATCACGCGGGGATCGCGACCCAGTCGGTGGTGGAGAAGGAACTGCGCAGTCAGGGCATCGATCGCCATGAGCTCGGCCGCGAGGGCTTCGTCGAGCGGGTCTGGGAGTGGCGCGAGCAGTACGGCGGCCGGATCATCGAGCAGCTCAAGCGACTCGGAGTCTCCGGCGACTTCGCCGGCGAGCGCTTCACCCTCGACGACGGCTACGTCGTCGCCGTCCACAAGGTCTTCGTCGCCCTCTTCGAGAAGGGGCTGATCTACCGCGACAACTACATGGTCAACTGGGACCCGGGCTCGCACTCGGCGATCAGCGACCTCGAAGTCGAAAACCGCGAGGTCGAGGACGTCCTCTTCTCGATCGACTACCCGGTCGAGGGCTCCGACCGCGTGCTCACGGTCGCCACGGTCAGGCCGGAGACGATGCTGGCCGACACCGCCGTCGCCGTCAACCCCGCCGACGAGCGCTACAGCGACCTCGTCGGCGGCCACTGCACCCTGCCGCTCGTCGGCCGGCGCCTGCCGATCATCGCCGACGACCACGTCGACATCGAGTTCGGCACCGGAGCCCTCAAGATCACCCCCGGCCACGACCAGAACGATTTCGAGATCGGCCGCAAGCACGGCCTCGAGGAGATCTCGGTGATCGGCGAGGACGGGCTCATGAACGAGGCCGCCGGGGCCGACTACGAGGGCCTGACGATCGCCGAGGCCCAGGAGCGCATCGTCGCCGACCTCCGCGAGGCGGGCGCCCTCGCCGCCGAGGAGCCGTATGTCCACTCGGTCCCGTTCTCACACCGCTCCGGCCAGCGGATCGAGCCGCTGATCAGCCTCCAGTGGTTCTGCCGGATGGACGAGCTCGCCAAGCCGGCGATCGAGGTCGTCCGCAACGGTCGGGTGACCTTCACCCCGGAGCGCTGGGGGAGGGTCTACCTCGACTGGATGGAGAACATCCGGCCGTGGTGCGTCTCCAGGCAGCTCTGGTGGGGGCACCAGCTGCCGGTCTGGTACTGCGACCACTGCGAGGAGACGATCGTCGCCGAGCACGAGCCCGAGGGCGGCGTCTGCCCATCCTGCGGCGGCGTCCTGCGTCGCGACGAGGATGTCCTCGACACCTGGTTCAGCTCGGCCCTGTGGCCGTTCGCGACGCTCGGCTGGCCCGAGGACACGCCCGAGCTCCGGGCGTTCTATCCCACCGACGTCCTCTCGACCGCCCGCGACATCATCTACCTCTGGGTCGCGCGGATGATCATGACCTCGCTCGAGTTCCTCGACGAGATTCCGTTCACCGATGTCTATATCCACTCGGTGGTCCAGGCCCCGGATGGGCGGCGCATGTCGAAGAGCCTCGGAACCGGGATCGACCCACTCGAGCTGATCGAGTCCCACGGCGCCGACGCGCTCAGATTCGGGCTGCTGGCGATGTCGTCGAGCCAGGACGTCCGCTTCTCGGAGGCGAAGGTCCAGCAGGGCCGCGACCTCGCCAACAAGCTCTGGAACGCGTCGCGACTGATCCTCCTCAACGCCGGCGACGCGACCCCGGCGCCCACGGCCGACGCGGTCGAGGACCGCTGGATCCTCTCGCGGCTCGAGCGGACCGTCGAGCTCGTCGGCGAGCGCCTCGACGCCTTCGACTTCGCTCACGCGGCGCTCGAGCTCTATCGCTTCGTCTACTCGGACCTCTGCGACTGGTACCTCGAGATCGTCAAGCCGCGCCTCTACGACGGGCCCGAGAGCGGTGACGACAGCGCCGCCGCCAACCTGCTTCACGTCCTCGGCCGGACCCTCGCGATCGCGCATCCCCTGATGCCGTTCGTGACCGAGGAGATCTGGGGCTACCTGCCCGACCGCCGGGCCGAGCTGATCGTCGCCCCCTGGCCCGAGGCCGAGTCCGGGCGCTTCGACGCCGAGGCCGAGGCCGAGGTCGACGCCGCGATCGAGCTGACCCGCTCGCTGCGCCGCTGGCGCGAGCTCGCCGGCGTCGCCCCCGGCACCGCGCTGCGGGCGCGGGCCGGCGAGGAGGTCCATCCGCTCGTGCTCCGGCTCGCCCGGGTCGAGCTCGACGGCGCCGGCGGGGACGAGGCTGTCGCCGCCGTCGGTGCGATCGAGATCCTTCCCTCGGCGGGCCTCGAGCCGGAGGCCGTCGCTGCCCGGATCGAGGAGTTGCGGGAGAAGCTGCGCACCGAGGTCCGCCGCGCCGAGGGCAAGCTCGCAAACGAGAAGTTCGTCGCCAACGCACCCGCCGACGTCGTCGGCGCCGAGCGGGAGAAGCTCGAGCGGTACCGCGCTGAGCTCGAGGAGCTCGGCTGATTGACCCCGGGCAGTACCTGGCCGGGCTCGAGCCGGTCGGCTGGCGCTTCGGCCTCGAGCGGATGCGCGCCCTCTGCGACGCGCTCGAGCGCCCCCAGGACCGCTACAGGACGCTGCACGTCGTCGGTACCAACGGCAAGTCGTCGGTGACGACGATGACGGCGTCGCTGCTCGCCGGCGCCGGAATGCGAACCGGGGCGTGCATCTCGCCCCACGTCTGGCGCTGGTCGGAGCGAACGCGGATCGACGGCGCCGAGATCGACCCGGCGGCGTTCGCGGCCGCGACGGAGGCGGTCGCCGAGGGAATCGCGTCCGTCGAGGCCGGGTTCGAGGCGGGCGAGCGAATCACTCAGTTCGAGGCTGCGATCGCCGTCTCGTTCGTCGCCTTCGCGCAGGCCGGAGTCGACGTCGCGGTGGTCGAGGCCGGGCTCGGCGGCCGGCTCGACGCGACCAACGTGATCGCGTCGGCGGCGACCGCGCTGACGTCGGTCGGCCTCGATCACGTCGAGTATCTCGGGCCGACCGAGCTCGACATCGCTCGCGAGAAGCTTGCGGTGCTCCGCGAGGGGACGACGCTCGTCACCGGCCGGCTGAGCCCCGAGGTCGCCGCCTACGCGGCGATGCTCGCAGCCGATCGCGACGCCGATCTGATCGTCGCGCCGCCGCTCCCCGACGCAGCCCTGCCGGGGCCGATGGCCCCCTACCTCGCCCGCAACGCTGCCGTCGCCGTCGCCCTTGCGAACACCGTCGCCCGCCCCTCGACCGACGCCGCGGTCGCCGACGCGCTCGCCGGCGCCGCCCTGCCGGGCCGCGCCGAGCTGCTCGCCGGGGAGCCGCCGGTGATCGTCGATGCCGCCCACAACGAGGCGGGGGCTAGAGCGCTCGCCGAAGCGCTTCCGGCCCTCGCCGCCGGCCGGCCGGTCTTCGCCTGCCTCTCGGTGCTGGCCGACAAGGACGCCGGGGCGATCGCGACGGCGCTGGCACCGGGGCTCGATCGCTGTATCTGCACCGCCGCCGACCCCGGCCCCGCCATGGGCCGGCCCGGCTCCCGGGCCAGGGAGGCCGGAGAACTGGCCCGGCTCGTGGCGGGGGCCGGAATCCCGGTCGAGGAGGTCCCGGATCCGGCCGTCGCCGTCGCGCGGACCGCGGCGCTCGCGGCCGAACACGGCGGGCTGGCACTGTTCGCAGGATCGCACTACCTTCTCCGGTACGTATGGAACGCGAGGCGCGCTCAGAGCTACTCTCGATGATGGGCCTGGTGGCCGTGGTGGTCGCCGTGGTGATCCTCGTGTTCTTCGGGCTCGGCTATCTCTTCGGCCGTCTCTTCCTCTGAAATCGGGGGATCAGACCGGGGGCGCTCTCCGGTGACGGGGGACGATCCGGGTACACTGCCGCGCCTTAGATGCCCGTAGCGCTGTTCGGAATCGAAGACGGCTCGCTGAACCTGGCCGTCAACCTCCTGCTTCTCGTCCTCGTGGTGGTCTGGCTGTCGCTGGTCTACTGGACGTTCGCGGACGCCCGCCGCCGCGTCGCCGATCCCGTTCTGGTCGGCACCGCGACCGCAGCGTCGCTGATCCCGTTCATCGGCACGATCGTCTACACGATCCTGCGACCACCGGAGTTCCTCGCCGACGCTCGCGAGCGCGAGGTCGAGACTCAGGCCTCGGAACTGCGGATGCGGCACCTGACGGCACAGTCCTGTCCGCGCTGCGAGCACCCGATCGAGCGCAGCTGGCTGCGCTGTCCTGAGTGCCAGCATCGGCTCAAGGATCCCTGCATCTCCTGCAACCGGCCGGTCGACCCGCGCTGGGCGCTCTGTCCCTACTGCGAGACGCCGCTCCGGAAGGAGCGGACGGAGGAGGAAGCGCCGCGGCGGCGCTCTCGCTCCCGCAGTTCGAAGGCTTCCGCGGCAGCCCCGGAGGCGCCGTCCCGCAACACCACTTCGACACGTCGCGCCAAGTCGTCTTCGGCTTCGCGCTCTTCGACCCCGGCGTCGGACGCCGCAGCGCGCACGAAGCGCAGCGAGCGACCCCAGCGCGCCGAGCGGCCCGCGGCCGGCGACGAGCCGGTCGACGACGGCGACACCGGCCCACGCCGGCGTTCGACCGCCTCTTCCTGAGCCGCAGATCCAGATCAATCACCCCGAGACCCGAGAGGTCCCCACATGTCCGAGACGACCCGCACCCTGATCCTCATCAAGCCCGATGCCTTCGAGCGCGGCCTCACCGGCGAGGTGATCGCCCGCTTCGAGCGCAAGGGCCTGCGGCTGACGGCGTTGAAACAGATCACCGCCGAGGAGGCCACCGCTCACGAGCACTATGCCGAGCACACCGACAAGCCGTTCTTCGGCGAACTCGTCGACTTCATCACCGGCGGCCCGCTCGTCGCCGCCGTCCTCGAGGGCGTCGAGGCCGTCAGGGCGGCCCGGCAGCTGATCGGCGCCACCAACCCGATCGAGGCCGAGACGGGCTCGATTCGCGGCGACTTCGGCACCGAGGTGACGTTCAACCTCGTCCACGGCTCCGACTCCGACGAGTCGGCGACGCGCGAGATCGGCATCTGGTTCCCGGAGCTCGGCTGAGCCGCCGGCGCAGCCACCCGTCGCGTTGAACCTCGTACTCGCCTCCGCGTCGCCCCGGCGACGGGAGCTGCTCGAGCTGCTCGGCATCGATTTCGAGGTCGTGCCCTCCGGCGCGCCGGAGCTGACCGAGGGCGACCCGGCGGTGATCGTCGTCGAGAACGCGCTCCGGAAGGCTCGCGCCGTCGAGCGCCCCGATGCGCTCGTCCTCGGGGTCGACACCGACGTCGTCTGCGACGGCCGGCTCCTTGGCAAGCCGGTGGACGACGGCGACGCCACCGCGCGGCTCCGGGTGCTCTCCGGGCGCACTCACGAGGTGCTCAGCGGCATCGCCCTGATCGGCCCCGGCGGCTCGCGCAGCGAGCTCGTCCGCACCGCCGTCACCTTCCGCGCTCTCGACAACCGCGAGATCGAGGCCTACGTCGCCGCGGGTGAATGGCGGGACCGTGCCGGCGGCTACGCGATCCAGGGGCTCGGCTCCTCGCTGGTCGAGCGGGTGGAGGGTGATCTGTCGAACGTGATCGGCCTGCCGATACCGGCGCTGAGCAGGATGATCGAAGACTTGCAGGATCGATAGGAAACTATGAGTTTCCTGTTGGTTTCTGCTCACATAGTCGCTGCCGCAAGCGCCGTTCGCTAGACTCGCATCGCTCCCGGATGCCGCTGCCGATCGCAGAACGGGGGCTTCGCCAGTTCGGGCGGTCGGCCGCCGCCGAGGCGGCGGCGGGGCCGTAACACCGCGGGTCTCCGACACCCGCGCATCGCTTCCACACCCTTCATCAATCGAGCAACCGAGACTTCAGCAAACTCACGCATCCACCTATGGGCATCTTCAGCTACCTGACCGGATTCGGCGGCCGTGACATGGCCGTCGACCTCGGCACCGCCAACACGCTCGTCTACGTGCGCGGGCGGGGAATCGTCCTCTCCGAGCCGAGCGTCGTCGCCGTCGACACCAGGACCGGCGAGGTCCACGCAGTCGGCATGGACGCGAAGCGGATGCTCGGCCGCACCCCCGGGACGATCCAGGCGATCAGGCCGCTCAAGGACGGCGTCATCGCCGACTTCGACGTCACCGAGGAGATGCTCCGCCACTTCATCCAGAAGGTCCACCAGAACCGCTTCGCGCACCCGCGCGTCGTCGTCTGTGTCCCCTCCGGCGTCACCGGCGTCGAGAAGCGCGCCGTCGAGGAGGCCTGCCTCGCGGCCGGGGCACGCCAGGCCTACCTGATCGAGGAGCCGATGGCGGCCGCGATCGGCGCCGGCCTCCCGGTCGGCGAGCCGACCGGTTCGATGGTCGTCGACATCGGCGGCGGCACGAGCGAGGTCGCGGTGATCTCGCTCGGCGGGATCGTGGTCTCGCAGTCGATCCGCGTCGGCGGCGACGAGATGGACGACGCGATCGTCAACTGGTGCAAGACGCACCACAAGCTGATGATCGGCCAGCAGACGGCCGAGGAGGTTAAGCTCGAGGCCGGGTCGGCCACCGAGCTCCGCGAGGAGATCCGCACCGAGATCCGCGGCCGCGACATCGTCTCCGGGCTGCCGAAGACCGTGATGCTCAGCTCCGAGGAGGTCCGCGAGGCTCTCCGCGATCCGGTCGACTCGATCGTCAACGCCGTCAAGGAAACGCTCGACCGCACTCCCCCCGAGCTCGCCGGCGACATCATGGACCGCGGGATCACCCTCGCCGGCGGCGGTTCGCTGCTGCAGGGCTTCGACGAGCGGCTCCGCGAGGAGTGCCAGATGCCGGCGCAGCTCGCCGACTCCCCCCTTACTTGCGTTGCCGTCGGCTCCGGTCGCTCCCTCGAGGAGTTCGAAACCATCCACCGGGTCAACGCCAGCACGCGCGGCCGACGGCGCCGCTGATCACGGGACCCGGGCGATGTACCGAAAGCAGGTACGCAGGCGCCGCGCGATCCTCGTGGTCCTCGTGGTCGCTTGCCTGATGCTGATCAGCATCTCGATCAGCGAGGCCGACGACGGGCCACTGCACTCCGTTCAGAGCGGCGTCTCCACGGTGCTCTCCCCGGTCGGCGAAGGCGCCAGTCGAGCGCTGAAACCGGTCCGCGACATGATCGGCTGGTTCGACGAGACCTGGAAGGCCCGCGGCGAGAACGACGACCTGCGCAAGCAGGTCGCACAGCTCCGCGCCGAGCTGCTCGAGACGCAGGGCGCGGCCGAGAAGGCCGGCTACGCGGACAAGCTCGACGAGCTGATGAAGAAGAGCGGCCTCGCCGGCTACACAGCGGTCGACGCCAGCGTCGTCGGTCGCTCGCCGAGCCTCTGGTACGAGTCGATCAAGATCAGTGCCGGCGGTTCCGACGGCGTCTCCCGCAACGATGCGGTCATCACCCAGGACGGCTTGATCGGACGGGTCTCGACCGTCACCGGCGGCACCTCCGAGGTCGCCCTGATCACCGACGGTGAGAGCGGCGTCGCCGCTCGGGTCGCGGGCAAGGGGCCCGAGGGCCTCGTCAGCGGCGTCGTCGGCAACCCGGGGCGCCTCGACCTCAGCCTGATCCAGGGCGAGAAGGAGGTCAAGGACGGCGACCGCCTGGTCACCGCCGGCTTCTCGACCGAGGGCGGGCTGACGTCGCTCTATCCCGCCGACATCCCGATCGGCGAGGTGGTCGAGACGATCCCCGCCGAGCAGGAGCAGCGCGAGCAGGTCAACGTCGAGCCCTTCGCCGACCTCGCCGACCTGACCGAGGTCACCGTCCTGACGAGCGGGGGCGGCTGATGATCATCACCCCCCGGATCGTCGTTCGTCTGGCGCTGGTCGTCTTCGTCTCGGTTCTGCTGCAGGTCGGCTTCTTCTCGCAGGTGCCGCTGCTCGGCTCCGTCGCCTACCTGCTGCCCGTCGTCGTCGTCGCGATCGGCCTGCTCGGGGGGGCGGTGACCGGCGCGGTGACCGGCTTCGCGACCGGGTTGTTGCTCGACGCGATGATCGGCGGGACACTCGGGGTCGCCTCGCTGTCGCTGATGGCCGCCGGATACCTCGCCGGTCGCTGGCGCGAGGGCTACGACATCGTCAGCTCCCTCGTGCCTCCGCTTCTGACCGGCGCGCTGACCGCGCTCACCGCATTGATCTACGGCTCGCTGACGTTGACGCTCGGCGTCGACGCGCCGATCAGCATCCTCGCCCTGCGCGAGGTCATCGTCCAGGGCCTCCTCGGGGTCGTCCTCGCGGTTCCCGTCTTCCCGCTGGTCCGCAGGATCGTCCGCCCGGCCCTCGTTGACGACTCGATCCGGGCCCGTTCCCGCAGCGGCCGGAGCCGGCCGGCGGGCCGGGGCGGCACGTTCGGGATGATGAGAGAGCAGGGAAGCCTCTGATGTTTCGCCACGACGAAAACGCGGCACCGACCCACGCCCAGTTCGCGATGCGGGTGACGATCGTCGGCGTCATCGCCCTGGTCGCGTTCGGCGCCGTCTTCTTCCGCCTCTGGTTCCTCCAGGTGCTCTCCGGCGAGTCCTATCTGAAGGAGGCGAACGCCAACCGCGTCCGCGAGATCAAGATCCAGGCGCCCCGCGGCGAGATCCTCGACCGGACCGGCCGGGTGCTGGTCGACAACAAGACCGTGCTTTCGCTCCAGGTCCAGCCGAGCGAGCTGCCGCAGCGGGCGGAGCCGCGTAACGACGAGTTGCGCGAGGTCGCCAAGGTCGCGGGGATGAGCTACGGCAAGGTCAAGGACGAGATGACGACGCAGATGGCGGCCGCGGCGGGGCTGAAGCCGCGCGAGTACAAGCGCGAGGTCCGCCAGGGTTCGATCGAGCCGCCGCCCGTGCCCGTCACGCTGAAGCAGGACGTCGACAAGGATGTCGTCTACTTCCTGCGCGAGCGCCAGGACGAGTTCCCGGGGGTTTCCGCTTCGCAGGTCTACGTCCGCGACTATCCGAACGGGACGCTCGGAGCGCACCTGTTCGGCTACGTCAGCGAGATCGGTCCCGATCAGCTCAAGGAGCCCGCCTACGAAGGGCTCGAGCAGGGCGACCGGATCGGCGCGACCGGTCTCGAGTCGCAGTACGACCAGATCCTCCGCGGCCGCAACGGCGCGATCCGCGTTCAGGTCGACGCCTCCGGCGAGCCGCGCGGGCGCGAGCTCTCGCGGCTCGAACCGGAGGCCGGCGACAATCTGAAGCTGACCCTCGACAAGAAGGTCCAGGCCGCCGGCGAGTCGGCGATCGCATCGACCGGCCTGCCGGGCGCGTTCGTCGCGATGAAGGTCGACGACGGCTCGATCATCGGCATGGGCTCGAACCCGACGTTCGACCCGAGCGTGTTCACGCCGCCGGTCTCGACGAAGGTCGTCAAGGCGCTCAGCACCGCCGAGGAGGACCCGCTGCTCGATCGCGCGGTCCAGTCCGGGTATCCGACCGGCTCGACGTTCAAGGCGATCAGCGGCTCGGCGGCGCTCGAGTCCGGCCTGATCACCCCGAGCCACACGTTCGCCGACGCCGGTTCGTTCATGCGATACGACCGCAAGTGGATCAACGCCGGCGAGGCGGTCAACGGCGTCGTCGACATGGTCAGCGCCCTCCGCGTCTCCTCCGACGTCTTCTTCTACGACATCGGCGACCTCGCCAACCAGGTCTACGACCAGGACGGGACCGAGATCATCCAGGACTGGGCGAAGCAGCTCGGGTTCGGCTCGCTGACCGGGATCGACCTGCCCGGCGAGGGCGCCGGCCTGGTCCCGACGCCGGAATGGCGGGACAAGCTGTTCCAGGAGGCGAGCGATCCGAATTCGTGCGGCGGCAAGAAGATCCTCTACGGCGTCGACGGCTGCTACGAGACCGACCGTCCCTGGAGCGCCGGCGACAACATGAACCTCGCCGTCGGCCAGGGCGACCTGCAGGCGACACCCCTGCAGCTCGCCACGGCCTACGCGGCCATCGGGAATGGGGGAGAGGTCATCCGCCCGCACTTCGGGATGGAGGCCGAGGACGCGACCGGCGCACAGACGCAGGCGTTCGAGCCCGCCCCGCGCCGATCCGTGGACCTCTCCGAGGAGACCCGCTCGACGATCATGGAGGGCCTGCGCGAGGCTGCGTCGGAGCCGAGCGGCACCTCCTATCCGACGTTCGGCAGCTACCCGATCGAGATCGCCGGCAAGACCGGCACCGCCGAGAAGACCGATCAGGAGGATCAATCCTGGTATGCGGCGCTCGCGCCGGCCGACGATCCGAAGTACGTGGTCGTCGTCACCGTCGAGCGCGGCGGCTTCGGCGCTTCGACCGCGGCACCCGCTGCGTGCACGATCTTCAACGCCCTGTACGGCATCAAGGACAAGTGCGTCGCGGGAACGAGCCAGACCCGGTGAGCCCCGACGCTGCGAAGATGAGCTGAGAGCAGATGCCGACGATCGCCAGACCACGGACATTCGACGAGCGCAGCGCCGGCTTCGGCGCGCGCACCGGGCTGCTCAAGATCGACCCGGTGACCGCCTTCGCCGGGATCGGGCTGATCGTCTGCAGCATCATCGCCCTCGGCTTCACCACGCAGTCCGAGGTCGCCGGCGATCCGTACTTCTACACGATCCGCCAGAGCATCTACGCGGTCATCGGGATCGCCCTGATGTTCGCCCTGGCCCGTATCGACTATTCGCGGTTCCGCGAGCTCCGGGTCGGCATCTACAGCGCGATGATCTTCACGATCGTCCTCGTCCTCGTCCTCGGCTTCGCAGCGCTCGGCGCGCGCCGGTGGATCGAGCTCCCCTTCTTCCAGTTTCAGCCGTCGGAGCTGGGCAAGCTGTTGCTTGTCCTCGCTCTCGCCGGTTTCGCCATCGACCGGGCCCGTCGCCAGACGGCGTGGCAGCGCACTGCGCGGCTGCTCCTGCTGGGTTTCGTTCCCGCGTTGATCGTGTTCGTGCAGCCCGACTTGGGCACCGCACTCGTCTACGGCGTGGTCACGCTCGCGATCCTGTTCATCTCCGGTACTCCCTGGCAGCATTTCGCCGCCCTCGGGGGAATCGCGGTGGCGGCGATCGCGGTAGTGCTGTTGGTCGCGCCCGCGGTCGGGCAGCCGGTGCTTCACGGGTATCAGCTCGATCGGCTGACGTCGTTCCTCAATCCGAGCGACGACCCCGCCGATTCCAGCTATCAGACAAATCAGGCGCTCACCGCCATCGGCTCCGGAGGAAAGACCGGCCGCGGCGATGACGCAACTCAGGTGCAGAACCACTTCCTTCCGGAAGCCCACACCGACTTCATGTTCTCCGCGATTGCGGAGCGGTGGGGGTTCACTGGTGCTGCGCTGCTTCTATCCCTCTATGCGCTGCTCATATGGCGGGCGCTGCGGATAACGACTCTCTCGAAGAACTTGTACGGGAGCCTCGTCGGGGCGGGTATCGCCTCGATGCTTCTCTTCCAGGTTTTCGTCAACGTCGGGATGAACGTCGGGCTGATGCCCGTCACGGGCATCCCGCTTCCCTTGGTCAGCTACGGCGGCACCTCGGTGCTGGTCACGTTCATGGCCATCGGCGTTCTTCAGAGCATCTACGTCCAATCGCAGCTCTCCTCGCCGGGCAGCCTCAGGACTGCTCTGTGAGGTGAGCCACTTTGAAGAAAAAGATCCTCGTATCGGTTGACGCCAGTGAGACCCGCGTCGCCGTCCTCGAAGCCAAGGGTTCGGCACGCGCCGGCCGCAGCAAGAAGAACGAAAACGACGACGGCGGCGACAAGCCCAAGGGCGGCCGCAACGGAAAGGGCGACGACTGGCGCGTCGGCGAGCTCTACGTCGAGCGCCGCGGCTCGCGCTCGATCGTCGGCAACATCTACAAGGGGGTCGTCGACAACGTGCTGCCCGGGATGGAGGCGGCGTTCGTCGACATCGGACTGGAGCGCAACGGCTTCCTCCACGTCGACGAGATCGTCACCCCCGACGGCAAGGCGGTGCCGAAGCGCGGCCGCGGCCAGGGGCGGCGGATCGACGAGCTGATCAAGCGCGGTCAGGAGATCGTCGTCCAGGTCGTCAAGGACCCGCTGAAGACGAAGGGGGCGCGCCTGTCGATGCAGCTCTCGATCGCCGGCCGCTACCTCGTCTACATGCCGCAGGGCGGCGGGATCGGCGTCAGCCGCCGGCTCCCCGACGGTGAGCGCAGCCAGATGCGCAAGAGCCTCGAGAAGATCCACGCCGCCAGCAAGGAGAAGGGCGGCTACATCGTCCGGACCGCGGCGCAGGGTGCCGACAAGCAGGACTTCGAGCGCGAGATCGCCTATCTGCACAAGCTCCACGAGGTGCTCGTGCGCCGTTCGGAGGACGCCGACGCACCGTCGCTGATCTTCCAGGAGGCGGATCTGCCGATCCGCGTTCTCCGCGACGTCCTCGGCAGCGAGTTCGACGGAGCCGAGATCGACGACCAGAAGCAGTTCGAGCGCGTCACCTCGTTCTTCCAGCGCACCGCGCCGGAGCTGGTCGAGTCGGTCGAGATGCACTCGCACTCCGAGCACCTGTTCGAGCGCTACGGCGCCGAGGAGGCGTTCCGCTCGACGCTGTCGCGCCGGGTCGACCTGCCCTCCGGCGGCTATCTGATCATCGACTACGCCGAGGCGCTGACGGTGATCGACATCAACACCGGCAGCTTCACCGGCAAGGGCAAGGGCCGGCTCGAGGACACGATCACGAAGGTCAACGTCGAGGCTGCCGACGAGGTCGTCCGCCAGCTCCGCCTGCGTGACATCGGCGGCATCATCGTCATCGACTTCATCGACATGGCGCGGGCCAAGAACCGCGACCAGGTGCTGAAGACGCTGCGAAAGGCGCTCGACGAGGACCGGACCAAGACCTACGTCGTCGAGGTCTCACCGCTCGGGCTGGTCGAGATGACCCGCCAGAACGTCACCGACGGCGTTCGCGAGATCCTGACCACACGCTGCCCGACCTGCGACGGCGAGGGCGTCGTGCGATCGGCCGAGACGGTCGCGATCGAGGCGCTCCGGAAGCTCCGCGACGTCGCCGAGGAGGCGGGGGAAGCGCACCTGATCCGCGTCAACCCGAAGGTCGCCCGGGAGCTGATGCGCGACGACAGCGGCCTGCTCGAACTCGAGCAGGAGACCGGCAGGACGTTCCTGTTCGAGGGCGGCGACGCGCTGCCGATCGACACGTTCGAGGTCGCCGAGTCGGGCGCTCGCGACGAGATCGAGCGCCGGGCCCTGCCGTTCCAGATCGGCGACGAGGTCCTGCTGACGATCGACGAGCCCCACATGTACAACCCCGGCGACGCCGTCGCCCGGGTCGATGCGCTGGTGATCACCGTCACCGGGGCGGCGCCGCTGGTCGGCGAGCGGAAGCTCGTCCGGATCGAGGAGATCGGACGGTCCTCGGGCCTCGCGACGCTCGTCGACGGGGTTCCGGAGGGATCGGGCGAGCAGGATTCCGCCGAAGGGCTAGAATCCGGCACTCGGCGCCGCGGCCGCAGAGGCGGACGGCGCCGTTCCCGCGCCGGGAGCGGGTCGAATTCCGGCCAAGAATCCTGAATCCCCTCACGGAGACGAGCAGATCGATATGTCCACATACGCGATAGTCGAGAGCGGCGGCAAGCAGTACCGCGTCGAGAAGGGCCAGTCCCTGCTCGTCGACCGCATCGCCGAGGACGAGGGCGCCAAGGTGCCCCTCCGCGCGGTGATGTTCCGCAGCGATTCCGACACGATCGTCGCTCCGGGGGACCTCGAGAAGGTCAAGGTCGAGGCCAAGGTCGCCGGGCACGAGCGCGGCGAGAAGATCAAGGTCTTCAAGTACAAGGCGAAGAAGGGCTATCGCAAGCGCCAGGGCCACCGCTCGGAGCTGACTCGGCTCGAGGTGACCGAGGTGAAGATGCTGAGCCGGAAGCCGGCGGCGAGCAAGGAAGACGAGGCCGCTGCGAAGCCGAAGGCCGCCCCGAAGGAGGCCCCGGCGCCCGCTGCTGCCGGCCCGGCGCCCGCCGGAGGGCTGCCTGAGGGCATCGGCAAGCCCGCGACGCGGGCGCTCGAGGAGGCCGGATTGACCACCCTGGAGCAGGTCGCGGGCAAGACCGAGGCAGAGCTGCTGGCCCTGCGCGGCATCGGCCCCAAGGCAGTCGAAACGCTCGCGGCTGCGCTCGCCGACGCGGACCTCTCCCTGAAGCAAATCGACGAGAGCAAGGAGAGCGACTGATGGCTCACAAGAAGGGGCTCGGCTCGAGCCGCAACGGCCGCGATTCCAACCCGAAGTACCTCGGCGTCAAGATCTTCGCGGGGCAGAGCGTCAAGGGCGGCGAGATCATCGTCCGCCAGCGCGGCACCCGCTTCCACCCGGGCGACGGCGTCGGGCTCGGCCGCGATCACACGATCTTCGCCACCCGCGCCGGCACGGTTGAGTTCTCGCCCGGCCGCAAGGGCCGCGTCGTCTCGGTCGCCGCGGACCAGTAGCGAGCCCGCCGCCTCTGCGGCGGGGCGGTCTCGTGGTCGTGCAGCCGAGCCGCTGAGCGTCCGGCTGCTTGACTTCCCCGCGTGTTTCACGATCGCGCGCGCATATTCGTCGAGGGCGGACGCGGCGGCGACGGCGTCGTCAGCTTCCGGCGCGAGGCCCACGTGCCGCGCGGCGGGCCCGACGGCGGCGACGGCGGCCACGGAGGCGACGTCGTCCTGGTCTGCGACCCGTCGCGCCGCGACCTCGCCTCGATGCGCGTCGCCGCGCACTACCGGGCCGAGCGGGGCGGGCACGGGCAGGGCGCGAACAAGCACGGGGCGCGTGGGTCGGACCTGATCGTCCCGGTGCCGCCCGGGACCACCGTCGATGGCCTCGAGGGCGAGTACTTCGACCTCGTCGAGCCCGGCCAGCGTGCGACCGTCGCCGAGGGCGGTCTCGGAGGGCACGGCAACAAGCGCTTCACGGCGTCGACGAGGCAGGCGCCGCGGTTCGCCGAGAAGGGGCTGTCGGGGAGTTCCGGCTGGATCGAGCTGCGCCTCCGCCTGCTCGCCGACGCGGGCCTCGTCGGGCTGCCGAACGCGGGCAAGTCGTCGCTGCTGGCGCGGATCACGCGGGCGGCGCCGAAGGTTGCCGACTACCCGTTCACGACGCTCGCCCCGGTCCTTGGGACGATCGACGACGGCGAGCGGCAGCTCGTCCTCGCCGACATCCCGGGGCTGATCGAGGGAGCCGCCGACGGCGCCGGCCTCGGCCACGAGTTCCTCGCGCACGTCGAGCGCTGCCGCGTCCTCGTACACCTGCTCGAGCTCGGGCCGGGGGCCGATCCCGACGCCGCCTACGACGTCGTCCGCGGCGAGCTCGCGGCGCACGGCTCGGGGCTGGAGCGGCTGCCCGAGCTCGTCGTGCTCTCGAAGGCCGACCTGCTGACCGCGGAGGAGGTCGAGCTCGAGCTCGACGCCTGGCGCGAGTCCCATCCCGGCAGCGAGCCGCTCGCGATCTCCTCGGCAACCGGTGCCGGTATCGGCGAGCTCGTCGGGGCCCTCTTCCGGGCCGTCGCCGGTGCGGTGCCGGCAGAGCCGGGCGACGGTGGCCGGAGCGCCGGCGAGCCCGAGTTCGAGTCCGAGCACCGGGTCTACCGGCCACAGGGGGCCGGCGGCTTCGACGTCGTCCGCGTCGAAGACGGTGTCTTCGCGATCACCGGTCGCGGCGTCGAGATGCTGGTCGAGCGTCACGATCTCGCGAATCCGGAGGCCCTCTCCTACCTCGAGCGGCGCCTGAACGAGATCGGTGTCGTCAAGGCCCTCCGGGATGCGGGATTCGAGCCGGGCGACGAGGTCAGGGTCGGCGACGAGGCCTTCGATTTGGATACTTAGAGCGTGACACTCGTAGTCAAGCTCGGATCATCGATCGTCGCGGGCGCCGACGGCGCCCTGCGCGGGGACGTCCTCGACGGCGTCTGCGCACAGGTCGCCGAGCTTCATCGCGGCGGCGAGGAGGTCGTGATGGTGACCTCGGGGGCGATCGCCCGGGGTCGCCGGCTGCTCGGCCTCCGGGAGCGGCCCTCCGCCGTCGACGAGCTCCAGGCCGCCTCGGCCGTCGGGCAGGGAGCGCTGTTTCGGGCCTACGAGGAACGGCTCGCAGGGGGAGAGGTCCGCGCCGCCCAGGTGCTCCTCACGGCCTTCGACATGGCGGAGCGGATCAACTACCTGAACGCCCGCCAGACCCTGCAGCGGCTGCTCGCCTGGCACGTCGTGCCGGTCATCAACGAGAACGACACCACCGCGACCGACGAGATCACGTTCGGAGACAACGACTTCCTCTCCGCACAGGTCGCGATCATGATCGAGGCACGGAAGCTGATCCTGCTGACCGACCAGCCGGGGCTGCTGACCGCTGATCCGCGGATCGATCCCGGCGCTCGGCTGGTCGAGAGCGTCGCCGAGACCGCTGAGCTCGACCGCTACGAGATCGGGTCGCGTCGCTCGCAGTTCGGCTCGGGCGGCATGCGCAGCAAGGTGGTCGCGGCGCAGATGGCGAGCGGGTCGGGGATCGCGGTGACGATCTGCGACGGGACCGCCGACGGCACGCTGCTGGCGGCCGCCCGCGGCGAGCGGGTGGGCACCGCCTTCACGGGCCGCAACAACCGGGCGCCGAGCTTCAAGCTCTGGCTGCGCTGGGCGACGCCCGCGCAGGGGCGGATCGTCGTCGACGACGGCGCCGGCCGCGTGCTCCGCGAGAGCGGCTCATCGCTGTTGCCGGTGGGGATCACCGGCGTCGAGGGGAGCTTCGCCGCCGGCGATCCGGTTGAGGTCGTCGACGGGCGCGGCATCGTCGGCAAGGGGATCGCCGAGCACTCCTCGGAGGTGCTGCTCCGGCTGGCCGGCAAGCGCAGCGGCGAGGTATCCGAGATCGTTTCCGGCGGCGCCGAGGAAGCCGTTCACCGGGACCGGTTCGTGCTGACCTGAGGGCCCTCGCGCCCGAGCCCGGAGCTCAACCAACCGCCTCGGCGGCCGGACCGGGAGCTCGGCGGCGGAGCACGACCGCCGTGACCAGCGCGACCGCGACCGCCCCGCTGCCCGCGATCAGGAAGACCTGGTGGGGGTCGAGGAAGCTCGCGAGCGCCCCGCCGCCGACGAAGGCCAGACCGAAGCCCCAGGACCCGGCGGTCTCCTTGACGGCGAACACGCGGCCCTGGAGGTCGCGGGGGACGTCGCGCTGGAGGATCAGCCGTCCGCTGACGCCCTCGAGCCCCTCTCCGCACCCCGCGAGGGAGAACGTCAGCAGGGCGACACCGAGGACTCCGGCGAGCCCGGAGCCGAGCGTCGCGAGCCCGAACAGGAGGATGCCGCCGAGCAGGATCCGCATCTCGCCGCCGATCCGGACCCGCGAGACGAGGGTCGCGCCGACCACGATCCCGACGCCGTAGACGGCGACCAGTGCCGAGTAGCCGGAGTCGCCCACCGCGAGCGTCTCCTTCGCGAGGAGTACCTCGGCGACGTTGATCATCGCTGCGAAGCCGAGCGCGAGGCTCGATGCGACGATCACGGCGTTGACCCGCGACATGCCGCGCAGCGCGCGGAAGCTCTCGCCGGTCGCGGCGAGCAGCGACGGCCGCCCGAGGTCCCCCTTCGGCCCGGGCGGATGGCGGTCGAGCTCGACTCCGACCAGAAGGAGCGCCGAGATCGCGAAGGTCATCCCGTTGAGGAGCAGCACGCCGGCCGGGTCGATGAAGATCAGCACCACACCCGCCACCGCCGGCCCGAGGGTGATGCCGAGGTCCTCGATGGCCGTGTACAGCGAGGTGACCGGCGCGAGAGCCCCGTCCTCGTCGGAGACCGAGTCCGAGATGCCGGCGAGGATCGCAGGCCGGAACAGCGACTCGCCCGCGCCCGCGAGCATCGCGAAGAACGCCATCGCCGCGAGGCTGTCGATGGCGCCGATCCCGACGAACGCCGTGGCCCGGATCAGGTCGGCCGCGATCGCGCAGCGGCGGCGCGGCCAGCGATCGACCGCGGCGCCGAGGAGCGGTCCGAGGAGCATCGACGGCAGGAAGCCGGCGAGGAGGATCAGCGACAGTGCCCAGGCGGAGTCGAAGCGCTCGTAGACGACCAGGAGCAGGACCACGTAGCCGGCGCCCGTTCCGAGGGCCGACTGCGCGTGCGCGACGAAGAGCCGGTCGAGCCGGGCTTCGTGGACTGCTCTGAACATCGTTCGCATCTGGTCTCGCTCTTCTCAAGTAAATCCGTCAAGAGCCGATTAGAAAGTCGCAGAGCCGGCGAATGCCGGCCCTGCGGTGTCATTGCGAGTTGCGCCACCTCAGCGCGACTTACGCATCAATCGGCCTCGTTTCGAGGCCGCCCCGAGCGTCGCCCGTCGGCGGCTCTTATCCGTCGGCGGGTTGCGTTCGAGGTTCTTGAGGCTTTCATCGCGCTGCGTGAGGCGGAACTACCACCTCGCGCGCGGCATAGGCTGCCTCCTTCTTCGTCGGCCGGCTGGCGGAACCTGGCAAGTGCCGTCCATAGCCGCGGGGTCCCGGGCCGAACTGTTTCCTGGTCGCGGCGAACGCTAGCTGAGCATCGGGTCCGCGCCTAGGCTTCACCGGCGTGTGGGCGGCGGCTGTCAACGAGCTCCGGAGCCTGAGATCCGGCTCCGCTCGGGCCCATTGCGTACCCTGTTCGCCATGGCGACGACCACCGAATCGGTCAACGAGGTCTGCCGTCGCGCTCGCGCGGCGTCGCTGATCCTGCCCGGAGTTGCGACGGCCGACAAGGACGCGGCGCTGTCGGCGCTGGCTCGTCTGTTGCGTGAGCGGGGCAGCGAGATCCTCGATGCGAACGCCGTCGATCTCGACGCCGGTCGCGAGGCCGGACTCGACGCGGCTCTGATCGACCGGCTGCGCCTCGACCCCGAGCGGATCGAGGCGATGGCGGTCGGTGTCGAGGCGGTCCGCGCGCTCGCGGATCCGATCGGTGAGATGCTCGAGCACCGGACCCTCGACAGCGGCATCGAGATGGAGCAGCGCCGGGTCCCGATCGGCGTGATCGCGATCGTCTACGAGGCGCGCCCGAACGTCACGATCGACGCAGCGGCGCTCTGCCTGAAGAGCGGGAACGCCGCAGTGCTGAGGGGCTCGAGCTCGGCCGCGGCGTCCAACGCGGTTCTCGTCGAGCTCGTCAAGGAGGCCGCTGCCGAGGCGTCGTTGCCCGATGGCACGGTCGAGGCCGTCGCCGGCGGCGGGCGGGAGGAGCTCGGCGAGCTCGCCCGCCAGAGCGATCTCGTCGATCTGATCATTCCCCGCGGGGGCGAGGGGCTGAAGGCCGCGCTCGAGGCGGTCGCCGAGGTTCCGATCCTCTACGCCGCGTCCGGCAACTGCCATGTCTACGTCGATGCCGATGCCGACCTCGAGATGGCCCGGAGAATCGCCTTCAACGCCAAGGTCCAGCGGCCGGGCGTCTGCAACGCCGCCGAGACCCTGCTCGTGCACGCGTCGGTGGCCGGCGAGTTCCTGCCGGCAGCGCTCGGCGACCTCGCGGACGCCGGCGTCGAGTTGGTCGGCGACGAGCGTTCCCGCGCGCTGGCCGGCGGGGTGGCCGTCGGCGCGGCGAGCGAGGAGGACTGGGATCGCGAGTACCACGGGCTGAAGCTGGCGGTCGCCGTCGTCGACTCGGTCGGCGCCGCGATCGATCACGTCAACCGGCACGGCAGCGGCCACTCCGAGGCGATCGTCACCGGCTCCGAGCCCGCCGCCGACGCCTTCACCGGCGGCGTCGACGCGGCCTGCGTCTACGTCAACGCCTCGACCCGCTTCACCGACGGCTTCGAGTTCGGGATGGGCGCGGAGATCGGCAACTCGACCCAGAAGCTGCACGCCCGCGGTCCGATCGGGCTCCGCGAGCTGACCTCGACCAAGTACGTCCTCCGGGGCACGGGCCAGACGCGCGGGTGAGCCGTGCCGTCGGCGTCCTCGGGGGCGCTTTCAATCCTCCTCACATCGGTCACCTCCTGCTCGCCCAGGAGGCGGTCGTGGCGCTGGGCCTGGACGAGCTGATCCTGGTCCCGACCGGGGAGGCGCCGCACAAGCGGATCGACCCCGAGCCGGGGGCCGGGGTGCGACTGCAGATGGCCGCGGCCGCGATCGCCGCCGTGCCCGACCTGACCGTTTCTGAGGTCGAAGTGGAGCGGGAGGGCCCGTCCTTCGCGTTCCATACGCTTGAATTGCTTGCCGATGAGCATCCGGGGAGCCACCTGACCTTCGTGATGGGAGCCGATGTCGCCTCCGGCCTCGAGCGCTGGAAGCGTCCCGAGCGGGTCCTCGAGCTCGCCTCCGTCGCCATCGCGGCCCGGCCGGGCTTCGACCTCGGCGAGATCGATGCGAAGCTCGCCCGGCTCGGCGGCTCCGGCCCGGCGCCGCGGATCGAGATGCCACCGGTCGGGATCTCCTCGACCCTGGTCCGCGAGCGCGTCGCGGCTTCGCTGCCGATTCGCTGGATGGTCCCCGAGCCGGTCGAGCGGCTGATCGCCGACCGCGGCCTCTACCGGGGGGCGTCCTGATGGACCCGAAGGCCCTGGCGCGGCGAATCGCGGCGCTCGCCGACGACAAGGGCGGGACCGACATCGTCGCGATCGACGTCTCCGAGTTGCTCGGCTACACCGACTATCTGGTCATCTGCACGGCGCGGAACGAGCGCTTGGCGAAGGCGATCGCAGAGGAGGTGCAGTTCCGGCTCAAGCACGACGACGACCTGATCGCCAAGCGGGTCGAGGGCCTTCCGGAGGCGAGGTGGATCCTCGTCGACTATCTCGACTGCATCCTCCACGTCTTCGTTGCCGAGACGCGCGAGCTCTACCGGCTCGAGCAGCTCTGGGGCGAGGCGCCGCGGCTCGGGCTCAGCGAGCCCGCCGACGATGCCGATGACGTCCGCCGCCGGGCCTAGGCTCGGCGCATCGCCGCAGAGACGTTCAGCAGATCCCTGTTCGGTTTTCGGCCGTCGGAGGTGCGGGAAGCAGTCGAGATCCTCGAATCGGAGCTCGGCCGCCGAGCCGAGGCCCTGCGCGGCCGCGAGTCCGAGGCGGGCGACCTGCGGGCCGACAACGCCGAGCTCCGGCGGCGTCTGACCGCCGCCGAGGCCGAGGTGCGGGCGCTCCGGGTCGAGATCGGTGACGTCCGCGCGGAGGCTGCGGAGGAGCTGCGGGCCGTCGCCGTCTTCGCCCGCCAGCTCGAGGAGATGCGAATCGCCGCCCGTGGGGCGGCAACGCGGATCCGCCTCTGCGCGCTGCGCGAGGCGGCGGAGGTGAACGCACGGCTGCTCGACGCGACCGACCCCCGGGCCGGCGAGGTCCGCGACCGGATGCTCGACGCGCTCGAACTGGCGCTGGAGCGGATCGGCTCCCAGTGGGAGCGGGGGGAAGGGGAAGCGCAGCCGCCGGCGCCGCCGCTGGCGCGGTCGGCCGCCTCGCGCGTCTCGCTCGCCGGCGGTCAGGTCGCGGGAGCCTCGCGACGCCGGGTCAGCGTCGACGTCGGCCCCTTCGCGGACTTCTCCCAGCTCGTTCGCTTCGAGGACGCCGCGAACGCGATCGGCGGCACCGGCGACATCTCGATCAAGCGCTTCTCGGGTGGGCGCGCCCGCATCGACGTGGCGTTGAGCGAGCCCGTCGACCTGCTCCGCGAGCTCGAGGAGAGCTGCGACCTCGAGTTCAGGGTCCGCTCGCAGACCGGCGACGAGATCGTCCTCGACGTCGAGGACTGAGCGACCCGCCGCCGCCCCGGGGCCGGCTGCTAGAGCCGCCCTTCGATCGCGTAGCGGAGGATCGACACGACCTGCTCAGGTTCGCGCGCGACCGCGAGCGCGGCCCTGTCGACCTCCTTGAGCGCGTGATCGTGCTCTGGCGGGTGCAGCGTTATCAGGGGGGTTCCGAGGGCCGCCGCCTGCCCGGCGTCGAACGCGGCGTTCCACTGCTTGTACTTGTCGCCGAAGCGGACGACCACGATGTCGGCCTCGCGCAACAGCGTTCCTGTGCGGATCGCGTTGACTCCGGCTCCCTTGTGGTCGTGCCAGAACTCGTCGTTCTCGGGGCCGAGGATGGCGACGCCGCAATCGTCGCTCGCGGGGTGGTCGGTCACCGGGTTGGTGAGCACGACCGGCAGTCCCGCCTGCTCGACCCCGGCGGCGATCCGGTCGCGCCAATCGGAGTGGATCTCGCCGGCGAGATAGACGATCCAGCTGCGCTCGGCGGCGGCGCTCATCGATCGCTCAGCGCGCGGACCCGAAGATCCGCAGCAGGAAGAGGAACAGGTTGATGAAGTCGAGGTAGAGCGACAGGGCGCCGAGGATCGATGCCTTCCGCAGGGTCTCGCTGTCGGCCCCGCTCTCGCCGATCTGCTTGAGCTTCTGCATGTCGTAGGCGGTGAGGGCGCAGAAGAGCACGACGCCGGCGAACGTCACGAACCAGTAGAGGACCGAGTTGGCCCAGAACATGTTCACGACCATGCCGATGATCAGGCCGATCAGGCCCATGAACAGGATCGAGCGCATCCCCGTGAGGTCGCGCTTCGTCACGTATCCGTAGATCGCCATGCCGCCGAACATCCCGGCGGCGACTCCGAAGGCCGAGGCGATCGAGGCGGTCGTGTAGGCCTCGAGGATGATCGAGAAGATGAAGCCGTTCAGCGCCGCATACAAAGCGAACAGGAAGACGGCGACCGAGTAGCTGAGCTTGTTGATCCCGGCCGCGATCGTCACCACGAGGCCGAGCTGGGCGACGAACATGACCAGCCACGCCCAGGTGTGATCCTCGAACCAGCCGATCACGTCGCTGCTGGCGGCCACGTAGGCGGCGATCCCGGCCGTCAGGGCGAGGCCGAGGAACATCCAACCGAACACCGACGTCAGGAACGACTGCCGCGCCAGCTGGACGTCGGCGCCCTGCACCGTCGTCGTTCCGTACTGCTCGTCCATTCGCGTGGGCTCCCTCTCGTTCGACGCCCACCGGAACGGGGCGATCTCCGGTGCTGAGGATACCCGCCGTCCGGCGTCATTCCCGAGCCGGGACCCCGGCGCAGGACCGCGGGCGGTTGGCGATAAACTCCGCCGCCGAGTACGCGTTCTCTGGGGCTGTAGCTCAGTTGGCTAGAGCGTCCGGCTGGCAGCCGGGAGGTCAAGGGTTCGAATCCCTTCAGCTCCATCCCACGTTCCGATGGCACCCGATCCACCTTGCGCTCGCCGCGATGAGCCTGTTTGATCTGCGCCATGAGCAACAGCCGTCGTCTCGTCCCAGTCCTCGTCCTCGCCGCCATGGCGGCATTCGTCCTGGCCCCCGCCGCCGACGCGAAGCCGAAGGGCTTCAAGTTCGGCGTCACCGCCGCTGAGGTCACCCCGCACTCGGCGATCTTCTGGGCCCGAGCGACCTCGCCCGGCAAGACCTATGTCCAGATCAAGCGCAACGGCAAGCTCGGCGGCTGCCGGCCGAACCGGCTGCCGAAGGGCCGGAAGGTGAAGGCGAAGCGCGACAACGACCTGACCGTCCAGAAGCGGATCGGCGGCCTCAAGCCGGACACCGGCTACAACTATCGCTTCTGCACCAAGAGCGGCGGCTACAGCGCCACCGGACACTTCGTCACCGCCCCGCCGAAGAAGTCGAAGCGGACGATCCGCTTCGCCCTGGCCGGCGACCAGGACGCGCGGGCGATCCCGGGCGAGGAGCATCCCTACTGGAACGACTTCGAGGTCTGGGACGCGATCCGCCAGCAGGGGAACGACTTCAACGTCCTGATGGGCGACACGATCTACTCCGACACCGAGGTACCCGGCTACACGCTCGAGGACGTCGCGCTGACGGTCAAGCAGAAGTGGAGCGCGTACAAGACGAACCTGAAGATGAAGCCGTGGTGGAAGGCCCGCAGCACCGGCGCCTACTACGCGCACTGGGACGACCACGAGTTCGTCAACGACTTCTCGCGCGAGGAGAACAAGTTCCCCTACACCAACGACGGCGTCTTCCAGGGCGTCAACAAGATCAACGGCGAGAAGCTCTACAAGCGCGGCGTCCAGGCGTTCCGCGACTACAACCCGGTCGACTACTCGAAGAAGACGGGCCTGTACCGGCATGAGCGCTGGGGCAAGAACCTCGAGGTCTTCTTCCTCGACGAGCGCTCCTTCCGCTCCTCGAGCGCCGACTACAACGGCGACTGCGACAACCCGGCCGGCAGCGGCGATCCCGATCTCGCGCCGACCGCACCGCAGAGCACGCGCAACGCGTTCTCGGTGATTGCGCCGCCGCTCGCGAACCCGGTCCCGCCGAACTGCCTCGACGCGATCAACGACCCGGACCGGACGATGCTCGGCAGCAAACAGCTGAAGACGTTCAAGGACGACATCAAGAATTCCGACGCGACGTTCAAGGTGATCTTCAACGAGGTCCCGATTCAGCAGTTCTACGCGTTGCCATACGACCGCTGGGAGGGCTACGCGGCCGAGCGCAAGGATCTGCTCCGGTTCCTCAGGAACAAGATCGACAACTCCGTCTTCCTGACGACGGACGTCCACGCGAACATGGTCAACGACGCCCGCTTCAACACGCTCGGCGGTTCCGGCGTCAAGGACTCGGGGATCCTCGACATCACGACCGGCCCGGTCGCGACGGCGAACTATGCCCTCGAGATCAGCGATGCGGTCGGCAACCCCGTGGCAGGTGCTCTCGTGACGAGCCTGTTCCTGCAGCCGCAGCCGCCGGCTGGTGTCGGAATGCAGTGCGCCGCAACCAACCAGTTCAGCTACGCCGAGGTCGAGGTGACCAAGCAGCAGCTGACCGTCGACCTCCTCGACGATCAGGATCAGCCGGTCATGAACACCGGCGATGCGTCGACGCCGGCGCCGCCCTGCTCGCAAGTTGTGATCCCGGCCGAGTAGCCGCCGGCCTCCGGCCCGGGCGTACGATCGCCCGGTGCCGGCGGATCGCGCTGGCCGGGGAGATCGCAGCGGTCGGCGACCGGCTCGGGCTCGGACTCGAGCCCGCCTCCTAGACTTGCGCATCCGATGAGCACGATGACCGGAAACGACTACGACGACGGCGGGCACGCTGCCCGTTACGACGCCCGCGCGATCGAGTCGAAGTGGCAGGCCGTCTGGGCCGAGGAGAAGACCTGGGAGGTGCCGAATCCCGGCGACCCGGGCTTCGATCCCGACAAGCTCAAGGCCTACGTGCTCGTGATGCTTCCCTACCCCTCCGGGGATCCGCACGTCGGACACCTCAAGGTCTACTCCGTCGGCGACGCGATCGCGCACTACCGGCGCCGCAACGGCTACGGGGTCCTGCAGCCGATGGGCTATGACTCCTTCGGCCTGCCGGCCGAGAATCACGCGATCCGGACCGGTGAGCACCCGCGCATCTCGACCGAGCGTTCGATCGCGAGCTTCCGCCGCCAGTTCGTCGACTGGGGCATCTCGATCGACTGGAGCCGCGAGCTCTCGACATCCTCGCCCGAGTACTACCGCTGGACGCAGTGGATCTTCCTGCGCCTGTTCGAGGCCGGCCTCGCCTACCGGACCGAGGCCGCCGTCCAGTGGTGCCCGAAGGACCAGACCGTCCTCGCCAACGAGCAGGTGATCGAAGGGCGCTGTGAGCGCTGCGGCACCGAGGTCGTCCCGAAGAAGCTCGAGCAGTGGTACTTCCGGATCACCGAGTACGCGGATCGCCTCCTCGCCGACTTCGACCGGCTCGAGTCCTGGCCCGAGCACGTCGTGACGATGCAGCGCAACTGGATCGGCCGATCCGAGGGCGCCGAGGCCGTCTTCCGCTGCGAGGACCCCGAGATCGACTTCCCCGTGTTCACCACCCGTCCCGACACCCTCTACGGCGCCACGTTCTTCGTGCTCGCGCCCGAGCACCCGGATCTCGACCGGTTGATCGAGGGGACCGGCAACGCCGACGAGGTCCGCGAGTACGTCGCTGCGGCGCTCCGCCAGACGACGGGGGAGCGCGGCGACGAGGACCGCGAGAAGACGGGCGTGCGCCTCGAGCGCACCGTCGTCAATCCCGTCAACGGCGAGCAGATCCCGATGTTCGTGGCTGACTACGTGCTGATGGAGTACGGGACCGGCGCGATCATGGCGGTACCCGCTCACGACCAGCGGGACTTCGAGTTCGCGCGTAAGTTCGATCTGCCGGTGCGCCAGGTGGTCGCTCCGGCCGACGGCTCCGAGGTGGCCGCCGGCGAGGCATTCGTCACCCAGTCCGAGGATGTCCGCATCGTCAACTCCGGCGACCTGGACGGACTGACGCCGGCGGCCGCGAAGAAGACGATCATCGACGAGCTCGAGAGCGAGGGAACCGGGCGGCTCGCCGTCAACTATCGCCTCCGCGACTGGCTGCTCTCGCGGCAGCGCTATTGGGGCTGCCCGATTCCGATCGTCCACTGTCCGGCCTGCGGAGCGGTGCCGGTGCCCGACGACCAACTGCCGGTCGAGCTGCCCGAGATCGAGGACTACCGGCCGAAGGGCAAGAGCCCGCTCGCGACCGCGACCGACTGGGTTGAGACGACCTGCCCGCGCTGTGGTGGTCCGGGTCACCGCGAGACCGACACGATGGACACCTTCGTCGACTCCTCCTGGTACTTCCTCCGCTACCTCGATCCCAACGACACCGAGCTCCCGTTCGACCGCGACATCGCCGACCACTGGATGCCGGTCGACCAGTACATCGGCGGAGTCGAGCACGCGATCCTGCACCTGATGTACGCGCGCTTCTTCACGAAGGCGCTCGCCGACGAGGGGCTGATCGGCGTCCAGGAGCCGTTCGCGAACCTCTTCACGCAGGGCATGATCACCCGAGACGGCGCGAAGATGAGCAAGTCGAAGGGGAACGTCGTCGATCCCGCCGAGTACGTCTCGCGCTACGGCGCCGACACCGCTCGCACCTACGTCTGCTTCATGGGGCCGCCGGACCGCGGCGGCGACTGGGTCGACGAGGGCGTCGACGGCGTCCAGCGCTTCCTCTCGAGGCTCTGGCGCCTCGCCGCCGGACTGCCGGCCGCCGGCGAGTCGCAGGCACCGTTCGATCGCGACTGGCAGCGGAACACCGAGGGTCCGGCCCGCGAGCTGCTGGCCAAGGCGCACTGGGCGATCGACAAGGCGACCCGCGACTTCGAGCGCGACTTTCAGTTCAACACCGTGATCGCAGCGGTGATGGAGCTCGTCAACGACTCCTACCGCCTCCGCGACGAGCTCGCCGGTGACTCCGACGGCGAGCTCGCCCTTCGCTTCGCGGCGGCGACGGCGGGCTCGCTGATCTTCCCGTTCGCGCCGCACCTCGGGGCCGAGGTCTGGGAGACGGTCGCGGGCGGCCGGGTCTGGGAGGAACCCTGGCCGGTCGCCGACGAGGCCCTCCTCGCCAAGGACGTGATCACGCTCGTCGTCCAGGTCAACGGCAAACTCCGCGACCGGATCGAGGTGCCCGCCGACGCCGGCGAGGAGCAGATCCTGGAGCTCGTGCACGCGAGCGCTCGGGTCGCGGAGTTCCTCGACGGGCGCCGGCCGGCCAAGGAGATCGTGGTCCCGGGTCGCCTGGTGAACCTGGTCGTGCACTGATCGGCAACCGGCTGCGACCGCGGTCGCACACCCGTCGTCGGGCGCCGGTCTGGTAGAAACCCGCTGATGCTCGTCAGGCGCTTCTCCGATGCCGCCGTCCAGGACTTCCACCGGCTCAGCTCCCACATCCTCATGGATGCCGGTGAGCTCGGCTCGCGTCACATGACCGTCACCTGGATCGAGGTGCCCCCGGATACCGAGCAGGAGCTCCACTCCCACGAGGAGGCGGAGCAGGTCTACGTCGTCGTGCGGGGCACCGCGGCGCTCTCCGCGGCCGGTGACACCGAGGAGCTCGAGCCGGGCGACCTCGCCCTGATCCCGCCCGCCAGTGATCACGTGATCGCCAACCGCGGCACCGAGACCCTGGCGCTCGTCTCGGTCCAGTCGCCCGCGGTCTCCGTCGAGGAGACGATCGGCCGCCAGTCGGCGGCGATCGTCGGCTACGACGGCGACGACGACGAGTACTGAGCCGAGCGCGCCTCCGAGCGGCGGGCCCGTTGGCCATCGGTGGCCCGGCCGAGCGGCGGGGCACCCTCCAGGTCCGCCGAGTGGTGGGGGCACCCTTCAAGCCGACCGAGCGCCGCTCCCGACGGCCTCCGGCGCTGTCGGAGTTCGGCCTTCTGGAGCGCCGCTCGGCCTTCGGTTGACGCTTGCCGCCGCCGCTCGACGGCTGTTGGTGGTGAGCAGGGGGGTGGGTGCGATTGCCGTTCACTGTGAACGGTTTTCGCACCCACGGTTCCCGCCCGGGCTCGCCGCCGGGCTCCGCGTGCGCCTATCGTCACGGCTGCGCGAGGCTCCTTGACTCCGGCGGTGCCACCCGTGCGCCGCCGGCGCCGATCATCGGCTCATGGGCATGAGCAGGCTGCAGATGGCCGTCTTCGCCGCGATCGGGGTCGCGGTGCTGCTGCTCGGCATCCGGGCCGTCCGCGAGCCGGGGACCGAGCCGCCCGGAAGCGGGGCTGCGCTCGCGCAGACCCCGGTCGGCGGCGCCGCGTCGCCGGCCAACGGCGACGTCGTGGTGCACGTCGCCGGGGCGGTCGCCGACCCCGGCGTCTATCGGCTGCCCGCTGGATCGCGGGTTGCCGACGCAGTCGAGCGGGCCGGCGGGGCGAGCGCCCGCGGTGACCCCGACTCCGTCAACCTCGCGGCCCGGCTCGCCGACGGCCAGCAGGTCGTCGTGCCGGGGCGCGGAGCGGGGGAGGGGACCGTCGCCGCCGAGGACGGGCCGATCAGCCTCGGTTCGGCCGACCAGGCGGACCTCGAGACGATCGACGGGATCGGACCGGTGACGGCGGCCGACATCATCGCCTTCCGCGACGAGCATGGAGGAGTCGCGTCGATCGAGGACCTCGACGAGGTCCCCGGCATCGGGCCCGCGACCATCGAATCGCTCCGCGAGCGGCTCCAGCCCTGACGACCGGTGCAGCCGGCGGCGTGGTCGGGCTGGTGGCGGCACGCGGCCCTGGCGGGCATCGTCGCGGGCCTGCTCGCGGCGCCCGCGCTGACGGCACCCGCGGGGTGGGGCGCGTGCGTGCTCGCCGGCGGCGGGGCCCTGGCGGTCGCTCAGGCGCACTCGCTGCGAACCGGGGCGGTGGGCCGCGCGGCGGCGATCTCGGTGCTGATGGCCGTGGCAGCCCTCGGTACCCTCGCCGGTCTCGGGCTCGGATCGGCCCGTCTCGACGCGATCGACTCGGGAGCGCTTCGTGGGACGCCCGGTCAGCGTCTCGCCGTGAGCGGCTGGGTCACCGCGCAACCGCGCCGGTCCTTCGGCGAGGTGCGGGTGCAGGTCGACACGCCGGCCGGGCGGCTGGTCGTCATCGCGCCCGAGCCGGTCCCCGGCCTCTCGGTCGGCGAGGCGGTCGCCGCCCGCGGGACCCTTCGGGAGCCGGACGACTTCCGCGCCGCCGAGCTCGAGCGCGCCGGCGCGGCCCTCGAGCTCGCCGCAACCCGGATCCGCCCCCTCGCCGGCAGCAGGGGCGGGATCGAGGGAGCCGTCGATCGGGTCCGCACGCGCGCGGAGACGGCTCTCGGGGCCGGCCTCGATCCGGGCGAAGAGGCGCTGGCGCGCGGCTTCGTCCTCGGTCAGGACGATCGCATCGACCCGCTCGTCCGCGAGCAGTTTCGTCGTGCCGGGCTCAGCCACCTGCTCGCCGTCTCGGGCCAGAACGTGGTCCTCCTCGCCATCCTCGCCGGGGCCGGGATGGCCCTGTTCGGGGTCGGCCTGCGCGCCCGCCTCGCGGCGACGGTGCTGATCATCGCCCTCTACGTCCCGGTCGCCGGCGCCGGCCCCTCGATCCAGCGTGCCGGCGCGATGGGCGCAGCGGCGATCCTCGCGACCCTCGCCGGGCGGCTCCCGGGCCGTGCCTATCCGCCGTTGCTGGCGGCCGTCGCCACGCTGCTGATCAACCCGCGCTTCGGCGGCGACGTCGGCTGGCAGCTCAGCTTCGCCGCCGTCGCCGGGATCATGCTCTGGGCCGGCCCGGCACGCGACCTGATCGCCGAGCGGCTTCCGGCCCGGCTACCGCAGTCGCTCTCCCGGGCCCTCGCCGACGGCGCCGCGATGACGCTCGCGGCGACGATCGCGACGGCACCGCTGATCGCCCACGACTTCGAGCGACTGTCGCTGGCGTCGATACCGGCCAACCTGCTCGTCCTGCCGGCGGTCGCGCCGGTCATGTGGATCGGCATGCTGACCGGTCTCATCGCCCAGGTTCCCGGCCTACCGACCGCTCCGCTCGGGACCGTCGAGGGCCCGCTGATCGACTGGATCGCGCTCGTCGCGCGGGTGCTCGGCTCTCCCACCTGGGCCGAGGCGGAGGTGGGAGGCGGCGGGCCGGTCGCGATCGTCGTCGGCTATCTCTCGGCTTCGGCCGCGGTCGCCGTCGCGCTGGCGACGCTGCGCCGCCGCCGGCGGTTGGCGCTCGCTCCGGCGGCGCGGGCATTCGCGGCGACGGTGGCGCTGGCGGCGCTCGTGCTCGCGCTGGTCGGCGACGGCTCCGACAGCCGTCCGGCGACGAGCGGCCTCCGGGTGACCGGTCTCGACGTCGGCCAGGGCGATGCAGTCCTGATCGAGCGCCCGGTCGGGGCGCCGATACTCGTCGACGCCGGCCCGCCCGGAGGAGCCGCCGCAGACGCGCTCGAGCGGCTCGGCGTCGACTCGCTCGCGGCGGTGTTCGTCACCCACGATCAGCTCGACCATGCTGGTGGCCTGAGCGAAGTGCTCGCCGGGCGCCGCGTGGAGGCCGTGGTCCGGGGACGGCCCGCTCCGGCCGTCGACGCGGCGGCCCGCGCCGCCGGCGCCCGGGTCCTGGCGGTGGCCGAGGGCAGCGCGCTCCGCTTCGGGGCGCTGCGGGTCGATGTCCTCTGGCCGCCCCGTGACGATCCGGGCGCGGCGGACCCGAACGCCGGGTCGCTCGTCCTCGCCGCCGGCTGGCACGGCTGGGACGTCCTGCTGACCGGTGACGCCGAAGCGGAGGCGACCCACCTCGTCCCCGGTCCTTTCGACGTCCTCAAGGTCGCCCATCACGGCAGCGACGACGCCGGCCTCGGCTCGCTCCTCGATCGATCGGTTCCGCGAGTCGCGCTGATCGAGGTCGGCGCCGGCAACTCCTATGGACACCCGACCGACGCGACGATCGGGACGCTCGCCGGGCGCGGAATCTGCACTCTGCGCACCGATCTCGACGGTGACGCAGCGATCGAGCTCGGGCCCGGGGGGATCGAAGTGGCGACCACGCGCGGGGCCGGGACGGCCGGCCGGCCGGGATGCGCGCCTGGACGGTGATCGGACCGCACCCGGACGTAGACTCAGGCCGGTGGCCGACGAGATGCGATCCGCGTACCTGTTCGCCGGGGACGACGCCGCGAAGCTCTCGGCGACGCTGAACCGGCTGCGGGCGCGGGCCGAGCGGGAGGGCGGGGCGGGCGCCCTGGAGGACTTCAGCGCCGGCGCCGGCGCCGCCCCCGACGTGGATGCCCTCGTCGGAGCGATCCCGGCGATGTCGCTGACGGCTTCGCGGCGTTACCTGCTCGCCGACGGAGTCGAACGCTGGAAGGCGGCCGACGTCGAGCGGGTGGCGGGCGGCCTCGCCGCAGCGACCCCCGACGTCACCGTCGTCCTCGTGGCCCGCGGAAAGGTCCCGAAGGGCCTCGCGGAGGCGGTCGAGAGTGCCGGGGGAGAGGTCCGGAGCTTCGCCGCGCCGAGCAAGCGAGACCTCCCGGGCTGGCTCGTCGCCGGCGCCCGCGAGCGCCGCTTCGCGCTGGCTCCGCAGGCGGCGAGGGCCTTGATCACCCGCGTCGGCAACAGCACCGAGCGGCTTGCCGTCGAGCTCGACCGGCTCGCGCTCTGGGCCGGCGACGGCGGCGAGGTCGGGCTCGAGGACGTCGAGTCGATGACCACCGACAACTCCGAGCGCATGGGGTGGGCGCTGGCCGACGCGATCGTCTCCCGCGACCGCGACCGCTCGGTCGCGACGGCGGAGGAGCTGATCGAGCAGGGCGAGGCGGTCACCCCGCTCGTCTACGGGATGGCGTCGCGACTCCGCAGCGCATTCGCGGCCGCGGCGGCGATCGAGGCCGGCGAGCCGGCGTCGCGGGTCGAGGCGTCGTTGCCGATGGCGCCGTACGCGGCGAAGATGCTCGTCCGCTCCGTGCAGGGCGTCGACTCCGCCGACCTCTCGGCGGCGATCGGTGCCGCCGCCGACCTCGAGTGGTGGACGAGGGGGGGATCCGACTACGACGACGAAGTCGCGCTGACCCTCGCGGTCATGCGGGCGTCGGGCGAGACGGACTCCGGGTGATCGGAATCGGCGGAGCGGCTAGGAGCCGGCGGCGATCCGCGCGGCGCGAGCCTTCTTGCGGGCGCCGGTGTTGGCGTGCATGGCGCCCTTCTGAACGGCCTTGTCGATCCGCGAGACCAGCGTCCGATGCTCGGTCGCGACCGCGTCGGAGTCGCCCGACTCGGCCGCTTCCTCGAGGCGGCGGAACTGCGTCTTGACCGCTCCGGTGAACCGGCGGTTCTCGTCGCGCTCCCGCTCGGAGCGGAGAATTCGCTTCTTCTGTGAGGCGATGTTGGCCATCAGCGGCCGCACACTGTAGCGATTGATGGACGAATCCACCGACAGGACGGAGTTGCCGCCGTTGCCGCCGAGCGCGCGGCGTTTCCATCCCGCCTACGCGATCGATCCGATCGACGAGGAGTTCGCCGGCTCGGCGCTCGGACCCGAGCCGACCGAGCAGTCGCGCCGGATCGGCCGCTCGACCGCGTTCTTCAGCATCGCGACCGGCGCTTCGCGGCTCGTCGGGCTGATCCGCGAGATCATCGCCGCCGGCTACTTCGGGGTCGGCCCGGCGATGTCCGCGTTCACGATCGCCTTCCAGATCCCCAATCTCGTCCGCAGCCTGTTCGCCGACGCGGCGCTCCAGGGCGCTTTCGTCCCGGTCTTCACCGAGCAGCTCGAGGCGGGCAACAAGCGCGAGGCCTTCCGGCTCGCTTCGACGCTGATCTTCCTGATCACTGCGGTGCTCGGAGTGATCACGGCGCTGTTCATCCTGGTCGCGCCGCTGCTCATCCCGATGCTGGTCCCGGACCTCGACCAGGAGACGCAGGACCTCACCGTCGCCCTCTCGCAGCTGCTGTTCCCGATCCTGATCATGCTCGGGCTCTCCGGGGTCGTCGTCGGCGTCCTCAACAGCTACAACCGCTTCGCGGTCTTCGCGATCGCGCCGCTGTTCTGGAACCTGGCGATCATCGGCGTCCTCATCGCCCTCTCGCCGATGTTCAGCGGCGACGACCGGATCTACGCCTACGCGATCGGCGTCCTCGTCGGCACCGCGTTGCAGCTCGCGATGGTCTCCTGGGACCTTCGCCACACCCCGTTCCGGATGCTCCGCGTGTTCGAATGGCGCAGCGACCTCGTCAAGAAGGTCCTGCTGCTGATGCTGCCCGTGACGATCAGCCTCGGCCTGATCAACGTCAACCTCGTCATCAACAGCCTCGTCGGCGCTCTCGTCCCCGGCAACCTCGCGGGGACGAACGAGGCGCTCGCCAACTACGCGCCGGCCGCGATCGACAAGGCGTTCCGCATCTACATGCTGCCGCAGGGGATGTTCTCGGTCGCGGTCACCACGGTCATCTTCCCGACCCTCTCGCGGTACGCGGCCCGCCGCGACTTCGACGATCTGCGGCGGACGATGGCCAATGGAATGCGGATGATCCTCCTGGTCCTGGTGCCGGCGGCGGCGGCGATCCTCGTCCTGTCGGAGCCGATGATCAGGCTCGTCTATCAGCGCGGCGAGTTCTCGCCCGAGGAGACGCCGCTCGTCGCGACCGCGCTCTTCTGGTTCGCCTTCTCGCTGCCGTTCAACGGTCTGTTCCTGATCCTCACCCGGACGTTCTTCAGCCTCCAGCGCCCGTGGACGCCGACCTGGATCGCCGGGCTCAATCTCGTGATCACCGCGGCGGCGGCATTCGCCTTCTACAAGCCGTTCGGGGTCGCCGGGATCGTCGCGGGCACCGCCATCGCGACCGCTGCGAGCGTGGTCGCCCAGGTGATCGTCCTGCGCCGTCCGCTGAAGGGGATCGAGTTCCCGAAACTGCTCGACGCGACGATCCGGATCACCGTCGCCTCCGCCGCCCTCGCCGGGGTCTCGTGGCTGATCTGGGACCAGCTCGATGCGGTGCTCGGCCGCAGCACGATCGCTCAGGCGGTCTCCCTCGGCGTCGCGCTCGCGGCGGGCGGCCTCGTCTACCTCGGGGCGATCCTCGCGCTGCGGGTGCCCGAGGCCCGGCAGCTGCTCGGGGTCGTCAGGCGCTAGGCGCTCTACCCTTGGCGATCCGCCGGGCGACCTCCGGCCGCCACGCATGAGCGCTTCGATGGACAGAATCAGGAACTTCTCGATCATCGCCCACATCGACCATGGGAAGTCGACGCTGGCCGATCGCATCCTCGAGCTGACCGGCGCCGTCGACCCCCGCGAGATGCGCTCGCAGCTGCTCGACTCGATGGACCTCGAGCGCGAGCGCGGGATCACGATCAAGGCCCAGGCCGTGAGGGTCGAGTACGCCGCCGCGAGCGGCGAGACCTACCACCTGCACCTGATCGACACGCCCGGGCACGTCGACTTCTCCTACGAAGTCTCGCGCAGCCTCGCGGCCTGCGAGGGCGCCCTGCTCGTCGTCGACGCCGCGCAGGGGGTGGAGGCCCAGACCGTCGCCAACACCTACGCGGCCATCGAGGCCGGGCTCGAGCTGATTCCGGTGCTCAACAAGGTCGACCTGCCGGGCGCCGAGCCGGAGCGGGTGGCCGCGGAGGTCGCCGATCTGCTCGGGACCGATCCCGACGACGCCATCCACATCTCCGCGAAGACCGGGATGGGGGTCGAACGGGTGCTCGAAGCGATCGTCGAGCGGGTGCCGCCGCCGACCGGTGATCCGGACGCGCCGGCGCGGGCCCTGATCTTCGACTCCGAGTTCGACCAGTACCGTGGCGTCGTCGCCTACGTGCGGATGATCGACGGGCAGTTCCGCAAGGGCGAGCCGCTGCTGGCGATGCAGAACGGAACCCGAGCCGACCTCGACGAGATCGGCTTCTTCCGGCCGGCGATGACGCCGGTGGCGGGAATGGACGCGGGCGAGGTCGGGTACGTGATCACCGGCCTCAAGGACGTCGCCAAGCTGCGCGTCGGCGACACGCTCACCGATCGCGACCATCCGGCCTCCGATCCGCTCGCCGGCTACCGCGAGGTGCAACCAGTCGTCTTCTGCGGGCTCTTCCCGATCGACACCGACCGCTACGAGGATCTCCGCGACGCGCTCGAGAAGTTCGCCCTCAACGACGCGGCGCTCTCCTGGGAGCCCGAGACGTCGGAGGCGCTCGGCTTCGGCTTCCGCTGCGGCTTCCTCGGCCTCCTGCACATGGACATCGTCCGCGAGCGGCTCGAGCGCGAGTACGACCTCGCCCTGCTGGCGACCACGCCGAACGTCAAGTACGTCGTCACGATGACGAGCGGCGACGAGGTCGCGGTGAACAGCCCGACCGACCTCCCCGATCCGGGGTCGATCGACGAGATCAGCGAGCCCTACATCCGCGCTTCGCTGATCTGTCCGAAGGAGTACGTCGGAGCGGTCATGGAGCTCTGCCAGGCGCGCCGGGGCACCCACGTGGACATGCACTACCTGAGCCCGGAGCGGGTCCAGCTGCGCTACGACCTGCCCCTCGGCGAGATCGTCCTCGACTTCTACGACGTGCTCAAGTCCTCGACGAGGGGGTACGCCTCGTTCGACTATGAGCCCCTCGACAACCGGCCCGGCGACCTCGTCAAGCTCGACGTCCTGCTCGCGGGGGAGCCCGTCGACGCGCTCTCGATCATCTGCCACCGCGACAACGCCTACGAGCAGGGCAAGATCCTCGTCTCACGACTGCGGAAGACGATCCCCCGGCAGCAGTTCGACGTCCCGGTGCAGGCCGCGATCGGCACCCGGGTGCTCGCCCGCGAGACGGTCAAAGCGGTGCGCAAGGACGTCACCGCGAAGCTCTACGGCGGCGACGTCACCCGCAAGAACAAGCTGCTCGAGAAGCAGAAGAAGGGCAAGAAGCGGATGAAGCAGGTCGGCTCGGTCGAGGTGCCGCAGGAGGCGTTCCTGGCGGTGCTCACGCTGGGCGACGACGACTGAGCGCCCGCCCGGGCTCGCAAAGTCCTTCCCATGCAAGGGAAGTTGCCGACGGGCGCAGCGCCCGGACCTAGCCTGGGTGACATGTCGAAGCTCGCCCCGCTCTTCTTCGTCGTCCTGGCGGTGGTCGCCATCGCCGGGCTGACCCTGCGCCCGGGAACCGTCCTGAGCATCAGCGACGAGGCGCTCGCGACCTCGATCGCCCGCAGCGCCGACACCGACGCCGGCGGATGTCATCACCGGAGCGAGACCTGGTTCTGCACCGACGGCGACTCGCGGATGTACCGGGCGATCGTCGGCGACTACGGCTGCTGGGAGGCAGTCACCGTCACACCGGCGGGAAGGGTCGCTTCGCTCGAGCCCGTCAACGGCTGCGTGAACCTGCCCGACGTGCTCGGCTTCGGCCGCTGAGAGCCCGCCCGCGGCCGTCGGCCGCCCGCTCGCGGCTTATCATCACTGCCGATGCGACACGAACCGCCGGGGCAGGCGAGTCGCCGATCCGGGCGTTGAAGCCTTGGAGTCGAGCGCAGTAGCCGAAGATCGGGTAGTCGAGGCGCCGGCCGAGCCGGTGGCACGCGACTCCGCGCGCCGCAACGCGTTCATCGGGCTCGGGCTCTACGTCGTCGCGACCGTCGCGCTGATCTCGTTCACCGGGGTGCTGCTGGCCCGCGAGACGATCTTCCTCTGGCTGCTGGTCGGGTTGCTCGCCGTCTCCCTCGCCGACGTCCGCGGCTTCGCCCGCGGGGTGATCTTCGACTGGTTGCCGTTCTACGCGATCCTCGTCGGCTACGACCTGCTTCGGGGCCTGGTCGGCAACAACCCGCTGTTCGCGCCGCACTTTCTGCCCCAGATCGACGCCGACAAGTTCCTCTTCGCGGGCAGCGTGCCGACCGTCTGGCTCCAGGAGCAGCTCTACGAGATCGGCCGGCTGCCGTGGTACGACGTCTTCTCCTGGGCGGTCTACCTGACCCACTACTTCATGGTGTTCATCGCCGCCGCCTACCTCTGGCGGGTGTCCCACTTCCGCTTCCTCGAGTTCCGGGCGATGGTGCTGACCCTCAGCATCGCCGCCTTCCTGACCTACGCGCTCGTCCCCGCGGCGCCGCCGTGGATGGCGAGCGACAACCTGATGATCGGCCCGGTCTCGCGGGTGACGGGGAGCGTCTGGACCGAGCTCGGCGTCTCGCCGGCAGCGGCGATCTGGGACAAGGGCAATTCGCTCTACAACCCGGTCGCCGCGTTGCCGTCGCTGCACGCAGCGTTCCCGATGCTGCTCTGCGCGTTCTTCTGGCGCAGCGGCAGGATCGCGCGCGTGCTCGGGGTCGGCTACGTGCTGGCGATGGGATGGACCCTCGTATACGGGGGCGAGCATTACGTCTTCGACGTCCTGCTCGGGTGGATCTACGCCCTCGGCGTGTACTTCGGCGTCCGCTGGATCCGCGCCAGGTGGATCGGGCGGCGCTCCCGCAGCCGCGAGGGCCCGCTCGCCGAGGCGACCGGCGAGGTGCCGCCGCCGCCGGCTCGCGAGACCGGCGATCCGGTTCTGCGTTAGGTATCCCTAATCGAGCTTGCTAGCCTGCCCGGGCCGTGGCAAGGGGACGTCAGATCAGGACGAAGAAGAAGTGCTGCAAGTCGGGACCGCGCTGCAAGCGCTGCCCGGCGGCGATGAAGAAGCTCGAGAAGCGCGGGCTCGCGACGAAGCTCGGCAAGCGCAGCTACCTGGTCTCGCTCGACGCCACGAAGAAGGATCTGAAGGCCGCCCGCGCCCGCTGAGGTCACGGGCCCCGGGGCGGCAGCGCCGGGGCTCCGGCCTCGGCGCCTGCGGAGTTCGGGCGTGGCTCCCGGCCCGCCCGGCCCGATCGCGATTGCGGCTGAAACCGCCTGCGCAATAGGATCGCTACCAGTCCGAGGTTGTTCGAGGAGAGGAGCGGCGATGAGGATGAGAGCAGCGGTCCTGGAGGAGTTCGGCGAGCCGCTCGTGGTCCAGGAGCTCGACCTTCAGGACCCCAAACCCGGCGAGGTCCTGGTCCGGCTGGTCGCCTGCGGCGTCTGTCACACCGACCTCTACACGGCATCCGGCGTCGATCCGTCGGGCTACGCGCCCGCGGTCCTCGGCCACGAGGGCGCCGGCGTCGTCGAGAAGGTCGGCGAGGGGGTGACGTCGGTCGGCGAGGGCGATCACGTCGTGACCCTGTTCTCGCCCCAGTGCGGGGAGTGCGTCCACTGCGTCGATCCGCGAACGAACCTCTGCATGGCGATCCGCGCCGAGCAGAACCTCGGCCACCTGCCCGACGGCACGGTCCGTCTCAGTCGCCCGGACTCCGGCGAGGAGATCCGCCACTTCATGGGGACCTCGACCTTCGCCGAGTACACGGTGATGCCCGAGATCGCGCTCGCGAAGGTCGATCCGGAGGCCCCGCTCGACCGCGCCTGCCTGTTCGCCTGCGGCCTGTCGACCGGCCTCGGCGCGGCGATGTACACCGCCAAGGTCGACCCCGGCACGACCTGCGTGGTCTTCGGCGCCGGAATGGTCGGGCTCGGCGCCGTCGCCGGTTGCCGCCTCCAGGGCGCGGAGCGGATCATCTGCGTCGATCTCTCCGACGACCGCCTCGAGCTCGCCAAGGGCCAGGGCGCGACCGACGTGATGAAGGCCGACGAGAACACCGTCGAGCGGATCCTCGAGATGACCGACGGCGGATTCGGCGCCGACTACACATTCGAGGCGACCGGGAACGTAAAGGTCATGCAGCAGGCGGTCGAGGCGGCGCGGATGGCCTGGGGCCTCTGCACCGTGGCCGGAGTGGCCGGCAAGGGCGAGACGCTCGACATCATCCCCCGCTGGCTGATCACCGGCCGCCGCGTCGCCGGATCGTCGTTCGGCGGCGTCAAGGGCCGAGAGGGCGTGCCGAAGCTGGTCGATCTCTACATGCAGGGCGAGATCGACGTCGACCCATTCATCTCGCACCGGATCACCCTGGACGAGGTCAACCGCGGCTTCGAGCTCATGGAGGCCCAGGACGGCATCCGCAGCGTGATCGAGTTCTAGCCGTCGCCATCCGGGAAGTGCGGTCGTCGTCAGGCGAAGAAGGCAGCTCGGTCGATAAGTTCCGTCCATGATCCTTCAGCGCGTAGAACAGTCGGAGTGGCTCTCGAATGCATACCTCGCCGTGGACGAGGTCGGCGGCACCGGGGTCCTGATCGACTCGAACCTGGCGACCGATCCGCTCTGCGAGCGGGTCGAGCGCGAGGGCACGACGATCACCCACATCCTCCTTACGCACCACCACTACGACCACGTCGTCGGGGTCGAGAAGCTGGTGGAGCGCTTCGGCGGCGTTCCGGTGCTCGCGCACCCGCTGTGCAGGGACCTGGTCGGTGACGCGGTGACCGGGACGATCGACCACGGCGACGTCCTCGAGACCGGCGGGCTGAAGATCGAGGCGATCCACACGCCCGGGCACTGCGGCGATCACCTGGCGCTGCGGATAAACGAGGACGACTGCCTGACCGCCGACGTGATCTTCAAGGGCACCGTCGGCGGCACCGGCGCCCCCGGGGCGACCGGCCTCGCCGATCTCAGGGCCTCGATCATGGACCGGGTCATGGCGCTCCCGAACGACGTCCGGCTGCACCCCGGACACCGCGAGCCGACGACGGTGGTCGAGGAGTGGGAGAACAACCCGTTCATCCGCCTCTGGCGCGGGCTCGACGAGCCCGGTGCGGAGCGCTGCACGGTCGGCCCCGACGACGAGAGCCGCCGCGACGCGACGCTGCTGCTCTGGGCGCCCGACTACGACGGCGGCAACAAGGCCCTCGTGCGATTCGACGACGACGGCGTCGAGACGATCACCGGCGGGTCGCAGGTTCGCCGAACCTGAAAGGATCGCGCGCCATGCCAGTCAAGACCGATGCCGTCGGCAAGGAGTATCCGCCGGCCACCTACGAGGTCGGCCTCGAGAAGATCCGCGAGTACGCCGGCGCGGTCGGCCAGACCGAGCCGGTCCACCACGATCGCGAGGCGGCGAAGGCCGCCGGGTTCCGAGACGTCGTCGCCCCGCCGATGTTCGCGGTCGTCTACAGCTCACCCGCGATGGCCCCGGCGATCCTCGATCCCGATGTCGGCATCAACCTCGCGGCGATGGTCCACGGCGGCCAGGAGTTCGTCTGGGGCGAGCCGGTCTGCGCCGGCGACGAGATCACGACCCGGGCATCGGTGCGCGAGATCTACGAGAAGGACGGCAAGGGCTTCTACGTCTTCGAGTCCGTCTCGACCAACCAGGACGGCGACGAGGTCGTCCGCGCAACCTGGACGAACATCGTCCGCGGCGTCTGAGGAGGCGAGCATGGCCGATCTGAACGAGGGTGATGCGATCCCGGAGCTCCGGGTCACCCCGGACAAGTACCTGCCGCACCGCTACGCGGGGGCGTCCGGCGATTTCAACCCGATCCACATCGACAACGACTTCGCACAGATGGTCGGGCTGCCGCGGAACATCCTCCACGGCCTCTACTCGATGGCCCAGGTCGCGCGAGCGCAGACCGAGGCGGCGGGAGGCGACCCGCGGGCCCTGCGCCGGCTCAGCGTCCAGTTCCGCGGTATGGGCGTCCCCGAGGAGGAGATCGTGGTCAGCGGGACCGTCACCGAGCGCGAGGGCGAGCGCGTCGTCGTCGCGACGGAGGCGTTCCAGGGCGACAACGGAATCGTCCGCAACGCCGAGGCGGAGCTGCAGCTCTCCTGACGCGGACCGGGCGGCGCCACCGTCGCTACCTAGAATCAGTGGCGTGCTGAGCGAACGCCAGGGACTGATCCTCGAGATCGCGGTCGACGCGTACCTGAAGACGGGTACGCCGGTCGGCTCGAAGGCGATCGCCGACCGCGCCGATTTCGACTGGGGCCCGTCGACCGTCCGCGCCGAGCTCGCCGCGCTCGAGCGCGAGGGTTACCTCTCCCAGCCCCACACCTCCGCCGGCCGCGTTCCGACCGATGCCGGCTACCGTCGTTACGCCGACAGCCTGATCGAGTCCGGCGCCGGCCGCCCGGCCGAATCCCCCGTCGCGGTCGGCGGAATCGCGCAGGCCCGCCGTGAGGTCGAGGACGCGCTCCGCGAGACGACCGCCGCTCTCGCCCAGGCCAACGATCTCCTCGCGCTGGCGACCGCGCCGCCCGCCAGCACCGCGACGATCCATCGCGTCGAGGTGCTGCTGCTGCAGCCGCGGGTCATCGCGGTCGTCGCGATCGCCGACAACGGCGAGGTCGCCAAGCGCGTCTTCACGTTCACCGACCCCGTCGACCACGGATTGGTCGAATGGGCCTCGTCGTTTCTGAACGAGCGACTCGCGGGCCTCGGGATCGGATCGAGCATCGTGGCCGCGCGGCTGCAGGACCCGGAGCTCGGCGACCGCGAGCGCGATTTCCTCGCCGGGATCGGGACGGCGATCGCCGAGCTTGCGGAGGCGTCGCCGCAGCAGCTCTACATGGACGGGACCGGCCGCCTGATCTCGGCCAGCCACGCGGCCGACATCCCGCACCCCGACAGCGTCGTCAGCGCCCTCGAGGGGCGGGTCAGCGTGCTCTCGGTCCTCCGCTCGGCGCTGCGGGAGCGCTCCGTCTTCCTCTGCATCGGCGAGGAGAACCCCGAGCCGGCGCTCCGCTCGGTCAGCGTCGTCGGGGCCGGGTACGGGCTCGGCTACCGCCAGCTCGGGGCGGTCGGCGTCGTCGGGCCGCTGCGGATGGACTACGCAAAGGCCATCGACTCGGTCCGCGATGCGGCCGGCGAGTTGTCGCGCCTGTTCGCGACGGTCTACGAGGGATAGGAGACCGATGCCACGCGACCCCTACGAGATCCTCGGCGTCGATCGCAGCGCCGACGAGGCCGAGATCAAGAAGGCGTTCCGGCGGCTCGCGCGCGAGCTTCATCCCGATGTCAACACCGAGGATCCCCAGGCCGAGGAGAAGTTCAAGGAGGCGGCGGAGGCCTACGAGATCCTCTCCGACGCCGAGCGCCGGCGGACGTTCGACGCCTTCGGCTACGACGGCCTGCGCTCGGGCGGGTTCCACTCACGCGCCGAGAGCGCCGGCGGCTTCCAGGACATCTTCGAGGCGATCTTCGGGCGCTCCGACCCGATGTTCGGCGACCTCTTCGGGTTCGGGGGCGGCGCCGGGGGGCCCGCCGCCGGCGGCGACGTCGGGGTCCGGGTCGAGATCGGTCTGGCCGACGTGATCGAAGGCGTCCGCCGCGAGGTCGAGTTCGATGCGGTCTCCCGCTGCGAGCACTGCAACGGCAACGGCGCCGAGCCCGGCACGCCGATCGAGACCTGTGCGACCTGCGGCGGCGCGGGCCAGGTCCGGCAGATGACCAGGACCCCGTTCGGCCAGATGGTCCGGGCGGCGCCCTGCCCGACCTGCGGCGGCGAGGGCAAGATCCCGGAGACGCCGTGCGAGATCTGCGACGGCGCCGGGACCGTCGGGGAGCGCAAGACCTACGAGGTCGACGTCCCGCCCGGGATCGAGAACGGCCAGCGGATCAGGATCTCCGGCGCCGGCGACGCCGGGACCGCCGGGGGCCCGGCCGGCGACCTCTACGTGCAGGTGCTGATCGCCGAGGACGACCGATTCCACCGCGAGGGCACTGACCTCGTCACCGTTCTCGAGCTCACCGCCACGACGGCGATGCTCGGAGCGACTCTGCCGGTCGAGACCGTCACCGGTGAGCGGGACGTCGAGATCGAGCCGGGGGCCCAGCACGGGGACGCGATCCGGATCCGCGGCGAGGGCCTGCCGTCGCTGCGCAGTCCGCGGCGGCGAGGCGACCTCCACGTCGCGATCAAGGTCGTCACCCCGGTGGCGCTCGACGACGAGCAGCGGGAACTGGCCGAGCGGCTCGACGCGACGCTCGGTCCCGACAACGCACCGGGCGGCGCTCGCGAGGGCCTCTTCGAGCGGGTTCGCCGGGCGTTCCGCTGAGCGGCCGGTTGCGCCGATGATCAGGCTCGCGGTCCGCTGCCGCCCCGAGCAGGCCGAGCTCGTCCTCGCCGAGCTCGTCGAGCTGGTCCCCGGAGGTGTCGAGGAGGAGCGGGGGGCCGACTACGTCGAGTACGCGATCTACGGGCCGCCCGGCGAGCTCCCGGATCTGCCCGACCTCCGCGCCGCCGCCGGCGAGGGCCTGGTCGAGATCGAGACGACCGAGATCCCCGACGACTGGGCCGACCGCTGGCGCGACTTCCACGAGCCGGTCGTCATCGCCGGCGGACGGCTCGTCGTGCGGCCCTCGTGGGAGGACCCCCACGAGGGAGACCAGGTGGACATCGTCGTCGATCCAGGCCGGGCCTTCGGCACCGGCGGCCACGCGACGACGCGGTCCTGCCTCGAGCTGTTGCTCGCTCTCGCCGACCGGGGCTTCGCCGCCGGGCCGCTCGCCGACTGGGGAACCGGCTCCGGCGTGCTCGCGATCGCGGCGGCGAAGCTCGGCTGGGAGCCGGTCATCGGATGCGATCACGAGCAGGCGGCGGTCGAGGCCGCCGCCGCCAACGCCGTCGCGAACTCCGTGGTCGTCGCCGTCGAGCGGCTCAACCTGCGCGAGCGGACGCCGCCGCAGGCGCCGACGATCGTCGCCAACCTGACCGCGCCCCTGCTGGTGCCGCTGATCGAGCGGATGGTGGCGGGCGAGATCGCGGTTCCCGACCGGATGGTCGTCAGCGGCCTGCTCCGGAGCGAGCGCGACCGTGTCGTCGCGAGCTGCGAGTCCGCCGGGATGGCGGTCGAGGAGGAGGTCGGAAGCGGCGACTGGGCAGCCCTGTCGCTGCGCGGATGATCGGCCGGTTCGCTCCGGACGCGGCGTTACCGTTGGAGCCATGATCACGACAGCAGCAGTCCAGTTCTACGACGTCGTCGTCTTCTTCCACATCGCCGCGGTCGTCGTCGGTTTCGGCCCGACGTTCGCCTACGCGGCCTACCTGACGATGGCGCAACGCGAGGGCGGTCAGGCGATCCCGCTGGTCGGGCGCACGATCGTGTTCTGGGATCGCACGGTCAACACGATCGCGATGACGCTGATCCTGCTGACCGGGATCTACCTGGCCTCCGACGGTCCCTACGGCATGGGCAGCTTCTTCATCAGCTGGGGCTTCGTCGCGATCGTCTTCCTGCTCGGGATCACCCACGCCTACTTCATCCCGAAGACGAAGGAGTCGATCGCGCTGGCCGAGCGTGACATCGCCAACCCCGACGGCGAGCTCTCCGACGAGTTCAACGCCCTGAGCTCGCAGGTGGCCAAGGTGGGAACTCTCGCGGGCGTCGTGATCCTGCTGACGATCTACGTCATGACGGCCAAGCCCTTCCTCTAGGGACGCGCTCATCGATAATGCGCGGTGGGGAACCCTTCACTGATGCCGCCCGACCGCTCGCTGCCGATTGCCATGTTCGACTCCGGGGTCGGCGGGCTCACGGTGTTGCACGAGTGCCTCGTCTCGCTGCCGCATGAGGACTTCCTGTACCTCGGCGACAGCGCCCACTTCCCGTACGGGACGAAGACCGCGGCGGAGCTGCGGGCGCTGGTCGTCTCCAATACCGAGTTCCTGCTCGACCGCGGTGCGAAGCTGCTGATCGTCGCCTGCAACTCGGCGACGGCGGCGGGGGCCGACGCCGCCCGCGAGATCGCGGCCGCTCATGGGGTCGAGGTCGTGACCGTGATCGGCCCCGAGGCCGAGATCGCCGCCGCGATCAGCGGGGCAGGGAAGGTCGGGGTGCTGGCGACGCCGGCGACCGTGGACGGCGGCGCGTACCGGCGAGCGCTCGAGCGGCAGGGACGCGGCCTCGAGGTCACCGAGGTCTCGGCGCCCGACCTGGCGCCGATCATCCAGAGCGGCTTTCCCTTCGACCAGTCGGTGGTCGACACCGTGCGCTTCTACTGCGAGCCGCTGCGAGCCGCGGGTGTCGACACGCTGATCCTCGGCTGCACCCACTACCCACTCGTGGCCCCGATGCTGCAGCGGATCCTCGGCCGCGACGTCCGGCTCGTGACCGCCGGCCACGCGATCGCCGCCAAGGCGCAGCGGATCCTCGAGGCGGCGGCGCTGGAGAGCGACTCCGACGGTGAGGGCGACTACCGCTTCCTCTGCACCGGCGACGCCGCCAGCTTCCGCGAGCTCGGCACGCGCTTCCTGCAGATGCCGCTCGGCGACGTCGAGCAGGTCTGAGCGCCGCCGCACTACTCTTGAGCCGATGAGCGAATCGATCCTCGAGCGCATCCAGCTCGACACACGCACCGCCATGAAGGCTGGCGAGCGCGAACGCGTCGGCACGCTGCGGATGCTGGCCAGCTCCCTCCAGCAGGACGAGAAGGAGGGAAGCGGCGATGCCGTAGCGGTGCTCCAGCGCGAGCGTAAGAAGCGGATCGAGGCCGCCGAGGCCTTCGAGTCCGGCGGGCGGGCAGAGCAGGCCGAAGCCGAGCGCGCCGAGGCCGAGCTGATCGAGGGCTACCTGCCGGAGCAGATCTCCGATTCCGAGCTCGAGGAGCTCGTCGCGGCTGCCGTCGAGTCGACCGGGGCGGCGGACGTCAAGGAGATGGGCAAGGTGATCGGCGTGGTGATGGCTCAGGTGAAGGGCCGCGCCGACGGCAAGCGCGTATCGACGATGGTCCGGGAGCGGCTTGGCGCGTAGGCAGCTGACGATCGAAAACGATGTCGCCGCGGAGCTCGCGGGGTCCGGCGACTCGGTCCTGCGCGAACTCGAGGAGCGGCTGGACTGCGACGTCTACCTGCGCGGGAACGTGATCACACTCGACGGCCCCGAGGCCTCGGTCGAAGAGGGACGGGGGATGGTCGAGGAGCTGCTCGGGTTGATCGAGCGAGGCCACGACCTCGAGCCCGACACCGTCCGGGCGGTCGAGGGGGCTCGCGATTCAGGCGTCGCCCCGGCGGCCATGCTCGGCGACTCCGTATGGCGCCACCGCGGGATCAGCATCGCCCCGCGGACGCCGAACCAGAAGCGCTACGTCGACTCGATCCGCGACCACACGGTCACGTTCGGCATCGGCCCGGCCGGAACCGGCAAGACCTTCCTCGCGGTGGCGATGGCGGTGGCGGCGCTCGAGTCCCGCGACGTCAGCCGATTGATCTTGACCCGGCCCGCCGTCGAAGCGGGCGAGCGGCTCGGGTTCCTCCCGGGCGACATCCAGGCGAAGGTCGATCCCTACCTGCGACCGTTGTTCGATGCCCTCTACGACATGCTCGACCCCGACCGCGTCAACGAGTACTTCGAGCGCGGCGTCATCGAGGTCGCCCCTCTTGCGTTCATGCGCGGGAGGACGCTCAACGACTCGTTCGTGATCCTCGACGAGGCCCAGAACACGAGCCCCGAGCAGATGAAGATGTTCCTGACCCGGCTCGGGTTCGGCTCGAAGATGGTCGTCACCGGGGACATCACGCAGATCGACCTGCCGGCCAACCAGCGCTCCGGGCTCGTGGTCGTGGGCGAGATCCTCTCCTCGGTCGAGGACATCACGTTCGTCCGCTTCGGCGGCTCCGATGTCGTCCGCCATCAGCTCGTGCAGCGGATCGTCGCGGCCTACGGCGAGTACGGGGACCGCAAGCGGGCGCGCCCGTCGGACGGCGGCGATTGAGCGCCGATCTCGGCGACGTTCCGCCCGAGCTCCGGGATGCGGTGGCGGCGTCGCTCGCCGCCGCCGGCGTCGGCGACGGACACCTGTCGGTCGAGCTCGTCGGCGAGGAGCGGATCCGCGAGCTGAACCTGGTGCACCGGGGACGCGATCGCCCGACCGACGTGCTGTCGTTCCCGGTCGACGGCCCCGGCGCGAGCGTCGGCCCACGCGAGCTCGGCGACGTGATGATCTGCCCGCCGCAGACCGAAGACCTGGTCGAGGCCGCAGTCCACGGCGTCCTCCACCTCTGCGGCTACGACCACGAGGCCGACGACGGGGAGATGCTGGCGCTCCAGGACGGGATCCTCGCCCGTTTGCGCGAGGATGATGATGGTTGTGGGAGCGATGGCTGAGAGCTTCGAGGTCCGTCCGGCCCGGGCCGAGGAGGCCGACGAAGTCCTGCGCGGGTACGAGTGGCTGTTCGCTCCGCCGGGATCGCGGCCCTCCTCCTGGAATCCGGACTGGGCCCGAGTGGCGCTGATCGATGCCATCGACTCCGATTCGGCGACCGTCCTGGTCGCGGTCGAGGACGGCCGGGTGATCGGCATCTGCAGCGCCTACCTCGACGTTCTCTCGGTCCGCTACGGGCTGCGCTGCTGGATCGAGGACCTCGCGGTCGACCCGGAGCGCCGCTCACAGGGCATCGGTGCTCGCCTGCTCGCCGCTGCCAGGACATGGGCGGTCGCCGGCGGCGCCTCCCACCTCGAGCTCGCCAGCGCGGCGGCGCGAATCGACGCTCACCGCTTCTACGAGCGCGAGGGTGCCGGTGAACCCTCCCTCAGCTTCGGCTGGTACGGGCTCGGCGACGAGTCGTGACCCGCTCCGGGTTCATCGGGCTCGCGGGGCGGCCCAACGTCGGCAAGTCGACGCTCGCCAACGCCCTCGTCGGCTCGAAGGTAGCGATCGTCTCCGACCGCCCCCAGACCACCCGCCGCGCTGTCCGCGGCGTCGCCACGGCGCCGGACACCAGTTGGCAGATGATCCTCACCGACCTTCCGGGCGTCCAGAAGCCGCGGGACGTCCTCACCGAGCGGATGCAGAAGCGCGTCGAGCGCGAGCTCGCCGACTCCGATGCGATCCTGTTCGTCCTCAACGGCGAGCAGGGAATCGGTCCCGGCGACCGCTTCATCGCGTCGATGATCGAGGCCGGCCGCCCGGAGGCCCCAGTCGTCTGCGCGGTCAACAAGATCGACCGGCTGAAGCGCCATGAGCTGATCGCGGCGCTCGCCGCCGCCGGCGAGCTCGAGGTCGTCGACGAGGTCTTCCCGATCAGCGCCCGCCGCGGGACCGGAGTCGAGGAGCTACGCAGCCGCCTCACCGAGCTGATGCCGGAGGGGCCGCTGCTCTACCCGGCCGGCGAGCACACCGACCTGCCGAGCGAGATCCACCTCGCCGAGTTGATCCGCGAGCAGGTCCTGCGGCGGACCCGGGAGGAGATCCCACACGCCGTCGAGGTCGAGGTCGACTCGATCGAGCCGCGCGACGACGGCATCGTCGAGATCCGCGCCGACATCTGGGCCGAGTCGCTCTCGCAGAAGAAGATCCTCGTCGGCAAGGGCGGCCGGATGGTCCGCGAGATCGGGACCGCAGCCCGCCGCGAGCTCGAGCGCGAGCTCGGGTCCAAGGTCTTCCTCGACCTTCGCGTCCGGGTCCGCGAGCATTGGCGCCGCGACGAGTCGCTCCTCGACCGCCTCGGAATCGACTGACGCTGGGTGTGCCGTCTGAGCGACCCGCGGTTGCGGTGCTGAAGTGGACGCCGCGCCTAGACTGACGCCCATGATCGACGAGATCAACTTCGACGAGCGTGGGCTCGCGCCCTGCGTGATCCAGGACGCCGGATCCGGCGAGGTCCTGACGCTCGCCTGGGTCAACGCCGTGTCGCTGGAGCGGACGATCGAGACCGGTGAGATGCACCTCTGGAGCCGTTCGCGCAATGAGCTCTGGCATAAAGGTGCGACCTCCGGCAACGTCCAGCGGGTCCGTGAGCTCCGTTACGACTGCGACGCCGACGCCGTCCTGGCGCTCGTCGATCCGGCCGGCCCCGCCTGCCACACCGGCGAGCGGACGTGCTTCTACCGTGCCGCCGACGGTCCGCCGCGGCCGGTTTCGCACGAGGCGCTGCCGGCGCTCGAGCGGACGATCGCTGCGCGCGGCGAGGAGCGCCCCGAGGGCTCCTACACCTCCAGGCTCCTCGCCGACCCCGAGCTGATCGGCGCCAAGGTCCGCGAGGAGGCCGACGAGGTCGCGCGTGCGGTCGCCGGCGAGTCCGACGAGCGCGTCGGCGAGGAGTCCGCCGACCTCCTCTACCACCTGGAGGTCGCGCTGGCCTCGCGCGGCCTCGGAATCGAGGGGGCCTTCGACGTCCTCAACGAGCGCCGCGACGACGGCGGCTGAAGCGCGTTGAGCCCGACCCGGACGACACTCGAGCGAGCCCGCGAGCTCGCCGCCGAGGGCAACGTCGTGCCGATCGTCGAGTCGTTCGTCGGCGACACCGAGACCCCGGTCTCGGCGTTCCTGAAGCTTCGCGGCGCCGGGCCGTCCTTCCTGCTCGAGTCGGCTGAACAGGGCGGCCGCCTCGGTCGCTATTCCTTCCTGGGGTTCAGCCCACACCTGCAGATCCGCTGGAGCGAGGGCGAGCTGCTCGAGTGGGAGGGAGGAGCGGCGACCGGCGCCGAGCCGACCAGGCGGACGCCCGCCCCCGACCCCTACGCAGCGGTGGCCGACGCTCTCGGCCGCTTCCGGCTCGCCGATGCCGAAGAAGTCCCATTCGCCGGCGGGGCCGTGGGGCTGTTCGGGTACGACCTCGTCCGCACCGTCGAGCCCCTCGGCGGGCCGAACCCCGACCCGCTCGGGCTGCCCGACCTCGCATTGATGGTCTGCGAGCTGATCGTCGCCTTCGACCACCACAAGCACGAGGTCTCGATCATCGCCCTCGCGTTCGCCGACGACGGGATCGAGGCCGCCTACGAGCGGGCGATCGGGTTGATCGACGAGGCACGCGAGCGCCTGCGCGGCGCGATCCCGGCCTCGGCCACAGAGCCGGCCGAGGCTGCCGCCGAGCCGGTCGAGTGGAAGTCGAACATGACCCGGGAGCAGTTCGAGGCCAACGTCGCGCGGATCGTCGACTACATCCGCGCCGGCGATGCTTTCCAGGTCGTGCCGTCGCAGCGCTTCACGGCCGAGTGCCCGGTGGCGGCGTTCTCGATCTACCGCGGCCTGCGGGCCGTCAACCCCTCGCCCTACATGTACTTCCTCGACTTCGGCGATTTCGAGATCGCCGGCGCGTCGCCCGAGCCCCTGGTGAAGGTGACGGGGCGTCGCGTCGAGACGCGGCCGATCGCCGGCACCTACCCGCGGGGCGGCGACGAGGAGGAGGACCGCGCGAACGCCGAGCGCCTGCTGGGCGATCCGAAGGAGCGGGCCGAGCACGTGATGCTGGTCGATCTCGGGCGCAACGACCTCGGCCGGGTCTCCGAGTACGGCAGCGTCGTCGTCGACGAGTTGATGGCGGTCGAGACCTACAGCCACGTCCTCCACATCGTCAGTCGCGTCTCCGGCCGTCTTCGCGACGGGCTCGGGGCCATGGACGTGCTGCGCTCGGCTTTGCCGGCGGGAACGCTCTCCGGCGCCCCGAAGGTCCGCGCGATGCAGATCATCGACGAGGTCGAGCCGCACAAGCGTTGCTCCTACGGGGGGGCGATCGGCTATCTCGACTTCCGCGGCGACCTCGACGTCGCCATCCACATCCGCACCGTGGTCGTCAAGGACGGTCTCGCCCACGTGCAGGCCGGCGGCGGCACCGTCGCCGACGCCAAACCCGACTACGAGTACCGCGAGTCGCTGCAGAAGGCGAAGGCGATCTTCCGTGCGGTCGACGTCGCCGCCGAGCACCCGGAGTGGGAATGAACGTCCTCGTCGTCGACAACTACGACTCGTTCACCTACAACCTCGTCCAGTACCTGGGCGAGCTCGGTGCCGAGATCGAGGTCGTCCGCAACGACGTCGTCGCCGTCGACGAGCTGCTCCAGCGCTCCCCGGATCGGCTCGTGATCTCGCCCGGCCCCTGCACGCCCGCCGAGTCCGGCATCTCGGTCGAGGCCGCGCGGCGCTTCCCCGAGGCGGGCATCCCGACGCTCGGAGTCTGCCTCGGCCACCAGTCGATGGTCGAGGCGTTCGGTGGCCGGGTCCTGCGCGGGGAACCGATTCACGGCAAGGACGCTGAGATCGATCATGACGGCCGTACGATCTTCGCCGGTCTGCCGAAGCCGTTGACGGTCGGCCGCTACCACTCACTCGTCGCCGATCCGGAGCTACCGTCGGAGCTCGAGCTCTCCGCCTCCTACGACGGGATCGTGATGGCGGTGCGTCACCGTGAGCTGCCCGCCGAGGGTGTGCAGTTCCATCCCGAGTCGGTCCTGACGCCGCTCGGGAAGCGGATGCTGGCCAACTTCCTCGGCCTTCCCGGCGACGCGCCGGCGTGAGAGACTGACGGCGCCCCGAGGCCGCGATGCCGAACGAGATCCTGACCCGCGCCATCGATGCCGTCTGCTCCGGAGAGCACCTGACGGCCGATCACGCCTCGGCGGTCCTGTCCGAGATCATGGAGGGCCGGGCCGGCGAGGTCCAGACCGGCGCCTTCCTGGTCGCGCTGCGGGCGAAGGGTGAGACCGTCCCGGAGCTGATCGGCCTCGCGCGGACGATGCGTGGGCTGGCCGCTCACGTCGAGACCGGACGGACCGACCTCGTGGACACGGCCGGAACCGGCGGCGGGCCCTCGACCTTCAACGTCTCGACGACCGCAGCGCTGATCGCCGCCGGAGCGGGGTGCGCGGTCGCCAAGCACGGAAACCGATCGAACACATCGCGCTCGGGCTCCGCCGACATGCTGGAGGCGCTCGGGGTCGAGATCGGGATGACGCCGGAACAGGTCGGCGACTCGATCCGCGAGACCGGCTTCGGCTTCATGTTCGCGCCGGCACACCACGCCGCCATGAAGCACGTCGTGCCGGTTCGCCGCGAGCTCGCGGTGAGGACGATCTTCAACTTCCTCGGCCCGCTCACGAACCCCGCCGGGGCGACGCGCCAGCTCCTCGGCGTCTCCGACCGGCGCTATCAGGAGACGATCGCCGAGGCGCTCGCCGGGCTCGGCTGCGAGCACGCGCTCGTGGTGACCGCCGACGAAGGGCTCGACGAGATCTCGATCGCCGGGCCGACCCGGATGATCGAGGTGCGAGCCGGCGGGACCAGCGAGTGGTTCGCCGAGCCGGGCGACTTCGGCATCTCCGAGTCCCCCCTGGAGGCGATCGCCGGCGGTGAGCCGGAGGAGAATGCCGCGACCGCTCGCGCGGTCCTCGCCGGCGAGGACGGGCCCGCCGCCGACATCGCCGTCCTCAACGCCGGCGCTGCGATCTACGTCGGCGGAGCCGCCGGCGATCTCGCCGCCGGAGTCGCTGCAGCGCGAGAGTCGATCGACTCCGGCGCTGCCGCGACCGTCCTTCGCGAACTGGTCGAGATGAGAGGCTCCGGCCAGCATGGCTGACCTCGTCTCGCCGCCGCCCCGGATCGGTAGCCTCCCGCTCGGATGAGCAGGCTGGATCAGCTCGTCGACGCGGCGCGGGACGGCGTCCGCAGACGCAGCGCGGAAAAACCCGGCGACGAGCTGCGCTCGCGGCTCGCGGGCCGGGGCGGTCATCGCCCCTTCAAGGAGGCCCTCGTCAGGCCCGGTCTGTCGGTGATCGCCGAGTTCAAGCGCGGCTCGCCGTCGGCCGGCGCGATCAATCCCGACGCCGACGTCGCGGCCGTCGTCGGCGCCTACGAGCGCGGCGGCGCCGTGGCGATCTCGGTTCTCACCGACGAGCCGAACTTCCACGGCTCTCTCGCGGACCTCGAGGCGGCGCGCGGGGCGACCGCCCTGCCGATCCTCCGTAAGGACTTCATCGTCGATCCCTACCAGCTCTGGGAGGCGTCGCTCGCCGGCGCCGACGCGGTGCTCCTGATCGTCGCCGCGCTCGCGGAAGAGGACCTGCGGCTGCTCTACGACGAGGCGGTCGCCCTCGACCTCGACTGCATGATCGAGGTGCACGACGAGCCGGACCTGGAGCGGGGCCTGAAGCTCAACCCCGACGTGATCGGGATCAACAACCGCAACCTCGGCGACCTGACCGTCGACACGGCGACGACGCCGGAGCTGATCACCGACGTGCCGGCGGGCAAGACCGTGGTCGCCGAGTCCGGTTACAGCGCTCCCGAGCAGATCGAGGAGCTCGAGCGGATCGGCGTCGACGCGGTTCTGATCGGCGAGTCGCTGATGCGGTCCGGCGATCCCGAGGATGCGGTGCGGGCGCTCGTCTCCGATGAGGAGATGACCCGCGAGCACCTGTTCACCGACGAGCGCTGAGCGCCGTCGCCCTGCGGCGTTTTAGCCTCCGCACGGGAAAGTCTTAACCTCCTTTCAGTGTCCTTTTGAGTGCCGCTGAGGGTCGCCGCCCAACATGGCGCGGCCATGACTCGAATCGGAACCTTCTTCAGCAGCTCGTTCGGCTCGGCCCTGCTCGGCGGCGTCGTCGCCGTCGCCCTCGGGGTCGTCGCCGTCTCCTCCGGCATCGTCTCGGTCGACAATTCCTCGGGGTCGACCACCGCGTCCTCGCCGGCCGCGTCCTCGCCGCCGCCCTCCACCGCGCCCGCGTCGGGATCAGACCGGACCGTCGGTCAGGTCTACCAGGAGGATGCCCAGGGGGTCGCCTTCATCGCGGCGGAGGAGAAGGCGACGGCGCCCTCGCCGTTCGGCGCTCCCTCCGGGGGTGGCACCGCGACCGGTTCGGGAATCCTCATCGACTCCGACGGCCACGTCCTCACCAACGCCCACGTCGTCGATGGCTCGGCCTCGGTGACGGTCAAGTTCGGCGAAGGCGAATCGCTGCCCGCGAAGGTGCTCGGTGCCGACGACTCGACCGACATCGCGGTCCTCTCCGTCGACGCCGGCAGCGTCGACGCCAAGCCGCTCGATCTCGGGGACTCCGACGCCGTCAAGGTCGGAGACGGCGCGATCGCGATCGGCAACCCCTACGGGCTCGACCGCACCGTCACGACGGGGATCATCTCGGCCCTGCAGCGGCAGATCAGCGCCCCGAACGGCTTCACGATCTCCGACGTCATCCAGACCGATGCGGCCATCAACCCCGGCAACTCCGGCGGGCCGCTGATCGACGCCGGCGGCCGCGTGATCGGCGTCAACTCTCAGATCGCCACCGGGTCCGGCGGCAGCGGCTCGGTCGGGATCGGCTTCGCCGTTCCGATCAACACCGCCAAGTCCGTCGCCGAGCAGATCATCGACGGCGGCTCGGTCAAGCACGCCTACCTCGGCATCGAGGGCGCCGACCTGAACGGCGACCTCGCCAAGATCCTCAACCTCGACGTCGACCAGGGGGTCCTGGTGCAGAAGGTGACGCCGGACGGACCCGCCGCCGCCGCCGGCCTGGAGGCCGGCGACGCCACGGTCGCCTTCGAGGGCGCGCAGGTCAAGGCGGGCGGCGACGTGATCACCGCGATCGACGGCAAGTCGATCACCGGCATGGAGGACCTGATCGCCGCCGTCAACGCCAAGGAGCCCGGCGACACGGCGACGCTGACGGTGCTCCGCGGCGGCTCCACCCGGGATCTCGACGTCCAGCTCGCGGACCGGCCGGCCAGCGTTCAGGGGTAGCCCCGCGCACGGCGCGGCCGAGGGCCCGCCTCCTGACGCTCCGAAGGCCGAGCGGGGCCGATCGCCCGGCGCAACCCCTCGGTATGCGATCTTTGGTCTCGTGAAGGTCAAGATCTGTGGCATCACCTCGATCGAGGACGCCGAGGCGGCGGTCTCCGCCGACGTCTGGGCGATCGGGCTCAACCACAGCCCCGAGAGCTCACGACTCGTGGATCCCGGGGTCGCCGAGGAGATCGGCGCCGCGATGAAGCGGCGGTGCGAGGTGGCGGGCGTGTTCGTCAACCAGCACCTCGACGAGATCATCGACGCGGCCGAACGTGAGGGCCTGACCCTGGTGCAGCTGCATGGGGAGGAGGGGCCCAGCTTCTGCGCCGAGGTGCACCGGCGCACCGGCGCCCGTGTGATCAAGGCGTTCCGGGTCAGGTCACCCGCCGAGATCAACGCGGCCCGGGCCTTCCGGACCGATTTCCACCTCTTCGACGCCTACCGGCGCGGGGTCCACGGCGGCACCGGAGCGAGCTTCGACTGGGACCTGGTCGCCGGCCGGCGCGGCGGGGTCCCGGCGATCGTCGCCGGCGGGCTCGATCCCGACAACGTCGGCGACGCGATCGCCGCTGCGAATCCGTGGGGCGTCGACGTCTGCAGCGGCGTCGAGCGTTCGCCCGGCGTCAAGGACCACAACCTGATCACCTCGTTCATGGCAGCCGCCGGACGGGCCGGCGAGGTGCAACGCGCCGAGCGCGATCGCCGTCGCGCGCTCAAGCAGGTACGGCGAGCGGTGGCGCACGGGCGGCGGAGCGAGTGAGCTCCGTCGAGTCGCGCTTCGGCCCCTACGGGGGCCGCTACGTTCCCGAGGTGCTGGTCGCGGCTCTCGACGAGCTGACCGCGGCCTGGGAGGAGGCGAGCGCCGATCCCGTCTACCGGGCCGAGCTCGACGGCCTGCTGCGCGATTTCGTCGGCCGGCCGACGCCGCTCTATCTGGCCGGCAGATTGTCGGAGCAGGTTGGGCGGACCGTCTACCTGAAGCGCGAGGACCTGGCCCACACAGGTGCCCACAAGATCAACAACGCGGTCGGTCAGGCGCTGCTCGCGCAGCGGATGGCCAAGCGCCGGATCATCGCCGAGACCGGCGCCGGCCAGCACGGCGTCGCCACCGCCACCGCCTGCGCCCTGCTCGGGCTCGAGTGCGTCGTCTACATGGGAACCGAGGACATGCGCCGGCAGCGGCCCAACGTCGAGCGGATGGAGCTCATGGGGGCGCGGGTCGAGCCCGTCGAGGCGGGGGCGCGGACGCTCAAGGAGGCGGTCAGCGCCGCGATCCGCGACTGGGTGACCAACGTCGGCGACACCCACTACATCATCGGATCGGCCGTCGGTCCGGCGCCTTACCCGGCGCTCGTGCGCGACCTGCAGCGGGTGATCGGCGACGAGGCCCGCGAGCAGATCCTCGCGGTCTCGGGCCGCCTTCCCGACCGCGTGATCGCCTGCGTCGGCGGCGGCTCGAACGCGATCGGCAGCTTCGTCCCGTTCGTCGGCGACGCCGACGTCGAGCTGATCGGCGTCGAGGCGGCGGGCGAGGGGTTGAACGGCCGACACGGCGCCTCGCTGGCAGCGGGCCGGACGGGCGTCCTCCACGGCGCCCTTTCGTCGGTCCTCGCCGACGAGGACGGTCAGATCCTCGAGGCGCACTCGATCTCCGCCGGGCTCGACTATCCGGGAGTCGGGCCGGAACACGCGATGCTCCGCGACACCGGCCGGGCCCGGTACGTGGCGATCACCGACTCCGAGGCGCTGCTCGCGCTGCGCAAGCTCTCGCGCCTCGAGGGGATCGTGCCGGCACTCGAGAGCTCCCACGCGCTCGCCTGGGTCCTCGGTCCCGGCCGCGAGCCGGCCGGCGGCATCGACGTCCTCACCCTCTCGGGTCGCGGCGACAAGGACCTCGCCGAGGCGCTCGCCGGCCTCCAGCGGCTCGATCGCGATGGCTGAGAGCGGGATCGATCGGATCGCCGCGGCGTTCGCCGCGGCGCGCGCCGAGGGCCGGGCCGCGCTGATGCCCTACCTGATGGGCGGCTTTCCCGATCTCGAGACGTCGGCAGCCGTGATCGAGGCCTACGCCGACACCGGCGCCGACCTGATCGAGCTCGGGGTCCCGTACTCAGATCCGCTGGCCGACGGTCCGCAGATCCACGCCGCCGCCACGGCGGCGCTCGAGGCGGGCGCTCGCTTCGAGTCGGTGATGGAGCTCTGCGAGCGAGTCTCGGAGCGGCTTCCGGTGCTGCCGATGGTCTACGCCAACGTCGTCCTGACGCTCGGGCCGGAGCGCTTCGCCGCGACGCTGGCGGCGGCGGGCGCCGCCGGCGCGATCATCCCGGACCTGCCGCGGGCCGAGGATCCGGCCGTCGCCGACGCGTTGCTCGCGCGGGGCCTCGCCCCGATCGGGTTCGTCTCGCCGACGACCTCGCCGGAGCGACTGCGGGAGATCGCCGCCGAGGCCGTCGGGTTCACCTACGTCGTCTCTCTGACCGGCGTCACCGGCGAGCGTTCGCGACTGCCCTCGGAGCTCGAGGAGATGGTGAGGTCCGTCAGGGACGCCTCGAACGCGCCCGCCGCGGTCGGGTTCGGCATCGGGACTCCCGAGCAGGCGGCGCGGGTCGGCGCGATCGCCGACGGCGTCATCATCGGCACCCGACTCGTCCGCGCCGTTGCCGACGCCCCCGATCGTGATGCCGCCGTCGACGCCGTCTCCGCGTTCATGGCAGACACCCGCATGGCCCTGTAGATTTCGCGCCGATGCAGTTGCTCGGATTCGCAGCGGCGGCGATGTTCGCCTTCATGATCGCCTTCGCCCTCGACCTCGGCGGCGCCGTCGCGGGGATGGTCTTCCTGCTGATCCTGTTCCTCGGCGCCCTGCTGCGCGCCTGGCATCCGCTGATCGAGTGGATGCGCGGCCCCTCGGCGAAGCTCTAGGCGAAGAACCGCTTCGCGATCTCGAGCAGCTCGAGGTCGACGGTCTTGATGCCGCGGACCTCGCCGAGCGGGATCGAGGTCACCTCGTTTCCATGCAGGGCGACCATCCGCCCGAACTCCCCGGCCTTCGCCAGCTCGTAGGCGGCGGCCCCGTAGCGGGTGGCGAGGATCCGGTCGTGAGCGGTCGGCGTCCCGCCGCGCTGGGTGTGGCCGAGGACCACCGTCCGCGCCTCGTATCCGGTCGCCCGCTCGAGCTCGGTGGCGAGCGCGCTGCCGATCCCGCCGAGCCGTTCGTATCCGTACTCGTCGGTCTCCTCGTTGATCCGGATCTGGCGAACCTCGCCGTCGGCGAATGCGAGGTTGGCGCCCTCGGCGACGACGATTATCGAGAAGTCCTTGCCGCGCTCGTGCCGGCGGGTGACGGCCTCGGCGAGCTCCTCGACGGGAGTGTCGACCTCGGGTATGAGGATGCCGTCGGCGCCGCCGGCCAGTCCGCCGTGGAGCGCGATCCAGCCGGCGTTTCGCCCCATCACCTCGACGACCATCACCCGGTCGTGGGACTGGGCCGTCGTGTGGAGGCGGTCGATCGCCTCCATGACGACGTGGACCGCCGTGTCGAAGCCGAAGGTGAAGTCCGTGCCGACGATGTCGTTGTCGATCGTCTTCGGGACGCCGATCAGCGGCAGGCCCTCGTCCTCGTGGAGCATCCGGGTGATCTCCATCGTGTGCTCGCCGCCGATCGCGATGACGGCGTCGAGGCGATCCCGCTCGAAGGCGAAGGCGACGCGGTCGACGGCGTTCTCGGTCAGCGGCTCGAAGCTCGACGTCCGCAGGATCGTCCCGCCGAGCGGCAGGATCCCGGCGACGGTGCGCTGGTCGAGTTCCATGTACTCGCTCCGGGCGAGGCCCTGGTAACCGCGCATGATCCCGACGGCCTCGTCACCGCGGTCGATCGCGGAGCGGACGATCGCCCGGATGACCGCGTTCAGCCCCGGGCAGTCGCCGCCGGCGGTGAGGACTCCGATCCGCATGAGCGGACCCTAGCGCCGGGCGGGAGGTGCCGCCTTGCCCCGACGTCGATAATTGCCCGATGGACTCCCGCCGCGATCACGCCCTGCTCTACGACGGCGATTGCGGCTTCTGCCGGCTGGCGGCGAAGGTCGCGATGCGGCTCGACGACGAGCACCGCCTGCGCCCGGTCGCGATCCAGAGTGAGGAGGGCCAGCGCCTGCTGACCGAGCTCCCCGCCGAACTCCGCCTCGACTCCTTCCACGTCGTCACCCCCGGCGGCCACGTCCTCTCCGGGCCCGATGCGGCCCCGGTTCTGACGCGGCTGCTGCGCGGCGGTCACGTCCCGTCGCGTGCGATGCGGCGGTTCCCCGACCGGACCGCCGGCGCCTACCGGTTCATCTCCCGCCACCGCGGAACGCTCGGCCGGCTCGGCCTCCGCGCCAAGTCCGTCGATTGACGCACCGGTGCGCCGGGTCCTCGCCAGAGTGCTGACCTTCGCCCTGCTGGCGGGCCTGCTCGCGGCCGGTTGCGGCTCCAGCGGCGGCGACCCGGAGCTCACCGTCTACCTGAGCGCGCCGCTGCGCGGCCCGAGCGCGGCCGACGGCCGTGACGTCGCCGCCGGGGCCCGGCTGGCGCTCGACGACGCGGGCGGCGCGACTGCGGACACACCGGTGCGGCTGGAGGTGCTCGGCGACGCCGGCGCCGGTGGAGCCACCGCGGCACGCGCCGGCGCCAACGCGAGGACGGCGACCGAGGACTCGGCGGCGATCGCCTACATCGGCGAGCTCGACTCCGGCACGACCCGGACGTCGCTGCCGATCACCAACGAGGCGGGTCTGCTTCAGGTCTCCGCCGGAGCATCGGCGACCGATCTCACCCGAGCCGCCCCGGGCAGCGACCAGGTTCCCGACGAGGTCCAGCCCAGCGGCTCCCGGACGTTCGCCCGAGTCGTTCCCTCCGACGTCGCCCAGGGGGCGGCAGCGGCAGCGGCCGCGACGCGGATCGGCGCCCGCGACGTCCGGCCCTTCGGCGACGGGGGCCGCTACGAGCAGGCGCTCGAATACGGCTACGAGTCGGTCTCGACGGCGCCGCCCCTCGTCTCCAGCGGCACCGCGGACGCCGTCTACGACGCGGCCGCCGAGCCGCGCGCCGGCCTTCCCGCCGGCTTCGGTCCGGGATTCTCGCGGGTCATCGGCGCCGACGCCCGGATCTTCGGATCGCCGCCCGAGGCCGGGATGCCGGCTGGATCGCTTGCGATATCCGGTCCGCTCGCACCGTCGCAGCTCGCCGATCCCGACTTCGCCGACCTGTTCCGCGACACCTACGATCGCCCGCCCGGGCGATTCGCGGCCTACGGCTACGAGGCGATGGCGTCGGTCCTCGACGCGATCGAGCGGGCCGACGATCCGCTCGACCGAGCATCGGTCATCGACGCCTACTTCGCGACCTCCGATCGCGACTCGGTCCTCGGCAGCTACTCGATCGATGGGGCCGGCGACACGGATCTCGACCGCGTCGGCGCCTTCGTCGTCCGGGACGGCGGGACGCTCAGGGCACTGCGCGAGCCGCTCCGGGTCCCCTGAGGGCCGGCTAAGCCAGGGCGTCGGCGAGGGCGCCGTCGATCTCGGGATGGCGGAACGTGTAGCCCTGATCCCGGGCTCGGCGCGGGATCGCCCGCTGGCCGCCGGTGGCGACCTCACCGAGCTCGGAGCCGAGGCGGAGCTTCACGGCCAGCTTCGGCACCGGCATGATCGCTGGGCGGTGGAGTGCCCGGCCGAGCGCCTTCGAGAACTCGCGATTCGTCACCGGGTTCGGCGCCGTCGCGTTGTAGACGCCGGAGGCCGAGTCGGTGTCGAGCGCCCAGAGCAGCAGCCCGACCTCGTCGTCGAGGCTGATCCACGGCATGTAGTTGCGGCCTCCGGCGACCGGGCCGCCGACCCCGAGCTTGAAGGGCAGCATCAGCTCGTCGAGGAGGCCGGCGTCCTTGGTCAGCAGCAGCCCCGTTCGCATGATCACGAGCCGGACGCCGCCCCTCGCGGCCTCCTCCGCGGCCTCCTCCCAGGCAACGCAGACCCTGGCGTCGAAGCTCGATCCGGCGGGGACGGACTCGTCGACGATCTGATCGCCTCGGTCGCCGTAATAACCGACGGCGGATTGGCTGACGAGCACGCCGGGCGTCTGCGGGGCCGCGAGCATCGCCGCGACCAGGTTCCTCGTGGCCGTCTCGCGACTCTCGCGGATCCGCTGCTTCGCCTCGTCGGTCCAGCGCTGGTTGATCGGCTCGCCGACGAGGTTGATGACGCCGCCGACCCCGTCGAACGCCTCCTCGGGAGGGCGCTCGAGCGCCGGATTCCAGGCGTGCCAGCTGACACTCGGGTTCGACTGGCGGGACTTCTCGGGGTTGCGGGAGAGTCCGACGACCTGATCGCCGCGGGCGGTGAGCGCATCGCACACGGCTCTTCCGATCGTTCCGCTGGCTCCGGTTACAAGGACCTTCATCGATGCTCTCCCTACCCGATCGCGGCGAACGTACCCGTTTCTTCGGTGACCCTCGCGATCCCGGCCCGCTTGGCCTCGGCGACCACCGCCTCGGCGACGGCCGGTGCGACGTCGCGGTCGAAGACGCTCGGGATGATGTAGTCCTCGTTCAGGTCGTCGTCGGTGACCACGGCGGCGATCCCCTTCGCGGCCGCCAGCTTCATCTCTTCGGTGATCGAGGGTGCGCCGGCGTCCATCGCGCCCCGGAACACGCCCGGGAAGGCGAGGACGTTGTTGATCTGGTTCGGGTAGTCGGAGCGGCCCGTCGCCATGATCCGGACGTGGGGCTCGGCGTCCTCGGGCATGACCTCGGGCGTGGGGTTGGCCATCGCGAAGACGATCGCGTCGCGATTCATCCCCGCGAGCGAGGAGGCTTCGACGAGGCCGGGCCCGGAGAGCCCGATGAAGAGGTCGGCGCCCTCGAGGACGTCGTTGGGACCGCCGATCAGCTTCTCCGGGTTCGTCGTCTCCGCGAACCAGCGCTTGATCGGGGGCATCTGGTCGGCCTCGTAGTCCTCGCGGGCGATCGAGATCGCACCGCTGCGATCGCAGCCGATGATGTCGGTGACGCCCGCGGCGATCATCATCTTCGTGCAGGCGATCCCGGCGGCGCCGAGGCCGAGCATCACGACCCGCAACGACTCGATCGGCTTGCCGATGATCTTCAGCGAGTTGAACAGCGCCGCCATGACGACGATCGCGGTGCCGTGCTGGTCGTCGTGGAAGACCGGGATGTCGAGTAGGTCGCGGAGCCGATCCTCGATCTCGAAGCAGCGGGGCGCCGAGATGTCCTCGAGGTTGATGCCGCCGAAGCCCGGCGCCATCAGGCGGACTGCCTCGACGATCTCGTCGGGGTCCTTCGTGTCGAGGGCGATCGGGAATGCGTCGACGCCGGCGAACTCCTTGAACAGCATCGCCTTTCCCTCCATCACGGGCATGGCGGCCTCGGGCCCGATGTCGCCGAGGCCGAGCACGGCGGTGCCGTCGGTGACGACGGCGACGGTGTTCTTCTTGATCGTGAATTCGAAGGCCTTCGTCCGGTCGCCGGCGATCTCGGTGCAGACCCTTGCGACGCCGGGCGTGTAGGCCATCGAGAGGTCGTCGCGTGTCTTCAACGGGTACTTGTTGTGCAGCTCGATCTTGCCGCCCCGATGCATCGCGAATGTCCGGTCCGTGTAGTCGATGACCCGGGCGCCGCGGATCGCGCCGATCGAGCGCAGGATCTGCTCCCAGTGCTCCGGTCCGCGAGCATCGATCGTGAACTCGCGGACCCGCTTGCCCTCCGGTCCTGCACCGGGTACGAGATCGACGCTCTGCAGTCCGCCGCCCGCTTCGGCGATCGCGGCCGTGATCCGGCCGAGGGGCTCGTTGCGGGCGTCGAGCTCGACGCGGACGGTGACGGAGAACTGGGCGCTGACTGAAGCCATGGTTCGGTGATCATAGGAGCAGGGGGTTTCCGGCACCGGTCGTGGGAGACTGCCCGGGGTGAACCCGCTCGTCAGACGCCTGCGGACTACCGCCCGCGACCAGGCCGGCGCGCTGTTTCGGGTCGCGAGCAAGCCGATCGGCGGCGGCGGGGGCCTGCGCCACGCCGCGCTGGGCCCGATCGCCGGTGCGCTCGGCGCCGGCGATCGCGATCTCGAGGGCACCGTCGTCATGGTCACGGGTGCCTCGTCGGGAATCGGCGAGTCCGCGGCGCGGCGAATCGCCGCCGCCGGCGCCACCGTGCTGCTCGTCGCGCGGAGCGCCGAGGCGCTCGCGCGGATCGCCGCCGAGATCGACGCCGCCGGGCCGGGGAGGGCGGAGGCCCGCCCCTGCGATCTGACCGACCTCGATGCCGTCGACGCGCTCTGCGACGGAGCCCTCGCCGACCACGGCGCCATCGACGTCCTCGTCAACAACGCCGGCCGGTCGATCCGCAGGTCGGTGGACCGGTCCGAGGACCGCTTCCACGACTTCGAACGGACGATGCAGCTCAACTATTTCGCCGCGATCCGGTTGATCTTGAGACTGCTTCCGGCGATGCGGGAGCAGGGGCACGGCCAGGTGGTGAACGTCTCCTCCGCCGGGGTGCAGATCCGGACGCCGAGGTTCTCCGGCTACATCGCCTCGAAGGCGGCACTCGAGGCCTTCTCGGACGCCGTCCAGGCCGAGGCTCTCGCCGACGGGGTGCGATTCACGACGATCTCGATGCCGCTGGTGCGGACGCCGATGATCACTCCGACCCGGCAGTACGAGAGCATTCCGGCGCTGACCCCGGACGAGGCCGGCCGCCTCGTCGCCGAGGCGATCACCGGACGCCCGCGCCGCGTCGCGCCGCCGTTCGCACACGTGCTGTCGACCGTCGACCGCCTCAGCCCGGAGACGATGGATGCTGTCCGCAACCGCGTCTACCGGATGTTCCCCGAGTAGTCGGATCGAAGCGGATCGGCCGCACCTATGATCAATCCGTGGCCGCGAACGGCGATAGGAGCGACGAGCCCGGCGATCTCTTCCTGATCGACGGCAACAGCCTCGCCTACAGGGCGTTCTTCGCGCTGCCGGAGTCGATCGCGACCTCGGACGGCCGCCCTACCAACGCCATCTACGGCTTCGCGTCGATGATGGTCAAGGTCCTCACCGACTTTCGGCCGCGCGCGGTCGTCGTCGCCTGGGACGCCGGCTGGTCCGGGCGCGAGAAGGTCTACGAGCCCTACAAGGCTCAGCGGAAGTCGCGTCCCGATCTGCTCAAGGAGCAGTGGCCGCACCTCGCCCCGCTCTCGGAGGCATTCGGGTTCGCCAACGTCCGCGTCGAGGGCTGGGAGGCCGACGACCTGATCGCGACTATGGTCCGCCAGGCCCGCGAGGACGAGATCCCGGTGATGGTCGTGACCGGCGATCGCGACGCCTACCAGCTCGTCGGCGACGGGGTCCGGGTCATGTCGACGTCGCGGGGAGTCACCGACACGAAGATCTACGACCGCGACGGGGTGATCGAGCGCTACGGCGTCGCGCCCGAGCTGGTCCCGGACCTGATCGGCCTCAAAGGCGACACCTCCGACAACATCCCCGGGGTCCCCGGGATCGGCGAGAAGACGGCGTCGCAGCTCCTGCAGGAATACGGATCGCTCGAGGGCGTCCTCGAGAACATCGAATCGATCTCGGGCCCGAAGCGGAAGCAGAACCTGACCGAGCACGCCGACGACGCGCGTATCTCCAAGCAGCTCGCCACGATGCACACGGATATCGATTTCGAGCTCGACCTGCCGGCCCTGATGGATCGCGGCCCGGACCTCTCGCAGCTCCGCGAGACCGCCGCCGAGTTCGAGCTCCGCCAGGTGATCCAGCGGCTCGAGGATGCCTGGGAGGGGGATGTCCCCGATCGCCCCGCCGACTCGATGATCGAGGTCGAGGCCACCGAGGGCACGATCGGCGACCTCGCCGAGGGCGAGATCGCCTTCGCGATCGAGGGCGGGCGTTGGGGCGGATACGACGGCGGGCGGCTGATCTGCGGCGATCTGCCCGACTCCCGGGGCCTCGTGGCGGCGCTCGGCGGCCACCCGCTGATCGCCCACGACGTCAAGTCGATGGCCGGCCACTCGGCCCGCGGCCTGCTCGCTGACCTCGCCGCCGGCTCCCTCGACCTCGCCCACGACACCATGGTCGCCGCCTACCTGATCGATCCCGCCCGCCGGACCTACGAGCTCGACGAGCTCGCCGCCGACGAGGGAATCTCGGTCGCCGGCGCCGAGCCGCCGCCCGCGGACGGGCAGCTGTCGCTCGGTGCCGAGGAGGAGCAGGCGGGCGACCCGGCCGCGACCGCGCGGCTCGTCTGGGAGCTGGCCGCCAGGCAGCGGGCGAAGCTCGACGACCTCGGCCTGCAGCGGGTGATGAGCGAGGTCGAGATGCCGCTCGTCGAGGTCCTCGCCGGCATGGAGCGCGAGGGCGTGAAGCTCGACACCGCCAAGCTCGCGGCGATCTCCGAGCAGCTCGCCGGGCAGGCCGACACGCTGCAGGCGGAGATCTGGGCTCTGGCCGGCCGCGAGTTCACGATCGGATCGCCGCAGCAGCTCGGGGAGGTGCTGTTCGAGGACCTGAAGCTGAGCCGTAAGCGCCGCGGCAAGACCGGGTTTTCGACCGATGCCCGCGTCCTCTCGCAGATCCGCGACGAGCACGAGATCGTCCCGAAGATCGAGCGCTGGCGCGAGGTGACGAAGCTGACCAACACCTACCTCGACTCGCTCCCGGAGCTGATCGATCCCGAGGACGGCCGGATCCACACGACGTTCAGCCAGGTCCGGGCGGCCACCGGGCGGCTGTCGAGCACGAATCCGAACCTCCAGAACATCCCGATCCGCTCCGATCTCGGCCGGCCGATCCGCGGCTGCTTCGTGGCCGCCGACGGCGACGAGCTGGTTTCCTGCGACTACAACCAGGTCGAGCTGCGGGTCCTGGCGCACGTCTCCGGCGACGAGGTCCTGCGGGAGATCTTCTCCACCGGCGAGGACGTCCACGCGGCGACCGCAGCCGGGATCATCGGGGCCGATCCCGAGGCGATCTCGCCGGGCGAGCGGTCGAAGGCGAAGATGGTCAACTACGGGATCGCCTACGGGCTCTCCGCCTACGGCCTCGCCGAGCGCCTGTCGATCCCGCAAGAGGAGGCGGCCACCTACATCGATCGTTACTTCGAGCGGTTCGCGGGCGTCAAGCGCTTCATCGACGAGACGATCGAGTCCGCCCGGGAGGAGGGTTGCGTGCGGACGCTGATGGGCCGGCGCCGGCTGATCCCGGAGCTGCGCTCGCGGAACTGGCAGACCCGGACGCTCGGAGAGCGGCTCGCGGTCAACACCGTGATCCAGGGGACTGCGGCGGACATCATCAAGCTGGCGATGATCAAGGCGGTCCGGGCGATCGCGGAGCAGGGTCTCGAGTCGCGGCTGATCCTCCAGATCCACGACGAGCTCCTGTTCGAGGGGCCGGTCGCCGAGACCGGGGCGGTCTCCGAGCTCGCGCGCCGCGAGATGGTCGGGGCGTTCCCCCTCGACCCGCCGCTGGCGGTCGACATCGGGGCCGGGCCGGACTGGCTCAGCGCCAAGTAGCTGCGGGGAACGGTCCGTTGCGACCCCGGGTCGGGCGCGGGGTCTGTAGGGGACATCCCGTATAGACGGGAGGCGAGGATGCGTTCAGCCTGGATGGAGTCCAATCCATCCACCTGGGAGAAGTCCAAATGAACGAATCAGAAGACAAAGGGCGCGCCGAAGACGGGACCGCCGGGCGGCCCGCCGACGACGTGCCGACCACGCCGGCTCCGGCGCCGGCGACGTCGCCGCGGCGGTTCCTCCGCAGCCGCGACGATCGGATCATCGCCGGCGTCGGCGGCGGCCTCGGCCGCTACTTCAACATCGATCCGGTGATCATCCGGATCGGCTTCGCGGTCTCGGTGCTGTTCGGCGGCCTCGGCATCCTCGCCTACCTGGCGCTGGCGCTGTTCGTGCCCTCCGACGATGGGACCGGTCAGCCGGTCGAGGGTGGCCGCGGCCGTGAGGTCGCGCGGATCCTCGGCATCGCCGCGATCGCCGTCGCGGTGCTGTTCGCGTTCGGCGTCCTCGTCGCCGGCGCGGCCTTCGTGACCGGCCTCGGCTTCGGCCTGCCGGTGGCCGCGGTCGTCGTGATCCTCGGCGTCGTGCTCGCGGTGATGTCCTTCCGAGGTGGAGCCCGGTGGCTGCTCGTGCCGGCGCTGGCGCTCTCGATCGGCGTCGGCGTCGCGGCGGCGGCGGACCTCGACCTCGAGGGCGGCGTCGGCGACCGCGAGTACCGGCCGGCGAGCGTCGCCGCGGTTCCCGCCGACGGGTACGAACTCGGCGTCGGCCGCCTCGCGATCGACCTCCGCGGCATCGACTGGGGCCCGAAGCAGGCCCTCGACGTCACCGCCAGGGTCGGCGCCGGCCAGCTCGTCGTCGCGGTCCCGTCCGACGTCTGCGTCGTCGCCGACGCCCACGCCGGCGCCGGTGACCTCGTCGTCGCCGGCCAGCAGGCCGACGGCGCCGACGTCGACCTGACGAGCGGCGAGGGGGCGACCGGGAGGCCGATGCTCCGGCTCGACGCCGAGGCCGACCTCGGGCAGATCACCGTCCTCAACGACGACGACGCCGTCATCTCGAACCCGGACCGGGACTGGGATCACGGCTGGGACGCAAACGACGCCGCGATGAGGGCCGCGAACACGAAGGCCTGCGCCGCGTGACGTCCGCCCGCGTCGATCGGGTCTCGCTGGTCGCGGGCATCGCGTTCGCCCTGCTGGGGTGCCTGCTCTGCCTCGACCAGCTCGACCTGATCGCGCTGAACCTGGGGCTGGCCGCCGCGGCGATCTGCGCGGCGGCCGGCGCCGTTCTCGTCGCCGCCGGCCTCACCCCGGAGTCGGACGATGGCTGACCCGTCGGGAGCCGCGCCGAGGAGGCCGGATCGCGATGCGAAGAGACTGCGTCGCGATCCGGCCTCCGGCGTCGTCGGCGGCGTCGCCGCCGGCCTCGCCGACCGCCTCGGCTGGGATCCGTGGCTGCTGCGGGTCCTGTTCCTCGCCGGCGTCGTCGTCACCGGCGGTCTGTTTCTCGCCGTCTACGCGATCTGCTGGCTGCTGATCCCCGCCGACGGCCCGCGCCCCGCCACCGGCTCGGTGCCCGGAGGGCGTCGCGGCTGGCAGCTCGGGCTGGGGGTGGGGTTGCTGACCACGTCCGGCCTGCTCGTGTTCCGCGAACTCGGCATCTGGTGGAGCGATGCGATCGTCTGGCCGCTCGTTCTCGCGGTCACCGGCGCGACCCTGCTCTGGGCGCAGTCGCGGCGCGTCGTGCGCCCGCCCGAGGCGGGTGCGCCGCCCCCGGCGCCGCTGGACGCTCGCGAGGCGCCCGCCACCCGGGAGCAGGAGCGTGCCCGGTTCCGCGACCTCTACCGCGGCGGCTTCGGGATCGCGTTGGTAGTCGGGGCAGCACTGCTCTTCCTCTCGCAGATCGACGCCCTCGGCGCCGCCCGCGACGCGGCGTTCACCGCGATCGCGGCGATCTTCGCGCTGGCGCTGATCCTCGCTCCCTTCATCTGGCGGCTCGGTCGCAACCTTGCGGAGGAGCGGGCCGAGCGCGTCCGTTCGCAGGAGCGGGCAGAGATGGCGGCGCACCTCCACGACTCCGTCCTGCAGACGCTGACTCTGATGCAGAAGCGGGCCGACGATCCGCGGGAGGTGGCTGCGCTCGCCCGCCGCCAGGAGCGCGAGCTCCGCGGCTGGCTGTCGGCGGGCCGTGCCGGTCCCGGGGACGGCGGCTTCGCGGCGTCGATGCGGGCTGCCGCCGAGGAGGTCGAGGACGCTCACCGGATCAAGGTCGACGTCGTCACCGTCGGCGACGCCGAGGTCGACGAGGCGATCGCCGCGCTCGTCGCCGCGGCGCGGGAAGCGCTCGTGAACGCCGCCAAGTTCGCCGGCGACGCCGGCCCGGTGTCCGTCTATGCAGAGGCGGGTCCGCGGCAGGTCGAGGCGTTCGTCCGCGACCGGGGTCCCGGCTTCGACCCCGACGACGTCCCGTCCGATCGCCACGGCGTCCGCGAGTCGATCGTCGGTCGCATGCAGAGGCACGGCGGGACTGCGACGATCGTCTCCGTGCCGGGCTCGGGGACCGAGGTAGTGCTGACGATCGATCGGGGCGAGCGATGAGCGACCGCGTCTCGATCGTGATCGTGGACGACCACGCGCTGTTCCGAAGCGGCGTCCGGTCCGAGGTCGAGGATCTCGTCGATGTCGTCGGCGAGGCCGGCACGGTCGAGGAGGCCGTCCGGGCGATCACCGAGCGCCGCCCCGACGTCGTCCTGCTGGACGTGCACATGCCGGGAGGGGGCGGGGTGGAGGTGATCAGGCAGGTCGCCGCCGTCGATCCGGGCCAGCGGTTCCTGGCGCTCTCGGTGTCCGACGCGGCCGAGGACGTGATCGCCGTCGTTCGCGCCGGCGCCCGCGGCTATGTGACCAAGTCGATCTCCGGCGAGGAGCTCGCTGAGGCGATCGAGCGGGTACGCGGCGGCGACGCCGTCTTCTCGCCGCGGCTCGCCGGATTCGTACTCGATGCCTTCGCCGGGGCCGTCCCAGCCGCAGAGGTCGATCCGGAGCTCGACCAGCTGACGATGCGCGAGCGCGAGGTCCTGCGGATGATCGCCCGCGGCTACATGTACAAGGAGGTCGCCCAGAAGCTCGACATCTCGCCGCGGACGGTCGAGGCGCACGTCAGCGCCGTGTTGCGCAAGCTCCAGCTCTCCAACCGCCATGAGCTCAGCCGCTGGGCGGCCGAGCGGCGGCTCGTCGACTGAGGAAACGACGAGGGGCGCCCGGGGGCGCCCCTCGTCACCTGGTCGTCCCGCCGGCCTCTACTTGAGCTCGATCTCCTCGAAGACCGCTGCGCCGTTGACGAGGTGGATCTCCGCCTCGTGCACCGTGACGCCGACCGCGAGATCGGTCACCGAGCAATTGCCGTCCTCGGTCTCGTCCGAATCCTCGGTCTCGTCCGAGTTCTCGGTCTCGTCGGAGTCGTCGGAGGAGTCGTCGTCAACCGAGTCGTCGTCGCCGCTGTCGCGGTGGCGCGAACCGGAGCTCTCGCTCGGCCCCGAATTGTCGCCGTCGTGGTCGCACTCGTCACCGCACTTGACTTCGGTGTTCTCGTCGACGATGCCGGTGATCGATCCGCCGTTGGCGAGGTCGATCGTCAGCGTCGTCCCGTCGAACGCCGAGATCATGCCGGCGTTCTCGTCGCCGTCCTCGATGCCGTCGTCGTCGCTGTCGTCGTCGCGCGGGTCGCTTCCGGTCCGGAACTCACCGCGGTTGTTGAGCTGATCGTGGTCCTGGTCCCGCCTCGCCTGGTTGACCTTCAGCGACAGGTGGTGTCGCTTCTCCCAGCGATCGGGGATCTTGTCGTGGTTGCGGTCCTTCGCCGTCGCCGGGCCGGCTGCAACCAGCCCGAGCACCAGCAGCGCCGCCAGGGCGATCAGTGCGTTTCTTGCCTTGTTCATTTTCGCCTCCGTGGGGTAGAGGGCCGTGGCCGCTCTTGCTGTGAATCGTCCGTGTGGTGTTTGAAACCCGCAGGCGGCCCGAAGATCACGCCGCGGATCCTGAAGTCATTGCCGTCCCTCGTTCTGACCTGCCGTCGGAGGCACGGTCGTCGTCGGGCGCCTCGATTCCGTGCGCGGGCCCCGAGGAGCCGAGCTCGGGCTCCTCCGGCTCCGGCGCCTCCGGCTCCTCGACCTCGACCTCATGCCCGGAGGACTCGTGTCCGTTCGAACCCGAGCTTCCTCCGCCGGGGCCGGAATTGTCGTCGTCGATCTCCGGCGGCTCGGTCGTGGATCCGCTCGGCCCGGAGTGATCCTCGCCGGAACCCGAGTGACCCGATCCCGAGCTCCCCGACCCCGAGGACACGGGGCCGGAGGATCCGGGGCCTCCGGCGGAAGTGGATCGGCCGCCGGCCTCGTGGCCTCCCTGCGCCGGGCCCTCGCCGCCTGCCCCGCCGTTCCCGGCGGCCGTCGAGTCGCCGACATGAGGGGGCGTTCTGCCCGCCGCGGTCCGCGGCGACGTGGTGCCGCCGTGCGACCCGGCGGAGCCCTCCGCCGCCTGGGCGACACCGACATCGCCGCCGTGGTTTCCGCCGTGATGTTTTTCGATGGCGATTCCGGCACCGAGCGCGACCACCGCTGCCGCCACGGCCGCGCCGCCCTTCGCTCCGGCGCCGCCGAACAGCGCCGCCGCGCCGCCGCCGCTCGCGACGCCCGCCGCCGAGCCCTGCGCCAGCAGCGTCCGCAACACCGGCAGCGGAACCAGCGCGCCCATTGCGTTGCGGACCCCGGTCCGCGCCCGGAAGATCAGTCCTCGCACCGCCGTTGCCGTGGTACCGAGCTGGGCGGCGATCTCACCGTGCCCGACGCCCTCGAGCTCGCGCCGCACGAGGGCTTCGCGCTGGGCGTTGGGGAGGGCGCATATCGCGGTGAACAGGCGGTCCATCTCCTCGTTGCGCTCGGCGACCTGCTCGGGGTCAGAGCCGGCGTTCGAGCTCAGCAGCGGGTTGAGCTCGTCGGTGGCCGGTTCGGAGCGGATCAGATTCAGCGAGCCGTTGCGGACGATCGTGAACAGCCAGGGCCGGAGGTTGATCTCGCGATCGCCGGCGAGCAGTGCCCGATGCGCGTTCTCGAGCGCCGTCTGGACGGCGTCCTCCGAGCGGTCATGGCCGACGATCGCGGTGGCGAAGCCGACCAGCGGTCCCCGGTAGCGGCGAACGATCTCATCGAAGGCCTGCTCGTGCCCGTCTCGAAGCAACCGGACGAGGCGCTCGTCGGACTGGGCGGCGAGGAAGGTGCGCGCGATTGGGCCTGTCTGCTTGGTCATCGCCTGTTGATGTTGTCGGCATCGGCGGTCGAATTCATGAGCGACCGTTCTTCATGAACCCCCCAGGGATCCGAAGATCACGCGCGCTCCACCCTTCCGGCGCCGTGCGCGCTTGAATGAAATCGTGAGCGCAGCGCCGGCCGTCCTGATCATGCTCGCCGTCAGCGCCCAGTTCGCGCTCCAGGCGCCGGTCAACGCCAGGCTCGCCGTCGTCACGGGAAGGGTCCCGGCGGCGCTCGTCAGCTTTCTGGTCGGGGCGGCCGGGCTCGCGATCGTCGTGCTCGTCAGCGGCGGCGCCGGTGGCCTGGCCGAGATCGGCGATGCCTCCGCCTGGCAGTTGACGGGAGGGATCATCGGCGCCGTCTTCGTCCTCACCGCGCTGGTGACGGTGCCGATGGTCGGCGCCGGCGGGGTGGCCGCTGCGACGATCACCGGGCAGATGATCGGCTCGATCGTCCTCGATGCAAGGGGCTGGCTCGGGCTCGATCCCGAGCCGGTGACCGCCGGCCGCGTCATCGGAGCCCTGCTGCTGCTCGCGGGCACGGTGCTGATCCTGCGCCGCGCTCGTGACGCCTCCGGAGATGGCGGCCGCCGGGCCCGGCGGATCGCCGGCGCGTTCATCGTCGTAGCCGGCCTGGCGCTCGCGGCTCAGGCGCCGATCAACGCCGGCCTCGGCGACGAGGTCGGCGGGCTCGAGGCCGCGTTCGTCAACTTCGTGATCGGCTCGATCGTGCTCGCGATCGCCGTCGTCGCGACCCGGACCGCCGCCGGCGTCCCCGCCGCCTCCCGGGTGCCGCGCCGCTTTCTCGCGGGCGGCCTGATCGGCGCGATCTACGTGGCGGCCTCGGTGCTTCTCGTCCGGACGATCGGGGCCGGCGGCATCGCGGCGACGACGATCACCGGCCAGCTCGCGTGCTCGGTCGCGCTCGACCGGGCCGGCGCGCTCGGTCTCGACCAGCGCCCGCTGACGCCGCTCCGGGTCGCCGCTGTCGGGCTGCTGATCGCCGGGACCTGCCTGATCGTCGTCTGAGGGCGCTCAGACGGCGAGGGACGCGAACGCCGGTTCCGGGTCGCCGGCGATCGCCGGCGGGCAGATGTTCAGGTAGTGGTCGAAGGACCAGCGCACGAAGCCATCGGCGCTCATGGCCTTCAGCGCCGGTCCGAGGACCCGCGGGGGGACCTTCGGGACCAGCCTCTGGACCCTCAGCATCCACTCGTACTTCCAACGATGGGAGTCGTTGAACGCCCCGTAGCGGGTCAGGGCGGCATCACGGCTCGAGCGCCCCTCGAGCACCGAGCGCAGCTCGCGGCCGCAGGCGACGCCGAAGTAGAACGCGGGCCTGATCCCCTCGGCGGTCACCGGCAGGCAATGGCCCGCCGAGTCGCCGCAGAAGAAGATGTCGCGCTCGACGCCGTCGCGCAGCTTGTGGGGGATCCAGTTCCCCTGGTAGCCCTCGGCGGGGAGGTCGAGCCGCTGCGCGAGCTCGACGGTCGGCTCCTTCACGTGGTGGTAGGGGTCGAAGCTCCCGACGCCGACGCGAAGCTCGTCGTCGGCGGGGAAGCTCCACGCGTAGCCGGCGGGGACGATCTCGCGCTCGATCCACAACTCGAGGTCGGCCCCGGTTCCGGCGGGATGGACTTCGAGGCCGCGCGAGAGCGGCGCGTCGGGCGGCTGGTAACCGTCGCCGAGCACGCGACGCCAGCCGAGCGCATCGACGACGAGCGGCGCGCTGACGGCGCCGCGGTCGGTCTCGATCCCGATCGGCCTGCCGGAGCCGTTGATCGCCGCCGCCTCGATCGCCGCGCGTCCCTCGACCTTCGCCGTCTCGAACTCGGCGTCGCACTGCGACCAGAGGAGGCCGCAGAGCTCGGGGTAGTCGAACGTCGAGAACGTCCAGGGCAGCCGCATCCGCGTGTCCGCGTACGGCGTGTGGAAGACCAGATCCTCGAACGTCTGGCGGATCGAGGTCGTCAGCCCGAGCGCCTCGAGCCACAGCGTCGGCGCCGCGCAGGCCGAGGTCTGTCGCTCGCCGATCTCGTAGCGATCGAGCACCAGGACCCGGGCCCCGGAGCCGTTCAGCTCCCGGGCCACGGTCAGCCCGGCGAAGCTCGCCCCGCAGACGATCACGTCCCATTCGCCGGCCAGCGCCGTCCGCTCGGCTCCGCGTTTCGTCTTCCGCTCCGGCATCGAATCGGGAGGGTAGACAAGCGACACGATTCCGTCCCGATTGCGTCACCGATTCGTGACCAACGGGTCTTGAATCTTCTGGACGAGGACCGGCACGATCCGGGCATGGACCCGCTGGGCGGAGAAACCGTTGCTCTTGAACGGAAGATCCGCCCGGCGGACCTGGACGCCAGGATTGCGGCACTGGCGGACCGCCAGCAGGGGATCATCGGACGCCGCCAGCTGGGCGCACTCGGGCTGGGCGCCGAAGCGATCAGGTACCGGCTCAGCATCGGCCGCCTCCATGGTGTCTTTCCCGGCGCCTACTCGGTCGGCGTCCCGGCGACCCGAATCGAGGCGTTCCGGGTCGCAGCGCTGATCTCGACTGCTCCCTCGTTCATCAGCCATCGGGACGCCGGCGAGCACTACGGGATGCTCCAGCCGATCGATGGGCCCGTTCACGTCACGGTCGCCCACGGGCGCGCCCTGAGGCGAAGCGGCATCGTCGTCCACCGGACCCGGTCGCTGCCCGTCGTCGACCGCCGGGTCGTCGGCCCGCTCCGGCTCACCTCGCCGCCGCGGACCCTCGTCGATCTCGCCGGGACCCTCACCGATCGGCAGCTGACGGTCGCCTTCGACGAAGCGATTCGGCTTGGGCTCGCCGAGCGGGCCGAGATCCTCGCCGCCTGCGAGAGGTCCGCGTCGCGACCCGGCGTGGCCGCACTCGCAGCGCTCGCCGGTGAGTGCTCGCTGCCCGTCGCTCGCGCCCGCAACTCGGGCGAGGCGGAGTTCGTGCGCTTCTGCCGCAACCGTGGGCTGCCGATTCCCGCCGTGAACGTGCCACTGCTCGGTTACGAAGTCGACTTCCTCTGGGAGGATCGCCGCCTGGTCGCCGAGCTCGACAGCGGCCACCACGACTCGCCGCGGGCGCGGCGATCGGACGCTGAGCGCGACGCGCGTCTACGCGCCTGCGGCTTTGGGGTCGTCCGGTTCAGACGCCGTGAGATGACGCTGGATCCCGGCGTGCTCGCCGCCCGCCTCCGCAGGTTGCTCCTCCACGATGCGGGCTAGCTGCGCCGACCTCCCGCTTTTGCCACAATCCCGCGTCCATGTCCGCGACTCAGACAGCCGGCGGAGCGCTTCTGGCGCCCGAAGGTGCAACCCCAGTAGAGGGCTCCGACGGGCTCCTGCTCGAGCTCGACGGCAAGATCTTCCCGAACTACGACGCCACCATCACCCACTTCGAGGAGGGTGAGGTCGTCACCGGCACGGTGGTTCGCATCGACAAGGACGAGGTCCTGCTCGACATCGGCTGGAAGTCGGAAGGCGTCATCCCCTCGCACGAGCTTTCGATTCGCCGTTCCGTCGATCCCGCCGAGGAGGTCTCCCTCGGCGAGCAGGTCGACGCCCTGGTCCTGACCAAGGAGGACCAGGAGGGTCGCCTGATCCTCTCCAAGAAGCGCGCCCGATTCGAGAAGGCCTGGCGCAAGATCGAGGCCGCAGCCGAGTCCGGCGAGCCGGTCGAGGGCACGGTCATCGAGGTCGTCAAGGGCGGCCTGATCCTCGACCTCGGGGTTCGCGGCTTCCTGCCCGCCTCGCTGGTCGACATCCGCCGCGTCCACAACCTCGAAGAGTTCACCGGCCAGGCCATCGAGTGCAAGGTCATCGAGCTCAACCGCAGCCGCAACAACGTCGTGCTCTCGCGCCGCGCCGTCCTCGAGGACGAGCGCAAGGAGGTCCGCGAGCAGATCCTGACCCGCCTGCAGCCGGGCCAGATCGTCGAGGGCAAGGTCTCCAACATCGTCGACTTCGGCGCCTTCGTCGACCTCGAGGGGATCGACGGCCTGATCCACATCTCCGAGATCTCCTGGAGCCACGTCAACCATCCTTCCGAGGTCCTGAAGATCGGCGAGACCGTCAAGGTCAAGGTGCTCGACATCGACCGCGATCGCCAGCGCATCTCCCTCGGCCTCAAGCAGACGCAGGAGGACCCGTGGCAGACGGTCCTCAACTCCTACGGCCCGGGCTCGTCGCTCTCCGGCAAGGTCACGAAGGTCGTCGCTTTCGGAGCCTTCGTCGAGATCGTCCCCGGCGTCGAGGGCCTCGTCCACATCTCCGAGCTCGCCGAGCATCACGTCGAGACTCCCGGTGAGGTCGTCCAGCCGGGCGAGGAGGTCCGCGTCAAGATTCTCGAGATCGACGAGGAGCGTCGCCGCATCTCGCTCTCGATCAAGCGCGTCGGCGAGGGCGGCCTGCCGCTCCGCGATGCTTTCCAGGCCGCCGCCACCCAGGCCGGCGTCGCCGAGACCGGCGAGGAAGCCGGGGCCGAGCTCGGGCTCTCCGAGGAGGTCTTCGCCGAGGAGAAGCCGAAGACCGGTGGTCTCGAGATCACCGACGAGGACCTCGCCGCGGCACACGCAGCGGTCGAGGCCGAGGCCGCGGCCGCGGCCGAGCAGCCCGAGGAAGGCTCCGAGCAGCCGGCCGCCGAGGCGGAGACCGCCGACGAGCCGGCAGCCGAGGCGGATGCAGCCGACGAGCCGGCGCCGAGGCGGATGCAGCCGACGAGCCGGCCGCCGAGGCGGATGCAGCCGACGAGCCGAGCGCGGAAGCGGACGACCCCGCCGCCGAGCCAGGGGCCGACGACTCCTGAGGACGTGCCCGGTCCCTCGCTGATCGGGTTGACAGGGGGGATCGCCGCCGGGAAGTCGGAGGCGCTGAGAATCCTCGCCGATCTCGGGGCCGAGACGGTCTCGACCGACGGGCTCGTCCATGAGCTGCTCGGGACTGCGGCGGTCCGCGACAGCCTCGTCGAGCGCTGGGGGCCGGATGTGGCGCCGGACGGCGAGGTCGATCGCGCCGCGGTCGCCGCGATCGTCTTCGAGCGCCGCGAGGAGCTCCAGTGGCTCGAATCGCTGCTCCATCCGCTCGTCCGTGACCGCGTCCGCGAGTGGGCGGAGGCGTTGCCGCAGGACACGGAAGTGGCGGTCGTCGAGGTGCCGCTCCTGTTCGAGGGCGACATGGCGCCGACGTTCGACGCGACGATCACCGTCGTCGCCGCCGACCATCATCGGATGGAGCGCGCGGCCGCCCGCGGCCACGGTAGCCTCGAGGGCAGAAACGGCCGGCAGCTCACCCAGGAGGAGAAGGCGGCGAAGGCGACCTACGTAGTCGAGAACCACGGTTCCGTCGCGGATCTCGAGGGCGAGCTCGAGCGGCTCTTCCCGGCCCTCGCCGCGGCGCGATGAGCGCTGCCCGCAGGTCGGCATCGGCGGGGGTGGCCCGCCTGCGCCGATTCTTTCTGCTGATCGCCATCCTGCTCGTCGTCGGCGTGATCGTCGGCGTCACCCGGTTCGACATCGGCGGCACTATCGGCGAGCTGACGCTGCCGTTGCGACATGACGACATCATCCGTCAGCAGGCGGCCGAGAAGGGTGTGCCGGCCGATCTGATCGCCGCCGTCATCTACGAGGAGTCGAAGTTCGAGGACCAGACGTCATCGGCCGGAGCGCGCGGGTTGATGCAGATCACGCCCGATACGGCCGACACGATCGAGAACCTCTCCGGCGGCGAGACGTTCGTCTACGAGGACCTCGCCGACCCCGAGCTCAACATCCGCTACGGGACCTTCTACCTCGCCTACCTGCTCGACAAGTACGAGGGCGACGTCGTCGCGGCCCTCGCCGCCTACAACGCGGGCGAGGGCAACGCCGACGCCTGGGGCGGCTCCGGGATGAAGATCGACGACATCGAGTTCCCGGAGACCTACGACTACGTCAAGGACGTGCTCGAGCGTCGCGACCAGTACCGGGACAAGTACGCCGACGAGCTGGGCCTATAGATGTGATCGGGGGCCGCCGGGGCGTGGCTCGGCGGTCCGGCGCAGTCGAGCGGGGCGGAGCCCTGCGAGTCGCTCTCCGATCTATTCCGCGGTCGCGCGCCAGACCCACCAGGCGCAGAGGAACTGCAGCGGCAGCCGCGCCCAGAGCGCGATCGGCGGGACCCGCTCGTACCGCTCGGGATGGAGGGCCATCTGAACGTTCGCCGGGTAGACCGCGGCGAGGACACCGAGGAGCCACCACCTCGCGAACCGGCGGGCGGCGGGTGGGATCACCGCGATCCCGCCGACGATCTCGGCGACGCCGCTCCAGAAGACGAGCTCGCGATGGGCCGGTAGGAAGTCGGGCACGATCGACTCATAGGCTCGCGGGATCACGAAGTGGTTGACCCCGGCGACGACCCAGAACGCGGCGAGGAGTCGCTGGGAGGTCGTCATCGCGGTCAACCCTAGCGCCGCCGCCCGAGCGACCCGCAACCGCGCCCATACACTCACGCGATCGTGTTCAGGAGCTCGCGCACCCTGGCCATCGTCGGGATACCGCTCGTCGCCGTCGCGGTCGCGATCGTCGCGCTCACCACCGGCGGCGGCGACGCCAACCCGACCGGCACGCTCGCCGCCATCTTCGCGATCGTGGGCGGTTTCGTCTTCCTGCTGCTGTTCGTCCAGGGCCGCGAGATTGAGGGCGCCGCCCGTGCCTCAGAGGTTTCGCCCGGCCTCGCCGGGACCCCGGTCGAAAACCCGATGACGGCCTCCGAGCCCGAGCTCTGGGCCTCGCTCGCCGTCGCCCCGATCACCGAGGAGGCGATCGCCGCCCGGGGAACCGCCTGGGGCGTCGCGCGCAGCTCTCACCGGTCCGCGTGGGTGATCTGCCTGATGATCTTCATCTTCGTCCCGGCCGCATATCTCCTCGAGCGGCCGTGGATCGCCGTCGCCGGCGCGATTCCGATCGCCGGTTATGCGGCATGGCGCGCGATCGCGATCGTCGGCGGCGGCGGAGACCTCGACCGCGTCTACGCGGGCCTCGGCCGCTCGATCGAGCCGCTCGGCCTCATCGTCGACGAGCGGCCGACGGTCGGTGTCGGCCACCGCGCCGGCCCGCCGGCTTCGCTTAAGACCGACGTCCGCGGCGCCCTGCGGATGAGCGGCAAACGTCACGGGCGCGCCGTCTCGATCGCCATGGTCGACGGCCGGACGAGCGTTCTCGTCCACGCGGGCTCTCCCCAGTTCGAGGCTGCGAGCAGCGACGGCAAGATCCGCGGCCGCAGGAACGAGGTTCCGAACGAGATCGAGTCAGCGTTGCGTCTGGTCCCGGCGTCGGTCGAGTGGAAGGACGTGAAGGTGACCGGCGGCCCCGAGGGAATCGAGGTCGTCCAGGACTCCTCCGGCAGCCGCAACTGGATGGCGGGACTGTGGCTCGCCGAGCACCTGGCGGCGGCGGCCGAGCGCGGCGGCGGTTAGCGGCCGAGCGCGGCGAGCCGCTCGGCGAAGAAGGCGGCGGCGGCCTCGACCTGATCCCCGGCGGCGATCAGGTCCGCGTAGCCAAGCTCGGCGCCGTTGAACGCGGTCGCGTTCCAGATCGGATCCGCGGCCTGTTCGATCCATGGCCCGACGTATAGGTAGGGCTCGTCGTGGTCGGAGTCGCCAGGCGAGGCGCCGGCGTTCGCGCGCGTCCCGTCGGCTTCGGAGCCGACCTCGGTGGCGACGTCGAAGTGCTCGGGCCAGAGGCGGATCGGCGCCTGCTCGCGGTCGGACCTCGCGTCGATCAGGTCGGCGAGAACGACGGTGCCGAACGCGAACCAGTCAGCGAGCGCGGCGGCGCAGGCCCCGTCCAGCCCCGGATCGGCAAGCGGCTCGCGAGTCACCCGGTCGCCGTCGACGAGGACGAGATCGAGGCCCTCGACCCGTGCCTGGCCGGCGAGTCCACTCGCGGCGCCGCGGCCCCATGGGGGCGTGCCGAATCCACCCGGCGTGTACTGCAGCGCGATCTCGTTCCCGGTCTCGAGCACGCGCTTCGGCTTCAGCACCTCCTCGGCGATCCGGTGCATGGCGAGCCGCGTGGCGTCGAAACCGCTCGGCAGCGGGCCGAGCGGCGCCGAGCCGGCCGCGCCGAGGTGGGCTCTCGCTTCGGCGACCGCATCGTCGTGCTCCATCCCGCTCACACCAGCTCCGCGTCCGTCATGATCTCGAGCAGCGCCGGGCCGTCGTGTTCGAGCGCCTCGCGAAGAGCGTCCTCGACCTCGCCGGAGCTCTCGACCCTGATGCCGCGGGCACCGCAGAGCTCCGCGTAGGCGGCGAAGTCGGGGTTGTGGAGGCCGGTCTCCCAGACGTCCCACTCGCCGGCCCGCTGCTCCTTGGCGATCTTCCCGAGCTGCCCGTTGTTGAGAAGGACATGGGTGATGTTCATACCGTGCTTGACCGCCGTGAGCAACTCGGCCATGTATTGGCCGAATCCGCCGTCGCCCGTGAGCGCGACGATCGGTCGTTCGCCATCCGTCGCCGCCCACGCCCCGATCGCAGCGGGGAAGCCGAAGCCGATCGAGCCCAGGTAGCCGGACATGAGCACCCGCTGGGTGCCGCGGCACTCGAAGTAGCGGCCGAAGGAGTAGGCGTTGTTGCCGACGTCGACGGCGATCACCGCATCGCCGGGGACGAGCTTGCTCATCGCCTCGAAGACCGCGGCCGAGGCGACGCCGTGACCGCGATCATCGAGCGCTCGGCTCCGCTTCTCCGCCGACCAGATCGATCGCCTGGCGGCGACGTCGGGCCGCTGGTCGGCCGCTGCCGGCGGCCGCGCGTCGAGCTCCGGCTCGATCAGCGAGAGGGTCCTGCCGATCTCCCCCCAGACCGGGACGGCGACCTCGTGGAACTTCCCGAGCTGCATCCGGTCGGAATCGATCTGAACGATCGGATGCCCTGCGTAGATGCCGGTGTGGTTCGAGAAGGACGCCCCGAGAACCAGCAGCAGATCCGCCTCGTTCATCACCCAGCTCGCGACCGGCGTCCCGCTCCTGCCGAGGACGCCGCAGGCGAGCGGATGATCGTCGGGGATCTGGCCCTTCGCCTTGAACGTCGTGATCACCGGCGCGTTCAGCCGCTCGGCGAGCGCGGTCACCTGCGCCATCGCGTCGCGGGCGCCGTAGCCGACGATCAGGACCGGCCGTTCGGCTGCGGTGAGCAGGTCGACCGCGCGCTCGAGGTCCTCCGGTGGGGGCGTGATGGCGGAGCCGGCGATGCGCCCCTCGGGCCCGCTCGGCTCCTCCTCGCCGGCCGGGATCGTCTGCACGTCGTCGGGGAAGATCAGGTGCGAGACGCCCGGCTCGAGGATTGCGCTCTTGCACGCCAGGTTCGCGAGCTCGGCATGCCGGCTCGACGGCAGCACGGTCTGGCTCCAGTTCGCGACCGCGGAGAACGCGGACGCGAGGTCGACCTCCTGGAAGGCGCCGGGGCCGAGGACCTGAGACTCGACCTGGCCGGTGAGCGCCAGCACCGGCGCCCGGTCGACCTTGGCGTCCCACATCCCGGTCAGCAGGTTCGTCGCCCCAGGGCCCGCGATCGTCAGGCATGCAGCCGGTCGACCCGTGAGCTTTCCGTAGGCGGATGCTGCGAACGCCGCCGCTCCCTCGTGGCGAATCCCGATGTACTCCATCTCCCCGTCCTCGCAGCGCCGCCTGATCGCGTCGGCGAGACCGAGGTTCGAGTGGCCGACCATGCCGAAGACGTGGCGAACGCCCCACGCGACCATCGTCCTGGCCATCACGTCGGTGACGGTCTCCTCGTGCGTCGGCGCGGCCTCGACTCCGACGAAGACCTCCTCCTCGCGAATCTCGACCGGGTACGTCGTCGCCTCGTCGTCGAAGCCGGGAGACCGCCCGGTCAGGGGGCAGTAGTCGAAGCCGTGCCACGGGCAGCGCAGCATCCCGTTCTCGATCGATCCCTCGCCGAGCGGCCCTCCTTGGTGGGGGCAGTGGTTGTCGAGGGCGGAGAACTGCCCCTCGTAATGGACGAGGGCGACGCTCTTGAGGCCGGCGGTCACGGTCGTCACCCGGCCCTCCGGAAGATCCTCGGTTGCGAGCACCCGGTGCCACTCGACCTCGTCGCCGTCTCGGCCACGCTGCCGTTGTGCGGCGCTCATCGTTCCCGTCGGTCCCTCGCTCATCGGTCTCCTCCTCCGTCCGGTGTTCGCAACCGGTCAGTGCGGAGGTGGGGGCGATTCGTTACGCCGACCGGTCCGAGCGGCGCTCGCGCAGGATCGCGAGCAGCTCGGAGAACGCGGGCTCCTCCTCGCCGGCCGAGGCCGGGGAGTCGTCGTCGAGGCGATGGAGCGCGGAGAGGATCTCGCGGTGTTGGGCGACGTAGTCCACGCACCACGAGCACTCGGTCAGGTGCTGCTCGAGCCGGCTCCGATCGGAGTCCGGGAGCTTGCCCTCGATGTAGGTGGTGACCAGCTCGACGAGCTCGTCGCAGACCATCTCTTCGCTCGATTCGCTCATGTCGTCGGCGCCACCGCCCCGAGTTCGGCTTCCACGGCCGCCCTCACCTTCGTTCTCGCTCGGTGTAGGAGCACTCTCTGGTTCGTCTCGCTGATCGACAGCGCGTTACAGACCTCGCTCGCCATCCAGCCGGCGATGTCGCGAAGCGTGATCACCTCGCGCTGGCTCGGGGGCAGGGCGTCGATCGTCTCGATCAGAAGCGCCCGGAGCTCGCCGCTCAGCAGCCGCTCCTCGGGCATCCCCCAGGGTGCTGGGCCGAGCTTCCAGTGGCCGGCGTAGAGGGGATGGTCGGCGGCGAAGAAGCGGTCGGGGTCGAGCCCGTCATCGGTCTCGTCGCCGGCTGATGTCGCCGAGGAGAAGGGGATCGTCCGACCCTCTCGCTGCGAGCGGGTGCGCGCGACGTTGACGAGGATCCTGAACATCCAGGTCTTCAGCGAGGAGCGTCCCTCGAAGCGGTCGATTCCCCTGATCACTCCGATCCACGTTTCCTGGACGACCTCCTCGGCGACCGCCTGCGACGGTGCGTAGGTCCTGGCGATCCGGAGCAGGCTCGCGTTGTGCTCGTCGTAGATTCTCCGGAAGGCGCCCTCGTCTCCGTCCCTGAGGCCGGCGATCAGGCGCTCCTCGTCGGTCGCCTCCATCGGGTCGGCAGTTTCGCACGAAACCGGGGACGCGTAACGAATTGCCGCCAATCCCGACTGAACCATCCATGGAGATCGGGTTCACGAACCTGCTGATCGTCGCGGCGGTCGCGTTCGCGGCGCCGCTGGTACTCGGATTCTTCCCGTCGATCCGGCTGCCCGCGGTCGTCCTCGAGATCGTCGCCGGGATCGTCATCGGGCCGGCCGTGCTCGGATGGGTCGAGCTCGACGAGCCGGTCCGCGTGCTCGCGATCCTCGGCCTCGCGGTGTTGCTGTTCCTGGCCGGCCTCGAGATCGACTACGACAAGCTGCGCGGGCGGATCGCTGCGTCCGCCGCGCTGAGTTTCGCCGTCTCGTTCGCGCTCGCGCTCGTCCTCGGCGCCGTCCTGGCGGCCACGGGCGTCGTCAACGACGCGCTCTTCATCGCGATCGTTCTCGCGGCCACATCGCTCGGCGTCGTCATCCCGGTTCTCAAGGACGCCGGCAAGACCGAGACCGAGTTCGGCCAGCTCGTCATCGCCGCGGCCTCGGTCGCCGACTTCGCGACGATCATCCTGCTCACGCTCTTCTACTCGGGGGAGGCGAGCAGCCCGACGACGACGCTGCTGCTGCTCGGGGCATTCATCGTGATGGCGGCACTGCTGGGCTTCGCGATCGCCGGTGCCGAGCGCCTGACCCGCCTCCGCGAGGTCCTCGCGCAGCTTCAGGACACGACCGCCCAGATCAGGGTGCGGGGCGCGTTCGCGCTGCTGGTCGGCTTCACAGCGCTCGCGACGACGCTCGGCCTCGAGGTGATCCTCGGGGCGTTCCTCGCCGGAGCCGTCCTGAAGCTCATAGACCGCGACACCGTGATGTCGCACCCGGACCTCCGCACGAAGCTCGACGCGATCGGCTATGGCGTCTTCATCCCGGTGTTCTTCGTCGCGAGCGGAATCGGCTTCGACCTCGAAGCGCTCGGCGACCCGGCCACGCTGGCCGAGGTCCCGATCTTCTTCTTCGGCCTGCTCGCGGTCCGCGGGCTGCCGGCGCTGCTGTATCGGCGCACGCTGCCGCGCCGGCAGGTCGTCGTCGCCGGCCTCCTGCAGGCGACGTCGCTGCCGTTCATCGTCGCCGCGACCGCGATCGGCGTCTCGCTGGGCACGATCGAAGGTGGAACCGCGGCCGCGTTCATCGCCGCCGGACTGCTGTCGGTGGTCCTGTTTCCCGCTACGTCGCTCAGCCTCCTCGGCGGTCGCGGCACCGGCGCCGAGGCCCAAGGAGCGGTTTCCGCCGGACGCTAACCTCGTCCGGTGCCCGAGTTCAGCCTCAACTCCGCCTACTCGCCGACGGCCGACCAGCCGAAGGCGATCGCCTCGCTGGCCGAGGGGGTCGATGCCGGCGAGCGCTTCCTGACGCTGCTCGGCGCCACCGGCACCGGCAAGACGTTCACGATGGCGGCGACGATCGAGCGGCTCGGCCGGCCGGCGCTCGTGATCGCCCACAACAAGACGCTGGCGGCGCAGCTCTGCAACGAGTTTCGCGAGTTCTTCCCCGAGGCCTCGGTCGAGTACTTCGTCTCTTATTACGACTACTACCAGCCGGAGGCCTACGTACCGGCGCAGGACCTCTACATCGAGAAGGACGCGACGGTCAACGACGAGATCGACCGCCTTCGCCATGCGGCGACGGCGAGCCTGTTCGCGCGGCGCGACGTGATCATCGTCGCCTCGGTCTCCTGCATCTACGGCATCGGCTCGCCGGACCTCTACCGCGAGCAGATGGTCCTCTTCAAGGTCGGCGAGTGGATCGAGCGGGAGACGCTGTTCCGCCAGCTCGTCGCGATGCAGTACCAGCGCAACGACACGATCCTCACCCGCGGCAGCTTCCGGGTCAGCGGCGAGGTCCTCGAGATCTTCCCGGCCTACGCCGAGTCGGCCTACCGGATCAACCTGTTCGGAGACGAGGTCGAGTCGATCACCCACTTCGACCCGCTGACCGGCGAGGTCCTCGACGAGGTCGAGCACGTCTCGGTCTGGCCGGCGACTCATTACGTGACGAAGGAGGAGACGATCGAGCGAGCGGTCGACGAGATCCGCTTCGAGCTCGAGGAGCGCTGCAAGGAGTTCGAGAAGGAGGGCAAGGACCTCGAGGCGCATCGCCTTCGGCAGCGGACCCAGTACGACCTCGAGATGATGAAGGAGCTCGGATTCTGCAACGGGATCGAGAACTACTCGCGAATCCTCGACAACCGGCCCGCCGGCTCGGCGCCGCACACTCTGATCGACTACTTCCCGAGCGACTTCCTCGTCTTCGTCGACGAGTCGCACCAGACGATGCCCCAGATCGGCGGCATGTACGAGGGCGACCGCTCGCGCAAGCTGACCCTGGTCGACCATGGCTTCCGGCTGCCGAGCGCGATCGACAACCGCCCGCTCAAGTTCGACGAGTTCCTCGACCGGGTCGGCCAGGTCGTGATGGTCTCGGCCACCCCCGGCGAGTTCGAGCGCACGAAGTCGCAGCGCATCGTCGAGCAGATCGTGCGCCCGACCGGGATCGTCGACCCCGAGGTCGAGGTCCGCGAGACGAAGAACCAGATCGACGACCTGATGAACGAGGTCCGCAAGCGGGTCGAGCGCAAGGAGCGGTCCCTGGTCACGACGCTGACCAAGAAGATGTCGGAGGATCTGACCGAGTACCTGCTCGAGAACGGGTTCCGGGTCCGCTACCTGCATTCGGAGGTCGACACGATCGAGCGGATCCAGATCATCCGCGACCTGCGGCTCGGTGAGTACGACGTCCTCGTCGGCGTCAACCTCCTGCGCGAGGGCCTTGACATCCCCGAGGTCGGCCTCGTCGCCATCCTCGATGCCGACAAGGAGGGCTTCCTCCGCGGGTCGACCAGCTTGATCCAGACGATCGGCCGGGCGGCGCGGAACGTCGAGGGCAGGGTCCTGATGTACGCCGACCGCGAGAGCGAGGCGATGCGGACCGCGATCGGCGAGACCAACCGCCGCCGCGAGATTCAGGTCGCCTACAACCGCGAGCACGGCATCACCCCGGAGACCGTGACGAAGGGGATCAGCGACATGTCCGACTTCCTCGCGATGGAGTCGAACGCACCCCGCAAGCGCCGGCGCACGAGCGCGAAGATCGACGGCCGCCCGATCGAGAGTCCCGAGGACCTCGAGAAGGTCATCGTCTCGATCGAGGAGGAGATGCTCGCGGCCGCCGAGGAGCTCCGCTTCGAAGAGGCCGGTCGCCTCCGCGACGAGCTCAAGGAGCTGCGTCGCGATCTCGAGGGCATGCGGGCCTGACCCTTTCGAGCGGCTACAGTCTTCGCCGATGGAGCGAGAGGAGATCGTTCGCGACGACTTCCCGGTCGTCCGCAAGGGCTGGAGCCCGGACGCGGTCGCAGCGCACCTGAAGGCCGTCGCCGACTGGGTCGCCTCCGGCGGCTCGCCGGCGAAGGCCACGCCGACGCCCACCGCCGACGCCGCCGGCGAGCGCGTCGGAGCGGTGCTCGCGGCCGCTGAGTCCGCGGCCGCCGAGATCGTCGAGGAGGCGGAGGCCGAGGGCGAGCGGATCGTCGTCTCGGCGCACGCCGAGGCCGATCAGATCCGCGCCGCCGCACGGACCGAGTCGGAGCAGGCCGTCAGCGCGGCGAGCCGCGAGGCGAGCAGCCGGGTCGAGCAGGCCCAGGCCGCGGTCGAGGGCCTCGTCGCCCAGGCCGACCGGCTCCGCAACCAGGTCGGCGCACTCGGTCGCGACCTCGCGGCGAACGTCCCGGGAATCGGGTCGTCCGGCGGTCCGAAGGCCGACGCCGGCGAACGGACCGGGACGCCGGCCGACCCGGGACCTGACGAAGCGCCCGAACCGGACGCCGCGCCCGAACCGGACGCGAGGTCCGGACGCGAGCCGGTCGCCGAGCCGGAGCCCGAGGCGCAGCCGCCGGCCCCGGGCGGGCCGACCGACGATGAGCTGATCGCCCGCCTCCGCAGCGGGAGCGCCGAGCCCGCCGTCGCCGAGCCCCCGGCGCCCGCGACCTCCGGATCCGAGCAGGGGGCGGCTCGGCTCGTCGCGATGAACATGGCGCTCGAGGGAGCCTCTCGCGAGCAGATCGCACAGCAGCTCGCGACCGAGTTCGGGAGCGTCGCCGGGGTCGACGAGCTGCTCGACGACGTCCTCCGGCGCGCGCGGACCTGACCCCCGCCGGAACCGCGATTCGGGCGTGACCGAACGTCCGTTCGTGCGCGTACACTTCAGGAGGTGGGTTCGAACACGAAGAGCGGGCGGATCGTCGTCTCCGGCGCCCGCGAGCACAACCTGAAGAACGTCGATGTCGACCTCCCGCGCGACGCGCTGGTGGTGATGACCGGACTGTCGGGTTCGGGCAAGTCCAGCCTCGCCTTCGACACGATCTACGCCGAGGGCCAGCGCCGCTACGTCGAGTCGCTCTCCGCCTACGCGCGGCAGTTCCTCGGGCAGATGGACAAGCCCGACGTCGACTCGATCGAGGGCCTGAGCCCCGCGATCTCCATCGACCAGAAGACGACCTCGAGGAACCCGCGATCGACGGTCGGCACCGTGACCGAGATCTACGACTACCTCCGCCTGCTCTGGTCGCGGATCGGCAGGCCCCATTGCCCGACCTGCGGCGAGCCGATCGCCGGCCAGTCAGTCGAGCAGATCACCGACCGGGTGATGACGCTCGGCGCCGACACCCGCTTCATGGTCCTCGCGCCGGTCGTCCGCGAGCGCAAGGGCGAGTACGGGAAGCTGCTCGAGGAGATGCGCCAGCAGGGCTACGCCCGCGCGGTCGTCGACGGCGAGCTTCGCCGCCTCGACGAGGAGATCGTGCTGGACAAGCGCTACAAGCACGACATCGCGATCGTCGTCGACCGGCTCGTGATGAAGGAGGGTCTGCGGAAGCGCCTCGCCGAGTCGATCGAGGCCGCATCCGCGCTCGCCGACGGCCTCGTCGAGGTCGAGATGGTCGACGGCACCGCCGGCAAGGAGGTCGCCGGCGCGCAGACGCTGTCCGGCCCGAGCGCCGGAAAGCGCGGCGAGGTGCTCGTGTTCAGCGAGAAGTTCGCCTGCCTCAACTGCGGCACCTCGATGCCCGAGATCGAGCCGCGGATCTTCTCGTTCAACTCGCCGCACGGAGCCTGCGAGCGCTGCCACGGCCTCGGCTTTCAGCGGGTCATCGACCCGGAGCTCTGCATCCCCGACCCGACGCTCTCGATCGCCGAGGGCGCCCTGGCGACCTGGATGGGCGCGGCGTCGATGTACTACCGCCGGCTCGTCGAGGCGGTCTGCGAGGACCACGGGATCGACATCGAGACGCCCTGGCAGGACCTGCCCGGCTCAGACCGGAAGGTGCTCCTGGATGGCACCGGCAGCGAGCGGCACCAGATCACCTACAAGAACCGCTTCGGGCGGCGGCGGAGCTACAACGCACGCTTCGAGGGCATCACGACCGGGCTCGAGCGGCGCTACGCGAACACCGACTCCGAGAAGACGCGGGAGCGGATCGAGGAGCTGATGGCCCTGCAGCCGTGCCCGGCCTGCGGTGGGGCCCGGCTCCGGCCCGAGAGCCTCGCGGTGACGGTCGGTGGGCTCTCGATCGCCGACTACACACAGCTCTCCGCCCGGACGGCGCTCGACTGGATCGGGTCGCTCGAGCTGACCGAGACCGAGCAGGCGATCGCCAGGCTCGTCGTCCGCGAGGTCGAGGAGCGGCTGACGTTCCTGGTCTCGGTCGGCATCGGCTACCTGACGCTGGAGCGAGCCGCGACGACCCTGTCCGGCGGCGAGGCGCAGCGGATCCGGCTCGCCACGCAGATCGGGTCGAGCCTCGTAGGTGTCCTCTACATCCTCGACGAGCCGTCGATCGGGCTCCATCAGCGCGACAACGCGAAGCTGATCGCGACGCTCGAGCGGCTTCGCGACCTCGGCAACACGGTGATCGTGGTCGAGCACGACGAGGACACGATGCGGGCGGCCGACTACCTCGTCGACCTCGGTCCCGGCGCCGGCGAGCACGGCGGGAAGATCGTCGCCGCCGGCACCCCCGCACAGGTGATCCGCAACCCGGCGTCGCTGACCGGGCGCTACCTGTCCGGCAAGGTCGCGATCCCGGTGCCGGAGGAGCGCCGCGAGGGCCGCGGTGAGATCGTCGTCCGGGGCGCCCGCGAGCACAACCTCAAGGGCGTCGACGCGGCGATTCCGCTCGGAACACTCACCTGCGTCACCGGCGTCTCCGGATCCGGCAAGTCGACGCTCGTCAACGAGACGCTCTATCGCTCCGTCGCCAACCGGCTGCACCGCGCGCGCAGTCGTCCGGGTGCCCACGACCGGATCGACGGGCTCAAGCAGATCGACAAGGTCATCAACATCGACCAGTCGCCGATCGGCCGGACGCCGCGGTCGAACCCCGCCACCTACACGGGGGTCTTCGACCACATTCGCCAGCTCTTCGCGAAGACGAAGGAAGCGCGGGCGCGCGGCTACCAGCCGGGCCGGTTCAGCTTCAACGTCAAGGGCGGGCGCTGCGAGGTCTGCAAGGGCGACGGGCAGATCAAGATCGAGATGCACTTCCTGCCCGACGTCTACGTGCCCTGCGAGCAGTGCAACGGGCGCCGCTACAACCGCGAGACCCTCGAGGTCCGCTTCAAGGGCAAGTCGATCGCCGACGTCCTCGAGATGCCGGTCGAAGAGGCCGTCGAGTTCTTCGCGAAGATCCCGAAGATCCACCGGCGGTTGAAGACGCTGCATGACGTCGGCCTCGACTACATCCGGCTCGGCCAGCCGGCGACGACGCTCTCAGGGGGCGAGGCGCAGCGCGTCAAGCTCGCCACCGAGCTCTCGAAGATCGCGACGGGGGAGACCCTCTACATCCTCGACGAGCCGACGACCGGCCTCCACTTCGCGGACGTGGAGCGGCTCCTCGACGTGCTCTCGAGGCTCGTCGACGCGGGCAACACCGTGGTCGTCATCGAGCACAACCTCGACGTGATCAAGTCGGCCGACTGGATCGTCGACCTCGGGCCGGAGGGCGGCGACGGCGGCGGCGAGATCATCGCCACCGGCACCCCCGAGATGGTCGCGACCGAGGCCGGCTCCTACACCGGGCGATTCCTCGAGGAGCTGGTCGAGCCGCGGGTCGAGCGTTCGACCGATCGCGAGCCCGTCGCCGCCTAGCCCGTGTGAACGGTTCCTCGCGGAACGTTCTCCCGACACTCGTTTCCCAGGTCGGGCGGAGTGCCGCGCGGAAGGGGAGCCGCATGCGGATCAGACAGAGATTGACGCGATGCGTGCTGACGCGCTCGGTGACTACGGGACCGACCTCTTCACCGTCGCGGTTCGCAGACGTCACTGCCCCGCCCGGTCGAGGTCGATCGGAGCGGGGGCGTCTCCGCCGAGGAGGCGGACCACCTCGGAGCTCCACGGGTTCGTCCGCAGCGTCGGCGCGTAGAGCGTCAGCGGCTCGTCCTCCCCCGGTACGCGCAGCAGCAGCTTGTCGCGCATGAAGGCGCGGCCGCCGTCCTCGACCGAAACCTCGGCTCGCGGCCAGGATCGCGCCTCCTCAACCTCGGTCACGTCGCGCCGCAGCCCCGCGGGGTCGACCGCGAGAGCGTGGAGCGTCTCGGCCGTCAGTGCGAGCATGATCTTCGGCGACAGCCCGACGCGGCGGCTGCGGCGCCTTGCGAGCGGCAGCAGCAGCATCCCGAGCCCCGGAATCGACGCGATCGCCTCGGTCGGAACGGTGCTGAACTCGCCGGCGGCGAGGATCTCGCCGTCGACAGCCGTCGCGGCGAGCGCGCGGAGCTCGTCGCGGCGGCGCTCGCGGTAGCGGCGCGCGATCTCGAGTCGCTCCGCCTGTGTCTGCTCGCCTGCCGCGTCTCCGAATGCCACGTCTGGGAAGCTACATGCGTGGCGCCGGAAGACCCCTACGTGCCGCCGCAGCGCGGCTGGCGGATGTGGTGGACGAAGCGTCGCTGGTATGAGCGGACGCACCGCCTGCGGAACCGCTGGAGGATCAACAGGCACGCGGCCCGGGACGGGTTCTTCGTCCGCCACCCGATCGAGGGCGAAGTCCTCGAGGCGCTCGACGACGGCCGCCTGACGATCGGCGAGGGGACCCTGCTCGAGCCCGGATGCTGGATCACACTGGCGCCCGACGCACGGATCCGGATCGGCCGCGGCTGCTTCCTCAACCGCGAGACGATGCTGGCCGCCCAGGAGTCGATCGAGATCGGCGACCACGTCATGTTCGCCAACCACTGCTTCGTCGGCGACGCCGACCACCGTTTCGACGACCCCGAGCTGCCGGTGACCTGGCAGGGATTCGTCGCGCGGGGACCGGTCCGGATCGGCTCCAACAGCTGGCTCGGCAAGGGTGTCGTCGTCACCGGGGGCACCGAGATCGGCGAGCACAGCGTGATCGGCTCGAACTCGGTCGTCACCCGCGACACCCCGGCATGGACGATCTCGGCGGGAGCGCCGGCTGCGGTCCTGCGGAAGATCGAGCCGCGCTCGGCGGACGGCTAGCCTGTCGAGCGTGATGTCAGTCAAGCCCATGATCGCCCTCGCCGTCGTCGCCCTCGCCCTGGCCGCCGCCGGTTGCGGCGAGAAGGACGAGCCGCCGACCACCGGTCCGATCGTCACCCAGACCACGACCGGAGCGACCACGACGACCACGGCCGGCGGCGGCAAGACGGACGAGGAGCTGATCCGCTCGACGATCGTCGGCTTTCTCTCGAAGCCGAACGACCCGAGCGTCTGCGACAGGCTGATCACGCCGGCGTTTCTGAAGGACGTCTACGGCAACAGGCAGGGCTGCGTCGCCGCCCGCAAGCCGAGGGCGCTCGCCGATGGAGTGACGATCCTCGCCCGCAAGCCCGGCCCGGGTCGCTCGACGATCGTCACCGTCAAGCCGCAGGGCGGGGTCTTCCGCGGTCAGACCCTGAAGGTGACCCTCGTCAAGTCCGGCGGCGTGTGGAAGATCGCAAAGATCACCTCGAACGCCAAGGTCGGCCCCTAGGCCATTCCCACGCCGGCGGCGTTCAGGAAGCCGATCGCCGTTCGCCGAAGCCGACCGGCAGCAGCAGCACGATCGCCGGCAGCCGCAGCCGGTCGGCGAACAGGCGAGGGCCGACGGCGACGACGAACGCCAGGCCGAGGCCGATCAGGAATGCGTCCGTGGTGATGTCGGGGTATTTACTTCGGCGGTGGGCCGAGGGCCTCTTCGGATCGGTCGGCTACCAGTCCCAGGGGCTGGTGCCGGCGAGCGTGTCCTGCTCGAGATACTGCTCGAGGGCACGAAGCTCGTCGGGGTCGATCGAGTAGGTGTGCGAGTCCTCGGGAAAACGGCGACCGCGGACGTCGGCGACGTAGGCGGAGACGCCGTCGACCATCGCTCCGTGAATGTCGGCGTAGCGCTTGACGAACCGGGCCGTATGTCCGGTGTGGATGCCGAGCAGGTCGTGGAAGACCAGGACCTGGCCGTCGGTGGAGCCGCCGGCGCCGATGCCGATCACCGGTACCTCCATGCGAGGCATGATCGCCTCGGTTACGGCCGCAGGGACCGCCTCGAAGACGACCGAGAAGCAGCCGACGGCCTGCAGGGCGAAGGCGTCCTCGGCGATCTGCGCCGCCCGCTCGCCGGTCCTTCCCTGCGCCTTGTAGCCGCCGAGGGCGGTCGCGGTCTGAGGAGTCAGCCCGACGTGGCCCATGACCGGGATGCCGGCGCGGACGATCGCGCGGGCCCGGTCGACGGAGGCGCCTCCGCGCTCGAGCTTGACGGCGTCGCAGCCGGCCTCTTTGATGAAGCGCTGAGCGTTGGCGATCGCCTGCTCGTTCGAGTTCTCGTAGGAGCCGAACGGCATGTCGCCGACGAGGAAAGCGGTCTCGAGGCCGCGCCGGACGGCGGCCGCGAGCATCAGCATCTCGTCCATCCCGACCGGGACCGTCGAGTCGTGGCCGAGCACGGTCATCGCCCCGGAGTCGCCGACGAGGACGATGTCGACGCCGGCCTCCTCGGCCACCTGGGCCGAGGGGAAGTCATAGGCGGTGACCATTGCGATCGGCTCGCCGAGCTCACGCATCTCGGCGATTCGCGGGATCGAGACCTTCGGCCGCTCGTCCGGCGGGGTGTTGGGTACTCGCGGTGCGGTGCTCATTGGCTTTCCTGCCTCTCTGGTGGCGGTTGCGGCTCGACGATCACGTTGTCGATCAGGCGGGCGTCGCCCACCTGGGCGGCAACCGCGATCAGTGCGCGCCGCCCGTTGAAGGTCTCGATCGGTGTGAGGTCTCCGGCGTCACGGGCCTCGAGGTATTCGGGCTCGACCCCGGCGCCGGCGAGCTCCGTCCGTGCCGCCGCCAGCGCCTCGCCGGCGGATGCGCCCGGCCGGGCCGCCGCGGCGGCGGCCCGGAGCGCGCGGTGGAGCGCGGGCGCGCGCTCGCGGTCGGCCGGGGCGAGATGGGCGTTTCGTGACGACATCGCCAGGCCGTCGGCCTCGCGGACCGTCGGTACCACGACGATCTCGACCGGGAAGTCGAGGTCGGCGACCATCCTGCGGATGACGACGGCCTGCTGGGCGTCCTTCTGGCCGAAGTAGGCGACGTCGGGCCCGACTGTGTTGAAGAGCTTGGCGACGACCGTCGTGACGCCCCGGAAGTGCTCGGGCCCGCGCCGTCCGGGGTCGCCGCAGAGCACCCGGGTCAGCCCCCCGACCTCGACCGTCGTCGCGAAGCCGTCCGGGTAGACCTCCTCGACGGCAGGGGCGTAGAGCAGGTCGACCCCGGCCTCGGCTGCGATCGCGGCATCGCGATCGCGGTCGCGCGGGTAGCGGGCGAGGTCCTCGCCCGGTCCGAACTGTGCGGGGTTGACGAACAGGCTCATCACCACCACGTCGCAGTCGCGGCGCGCCGCCTCGAGCAGCGCGACGTGACCGTCGTGGAGCGAGCCCATCGTCGGCACCAGCCCGACCCTGTGTCCCCCGCGGCGCGGTCCTGCGAGCGCGTCGCGCAGCTCGCGAACCGTCGCGGCGATCCTCATCGGAGTCCTCTCGCGACGGCGACGGCGCGGGTCCGGTCGGCGAGCGTCCGGTACAGCGGCTCGAGTTCGGGAGCGGTCTCCGCGATCGCGTCGAGATGCCGCTCGACGGTCACCTCGTCGCCGCGCGCGATCGGGCCGGTCAGGGCGTCCGGACCGCGCTCGGCCCAGTTGGCCGCGGTCCGCAGCGCCAGGGGAGCGAGGAGCTCGCGCCCGTTCTCGATCCCGGCCGCAGCGAGGAGCTCCTCGGCGCTCGACTCGAGCGCGACGAGGAAGTTCGAGGCGATCGCCGCCGCCGCGTGATAGGCCGCTCGCGACTCCTCGGGCACGTCGAACGGCGACATCCGGCAGGCGCCGGCGATCCGCCGTGCGAGGTCGGAGGCCGCCGGGGTCGATCCGGCGATCGCGGCGGGCGCGCCGGTGAGGTCGACGTCCGCGTCGGGGATCGTCTGCAGAGGGTGCAGCGAGAAGGTCTCCGCCCCGGCGGCACGAGCCGGTTCGAGCGCATCGAGGGTGATCGCGCCGCTCGTATGACCGACGAACCGGAGTTCCGGCGCATTCGCCGCCGCCTCGCAGGCGTTGGCGACCTCGGAGTCGGGGACGCAGAGGAGCACGATCCCGGCCGGGTGGTCGCTGAGCCCCTCGCGGCCGGTGAGCGCAACCTCGACGCCGGCGCTTCGCAGCGAGCGGGCGAGGCTGCCGCCCACGCGGCCGTTTCCGACCAGCGTGATCGGCGGCATCGGGGTGGTGTGCGCGCGGTCGGACTGCATCCGTTCCAGTTCTCGGTGGAGATACCAGACGGTCGGTGGTTGAAACGTCGCTTTCGGCCCCGCCGGGCGGTCCACCTCCCGGAAACGAGTCGGGATGGTGGCCGGGGGCCAACCGGGATGATACCCGTGGCGGTCGGCCGATCCGCGCGCGCGACTACGATCAGCCACGATGCCGATGTACGAGTTCGAGTGCGGCGAATGCGGCGAGCGCTTCGAGCAACTCGTGGCCGCGGGCACCGAGCGCGCCGCCTGCCCGGCCTGCGGAGCCGTGGGAGCCGAGCGCCGGCTCTCGACCTTTGGGCTCACGCGGCAGCCGACACCGGGCCAGAAGCGGCGGATGGAGGATGCGCGCGGCGTCGACCGTGACGGCGCCCGACGGCGGTTCAAGGCGAATCTCGCCCGGAACCGGGAGCGGAAGCCGGGGTCGTGAGCTCGGCGGTGGAGCGCCGTGAGGCCCTCGTCGCGGTCTACCGCGAGGCATCCGGCTGCACGCTCTGCCCGCTCGCGCAGACGCGGACCCAGGTCGTGTTCGGCGCCGGCAACGCCGACGCCGACCTGATGTTCATCGGCGAGGCCCCCGGTGCCGAGGAGGATCGCAAGGGGATCCCGTTCGTCGGCCGCGCCGGGGGGCTGCTGAACGAGCTGCTCGGCGAGATCGGCCTCGATCGCGAGTCCGTGTTCATCGCCAACACGCTCATGTGCCGCCCTCCCGGAAACCGCGATCCGCAGCCGCTCGAGCTCGACTCGTGCCGTCCCTACCTGCTCGAGAAGGTGCGGCTGATCGAGCCGAAGGTCATCGTCACGCTCGGCAACTTCGCCACGAAGCTGATCACCGGCGATCAGACCGGGATCACGAAGGTCCGGGGCCGCCCGCAGACCCACCAGCTGGGCGAGCGGACGGTGCGGGTGTTCCCGATCCTGCATCCAGCAGCCGCGCTGCGGACGCCGCGACTGCGGGAGACGATGAGCGCTGATTTCGCCGCGCTCGCCCGGCTGCTCGAGGAGCCGGCTCCGGATCAGGGACGGTCGGGGGAGGAGCCGCCCGCCGAGCCCGGTCATCGGCCGGGCAGGGACCAGCTCGACATTTTCGCTCCCTGAGATGACGGCGGCACCCGGCCAGACCGAGCGGCACACCTCAGCCGGCCCGGAGCGGACGGCGGCGATCGCGGCTGCGCTTGCGGCCGAGCTGCGGCCCGGCGACGTCGTGCTTCTGCGCGGCGAGCTGGGCTCGGGCAAGACGACCTTCGTCCGCGGCGCGGCGCGGGCGCTCGGGGTCGACGAGCCGGTGACCTCACCGACCTTCACTATCGGCCGGCGCTACACGGGCGACGAGCAGGTCTCCCACCTCGACCTCCACCGGCTCGCGGGCGACGAGGGCCTCGCATCGGAGGATCCGGCGCTGCTCGACGACTACCTCACGGCCGACGCAATCGCGTTCGTCGAGTGGCCGGAGCCGGCGGCGCCGCTGATTCCCGACCCCACCGCGATAGTGACCCTCGAGCACGCGGGCGCCGACCGCCGCGAGATCACGATCGAGAGGCGGGGGTGAGGTGATCCTCGGCTTCGACACCGCGACGCCGGAGACGACTGTCGCCGTCGTTCATCGAGGCGAGACGCTGCTCGAGGCGACCGCCGGGCCCGGTCCGGACGGCCGGCCCGTCGCGAGCCGGATGCTGCTCGGCATGATCGAGGATGCCGTGTCGGAGGCCGGCGGCTGGGACCGGATCGCGACGATCGCGGTTGGCCGCGGGCCGGGGTCCTTCACCGGGTTGCGGATCGCGATCAGCACGGCACGGGCGATCTCACAGGCGCGCGGCATTCCGGTCGCCGGAGTCGATTCGACGGCTGCGCTGGCGGCCGGGCTGCGCGAACGGGCCGCGGAGGGAAGGACTGTCGTCGGGATCGTCGACGCCCGGCGGGGCGAGGTGTTCGCCGCCGTGGACCTCGGCGACGGGGCCGGCGAGCCGGTCGTCTCCGCCCCCGGGGACCTTGCGAACGCCCTTGGGGGGGACCTCGGAGGCGCGTTGGCCGGCGGCGACGGGGCGGTACGATTCAGGGCCGAGATCGAGGCGATCGGCTGCGAGGTGCCCGCTGACGAGGATCCTGCGAACCGGCTCTCGGCGCGGCAGGTCTGCCTGCTGGCCGCCAAGATGGAGCCCGGCGGAGCCCACTTCCCGGCCGGCGTAACCCCGAAGTACATGAGACGACCCGACGCGGAGCGTTGGCTTGAGCGAAACAACGGCAGCTGAATCGGCGATCATCGACCCGGGCGCGGTCACTTTCCGGCGCCTTACCTACGGGGATCTGCCCGAGGTCCTGTCGATCGAGCGTCGATCGTTCCCGGCACCCTGGTCGCTGGCGATGTTCGTGCTCGAGGTCTCCAAGCCGTCGGGCGTCTGTCTCGCCGCGACCGCGGGCGAGGAGATCGTCGGCTATCTCGTCTGCTCGCGCTACGCCGACGTCTTCCACCTGATGAACGTCGCCGTCGACCCGAGCCGACGCCGGCTCGGTATCGCCGAGCGGATGGTCGAGCGGATGCTGAGCGAGGCCGGCCGCGAGGAGCGCTACACGCTCGAGGTCAGGATCTCGAACCACGGTGCGATCGCGATGTACGAGAAGCTCGGCTTTCGCCGGGCCGGCCGCCGCCGCCGCTACTACAGCGACAACGGCGAGGACGCGATGATCATGTGGCTCGGCGAGCCCGTTTTCTAGATGTACTCGACCTCGGGCCGGCGTCCGCGATGACGCAGATTCTCGCCATCGAGACCTCCTGCGACGACACCTGCGCGGCCGTGCTCGACGGTCCGCGCGTCCTCAGCAACGTCGTCTCCTCGCAGGCGCGGTTGCACGCCCGCTTCGGCGGGATCGTCCCTGAGGTGGCCTCCCGTCGCCACCTCGAGCTGATCAACCCGGTCGTCGAGGCGGCGCTCGAGGACGCGGGCCGGGACCTCGACGCGATCGATGCCGTGGCGGTGACGACCAAGCCCGGTCTGATCGGGGCGCTGCTGGTCGGCGTGAACTCCGCGAAGTCGCTCGCGGCCGCCACCGGCAAGCCGCTGATCCCGGTCGACCACCTCCAGGGCCACGTCGCCGCCGCCTATCTCGAGCCGGACCCGATCGAGCCGCCGTTTCTGGCACTGATCGCCAGCGGCGGGCATACCCTCCTCGCCGAGGTCCGCGAGGAGGGGCGGTTCGTGATCGCAGGCCAGACGCTCGACGACGCCGCCGGCGAGGCGCTCGACAAGGCCGCGCGGCTGCTCGGCCTCGGATTCCCGGGCGGCCCCGCAATTCAGCGCGAGGCCGAGGCGGGTGACCCCGAGGCTTTCTCGCTGCCGGTCGCGATGAGCCACGACGGCAGCCTCGACTTCAGCTTCAGCGGTCTCAAGACGGCACTCGTCTACATCGTCCGCGACCTCGGCCCCGACCTCGTTCGCGAGCGCCGCGCCGACCTCGCCGCCGGCTTCCAGGCGGCGGTCGTCGGCCAGCTGGTCGCGAAGCTCCGCCGCGCGCTCGAAACGGGCCGGTGGCGTTCGGTGGCGCTCGGCGGGGGCGTCGCGGCGAACTCGTTGCTGCGGGAGCGGGCGACGGAGCTCTGCGCCGAGCGCGGGGTCGCGTTGAAGCTCCTTCCGTTCGAGCTCTGCACCGACAACGCGGCGATGATCGGATCCGCCGCCCGGTTCGTCGAACCGATCCCCTATCCCCAGTACCTCGAGCTCGACGCCGCGGCACGCTGAGCGATGGCCGGGGACGTCGTCACGCTCTACGGCCGCACCGGCTGTCACCTCTGCGAGGAGGCGCGGGTCCGGCTCGAGGAGATGCGGCGGAACGGTGCCGGCTTCGCGCTCGTCGAGGTCGACATCGAGGGAGATCCGGAGATGCATCGGCGGATGCTCGAGCTGATCCCGGTGGTCGAGGTCAACGGCGTCCGGGTGAGCGAGCTCATCCTCGACGCCGACGCCGTCCGGTCCCGGCTCGATACCTTTCCCCGGTGAGCGCGCGGCGCAGCACAGATACCCCTGCCTCCGGCGCCGCTCGCAACGGCCACGGCTCCGACCGCCTGTCGCTGGGCGTCGCGGCTCGGCTTGCGCGCTATCTCCAGGTCCTGATCCAGGCCCGGAAGATGGGCCGCGAGACGATCTCCTCCCAGGACCTCGCCTCCTGGACGCACGTCAACTCGACCCAGATAAGGCGCGACCTCTCCGGATTCGGGAAGTTCGGCAAGCGGGGCGTCGGCTACAACGTCGACTCGCTCGTCGCGGAGATCCGCAAGATCCTCCGGACGTCGGGCCAGCACAACATCGCCCTGTTCGGCGCCGGCCATCTCGGCCAGGCGATTGCGACCTCCGACATCTTCGCCGACCACGGCTTCCGGATCGTCTCGATCTTCGACGTCTCGCCGAAGCTGGCCGGTAAGAAGATCGGCGGCATCGCGGTCCGGCCGCTGGACGACCTCGAGGACTTCATCGGCTCCGAGGAGGTGGTCGTCGGAGTCCTCGCGGTCCCGGCCGAGGCCGCCCAGGGTGTGGCCGACCGGCTGGTCGCGGCCGGTGTCCGTGTGATCTTCAACTACTCCGAACAACTGCTCGACGTCCCACCGGAGGTGACCGTCCACACGTCGAGCCCCGCCGTCGACCTGCTCTACGCGCTCTACTTCTACCTGGCCTGAATCGATGACCATGGCTCGGGACGAGAGCCTCGACCTCGATGCCGCCAGAGGGCGGTTCGAGGAGGCGACTGACTTCACGATGGCCGTCGAGGAGGAGTTCGCGCTGCTCGACCCCGAAACCCTCGACCTCGCTCACGGGTTCGAGCGGATGTTCGAAGAGGCCCAGGAGAACGAGGTCCTCGCCGACTCGGTTCGCGGCGAGCTGATCGACACGGAGATCGAGATCCGCTCCGGCCGCTCGGAGAGCTTCGCCGAGATGAAGGGGCGGCAGCGCGAGCGCCGCCGGTTGCTGTTCGACCTCGCGGCCCGCGAACACCGGTTGCTCGGCGCCTGCGGCACCCATCCCTGGGCCGACTATCTCGACCAGGCGATCATCGACACGCCGCATTACCGGCGGCTGCGGGCCGAGCTGGGCTGGGTGGCCCAGCGCAACAACACCTGGAGCCTGCACGTCCACGTCGGCGTCCGCGGCGCCGACCGTGCGGTCGCCGTCTGCGACTCGCTCCGCAACGTCCTCCCGGTCCTGCTGGCGATTTCCGCCAACTCGCCGTTCCTCGACGGCCGCGACACGGGCCTGGCGTCGGTTCGGACGCAGATCTTCACCCGCACGTTCCCGCGCTGTGGAATCCACGACCCGTTCGGCGACTGGGGCACCTACGCCGGCTTCGTCGACCTGCTCGAGCGGACCAGATCGATCGCCGAGTCGACGCAGCTCTGGTGGAGCGTCAGGCCCCATCACGCGTTCGGCACGGTCGAGGTGCGGATCTGCGACGCACAGAGCGACGGCGAGGAGTCGCTCGCCCTGGCCGGGTTGATGGTTGCGGCGGTCGCTCAGGCCTGCGCCGACCACGACGACGGGGTGCTGGCGCCGCCGCGTCGTGCCCGCGAGCTCGAGGAGAACCTCTGGCGGGCGATTCGCTACGGCCTCGACGGGGAGATGATCGATTTCGACACCGGTGGCGAGGTCGCGACGGCTGCCGTGGCCGAGGAGTTCCTGGACTGGACCGCACCGGCGCGCGGGCAGCTCGGGATCGATCTCGGCGACTTCGATCCGACCGGTCCCAACGGCGCCCAGCGGTCGCGGGCGCTGCTCGAGTCGGGAGCATCACTCGTGGAGGTCTACCGGGACGCGGTCGACCGCACCGCTGATACCTATCCCGCGGCTGGGTAAGGTGACCGCATGAGCGAGAACGAGGGAACCGGTCCGGAGGGCGGGCAGGCGGAGCAGGGGCAGGGGGGCCCCGACGCCGAGGAGCTGAGCCCGGAGCAGGAGCAGATGCTCCGCGAGATGGAGGAGCAGATGCGGAAGGTCCGCGTCCAGGACCTGGTCGCGCAGAGCGTCGTCAGCATCCTCAACCTCTCCTATCGCAGGATCGCAAAGGAGGACGAGCGGGACCTCGAGCAGGCACGCGTCGGCATCGAGGCGATCCGCGGGATGGTCGACTCCCTCGACCCCGAGTCTCAGCGCGAGATCAAGAACGCGCTCTCGCAGATCCAGGTTCTCTACGCGCAGGCCGCCGGCGGGGGGGAGGGCGGAGCGCCCGAGGGCGGGGCGGAGCCGGGTGGTGGATCCGCGGGTCCGGGCCCGGCCCCCGGCGGCGACGCGCCGCCGCGTCTCTGGACTCCCGGTTCGGACTAGCACCGAACCGCACTACCGGGTCCCCGACGGGTATGCTGCCCCGGCTTTTCGGGGCCGTCCTCGGCACAACCAGGGACGGCTTCTTTCTGAGTCCACACTCGATGGAGGAATCGAAACTTGACTGACTTCCTGACCGACCACGGCATCGTGGTCGCGCTGGTATGCGCGACCGCCGGGGTCCTCTACGGGGCGCTTGTGACCAAGCGCCTGCTCGCCCTGCCGGGCGGCAACGAGCGCATGCTGGAGATCTCCGGGGCGGTACAGGAGGGCGCGAAGGCGTACCTCAACCGCCAGTACACGATCATCGGGATCGTCGCGATCGTCCTGGCGATCGTGCTGGTCATCCTCCAGGGCGTCTCGACGGGGATCGGCTTCGTGATCGGCGGCGTCCTCTCGGGCGCAGCCGGCTACATCGGCATGAACGTGTCGGTGCGGTCGAACGCCCGCGTCGCCGAGGCCGCCCGCGGCGGCGTGCCGCCGGCGCTCGACGCGGCCTTCAAGGGCGGCTCGGTCACCGGGCTGCTCGTCGTCGGCTTGGCGCTGCTGGGCGTCGCCGGGTACTTCGGGATCCTGGTCCTGACCGGCGATGACGACAAGGACGCCATCGACGCGCTGATCGGCCTCGGCTTCGGCGGTTCGCTGATCTCGGTCTTCGCCCGGCTCGGAGGCGGCATCTTCACCAAGGCCGCCGACGTCGGCGCCGACCTGGTCGGCAAGGTCGAGGCGGGCATCCCCGAGGACGATCCCCGGAACCCGGCCGTGATCGCCGACAACGTCGGCGACAACGTCGGCGACTGCGCCGGCATGGCGGCCGACCTGTTCGAGACGTACGCGGTCACGACGGTCGCGGTGATGTTGCTCGGCGTGCTCAGCTTCAACATCGACGCGGCTCGCGAAGTGGCGGTCTACCCGCTGATCCTCGGCGGGGTCGCGATCCTCGCGTCGATCGTCGGCGCGTTGTCGGTGCGGAGCAAGACCGGCAACGTCGAGGGCGCCCTCTACAAGGGCCTGATCGTCTCCGGCGTGCTGTCGGCGATCGCCTTCTACCCGGTCACCGACTGGCTCATGTCCGATCCGCTCCAGTTCAGCGTCGCCGATCCGGAGAGCGCCCTCGCCGGCGCCTCGGTGACCGATCTCTGGTTCTGCGCGCTGATCGGCATCGCCGTGACGGCCGGCCTGTTCGTGGTCACCGACTACTACACGTCGACCCGGTTCCGGCCGGTCAAGACGATCTCGAAGGCCTCGATCACGGGGCACGCGACGAACATCATCCAGGGGCTCGCACAGGGCTTCCAGGGCACCGCGATCCCGGCGCTGATCATCATCCTCGCGATCTTCGGTGCGAACGAGATCGCCGGGATCTACGGCATCGCGATCGCCGTGATGGCTCAGCTCTCGCTGACCGGCCTGATCGTCGCGCTCGATGCGTTCGGGCCGATCACCGACAACGCCGGCGGCATCGCCGAGATGGCGGAGCTGCCGGAGGACGTCCGCAACGTCACCGACCCGCTCGACGCGGTCGGCAACACGACGAAGGCGGTCACCAAGGGCTACGCGATCGGCTCGGCGGTCCTCGCCGCGCTGGTCCTGTTCGCGGCGTTCAAGGTCGAGCTCCAGGCCGAGGCCGGTCTCGACCTGATCACGTTCGACATCAGCGACCCGCCCGTGCTGATCGGCCTGTTGGTCGGCGGCATGATGGTCTACCTCTTCGCCGCGCTGGCGATCGAGGCGGTCGGCCGTGCGGGTGGCGAGGTCGTCGAGCAGGTTCGCAAGCAGTTCAAGGAGCACCCGGGGATCATGGAGGGCACCGAGCGGCCGGATTACGGCGGCACCGTGGCCATCGTGACCGCGGCAGCGCAGCGGGAGATGATCCTCCCGTCGCTGATCCCGATCGTCGTTCCGGTGATCGTCGGCGTCATCAGCGCACAGGCGCTCGGCGGCCTGCTGATCGGCGTCATCGTCGTCGGGTTCTTCATGGCCGTCTCGATGACCGTCGGCGGCGGCGCCTGGGACAACGCGAAGAAGCTGATCGAGGACGGCGCCTTCGGCGGCAAGGGCTCGGAGGCGCACGCGGCCTCGGTGACCGGCGACACGGTCGGCGACCCCTACAAGGACACCGCCGGCCCCGCCATCAACCCGATGATCAAGGTCGCGAACATCGTCGCGATCCTGATCATCCCGATCATCAACCTCTAGGCCCTGCCTGGAAAACCTGATTCGCCGAGAGGGCGGCCGCGAGGCCGCCCTCTTTGATGGATCACTCCGACCGGATCCTCCGCTGACGCGTCCGCTCCGGTCGGTCGGCGCGGTGGTGCCGGACGGGATGACATGTGTGTCTCGCCCAGCCGAGGACTGCGCTTCACGTCCGTCCCGGGGTGGGTCATCCTGAGCCCGCATAGCGGCCTTGAAATGACCCACATCGGGTCCGGCGCGCTTGGGCTGCAAGGGCTTGGGGAGGCGCTCACGGGACCGTCCACCGAAGAGGCCGAAGGCCTGGTCCCGGGTGCGGCCCCCCCGGGTCGCCACCGCCGCCTCCCGAAGCCGGTGGTCCCCGCCTGCGATCCTCGACGGGTGGAGCCGAAACGGGAGCGGACCCTGTACGAGATCTCGAGCAGCTTCTTCGCCGCGCTCGTGATCATCTTCGCGGTGGCCGGGCTGCTGGTGGTCGGCTTCGGGGATGCCGGGCCGGTTTCGCCGGAGTTCGGCATCTGCCTGCTGTTTCTGGCGCTCGGGCTCGGCCGCCTCTGGCTCGGGCTGAAACGGGGCGACGAGGGTACGGGCGGGCCGACCCGTCGCTGAGTCCGCCGCCGTATAGTCGCGCTCCGCATGGCGCACCGGGTTCCCCGCGACCAGTCTCTCCAGCGCGTCCACGGCGTCGGCTCCCTGTTCAGCGCCGCCTACGGCAACGTCGGCTCGTCGATCTACTACGCGTTGGGCGTCGTCGCCGCGTTCGCCCTCGGGCTGACGCCGGTCGCCTTCATGATCTCCGGGCTGATCTTCGCCTGCACCGCGGCGACCTACATCGAGGGCACGGTGATGTTCCCGGAAGCCGGCGGCTCCGCCAGCTTCGCCCGCCACGCGTTCAACGAGCTCGTCAGCTTCATCGCGGGCTGGGGCCAGATGCTCAACTACATCATCACGGTCGCCATCTCGGCCTTCTTCGTGCCGCACTACCTCGGTGTGTTCTGGGAGCCGCTGCGCGAGAGCCCCGGCGACATCATCGGCGGCATCGTCCTGATCGCCGCCCTGGCGCTGCTCAACATCAAGGGCACCCAGGAATCCTCGCGCCTCAACCTCGTGCTCGCGATCGGCGACCTCGCCACCCAGGTACTGCTCGTCGTCGTCGGCATGGCCCTCGTCTTCAGCCCCGACACCCTGATCGGCAACATCGATCTCGGCATCGCCCCGACCTGGAGCGACTTCGCGCTCGGAATCGCGCTCGGGATGATCGCCTACACCGGGATCGAGACGATCTCGAACATGTCCGAGGAGGCCATCGAGCCGGAGAAGTCGATCCCGCGCGGCACCGCCTACGTGGTCGCCGCCGTGATCGGGCTCTACGCACTGCTCCCGATCATCGCGCTGTCGGCGATGCCGGTCACGCTCGGCCCGGACGGGTACACGACCGAGCTGGGCACGACGTTCGCCGGCGATCCGGTGCTCGGAATCGTCGAGAACCTCGGTCTCGGAGCGGGCCTGACGGACATCCTGCGCGTCTACGTCGGGATCCTCGCCGCCGTGATCCTCGTGATCGCCACGAACGCGGGGATGATCGGCGTCTCGCGCCTGACCTTCTCGATGGGCCAGCACCGTCAGCTCCCCGAGCGGCTGCGCCAGATCCACCCGAAGTTCCGGACGCCGCACATCGCGATCATCACCTTCTCGATCATCGCCTCGATCGCATTGCTGCCCGGTCAGGCGGAACTGCTGGCGACGATGTACTCGTTCGGGGCGATGCTGTCGTTCACGGTCGCGCACGTGTCGGTGCTGTGGATGCGTCGCCGTCACGCCGAAGTCGAGCGCAAGTGGAAGCCCAGGGGAAACGTGACCGTTGCCGGCGTCGAGATCCCGCTGACGGCCGTGTTCGGAGGCCTCGGCACCTTCGCCGCCTGGATCGTCGTCATGGCGATGAACCCGGTGACGATGGCGATCGGCCTCGGCTGGATGGCCTTCGGAGCGGTCATCTACGTGCTCTATCGCCGCAATCAGGACCTGCCGATCAAGAAGACCGTCACCGTCGTCCTCCCGGAGCCCCTGGACGTCGAGGAGGTCGAGTACCGATCGGTGCTCGTCCCCTTCGAGGACGATCCGTTCTCGGAGCTGACGATCGGGACCGCGGCCCGGCTCGCCGCCCGCAAGGGTCGCGGCATCCACATCCTCTCCCTGCTCAACGTCCCCGCCCACCTGCCGATCGATGCGCCCCTGCCCCGCCAGCAGGAGAAGGCGCAGTCGAAGATCGAGCGGGCGAAGCTGATCGGCGGCCGGCGGGTCACCGGCCACGTCCAACGCGTCCGGCCGGGTCAGGCGCCGAAGGCGATCATCGATGAGGCGGTTGACATCAAGGCCGTCGCGATCGTCATGCAGCTGACCTACCGCAACGGCGCGCCCCTGTACGGCAAGACGCTCCAGGGAGTGCTGGCGAAGCGACCCTGCCGCGTGCTCGTCGCCGCCAACCCGCTCGGCGAACCGGTCGAGGGCGAAGTCGCGGCGGTCGTCTGAGCGCGGATCGAGCCGGCTCCGTCCGGGCGCCGAGGAGGTTGAGTGCAACTACAATCGCCGCCGATGGCGTCCCGGCAACGGATCGGTTCCAGTGGAACGAAGGTGCTCTCGTCGGTGATCCTCGTGCTCGGCGTCGTGATCCTCATCCGGACGGTCGCCGCCGGTGGCGGCCCGGCATCGGCGGGGGTGCTGCTCGGGATCGTCTTCACCGGAATCGGTGCCGCCCGCCTGTACCTGGCGAGCAGGCGCCCGGCTTGAGGTCATCCTCGTGAAGGACCGGCGGATGGCGAAGCCGGCTCTCGGCCGGCGGTTCCTCGGCGTGCCGTGGCTCTGGGCGGTCGCCCACTCCGCGATCGCGTTCTCCGTCTACTACTCGCTCGGCGTCGTCGCCGACGACGCCCTCGCGCTCACTCCCGTCATCTTCGCGATCGCGGGTCTGATCTATGTGCTGACGACGATGACCTACGTCGAGGGCGGCGCGATGTTCCGCGAGCGCGGCGGCTCCAACACGCTCGCCCGTCACGCCTTCAACGAGCTCGTCAGCTTCGTGGCGGGCTGGGCGATCCTTATCGACTACGTGATCGTGATCGCCCTCGCCGCGGTCACCCTCCCGCACTACCTCGGCCCGATCTCGACTGAGCTCTCCGTCGGCGACGGAGAGCAGATCGTCGCCGTCGGGGTCGTGGTGATCGTCGCGACCATCAACATCATCGGCTTCACCGGCAGCCGCCGCCAGGGTCTGCTCGTGGCGATGACGGCGGCCGACCTGATGCTGCAGTTCCTGCTCGTCATCGTCGGGCTCATCGTCGTCTGGGACCCGAGCGCCCTGACGAACTCGCTGGACGCATTCGGGGCGCCCAGCGTGAAGAGCCTGGCGGAGGCCCTGGTGATCTCGATGGTCGCGCTCGCGGGGATCGAGGCGGCTTCCGACCTCGCCCCCGACCTGGCATGGCGACGCGATGATCTCCGTCGCGTCCTGCGCGCCGGGACGTTCGTCGTCCCCTTCATCTACGTCGGGATGTCGCTCGTCGCCCTGATGGCGCTGCCGGTCGTTGCGGGGCCCGACGGACCGACCACCGCTCTCGCGACCACCTTCGAGGACGCGCCCGTCCTCGGGATCACGTCCGCGTTCTCGCCGGAATGGCTGTCGGAGGTGTTCAAGTGGGCGGTGGTGGCGATCGCGCCGTTGATCCTCTTCTTCGCCGCCAACGTGACGATGCTCGGGCTCTCCCGCCACGTCTACGTGCTGGCGACCAACCGCCAGATCCCGAGTTGGCTCGGCAAGCTCGGCGGCGCCCGCTCGACCCCCCATGTCGCCATCGTGATCGCGGCCCTGTTCGCGATCGGGCTCGTCCTGCCCGGCGACATCGAGCTGCTCGCCGGCGTCTTCGCGTTCGGAGCGACCCTGGCGATCGCGATCGCCCACCTGTCGCTGATCCGGCTCCGCTTCACCGACCCGGATCGCGAACGGCCCTACTCGGTGCCGTTCGGCGTTCGCTTCCGTGGTGCCACCGTGCCGTTGCCGTCACTGGTCGGCCTGCTGCTGACCGGCGCCGGCTTCGTCTCGATCGTCGTCCTCCACGGTGCCGCGCTCTGGGTTGGAGGTGCCTGGATGGCCTTCGGCCTCGTCTCGTACTTCGTCTACCGGCGCGTCGTCCACCGACTGCCGCTGACGTCCCGGGTCTCGGTGCCGGAGCAGGCGCTGCTCAAGCACCCGCTCGACGTCGAGCTCGAGAGCGTCCTCGTTCCGATCCTCGGGACCGGCAGGCTCGAGGACGACATCGTCCAGACCGCCTGCCGCCTGGCGGAGTCGAATCCGCTCGAGGGGCAGAAGAACCCGCGACTCGAGCTGCTCTACGTGATCGATCTGCCGCTGACGGTGCCCTTGGAGGGACCGATCCCGCCCGACAAGGTCGCGGCAGCGGACCGGGCGCTGGGCCGGGCGTGCGAGATCATCGACGAGTATCCCGGCGTCGAGGCCGACAGCGACTACGTCCTCGCCCGGAACGTCGGCGAGGCGATCGTCCAGCGCGCCCGCGAGCACGAGGTCGAGGCGATCATCGTCGGCGGCGAGCCGCCGACGCTGATTCGCGGCGGCGCGGTGCTGGGAGGCGTCCGAGGGGCGCGACCGGCGGAGATCGGGCCGATCAGCGAGTACGTGCTCCGGCACGCGCCCTGCAGGGTGCTGCTGACGGCGCCGAGCGAGGAATAAGATCAGGGCATGCTGATCCTGATTGTGGGATGCGGGCGGGTGGGGTCGTCCGTAGCGCGAACGATGCTGGCCGAAGGCCACGAGGTCTCCTGCCTCGACGAGGACCCCGATTCGCATGCCCGTCTCGAGCTCGGGCTCGACACCTCCTGGGAGGACGCGGGAGGGCAGTTCACCGTCGGCACCGGCCTCGAGATCGACGCGCTGACGACCGCCGGGATCGAGCGAGCCGACGTGTTCGTCGCCTCCACGAACGGCGACAACACCAACATCGTCATCGCCCAGATCGCCCAGCGCCGCTTCCGGGTCGAGACGGTCATCGCCCGGATCCTCGATCCTTATCGCGCGGAGTGGTACGCGACCCAGGGGCTGCGGACGATCTGCCCGACCCGGACCGCGATCGAGATGCTCGAGACGAGCCTCCGCGAGGTCGCCGCCGGCAAGGAGCAATCGTGATGGGAGGCGATAGCCGCGCCGGCGATTACATGCTGATCGTCGGCGGCGGCAAGGTCGGGTGGAACCTCGCCCGCGAGCTGATCGACAAGGGCCACGAGGTGACCCTGATCGAGTCCGACCGCGAGCGCTACCTGACGGTCGAGCAGGAGCTCGAGCATCGGGTCCTCTACGGGGACGCCTCCGAGCTCTGGGTGCTCGAGCGCGCCGGGATCGCGCGCGCCGGGATGGTGATCGCCGTCACCGGCGACGACGAGGACAACCTGCTGATCTGTCAGGTCGCCAAGGACAAGTACGGCGTCGAGCGCGTGATCGCCCGCGTCAACAATCCGCGCAACCGCCAGCACTTCGAGCTCCTCGGCGTCAAGCCCTACGTCTCGGCGACCGATCTGATCCTGCGACTGATCGAGCGCCAGGTGCCGCGCTACGGTCTCGTTCACCTGCTCGACCTGGCCGACGCGAAGATCGAGATCATCGACCTGATGATCGGCGACAACGCCCAGGTCGTCGGCAAGCCGGTGCACGAGCTCGAGATGCCGAAGGGAAGCCTGCTGATCAGCGTCATGCGCGAGGGGACCGGCTTCGTGCCGACGCCCGAAACCGTGCTCGAGTCGGGAGACGAGGTTCTCGTGGTCCTCGACCCGCGGGTCGAGGAGGAGCTGACCCGCTACCTCGGACTCGAAGACGGCGCGGTCGACCAAACGCCCGACTCCTGACGGTGGCCCGCCGCCGCGTCGATCACCTGCTCGTAGGCGGCGGCGTCGCCTCCGCCTACTGCGCCTCGGAGCTTCGCAGGCGCGGGGCGGAGGGCTCGATCCTGCTCGCCGGCCGGGAGCCGGAACCGCCCTACGACCGCCCGCCGCTCTCGAAGGAGTACCTGCGCGGGGACGCGTCCCGCGAGGACGGCTACGTGCACCCGCGCTCCTGGTACGAGGAGAACGACGTCGAGTTGCTGACGGGCAAGAGCGTGATCTCGCTCGACGCCGGCGAGCGCGTCGCGCGGATCCAGGGCGGGGAGGAGGTCGAGTTCGGAACGGCGCTCCTGGCCACCGGCGCAATGGTGAACATCCTCCGCGTCGACGGCGCCCAGCTCGAGGGCATCCACTATCTGCGCGCCTACGGCAACTCCGACGCGATCCGCGATGACATCGCCGGCGCCGAGCACGTCGTCTGCGTCGGCGGCAGCTACATCGGCGCCGAGGTCGCTGCATCGCTGATCGAGATGGGAAAGCGATGCACGATCGTCGAGATCGAGCCCGTCATCCTGTCCCGGGGTTTCGGCGAGGACGTCGGCCGACGCTTTCAGACCCTGCTCGGCGAGCGCGGCGTCGAGTTCGCGGCGGGGGAGACCGTTGCGGCGTTCGAGGGAGACGAGCGCGTCGCGACCGTGCTCACCGAGAGTGGCAGGGCGATCGCCTGCGATGCGGTCGTCGTCGGCGCCGGCGTCCGCCCCGACACGATGCTGGCGGGCCGCGCCGGGATCGACGTGAACGACGGGATCGTCTGTGACGCCGGCCTCGAGACCTCGGCCCCGGGCATCTTCGCCGCCGGCGACTGCTGCAACTACGACAGCGAGCTCCACGGTCGGCGGGTCCGGTTCGAGCACTGGGACGTCGCCCTGCATCAGGGTCGCCACGCCGCCCGTGGCATGCTCGGCGACAAGAGTCCCTATCGGGTTGTCCCGTACTTCTTCAGCGACCTCTCCGACTGGGCCTCGCTGGAGTACGTCGGCGGGGCCTCCGACTGGGACGAGGTGCTCTGGCGCGGCGATCTCGACGGGGGCGAGTACTCCGCGTGGTATCTCAGCTCGGACCGTCTCGTCGCGGCGCTGGCGGTCGGCCGCTCGGAGGATCTCCTCGTCGCGCGGAGGCTGATCGAGGCGGGCCGGCAGCTCGGTGAAAGCCGCGATGTGATCGCCGATGCGGACGCCGACCTCGCCGATCTCGGCTAGCTAACCTCCCAGCCTGGCCTTGCGGGCTGGTGTAACGGCAACACGCCTCTCTCTGGAAGAGGTATTCGGGGTTCGAATCCCTGGCCCGCAGTTCTCCTTCGCCGGTGATCGGCGAGGGGGTCGCCGTCAAGCCGGTGGCCCCGTCACGGCCGGTCGCTAATCTGCGAGCAATGAGAGGGAATACGGTCACGCTTGCGGCCCTGGCTGTCGGCGCCATCTGGGCCGCCGGCTGCGGCGGCGACGACGCGACCACCTCATCCGTCACTTCCTCGTCGACGACCTCGACGGCCGCGGTGTCGACCGACGAGTTCATCACCGCGGCCGACGCCCGCTGCGCGGAGGCGAACGCGGCGATCGCGAACCTGACCTCCGAGGGCTCCGGCAGCTCGACCGCGATCCAGCAGCAGCTCGACATCACCAAGCAGACGCTGACCGGCCTGAAGTCGCTGGGCAGCCCCGATGACGCCGACGGTTCGCTCGCCGACTACTACGCGGCGGTCAAGGAGCAGATCTCGCTGCTCGGCCAACAGCAGGCCGCGCTCGCATCCGGCGACAGCGCCGGCGCCGAGGGCCTGACGACGCAGCTCGACCAGGCGGAGGCCGACGCTCAGGCGGCAGCCGAATCCTTCGGGTTCGAAGAGTGTGGGCAGTCCGGCACCGCGCTCCCCACCGACGGGACGACGACGACCCCGGCCGGCGGCTCTCCGACGACGACGCCCGCACCGGCGACCACGACGCCGCCGGCGACGACACCGGCGCCCGTCGCCCCGGCCCCCGCGCCCGGCGGCACGAGCTCGGGCGGAACCTCCGGCGGCACCGGTGGCACCGGTGGCAGCGGCGGCTCGGGCGGCTCAGGCGGCGGCATCACCCCCTGACGCCGGGCTCGGCGGTCCGCTCGCTCAGGCTGCGAGCTGGCCGGCCCAGGTGCCGTAGAGGCGGGCGTATGCGCCGCCCAGCTCCAGCAGCTCCTCGTGGGTGCCGCTCTCGGCGATCTTCCCGTGCTCGAGGACGACGATCCGGCTCGCCCGCCTGATCGTCGAGAGGCGGTGGGCGATGACGATCGCGGTTCGGCCGACCAGCAGCCGCCCGAGCCCCTCCTCGATCCGCTTCTCGGTCCGGACGTCGACGTTCGACGTCGCCTCGTCGAGGATCAGGATTCGCGGCTCGGCGAGCAGCGCCCGGGCGAATGCGACGATCTGGCGCTCACCGGCCGACAGCGAAGTGCCGCGCTCGCCGACCTCGGTGTCGAGCCCCTCGGGCAGGCCTTCGATCAGCGGCTCGCCACCGACCGTCCGCAGGGCGTCCATGATCTCGTCCCGAGATGCATCGGGACGGCCGAAGGCGACGTTCTCGGCGATCGTGCCGCTGAACAGGAAGCCCTCCTGGGGGACGATCCCGAGCCGGCTTCGCAGCGCCTTCGAATCGAGCTCGCGGACGTCGACCCCGTCGATCAGGATCTTTCCCTCCTGCGGGTCGTAGAACCGCGCGACCAGCTTCGCCATCGTCGACTTGCCCGCCCCGGTCTCGCCGACCAGCGCCACGGTCTGGCCGGGAAGGATCCGCAGGTCGACGTCGCGAAGCGCCCAATCGGCCTCCTCCACCGGATCCTCGCCGTAGCCGAACCAGACGCCCTCGAGATCGATCGCGCCGCGGATCTCGCCCGGGTCGATCGCGTTCGGCGGGTCGACCACGTCGGGCTCGGTGTCGAGCAGGTCGAAGATCTTGTCGAGGGCGGCCATCCCCTGCTGGTAGGTCGTGTAGAGCTGGCTGATCTGCTGGATCGGGTCGAAGAACGTCTGCAGGTAGCCGACGAACGCGAAGAGGATGCCGATCTCGATCTGCCCGTTGATCGCCTGGTAGCCGCCGAACAGGAGGATCGCCGCCGTCCCGATCGCCGAGAGCAGTTCGACCGCGGGGAAGTAGGAGGCGTTGAGGTAGACCGTCCGCATGTTGACCTCGCGGTTCTCCTCGTTGAGAACCGACATCTCGGTGAGGTGTCGGGGCTCCTGGCCGAAGCTGCGGACGACGCGCACCCCGCTCAGGCTCTCCTGCAGGTAGGCGGTGATGTTGGCGATCTTCTCTCGGGTCAGCCGGTAGGCGTTCGCCGAGGCGATCCGGAAGATGACGCTGCCGATCGCGAGGATCGGGAAGGTCAGGAAGGTGACGAGCGCGAGCTGGACGTCGATCACGAGCAGGATCACGACGACGCCGACGAGGGTCAGCACGCTCGAGACCATCGTCACGATGCCGTCGGTGACGAGCGTGTCCAGCGCCTGGACGTCGTTCGTCATTCGCGAGATCAGGACCCCGGGCCGGTTTCGGGTGTAGAAGCCCAGCGACATCGATTGCAGGTGCGTGTAGATCCGCTCGCGCAGGTTCTGGAGCGCGCGCTGGCCGACCCAGCCGACGAGGTAGGTCTGCACGTAGGTGGCCGCCCAGAAGACCACGGCCGAGGCGATGAACGCGAGCACGATCAGCGTCAGCGCGTTCAGGTCGCCGGGGATGATCCCCTTGTCGATTGCGAGTCCCGCAAGGAGGGGGGGAGCCAGCGCGGCGGCGGTCGCGAGGACGAGAGCGACCAGCATCCAGAAGACGCGGACGCGGTAGGGGCGCAGGAGGCCGAAGAGCCAGCGGACCTTGCGGCCGCGGTCGTCCTCGCCCCGGAAGGTCCGCCAGAGAGCCTTCGCGAGGAGCCAGGCGTCGCCGATCCCGCGCCGGCCCTCCTCGCGATCCTGCATGTCGACCGAGCCCTCGCCTTCGGGCCTGCTCCCGTTGCCGCTCACAGTCGCGCCACCTCCTCGCGCTCCTCGAGGTCGCGCTGCAGGAAGGTCCGGTCGACGAGCCCGTAGTCGGCGATCTCGCGGTAGAGCGGGCAGCGGTCGAGCAGCTCTTCGTGAGTGCCGCGGTCGACGACCCGGCCGGCGTCGAGGACGACGATCTCGTCGGCGAGCGAGATCGTCGAGAGGCGGTGGGCGACGATGAACGTCGTCCGGCCCTCGAGCGCCTCGTCGAGCCCGCGGCGGATCTCGGCCTCGGTCTGCGCGTCGACCGAGGAGGTCGCATCGTCGAGGATCAGGATCCGCGGATCGGCGAGGAGGGCTCGCGCGATCGCGATCCGCTGCCGCTGTCCGCCGGAGAGGGTGAGACCGCGCTCGCCGACCATCGTCTCGTAGCCGCCGGGAAGCCGGTCGATGAACGAGGCGGCCTGGGCCCGCCGGGCGGCGGTCTCGACCTCCTCGCGGGTTGCGTCCGGCTTCGCGTAGGCGATGTTCTCGGCGACGGTCGCGCTGAACAGGAAACTGTCGTCGGCGACGAAGGCGATCTGTCGGCGCAGCGAGCCGACGTCGATCTCGCGCAGGTCGGCGCCGTCGATCTCGACGCTGCCGGACGTCGGGTCGTAGAGCCGGGCGAGCAGCGCCACGAGACTCGTCTTGCCGGATCCCGACGGGCCGACGAGCGCGACGACCTTGCCGCCCTCCACCTCGAGATCGACGCCGGCGAGCGCCGGCGACGCCTCTCCGTAGCGCAGCTCGACGTCGCGGAGGACGACGCGCCCGTCGCCGGCCGGCAGCTCGGGGGCGCCGGGCGGGCTCTGGATCTCGGGTTCGCGGTCGAGGACCTCGAACAGGCGGTTGCCCGATGCGATTGCGCGCTGTGACATCCCGAGCGCCGTGCCGAGCATCCGCATCGGCCCGATCAGCATGATCAGGTAGGTGTAGAAGGCTGTGAACTCGCCCAGCGAGAGCGACCCGTTGACGACCTGGCGGCCACCGACGAGGAGGACGACGGCGAGCCCGAGGTTCGGCAGGAACGCGATCATCGGGTTGTAGAAGGCGCGTAGCTTCGTCGAGTAGACGTTCTGGTCGAAGACGCGCGCGACCCGGTTGCGGAACCGGTCGAGCATGTGCTCCTCGCGCGAGAACGCCTTGACGACCCGGACCCCGGAGACCGATTCCTCGGCCTCGACGGTCAGCTCGGCGATCCGCTGCTGGACCTCCTGCAGCGCCGGCCGCGAGGTCCGGTTGTAGCGCGCGGCCGTGAAGACGACGAACGGGACGGGCAGCAGCGCCAGCGCGGCGAGGTCAGGCTGCAGGACGAACATGATCGCCCCCGCCAGGACCAGTGTCAGCGCGCTCTGGGAGATGAAGATCAGCCCGTAGCCGAGGAAGAACCGGATCGATTGCAGGTCGACCGTGGCCCGCGACATCAGCTGCCCGGTCTGCTGGGAGTCGAAGTAGCCGAGTTCGAGTGACTGCAGGTGGGTGTAGATGCGCTCGCGGAGGTCGTACTCGACCGCGAGCGAGACCTTTCCGGCGACGATCCGGCGTGAGGCCGTCAGACCGAGGCGCAGGAGGCCGGCACCGACGATCGCGAGCGCCAGCGGCAGCAGCGCCGACTCGTCACCGCTGTCGATCGCGTTGACGGTCTTGCCGACGAGCAGCGGGATCAGGATCGTCATTCCCATCGCCAGCGCGGCGAGGACGATCGACCAGATGTTCTGCCGCTTGTACGGGCGGAGGAAGGCGAGTAGGCGGCGGAAGGTGGGCATCTGCAGTGCCTCACTATACAAAGTGAAGTAAAGGGCTAGACTCGCGCCGATGCCCGCCGGTGCCGGACTCTGTGACCGCTGTTCCCACCAACAGGTGATCGGGAACACCCGCGGCTCGGCGTTCTCGCTCTGCCGTCTTTCGCGCACCGACCCTGCTTTCCCGAAGTATCCGCGGGTTCCGGTGCTCGAGTGCCCGGGCTTCGCGCCGCGGCCGGTCGGGCCGCGGCGCTGATCAGCTCTGCGGAGTCTCGATGGCCTCGGCCGAGCTCAGGGCGCCGGCCGACGCGAGCACGACGAGCGCGATCGCGACGACCTCGGTTCCGGCCAGCTGCTGGCCGAGGACGATCAGCCCGACGATCGCGGCGACTGCAGGCTCGAGGCTCAGCAGCACGCCGAAGACGCGTTCCGGCAGCCGGCGCAGTGCCTCGAGCTCGACCGTGTAGGGGATCGCCGAGCTGAGCAGCGCGACCGCGAGGCCGATGGCCAGAACCTCCGGTGAGAAGAGATCGCCACCGCCGTCGGCGATCCCGATGGGCAGCAGCAGGATCGATGCCGCGATCATCGCCGCGCTGAGCCCGCCGAGTCCGGCGGTGCCGCGGCCGACCCGGGCTGACATCAGGATGTAGGCGCCCCAGAAGGCGCCGGCGGCCAGGGCGAGCACGACTCCGGCGCCGTCGAGGCCGTCGCCGATGTCGGGCGCGAGCAGGAGGATGCCACTCGCCGCCAGCACGACCCAGAGGACGTCGAGGCGACTGCGGGTGCCGGCGATCGCGACGGTGAGCGGGCCGACGAACTCGAGGGTCACCGCGATCCCGAGGGGAAGCCGCTCGAGGGCCTCGTAGAAGCAGAGGTTCATCCCCGCGAGCGTGACCGCGAACAGCCCGACGTCGCGGAGCGTCGCCCGGCTCATCGCCCGGACGGCCGGCCGCCAGAGGAGCGACAGGACGATCGCGGCGAAGATCGTCCGCAGCAGCACGGTCCCGGCGGGTCCGACCTCGTCGAAGATGTGGGTGGCGAGGGCGGAGCCGAACTGCACCGAGGCGATGCCGCAGAGCACCAGCCCGACGGCGATCCGGCGGTCGGGGCCGGGCTCGGGCACGGCGGCCGACCGGCGCGGCGGCGTCTGGCCCTGCGTTATCTTCACTGGCCGGTACCTCGCCCGGTTCGCGGGCGACCTATTAGAGGAGAGCACTTGATCAAGCGTCTGAGCGTATTCGTCGTCTTCGTCGTCGCCATGCTGGCCCTGCCGGCTGCGGCCTCCGCCAAGGACTATGCGGACACGGCCCTGAACATCATTCCCTCCGGTCAGCTGCAGCCGGGCCAGGCGCCGGCACCGAAGCCGAACGACGCCCAGGCGACCATGTACGACGGACTGACGCCGCTCTTCGACGACGTCACCGACAACGACCTGACGACCTACTTCAAGTCCGAGGCGCTCAACAGCCTCGGCACCGACGGGCCGGGAACGCCCGAGACCGTCCCCGGCCATCCGGGCATCTCGATCCTCCGCGACGTCTACGGCGTGCCGCACGTCACGGCCGAGACCTACGACGACGGCATCTTCGCGGCCGGCTGGATCGCCGCCGAGGATCGCGGCCTGCTGATCCAGCAGGCCCGCTACAACGCCCGCGTCGCTTCCATCGACGCCCCCGGGCTCAGCGCGATCGGCCTCGTCACCCAGCTCAAGAGCTTCGTGCCAAGCCAGCAGACCGAGGACGTCGTCGCCGAGCAGGCCCAGGCGCTCAAGGCCGAGGGCAAGGAGGGCAAGAAGGTCCTCGCCGACATCGACACCTACGTCGACGGCATCAACCACTGGTACGAGGAGCAGCCGGGGGCGGACCCGGCTCCGTTCACGCGCAACGACATCTTCGCGCTGAACTCGCTCAAGGCTCAGTTCCTCGGCCAGGGAGGCGGTGACGAGGCCCGCAGGTCGCAGTTCCTCTCCGGGCTGACCGAGCGGCTCGGTGGCAAGAAGGGCAAGCGGGTCTTCGACGACCTCCGCCAGTTCAAGAACAGGGACGTACCGACGACGATCGACGGCAGCTTCCAGTACGGCAAGCGTCGCGTCCCCGGTAAGAAGATCCCGGGCAACGTCGTCATCGATCACGAGAGCTACGTGCCGACTCCGGCGGTCACCAACAAGGCGCTGGCGGACTCGGTCGCGCCGCAGCCGGTCCAGGCGTCGAACACTTTGATGATCACCGGCGACAGCTCGGCGACCGGCGACCCGCTGATGGTCGGCGGCCCGCAGATCGGCTACTTCTATCCCGGCTTCACCTACGAGATCGACATGGACGCCCCGGGCCTGACCTGGCGCGGCGCTACGTCGGCCCCGTTCCCCGGCTACCTGCTGATCGGCCGCGGCGAGGACTTCGCGACGACGCTGACCTCGGCCAGCGGCGACATCATCGACCAGTACGCGGAGACGCTCTGTGGCGGCAGCGACACGAAGTACAAGTACAAGGGCAAGTGCCGAAGCATGGAGACCTTCGACGCGGGGACGCTGAACGGCGACCCGGTGGTCTTCAAGACGACGGTCCACGGCCCGGTCACCGGCTACGCGACGGTCGGCGGCAGGAAGGTCGCGATCTCCTCGAAGCGCTCGAGCTACGGCGAGGAATCGAACGATCTGCTGTTCAACCGGCGGATCTCGAACGGCAAGGTCCACGATCCGCAGTCGTTCTTCAACGCCGCTTCGAAGACCCCGCAGACCTTCAACTCGTTCTACATCGACGACGAGCACGTCGCCGAGTACACGGCCGGCAGGCTGCCGATCCGCGCCGATGGCGTCGATCCGGGGCTGCTGACGAAGGGCACCGGCAAATATGAGTGGACGGGCACCTTGCGCAAGCGGGACCATCCGCACGGCACCGACCCCGATGACGGGACGATGACCAACTGGAATCAGGTCGTCGCGAGGGGCTTCGCGTCGGCCGACGACCAGTGGGGCCGGGCCGGCTCGGCCGGGCGCGTCGACCTGCTCGACAAGAATCTCGACCGGCTGAAGCAGAACGGCCAGTGGACGCTCGCGCAGGTCGCCTCGGCGATGAACGCCGGTGCGACCCAGGACATCCGCGCGATCGACACGGTGCCGCTGCTGGCGAAGCTGCTCGACGGCACCACCGCTCCGAGCCCGCTCGCCCAGCAGATGTTCGACGCGCTGATCGCCTGGAACCAGGACGGCGGCAACCGCCTCGACACCGACGACGACGGGCTGATCGACGCACCCGGCGCGGCGGTCATGGACGGCTCGTGGACCAACATCGCCAACGCACTGATGGAGCCGCGCCTCGGTCCCGACCTCGCCGACGAGCTGAACACGCTGTTCTCGCGCTTCGACCGCCCGCCGGGCGGCCAGTACAACGGCTGGTACCAGTACTTCGACCGCGACGTGAACACGCTGCTCGGCAAGGACATTCCGAGCCCGCTGCACCTGTCGTACTGCGGCAAGGGCGACCTGGACAAGTGTCGCGCCGACATGTGGGATGCGCTCGAGCAGTCCGGGGCTACGATCTCGTCCCAGCAGGGAACGTCCGACGTCTCGCAGTGGCGCTCGAGCGCGACTCAGGAAGAGATCCACTTCTCGCCGTTGCCATTGAAGACGATGGCCTACACGAACCGGCCCAACGGGATCCAGCAGGTGATCTCGTTCGACGGTCACCGCAAGAACAAGTAGCGTCCCGCTCCATATGAAGGCGATTCAGATCGTCGACCTCTCGGGGCCGGAGACGGCACTGCGCGAGGCCGAACTGCCGGAGCCCGAGCCGTCCCACATGCTGACGCCGGGAAGCGGCGTGCTCGTCGACGTCACCGCGGCGGGTGTCTCGTTCCCGGAGGTCCTGCAGACCCGGGGCGAATACCAGGTCAAGCCGCCGGTGCCGTTCGTCCCCGGCAGCGAGGTGGCCGGGACGGTCCGCGCTGCTCCGGAGGGATCGGGGCTGGAGCCGGGCGATCGGGTGGCGGCGTTCCCGATGCTCGGCGGCTTCGCCGAGGTGGCGGTATCGCCGGAGTTCCTGACGTTCCCGCTCCCCGACGAGCTCGACGACCGCCAGGGAGCGGCGTTGATCCTCAACTACCACACGGCCTGGTTCTCGCTGGTCGTGCGAGGGCGGCTGGTCGCGGGCGAGACCGTTCTCGTCCACGGCGCCGCGGGCGGCGTCGGCACGGCGTCGATCCAGGTCGCGAAGGGCCTCGGCGCGCGGGCCATCGCCGTCGTTTCGAGCGACGAGAAGGAACGGGTCGCACGCGAGGCAGGCGCCGATGAGGTCGTCCGCGCGGACGGCGAGTGGCGCGAGCAGGTCAAGGAGATCTCCGGCGGCGGCGTCGACATGGTGCTCGACCCGGTCGGCGGCGACCGGTTCACCGACTCGCTGCGATCGCTCGGCGAAGGTGGCCGCCTGGTCGTGGTCGGCTTCACGGCCGGCTCGATCCCGGAGGTGAAGGTCAACCGGCTGCTGCTCAACAACACCGAGGTGATCGGGGCGGGCTGGGGCGCCTACGTGATCGCCAAGCCCGATCTGAATCGTGAGATCGGCGCCGAGCTGGCGAAGCTGATCGCCTCCGGCGACATTCGCCCGCTCGTCGGCGCCTCCTTTCCGCTCAGCGTCGAGGGCGCCCGCGACGCCCTGAAGCTGATCGATGGACGCGGGGCGACGGGCAAAGTCGTCCTCGACGTCGCCTGATGGAGCGGGTCTTCCTCGTCACCGGCGCCTCGAGCGGGATCGGTGAGGCGTCTGCGCGGCGCCTCGCCGCCGAGCCCGGCGCCCGGCTGGTGCTGGTCGCCCGTCGCGAAGAGCGGCTTCGCGCGCTCGCGGAGTCACTGCCCATCCCGGCGAGCTGGGTCGCGGCCGACCTGACCGACGACGACGCGCCCGCCCGCATCGCGGCCCACGTCGAGGAGCACGGCGGTCGCCTCGACCTCCTCGTGAACAACGCCGGCGCCTCGTGGCGCGGCCGCTTCGCCGACGCCGGGGCCGAGAACGTCCGACGGACCATGGAGCTCAACTTCGACGCGGTCGTCAGGCTCACGGAGGCGCTCCTGCCGATCCTCCGCCGATCGGCGCCGAGCGCGATCGTGAACGTCGCCTCGACCGCGGGCCGGATCTCACGTCCCGGCGCCGGCGCCTACTCGGCCAGCAAGTACGCGCTGATCGGCTGGAGCGACTCGCTCCACGCCGAGGAGGCCGAGCACGGCGTCCACGTCGGCATCGTCATGCCCGGCTTCATCGCCACCGAGGGCTTCCCTGCGACCGAGCTTCTCGCCAAGCCCTGGACGCGCTGGACCGTCTCGACCCCCGAGAAGGCGGCCGAGGCGATCGTCGACGCCGGCCTCCGCGGTCGCGCCGAGCGCTACGTCCCGCGTCCGTACGGGCTGATCGCCGTTCTCCGGGTGATCGCACCCGGCCTCGTCCGCCGGATCATCTCCGGCGGCGCCGGCGCGGTGGCCACGACGGCGACGAAGCCGGGCGATTAGGGGGCCCGCGCCGGCATGGTGGGTGCGGTTTCCGTTCAATATGAACGGCAAATGCACCCGGCACCGGCTACTCCCTCACGGGTGCCGTCTCTCCGTGGTGGGACGGGTAGACGGGCGGGCCGTTGAAATCGCAGGAGAACTCGGCGGTGATCGGCCCGGCCGGTGGCTCGTCGGCGGCGAGGACGTCGGTCTCGATCGTCAGCCAGGCGATCAGGCCGCCGAGGGCTGAGAGCGCGGCGGCGACGTACATCGCCGTGTGGAAGCCGTCGGTCATCGCGGCCGGGTCGTAGAAGGAGTTGCCCGTCAGGCCGGCGATCAGCGGCAGTACGGCGACGGCGAGCAGACCGCCGACCCGGGAGACGGCGTTGTTGATGCCGGATGCGATGCCGGAATGGCGCGAGTCGGCAGCGGCGAGGACGGTGGCGGTCACCGGTGCGACGACGAGTGTGAGGCCGGCGCCGAACACGAGGACGGACGGCAGGACCGAAGTGACGTAGCTGCCTTCGGGATCGATCTGGGCCATCATCAGCATCCCGGCGGCGATCACGAGCGGGCCGAGGGTGAGTGGGATCCGGGGGCCGATTCGCTGCGCGAGCGCTCCCGAGCGCGCCGAGAAGAGCAGCATCAGGGCGGTGACCGGCATCGAGGCGGCGCCGGCGGCGATCGGCGAGTAGCCCGCGGCGATCTGCAGAAAGGCGACGAGCAGGAAGAACACGCCGCTGAGCGCCGCGTAGACGACGAACGTCACCGCGTTGGCGGCGCTGAACTGGCGCGAGCGGAAGAGCCCGAGCGGCATCATCGGATGCGGGCTGCGGCGCTCCTGGACGAGGAAGGCGACGAGGGAGAGCAGACCGGCGACGGCGGCGATCACGATCGTCGCCGAAGCGCCGCCGCCGGGCGCCTGGATCAGCGCGTAGGTGACGCCGCCGAGGCCGACCGCCGCGAGCAGAGCGCCGAGGCCGTCGAGCCGCTCGGGAGCGTCGCCGTCCCGCGTCTCGGGGATGTGCCGGGTCGCCATCAGCGCGACGAAGGCGCCGACCGGCACGTTGATCAAGAAGATCGCCCGCCATGACACCGCCTCGACGAGCCAGCCTCCCAGCAGCGGGCCGACGGCGGTGGCGACGCCGCCGAGGCCCGACCAGGCGCCGATCGCCCGCGCCCGGTCGGCGGGCCGGAAGCTCGACTCGATCATCGCCAGGCTTCCCGGCGTCAGCAGGGCACCGCCGACGCCCTGCAGGAGCCGCGCTGCGATCAGCGCCTCCGAGCTCGGTGCCACGGCGCAGAGCAGCGAGGCGGCCGTGAACCAGGCGATCCCGATGACGAAGATCCGGCGGCGGCCATAGCGATCGCCGAGCGATCCCCCGAGCAGGATCAGCGACGCCAGGGTCAACGTGTATCCGCTGAGGATCCACTGCAGCGAGCTGGTCTCGGCGCCGAGGTCCTCACCGATCCGCGGCAGCGCGACGTTGACGACGGTGCCGTCGAGGAAGACGATTCCGGATCCGAGCACCGCGATCGCGAGGACCCAGCGGCCCGGCCCGGTGCCGTAGGCGATCCCTTCGGCCTTCCTGCTCGCTCGCGGCACCCCCGGCCCTCCCGTCTTGCCCACGTCTCGGTCTCAGCCGCAGTTTGACAGGGGCGGATCTCCGGACGGCGGCGGCCGTGCGCGGGGCCGGAGAAGTGGAGATCTTCCTCCGCTTGCGCTGTACGATTCGTTCCGCTGTGAGTGACGCGTCCCAGACTGCGGGTGCGACCCGGCCGCTGCGGAAGGACGCCGAGCGGAACCGGCAGCGCATCCTCGCCTCCGCTCGCATCCTGTTCGCCGAGGGCGGCGTCGACGTCGGGCTCGACGACATCGCTCGCCACGCCGGCGTCGGGGTCGGCACCGTCTATCGGCGCTTCCCCGACCGTGACTCGCTCATCGACGAGCTCCTCGACGACAAGATCGCCGGGATCGAGCGGGTCGCGGCGGAGGCGCTCGAGATCGATGACCCCTGGGAGGGATTCGTCCAGTTCCTCGAGCGCTCGCAGGAGATGCAGGCGGCCGACCGCGGTCTCAAGGAGGCTTTGCTCGTGCCGACCCGCGGCAAGGAGCGGCTCGCCGCCGCCCGGAGCCGGATCGAGCCCCTGCTCAGCGAGCTGATCGAGCGGGCGCAGGCCTCGGGGAGCCTGCGGCCCGACTTCCGGTTCGAGGACTTCGCGCTCCTGGTCGAGATGGTCGGCTCGGTAAGTGCGGCCACCCACGAAGCGTCGCCCGAGATCTGGCGGCGCTACCTGCGGATCCTGATCGACGGTCTCGCGACAAGCCGCGACGAACCGAGCGACCTCGGACCGGAGGCGCTCGACCGCGCGCACCTGACCGATGCTCTCTGCACGGCCTCGGCCCGTTAGCTGACTTCAGAGATCGTCCCCGGATGCCGATCTGAGGTTCGGACCCGGCGGATCGCCTGCAGCGACAGGCTGGAGGCAAGCGAGAGAATGGAGCAGCGACACGGAGGACGAGGAGGCGCCGGCGCACCGGATGGTGGGGACGGGGCCGCCCTGCGCGATCAGACGCGGGTCTTCTACCGACTCTCGGCGATTCTCTTCGCCGGTGGCGGCCTCGCCGCGATTCCACCGGACCTGCTCCACGAGCCCTCCTATGGGGCGGCGGTCTTCCTGTTGCCGCTGCTTGCGGTCGTCAGCGGCGTCGTCACCTGGCTGATCGCCGATCGAGCCCCGGCATGGGGCCTGCACGTCGTCGCCGTCGTCGCGACGCTCGAGATTGCGTTGACCGTTGCCGTGACCGAGGAGGTCTTCGCCGTCTACTACGTCTTCGTGGCGATCTTCGTCGCCTACATCTTCTCCGACCGCAGGGTGATAGCCGCCCACCTCGCCTTCATCATCGCCGCCACGCTCGCGCCGATCGCCTACGACTCCGGTGACGCCCGCAACCTGGCCGTACAGGCACTGATCGTGATCCCGACGCTGATCATCGCCGCCGGGATGGTCGTCTACCTGCGCGAGCGTCTCGCCGCGAGCGAGGAGCGCTACCGCCACCTCTCCGAATGCGATCCACTGACCGGCATCGGCAATTACCGGATGCTCGTCAACCGCATGCCCGGCGAGCTTCGCCGCCACGATCGCCACGGTAGGACGCTGTCGCTGATCGCCATCGACCTCGACGATTTCAAGCGTGTCAACGACGGGCTCGGACACCAGCGCGGCGATCGGCTGCTGCGCGAGGTCGCCGCTGTGCTCGCCGATGGCGTTCGCGGTCACGACATCGTCGTCCGGCAGGGAGGCGACGAGTTCGCCGTGATCGCGCCCGAGACCGACCTCGAGGAGGCGCGGGAGCTGGCAGAGCGGCTGCGATCGCGGCTTGCGGAAATGTCCGCCGGCGAGTACCGGATCGGGGCTTCGATCGGAGTCGCGTGCTATCCGGCCGACGCGGAGACGCTCGAGGCGCTGCTCCGCGTGGCGGACGACCGGCTCCGGCTCGCCAAAGGCGAGGTCGTGCCCCGCCGTCTGAGCCGGGGCGCGCTCGCCGGACCGGGGTGAGAAGGCCGGCGCCCGGCCGGAGCCGGGCGCCGGGAGTCCTCAGGAGAGCAGCTTCGCCTTCATCTGCTCGTACTCGGCATCGCTGAGCTTGCCCTTGTCGTGCAGTTCCGCGAGGTTGGCGAGCTCGTCGACCTTCGACGTGCCGGCAGTCTCCTTGATGTATTCGTCGAAGTGCTTCTTCTGCTCCGCCTGTTCCTGGATGGCGCGATCGCGCATCCCGCTTCCGCGGGCGATCAGGTAGATCAGGGCGGCCAGGAACGGGATGAAGATCAGGAACACGACCCAGAGGGCCTTGCCCCAGCCCGACATCTCGTGATCCCGGAACAGATCGGAGAGGATCGTGAACAGGACCATGATCCAGGCGACGAAGATGAAGACGGCCAGGACGGTCCCGAGTGCCTCTCCGAACGAGTAGTCCGCTATGAGCATTGGGTGCCTTTCAGTTGCTGGTAATTGAATTCGGGAGGGTACTCAAGCGTCGCCGCACCGACTGCCGCTCACCAGGCGCCGCCGCCGCCGCCGCCGGAGAAGCCGCCGCCTCCGCCGCCTCCGCCGCTCGAGCTCGACTCGGGCGCGACCTGGCTCGCGAACCCGGACGAGAACCCGTCGAAGCCGCTGCCGAAGCTTCCCGAGGTGATCGCGTATGAGGTCCAGAGCCCAGTGCTGGATGCCTCGGCCAGGACCGGAGCCGGGATCCGCCCCGACCTCGCGACCCGCTCGGCGGTACCGAACGCGACCGCGTAGACGAGTATCCGCCGCCACAGCTTCAGGGTCGCGGGAGGGTCGTCGTCGAGCCGCGGGAAATCGGCGGTCCACTTCGCGAACGCGCTCCAGCGTTGGTTGCGCTCGCGGGCGACCGGATCGAGACGCCGGAGCCAGTTCGCCGGCGGCACGAAAATAAGCAGCAGCGTCGCGACGAGACCGGTGACCGGGATTCCGGGCAGGTGCGTCCGCGTCCAGACCAGGGCGATCAGCACGCCGAACAGGACTACAACGACCAGGGCGATCAGCGCCCACCACCCCAGGTAGTTGCGGTCCCATCCGATCGCGCCCTCTTCGGCGTCCCTGAGGCTGCTGTTCATCTCCTCCCAGCTTGCGCGCCAGGTGCTCGAGTGCTTCGGAATCCGATCCGACATCGCGCCGAGGGCTACCCACTCGTCGTCGATCAGCTCGTCGAAGAAATCGAGGACCTGCGTCTCGAACGGCTCGAGCCCGGCGGTGCCGTCGTCGCGCTCAGCCCGCTTTAGCTCGAGGTCGAGCTCGTCGGTCCCCGCCGCCGGGCGCGCCTCGTAGTAGCCGCGATCGACGAGGTCCATGAGGGTCGCGAGCACGACCCGCTGGTCGTAGTCGCCCTCGTTGGCGATCCCGTAGCCGACCGCGGGCGGCAGGTCCTCCGGGGGCTCGGGCAGATACTCGGGGATGCCGGTGTCGCGCTCCCGGGCCAGCAGGACGAGCGCGAACGTCCACGCCAGAGCGATGCCGCCGATCAGCAGCGACAGCAGCAACTGGTTCGCGACCGCGAAGTTCTTCAGCCGGTCGATGAACCCGTATCCGTCGTCGAGCCCGGCCTCCTCGCCGGCGATCGCGCCGAGGCCGTCGCCGGGCTTGACGACGGCGCCGGCCGTCGAATCGATCGCGTCGCGGGGGAAGACCGCCCGCAACCCGACCGCCTCGCCCTCCGGGACCCGGTCGATCGAGACGCTCGCGTCGTCACCGACGTCGACGTCCTCCCCGAGCGAGCGCGGTCGCACCCAGGCCTGCTCGGGCGCGACGCCGGAAGCCGCCGCGATCGACGCGTGCAGGTTGCTGGTCCAGAACTCCCATTGGCTGCCCCAGATGTTCCAGCGGACGTCGACGACGTCGTCGTGCGCGACCGTCGCGCCGGTGACGCGGTAGGTCAGCTCGAAGGTCCGGGTCTCGTTGGCGGCGTCGTAGTGCCAGACGATGCGCAACCCGTTCGGCTGGACCTCCGTCCCGAACGTCCCCGGACGGTCGAACGAGCCGAGGGCGGTGTTGCCTCCCGGCCGGTAGCGACCCTCGATTGCGTCGCGCACGCCCGCGTCAGTGATCCGGACGCCCTGTTGCGCCGGGATGTCGCGGTAGCCGCCGCTGAACTTGCCCGTGAAGTCGAAGGGCAGCGACTCGCGGACGATCAGGCTGCCGTCCTCCTGGAGCCTGACCGTGACATCGGCGTCGGTGATCTCGAACTCCTTCTCGGACGTCGGGATCGCGGGAGCGATCGCCATCACCGCTGCGACGACGCCGATCACGATCAGCGCGCCGGTCAGGCGCAGCACCACTCTCTTCACCGGGTGCCCTCCCCGAGCGAGACGGCGGGGGCGACGTGGACCTCGGCGTCGGCGGTGAAGAAGTCGCGCGGACGGAAACCGAAGGCGCCGGCGACCAGCGACTGCGGGAAGACGGCCACCGCGGTGTTGAGGGTCTCCACGGTGTCGTTGTAGACGCGCCGCGTGATCGAGATGCGCTCTTCGACGGACGCGAGGTCCCGCTGGAGCGCGGCGAAGTTCTCGCTCGCCTTCAGCTCCGGGTACGCCTCGGCGACCCCGATCAGGCTTGTGATCCCGCTGGCGAGCAGCCCTTCGACCGGGCCCTGGGCGACCGGTCCCGCTCCGACCGCGGCGACCGCCGCCCCGCGCGCCTCAGCGGTCCGCTCGAAGGTCGCGCGCTCGTGGCCCGCGTAGCCCGAGACCGCGGCGACGAGGTTCGGGACGAGGTCGTGGCGAAGCTTCAGCGCGACCTCGATCTGCGCCCACGAGTTGTCGCACGCGAGCCGCATCCGGACGAGCCGGTTGTAGGTGATCAGGACGAACAGCGCGACCGCCAGGACGACGGCGCCGACGGCTATCAGCAGCACGATTCTCCTCCTCGGGGTCCGCGGCTCACGCGGGCAAACCTATCCGGAAGCTGTGCGGTGCGAGCGCCGTCGCAATAGGGTTGCCGAATGAGCGACGCGGAAGCACCGACCGGCGGTGACCTCGACGGCAAGGTCGCCCTCGTAACCGGCGGTGCCGGCGGACTCGGCTCGGCCGCCTCGCGGGCCCTTGCCGCGGCCGGAGCCACGGTGATCGTCGCCGACGTCGATCCCGCGGGCGAAGATCTCGCGGACGAGATCGGCGGAGTCTTCACCCGGGCTGACGTCGCGACGCTGGAGGCCAACCGCGGTCTCGTCGACCTCGCCCGCCGCGAGTGTGGAGGGCTCGATCTGCTCTACCTGAACGCCGGGGTCTCCAGCGGCGTCGGCCTCGGTGACGACTTCGACGTCGACCGTTACCGCCGGGTCATGGGGATCAACCTCGACGGAGTCGTCTTCGGCACCGTGGCGGCACTGCCGGCGCTGCGGGAGCGCGGCGGCGGTTCGATCGTCGCCACCGCCTCGCTGGCCGGTCTGACCGCCGTCCCGTTCGACCCCCTCTACGCTGCCAACAAGCACGCCGTCGTCGGGCTCGCCCGATCGCTCGGCCTCGGCCTCGCCGAGGACGGGATCCGCTTCAACGCGATCTGTCCGGGATTCGCCGAGTCGGGAATCATCGAGCCGATCCGCGAGGCCCTTGTGGAGTCCTCGATCCCGATCATCCCGGCGGAGCGGGTCGCGGAGGCGGTCCTGGAACTGTTCTGCGGCGAGATGAGCGGCGAGTGCTGGTACGTGCAGGCGGGACGCGAGGCCGAAGCCTTCCGGTTCCGCAACATCCCCGGCCCGCGAGCTTGAATCTGGCTGCAATCCGGCGCAACTCAGCGTTGGCGCGGCGGGCTGTCCGGCTCTCCGAGCAACGCGACGTAGCCCCTAGGATTCCGGCATGCACGTTGAGGTCGAGGACTCCGGCGGCCGGACCTTCCGCCGCTTCGTCGCACTCGGCGACTCGACCACCGAGGGGCTCGAGGACCCCTACCCCGACGGCAGCGGCTATCGCGGCTGGGCCGATCGGCTCGCGGAGCGCCTCGCGACCGCCAGCCCGGACCTGGCCTACGCCAACCTGGCCGTCCGCGGTCGCAAGGTCCCGCAGATCCGCTCCGAACAGCTCGAGCCGGCGATCCGGCTGGAACCCGATCTCGCCAGCGTCCTCGGTGGGATCAACGACGTTCTGCGGCGCTCGCTCGACCTCGACCGCGTGATCGGCGACCTCGACGCGATGACCGCCTCGCTGGCGGAGCGCGGAGCGGTCGTCCTCAACTTCACCTTCCCGGACCCGACCACGGTGATCACGGTCGCGGCGGCGCGGATCCGCGCGCGCGTCACCGAGTTCAACGGACGGGTCCGGAGCATGGCCGCCGCCCGCGGCAGCGTCCTCGTCGACCTCGCCGACGACGGCATCGCCCATCCCGCGCTCTGGTGCGACGATCGCCTTCACGCCAACGCCGCCGGGCACGAGCGAATCGCCGGTGCGGCCGCAGCGGCGCTGGGGCTCGACGACGGGCGCGACTGGGCGCAGGCGCTGCCCGCGCCGCCCCGACGGTCGATCGCGTCGCGGTACGCCTCCGACGCCGTCTGGATGGGCCGGCACATGACGCCTTGGCTGATCCGCCGCCTTCGCGGGATCTCCTCCGGCGACGGCCGCGCCGCGAAGCGCCCGGAGCTGCTGCCGGTGGTGAGTGCCGGCGACGGCGGCTAGACGACGCTCAGCCGGGCGCGCCAGGCGCGGGGGGCTGGGGCGATGACGACGGGCTTGCAGGCGGGGTGGGGCGGGCGGCGAACGGTTCCGTGTGCCCAACCGCGTCTACGTGATCGAGCTCGACCGGGCCGCCGGCCGTCGCCGTGACCCGAGGATCCCCTGGGTATACGTCGGTTCGAGCGCCCGCGACGCCGAGATCCGCTTCGCTCAGCATCGCCGCGGCTACCGCTCTTCGGGACTCGTCAAGCGCTTCGCGCTGCGGCTTCGGCCCGATCTCTACGAGGACCTGCCGGGTTTCCGGGGCGCCGAGGCCGGCAGGCGGGCAGAGCTCGAGCGGGCGCGCGAGCTCGCCGCCTGCGGGTTCGTCGCCCACAGCGACGGCACCTCCTACGGAGAGGGAGATGGCGGGTGGGTCGAGTGGGACGCCCGCCGGCTCGACGCGGTCGGCGAGCATGCCGATCGTGCCGCGCTCGAGCTCGCGCAGTCGTCGTTCACGCCGCTGGACCCCGAGCGCTGCGCGGCGCTCCTGCGTGGCGAGCGAGGGTTCTGGGTGGCCGATCATCTCGATCCCGCCGACCCGCCGCCGGCCTACGGCCGGTTCGCGCACGTCGCGGCCGGGCCGTTGCGGCAGCGCGCGGCCCGCCTGCTCGCCGGCGCGGCCGCTGCGCTCCGCTGACCGGCCCGCCGCCTCTCCCGCCATATCCTCACGGCGATGAGCCAGTCCCGTATCGGCCTCGCCTCCCGCGCCGTGGTGCTGCTCGCCGCCGCCCTGGCCTGTTCCGCGGTCTCCGGCTGCGGAGACGGCGGCGGCGCGACGCAACCGTCGACCCGGGATGCGACCCTCGTCCTCGACTTCGTCCCCGGCCCCGTCCACGCCGGGATCTATGAGGCGCTGGCGGCGGGCTACTACGCGGACGAGGGGATCGACCTCGAGGTCATCGAGCCGACCTCAACCGCCGACACCCTGAAGCTGATCGACGCGGGCAAGGCCGAGATCGGGATCGCCGACGGCCTCGACGTCGCCGGCCAGATCGACGCCGGCCGCGGGGCGAAGGCGATCATGGCGATCGCCCGGGAGCCGCTCGGCGGCATCATCACGCTCGCCCGGTCCGGCTTCGAGTCCCCGGCCGAACTCGAAGGCCGGACGATCGGCGTCACCGGCGTGCCCTCCGACGACGCGATCCTCGACACGGTCGTCGCGGCCGCGGGTGCGGAACCCGATGCGGTCGACCGGGTGACGATCGGCTTCAACGGGGTCCAGAGCCTCGAGGCCGGGAAGGTGGACGGGTTCACGGGCTTCATCCCCGCGGACGGTGTCCAGGCGGACGTCGACGGCTACCCGACGAGGTCGTTCGGGCCCCGCCGGTACGGGGGACTGACCTACCCGGGGCTCGTCGCCTTCTCGACTGAGCCGGAGATCGCCGAGGAGCCCGATCTGGTCCGGGGCTTCGTGGCGGCCACGGCGCGCGGCTACGAGGACGTCCTCGCCGATCCCGCGGCGGGGGTCGATGCCCTGCTCGATGCGAACCCGGCGATCGACCCGGACTTCGCGCGCCGCTCGCTCGACGCCTATCTGCCCTACCTGCGTCCCCGGGGCCGTCCGTTCGGCAGCATCGATCGGGGCTCGATCGAGGGGATGTCCGACTTCATGGTCGAGTCCGGGTTGATCGACTCACCGATTCCGCCCGGCCGCTACGCGGCCGACGAGTTCGCCGGGACGGTCGGCGATGGCTGAGCCCGTCCTCTCCGCCTCCGGACTGGTGCGCACCTACCCGCCGGCCGGAGCCGGCGGGAGTGAGGTGCCGGCGCTCGCCGGCGTCGACCTCGAGGTCCGCGCCGGTGAGCTCGTGTCGGTGATCGGTCCGTCGGGCTGCGGCAAGTCGACCCTCCTCAACCTGCTCGCCGGCCTCGACCGGCCGACTGCCGGGTCGGTGAGCCTCGCGGGCGGGCGCCCCCTGCTCGGATCGATCGCCTACATGCCGCAGGCCGACCTGCTGATGCCCTGGCGCACGGTGCTCGACAACGCCGCGATCGGGCCGCAGCTTCGCGGCGAGTCGCTGCGGGATGCTCGGCAGCGGGCCCGGGCCCGGCTCCCGCGGTTCGGGCTCGAGGGCTTCGAAGATGCCTGGCCGTCGCAGGTCTCGGGCGGGATGCGGCAGCGGACCGCGCTCCTGCGCACGTTCCTGACCGACTGCGACGTGTTGTTGCTCGACGAGCCGTTCGGAGCGCTCGACGCCCTGACCCGCCACGACATGCAAGAACGCCTGGTCGAGCTCTGGCGCGAGGAGGGCAAGACGATCCTGTTCGTGACCCACGACGTCGAGGAGGCCCTTTTCCTCGGCGATCGGGTGATCCGGATGACGGCGCGCCCCGGCCGGATCGCCGACGAGGTCGTCGTCGACCTGCCGCGCCCACGCGTAGCGGGCGAGACCGACCTGGAGCCGCGCTTCGTCGAGCTCAAGGGGACGCTCGAGGAGCCGCTGCGCGCCGAGCGGGGGATCGCGTGAGCGAACGCGCCGGCATCAGGCGCTGGCTGGCGCCGCTCGTCTTCGCTCTGCTCGTCCTCGGGGCCTGGCAGATCTACGTGACCGTCGCCGACGTGCCCGAGTCCTCCCTGCCGGCGCCGACCGAGATCGCCTCGGCGGGGTGGCAGAACCGCGAACTGCTGATCGACAACACCTGGATCACGATCGCCGAGATCGCGATCGGCTTCGCGCTCGCGATCGTCGTCGGCGTCCTGCTCGCGCTTGCGATCCGCTCCTCGCGGACCGTCGAGCGGGCCGTGTACCCGTGGCTCGTCGTCTCGCAGATGGTCCCGGTCCCCGCGATCGCGCCGATCTTCGTGATCTGGACCGGCTTCGATCTGAGGCCTCGGGTGATGGTCATCGCCCTGGTCGCCTTCTTCCCGATCGTCGTCAACACCGTCGACGGCCTCCGCGCCGCCGACCCGTCGCTGCTGCGGCTGATGCGGACCATGGGCGCCTCCCGCCGCCAGCTGCTCCGGCACGGGAGCCTGCCGGCCTCGCTGCCGTTCCTGTTCAGCGGCCTCAAGGTCGCTGCGGCCCTGTCGGTGATCGGTGCGGTCTTCGCCGAGTGGGTCGGCTCGAGCCAGGGCCTCGGGCACCTGATCCTCGTCCTCAACAACGCGACCGACACCGCGACGATGTTCGCTGCGATCTTCCTGCTGTCGCTGATCGGGATCGGCCTGTTCGGCCTCGTCGCCCTCTGCGAGCGGCTGCTGCTCCCCTGGTACCGGGCCCGCTAGGTCGGCCTGGCCCAGCGTGAGTCGCCGTAGTCGCGGGTGCGCTCGTCGTCGATGCCCGCGCCGGGTCAGGACGATTCCTGCGATCGGCTGCAGACGGCGGCGGGAGCGCCGCTTCATGCCAATCGGCCGGACCGGATGCCTGCAACGGCTACGTCCGGCGCCCTACCACGCGCTCATCAGCCCGGGGCCGGTTCGGCTGCGACCGTCCCCGGCCTCTCGCCCGCCCCCACCTGCTCAGCCCCGAGCTCCGCTCTCGCCCTGGTCAGGTCGGCCGAGATCTTCACCGCAGCCGCGACGAGCGGCGCCGCCACGATCAGCCCGAGGGTGCCGAACAGGGCGCCGCCGGCGATCGTCACGATCAGGACGGCGAGTGGGTGGATGCCGAGCGCGGCTCCCATCGCGAAGGGCTGGACGATCTGCTGGAGCGGACCGTTGGCGAGCAGCTGGACGAAGGCCATCGCGCTCGCGGCGCCGGGACCGTCGCTGCCCAGCGCGAGCATCACCGTGAAGATCGCTGCCGACCAGGCGCCGATGTAGGGGACGTAGCCGGCGATGAACGTGACGCCGACGATGGTCGGGATCAGCGGCAGGCCGATCACCGCTGCGCCGATGCCGACGACGAGGGCGTTGAAGGCGGCGACCAGCGTCACCCCGAGGAAGTAGCCCCGCATGGAGCCGATCGCGCGGTGGGTGATGATCCTCGCGACGCTGCTCGGGACTCCGAGGTGTCCTTCGGTCCAGCGCCGGATCTCGGGGCCGTCCTTGAGCAGGAAGAAGATGCTGAGGATCGTCATCGCGAGGAAGAACGCCAGCGAGGAGAGCCGCTCGATCCCGGAGAGGACGCCGGAGAGCAGCGCTTCAGCGCCGTTCTTGGCGCCGTGCCCGAGGTTCTGGGTGTCCTGCTGAGCCTTTCCGGGGTCGAGTCCGAGGCTCTGGAGCCCGTCTGAGATCTCGCGCTTCGCCTCGTCGAGATGACCCGAGATGTTCGATGCCTGATCGTCGATCCCGAGCACGACGAGCGCGGCGACACCTGCGCCGACCACGACGACCGCGAGCATCACCAGCAGCGCCCCGAGCGCGCGCGGAACCCGGTGGCCGTTGAGCCAGCGGACGATCGGCGAGGCGACGACGGCGACGATTCCGGCGACGATGACCGGGATCGTGATCACCTGGGTCAGCGCCCCCAGCCAGACGAGCGCCGAGATCAGGACCGCGACCCCGACCAGCAGCCACGCCATCATCCCGATGTTGCGGAGCCAATCGGGGACGTTGAACATCCCCGAGAGCTCGGTGGGATCGATCTCGACGACCTCCTCCTCGCCGGCGTGCCCGGACGCGCCCTCGTGTCGTCGCAGCCGCCCGCGGGTCATGACCCGAAAGCTAGCGGCGGTCGCCGACGAATAGCCTCGCGCCGATGAAACCGGGCGCACGCCGAGCCAGCACAGCGATCGGGATCCTCTTCGCGATCGGGTCGTCCTGTTTCTTGGTCGGCCCGTTCCCGGGGTACCTCCAGCTCGTCGGCTCGAGCGCCGACGGCATCACGTTCTTCGTCGGCTCGATCTTCTTCACCTCGGCGGCGTTCCTGCAGTTGGTCACCACGCGGCTCGTCGGCGGCGGCGGGGCCGACTGGTGGGCGGGAGGCATCCAGTTCGCGGGCACGCTCTTCTTCAACATCAGCACCTGGGAGGCGATGCAGAAGGCCCTCGACACGGCCGCCACCGACCGGCTCGTCTGGCGGCCCGACGTCTACGGCTCGATCTGCTTCCTCGTCTCGAGCTGGATCGCCTACGGCGCGGCGAACGGCGGCTACGGCCGCCGGCGCCGCGACGACACACCGGCGACGATCGCGTTCGTGAACCTGATCGGCAGCATCGCCTTCGGCTTCTCCGCGGTGGCTGCCTACGTCGTTCCGTCGACCGGCGACGTCCTCGCGCTCGGCGCCTCCAACTTCTCAACGGCGCTCGGCGCCGCCTGTTTCCTCGCCGGCGCGATTCTGCTGCTGCCGGCGGTCAGTAGCCGACGCCGGTCTTGACCTGCTTGCGCTCGTGCTTGCTCGCGCCGCCCTTCTTCTCGAGCGTGGTGCAGGCCTCGGCGATGTCGTCTGCGAGCGTCGCGACGAGCTCGCGGCTCAGGTTGACCTTGACCAGCGCGCGAAGCATCTTCACCGCCTCGGCCTTCGGCGGCATCGTGTACGCGGGGAGCATCCAGCCGCGCTCGGCCGCGACCTGCCAGGCGATGTCGAACTCGTCGTAGGGCACGTCGGCGCCGTCGGCGATCCGGAAGGCGACCAGCGGCAACTGCTCCTGGGCCTCGCCGACGATCTCGAACGGCCCGAGCGACTCGAGCCGACGCGCGAGGAACTCCGAGTTCTCCTTCATCACGTTCATGACGAACGAGTAACCGTCGCGGCCGAACCTGATCAGGTTGAAGTACTGCGCCAGCACCATCGCCGAGCCGGTCGAGAAGTTCAGCGTGAACGTCGCGTCGGTCTTGCCGAGGTAGTTCTCGTAGAAGACGAGGTCCTCGGCGAGGTCGGTCTTCTCCCGGAAGACGAGCCAGCCGATGCCGGGGTAGACCATGCCGAACTTGTGGCCCGAGACGTTGATCGAGCGCACCTGCTCGAGCCGGAAGTCCCACTTCGTGTCGGGGTAGAGGAACGGCCAGACGAAGCCGCCGCTGGCGGCGTCGATGTGCAGGGGCACGTCCAGGTCCCGCTCCGACTTCAGCCTCAGCAGCAGATCGTTGATGCCGCCGACGTCGTCGGCGTGGCCGGTGAACGTCGTGCCGAGGACGGCGGCGACGCCGATCGTGTTCTCGTCGACGTGGGGCTCCACGTCCTCGGGGCCGATCGTGTACTTGTCGGGCTGCAGCGGGACGATCCGCGGTTCGACGTCGAAGTAGCGGCAGAACTTCTCCCAGACGACGTGAACGTCGCCGCCGAAGACGAGGTTCGGGCTCTCGGTCGGCTTGCCGGCGGCCTTCCGGCGCTCGCGCCACTTCCACTTCAGCGACAGGGCCCCGAGCATGATCGCCTCTGAGGAGCCCTGCGTTCGCGCTCCCGTCGTCTCGCCGGGGGCGTTGTAGAGATCGGCGAGCATCCGGATGCAGCGCTGCTCGATCTCGGCCGTCTCCGGGTACTCGGCATGGTCGATGAAGTTGCGGTGAAGGTTCTCGGCCACGATCGCCTGGGCCTCCGGCTCCATCCAGGTGGTCACGAACGTCGCCAGATTCCGCTCCGGGATCCCGTCGAGGACGATGTCCTGCTCGATGATCCGTTTCGCGATCAGGGCGTCGGTGCCGACCTCGGGGATCTCGTCCTTCGGCGCTCCCTCGATCAGCCAGCTGTGCCCCGAGAGGCGGCTGCGGGGCATGATTCGTTCGGTCATCGGTGTCTCCTGACTCTCGATCTCGCGGCGGGAGACGATCCTATGCCGTCGGCTCAGGCCGTCGATCCCCCGAATGGGTGATCTCGTCGATTCGGGTGACGGAGTCGACGAGGTCGAGCCCCTCGGGCCGGTTGGTGATCAGCAGCACCGAACGGTCTCCGGCCGCCGCGAGCGTGTCCGCGAGGAGGCGCGCGGCGGTCTGAGGCCGTCTACGCGGCGACCGCGGCGGGAACGGAGGCGTTCAGGGAGTGGCTGCTCTCCGATCGCGACGAGGACGCCGGTGTCGGCTCGGAGCTCTTCATCGAGCATCCGCTCGCCAAGTTGCTGTTCGCGAACCGGATGAGCGCCACTGAGCTCGCCGCGAAGCTCGACTCCCTGCTCGCCGCCGCCAGAGCTCGGCTCGCTGCTGTTGGCGGTCGGGCGAGCCCGGGAGCTGGCGTTGATGCGCGAGCTCGAGTCACTGCGACTCGATCTCGCGCGCGGCGCCTGACATGATTGGCCCGCGATGTCGGGTTGCGCACACCTCGACCAGGTCCGGGTCAGGGAGCTGCCGGAGTCGGCGGCGGGCTGCGAGGACTGTCTGCGAAGCGGCGACGGCTGGGTCCACCTGCGGATCTGTCTGACCTGCGGCCACGTCGCCTGCTGCGACAGCTCACCGAACCGCCACGCGACCGCCCATGCGTCGGAGACCGGGCATCCGCTGATCCGCTCGCTCGAGCCCGGCGAGGAATGGTCCTTCTGCTACCCCGACGAGCTGGCGATGCTGATCGAGGGGGTCACCGGCGAGACCCGGATTCCGCCCTCGCCGCTCGGGGGATGACTTGGACGAGTGCTTCGTACCGCGCGGTCCTGACCGCGGGACCGACGCCGGAAGTCGACACCGCCACGGCATGGAGCCTCGCGATCGACGGCATGGTCGCGGCGAGGCGACGGTGGCCCTGCTCGGCGCCGGCGTGTCGGCCGAGCGGATCCGGGCCGAGCGCTTCGGCCCGACCGGCGCCGGCTGACTCAGGCGGCGGAGTCAGCCTCGACGAGACGGTTCCACTCAGGCTTGTCGGCGCGCCAGCCCTCCTCGGTCCGGCGCCGCTTCCAGTAGCCGGACACCGAGAGGTCGGAGAGCGGGATTCCACGGTCGGCGAGCAGGTGGCGACGCAGGTCGCGGACGGCTCCGGCCTCCCCGTGGACGAAGCCGTGGACCCGGCCGGCCGGGAACACGAGGTCGCGGACGGCCTCGACGAGCGGATCGGGATCGAGCTCGGCTCCGGCGTCGCGGTGGACCCAGTGGAGGTCGAGCTCGCCCGGTGACTGCAGCGGCATCTGCTCCTCGGGCCCGTCGACCGCCGCGACGACGACGACGCGCCTGCCCGCCGGCACGCGAGCGAGCGATGCCGCGATCGCCGGCAGGACGCAGGCGTCGCCGGCCATCAGGTGCCAGTCGGCATCGGGGTCGGGCGCGTAGGCGCCGCCGGGCCCGATCAGCTGGACCAGGTCACCGGGTGAGGCGCCGGCCGCCCAGGGCCCCGCCAGGCCGGCGCTGCCGTGGTTGACGAAGTCGACGGTCAGCTCCGTCCGCTCCGGGTTCCAAGCGCGGACCGAGTAGGTGCGGACGCGGGGCCAGAGCTCGCGCGAGAGCTCCGCCTTGACCCGCTCGACGTCGAAGGGAGGCTCGTAGGCGGCGCCGGGGGGCGGGAGCTGGAGCTTGACGTAGTGATCGGTGAAGGCGCCCGCCGCAAAGCCGTGAAGGCCGGCGCCGCCGAAGACGATCCGGATCAGCTGCGGCGTCAGCCGCTCGGTCCGGAGCACCTCCGCGACCCGCGGCGGGCTCTTCTTCGCGGACATCTTCTTCTGCGCGACCTGGTCGCTCACGCCGCAGAGCGTAGGGGGCGTCGTCCTCACGGTCCATCGGTCGGGGCAAAAGTTGCGTGCGCAAATAACGTCTGCTAAGTTCTTGCGTAGTCAAAGGTTGCTGAGACAAGCAATCACAAACCAGCTTCGTGAGGAGAACACAATGAGCACGGTCATCGAGACGGCGATCCCATCCGGCACGTGGGCGATCGACAAGGCGCATACCAAGGTGGGCTTCGCCGTCAAGCACATGGGCGTATCCACGGTTCGCGGCGAGTTCCGCGAGTTCGACGGGGCGCTCGAAGTCGACGAGAGCGGCGAGATGCGGGCCCATGGCACCGTCCGGGCGGCCTCGGTCCACACGAACCAGGACCAGCGCGATGAGCACCTGCGCTCCGCTGACTTCTTCGACGTCGACAACTACCCGGAGATCGGGTTCGAGTCGACCAGCATCGAGCGAATCGACGACGAGAACTACAGGATCGTCGGCGACCTGACGATCCACGGCGTCACCAGGAGCATCGAGCTCGATGCCGAGCTCGGCGGTTTCGACGTCGGGATGCAGGACGAGCACCGGACGGGCCTCGAGATCACGGGACAGCTCTCCCGCAAGGACTTCGAGATGAGGTTCAACGCGGCTCTCGGCAGCGGCAATGCGGTCGTCGCCGACAAGGTGAAGCTCGCACTCGACGTCGAGGCCGTCCTCCAGGGCGCCTGACTCCCGGGATTCGGCAGTGGCCACGGCGCCGGGCTGAAGAGGTACGAGGTCGAGGAGGTCGCCGCTCGGAGACGAATCCCCTCCGACTACGGACGCGCGCGTCCTGTTCGACCTGTAGTAACGGTGCATGCTCGAGTTGGTGCTGGTCGCTACGGCGACGACTTTCGCGACTGGGCTCGGGGTGATCCCGGTCGCGGTTCTCGGCTCGCGCGCCGAGGATCTGCGTGGTGGCCTGCTCGGTATCGCGTCGGGGGTGATGCTCGTGGCCGCGATCGTCGGTTTGCTGCTGCCGGCATTCGACGAGGGTGGGGGCGGGGAGGTCGTGCTCGGCTTCCTCGCGGGGATCGGCTTCCTGCTGGCGGCGCGGCACTTCATCGAGGAGGCGCCGCCGTCGGCGATCGCCGACGGCGATCGGACCTGGGTGCTCGTGTTCCTGGTCCTGCTCGTCCACAGCCTCCCCGAGGGGTTCGCGATCGGGACCGCCTACGCATCGACGACGGCCGGGCTGGGGCTGTTCATCGTCGTCGCGATCGGGATCCAGAACGTCCCCGAGGGAACGAGCACCGCGATCCCGATGGCGACCGCCGGTTACGGCTTCTGGCCGCAGTTCTGGGCGGCGGTGCTGACGAGCGTCCCGCAGCCGATCGGGGCCGTCATCGCCTACCTGCTCGTCGAGCAGGTCGCAGCCCTGCTGCCGGTGTCGTTCGCCTTCGCCGGCGGGGCGATGCTCGCCCTGGTGATCGTTTCGGTGTTCCCCGACGCAGTTCGGGAGCGGACCCGCGACGCGTTCATCGGCCTCGCTCTCGGCGGTGCATTCATGCTCGCCTTCAGCGCCATCCTCGGTGTCTGAGCCTCGCACAGGGTTCGTCGACGAGGCGCGCTAAGGTGAACGCCATGGATGACGCGACGCTGCGCGAGCGAATCGAGGGGCTCGTCGCCGAGGAGCGGCGGCTGCTCGAGGAGTCGGTGGGTAAAGGGCCCGACGAGGCCCGGCACCAGCGCTTGGGGGAGCTCAAGGTCGAGCTCGACCAGTGTTGGGACCTGCTGCGGCAGCGCGAGGCACACGAGGAGTTCCGGCTCGATCCCGAGAACACCTCCGTCCGTGACGAGAACACGGTCGAGGGCTACGAGCAGTAGCGCCGTCCGTCGCCTCCCGGAGGGGCGGCGAAGTCCTTCGAGGTCGACCGACTAGTCCGGGCGGCCGGGGCGGTCTCCATCCGGGAGACGAACGGATCGACGACGAGAGGTGATGGGAATGGCAGCGGCTCTTGCCGTGGAAATTCGCCGGCTCCGGCCCGTCGGCGGGCCGGAGTGGGTAATCCCGGACGCGCGTGGCGGGCTCGAGACGACGCGCGGCGCGGCGCGGGTTACCCCGCCGCCGGGCGCGGCTAGCGCCGCGACAGGTCCCCGACCATCGCCAGCAGCGTCCGCGTCAGCAGCCGCTCGACGTCCGCGCGGGTTGCGCGACCGTAGCCGAGCCACTCGGCCGCTGCGGCCTCGGCCGCGCCGAGGAATGCGCGGAGGGCGAACAGCAGGTCGGGAGAGGGGTCGTCGCCGGCGTGGTTTCGGGCCATCTGCCGGACGATTCCCTCCCTGGCCTCGGCCATGATCGCCGCCGCCTCGGGGTCGCGGCCGAGGCCGCCCTCCGTCTTGAGCAGCATCGAAAGGACCTCGAAGTTGCGCTCGAACTGGTCGAGGAAGCGTCCCATGTTGAGGGCGACGAGATCCTCGAGCGGGAGTTCGGGTGCATCAGTCTCGACCATCTCGGAGAGGCCCGCGGCGAGGTCGGCGACGACTGCGAGGTAGAGGTCGCGCTTGGTGCCGAAGTAGTGGTTGACGAGGCCGGTCGTGACGCCGGCGCGGGCGGCCACCGCCTCCATCGAGGCGTTGGCGTAGTCGTCGGCGACGAAGACCTCGCGCGCGGCCTCGAGGATCTGCTCGCGGCGGACGCGGGGGTCGAGCCGCGTTCTGGTGCCTGCCATCGTTCGGGCAGCATACCTGGGCGGATTTCTGTTGACGGCGGGTCAATAGCGCATGGAGGTCCGGCCGACCGGCCGGCGGCTGAGCCCCGGTGCGGCGGAACTGCGAGGCTCCTTCCCGAGACCACACCCGCCGAGGAGGCCCCATGTCCGAAACCAATCGCCGCTTCCTGCTGCGCCAGCGGCCGAAGGAGCGTGTCGACGCCGATACGTTCGAGCTCGTCACCGAGCCCGTGCCCGAGATCGGCGACGGCGAGGCGCTGATCCGGACCGAGTACATCTCGATCGATCCGACGAACCGGACCTGGCTCAACGACACCCCGACATACCTTCCTCCGGTCGGTATCGGCGAGGTCGTGCGCGCCGGCGGGATCGGCCGGGTCGTCGCCTCCAAGCATCCCGCCTACGAGGAGGGCAAGCTCGTTCAGGGCTTCGTCGGCTGGCAGGAGTGGCTCGTCGCCTCCGACGAGGCGCCGCTGCTTCCCGTGACCGAGATACCCGGTGTCACCTCGCCGAGCGCCTATCTCGGCGTCCTCGGCATGACCGGCCTCACCGCCTGGGTCGGCATGCGCGAGATCGCCAAGCCACAGGAAGGAGAGACGGTCGTCGTCTCAGCGGCCGCCGGAGCGGTCGGTTCGGTCGCCGGTCAGCTGGCCAAGGCCGACGGCGCCCGCGTGGTCGGGATCGCCGGCGGGCCCGACAAGTGCTCGATGCTGACCGATCGCCTCGGCTTCGACGCAGCCGTCGACTACAAGGCCGACGATTGGCGCGAGCAGCTCGCCGCCGCGACGCCGGAGGGGATCGACGTCGACTTCGAGAACGTCGGCGGCGAGATCATGGAGGCCGTCTTCGCCCGGATCAACATCCGCGCCAGGATCGCGCTCTGCGGCTTGATCTCCGGCTACAACGAGGACGATCCGCCCCCGGGGCCGCGGAGCTTCGGGAACCTGCTGATCAAGCGGGCGCGGCTGCAGGGATTCATCGTCCTCGATCACTTCGGCCAGGCGCAGCAGGCCGGCACCGAGATCGGCGAGCTGCTCACCTCCGGGCGGATGGAGGGACTGGAGACCGTCGTCGAAGGCTTCGAGCGGCTTCCGGACGCACTCAACATGCTGTTCGACGGTGCCAACACCGGCAAGCTCTCGGTCAAGGTCGCCTAGCGCATCTGCGCTACCGTCCCCGCCGGTGCGCCGGGAAGTCTGGTCGGCAACTCGTTTTGCCGATCCCTGATCTCATCCGTCCCGGCGGGCCGCAATGGCGGTAGCGGTCGCCACCTTCCTGATCGCCCTCGCGCTGATCGCGAGCGAGCGGCTGCACCGGACGAAGGTGGCGCTGCTGGGCGCCGCGATCGTCGTCCTCTTCGTTCCCCATTTCGGGCAGGAGAGCGCGATCGAGTCGATCGACTTCAACACGATCGGGCTGCTCGCGGGGATGATGATCCTCGTCTACCTGACCCAGCAGTCCGGGGTCTACGACTACATCGCGATCCGCGCCGGCCAGCTCTCCCGCGGCGAGCCGCTCCGGGTCGTCCTCAGCCTCGCCTGCACGACGGCCCTGCTCTCGGCCTTCCTCGACAACCTGACCACCGTCCTCCTGATCGTCCCGATCACGTTCCTGTTGGCCGACGCCCTCGACATCGACCCGATCCCGCTGATCGTGATCGAGGTGATGGCATCGAACATCGGCGGCACCGCGACGCTGATCGGCGACCCCCCGAACATCATCATCGCCGGAGCCACCGGGCTGACCTTCAATGAGTTCATCGTCAACCTCGCGCCGATCGTCGTCGTCACCTTCGCCGTGGTCATCACCGGCCTCTATGCCTTCTACCGGGGCCGGCTCCAGATCGAGGAGAAGAATCGCGTCCTCGTCATGGAGCTCGATGCCGTCGCCTCGATCCGCGACGCGAAGGAGCTCCGGCGGACGGTCCCGGTGCTCATCCTCACCGTGCTCGCATTCTTCGCCCACCAGGCGCTCGGGCTCGAGCCGGCGACCGTGGCGCTGACGGGGGCGGCGGTAGCGCTGCTGGTCACGACCGTCCCGCTCGAGCAGGCGCTGTCGAAGATCGAATGGCCGACCCTGTTCTTCTTCGTCGCCCTGTTCGTGATGGTCGGGGCGCTCGAGGAGACCGGCGCGATCGGCCACGTGGCCGACGCCGTCAAGAGCCTGACCGGCGGCGACCGGACCGCCGAGCTCACCGGGGTGATCTGGATCGGCGGCATCGGATCCGCGGTCGTCGACAACATCCCGTTCACGACGGCGATGATCCCGGTCGTCGACGAGCTCAACAGCGGCGGCGGTGACGACGCCTACTGGTGGGCACTCGCGCTCGGGGCCTGTTTCGGCGGCAACGCGACGATCATCGCCGCCGCGGCCAACGTCGCCGCCGCGGGACTGACCGAGCGCGCCGGCCGGCCGATCGGATTCGTTCCGTGGCTCAAGGTCGGAATCCCGGTGACGGTCGCGTCGCTTCTGATCGCGACCGCCTACGTGATGGTCCGCTACGTGGTGGTATAGGAGAGATACATGCCAGATTCGATCGTCCAGTCCGTCATTCGTGAGGTCGAGCCCCTCGGGGCCGACGAGACGATCGGCGTCGCCGCCAGGAAGGTGCTCGACAGCGGCCTGCCGGCGTTGCCGGCGGTCGAGCCCGACGGTTCCTTCGCCGGGATCTTCGGCGAGCGCGAGTTCATGACGGCGCTGTTCCCCGGCTACGTCGGCGAGCTCGGCTCAGCGGCGATGATCAAGCGCTCGATCGACGACACGATCGATCGCCGGCTCACCTGCCGCAGCGAGCCGATCCGCGACTACATGACCGTCGATCACGTCAGCGTCGAGGACGAGTACTCCGACACCCAGCTCGCCGAGACCTTCCTCCACCACCGGGTGCTGATCGTCCCGATCGCCACCGCCGGGCGCGTCCACGCGGTCGTGACGCGCGCCGACTTCTTCGCGGAGCTGGTCGGCAAGTTCGAGTCTGCGGGCTAGACCTCGTCACTGTTCGACGTGCTACTACCGTGATTCGCCTCGCGGCCGGCGGGGAAGGCGGGCGATGAGTTTCGTTCCGGGCGCCGGTCTCAGGCGTGGACAGGGGTGACCCACGAACAAGGAGCTTCATGAGTGAGCGAAGTGCCAACCGACCTGCGATCTCCGTCCGCGGGCTCGTCAAGTCCTACGGCGACGTCCGCGCCCTCGACGGGGTCGACCTCGAGGCGGAGCGCGGCACCGTGCTCGGCGTCCTCGGCCCGAACGGCGCCGGAAAGACGACCGCCGTCCGGGTGCTGACGACCCTGCTCCGGCCCGACTCCGGAAGCGCCGAGGTGATCGGCTTCGACGTCGTCGAGGACGCGCCGGCGCTGCGGGCTGAGATCGGCCTCGCCGGCCAGTACGCGGCGGTCGACGAGAACCTGACCGGGATCGAGAACCTCGTCATGGTCGGCCGCCTCTACGGCAATCACCGCAAGCAGGCGCGCCGCCGCGCCGATGAGCTGCTCGAGCGGTTCAGCCTCACCGACGCAGGCGAGCGGATCGTCAAGACCTACTCCGGCGGCATGCGGCGGCGGCTCGACCTAGCCGCGGCGCTCGTCGCCAACCCGCCGGTCGTCTTCCTCGACGAGCCGACCACCGGGCTCGACCCGCGCAGCAGGCTCGAGCTCTGGGAGACGATCGAGCGACTGGTCGCTGACGGGACGACGGTGCTGCTGACCACCCAGTACCTCGACGAGGCGGACCGGCTCGCCGACCGGATCGCGGTGATCGACCGCGGCCGGGTGATCGCCGACGGCACCGCCGACCAGCTCAAGGAGCGGGTCGGTGGCATTCGCGTCGAGGTCCACGTCACCGGGCTCTCGGCGGCGACCGCCGCCGCGGAGGCGCTCGCCCCGATGTCGGAGGAGGCGCCGGTCGTCGAGGGTCAGAAGGTCAGCGTCCGCGTCGACCGCGAGACCGGGACCATCATGGAGGCGGCGCGTCGCCTCGACGGCGCCGGGATCGACGCCGACGACGTCGCCGTTCGCCGGCCGACCCTCGACGACGTGTTCCTGACCCTGACCGGGCGCGAGCTCAGCCAGGAGGAGGGCGAGGGCGGAGCCGAGTCTGACCGCGAGGACGTGGCCGCATGAGCCGCTTCGTACCCGACACCCTGGTCCTGGCCGAGCGCAATCTCGTCCGGCTGCCGAGATCTCCCGACCTGCTGATCGGATTCACGATCCAGCCGGTCATGTTCGTCCTGCTGTTCGCGTTCGTCTTCGGCGGCGCGATCGTGACGCCGGGATTCGACTACGTCGACTTCCTGATTCCCGGGATCATCGTCCAGAACACCGCGTTCGGCGGCTTCGTCACCGCCCTCGGCCTCTCAGAGGACCTGACGAAGGGTCTGATCGACAGGTTCCGGTCGCTGCCGACCTCGCGGGCCTCGGTGCTCGCCGGGCGGACGCTGGCCGACGTCGTAACGAACTCGATCTCGATCGTCGTCCTCGTCGTCACGGGGCTGATCATCGGCTTCTCGTTCGGCACCGGCGCGGTCGAGATCGCCGCCGGCTTCGCCCTGATGATCCTGTTCGGCTACGCGTTCTCGTGGATCTTCGCGCTGATCGGCATGTCGGTCTCCTCGCCCGAGGCGGCGAACGGGATCGGCTTCACGCTGATCTTCCCGATCACGTTCATCTCCTCGGCGTTCGTCCCGGTCGCCTCGATGCCGGCGGGACTGCAGTGGTTCGCCGAGGTCAACCCGATCACGATCGTCGTCAATGCGATGCGGGCGCTCTGGCTCGGGGTCCCGGCCGGCAACAACGTCTGGGGCGCCTTCGTCTGGTGCCTGGTGCTGATCGCTGTCTTCGCGCCGCTGGCCGTGCTCAAGTACCGCCGGATCGCGGGGGGCTGACACCCAGGACTGCGGCGGCGCGCACTCCTCGCGAGTTGAGTATCGCCGCCGGTCGAAGCCTCGTAGTGCGCACGGATACACCTGGGAGGACCGCCGACATAGGTTGATCCCGTCCAGGTCAGCGGCCCGCTTCCGGGCCTGACGGGAGGTCCCGAATTGTCCGACGAGCAGCCCGCCGACGCCTCCGACGAAAAGGCTGCCGATCAGCCTGAGGTCGCTGCGGCCGAGGGCGAGGAGCTGCCGGAGAACAAGCCGAAGCGGTTCCCGACGGCGTTCACCGTCCTCGCGATCGTCCTGTTGGTCGTCTGGCTGGCGTCGTTCGTCATTCCCGGCGGCAAGTACGAGCTCGACCCGAAGACGGGCGGCCCGGTGCCCGGCTCCTACACGGAGCTCGAGTCCTGCGACGCGACGGACGGCAAGCAGCCCTGCTCGGACCGCTCCTTCCTGCATCAGTTCAGCAACCTCTGGGCCGCACCGACCGACGGTCTCTACGGGATCGAGAACGATCGCGGCCTCGTCTCGGTGGACAACCGCGGCTACCTCTACGGCGCCGCGCAGATCTTCCTGTTCGTGCTCGCGATCGGCGCGTTCATCAGCGTCACGATGAAGACCGGTGCGATCCAGCAGGGAATCGGCCGGCTCGCGCTCCGCTTCAAGGATCGCCCGGCGGCGCTGATAGTCGTGATCATGCTCGTCTTCGGGCTCGGCGGCACGACCGAGGGTATGTGGGAGGAGACGCTCGGGTTCTTCGCGTTGCTCGTGCCCCTGGCCCTGGCGCTCGGCTACGACCGGATGACCGGCGCCGCGATCATCTTCTTCGGGGCCGGCACCGGCGTGCTCGCGTCCACGGTCAACCCGTTCGCGACCGGAGTCGCCTCCGACGCCGCCGGCATCGAGATCGGCGACGGGATCGGGCTCCGGGTGGTGATGTGGGTCGTCCTGATGGCGGTCGCGATCGCCTACGTCCTGCGGTATGCGCGTCGGGTCAAAGCGGACAACTCGAAGTCGGTGATGGGCCCGGAAGGGATGACGAGCGGTGGCCTGCGGATGGCCGACGAGGTCGTCGGCGACGTCAAGCCGCTCGACAGCCGCCAGAAGCTGATCCTCACCCTGTTCTTCGGCGCCTTCGCGGTGATGATCTACGGGTTCGTCCCGTGGGCCGACATCTGGGACACGATCTTCGGCGCCGACTGGCCGTTGCCGCTCTTCAACTCCTTCTACTTCGCCCAGGCTACGGTGCTCTTCCTGGTCGTCGCGGTGATCATCGGCCTGATCTACAAGCTCGGCGAGAAGGGGACCGTCGACGCGATCGTCATGGGCGCCGGCGAGTTCCTCGGAGCGGCGTTGATCATCGTCCTCGCCCGGGCGGTGACGGTGGTGATGAAGAACTCCTACATCACCGACACGATCCTGCACTGGACCGAGAACGCGGTGACCGACCTGAGCGGTGGCGTCTTCGCTTCGGTGGCGATTCTCGTCAACCTGCCGATCGCCTTCCTGGTGCCGTCGTCTTCGGGGCATGCGGCGCTCGTGATGCCGATCCTCGGGCCGCTGGCGGACTTCGCCGATGTGCCGAGATCGCTCTCGGTGACCGCCTACCAGACCGCATCGGGGCTCGTGAACCTGATCACGCCGACCTCGGTGGTGATCATGGGCGGGCTGACGCTGGCGCGGATCGGATACGACCGCTACCTGCGCTTCGCAGTCCCGTACTTCCTGATTCTGCTGGTGTTGAGCATGGCCTTCATGTTCATCGGCAACGCAATCGGATGAGCTCCGGCGCGATGTCCACCGACCCACTCACCGAAACGAGGCAGCCATGGCGATGAGCGTCGAGTCCGAGGTCGGGAAGCTCCGCAAGGTGATCGTCCACCGGCCGGGGCTCGAACACCGCCGGCTCACTCCCTCCAACGCCGACGAGCTTCTGTTCGACGACGTGATCTGGGTCCGCAAGGCGAAGGTCGAGCACGCCGCGTTCGTCCAGGTGATGCGGGAACGCGGGGTGGAGGTCTTCGACGCCGAGGATCTGCTCGCCGAGGTCCTCGAGGTCGCGGCCGGCAAGGAGTGGCTGCTCGACCAGGTCCTGCACGAACGCCAGGTCGGCCAGTACCTGGCCCGGAGCGGTCGCGAGTGGGCCGAATCCGCCTCGGCGAAGGAGGTCGCCGACTACCTGATCGGCGGGATGACCAAGGACGAGGTCGACGAGGGCAAGGGGCTCTTCTACGGCTCCTCGGGTCCGCTCGACATGGTCCTGCCGCCGCTGCCGAACTTCCTCTTCCAACGCGATCCGTCCTGCTGGATCTACGACGGCGCGACGATCAACCCGATGACGAAGCCGGCGCGGCGGCCGGAGACGGCGATCATGGAGGCCATCTACCGCTTCCACCCGATCTTCGCCGCCGACGGCGGAACGAACATCTGGTTCGGCGGCGTCGAGCAGGACTGGGGCCGGTGCACGATCGAGGGCGGCGACGTCGAGACGATCGGCAACGGCGCAGTGATGATCGGAATGGGGGAGCGGACGAGCCCGCAGTCAGTCGGGATCCTCGCCCGCAACCTGTTCGCGGCCGAGGCCGCAGAGCTGGTCCTGGCCGTGAAGCTGCCGCCGTCGCGCTCCTACATGCACCTCGACACGGTGATGACGATGGTGGACCGCGACACGATCACGCTCTACCCGGCGGTGGTCAACGACGACGTCCGGATCTGGGCCCTGCGGCCCGGTGCCGAGGCCGGCGATCTGCCGGTAGTCGAGCCGTTCGCCGGGAACATCGTCGATGCCCTCGAGCACGCCCTCGGGATCGACGGAATCCAGGTGATCCCGACTGGCGGCGACGAGGCCGAGCAGGCCCGCGAGCAGTGGGACGACGGCAACAACGTCGTCTGCCTCGAGCCGGGCGTGGTCGTCGCCTATGAACGGAACGTCGATACGAACACCCGGCTGCGCAAGGCGGGCATCGAGGTGATCACGATCGACGGGTCCGAGCTCGGCCGCGGCCGCGGCGGCTCCCACTGCATGACCTGCCCGATCGAGCGTGACGCCGCTTACTGACCAGACGGGGAACCGAGGAGACCGAGATGTACAACCTCCGCAATCGCAGCTTCCTCAAGGAGCTCGACTTCAACCGGGACGAGCTGCTTCACCTGCTGTCGCTCTCGGCGGCGCTGAAGACGGCGAAGTACGCCGGCAACGAGGTCCAGCGGCTGTCCGGCAAGGAGATCGCGCTGATCTTCGAGAAGACGTCGACCCGGACCCGCTGCGCCTTCGAGGTCGCCGCCTTCGACCAGGGCGCACACGTCACCTACCTCGACCCGACCGGCTCCCAGCTCGGCCACAAGGAGTCGATCGCCGACACCGCCGCAGTCCTCGGCCGGATGTTCGACGGGATCGAGTTCCGCGGCTCCGCCCAGGAAGACGTCGAGGACCTCGCCCGTCACGCCGGCGTCCCCGTCTACAACGGGCTGACGAACGAGTGGCACCCGACCCAGATGCTTGCCGACTTCCTGACGATGACCGAGCGCAGCCATCGCCCGCCGGACGAGATCGCCTTCTCGTTCGTCGGCGACGGCCGCTTCAACATGGGCCGCTCGCTGCTGATCACCGGCGCGATTCTCGGCTCGGACGTCCGGATCGTCACCCCGGACGAGCTGAAGCCGCCGCCGGACGTGATCGAGGAAGCGGAGGCGATCGCAGCCGGCTCAGGCGCCCGGATCACGATCACCGACGACGTCGCCGCGGTCGAGGGCTCGGATTTCGTCCACACGGACGTCTGGGTGTCGATGGGCGAGCCGAAGGACGTCTGGGCGGACCGCGCGAAGCTGCTCGAGCCCTACCAGGTCAACTCGGCGCTGCTCGAGCGGACCGGGAACCCGAAGGTCAAGTTCATGCACTGCCTGCCCGCCTTCCACGACGCCGAGACCGTCGTCGGGGCCGAGATCGCAGCGGCGACCGGAATGACCGGCGGCCTCGAGGTCACCGACGAGATCTTCCGTTCGCCCGCGAGCATCGTCTTCGACCAGGCCGAGAACCGTCTCCACACGATCAAGGCCGTGCTGGTGGCGACGCTGGCGTGAGCGACGGGCCGCTGACCATCGTCGCCCTCGGCGGCAACGCCCTGCTCCGGCGCGGGCAGGAGTCGAGCGCGGCGAACCAGCATGCGGCGGCCCGGGCCGCCGCCCGCGTCCTCGGACCGGTCTCCGAGCGCACCCGGCTCGTCGTCACGCACGGCAACGGCCCGCAGGTCGGGCTGCTGGCGTTGAAGGAGGATGCATACGCCGAGGGCGAGCCCTACCCGCTCGACGTTCTCGATGCCGAGAGCGGCGGGCAGATCGGCTACGTGATCGAGCTCGAGCTCGACAACGCGATCGACCATCAGGACACGGTCGCGCTGATCACCCGTGTCCTCGTCGACCGCGACGACCCCGCGTTCGGCGACCCGACGAAGTTCATCGGTCCGCTCTACGACGAGGCCCACGCCAAGCAGCTGGCCGGCGAGCGCGGCTGGACGGTCAAGCCCGACGGCGATTCCTGGCGCCGGGTCGTCCCCTCGCCGCAGCCCCGGAAGATCATCCAGCTCGGCGCGATCGCCGAGCTCGTCGAGGCCGGCTTCCTCGTCGTCTGCGCAGGCGGTGGCGGCGTCCCGGTCGTCGACGCCCCCGGCGGCCACGAGGGCGTGGAGGCGGTGATCGACAAGGACCTCGCCAGCTCGCTGCTCGCGGTCGGCCTCGGGGCCGAACTGCTCGTCCTGGCGACCGACGTCGACGCCGTCTACCTCGACTACGGCACGCCGGAGCAGCGAGCGATCGGCGCGACGACGCCCGGCGACCTCCGCGGGCAGCGGTTCCCCGGCGGCTCGATGGGCCCGAAGGTGGACGCCGTCTGCCGCTTCGTCGAGGCGACCGGCAACCGCGCCGCGATCGGTTCCCTCGACGACCTGGAGGCGATCGTCGCCGGCGAGGCCGGCACCCAGGTCACTCCGGGCTGACCCTGCCACTCGATGGCGAGCGGCTGACCACCCTGGTCACCAACTCGCCATCGACGCCTGGAATCGCCTGGGTCGCGCCCGGCCTAGGCCGCCCGGCTGGTCACCCGGTCGGCCTCCTCGGGGGTCGCCGAGAGCAGGATCGCGCCCTCGCCGGTGAGGTAGGCCTCCTCGCCGTGCTGGGAGACGTCCATGCCGAGCGCCTCATCGTGGGCGCTGGCCCGCAGCGAGGTGAACGCGCCGACGACCTTCAGCAGCACGAAGGTCATCGCGAACGCGTAGGCGGGGGTCACGAGCACCGCGACCGCCTGGTGTCCGAGCTGGGCGGCGTTGCCGTACAGCAGCCCGTCGGCGGCCCCGTTCCAGGCGAGCTGAGCGGCGAACCCGATGAAGAGGATGCCGGTGGCGCCGGCGATGCCGTGCGCGGCGAGTACGTCGAGGGTCTCGTCCACCCGGGTTCGCGGGCGCCAGACGATGAACGCGTAGCTCGGGATCGCCGCGATCGCGCCGAGCGCCAGGGCCCACGCCGGGCTGATGAAGCCGGCCGCCGGGGTGATCCCGACGCAGCCGACGATGATCGCCGTGGCGGCGCCGATCGCCGTCACCTTGCCGCCTCGGATCAGGTCGAGCGTGAACCAGACGACCAGCGTCGCAGCCGGGCAGAGGAAGGTGTTGGTGAATGCGAGGGCGCCGACGTCGTTCGCCGAGAGCCCGCTTCCCCCGTTGAACCCGAACCATCCGAACCAGAGCAGGCCGGCGCCGAGCAGCACGTAGACGGCGTTGTGGGGGAGCAGCGCCTGGCGGCCGTAGTCCTTGCGGGCGCCGACGATCAGCGCCGCGGCGAGGGCGGAGAAGCCCGAGCCCATCTCGACCGGGACGCCGCCCGCGAAGTCGAGCGTGCCGAGGTCGGCGAGCCAGCCGCCGCCGAACACCCAGTGGGCGAGCACTGGATAGACGAACACCGACCAGAGGGCGATGAAGGCCATGAACGGGCCGAACCGCATCCGCTCGACGACGGCGCCGGAGACGAGCGCGGCGGTGATCACGCAGAAGCTGCCCTGGAAGGCGAAGAACAGGAGTTGCGGGATGGTCTGGCCCTCGACCGGCTCGAGGCCGACGTCGTTGAGCAGGGCATGGTCGAAGCCGCCGATGATCGCGTTGCCCTCCGAGAAGGCGAACGAGTACCCGATCAGCGCCCACGAGACGATCGCGACGCCGAGCGCGGCGGCGCACATCATGAACGTGTTCAGGGTGTTCTTCGAGCGGACCAGCCCCGCGTAGAAGAGACCGAGCGCGGGGGTCATCAGGACGACCAGCGCAGTCGCGGCGAGCATCCACGCGGTGTCGCCGGTGTCGATCGCGCCGCTCACCGGCGCCCGCTGCCGTTCACCGGGGTTACGGCGCTCTCGCCGGTCTCGCCGGTCCTGATCCGGACGGTCCGTTCGAGCGGCAGGACGAAGATCTTGCCGTCCCCGACCTCGCCGGTCCGTGCGCCCTTCGCGAGCGCATCCACCGTCGTGTCGACGAACTCCTCCGAGACGGCGATCTCGAATCGCACCTTCTCCGAGAGACCCATCCGGACCGTCGTGCCACGGTAGGTCTCGACCCGGTCGAGCTCACCGCCGTGACCCTGGACCCGGCTCATCGACACGCCCCGGATGTTCGCCCGGTAGAGCTCCTCCAACACCTCGTTCGCCCGTTCCGGACGGACGATCCCGATCACCAGCCTCACCGTTCCTCCTCGTTGTGGGCGGTCGGCAGCCTTATCGAGCGGGCGGACGGATCCGGGTCAGGAGTCGGAGACGTAGAGTCCCGGCCGCGATGAGACCCAGAAGGGAGGCGAGATGAGTGCGGAGGCCGGTGGCGGCCACGGCGAGAGCACCGGGGCGATCCTCGCCGCGTTCCTCGCGAACATGGGGATAGCTGTGACCAAGTTCGCCGGCTTCTTGATCACCGGGTCTTCGTCGCTGCTCGCCGAGTCGATTCACAGCGTCGCCGACTCCTCCAACCAGGGGCTGCTGTTCCTCGGCGGCAAGCGAGCCGCCCGCCCGGCCACCGCCCTGCATCCGTTCGGCTTCGGTCGCAGCCGGTACTTCTGGTCCTTCGTCGTCGCGATCGTCCTGTTCAGCGCCGGCGGCCTGTTCGCGATCTACGAGGGCTGGCACAAGATCAGCCATCCCGAGGAGATCGACTCGCCGGCGATCGCGATCGCGATCCTCGTCCTCGCGATGTTCTTCGAGGGCTTCGCGCTGCGGACGGCGGTCCGCCACGCCCGCCCGTTCCGCGGCGCGCGGAGCTGGATGGGGTTCATCCGCCGCTCCCGCAGCCCCGAGCTGCCGGTCCTGCTGGTCGAGGACAGTGCCGCGATCACCGGCCTCACCTTCGCGCTCGCCGGCGTCATCCTCGCGACCGTGACCGGCGAGCCGGTCTTCGACGGCGTCGGCACGCTCGCGATCGGCGCGCTGCTCGTCGTCGTCGGGATCTTCCTCGCGATCGAGATGCAGAGCCTCCTGCTCGGCGAGGCGGCCGTTCCGGAGCAGCAGGCGGCGATCCGCGAGGCGGCCGGCGGCGTTCCCGAGATCGTCCGGATCGTCCACGTCCTCACCCAGCACCTCAGCCCCGACGATCTCCTGGTCGCGATCAAGGTCGAGTTCGAGCCCGGCCTCTCGGCCGCCGACGCCGGCCGCGTGATCGACGACTGCGAGGCGCGGATCCGGGCTGCGGTGCCGATCGCGACCAGGATCTACATCGAGCCGGCTGCCCCGCGCGCGGAAACCCGAGATTGACGGAGGCCGAATCGGGAACCCGGCTCGGCATGGATGCCGGAGCTCGACTCGACGCCACCCGACCGGATCGGCCGCGAATCGCCGCGATCGCGGCGGGCTGGGCGGTGGCGGTCACCGCGGTTGCCCTGGTCGGTGGCCTCGCCACCGACACGGAGAGCGACTGGTACCGGAGCCTCGACCGACCCTCCTGGCAGCCACCGGGTCCCGCCTTCGGGATCGTCTGGACGATCCTCTACGCGACGATCGCGATCTCGGCGACGCTCGCGTGTCGCGACCTGCCGGGTCGCCGGCGCCGGATCGTGACCGGCCTGTTCGCAGCGAATCTCGTGCTCAACGTCGCTTGGACGTGGATCTTCTTCCGGGCTGAGAACCCGAGCGCGGCGGGCGTGGAGATCCTCTTCCTGCTCGGGACGATCGCCGGACTGATCCGTTTGATCCTTCCCTACAACCGGGCCGCCGCGCTGCTGCTGGCGCCCTATGGGGCCTGGGTCGCGTTCGCGACGGTCCTCACCTGGACGATCGCCGCGCGCAACTGAGCCCGGTTCGGTGCCGACAGGGGTCCTGCGCGGTCAATAGAGTCGGACGTCGATGAAGCGTCGTCTCGCAGCCCCGATGGTCGCGGTGACGGCGCTGCTCGTCCTGCTGGTGCCGCTGCCGAATGCGGGGGCCGCGCTGACGAAGCAGGAGCGCACCCTGCAGAACCGCCTCGACCGACTCGTCGCCACCGACGGCGGGCCGCCCGGCGCCTCGATTCTGCTCCAGCGCGGGAGGAAGGAGAAGTTCCTCCGCGCCGGGGTGGCCAACCTCGAGACCGGGGCACCGTTCAGGCGCCGCGACAACATGCGGATCGCGAGCGTCTCGAAGGCGTTCAGCGGCGCGGTCGCCATGTCGCTCGTCGCCGACGGCGAGCTCTCGCTCGACGACACGATCGGCGAGATCCGCCCCGACCTGCCGGCCGCCTGGTGGTCGGTCACGCTCCGCCAGCTCCTCAGCCACACCGGCGGCGTCCCCAGCTTCACCAACGACCCTGACTTCCTCGCGTACTTCGGCTCGAACCCGCACGGCGAGATCACGAAGCTCGGCCTGATCGAGTACATCGAGAACGACGATCTCGAGTTCCCGCCCGGGTCCGCCTACGAGTACTCCAACACCGACAACATCATCGTCGCCCTGATGGCCGAGCAGGTCACCGGCCGCTCCTACGACCGGCTGCTCCGCAGCGAGGTCACCCGGCCTCTGCGGCTCCCCCAGACGTACCTGCCGGCCGACTGGCGGGTGCCGGAGCCGCGGATCGAGGGCTACGAGACGCTGCCCGAACCCGAGAACCTCACGACCTGCTGCTCGATGGCGTTCGTGAGCGCCTCCGGCGGCATCGTGTCGACGCCCTCCGACCTGACCCGCTTCACCCGCGCCTACGTCGGCGGCGAGCTGTTCGGCGGCGCGGTCCGCCGCGAGCAGTTCGGCTTCCGCGCCGGCAGGTCCGAGCCGCCCGGGCCGGGGGAGATGTCCACCGGCCTGGCGATGTTCCGCTACAAGACCCGCTGCGGCAGCGTCTTCGGCCACTCCGGCAACTTCCCCGGCTACACGCAGTTCACCGTGGCGAACCGCAACGGCCGCCGCGGCCTGACCTTCTCGGTCAACCGCCAGCTCGACGCGAACGCGCCCGGGATCCTCGCGCCGCAGGCCTTCAGGGTCCTTCGCAAGGACTACGGCGCCGCGGTCTGCACGCTGCTCGGTCGCTGAGCCGCCCGGCGTGGCCTCCCCGCGCTCCGCCCCCGAGCATCGCCATGGCGAGCCCTCCGTCCGCGCCGCCGTTCTCCGCTTCGCGCTCGCCGGACTCGTCGCCGTCGCCCTGGTCGGTCTCCTCAGCTTCTTCTTGATGCGCAGGATCGGCACGGATCAGGCCATCGAGAACGCCGGCGAGGTGACGCGGATCATCGGCGAGGGCGTCGTCGAGCCCCAGCTGAGCCCGGCGCTGCTCGCCGGCGTCCCGACGGCGCTCGAGCGCTTCGATCGGCTGATCCGGACCGACGTCCTCAGCGACCAGATCGTTCGGGTCAAGCTCTGGGACGAGGACGGCCGGATCGTCTACTCCGACGAGCCGCGGCTGATCGACCAGAAGTTCGAGCTCGGCGACGACGAGCGGCGGGCGCTCAGGACCGGCTCGCCCGATGCCGAACTCAGCGACGTCTCCGAGCCGGAGAATCAGTACGAGCGTCAGTTCGGCGAGCTGCTCGAGGCCTACTCGCGGATTCGCGCGCCCGACGGCAGGCCGCTTCTGTTCGAGACCTACACGCGCTACAGCGACGTCACCTCCAGCGGCCGGGAGCTCTGGCTCGCGTTCCTGCCGGCGCTGATTCTCTCGCTCCTGCTGCTCGAGCTGATCCAGCTCCCGCTCGCCTCGTCGCTCGCCAGGCGGGTCCGCAGCGCCCACCGCGACCGCGTGCGCCTGCTCGAGCGCGCCGTCGACGCCTCCGACCGCGAGCGCCGGCGGATCGCCGGCGACCTCCACGACGGCGCCGTCCAGGACCTGACCGGCGTCGCGCTCTCGCTCGAGGTCGGCGCCCGCCGGATCGAAGGCGAGGACCCCCGCTCGGCCGAGGAGCTGCGCACGGGCGCCACCCGGACTCGTGCGAGCGTCCGCTCGCTCCGGAACCTGCTCGTCGAGATCTACCCGCCGAGCCTCCAGCGGGCCGGGCTGGCCGCCGCGCTCGAGGACATGCTCGCGCCGCTGGAGGCACGGGGCATCGCGACCTCACTCGACTACGAAGCCGGACTCGAGCTCGACGTCGAGCGCGAGGCGCTCTGCTTCCGCGTGGCTCAAGAGGCGGTCCGAAACGCGCTCAAGCACGCCGGCGCCGCCCACGTCGCCGTCGCGCTGCGGCGGGCGGGCGCCGGGATCGAGCTGACCGTCACCGACGACGGCCGCGGCTTCGACCCGGCGACGGCCCGCGGCGATGAGGGTCACATCGGAACCGACCTGCTTCGGGACCTCGCCGCCGAGGCGGGCGGCGGGATCGCGATCGACTCGGCTCCCGGTGGCGGCACCAGCGTCGCACTATCGTTGCCCGCCGAATGATCAGCGTGCTGCTGGCAGAGGATCATCCGGTCGTCCGGACCGGGTTGGTCGAGCTGCTCGGCTCCGAGCCTGACATCGAGATCGTCGCCGCCGTCGGTGACGGCGCAGCCGCCGTCGCCGCGCTCGAGGACCACGAGCCCGACGTCGTCCTGCTCGACGTGACGATGCCGGAGATGGACGGGATCGAGGCGACGCGACGGATCGCCGAGGTGCGGCCCGGGCTCAAGGTCGTGATCCTGACCGCCTCTGCCGACCGCGACCAGATGCTGCGAGCCGTCGACGCCGGCGCGCTCGGCTATCTGCTCAAGGACGCCTCGCCCGCAGACCTGATCGAGGGCATCCGCGCCGCCTCGCGGGGGGAGTCGCCGCTCGATCCGAAGGTCGCGCGCGAGCTGCTCGCCGACCGCCGCGAGGCCCGGGCGCCGCAGCTGACCGACCGCGAGCGTCAGGTGCTGGCCCTGGTCGGGGAGGGCCTCGCGAACAAGCTGATCGCCCGCCGGCTTGAGATCAGCGAGAAGACCGTGAAGGCACACCTCACCCGCGTCTACTCCGAGCTCGGGGTGACCGACCGGACCCAGGCGGCGCTGTGGGCGCGCAGCCACGGGGTCACCCCCGAGCGCGAGAACGGCCGCGGCTGACGCCGCGGCCGTTCGACTCGTCCGAGCCGTCCCGATCAGGTGTGGTTGGGACCGTCGTCGTTGCCGCCGTGGTGGTGCTTGCCGCCGTGGTGGTGCTTGCCGCCGTGGTGGTGCTTGCCGCCGTGGTGGTGATGGCCGGGCGGGTCGTCGGCGCCTTGGCTCGCGGCCGCTGTCCCGGCCCCCCCGACGCACAGCGCCAGCGCCGCAACGGCCGTCGCGATCAGCTTTGCCGTCCTGCTTGTCATGGTGTCTCCTATCGGATTGGTTCCTGGTTCGGCTGGGTCGGTCACTTGACCGTCAAGGTCCCTTCCATGCCCGCCTCCCGATGGCCCGGGACGCCGCAGTAGAAGGTGTAGGTGCCCGGCTGGAGGTCGGCCGTGGTCGACGTCTTGCCGCCGGTGATCGTGTCCGTCTCGGCGACGTCCTCGCCGCCGGAGTCCTCGATGTAGACGTTGTGGCCGGTCGCCGTGGGGTTGTCGAACTCGATCGTGTCCTGGCCGGCTGGGGCTTCGATCTTGGTATCGGTGAAGGCGAGCTGTCCGTTCGGATCGGCCTCGATCTTCACGGTGCCGCCGCCGGATCCGCTCCCGCTCGACCCGTCGGTGCTCGAGCCGTCACCGGACGACGAGGCGTAGCTGCTCGCCGCCGCCGTCGAGGACGTCGACCCGGCCTCGCCCGTCGTCGAGGTGGATTCGGAATCGCTGCCACACGCGGCGAGCGCGACTGTTGCCACGGCGACGGCGGTGATCGAACGGAAGTGGTTGCCGGTCATGGGTTCTCCTGTCTCCAATGCTCGACCGCCACGATCCCGCCGACGCGGTCCCGCTTACAAGCGGACATTGGTCCTAGGACCGGCAACCCCCGCCGAGCGAACTCGGGCTGCCTCAGCTCGCGAGCAGCTCCTCGGCGGCCCGGATGCCGCTGCGAAGCGCGCCCTCCATCGTTCCGGTCCAAGCCGGGACCGCCGTGTGCTCGCCGGCGAAGACGAGGTTGGGGGCGGGGGAGTAGGCGGCGGCCGTGCCGGCCGGATCGTCGACGTCGGGGAGGACCGAGTAAGCGCCACGGGCCCACGGGTCGGCGCGCCAGTCGGTGAGGACGGCGCCGTCGCGGTCGGCCTCGAGCTCGGGCCAGAGCTCGCCGAGGCGGTCGAGCCAGCCCTCCGGCCCGGTGGCCACCCCGAGGTCCTCGAGCACCGGCTCGGCGCCCGCCCAGCCGTTGGCGATCCGGCCGCCGATCCCGTCGCACGGCGTCGTCCAGGCCCAGAACCGCGCGGTGGCCGACATCAGCGCCCGTGGCGGGACCGCAGCCCGAAGCGGGACGGCCAGCTTCGCCGCCCTGCTCGTCGGGATCGTGGCGATAGCCTCCGTCTGCCAGGCGGGAAGCGGCGGCTCGAAGCGGAGATCGGGCAGCAGGGCGACGGGGACCGTGACGACGCAGGCATCCGCGAGCAGGTCGAGGTCCTCGCCTAGCAGCCTGATCGCGCCGGCCTCGCGGCGGATCTCGCGGACCGCTGCGCCGGTCCGGACCGGCTCCGGGAGCTCTGCGGCCAGGGCCGTCGCGAGCGCCTGGTTGCCGCCGCGAAGCCGCTTCGTCTCCGCGGAGGCGACGAGGTAGGGGAGGTGGACGAGAAACCGCGCGTCGAGCGCGCCGAACGGATGGGCGAGGGCGCTCTGCAGCCGGGCGGCGAGCACGTCGCGCACCGCGGCGTCGGGGACGGCGTCCTCGAGCACCCCGCCCGCCGCGGATCCGACGCCGGCGGCCGCGCTCGCGTCCGCGGCCGCCTCGGCGCCGGCGAGCAGGGCCGCGTCGTCCGGCCCGGGGCCGGGTCGGAGCTCGCGATGGGGATAGTTGATCGCCATCCCGTCGACCCCGACCCCGAGCCGCTCGGCGGTCGCCTCGGTCGTCTCATAGCCGCCGGTGATGAACTCGCCGCCGCGTTCGACGAGCCCGCCTCCCGGCAGCTCCTGTGACCACACCCGTCCGCCGACGCGATCGCGGGCCTCGAGCACGACGACGTCGCGCCCGCTCGCGGCGAGCCGCTCGGCCGCCGCCAGCCCGGAGAATCCGGCGCCGACGACGGCGATCCGCTGAGGTCCGCTTGTCGTCGCTGAGGCCGAGATGTGACGACGCTACTCTGCGAGGTCGATGACAGCGCGGGCGAAGCAGGCGAGCTCGCCTGCCCGAGCAGCCGCTCGGCGAGCGCCGCACCGCCGACTTCTTCCTCCCCTACGGGCTGCCCGACCGGATCGATTGGCCGCGGACTAGAGGTCGGTCTGGATGACTTCGGGGCTCGGGTGGAAGCTGACGACCCGGAGCTTCTCGTCGGAGGCGCCCTTGAATCCGTGCGGCGTCTCGGCCCCGACGACGACGATGTTGCCGGCCTCGACGACGAGCTCCTCGTCGCCGACCGTGAACCGGGCGACGCCCGACTCGACGACGAACGCCTCCGGATAGGGATGGACGTGGAGGTCGGGCCCCTCGCCCCGGTCCATCGCGACGACGAAGATCGACGCATCGATGTCCTCGCCCCCTTCGAACAGCGCGGCCCGCGGGCTGCGGCTGATCGACTCGATCGGGATCACCTTTGCCATCGGTTCAGTATCGCGACTAGGCTCGGGTCGTGATCGTCTACGGCTCCGAGTACTCGTACTTCACCGGCAAGTTCGAGGCCTACCTCCGCTACAAGGAGATCTCCTATGTGCGGCGCCCGCTCGGTGTCTCGATGTACGCCTGGAAGCTGCCGCGGCTCCTCGGTGGCGCCCAGCTTCCGACGGTTCAGCTCCCCGACGGCCGCTGGATGACTGACACGACGCCGATGATCGCCTGGCTGGAGGAGCGGCATCCCGAGCCGGAGGTGATCCCCGCCGACCCCGTGCAGCGGCTCGCCGCGCTGCTGATCGAGGACTTCGGAGACGAGTGGCTGTGGCGGCCCGCCATGCACTTCCGCTGGAGCTTCGCTGAGGACCGCCGCCTGCTCTCCGGCCGGCTGGCGAGAGAGCTCGTCCGCGTGCCGCTGCCGCTGCCGCTGCGGCGTCGCTGGTTCGCCCGGCGTCAGCGGCGGCTGTTCGTGGCCGGCGACGGCGTCGAGGAGCGAACCCGCCCGCACGTCGAGGCGGCCTACACGCGGGTGCTGGCGATGCTCGAGCCGGTTCTCGCGGAGCGGCCCTTCCTGTTCGGCGAGCGGCCGACGATCGCCGACGTCGGGCTCTTCGGGCCGATGTTCCGCCACTTCGCACTCGATCCGACGCCGGCACGGATCATGCGCAACCGGGCGCCGGCCGTCTACGAATGGGTGGCGCGGGTCTGGAACTCACGCGCGAGCCGGATCGGCGGGCGTCCGCTGATCGCCGGCGTGCCCGCCGACCTCGAGCCGCTGCTGACCGAGGCCGGGGAGACCCACCTGCCGATGCTCGCCGCCAACGCCGCCGCTCACGCCGCCGGGCGGCGGACCTACGAGTTCACCGCCCAGAACGTCACCTACCGCTCGATGCCGACGAGCCGATACCGCGTGTGGGCCCTCGCCCGGTTGCGCGAGGCCTACCTCGGACTCGACGGCGAGGACATCGCCGCGGCCGACGCGTTGCTCGCCCGGACGCGCTGCCTCGATCCGTTGCTGCGGGTCGAGAGCCTCGACTCGGGGCACGATCCGGACGGGAAGGCGCCCTTCAGCGGAGTGTCGCGAATGGTCCGCGACTAGGCGAGAAGGAAGCGCCGTGCGCCACCCGGGGGAAGGGGACGCACGGCGGCGGCAGTATTCCGAAGTCAGAAGCGAGACGCGTTGTGCCGGTTGCGAGATTCCGATTTGCAGGAGAATCGCTTCAGCGCCGCTGCCAGTCGGGCCAGGCCGCGTCGCGGACGATCCGGTGCGCCTTGCCGCCCTCCGCCTTCATCCGCCAGATGCTGTTCTCGGAGAAGAAGGCGAGCTTGGCGCCGTTCGGGGACCAGGCGGGATCGGCGTCGACGCGGTTGTTGTCGGTCAGCCGCGTCCGCTTCGAGCCGTTGCGCCGAATCGTGTAGAGCTCCTCGTCGGTGCCGGATCGGCCGCTCGCGAAGACGATCTTCCGGCCGTTCGGCGACCACGCCGGCGTCACCTCGTAGCGGGCGTCGCTGTTGGTGATCCGCTTGACGTTGGTCCCGTCGGGATCGACCTTGAAGAGATCCGGGTTGTCGCCGCGGCGGGCTCGCGCGAAGACGATCCGCTTCCCGGACGGGGACCAGTCCGGATCGAAGTCGGCCGCGCCGTTGTCGGTGACCCGCGAGCGGCCGCTGCCATCGGCGCGCATCGTGAAGATCTCCGGGTCGCCGCCGCCGCCCTTGACGAACACGAGCCGCTTGCCGTTCGGCGACCAACTCGGCTCAAACGAGCTTCCGTTCCTGGTCAGCCGCCGCTTCTTGCCGCCCCCGGCCTTCATCTTCCAGATGTCGCCCTGGACGACGTCGACGTAGGCGATCCGCTTGCCGTTCGGCGACCAGGACGGGCCGACGTCGAAGTCCCTGCTCAGACGCTTGCGGCGGTCGCCGTCGGGCTCGATGGTGAAGATCCCGAGGTCACTCAAGCCCATGTAGGCGATTCGGCCGTTCTTGCCGGGGACGACCGCGTCGGCCCCCGGCGCGCAGATCGCCACCGCGGCCAGCGCCGCCCCCAGGCAGACGGCCTGGCCCCCTGCTCTTCGCCACCCGCGGCGCATCGCCGTCAGGCTACTTGGGCTGCCAGGCGGGATAGGTGGCGTCGGGCACGATCATCTGCGGCCGACTGCCGTCGATTCGCACCTTCATGATGCCCCGGCCGATCCGGACGAAGGCGATCTTCGTGCCGTCCGGTGACCAGGCGGGCAGCAGGCTGCTGTGACCGTGTTTCGGAGTGATCCGATCGATGTGGCCGCCGTCGGCGTCCATCACGTAGACGTGGAAGTGATTGACGTTGCCGGCGTGGCCGTGGCCGGCGGCGAAGACGATCCGCTTTCCGTCGGGGGACCAGTCGGGACGGGATTTCCTCTTGCCCGCGGAGTCGGTGAGGATCCGGCGGCGGCTGCCGTCGGGGCGGATCGTGCAGATCTGGGACCCTCGGTGTACGAGGTCGCACATGTAGGCGATCCGCTTGCCGTCCGGCGACCAGGAGGGGCTGCCGGCGAACGATCCGTCCTTCGCCGTGACCCGGCGCTTGTTGGCGCCGTTCGCGCGCATCCTGAAGATCGAGTCCCCGGTCGCGGTGGACCGGACGAAGGCGATCTTCTTGCCGCTCGGCGCCCAGGTCGGGTCGAAGCCCGACTGGCCGCCTCGGGTCAGGAGGACTTTGCCCTTACCGCTCGGCTTCATCTTGTAGATGTCGGCGTCCTCGTCCGTGTAGCGCTCGAATGCGATCCGGCGCCCGTCCGGTGACCAGGCGGGCTTGGTTCGTCGGTTCCCGGCCAGATTTTTCGCCTCGCCGTTCCCCTTCGAACCGGTCGTGTAGATCCCCTCAGCGCCGACGTAGGCGATGCGGCCGTTGGCGCCCGGGAAGGCCGCTCCGGCCGGTTCGAGCGTACGGCTGCCGAACATGACGGCGGTCGCAGCGAGCACCGCGAGCGCGGCGACGACTATCGATAGGCGCTTGACCACATCCGAATTGTCCGCTCGGCCGGGGGTCGCCGCATCGGTGACGGCTACCGAGCCGCCCCGTCGGGGACTGCTGGGGCCGGGATCGCCGCACCCGAGGCCTGCCGATCCGGAGGCGTCTTACCGCACCTGCAGAAGAATGATTGACTACAAAGTCAAGTGGCATCGCACCGGCCCATCGGGAGAGGGTTCGGGCGCCGGCTCTCGGCGTTGGCGATGTTCCTCGGGCTCCTCGCCGTAGCCGGGATCGCCGGCTGCGGAAGCGACGACTCGGCCGACGCGACGATCGCCAGGGGCGATCCGATGAACATCGACGTGCTCGTCTACAACATCGAGTACTCCGGGGACAAGACGACCGATGCGGTGATCGAGGAGATCGACGCCGACGTCGTCGGAGTTCTCGAGTCCTACGCGCGCCTGCCGGAGATCGCCGAGCGCACCGGTTATCCGTACTGGAACACCTCGCTGCAGATCCTCTCGAAGTACCCGATCCTCGAGGCGTCGGGCGGCGACGGCCTCTACGCGATGCTCGAGGTCAAGCCGGGGTACGTGATCCCCTTCTTCAACGTCCACCTCGACTACGTCGACTGGGGCCCGCGCAAGCTCGCGAAGGGAGTGCCCGCCGAGGAGGTGATCGCCAACGAGAACCTGGTCCGCACCTCCTCGCTCGAGCGGCCGATGGCGGCGATGGGCGAACTCCTCGACCAGGGCTATCCCGTCTTCCTCACCGGTGACTTCAACGAGCCGTCGAGCCTCGACTACACAGCTGAGGCGGTCGGCACCCGCAAGGAGATCTCCGAGCCGGTCGCCTGGCCGGTCAGCGAGGCGCTCTTCGACCTCGGCTTCCGCGACACATACCGCGAGGTCAACCCCGACCCGGTCGCGACGCCCGCGGTCACGCAGGAGAAGACCGGCGAGCGGATCGACTACGTCTACGCCGCCGGTCCCTCGGAGACGCTCGACAGCAAGCTGGTCGGCGAGTCCGGTGGAGAGGACGTCGACATCGAGAAGTCGCCCTGGACCTCCGACCACCGCGCGGTGCTCTCGAGCTTCGACGTCATGCCGGTCGCGATGCCGACGCTCGTCGCCGTCGACGCCCGCCTCGCGACCGTCGGCGACGCGGTCGCGGTCACGTGGAACAACCCGGAAACCGGGGGAAACGAGATCACAGTGGTCCCCGAGGACGGGGATCCCGGCGCGGCGATCGAGACGGTCCCGGGGCCCGACCCGAACGGAACGGCCGACATCGACACCGGCGGCTGGGACCCGGGCTCCTACGAGGCGGTCCTGAGCGACGCCGACGGGGAGGTCGCCCGGGCTTCCTTCTACCTGCGCGACCCCGGCGCTGAGCTCGACCTGATGACGAACGAGCAGTCATACGCGAAGGGGGAGCCGATCGAGGTCAGCTGGACCGGCGGCCCCGCCAACCGCTGGGACTGGATCGGCGTCTACGAGGCGGACGCCGCCGACCCGAAGACGGACAGCTACCTGACCTGGGACTACGCCGAGGGACACTCGGCGGGGACCGTGCCGCCGCGGACCGCGGGCGAGGCGACGCTCGGCCCCGAGAGCCAGGGCGCCTCCTGGCCCCTGCCGCCCGGCGACTACGTCGTCCACTACCTGCTCGCCGACGAGTACGACTCGGCCGGGAGCGCCGAGTTCACCGTCGAGGCGGGGGGATAGCGGGCGGGCCTAGCCCGCCTTCGCCTCGATCAGCAGCGCCTCGGCGACCGCCAGCACCTCGCCGTCGCCGTCGAGCAGCGCCGACCCTGCGAGATGCTTGCGCCCGTCCTTGGAGATCGGCCACGCCATGACCACGTGCTCGACGCCGACCTCGGGCAGGTCGTCGACGCGGGCCGTGAAGCGGGCGAGGAAGCTGATCGGCAGCGTATCCGGGTAGAGGGCGAAGTAGGTCGGGCAGTCGAGTGCCGCCCAGACGAACTCGGGCGCCGACCGGCCGGTGCCGTCGACGTCGGTGTCCGTGCCCGGGATCCACGGCGAGGCCACCACGTCCCGCCCGTGGACGGCGCCCCCCATCACCCCGAACGCGTCCTCGCGGTCGGGCCCGCAGACGAAGCACATGCTGAACTCCCCGTCGGACCAGCCGCGGTAGCGCTTCTTCGCCGCCCGCGCCTCCTCGATCCCAACCGGTGCGGGCACCTCGATCTCGAGCTCGCGCGGCCTCGCCTCGGCGATCAGCGTCTCGCCGTCGCGGACGGCGATGCCGCCGTGGTCGAGCTCATCGATCGCGAGCTCGCGATCGAGCGGGACCGGCGCTCGGAGGCTGACCTCGGCGAGCTCGCCCATCCGCATCGCGATCAGCCCGGCCGTGTAGCCGCCCTGGCCGCTCCCGCGCGGACCGTTGAAGCGGGCGGGGACATAGAGCGTGGGCCTGGAGACCATGGACCGGACGGTAACGCGAAAGCGGGCCGGCAACTTCGCCGGCCCGCTTCGTCGCGTCGTCCCCCTGCTCTCAGGTCGGGCCGGGGCCGACCTTGCTGACGTCACTGACCCGGGCGATCTTCTCGGCGTTCTCGAGCGTCACCCAGAGGGTGTTGCCGGGTCCCTTCGCGATTCGCCGCGGGCCGCTGTTCTTCCCGAACCCGACCGGCGCCGACAGTCTGCCCTTCCCGGCGTCGAGGGCCAACAGGTCGCCGGTCGCGAAGCGCGGCATCCAGTACGTCTTCTTCGAGTAGGCGACGCCGAACGGATCGCCGGCCGACTGCGACGTCTTGACCTTGCCGCCGACGACCCGGCCCGCGATCTGCGGGTTCGACGTCGGATCGGCGTAGCCGACCTCGCCCTTCGGGCCGGCGGCGAGCGCCTGCGGCCCGGAGCCGGCACCGGTGTCGTAGGCCTTGTCGCTGCCGTCGGTCTTGACGCGAACGACCTGGCCGCCGAAGTCCGCCGCCCAGAGCTTGCCGTCCTTGCCGCGGTCGATGTCGCGGCCGGCGACGAGCACGGGGAACGAGTCAGCGGTCTCGGGGTCGGCCACGGGGATCCGGATCACGTTGGGGCCGCTGACCGTCCACATGTTGCCGTCGGGCCCGCGGACGATCGGACGCGGGTCGGCGATGTCGTTGATCGTGAACTTCTCGGCCGCCTCGGGGTCGGCGGGATCGAAGACGGCGACGCCGTTCGCCTGCGTCACCCAAAGGGTGCCGCCGGGGCCGCTCGCGATCCCGACCGGGTTGCTGATGTTCGCCGCGTCGTACTCCTTCACCTTGCCCTTCGGCGTGATCCGCGCGACGTCGTTGGTCTGATCCAGGGTCACCCAGACGTTGCCGTCGGGGCCCTTGGCGATCTCGTTGTTGGTCCCGACCCCGGACACCGCGAACTTGCCGGTGACCTTCGGTGCGGCCGTGGCCGGGGCGGCGGCGATGGCGGCCAGGCCGATCGCAGCACACAATGCGGCGACGGCGCGGAGGGGGAGGGAACGGGGACGTGGGGATGTGCGTTGAGGGTTCATGGTGCAAGGGTCGCCCCGGAGGCCACGTCGCACCACCCACCCCGGGTGTGAACCAGCTCACCCCGCTCCGGCGGGCAAGTCGAGCTCGCTCCCGACCATGCATCTGGGAGCCCGCCGCGCCCGTCGTGAAGCCGTAGGGTCAGGCGATGGCCGTCCAGAGGCTGACTTCCCGAGATCGCGCGGAGCGGGCCGCCGTCCGCCTGCTCTCTCGCCTGTCGACGCGAACGGCCCGCCGCCTCGCGGGGCCGCCGATCGTCCTCGACGGGCAGACCCTCGACCCGCACATCCAGATCGTCCTCAAGGCCCTGGAGCGGACGGGCCAGGGTGCCTGGAGTCGGCACGGGGCGGAGGCCGCCCGGCGTGAGTCCCGGCGCACGGCGCTCGTCGCCGCGCTGCCGCTTCCGCGCATCGACGGGGTCTCGGATCTGTCGATCCCCGGCCCCGCCGGAGAGCTGCCCGCACGCGTCTATCCCGCTCCCGGCTCCCGCGGGGTGGAGCCGCAGCCGGCGCTCGTCTTCTTCCACGGCGGCGGCTTCGTGATCGGGGACCTCGACACCCACGACGAGCTCTGCCGGATGCTCTGCCGGCACGCACAGGTGACCGTCGTCGCGATCGATTACCGGCTCGCTCCCGAGCACCCCTTCCCCGCGGCGGTCGACGACGCCATGTCCGCCTTCGGGTGGGTGCGGGAGAACGCGGCCGAGCTCGGCCTCGACCCAGGCCGGATCGCCGTCGGCGGCGACAGCGCCGGCGGCAACCTCTCCGCCGTGGTCTGCAACCAGACGAAGGAGGCGGGCGGCGAGATGCCCGCCTTCCAGCTGCTGATCTACCCGAAGACCGACGACGAGCCGACCCGGTCGCTCGAGCTCTTCGCCGAGGGGTTCTTCCTCGTCGACGAGGACATGGCCTGGTTCCTCGACTCCTATGCGCCCGCCGACGCGGACCCCCGCGCCTACCCGATGCGGTCGGCCGATCTCTCGGGCCTCCCGCCCGCCTACGTCGCGACCGCCGGCTTCGACCCGCTGCGGGACGAGGGCGAGGCCTATGCGGCCGCCCTCCGGGACGCCGGTACGCCGGCGGCGCTGTGCCGCCACGAGAGCCTCATCCACGGCTTCGCCAGCATGACCGCAGTCGCACCGGCGGCCCGCGACGCGGTCATCGAGATGGCCGGCGCGCTCCAGGTCGGACTGGCGCCAAAACCCGCCGCCCGAGCGATGCCGGAGGAGAGACTCGAACTCCCGACACGCGGATTATGATTCCGCTGCTCTAACCAACTGAGCTACTCCGGCGCACCGCTCGCCCAGGCCATTCTCGGCGCTTCGTCGGCTCCCCGGGGACCGGGGTGCAGACGACTCGGACGGTCGCGGTCGAGCGAGAGGATACCGGCGCATCGGCTGGGGCATCCGCGGCCGCGCGACGGTCGGGTCGGCTCCGCCCGGCCCGCGATGCACGGCGAACCGGCTCAGGGCTCCAGGCGCGAAGGCGGCGGTGCCTTGTAGCGGCCGTTCTCGTAGTAGTCGGTGGGAAGGACCAGGTCGAGCTGCGGGGGCGAGGCGAAGCCGCCGACGTGGATGAGTCCGTCGCTGCGGTGCCCGTGGGCGACGCCGCAGGGTGCGAGCAGGCAGTCGTTGGCGGCGGCCTCGATCCAGCGGTCGCCCATGAAGAAGGAGCCCCGCCCCGACCACATGATCAGGCATTCGTCGGAGACCGGGTGCTTGTGGATGACGTCGCTGACGCCGTCGGGGGCGATCGCGTAGTTGAAGCCCACGAGGCGGCAGCCCGAGCCCGGCCAGAGGATCAGGCGCATGGGGATGCCGATGCCCGTGAACTCCGATCCCATCTCGACGTTGAACAGCGCGCCGTTGCGGCGGACGTCGTCGGTCTCGAGGTTCCAAGCGCGGACCTCCGGGTGCGAATCGTGGTAGCGCAGCTCGCTGTCGGGCGACAGCTCGACCGGTTCGGCGTTGGTCGCCGCCTTCCGCACCGAGTCGTGGTTGATGACGCCGAGCTCGACGTTGTAGAGACCGCGATCCGCGTAGAGGTCGAACTGGGGAGGCGTCGTCTGCGCGACGAGGATCAGCGGCGATGAGCTCCCGGCGGGGTTGCGGATCTGGGTCTCGACCCCTTCGGGCACGTAGGCGATGTCCCCGGGCTGGACGTCCACCCACTGCTCGCGCACCAGGATCTGCCCGGACCCCCTGAAGCAGAGCAGCGCCTGCTCGGCGAGGTCGTAGCCGTATCGCTCGCTCTCCTCGCCCGGCTCGACGGTGATCACGTGGACTGCCTCGGTCTGGTAGCCGGTGCCGGGCCATGCGATCAGGCGGGTCGGCAGCCCGTGGGCCGTGATCTCCGCTCCGTCGGCGAGGTTCCCGATCGCCCCCGAGGCGGCGATCTCCTCGGCCGTGCGATACCGCGCGCGGTACTCGTCCCGGATCTCGGCTCCTCGTTCCATGCGTCTCCCGTCGGTGTCGGTGGATTCTCGGGTCGGCAGCGTAATCGCCGGCAGGCGGGAGGGCGGGACCGGCTCGGCGTGGACGGGGATGTCAGGATCGGGGCATGGAGAAGGGATCGTCGGCAGATCGGCGGAGTCGTTGAAGACCGTCCTCGCCTGGGACGAGCGCTGTCTCGCACACGAGAACGGATCGATGCTGGTCCGCCGCCCGGCCGCCGAGTGGCTCGACGTCCCTCATTTCGAACGGCCCGAGCGGCTGAGCCGGACGCTGCGGGTGCTCGAGCGGGCCGGCGTCCTCGACCGGCTCGACCGGCTCGACAGCCGCCGCGCGACCCGTGAGGAGCTCGAGCTCGTCCACGAGCCGGCGATGATCGAGCGGATCGAGGACGCATGCTCGCAGCATCGCTTCGCGACGGTCGGCCCGGAAGCGCGGGTCGGGCCCTGACTCGTGGGAGCCGGCGCTGCTCGCCGCCGGGAACCTGCTGGCCGTCACCGACGCGGTCGCTCGACGGCGAGCGCCGCCAACGGCTTCGCGATCGTCCGCCCGCCCGGCCACCACGCGACCGCTGCGGAGCCGATGGGGTTCTGCCTGTTCAACAACGTCGCGATCGCGGCCCGGCACGCGCAGCAGCGCGAGGGCGTCGATCGGGTCGCGATCGTCGACTGGGACGTCCATCACGGCAACGGCACCGAGACGATCTTCTGGTCCGATCCGTCCGTGCTGTTCGTCTCGCTGCACCAGGACGACCTCTACCCGCCGGACCGCGGCGCCGCGAGCGACCGCGGCGAGGGCACGGGGCAGGGGGCGACCGTGAACGTCCCGCTCCCGGCCGGCACCGGCGACGCGGGCTACGCGTACGCGTTCGAGCGGGTCGTCGAGCCGGCGCTGCGGGCGTTCGCGCCCGACCTGATCCTGCTCTCGGCCGGCCAGGACCCGGCGGCGTCGGATCCGCTCGGGCGGATGAGCGTCACGACCGAGGGCTTCCGGGACCTGACCGGGCGCGCGATGGCGCTCGCCGAGGAGCTCTGCGGCGGCGGGCTCGTCGTTGTGCTCGAGGGCGGCTACAGCCTCGAGCAGCTCCCGTTCTGCAACCTTGCGATCGCCGAGCGGCTCGCCGGCCTCGACCCGGCCTTCGACGAGGACCCGCTCGAGCTCGACATTCCGCGCAGCCTGCGCGACTTCGAGCGCGAGGCGGTCGACGCCGTCGTCGCGGCGGTCGGATGAGCCACCGTCGTCGGTGCGATCGACCCGGACTATCCGGGTCGATGACACGAACGATCAGCCGAGGCCGAGCGCCGGCAGCTCGTCGCCGCGCAGTAGACCGTCCGCGCCATTGGGTGCGAGGCTAGCGAGCGCGTTCCGCCCGGCGCGCCGGTCGCCGCGTTAGGGTCGAGCGCCGATGAGCGAACCGACGCAGGAGGACCTGAAGCGCGCCGTCGCGGCCGTCGTCAACGACTGCATGGGGGTGCGGGAAGGCGATCAGGTCCTCGTGATCGCCAACCCGGCGACGCTCGGGCTCGGCGAGCGGCTCCGCGGCGAGTCCGGCCGGGCCGGGGCCGACGCGGTGCTGGCACTGATGGCCGAGCGCGAGACCCACGCGGCCGAGCCGCCGCGCACGATCGCCGCTGCGATGAGGGAGGCCGACGTCGTCCTCGCCCCGACCGTCCAGTCGCTCTCCCACACGGCCTCGCGGAAGGAGGCGTCGGAGGCCGGGGCGCGGATCGCCACCCTGCCCGGCGTCACCGAGCAGATGCTCGCCCGGGTGATGAGTGCCGACATGGCCGAGCTGCGCCGCCGCGGGCACGCGATCGCCGACATCCTCAGCGCCGGCAGCGAGGCGCGTATCACCTGCGCCAACGGCAGCGACCTCCGGCTCGGTCTCGAGGGCAGGACCGCGATCCCCGACGCCGGCGAGCTGACCGCTCGCGGCGCCTTCGGGAACCTGCCCTGCGGCGAGGGCTTCATCTCGCCCGACGACCGCGCCTGCGAGGGCACGCTCGTCGTCGACGGGACGATCGCCGGCGTCGGCATCCCGGCTGAGCCGGTGACCCTCACCGTCGAGGGCGGACGGCTGACCGAGGCGAGCGGAGCCGAGGGCCGAGCGCTGGTCGAGCTGCTCACCGCCGACAGCGAGGACGGCCGGACGATCGCCGAGCTCGGCGTCGGCACGAATGAGAGGGCCGAGCTGACGGGCAACGTCCTCGAGGACGAGAAGCTGCTCGGCACCGTCCACGTCGCTTTCGGCGCGTCCGAGGCGATCGGCGGGCGGATCCAGGTCCCGGTCCACCTCGACTGCGTCGTCATGAAGCCGGTCCTGAGCGTCGACGGGACCGAGATCGTCCGCGACGGCGAACTGCTCGTCTGACCTCCTGGCGGGACCGGCGGACAAGCGCCTGCTCGCCGTACCGAACGTCTCCGACGGCTCCGATGTCGGGGCCATCGATCACCTGCGCGAGGCGTTCGTCCCTCCGGTGGCGCTGCTCGACGAGCACTCCGATTCCGTCCACAACCGGACCGTCTTCACGGTCGCCGGCGACGACCGGCCGCTGCTCGACGCACTGGAGCGGCTCGCCGGTCTGACGATCGAGCGGATCGACATCAGCCGCCAGCGCGGCGCCCACCCGCGGATCGGCGCGATCGACGTCTGCCCGGTCGTCTGGCACCACGCCGACCTGCGCCCGCGCGCGGTCGACCTCGCGCTCGCGGTCGCCGAGCGGCTCGGCTCGGTCGGGCTGCCCGTCTTCCTCTACGGCGAGCTGGCGGCGACACCCGAGCGCCGCGAGCGCTCCCACTTCCGCCGCGGCGGTCACCGCGAGCTCGTGCGGCGGATGGAAGCCGACGAGCTCGAGCCCGACTACGGTCCCGACCGGGCCCACCCGACCGCCGGCGGGGTGCTGGTGACCGCCCGCCCGCCGCTCGCAGCCTTCAACCTCGAGCTTCGCGATGGCACCGCGATGGAAGCAGGACGGGCGATCGCCGCCGGGCTCCGCGAGTCCGGCGGCGGCCTACCCGGCGTCCGCGCGCTCGCGATCGAGATGGGCCCGGGGCGGGTGCAGATCTCGACCAACGTCCACGACCCGCTCGCCGTCCCGCTCGCCGAGGTCGTCGAGTTGACCCGGCGGCTGGCGGCGGGACACGGAACCGCTCCGGTCGAGGCCGAGCTGGTCGGGCTCGTCCCGGCGGCGGCGCTCGCGGGCTGGCCGGGGGAGCTGCCGTTCGCCGGCGGCGACCCGGCCGAGCGGACGATCGAGGCCCGGCTCGCTGCCACCGCGGGCGCCTAACTACAATCGCGGCCCGATGCCGGGTAACGCAAAGCCACGCCGCCGCAAGCACCGCGGCACCCAGACCGGAAGCGTCCAGCGCCGCCAGACGCGACGGCCGCGCAACCGCCAGGAAGCGATGGCCCAGGCACGCTCGCGAGGACGCGGCAGCGGCAAGGCCCAGCGCGTCGACCGCCGCGACCTGCCGCCGACCTGGCGCGGGGCGACGATCCGCGGCGTCCTCTTCGCGGCGTTGCTGCTGCCGGTGTCGCTGCTCTTCGGCCAGCCGCTCGGCGGAGCGATCGTGCTGACGATCATCGCCGCCCTCGCCTACATCCCGCTCGGCTTCTACACCGAGACCTTCTTCTACAACCGCCGCATGGCCCGCGCGAAGCAGGCGCGCGAGGCGAAACAGTCCGAACCGGACTGAGGGCGGCGATGGACGTCCGCAGTTTCACGGTCGGGCCGTTCGCCGAGAACACCTACTTCATCCGCCGCGACGGCTCCGACAAGGCACTCGTCATCGACCCCGGGGACGAGGCACCGCTGCTGCTCGGCGCGATCGACCAGCTCGGGCTCGACGTCGAGGCGATCCTCCTCACCCACACCCACGTCGACCACGTCGGTGCCGTCACGCCGGTCGCGGAGGCGACGAACGCGACCGTCTACTGCCCGCAGCTCGAGACGCCGATGCTCGCCGACATCATGAAGTGGACCCCGATCCCCGGGATCGGGCCGTACGAGGGCTACGACGCCGACGAGACGCTCGCGGGCGGCGAGAAGCTCGAGCTCGCCGGCTTCGGCATCGACGTCATCTTCACTCCCGGCCACAGCATCGGCCACCTGACCTACTCGATCCCGGACGAGACCGCGATGTTCAGCGGCGACGTCCTCTTTCAGGGCTCGGTCGGCCGCGTCGACCTTCCCGGCGGCGACTGGCCGACGCTCGCCGAGAGCCTGCAGCTGCTCGTCGACACCCACCCGGCGGAGACCACCGTCTATCCGGGGCACATGGGGATCACGACGCTCGAGCGGGAGCTCGCGTCGAACCCGTTCCTCGCCGAGCTTCCGGCGCGGTAGCGGCGGCGCTTGCTGGCGATCGCGCTCGCGCTCGGCTCGTCGGCGTGTTACGGCGTCTCCAACTTCGTCGGGCCGCAGCTCGCCAAGCGGCACACGATCGTCGCCGTCCTCGTCACCTCCCAGATTGCGGCGGTGATCGCCTGCGCCGCCTACGTCCTCGCCGATGGATCAGCGCCGCTGAGCGCCCCCAACACCGCGATAGCGCTGCTGGCCGGCGTCGGCAATGCAGGCGGGCTGATCGGCTTCTACAAGGCGGCAGAGCTCGGGCCGCTCAGCGTCGCGGCCCCGATCGGCGCCCTCGGCGCCGTCGTTCCAGTGCTCTGGGGCCTGTCCGGAGGCGAGGAGCTGCGGGCGACCGAGGCGGCCGGGCTCGCGCTCGCGCTCGGCGGCGGCGCGCTGGCGGCTCGGACCACCCGCTCGGAGGAGATCGTCTATGCGGACCCGCGGGCGAGCGTGCTCTGGGCGTGCGGATCGGCGGTCGCCTTCGGCGTCTTTCTGACCGCGCTGCCGCAGGCTTCCGACGACGGCCGCGCCTGGTCGCTCCTCGACGCGCGGATCGCTCTGGTGACGATTCTGCTGCTCTGGGCGGGCGTGCGGCTGCGGGCGCTCCGGTTCGGCCGCGAGAGCCTCGTGCTCTCGATCCCCGGGCTTCTGCTGGTGTCCGGGACGCTGCTCTACACGGTCGCCGCCGATCACGGGCAGCTCTCGATCGTCTCAGTGCTCGGCTCGCTGTTCCCGGTCTTCACGGTCGGGCTCGCGGCGGCACTGCTCGCCGAGCGACTATCGCGCGAGCAGGCGATCGGGGTGACGGCGGCGCTCGCCGGCATCGTCCTGATCGCGATCTGACCGACTAAGGTCGCACTCGCGATGGCGGCGAAGCCAACCAAGCACCAGCTACCGAAGGGGACCTTCGACGTCCTCCCGGCCGACGAGGCCGCGCGCGGCGCGGTCGCGGCCGTCGCGGCGCGACGCCTCGGGGGCGCCGGCTACGGCCGGATCGAGACGCCCGCCTTCGAGGACACGGGTCTGTTCGAGCGCGGGGTGGGGGAGTCCACCGACATCGTCCGCAAGGAGATGTTCACGTTCGAGGATCAGGGCGGCCGCTCGATCACGCTGCGCCCGGAGGGAACGGCGCCGATCTGCCGCGCCTACATCGAGCACGGCATGCACCGCCTCCCGCAACCCGTGAAGCTCTGGTACCGGGGGCCCTACTTCCGCTACGAGCGCCCGCAGGAGGGCCGCTTCCGCGAGTTCAACCAGGTCGGCGCCGAGGCGATCGGCTCCGGCTCGGCGATGGTCGACGCGGAGCTGATAATCCTGCTCGACGGGATCCTCACCGACCTCGGGATCACCGACGCCCGGCTGCTGCTCTCCTCGCTCGGCTCGCCCGGCGCACGTGCCGGTTATCGCGATGAGCTCCGCGAGTACCTGCGCGACCACGAGGGTGAGCTCTCCGACGAGGTCCGCGGGCGGATCGACACGAACCCGATGCGGGCCTTCGACTCCGACCATCCCGGTACCCGCGCGGTGATGGCCGACGCACCGCGGATGCTCGACCGCCTCGCGGGCGCGGACGACGAGCACTTCGCCGAGGTCCGGGAGCTGCTCGACGCCGCCGCGGTCGACTACACGCTCGACGGCTCGCTCGTCCGCGGCCTCGACTACTACAACCGCACCGTCTTCGAGTTCGCCTGCGACCGGCTCGGCGCCCAGTCCGGCATCGGGGGCGGCGGCCGCTACGACGGCCTCGTCGAGCTGCTCGGCGGCCCGGCGACGCCGGCGGTCGGCTGGGCGGCGGGAATCGAGCGGATCCTGCTGGCGATGCAGACCCCACCGGAGCCCGAGCGGATCGACGTGTTCGTCGTCGCTGCCGAAGACCGGGCGAAGGCCTTCGGCCTCGTCGCCGAGCTTCGCGAGGCCGGGCTCGCCGCCGATCTCGACCTCGCCGAGCGGAGCTTCAAGGGCCAGATGAAGCAGGCCGACCGCTCCGGCGCCCGCCATGCGGTCATCCTCGAGCCCGACGGGACCGCGAAGCTCCGCGACATGGGCAGCGGCGATCAGCGCGAGGTCGATCCGGGGGCGCTCGTCGCCGAGCTCGGCGCAGATCCCTCCGGGCGCTGACGGACTGCAAGACTGCGCGACCGTGAGCGATCCCGCCGACGTCCCCGAGTTTCCCGCCCAGCGCGGCAACACCTATCGCGACACCTGGTGCGGCGAGATCCGCGCCGACCGCGTCGGCGGAGAGGCCAGACTCGCCGGCTGGGTGAACCGGCGGCGTGACCACGGCGGCCTCGTCTTCATCGACCTCCGCGACCGGACCGGGCTCGTCCAGCTCGTCTTCGACCCCGACGACAGCGGCACCGCGTTCGAGCTCGGCCACAGGCTCCGCCCCGAGGACGTGATCAGCGTCCGCGGCCCGGTCGTCGAGCGCTCGGCCGACACGATCAACCCGGAGATCCCAACCGGCGCCTTCGAGCTCCGCGTCGGCGAGGCGGAGCTGCTGTCGGACGCGCGGACGCCGCCGTTCGAGATCGAGGGTCGCGGCGCCAGCGAGGCGGGCGAGGAGACGCGGCTGCGCTACCGCTATCTCGACCTCCGTCGCGAGCACATGCGCGAGGCGCTCCAGCTCCGCGCCAAGCTCGTCCGGGCGATGCGCACCCAGCTCGACGGCGACGGCTTCCTCGAGGTCGAGACGCCGGTCCTGACCCGCTCGACCCCCGAGGGCGCCCGCGACTTCCTCGTCCCGAGCCGCCTCCAGCAGGGCTCCTTCTACGCGCTCCCGCAGTCGCCGCAGCTGTTCAAGCAGCTGCTGATGGTCGCCGGGTTCGAGCGCTACTACCAGATCGCCCGCTGCTTCCGGGACGAGGACCTGCGCGCCGACCGCCAGCCCGACTTCACCCAGCTCGACATCGAGATGTCGTTCGTCGAGGTCGAGGACGTGATCGCCGCCAACGAGCGGCTGATGTCGCACGTCCTCGGCACCGCCGGAATCGAGGTCGAGCTGCCGATCCAGCGGCTCTCCCACGACGACGCGGTCGCCCGCTTCGGCACCGACCGCCCCGACCTCCGCTTCGGGATGGAGCTGACCGACCTCACCGACGCCCTCCGCGAGACCGAGTTCCGCGTCTTCCGCGGGACGATCGACGGCGGCGGGATCGTCAAGGGCATGAACGCCGGCAAGCGCGAGCTCGCCCGCTCCGAGCTCGACGGACTGATCGCCGACGCGCAGGAGCTCGGCGCGAAGGGGCTCGTCTGGGCCTTCCGCGAGGGCGACGGCTGGCGTTCGCCGACCGCCAAGTTCCTGACCGAGGCCGAGCTCGCGAGCCTGAACGAAGCGCTCGGGGCGGAGGAGGGGGACCTGCTGCTGATCGTCGCCGACCAGCCGAAGGTCGCCAACCAGGTGCTCGGAACGATGCGGACCCGTCTCGCCGAGCGCTGGGGCGACGTTCCCGAGGGCGCGAACGCCTTCTGCTGGATCGTCGACTGGCCGCTGCTCGAGTGGAGCGAGGACGAGGGGCGCTGGACGCCGCTCCATCACCCGTTCACAGCCTTCGACGGCGAGATCGACGAGTCCGATCCGGGCTCGATCCGCGCCCGCGCATACGACCTCGTCTGGAACGGCAGCGAGATCGGCGGCGGCTCGATCCGCATCAGCGACCCGAGTGAGCAGGAGCAGGTCCTGAAGCTGCTCGGCATCGACGCCGAGGAGGCGCGGGCCCGCTTCGGCTTCCTGCTCGAGGCGCTCCGCTTCGGCGCCCCGCCGCACGGCGGCATCGCCTATGGGATCGATCGGATCTGCGCGCTCGCGGCCGGCGCCGAGTCGATCCGCGACGTCATCGCCTTTCCGAAGACCGCCTCCGGCGGCGATCCGCTGACCGGCGCGCCCGCGCCGGTCGACGAGCGCCAACTGCGCGAGCTCGGCGTCACCGTCAGGACTCCCGCGCCGCCGCAGTGAGCGGCGAGCTCGCGGAGCTGGCCGCGGGTGCCATCGCCGCGATCAACTCGCAGGATCCGGAGCTGATCGCCCAGGTCTTCGACCCGCTGGTGGAGATCCGGACCGGGCGCAGCGTCTATACCGGGATCGAGGAGGCGATCCGCTGGGGCGAGAAGCGCTACGAGCATCTCGACAAGCGCTACTCGATCGCGATGACCCACACGAAGGGAGACACCGTGCTGGTGCTCGGCACCGTCGAGTACGTCTGGCGCGAGGAGGGAGAGGTCGGCGACAGCGCCCCGATCGCGCTGCTGCTCGAGTTCGCGGACGGCCGCGTCCGGGCGCTGACCGTCGCCGATGATCCCGCGGCCGCACTGGACGAGTTCGAAACCTGAGTTGCGAAACGGGACCCGTCGTCCGTTCCGCTCAAGGTTTTCCCCCCGGCCGCCGAACTGCCTTGGTAGCTTCCCCATGGGCCCTAGCTCGTTCGACAGTCGCTCTAATTGTGAACCAACACGATTGGCTCGGGAGCCGTTGTCCGATGCGCCCTTGGGCGTGGCGGCAGGTTCCCCCCTGTATCTCAGGGTTCAGAAGCCGGGCGGCACCGGCGAGCTGGAGCCCATGCTTTCGACGGTTCGCTGGACCTCCCGCACCGTCCGGCTCTGCGGTTTCGGGATCGCGTCATGAGAAAGGCGATCAACGAGAACCCGATGGTGCAGATCGGCGTCCTGGCCGGCTGCGCGGTCATCTTCGCCGTCGTCCTCTTCACGATGGTGCTGAAGAAGGACGACGCAGCGGTGTCGACCACGTCGCCGGCGACGCCGGCGACGCCGGCGGCCGGCGCCGTCGACGCACCCGTGGCCGGCGACACGGCCGCAGCTCCACCGGTCTCATCGACCCCGGCGCCGGCCACCACCGAGACGCAGTCCGCGGCGCCGTCCGGGGGGGCTCCGTGTCCGACGGCCTGCTGCCGTCGAAGGGCCTGCCCGAGGACCTGCTGGTCGCCTTCGCCCGTAATCAGACCATCGCCCTGCTGGTCGTCGATCCGAAGGGGATCTCCGACAAGCAGCTCAAGTCCTTCACCGAGACCCTCCGGGGGCGCGACGATGTCGAGCTGTTCGTGGTCAACGTCGATCAGATCTCCAAGTACGCCCGAGTGACGGCCGGCGTCTCCGTGAACCGCACTCCCGCCCTGCTCGTCATCCGGCCGCGCAAGCTCACCGACTCGGTGCCCTACGCCACCGTCTCCTACGGCTTCCGCGGACCGCGCAGCGTGAACCAGGCGGTCGACGACGCGATCTACAAGGGCAAGCAGCTGCCGAGCTACCCGTAGGCGGGGTCGGCCGAGGGGCCCGAAGAGCGATTGGCGGATCCCGGCGCCCTCGCCGCCGTTTTCCGCCGATCGGTCGCCCTACCGCAGATCGTCCTGTGCGCCTCGTCCGTGCGGCGCCCTGCATTCACTGCGCCGACCCTGGCCGCTCTACCCTTCGGCACATGGATCCGGTCGCCTTCGAGGCCTATCTCGGCGACGACTCGCACGCCGGCGAGCCGGTCGACGGTGCCGCGCGCGGGACGGCGGGGGGCGCCGCCTGCGGTGATCTGCTGGCGATCTCGCTCCGGCTCGAGGGCGGCTGCCTCGCCGACGTCCGGGTCGAGGCGAGCGGCTGCGCCGCGGCGCGGGCCGCCGCCGCCGCCGCGGCCGAGCTGCTCGACGGCGCGACCGTTCCCGAGGCGGGTCTGCTCGACTCGGCCGCGGTCGCCGGCGAGCTCGGCGGTCTGACTCCGGTCGGTGCCCATGCCGCCGACCTCGCCGCCGAGGCGGCCCATCGCGCACTCGGGGCGGCGGTGGCCGGTAGCGCCGAGCCGATCCTCGCCCCTCCCCAGGGCGGCGAGCGCGTCCTCGTCGCCGTCAGCGGCGGAGTCGACAGCGCCGTCGCCGCGCTGCTGGAAAGGAAGCGCGGCGCCGACGTGATCGCGGTGACGCTCGAGCTCTGGTCGGACCCGGCCAACGACGGCGAGCGCAGCTGCTGCTCCGCCGACGCCGTCCGGGCCGCCCGTTCGCTCGCCCAGGCGCAGGGGATCCCCCATCTGACCGTCGATCTCCGCGACTCGTTCCGGGCCGGGGTCGTGCGGCCGTTTCTCGACGGCTACGCGTCAGGGGAGACGCCGAACCCGTGCGTCCGCTGCAACGGCCGGGTCCGGCTCGCACCGATGATCGCGCTCGCCGAGCGACTCGGCGCCGCCGGGCTGGCGACCGGTCACTACGCGCGGATCCGCGACGACGGCGACGGCCCGCTGCTGCACGCGGCCGCCGACGAGGCCAAGGACCAGGCCTACATGCTCGCCGGGCTGCCGACCGCCGCGCTCGGACATCTGCGCTTCCCGCTCGGCGGGCTGACCAAGCCCGAGGTCCGGGCGATCGCCGCCCGGGCCGGGCTCGCGGTCGCCGACAAGGCCGAGAGCCAGGATCTCTGCTTCCTCGCCGGCGTCGGCAAGGCGGGCTTTCTCGCCGCGCACGGCGGCCTCGGCGACCGCGAGGGCGAGATCGTCGACTCCGCCGGCGCGGTGGTCGGTCGCCACCGGGGTCATCACCGCTTCACGGTCGGCCAGCGCCGCGGCCTCGGCATCGCCGCGCCCGAGCCCCTGTACGTGATCGCGACCGACGCCGCCGCCAATCGGGTCGTCGTCGGCCCCGCGGGCGACCTCGACACCCGCACGGTCCGGATCCGCGACGCGATGTTGCATCGCCCCGCCGCCCGGGTCGCCGCCGTCAAGCTCCGGTACCGCTCGAGGCCGATCGCATGCCACGTCAACGGCGGCGGCGAGCTGCAGGGATCGGGCGTCTGCGCGGGGCTCGAGCTCGAGCTCGATGCGCCCGCCCGCGCCGCGGCGCCGGGCCAGACCGCGGTCCTGTTCGACGGCGATCTCGTCGTCGGCCACGGCACGATCGCCTGATCCCGTCGGTCGCGTAGCCTTGGCCGCTGTGAATTCGGAGCAGATCCGGGAGACCTACATGTCGTTCTTCGAGGAGCGGGGCCATCTGCGGGTCCCGTCGGCCTCGCTGATCCCGGCCGCGGACGATCCGAGCGTCCTGCTGACGACCGCGGGGATGCAGCCCTTCCAGCCCTACTTCCTCGGTCGCGAGACGCCGCCGGCCCCGCGACTGACCTCCTCGCAGCGCTGCTTCCGGACCCCGGACATCGAGGAGGTCGGCACCACCGCCCGCCACCTCACCTGCTTCGAGATGCTCGGCAACTTCGCCTTCGACGACTACTTCAAGCGCGAGGCGATCGCCTTCGCCTGGGAGCTCTCGCTGGGCGGCTTCGGCTTCGACCCCGAGGAGCTCTGGGTCACGGTCTTCGGCGGGGACGACGAGCTCGGCCTCGGTCCCGACACCGAGGCGATCGAGCTCTGGAAGGAGCAGGGCGTTCCCGAGGAGCGGATCGTCCTGCTGCCACGCTCGGAGAACTTCTGGCAGGCCGGCAACAAGGGGCCGTGCGGGCCCTGCTCGGAGCTTTACATCGACCGCGGCGAGAGCTTCGGCGGCCCCGAAGACCGCCCCGGTGACGACAGCGATCGCTTCCTCGAGTACTGGAACCTCGTCTTCACCGCCTACGACCTCCACGAGGACGGCTCGCTGAGCGAGCTGCCGGCGAAGAACATCGATACCGGCCTCGGCCTCGAGCGGATGGCCGCGATCAAGCAGGGCGTCGACTCCGTCTTCGACACCGACCTGCTGCGGCCGCTCGTCGACCTCGCCGCCGAGCTCTCGGGTCGTCCCTACGCCGGCGAGGACGCCGCCGCGACCCGGGCGATGCGGATCATCGCCGACCACGTCCGCGGCTCGGTCCAGCTGATCGCCGACGGCGTCGTCCCCTCGAACGAGCGCCGCGGCTACGTCCTGCGCCGGATAATGCGCCGCGCGATCCACCAGGGCCGGGTCCTCGGGCTCGAGTCGCCCTATCTCGGCCGGTTCGCCGAGCGCGCGATCGAGATGCTCGCGCCCGTCAACCCGGCGCTGGAAGCTGAGCGCGACACGATCATGGACTGGATCGGCTCCGAGGAGGAGAGCTTCGGCCGCACGCTCGACCGCGGCAGTCAGCTCCTCGACCGCCTGATCGCGGGCGCGCTCGCGTCGAACACCTCCTGGATCACCGCCGATCAGGCCTTCGAGCTCCACGACACCTACGGCTTCCCCTACGACCTGACCCGCGAGCTCGTCGCCGAGCAGGGGCTGAGCGTCGACGACGACGGTTTCGAGGAGCTGATGGAGCAGCAGCGGGAGCGCGCTCGCAGCCGCGGCGGCGTCGGCGTCGAGGCGCGGGGCGATCACGATCGCATCCTCGGGTTCGTCGGCTCGGCGCCGGAGAGCCGGTTCATCGGCTACGAGGACCTGCGGACCGAGACCGGCGTCGTCGCCGTCGACTCCGATGACGGCGCTGTCCTCGTCAAGCTCGAGGAGAGCCCCTTCTATGCCGAGGGCGGCGGGCAGGTCGCCGACGGCGGCGTCCTGCGCTGGCCCGACGGCGAGGCCGAGGTCGTCGACGTCTACCGCGTCGGCGGCGATCAGGCACTCAAGGTCGAGGGCCCGGCGCCGGCCGCCGGATCCCGGGTCGAGGCCGAGGTCGCGCGATTCGACCGCCACGCGACGATGCGCAACCACACGGCCACCCACCTCCTGCACGCGGCTCTGCGCGAGCGGCTCGGCACCCACGTTCGCCAGGCGGGCTCGGCCGTGCGCCCGGACAAGCTCCGCTTCGACTTCACTCACGGCAGCCGCCTCAGCCCCGAGGACCTCACCGCGATCAGCGATCGGATCAATGGCTGGATCAAGGAGAGCTCGCCGGTGCGCGCGATCGAGATGGACCGGGCCGAGGCCGAGAAGCTCGGCGCGATGGCGCTGTTCGGCGAGAAGTACGGCGACTGGGTCAGGGTCGTCGAGGTCGAGGGCGTCTCGCGCGAGCTCTGCGGCGGCACCCACGTCGCCAGCACCGCCGAGATCGGCATCTTCGAGATCCTCTCCGAGGGCTCGAGCGCCTCGAACGTGCGACGGATCGAAGCGGTCACCGGTCCGGCGGCCATCGATCTCTACCGCGAGCGCAGCACGGCGCTCGATCGCGCCGCGGAGGCGCTCGGCGGCCGCGACGCCGTCGCCGCCGCCGAGCGGGTCACCGCCCGCCTGCGCGAGCTCGAGGCCGCCGCAGCCGCGCGTGGCGCGGAGGCGGCCGGAAACCGCGCGGCCGAGCTGGCCGAGGCCGCGGAAACCGTCGAGGGGATCGGCGTCGTCGTCGGCGAGCTCGGGGAGCTGCCCGACCTGAAGTCGCTGATCGGAACCGCCCACGACATCAGGGCACGCGTCGGCGACGCGGCCGTCGTCCTCGGGGCGACGAGCGGTGAGAAGGTTTCGCTGGTAGGGGTCTTCGGCCCCGCAGCGGTCGAGCGCGGCCTCTCGGCGGCCGACGTCGTCCGCGAGGCGGCTGCCATAGTCGGCGGCGGAGGAGGCGGGAAGCCTGAAGTGGCCCAGGCCGGGGGTCGCCACGTCGACAAGGTCGGTGATGCACTGAACTCAGCGCGACAAGCGATCCTCAGCGGCCTCGGCGGAGACCGGTAGCCGGTGCGCGCGCTCGCCATCGATCACGGCGCGGCCCGCTGCGGCTGCGCGCTCTCGGATCCGAGCGGGACGATCGTCCGGCCGATCGAGCCGATCGAGCCGCCGGACCCGGCCGCGGTGCCCCCGCTCGTCGCCGAGCACGGCGCCGAGGTCGTCGTCGTCGGGCTTCCGGTCAGCCTCGACGGGACCGAGGGCTCGCAGGCCGCCGCCGCCCGGGCGTTCGCCGGCGAGCTCGCCGCTCGTCTCGACATCCCGGTCGAGACCTACGACGAGCGGCTGACCACGAAGATGGCCGCCGCGACGCGCCGCGGCGGGTCGCGCGCCGCGGAGGACTCGCTCGCGGCCGCACACCTGCTCGAGGGATGGCTGCTGGCCCGGGAGGCGCGCCGGTGAGCGACGAGCAGAAGCTGCCACCGTCGGTCGACCCGTTTCTCGCCGACGACCCGAAGGCGGTCGAGCGCGAGCGCCGCCGCCTCCAGCGCGAGGCGCGCCGGCAGTCCCGCTCGTCGGGCCGCAAGTCGCTGAGCGATCGCGTCAGCGGCGTCATCGACGGGGCCGCCGACAAGGGCCGCGAAGCGCTCGAGCAGACCAAGGACCGTGCTCGCAACCGGGAGGCGCCCCCGAACGCCCCCGAGCCGCCGCCCTTCCGCCGGCCGCGCCCCGAGCCGGTCGTCCCCGACGACGATCCGGCCGAGCGCTTCGCGGATGCCGCGACCGAGCCCCCGGCACCGGAGGCCCCCGAGCCGCCCGCGCCCGGAACCCCGGAGTCGATCGCGCCGCCCGCCGCTCCCGTCGATCCTTCGGACCCCGCGACCGGGCGCAGGTTCTCCTCGGAGGAGCTGATGCCGCGCCGCCGGAGCCGCCCGCCCGCCGCCGACCCCGGGCCTCCCGGGCCGCAACCGGACCCGCCCGGGGGCGAGGACCTCGATTGGTTCGCCGATGCCGACGGCGACGGTGCCCCGCCGCCGCCGATCCCGCCGCAACGCCGCGAGGTCGCGACCGGCGACTACCCGCCGCTGCCGCCGCCGACGACGCCGCCGGACCGCGACAAGACCGTGCTCTTCCGCCGTCTGATCGCGCTCGCGCTCGTCCTCCTCGTCGCGATCGCCGCCTACGGCCTGCTGACCGGCGGCGGCGAAGAGGCGCCCGCGCCGAAGGGCCCGGCGACGCTGAAGACCGAGAGCGTGACGATCCCGGAGGGCTACACGCGCTCGCAGATTGCCGACGTCGCCAAGGACGCCGGCCTCCGCGGCAACTACGAGAAGGCCACGTCGAAGGCCCCGAAGGGCTTCGACATCGCCAAGACGGGGGCTCCGAAGGACGCGAGCCTCGAGGGCTTCCTGTTTCCGGCGACCTATGAGCTCGAGAAGGGCGCGAACGTCGACGAGCTCGTCAGGGACCAGCTCGGCGCGTTCACTGACAACATCTCCCAGGTGGATCTGAAGGCCGCGGAGAAGAAGAATCTGACCACGTACGACGTGGTCAACATCGCCGCGATGATCGAGCGCGAGGTGCTGGTCCCGAAGGAGCGTCGGCTCGTCTCCGCGGTCATCTACAACCGGCTCTCGCAGGGGATCCCGCTCGGGATCGACGCCACCCTCCGCTACGACCTCGACAACTTCGACAAGCCGCTGACCGAGTCCGACCTGCAGACCGACAGCCCCTACAACACCCGCCTGGTCACCGGCCTGCCGCCGACCCCGATCGCAAATCCCGGCCTCGACTCGCTGAAGGCGGCCGCCGATCCCGCCAAGGTCGACTACCTCTACTACGTGGTCAAGCCGGGAACCTGCGGAAAGCACTTCTTCACCAGCGACTACGACGAGTTCCTCGCCGCCTCCGAGAAGTACAACTCGGCCCGCGAGGCCGAGGGCGGCTCACCGACGGACTGCTGAGGCGGCGTCCGGGCGGCACGGGTCGGGTGAGCCGGGGCTCCCGCATGACCGCCGCCGCGTCACACTGACGCGATGAACCGGCTCGCCGTCATCGGCCACCCCGTGGCGCACTCGCTGTCGCCGGCGATGCACACCGCGGCCTTCGAGGCGCTCGGGATCGCCGGCGAGTGGAGCTACGAGGCGATCGACGTCGAGCCTGAACGCTTCGCGACGGGCGTCGAGGCGTTGCGCGAGCGCGGGTTCGTCGGCGCCAACGTCACCGTTCCGCACAAGCGCGCCGCCTATGAGCTCGCCGATGAGCGCTCCGACGCCGTGGCGGCGATCGGCGCCGCCAACACGTTGACCTTCACCGGCGGCTCGATTCGCGCCGACAACACCGACGCGAGCGGGCTGATCGGCGCCCTCGGGGCCGAGTTCGGCCCGAGCGGCGCCGAGGCGCTCGTGCTCGGCGCCGGCGGCTCCGCCCGCGCGGCCGCCTGGGCGCTCGACCACGCCGGCGCGCGGGTGACGATCGCCAACCGGACCGAGTCGAAGGCCGTGGAGCTGGCCCACGAGCTCGGCGCCTACGCGCTCGAGGGGATCGGGGCCGACGAGCCGATCGACCTCGCGCCATTCGATCTGCTCGTCAACTGCACCTCGGTCGGCCTTGCAAGCGAGGGTGCGCGGCGCTCCGAGGCGGGCGCGGACCTAAAGGCGATGCGCCTGCGGGCCGATCAGTTGATTGCCCCACTCGTGGTGGTCGACCTCGTATACGGGTCGGAGCCGACCGAGCTGGCCGCAACGTGCACAAGCGGCGGGGCAACCCTGATCGACGGGCTCGAGATCCTGGTTCGCCAGGGCGCCGACTCGTTCCGGATCTGGGTAGGGCAAGAACCACCGATAGAGACGATGAGAGACGCGATCCGAGCGAACCGATGAGCACCCCAGGCGATCGATACGGGCATCTCCGCCCGGTTCCCGAGGTGAGCGGCTCCGAGGCCCTCGACCCGGCGGCGCAGCCGAGCGGCGGCACGCCGGGCCTGACGCCTCCGCAGACCCGCTCCCACAGCGGTCGCTTCATCACCGACGTGATCGTCGACCTCGGCTACCTGAGCCGCGAGCAGGTCGATCAGGCGATCTCCGCCGCGCGCGTCGCGGGCCGCTCGCCGGAAGCGCTCATGGTCGAGCAGGGGACGCTCAGCGCCGACCAGCTCTCGCGGGCGATCGCCGAGCGCTACGGCCTCGATCACGTCGACCTCGGCGAGTACCACGTCGACATGGGCGCGGCGAACCTCGTCTCGGTGCAGGCGGCGCGGCGCTTCCACGCCGTCCCCGTCGGCTACGTCGACCCGGAGACCCTCCTCGTCGCGATGGCCGATCCCGCCAACGTCCTCGCCGTCGACGACATGCAGATGATGACCGGCCTCAACTGCCGGGTCGCGGTCGCCGCCGAGGTCGACATCGAGGCGCTCATCACCCGCCTCAACTCGCTCGAGTCGGCGGTCTCGGAGGCGGTGTCGGAGGGCGAGAGCGAGGACGTCGATCTCAGCAGCGCCGATGTCACCGAGCTGCGGGAGTCCGCCGACGACGCCCCGGTCATAAAACTCGTCTACTCGATCCTCGGGCAGGCGGTCAACGAGGGCGCCTCCGACGTCCATTTCGAGATCGAGGAACGGGACATGCGCGTCCGCTTCCGGATCGACGGGGTGCTCAGCGAGGCGGCGCGGGTACCGCACCGGATGGTCGCCGGCGTGGTCTCGCGAATCAAGATCATGAGCGAGCTCGACATCGCCGAGAAGCGCGTGCCCCAGGACGGGCGCGTCGCCGTCAACGTCAACGACCGCCGGATCGATCTCCGTGTCGTCACCGTCCCGACCGAGCGTGGCGAGGGCGCGACCATCCGGATCCTGGACAAGACCGAGGCGATCAGGACGCTCGACGAGCTCGGCCTGTTCGGTGATGCGCGGGCCCAGTTCACCGATGCCTACAACCAGGCCTATGGCGCGGTCCTGGTCACCGGCCCGACCGGGTCCGGCAAGTCGACGACGCTGTATTCGGCGCTCTCGGAGCTCAACAGCGTCGACAAGAACATCATCACGATCGAGGACCCGGTCGAGTACCAGATGGGCGGCATCAATCAGATGGGCGTCAACCGCAAGGCCGGGCTCGACTTCGCCGTCGGGCTGCGGTCGATCCTCCGTGCCGACCCCGACGTGATCATGGTCGGCGAGGTCCGCGACCCGGAGACCGCCCGGATCGCGATCGAAGCGGCGCTGACCGGCCACATGGTCCTGACGACGCTCCACACCAACGACGCCCCGAGCGCGATCACCCGGCTCCAGAAGATGGGCATCGAGTCCTTCCTGACGGCATCGGCCGTCGACTGCGTCGTCGCTCAGCGCCTCGCGCGGATGCTCTGCCCCGACTGCAAGATTCGCACCGTGCTGGGCCGCGATGCGCTCGAGGCGGCGGGATTCCGGGTCGGAACCGATCTGGAGGCCTGGGAGCCGGCCGGCTGCGGCCGCTGCGGCGGCACCGGCTACCGCGGCCGGGTCGGCATCTTCTCGGTGATGCGGATGTCGGAGGAACTCAAGGACATGACGGTCGCCGGCGCCGCCCAGGCCGACCTCACCCGCCAGGCGCGCTCCGAGGGGATGCAGACCCTCCGCGAGGACGGCGTGGCGAAGGTCAACCGCGGGATCACGAGCATCGCCGAGGTGGCGCGGGTCGCGGTCTAGGTGACTCCGGCGGAATGCTCCGCTTCGCGTCCGCTTCCGCCGGGCGGCGCGGTGGTAGGTGGACGGGAAGACATGTGTGTTGACCCCAGCCCGGGGCTCCGCTTCGCGTCCGCTTCCGCCGGGCGGCGCGGTGGTAGGGGACGGGAAGACATGTGTGTTGACCCCAGCCCGGGGCTCCGCTTCGCGTCCGCTTCCGCCGGGCGGCGCGGTGGTAGGTGACGGGATGACCTATGTGGTGAGCCCAGCAGGACCCTCCGCCTCGCGCCCGGTCCGGTCGGTCCGGTCAGACTGTGGTCCATGCGGATCACCTACCTCGGCCACGCCTCGCTGCTGATCGAGATCGGCGGGCTCAAGGTCCTCACCGATCCGCTGCTGCGGCGGCGGGTGATGCACCTGCGGCGCGTCGCGCCGGACGCGACGGTGGAGCAACTCGCCGGCGTCGGGCTGATCCTGATCTCCCACGCCCATCACGACCACCTCGACACCCGCTCGCTGAAGCTGCTCGGCCGGCGGCCACGGGTGCTCTGCCCCGAGCCGGCCCGGCGGGCGGTCGCTGGGACGGGTCTGTTGCCGGAGGTGATGGGCGTCGGCGGTTACGCGCGGGTCGACGACGTCGAGGTCGAGGCGGTGCGCGCCGACCACGACGGGCGCCGCTTCCCGCACGATCGCCGCTCCGACGCGCTGGGCTATGTCGTCCGCTCCGCCGGAGAGTCGGTCTACTTCGCCGGGGACACGGGCTGGTTCGAGGAGATCGGCGAGGTGGGGGAGGTCGACGTCGCGCTCCTACCGGTGGCCGGTTGGGGCCCGCGGCTCGGCCCCGGGCACCTCGACCCCGACGAGGCGGCGCGCGCCGCGGCGAGGATCGGCCCGCGGGTGGCGATCCCGATCCACTGGGGCGGCTACCAACGCGTGGCGATGACGCTCGAGGGCCACCGGTCCGACCCGGCCCGCCGGTTCTGCGATCAGCTCAGCGAGCTCGCCCCGGGCGTGGCCGCCGAGCTGATCGAGCCGGGCGCCACGCTCGAGGTCGCGCCGGCGCCGCCGTCGGCGTAGGCGTCCTGGCCAAGGCCGGCGAGCCAGCGCCGGAACACGCGGTGGACTGTCTCGGAGCCGACGACCTCGCCACCGGGCCATTCGAGGTCGGAGGGCGCGAGGACGAACGGAAAGCACTGTGAGCCGCCCATGCCGCCGTGTGAGCCGACGAGCTCCTCGAACGCCGCCACCTCGGTCGGGTCGTGCCAGACCCGGCTGTTGACGACGATGTCGGGGCAGTGCGGGAAGCGATGGGTGCGGAGGACGTGGCGGGCGGCGTTGGGGCCGAACGACGCCAGCGGATCCTCCCCGAGAATCTCGCCCTTCTCGAGCCGGTTGACCCCTCCGGAGCCGATCGCGAGCGCGCCGTCGGCGGCGGAGTCGACCAGCAGGAAACCGACGCCGTCGTGGCCGCGGAGCTCCTCGATCAGGGTCGGATAGAGCGCCTCGATCGCCTCGAGCGTGAGGCGGCCGGGCTGTCGCGGGAAGCTGATCAGGCCGAGGCAGCCGGACGCCATCACCGCGAGCTCGGGCGGCTCATCGCCGGTGAGCGCCTTGCCGGCCCCGTCGTCGTCGGCGGGATGGGCGACGTCGAGCTTCTCCGCCCCCGCCTGGAGCGCCCGGGTCACCGGCGTCTGGTCGCGGTCGAGCTCGGTCAGCCCGGCGCTCATGTAGGCGCTCGCCTCGGCCCCATCGCCGCTCGACGCGTAGGTGCTCGAGGATCGGCAGGCCTTCTCGACCAGCTCCTGAAGGCTGTAGTCGTAGCGTTGCAGGAACGTCGCTCCCTGCGACTGGCCGTGGTCGGAGAGGACGATCAGCCGGTAGGGACGGGGCCCCTCCGCCGTCGCCTTCTCGATCCGGCCGATCTGCCGGTCGACTTTGGCGAGGACGGCAAGCGTGTCCTCACGCTCGATCCCGGAGTGGTGTGCGACCTCGTCGTAGGCGAGGAAGGTCGTGTAGACGACCGGGCGCCCGGCGAGCAGGTCGCCGACGACGGCGGCGACCTGGAGGTCGAGCTGGACGACCGTCGCCCAGGCGCGGACGATCCCGTACCTGCGGTCGCGAAGGATCCGGGGCGTCTCGTCGATCCGCTTCTGGCGGATCGCCCAGTAGCGCTCGCGGAAGTACTCGGCAACGACGGCGTTGAGCGTCTTGAACGTCGCGTAGGGGCGGGCGAAGTAGGCGGCGTAGTCGCGGCCGATCGGTCGCCGCCGGGTCAGCACCGTGCTCATCGTCAGCATCGAGTGAACGGCGTCGCCGGAGAGGATGTTGGCGCGGCTCGCCCCGTCGGCGTAGAGGAGCCCGCGCCCGTCCGAGTGGCGACGCTCGATCTCGACCGCGTCTCTGGGGTGGTTGGTGACGATCGGGGCGTTGCGGTCCTTCTCCCACCAGCGGAACGCCGGCATGTCGTCGTTGTTTCCGTGCAGCAGGCCCGCCTGGCAGGCGCCCGTCTGCGAGGACCAGTCGGTCTCCCAGCGGTGCAGTGTGTGCGAGCCGGCGTCGATCCAGCGCTTCAGGTTGGGGGTGTGGCCGGCCGCGATCGCCCGTTCGAGCACCTCGTGGGCGAGCCCGTCGATCTCGAGGAAGAGGACGCCGGGGACGTTCGTCCGGTTGACTGTCTCGCGGCCCCGCGACTGGGCCTTGACGACGTTTCGGTACCAGCTCTCGTCGTCGTCGATCGCCAGCAGTGACGACGTCGCCGACGTCGAGATCGTCAGCGCGATGGTGACGACGATCGCCTCGGCGAGCCCCTCGAGCTCGGCATTGGGCACGAGGTCGATCGCGAAGGCGACGAGGATCGCGTTGAGCACGATCGCCGCGAGCCCGAGGGTGAGCACGTTCAGCGGCAGAGTCAGCCGCGCCAGCGCCGGGAAGACGAGCGCGTTGAGGACGCCGATCACGATCGCGGCGCCGATCGCGGCGCCGAACCCGTCGAGCGTGAAGCGGTCGAGGATCCCGGCCAGGACCCAGAGCACGACCGCATCGACCAGGACGACTACGACGGATCGCCGCAGCAGCTGGAGAGGGTTCGAGAAGACGTCCGACGCGGGCCTAGGATCCATGTGGATGGCGGATCATCCCGCATCTCCCGGCGGGGAGTACGAGTCAAGCGACCCGGAGATCGCAAACGCCGATGCCGTCATCGTCCAGAAGCACGAGCCGACCCTCCGCGGGATCGTCCGGGTGGTCGCGACGGTCGTCGCCAGCGCGATCGCGCTCTACCTCGTCTACCTGCTGCGGACGCCGATCGGCTGGCTCTGCGTGGCGACGTTCGTCGCCGTCTCGGTGGCCGCGCCGGTACGCCTGCTCGAGGACCACATGCCGCGCGGCGCCGCGGTCGCGCTGGTCTATCTGACCCTCGTCCTGATCCCGATCGGCATCGGGCTGATCCTGATACCGCCCGCCGTCACGGCCGGCAGCGACCTCGTCAACGACCTGCCGAGCTACGTCTCCGACCTCAACGACACCGTCCAGCAGAGCGACACCCTGCGCGGGCTGAACGAGGACTACGACCTCGTCGGCAAGCTCGAGGAAGCCGCCAACAACGCGGCCGGCTCGTTCGACAACGTCGCGACGACGCTCGCCGACATCGGCGCCGGGCTGATCGGGTCGCTGTTCGCGCTGTTCACGATCATCGTCATGAGCATCTTCATGGTCTCCCGCGGCAACGAGTGGACGCGGGCGCTGCTCGCGACCCGCAGGCCCGAGGAGGCGGAGGCCATCGGCAAGGCGCTCGAGCGGATGGCGATCGCCGTCTCCAGCTACGTCGGCGGCGCCCTGACCCAGGCGACGATCGCCGGCATCGTCGCGTTCATCGTGCTGTCGATCCTCGGCGTCCCGGCGCCGCTGGCGCTCGCTGTGATCATCGCGATCCTCGACCTGGTGCCGCTGATCGGCGCCACGATCGGCGCCTTCCTGGTCGCGCTCGTGACCCTGTTCAACGACTTCCCGACCGACACGATCATCTGGCTCGTCTTCGCGATCGCCTACCAGCAGTTCGAGAACTACGTCGTCCAGCCGCGGATCCAGAGCCGCGCCGTCCAGCTCGACCCCTTCGTGATCGTCGTCGCGGCGATCTTCGGTGGCACGCTGCTCGGCATCGTCGGCGCCCTGCTGGCGATCCCGGTCGCCGCGGCGGGCCAGATCGGAGTCCGCGAGTTCATGCTCTATCGCCGCGGTGACCTGGAGCGGATGGGCGGGGACCTGAGTGAGGGTTTGCCGACTGACGCCCCGGACTCAAGCGAAGGAGGTTCCCTGACGACATAGAGCGGGATGAGTAATTTGGATTTCGCCGAGGTCCTGACGCGAATGGTGCAGATGGGCGCGTCCGACGTGCACATGACGGCGGGGTTTCGGCCTGCCGTGCGGGTGCGGGGACAGATAACGGCCCTGGAGGACCTCCCGGTCCTCACGCCGCAGCAGACGCGCGAGACCGTCTACTCGATCCTCAACGACGATCAGCGCAAGCGCTTCGAGAACCACATGCAGCTCGACTTCGCCTACGCGATCCCGAACGTGGCGCGGTTCCGCGTCAACTGCTTCTTCCAGCGCGGGGCGATCAGCGCCGCTTTTCGCCACATCCCCCAGGAGATCAAGACGCTCCCCGAGCTCGGCCTTCCCGCGGTGCTCGAGGAGTTCACCCGCAAGCCGCGCGGCTTCGTCCTGGTCACGGGCCCGACGGGCTCCGGCAAGACGACGTCCCTGGCGGCGATGCTGGATGCGATCAATCGCGAGCGCGAGGAGCACATCCTCACGATCGAGGACCCGATCGAGTTCCTGCATCCGCACCACAAGTGCATCGTCAATCAGCGTGAGATCGGCTCCGACGCCGAGAACTTCTCCCTGGCCCTGAAGGCCGCCCTCCGGCAGGACCCCGACGTCATCCTCGTCGGCGAGATGCGCGACATCGAGACGATCTCGACCGCCCTGACCGCCGCCGAGACCGGGCATCTCGTCTTCGCCACCCTCCACACCCAGTCGACGTCGCAGACCGTCGACCGGATCATCGACGTCTTCCCGGCAGAGCAGCAGCACCAGGTTCGGATGCAGCTCTCGATCGCGCTGCAGGGAATCGTCACCCAGCAGCTGCTGCCGACCGCGGACGGCTCGGGCCGCGTCTGCGCCTGCGAGGTGCTCGTCCCGACGCCGGCGATCAGGAATCTCATCCGCGAGGGCAAGACCCATCAGATCTATTCCGCGATTCAGACCTCGGGCGCCACCGGGATGCAGACGATGGACGCGCACCTCGCTCAGCTCGTCCGCCAGGGGAAGATCTCGAACAAGCTCGCCGAGCAGCGAGCAGCGGTCCCGGAGGAGCTGAGGCGGCTGCTCGGGGGCGGCGCCGCCCCCGAGAACGGTGCGGCTCAGTACCGCGGCGCGGCCACGACCCTCGGCTCCCCGGTGTGAGCGTCAGGGTGATTGAGCCATGAGCACGTTCGCATTCCGAGCCATCGACCTCGCAGGGACCCCTTCGAAGGGAGAGCTGGAGGCGGGCTCGAAGTCGCAGGTCACCGAGCAGCTGCGCCAGCGTGGCCTGATCGTCCTCGACGTCTCCGAGAAGCAGGATGCGGTTCGGCTAGAGGGCCTCTTCGAGCGCTTCCAGAGCGTCAACATGCGCGAGCTCGCGATCTTCTCCCGGCAGTTCGCGACGCTGATCGCCTCCGGGATGCCGATGCTGCGCTCCCTCTACACACTCGAGGAGCAGACCGACGACGAGAAGATCTCGGAGGCGATCGTCAGCCTCCGGAACGACGTCGAGGCGGGAAGCTCGGTCGCCGATGCGATGGAGCGCTCACCGTCGATCTTCGACCCCCTGTACCGCTCGATGGTCAGGGCGGGCGAGGGCTCCGGCCGGCTCGAGCAGGCGCTCGAGATGGTCGCCAATCAGCTCGAGAAGCTCGACGCCCTGCGCCGGCAGATCCGGGCGGCGCTCATGTATCCGGCCCTGGTCTTCACGTTCGCCGTGATCGTGATGACGGCCGTCGTCGCGTTCATCGTGCCCGTGTTCGCCGGGATCTTCGAGGAGCTGGCGTCGGAGACGCCGGGAGAGAGCGCCGACCTGCCCTTCATGACCCAGATCACTGTCACCCTGTCGAAGCTGATCACGGGTTCGTGGTACTTCGTCATACCGGTGCTGGGCCTGCTCGGGTTCGCCTTCGTCCAATGGAAGAAGTCCGAGCGCGGGCGCTACCAGTGGGACTCGTTCAAGCTGAAGCTGCCGATGAAGATCGGCGACGTCGTCCAGAAGGTCGCGATCGCTCGCTGGTCGCGCATCTTCTCGGGAACGATCTCGGCCGGCGTGCCGATCCTCCAGGCGGTCAAGATCGCGGGCGAGACGTCGGGAAACATGGTCGTCGCCGAGGCGATGGAGGAGGTCTACGTCTCCGTCCGCCAGGGAGGGACGATCGCCGCGCCGCTCGGCCGCTCGGCCGTCTTTCCGACGATGGTCACGCAGATGGTCTCGGTCGGCGAGGAGACGGGGCAGCTCGAGCAGATGCTCGCCAAGATCGCCGACTTCTACGAGGCCGAGGTCGACGCCAAGGTCAAGGCCCTCACCTCGCTCATCGAGCCGGTGATGATCATGTTCGTCGGCGGCGTCGTCGGCTTCATCGTGATCTCCATGTACCTGCCGATCTTCAGCCTCTACGACAAGATCAAGTAGGCGGCGCGGCGGTCACGCCGGCTGACCCGGCGCTGGGCGCGTTTTCCGTTGTAGATGAACGGAAATCGCACCCGGCGGCACTCGTGGCCCCGGAGGTGGCGCTGAACTTCGGCCGCGGCGGGGGAGATCCCCACCACCTGGCCTCGCGCGCCTAGCGCTGCTGCGTCTTGACGAAGGCGTAGATCAGCAGCGGGATGACGACGACGACGATGATGATGACCGGCAGCAGCATCAGACCTGCGCCGCCTCGACCTGGCGCTTGAGCTCGTCGGCGTCGGCGTCGATCTGCTTCTCGATGACCTTCTTGGCGCGCTTGACGGCCTTCTCGATCTGCTCGTCGACCTTCGACTCGCCGATCACGATCAGTGCGGCGTTGCCGTCATCGAGCGCCTCGCCGAGGTCCTTGAGATCGCCGCGGGACATGCCCTTCCAGAGGTGACCGGCGACGCCGCCGGCGAGGCCGCCGACGAGGGCGGTGCCGATGATCGAGGGCGGGAAGAGGATGCCGGCGACCGCGCCGACCGCGATCCCGGTCCAGGCGCCGTGCTGGGTCGGCTTTTCGGTCTTGTGGACGCTGACCTTGCCGTCCTCCTTCTCGATCACGGCCGAGTCGAAGGTGCCGACGAGTCCGGCGGCGTGGAGATCGAAGACGGCTTCGTAGTCGGCTTCGGCGTCGGCGACGTCGTCGTAGACGGCGGCGTAGAGGAAGACGGGGCGGTCGGCCATGGGGTACCTCGCGGTGGCTGAGTCGGGAGTCGGATTATCGCCGACGAGCCTAGTGAAGTCGCGCGGGCGTAGGGTCAGGCCCGTGATCGTCCTCGGGATCTTCGCCCTCGCGCTCGCCGCCTACGAGTTGATCGCCGCACGGGCCGAGCGGACCGGGCTCTCACGGCCGATGGTCTTCGTCGCCGTCGGCGCGATCGTCGTCGCCGCCGGAGTGGTCGATCCCCTGGAGGGCGACAGTCCCGCCGGGGTTCTGTTGCCGCTCGCCGAGGTCGCGCTGACGCTCGTCCTCTTCTCCGACGCCTCGCGGATCAACATCGGCCGGCTCCGCGAGGACTACGGCATCTCGGCTCGGTTGCTCGGACCCGGACTGCTGATGTCGATCGGCCTCGGCACCGCGATCGGCCTCCTGCTGTTCGGCGAGCTCGACGCCTGGGAGTGCGGCCTGCTGGCTGCGATCCTCGCTCCGACCGATGCGGCGCTCGGATCCGCGGTCGTCGAGGATCGGCGCGTCCCTTCCCAGATTCGCCGCTCGCTCAACGTCGAGGCCGGGCTGAACGATGGCCTCGCGGTCCCGTTCGTGCTGCTCTGCATCGCCGGCGCAACCGTCGTCGAGGGGTTCGAGCCGGGCTCGTTCTGGGCGACGACGCTGGTCGAGAAGATCGGGATCGGCGTCCTCGCGGGCATCGCCGTCGGGATCGTCGCCGGCGAGCTGGCGCGCCGCGGCCGCAGGGACGGCTGGGCGAGCGGCACATCCGAGCAGCTGGCGATGGCGGGGGTGGCGGTCGCCCTCTTCGTCTTCACCGAGGAGCTCGGCGGCAGCGGCTTCATCGCCGCCTTCGTCGGCGGCCTGACGGCCGGCTCACGGCTCCGGGCCGAGCGCAGGCCCGCGGTGGCGTTCATCGACGAGGAGGGGGCCGTCGTCTCGGCGTTCGTCTTCTTCGCGCTCGGGATGAGCGCCGTCGCCCTGTTCGGCGGGCTCACCTGGGAGATCGTGGCGTACGCCCTCCTCAGCCTCACCGTCATCCGGATGGTTCCGGTCGCGCTCGCCCTGATCGGCACCGGCCTGCGGGCCCGCACGGTCGCCTTCGTCGGCTGGTTCGGGCCGCGGGGGCTCGCGTCGGTCGTCCTGGCTTTGGTCGTGCTGGAGCAGGACGCCGAACTCGACGGGATCAAAACGATCGTCCTGACGACGCTCGTCACCGTGATCCTCAGCATCTTCCTGCACGGCTTCAGCGCCGCGCACCTGTCGCGCCGCTACGGCGAATGGGCGGACGAGCTCCCGGCCGATGCCCCGGAGCTGCGCTATCCGACCGCCAGACACCGATCAGTTCCCGTGACCTTCGCGGTCACATCGACGCAGCTGAAGAAGCTCGACGTCGCGACGCTGGAGGCCGCGGCTGCCGGCGACGCGGCCTGATCAGAGGCCTGACTGCGGCACCCGGCCCGCTGCCGGTTGCGTGCCCGGTTCGAGCATGCGCCACAGGAGAAGCAGCAGCGCCGGGGCCGCGGTCAGGCTGATCATCAAGAGGAACCAGGGCGCGCCGCGGTCGGTGCCCATGCCGAGCGAGTGGACCAGGCCGAGGAGCCAGAACGCGGCGGTGAAGCGGTGCAGGCTCCGCCACCGGGCCGGGCCGACCCGCTTGCGCTGGTAGTAGGAGAGCCCGAGGGCGGCGAGGCCCCAGAAGGCGATCACGCCGAGACCGGTCCAGAACGGCTGATAGCTCGAGGCGAACGGCACCGCGATCTCGGTCGGGGAATAGCCGACGTACTGGTCGCCCAGCAGGGACAGGCCGTGGACGAGGGCGGCCGCCAGGGTCGCCAGAGCCAGCGCCTCGTGCAGCGGTCGCAACTCGGCCACCCTGCGACCGAGGTTGCCGCGCGAGCTGCTCAGCAGACCGAATCCGACCGCGAGGCTCGCGAGGACCAGGGCCGCCGTGCCGGCGGCGCGGCTCGTCACCCAGAAGAGGCCGCCGGTCTGGATCAGGTCGATCACGACTGCGAGGTGGTCAGCGGGGCGGGGGAGGGGGCGACGGTGGTCGGGGCGCTGACCACGACGCCGTCGTCGGACTCCTCGCCGACGCCGGACGGGGGAGACACCGCTCGACGTCGACGCCATCGAGTCGTTCGGGCTGGTCTTCGTGCCATGCGCGAGCTGGTCACTCAGGGCGAGGCCCCAGGCGAGGACGAAGGTGGCGACGGCGCCGGCGACCACCGACCGGCGGATCAGACCGATCCGGCGAGCCCGCTCGCGGAGCCGCTCCATCGCGACCTTGCGCATCGCCTCGGGAGTCACGCCGCCACCGGCAGGCTCGCACGCGAGCGGGAGGGGATCTCGATGACGGAGCGGTCTGCGAGGACGACGCAGCCGCCGTCGGGCAGCCACTCGGTCGCTCGATCAGGTCCGCTGAGAACGGCCGCCTTGGCGCGGATCTCGGCCTCCTCGGCGGACGGCGCGAGCGCGGTCACCTGGACGATGCCGCTCTCGCACGGTCGCCCGGTCGAGGGATCGATCAGGTGATGGCCGATCGTCCCGTCGGAGTTTCGCCAGCGGCGCTTGCTGACGCCGCTCGTCGCAACACCACCGGCGCCGATCGCGAGCTTGCCGACGGGTGGGCCGCCGAACGGGTCGGAGATCGCAATCCGGCGCTCGGCCCCGGCGCTGCCGCCGATCCTGATGTCGCCCGCGCACTCGACCGCGAGGGTCGCCGCCCGGCCGAGGGCGGCCGCGGCCCGGTCCGCCGCCCAGCCCTTGGCGACGCCGCCGCTGTCGATCTCGACCCCGGGCGGGCGGGTCACGGTTCCGGTGATCTCGTCGACTTCGATGTCGCTCCAGCGCGCTGCGGGATCGGGTGCGCCGGCGACGCCGGCGACGGCGCCCGCATCGAGCAGGCCGGGATCGCGGTCCGGGAGCGATGCGGCGTAGCCGGCGTCGCGCAGCGCCGGGAGGACGGTCACGTCGATGAGGCCGCCGCTGCGCTCGCCGGCGCGGCGGGCGGCGCTCAGGAAGTCCGCCATCAGCGCGCTGACCGGGACCGTCTCCCGCGGGTCGGCGTTGAGCTGCGAGAGCTCGCTGTCCGGAAGAAAACGTGAGAGGCGCCGGTGGCACTCGAGCAGGAAGCTTGCGGCGGCGATCGCCCGCGTCGGCGCCCCCGGGCGGTCCGTCAGGGCGATCGTGCACCGGGACCCGAAGCAGTTGAGGCTGGTCACGTGCTCGTCGTGCATGACGCCGAAACTAGGCACGGAACCTCAAGCGGCTTTGTGATCGGGGTGAGAGTCCTCTCATCGATCCCGCGAGCCCACACGATCAGCGAAGATCAGCCGCTTGTCCGCACTCGAGGCCATCGCCGTTGTCGCCGCCGGGTTCGGCGCGGGGACGATCAACGCGCTGATCGGATCGGGCACCCTGATCACGTTCCCGGTGCTGCTCGCGGTCGGTTACCCGCCGGTCGTCGCCAACGTCTCCAACAACATCGGTCTCGTGCCGGGTGCCGTGGCTTCGGGCTGGGCCTATCGAGCCGAGCTCGAGGGAAGCCGCCCACGGCTCAGTCGATTCGCACCGGCGACCGCCACCGGCGCGGTCGTCGGTGCGGTCCTGCTGCTGACCCTGCCGGCATCGGCATTCAAGTCGATCGTCCCGGTGCTGATTGCGGTTTCGCTGATCCTGATCGTCCTGCAACCGCGGATCACCGCCGCGATCATGGCCCACCGGCGCACGCACCGGCCGCACGGCGGGCCGCTGCTGGTGCTCGGGATCTTCGGAACCGGCGTCTACGGCGGCTACTTCGGCGCCGGCCAGGGCATTCTCCTGTTCGGGCTGCTCGCAAGCTCGCTCGGCGGCAGGCTCACCCACGTCAACGCGATCCGTGCCGTGCTCGCGGGACTCGCGAACCTCGTCGCGGCGATCATCTTCCTGTTCATCGCCGACGTCGCCTGGGAGGCGGCCGCTCTCATCGCGGTCGGCTCGACGGTCGGCGGCTTCGCCGGGGCCGGTGTGGGGAGGCGGCTACCCGACCCGTGGCTGCGCGCGATGATCGTCGTCGTCGGCCTCGCCGCGATCGCTCAGCTCCTGCTTTAGAAATACCCCCTAGGGGTATGTTAGGATGCAGGCATGGAGAGCACGGCGAGTCGCCGGGACGGCCACCACGATCTGCCGACCGAGGGGCGGGCGCTGACCGCCGTCTCGGTCTCGGCGACCCTGCACTGCCTGACCGGGTGCGCGATCGGTGAGATCACCGGAATGGCGATCGGCACCGCCGCGGGATTGTCGAACGGCAGCACGATCGCGCTCTCGATCGCGCTGGCGTTCCTGTTCGGCTACTCGCTGACGAGTCTGCCGTTGCTCCGCGCCGGGCTGGCGCTGGCGGCGGTCGTGCCGATCGCGCTCGCCTCCGACACGTTCAGCATCCTGACGATGGAGATCATCGACAACCTCGTGATGGCGGTGATTCCGGGCGCGCTTCACGCCGGCCTCGGGGACCTCCTGTTCTGGGGCAGCCTCGCGTTCGCGCTGGCGATCGCCTTCGTCTTCGCCGTCCCCGTCAACCGCTGGCTGATCGCCCGCGGCAGGGGTCACGCCGCGGTCCACGCGACCGGGATCCACGGTGGCCCCTCGCCCGTGCTCGTCGGAGCGATCACCGGCGTCGCGTTCGTCTTCGGCTCGGCGGTGCTGATCGCCGAGCTGATCTAGACGTCGATCGCCGGCTCGCCCGGCTAACTGCCCCGGTCCTGTCGCGCCTTCGGCTCGCTCACATCGAGGCGGCCGAGCAGCTCGCCGCTGTCGGCGTCGATGATCGGCAGTCGGCCCGGCTCGCGGAACAGCAGGTTGAAGTTGGCCGGCGCGTCGGGCGCGGCGTCCTCGGTGACGCCGAAGGCCGGGATCTCGATCTCGCGAGCGCGCCCGCTGCCGATGATCAGCTCGAGCTGGTCGCCGACCTCGGCCTCGACGCTCTCGGGCTTCGCCTCCGACACGTCGATCCGCGCGGTAAGCGACTCGCCCGAGGGCAGCTTCTCGGCCGGCTTCTCGGTGGTCGTCGTCGTGGTCGTCGATGACGTCGTCGAGTCGGTGCTCGAGCTCGAGCGGTCGCCGAGCAGCGGGCCGCGGCGCTCGGGGGCGATCATCGCCGCCACGACCGAGACGGCGAACAGGACGAGCAGGACGATGATCAAGCGCCGAGCGGCCATCAGAGTCCGGTTTCGGCCACCTGAGGGCCAGCCCCCAGATGTCGCTGGTGCCGGCGTCTCATCATCGATTCGACGAAACCTTCAAATTCGCTAAAGGTGGGCACCCCGGACGCCGATAGAGGGCTCGATAGGAAATAGAGCTGGGGCTCTGGTGCAAAGGCAAACTCATCGTGAGGTGGGGACGCAAAGCCACGGGGCTTCCTCATCGGGAGGGAGCAAGCCGGGTTACCACTGGGGTTCGAACTCCGAATGGCTTGGCGACAGGCTCCGGCTTCAACTAGTACACCCGAGGAGGGTAACTATGCTGGACAGTCTCCGCGCACGTTCGAGGAACGAAGAGGGTTTCACTCTCGTCGAGCTCCTGGTCGTGATGCTCATCATCGGCATCCTGGCCGCGATCGCGATCCCGTCGTTCTTCGCCCAGCGTGACAAGGCGCGTGACGCCGACGCCAAGTCTCAGGCCCGTACGGCCCAGACCGCGATCGAGACGTACGCGACCGAGAACAACGGCAACTACACCGGCGCGACCCCGGCCGCCCTCGAGGCGATCGAGACCACGCTGGACGAGCCGCAGCTGACCGTTGACGTCCCCGGCGTCGGCGGCGGGCTCTACACGGTCACCTCGACCCAGGCCGACACCGGTCACGCTTTCTCGATCGAGCGAGCGACCAACGGCGATACGTCACTGACGTGTGCTCCGGACGGCGGCGGTTGTAACAACGGCCAGTGGTAGCCAACCCGGTCATCCGAGCCTGACGGTTCGGTTGCGAAACGGGGCGGGCCTTCGGGCTCGCCCCGTTTTCGTTCCGGCGCCGTCCGCAATCTCCCGGCAGAACTTGAGATCCGGCTCCGAACAGCCGATGAGAGTGATCAGGCCACCGTCCATGCGATTCCCACGGCAACAGTCCGACCCCGAGAGCGGCTTCACGCTCGTCGAGCTTCTCGTCGGCATCACGATCATGCTGATCGTGCTCGCCGCGGCCTTCACGCTGCTGCAGATAGTGGTTCGCTCCGAGCCCGCCGTCCGCGCGGCGAACAGCTCGATCCAGGACGCCCAGATCACGGCCGAGCGGATGGCGCGGGAGCTGCGCCTCACCTCGCACGTCAACTCCGCCTCCGCGACCAGCCTCAGCGTCGACACGTATCTCCAGCAGGGGTCGAGCTGCACCACGTCGAGCGCCACCGAGACGGCGCGGGCGTGCCGGGTCGTCTACACGTGCAGCGCGACCGCCTGCAACCGCACCGTCAGCGAGATCAACGGCAGCGGCGCTCAGACGGCCACCTTCGTCACCGGGCTCGCCGGCGGCAACGTCTTCAGCTACTCGCCCTCGGCGACGGCGCCGACCTCGATCTCGCTGACGCTGAAGTTCGCCGGAGCGAACGGCGACGATGCGATCACCGTCACCGACGGCGTCGCATTGCGCAATCTCGGCACGGTGGGCAGCTGAGATGGGGGCGCGGGCCGCACTGCGCTCGGAGGACGGCTTCACGGTCGTCGAGGGCCTGATCGCAGCGATGCTGCTCGTGATCGCCGCGGCGGCCCTGATGACGACGCTGGCCGGCGCGAGGGATGCGACATACCGCGGCGAGCAGTCGCAGGTCGCCAACGACATCGCCCAGCGGGAGCTCGAGGCGCTGCGGACGATCCCCTTCACCGAGCTGGCGCTCACGTCGACCCCCGCCCACTCGAACAACCAGAGCGATCCGCGCTGGCGGGTCAACTCCGGCAACTTCGCGCTCTCGCGCGACGGCAGCAACCCGGCGCCGATGGTCGTCAACGGGGGCACTCTGGTCAAGGGGGGGACGGTCACCGGCGGGACGGTGGCCCCGGGGCCGCAGTCGTTCACCAGCGGCGACGTCTCGGGAACCATTCAGCGCTTCATCGTCTGGCAGGACGATCCGAAGTGCCCCGATCTGACCTGTACGGGCGCACAGGACTTCAAGCGGGCGATCGTGACGGTCTCGCTCGATACGACCGCGAGCGGCGGGGCCCGCCAATACGTCGAGTTGCAGTCGGACGCGATCAACCCGACCGACTCGGTCAGCTCCAACCCGAACCTCGGTCAATTCGGCACTCCGACGGTGGCTCAGCAGTTCTGGCTCACGGATCGCCGCTGCGAGCCGCTGACCGAGCCGGCGCGGACGGCGTCGAACGTCGCGTCGAACCATCCGAAGCGCGACACCAGGGGCCTCGACTGCATCAGCACGTCGAACAACCGGCCCGATGCCCTGCTGACGGTGGCACCCGACGAGACGCTGGACATCGTCGACAACCTCGACTACGCGACCGACTTCGAGCCGACTCCGCCGGAGGCCGACGCGGGGGTTCAACTCGAACTCCCGGCCTCGAACGGATGCACGCTGCTGCCGACCAGCACCCGCCCCGCGAGCGAGATGCACGCCTGGGTCTCCCGGCCGGTCAACGCCGACGGGCTCTACGCGCTGAAGGGGGGCACGACCCTGAAGCTCTGGACCAAATCGATCAACGACGTGCAGATCTCGGGCAAGCTCTGCGTGGTCGTCTTCGCCCGCACCGAGACCTATGCGAGTTCGTCGACGACGACCCCGGCGACGAGCGACCAGACGATCGTCTCGGGAACCTCGTCGAAGGCAACCTGGCCGAGCGGAAGCTGGGACGAGCTGACGGTGCCGATGCAGTTCAGCCCGATCAACGTCCAGGCGGTCACCGCGGGCTACCCGAGGTCCTACGTGCGGATCGGCGTCGCCATCGGCCTCGACAAGCAGGGCGGAAGCTCGAACCAGTTCGAGTTCCAGTACGACACCCTGCGGTTCGAGAGCAGGCTCGAGGTCGAGACGACGACCCCGCTCGAATAGCAGGAACCGCCCGGCCGGCAAAGAACTTCCACGCCGTGGCGTCACAGATCCTCTTCATGGCCCTGCTCGGCCTGATCACCGGCAGCTTCCTCAGCGTCGTGGCCCACCGCGTCCCACTCGGCGAGTCGATCGTGGCTCCCCGCTCCCGCTGCCCGAACTGCGGCACGCAGATCGCCGCCTACGACAACGTGCCCCTGTTCTCCTACCTGGCGCTTCGCGGCCGATGCCGCCACTGCAGCGCGAAGGTGCCGGTCACCTATCCGCTTCTCGAAGCCGGGCTCGCGGCGATCTTCGTCGGGATCCTGCTCCGCTATCCCGAGGACGGGATCGAGATCGCGCTCGGGGTCTGCCTCGCGTCGACGCTGGCGGCGATCACGCTCACCGATCTCGAGCACCGGATCATTCCCAACAAGATCCTGATCGTCTCGGCGCTGTTCGCAGTCGGGCTGCTGGTGGCCGCAGATCGCGACGCCCTCCTCGAGCACGTCATCGCCGCCGCCGTCGCCTTCGCCGTCCTCTTCGGTGTCGCGATCGTCTATCCGCGCGGCATGGGCATGGGTGACGTCAAGCTCGCCGGGGTGATGGGTCTCTATCTGGGCAAGGCCGTGGCGCCGGCGATCCTGATCGGATTCGCCGCCGGAGCGCTCTATGGCGGGGTTCTGATCGCGAGACACGGCGCCGAGGCACGAAAGCGCGCCGTCCCCTTCGGCCCGTTCCTGGCGCTCGGAGGACTGGTTGCGATCTTCCTCGGGCCGCAGATCGTCGACTGGTACACCGACACGTTCTTTGCCAGCTGACGGTTGGTATTCAAGGTCTGACGCTCCGCGCCGATCAGTCCATTGAGGACTGAACGTGTTGAGCATCCTTTCTTCCGGAAGATCAAGCGCCGTCGTCGGACTCGATGTCGAGGCCGGCAGCATCGCTGCGACCGAGATCGTCACCAACGGCGGCATCAAGGTCGGGCGCACCGCCATCGCGGACCTGCCGACCGGGGTGACCCGCGAAGGGGAGGTCACCGACCCACCCGCGCTCAGCGCCGCGTTGAAGGATCTCTTCGCCGCGAACAAGCTTCCGAAGGTCGTGCGGGTCGGCATCGCCAGCCAGAAGGTGATGGTGCGGACCATGACCATGCCTCGCATCGAGGACGAGTCGGAGCTGGAGACCGCGATCCGGTTTCAGGCGACGGAGCAGATCGCGATGCCCCTCGACAATGCCGTGCTCGACTGGCAGGTGCTCGAGCCCGACGCGCAGACGACGGCCAGCGGGCAGATGAAGATCGTTCTGGTCGCGGCACGCCGGGAGACCGTCGCCGGTCTCGTCGACGCCGTCAATTCGGCCGGACTGCGGCCGGTGGGCGTCGATGTCTCCGCGTTCGCGATGCTGCGGGCACTGGCGTCCGAGCTGCCCGCCCTCGACGCGGGGGCCCCGGAGCCGACGTACGAGGAGCGGATGGCGGCCGCCTCCGGGGACGGCGAGGAGGTCTTCATCCCGACCGGGCCGGCGCGCCTGTTCTGCGCCCTCGGCGACGTGACGAACCTCGCGGTCGCCACCGGGGCGACCTGCCTCTTCACCCGCGTCTCCTCGTTCGGCATGGAGGGCATCGCTCAGAAGCTCGCAGAGCGTCGCGAGCTCACGCTCGAGCACGCGCGACAGTGGATCCACCACGTCGGGCTCGTGGCGGAGCCCGCCTCGATCGACGGTGACCCCGAGATCGTGGCGACCGCCCGTGAGGTCCTCAGGGAGGGAATCCGGAGGCTCGCCGACGAGCTGCGGCTGTCGCTCGATTACTACGGCACCCAGGATGGCGTGGTCGGGGTCGAGGAGATCGTCTTCTGCGGCCCCGGTACAGCCGTCGCGGGGCTTTCCGAGGCCGTTGCCGAGGAGCTCGGATACGCGATGCGCGTCGCCCGGCCGGCGGCGCTCTCCGGGTTGCCCGACGTGGAGGCAGCTCGCCTCACGCTCGCCTACGGCCTGGGATTGGACGAGTAGGAATGCGTCCGGTCAACCTGATCCCTCCGGACCAGCGCCGTGGCGCGAGCGCCCCGACGAGGACCGGCTCGCTGTCCTACGTGGTGGTCGGCGCCATGGTTCTCGTCCTGCTCGGCGTCACCGCGACGGTCATCTTCGGCAAGAGCGTCAACGACAACAAGGCCGAGGTCGCAACGCTGGAAGGCCGCGCGGCTGAGGCGTCGGCGCGGGCCGAGAGCCTCTCCACCTACACGAGCTTCCAGCAGATCCACGATGCGAGGGTCGCCACCGTCAGTCAGCTCGCGACGAGCCGCTTCGACTGGCAGCGAGTCCTCGAGGAGCTCTCGAAGGTGCTCCCACAGCACGTCTGGCTGACGAATCTCACCGGTACGGTCACGCCCGATATCCAGGTCGGCGACGGTGACGCCAACAGCGCGTTCCGGGATTCGATCCCGGGGCCGGCGCTCGAACTGGTCGGCTGCGGACGCAGTCACGACGATGTCGCTCGCCTGGTCGCGGCGATGCGCGACATCGACGGGGTGACGAGGGTGACCGCCGAAGACTCGGCGAAGGCGAACTCGAACACCTCGGCCGGCGGAGACAGCTGCCAGACGAAGCCGAGCATCCCCCAGTTTCACCTGATCGCGGCGTTCGACGGCGTGACGATCGATTCTGCGGCGGCGCCGGCGGACGGCGCCACCGCGACGACCGCGGCCACCACCGAGACGACGGCGACGACCGGGAACGACGGAGGCGTCGGCGAGGTGACGACGCAGGCGAAGCAGACCCAGGCGGAAGTGAACAAGGCCGACGCGAAGACCGATCAGGCCACCGACCTGCTGCCGTCGGGAGGATGACGTGAAGCGGACCGACCGGACAATCCTGCTCGCGATTCCCCTGCTGGCACTGGCGATCGGCTTCTACATGCTCGTCCTCGCGCCGAAGCGCAACGAAGCGGGCGAGCTGCAGAAGCAGATCGACTCGCTGAACGCGGAGATCGCCACGGCCGAAGCGGAGATCAGCACCGCGGAGACGGCACGCACGGCCTTCCCGAAGAACTACGCCGAGATCGTCAAGCTCGGGACCGCGGTTCCCGAGGACGAGGACCAGGCGACGCTGATCCACGACCTCGACCGGATGGGAGCCGAGAACTCGCTGAGCTTCCAGTCCTTCGAGGTGAACCAGGACGTCGCCGAGACGGCGGCGCCGCCGCCGGCCCCGACCGACACGTCGAGCAGCGGCAGCGAGACGTCCTCGGACTCGACGGCCACGACGACCTCGGCGACGACCTCGGCGGTGGCCACTGAGGCATCGGCGGCCGCACTTCCGATCGGGGCGACCGTCGGTCCGGCCGGACTGCCCGTGACGCCCTACACGCTCGAATACTTCGGCGGCTTCTTCGACATGGCGGGCCTGTTCGCCGACCTCGACAGCCGGGTCAAGGTCTCCGACGTGGGCGGCAATCCGCAGGCACACGGCAGGTTGATGACCGTCGACGGCTTCGCGCTCGCGGCCGATCCGGTCAAGGGCTTTCCGAGCGTCGCCGCCGAAATCGCGGTGACCACCTACATGGTTCCGGCCGAGGAGGGGATCGCTGCCGGCGCAAGTCCCGCCGGTCCCGCTCCGCTCGGCTCGCCCGATGCGCCGGTAGTCGTCAGCGAATCTTCGACCACGACCGCAACGCCGACCGCGGCGGTGTCGCCGTGAGCGGGTCGGGCGACATGCTCAAGGACCTCTATCGCGATCTGCGCGATCGCAGGCTCCTTCCGGTCGTGATCGTGCTGGCGGTCGCCATCGTCGCCGTCCCGCTCCTGCTCGGAGGCTCGCCGGAGGCCGAGGTCGCTACCGCTCCTGCTTCGATCGGCGGCGCCCCGGACTCGACCGACGCGCTGTCGCCGGTGGTGCTGGCGGAGGTCCCCGGGCTCCGCGATTACAAGCAGCGGCTCAGTCGCTTCAACCGGCGTGACCCGTTCAAGCAGCAGATGACCGGCGAGAAGACCGCACAGGGTGGCGGCGGCAACCTCCAGCAGACCGAGACGAGCACGATCTCGTCGAGCTCCACCGCGACGTCGAGCAGCTCGGGCACCACCGAGGGCACGACGACGACCGACACCGGTGGTTCCTCCTCGAGCACCGGGGCGCCGAGCAATCCCGGCAACTCGAACAACGGCTCGGGTAAGCCCGAGGAGCGCCTGGTCGTGACCAAGATCGACGTCCGGGTGGGGCGCGCCGGTGACACGAAGGTCCTCAAGGGCGTCGAGCCGCTCCAGTTCCTGCCGGGGGCGAAGACCCCCGTCGTGCAGTTCGTCCAGGGGGACGCCGACGGCAAGCATGCCGCGTTCGTGGTTTCCGCCGACGTGGAGAAGTCCGAGGGTGACGGCAACTGCGATCCCGGGCCGAACGACTGCCAGTTCCTGCTCATGGAGAAGGGCGATCTGCAGACGTTCGTCTACGGGGACAAGCAGGAGAGCTACAGGCTCGAGCTGCTCGCGATCCATCAGGAGCTGGTCCCCTACAAGCGGCCCGGCTGAGCGGACCCGAGCCTCGGGCGGTGCCGCCCGGCTCATCGCGGATAGCCTTCAACGCTGATGGCCCGCTTCGATTTCGTAACCGCCGGTGAGTCCCACGGCCCCGGACTGACGACGATCGTCGAGGGCATGCCCGCGGGGCTCGAGCTCGACCGCGAGGCACTCGACCGCGACATGGCGCGGCGTCAGCTCGGCCATGGCCGCGGCGGCCGGATGAAGATCGAGAAGGACACCGCGGAGGTACGTTCCGGCGTCCGTCACGGCAGGACGCTCGGCAGCCCGATCGCGCTGCTCGTCGCCAACCGCGATTACGAGAACTGGGTCGAGCGGATGGGCCCGTGGGAGAGCGGCGAGGGCGTCCAGCAGGTCCACCTGCCGCGCCCCGGCCACGCCGACCTTCCCGGTCTCCTCAAGTACGGCTTCGACGACGCGCGCAACGTGCTCGAGCGCGCGAGCGCCCGAGAAACGGCGGCCCGCGTCGCCGCCGGGGGGCTCGCGCGTCAGTTCCTCGAAGCCGTCGGGGTGACGATCCGCAGCCACGTGACCCGGATCGCCGGCGTCGAGGCGCCGGCACCGGCCGAGCTCGGGCCCGCCGACTTCGACGGCGTCGACGACGATCCCGTTCGCTGCCTCGACGAGGAGGCATCGGCGGCGATGATCGACGAGGTCAACCGGCTCCGGAAGGAGAACGAGAGCCTCGGCGGCACCTTCGAGGCCCGCGCCTGGGGGCTCGTCCCCGGACTCGGCTCGCACGTCAGCTGGGACGAGCGCCTCGACGGTCGGATCGCGCAGGCGATGGTCTCGATCCAGTCGGTGAAGGGCGTCAGCATCGGCCCGGCCTGGGAGGTCGCCGCGAGCCCGGGCTCGGAGGCCCACGACGAGATCTTTCACTCGCCCGAGCGCGGCTACCACCGCGAGACCAACCGCGCCGGCGGGCTCGAGGGCGGGATGACGAATGGCGAGACCCTGATCGTCGGAGTGGCGATCAAGCCGATCTCGACCCTGACCAAGCCGCTGCGCTCCGTCGACGTCCACACCAAGGAACCGAAGGCTGCGCACAAGGAGCGGACCGACTCCACCGTTGTGCCTGCGGCCGGCGTCGTCGGCGAGGCGATGCTGGCCCTGACCCTTGCGCGCGCCTATCGCGAGAAGTTCGGCGGCGACCACATCGACGACGTGCGGGCAGCGATCGACGCGTACCGCCAGCGCATTGCCGGCTGAGCCCGCCTCGATCGCCTTCATCGGCTTCATGGGCGCCGGCAAGACGTCGGCTGCCCGGGGCGCCGCGCGCGCGCTCGGAACCGACTACGTCGATACGGACCAGCTGATCGCCGCCGAGATCCCGGGCGGCTCGATCTCGGGCTACTTCCGCGAGCACGGCGAGGCCGCGTTTCGCGAGCTCGAGGAGCGGGTCGTGCTCGAGGCGCTGGAACGTCCGGGCGCGATCGTCGCCCTCGGCGGCGGTGCGGTCGAGAGCGAGCGGGTCCGAGCTGCGCTGACCTCGCACGTGACCGCATGGTGCCGGGTCGCCGAGGACGTCGCCTGGGAACGCAGCAGCGGCACCGACCGGCCGCTGGCCCGCGACCGCGACGCCTTCCGCCGCCGCTGGAGCGCGCGCCTGCCGCTGTATGAGGAGTGCGGGCGGGTCGTCCTGGGGACCGGCGGCGAGCAGACCGGCGCCGCTGCCGCTCCCTGGCTGGATCTGCTTCGCGATCGACCGGACGTGCGGATGTACTGGTCGCGGACCGCGTCGGGCGACGCGCCGGCGCTCGTCGGCACCGGCGCGACCAAGGTCCTCGACGACGCTCCCGGACTGCGCCCCGGCGGTCGTCTGTTCGGGCTCGCCGACCGCGACGCCCATGCGGCGACGGGCGAACTGATGCCCGCCGTTGAACCGGGCGGGCCGATCCCCGTCAGCGGCGGCGAGGCCGCGAAGAGCCTCGGCGAGGCCGAGTCGCTGCTCCGCGAGCTCGCCCGGGCGGGCGTCCGGCGCGAGGACGCCCTGCTGGCGTTCGGCGGGGGCGTCGCCGGCGACCTGGTCGGCTTCTGCGCCGCCGTCTATCAGCGCGGAATTCCGGTCGTCCAGGTGCCGACGACGCTCGTCGCGCAGGTCGATTCCGCCTACGGCGGCAAGACCGGCGTCGACCTGCCCGAGGGCAAGAACTATGTCGGCGCCTTCCACCAGCCGGCGGCAGTCCTCACCGATCCGGCGGCGCTGCGGACCCTGCCGCCCGCCGAGCTCGCAGCCGGATTCGCCGAGGTGGTCAAGACGGCGCTGATCGCTGGGGGCTCGCTCTGGGATCGGGTCCGGGCGCTCGAGGCGATCGACGCCGCCTCGCTCGCCCCGCTCGTCTTCGACTGCGCCCGGACGAAGCTCGACGTCGTCGGCGCCGACGAGCGCGAGTCGGGTCTGCGGGCGGTCCTCAACCTCGGTCACACCGTCGGTCACGGGATCGAGGCGGCCACCGGTTATGAGCGCTACCGCCACGGCGAGGCGATCGCGATCGGCCTCGTCGCCGCGCTGCGGCTCTCCGGCGCGTCGTCGCTCGAGCCCGAGGTGGTCGCGCTGCTTCAGCGGGCAGGGCTGCCGACGGCGCTCGACGCCGGGATCGAGCCCGACGCGGTGCTCGAGGCGGTCGGTCGCGACAAGAAGCGGACCGCCGAGGGCATCGGGTTCGTCACGATCGCTGAGCCCGGCGACGTCCGCTTCGGGCAGCGAATCGATGCCGATAGCCTCCGCCGCGTGGTCGAGGGACTGACGAGCCGATGAGCAGCGCGCACAACCGCGTCGCCGTGATGCACGGCGTCAACCTCGACATGCTCGGGCGCCGTGACCCCGCGATCTACGGGACCGAGACGCTGAGCGAGTACGAGTACCGGATCCACGAGTTCGGCCGCGAGCTCGGGCTCGAGGTGTCGTTCTTTCAGACCAACCACGAGGGCGAGTTCTGCGAGTACCTCCACCGGGTGCCCGAGACCGCAGATGGGGTCCTCGTCAACGCCGGGGCCTGGTCGCACTACTCGTGGGCGATCCGCGACGCCCTCGAGGTCGCCGGCAAGCCCGCCGTCGAGGTCCACATCAGCGACGTCGCCGATCGCGAGGACTGGCGCTCCGTCTCCGTCTTCGACGGGCTCGTCGCGGCGAAGATCTCGGGCAAGGGGCTGGACGGCTACCGCGAGGGGCTCGAGGTTCTGGCGAAGGAGCTGGGGGTCTGATCACGGCTCCCGACAGCCGCGCCGACCGGGTTGCCGAGGCGGTGGCGGCGGCTGGGCTCGAAGCGGCCATCGTCGGCGACCTCGTCCGCCCCGGCGACTCGATCCGCGACTCGATGGCCGACGTCGCCTGGCTGACCGGGTTCGGCGGCACCAGCGGGATCGTCGTCATCGGTCCCGACGTCCGCGTCTTCGTCACCGACTTCCGCTACACGGATCTCGCCTCCGAGACCGTGCCCGAAACGTTCCGGATCGTCGACGCCACCGCAGACATCCTCAAGGAGGTGGCCTCCCATCTCTCCGGGCGGGTCGGGTTCGAGCCCGCGAAGACGAGCGTCGAGACCCACGGCAAGCTGCTCGAGGCCGTCGGCGGGGGCGTCGAGATCGTCGCCGCCGAGGATCTGCTCACGGACCTCCGCCGGGTCAAGGACGAGGCCGAGGTCGAAGCGATCGCCGCCGCGTCCGCCCTGACCGATGAGGTCTACGCCTGGCTCGAGGACCGCGGTCTCGCGGGCCGGACCGAGCGCGATGTCGCCCTCGCCGCCGAGGCGAAGATGCGCGAGCTCGGGGCGGAGGGACCCTCGTTCCCGTCGATCGTCGCCGCCGCGGCGAACGGAGCGCTGCCGCACGCCGTCCCCGGCGACCGGGTGATCGGCGCCGGCGAGTACGTGACCATCGACATGGGCGCGATCGTCGACGGCTACTGCTCCGACTGCACCCGCACCCTCGCCGAGGGCGAGCCCGATCCGGCCCAGAAGCAGGTCTACGACCTCGTCCTCGCCGCCCAGCTCGCAGCACTCGAAGCGATTCGCGCCGGCGCGGACGGCCGCGCCGTCGACGCGATCTCGCGCGAGCCGATCGCCGAGGCCGGCTACGGCGAGCGCTTCGGCCACGGGCTCGGCCACGGCGTCGGGATCGAGGTCCACGAACCGCCGCGCCTGTCGAAGCGCTCCGAGGACACGCTGCTCGCCGGCGACGTCGTCACCGTCGAGCCCGGCATCTACATCCCCGGCGAGTTCGGGATCCGGATCGAGGACCTAGTGGTCGTCACTGAGGACGGCTACCGCAACCTCAGCAGCCGCCCGAAGTAGGCCCGCGTGGGTCAGCTCGGCGCCTCATACCGTCGCCGATCCGGCCCACGCCATGGCGGAGGCGGCGCCGGCCGGCTCAGGCCAGGCGCGCCCGGACCTGGAAGATCGACGTGAATCCGCTCTCGAAGCCGCTGCGGGCGGCCCGCAGGTAGAGGCGCCAGACGCGGACCCGCTCGGGGCCGGCGAGGGCGATCGCGCGGTCGAGGTTCTCGTCGAGCCGGCGGGCCCAGTGGCGGAGGGTCTCGGCGTAGTCGGATGCGAAGCCCTCGACGTGCTCGCTCGCGAAGCCGGCGCGTTCGAGCGCGAGCAGGACGCGGGAGAGGTGGAGCGGGTCGGCGTCGGGGAAGACATAGCGCTCTGAGAACGGGCCGGCGTCGGGATCGCTGTGGCGGAGCCGGGCGATCCCGTGGTTGAGCAGGCGGCCCCCGGAGGGCAGAAGCGACGCGAGCCGCTCGGCGTAGAGGTCGATCCGCTCGGCGCCGACGTGCTCGACCATCCCGATGCTGGCGATGGCGTCGAAGCGCTCGCCGGCGAGGTCGCGGTAGTCCATGACCCGGATCTCGACCCGGTCGCCGACTCCGGCCGCCTCGGCGCGCTCGCGGGCGACCCGTGCCTGCGGCTCCGACAGCGTGATCCCGACGACGTCGACGCCGTGGTGGGTCGCGGCGTGGACGGCGAAGCTGCCCCAGCCGCAACCGATGTCGATGATCCGCTCGCCGGGCTCGAGGGCGAGCTTGGTGCAGACCATCTCGAGCTTCGCCGTCTGTGCCTCCTCGAGCGTCTCGGCGCCGCGGGAGAAGATCGCGCAGCTGTAGGTCATCGAGTCGTCGAGGAACAGGCCGAAGAACTCGGGCGGCAGGTCGTAATGGTGGCGGACCGAGCGGGCGTCCCGCTCCTTCGTTCGCCGCTCGCCCTGCGGCCGGAGCTCGGCCAGCGGTGGGGTGGGGGGAGGGTGAGCCCGTTCGCGGCGAGGGCCGCGCCGAGCAGCCGCAACCGCGTCGAGGGCGCCGGCGTCGGCGGCTTCCAGTCCTCGAGCAGGTCCATGACCAGGTCGATGTCGTCGACCTCGAGCTCGCCGGTCACGTAGGCGCGGCCGATCCCGAGCTGGCCGGGTGCGCGCAGCGCCTGCGCGATCGCCTTCGGCGAGCGGACCCGGAACGTCGGCCCGGTGCCGTCGCTCGAGGGGACTTCGCTCCCGTCCCAGAACTCGACCGTGAACGGCCGATGCGGGAAGGCCGTAGTGAGCTCGCGCCGAAGCGGCGCGGTGTGGGCGAGCGCCATGCCCCGATCCTATGGCCCCGTTACGCTCCCGGGCCGTGCCGGTGGTCGCCAACATCCTGCAGCCGCTCAACAACGTCGAGGAGTGGGTCCTCGAGACGCTGCACGGGATCGGCCTCACCTGGGGACTTGCGATCGTCGGGCTGACGCTGCTGACCCGGGTGCTCACGATCCCGCTGGTCGTCCGCCAGTTCCGCTCGCAGCGCGAGATGAAGCTGCACATGCCGGAGCTGAAGCGGATGCAGAAGCAGTACAAGGACGACAAGCAGCGGCTCCAACAGGAGATGTCGGCCTACTACCGCGCGCACGGCATCAACCCGCTCGCATCGGTCGGGCCGCTGCTTCTGCAGATTCCGATCTTCATCTCGCTCTACATGCTGCTCCGCCAGGACGCGACCAGCGGCCTGTTCGGAGACACCGGCTTTCTCTTCATCCCCGACCTGACCGCCAAGCCCCAGGGTGCGGTCCTGGTGGCGATGCTGCTGATCTACGTCTGCTCGCAGCTCGCATCGAGCGCGATCGCGACGCGGACGATGCAGAGCTCCCACCGCGGGATCGCGATGGGCCTGCCGCTCCTCTTCGCCACGGTGATCATGCGCTTCCCCGCCGGCCTCGCCATCTACTCGATCACGACCAGCCTCTGGAGCCTCGGTCAGCAGGTCACCTTCTGGCGGCTCTCGCCGGCGGTTCCGTCGGGCTCGGCCGCCCTGATGGCCGAGGCCGAGGACGTGCTCGAGGCCGGAGAGGACTCGAAGTTCGAGGCGGCGATCGAGGCCGAGGTGGAGGCCGAGTCCGCCGGGCCGGCGCCGAAGCAGCATTCACGCTCGAAGAAGAAGAAGCGGAGCCGGAACCGCCGCCGGACACCCACCGGATAGCGTTCCCGGCATGAGTCCAACTCGTAGCCTCGGGGGCAAGACCCTGTTCATCAGCGGCGGTAGTCGCGGCATCGGCCTCGCGATCGCCCTTCGCGCGGCCCGCGACGGCGCCAACGTCGCGCTGATCGCGAAGACCGACCAGCCGCACCCGAAGCTCGAGGGCACGATCCACACCGCCGCCGAGCAGATCGAGGAAGCGGGTGGCCGGGCGCTGCGCGATCGTCGGCGACATTCGCGACGAGGGCCAGGTCGCCGAGGCGGTCTCCGAGACCGTCGAGCACTTCGGCGGTATCGACATCACGGTCAACAACGCGAGCGCGATCAACCTCGTCGGCACCGAGCAGCTCGACATGAAGCGCTACGACCTGATGCAGGACATCAACACGCGCGGCACGTTCGTCGTCTCCAAGCTCACCGTCCCGCACCTCAAGCAGGCGGAGAACCCGCACGTGCTGACGCTCTCGCCGCCGCTCAGCCTCGAGCCCCGCTGGGCGAAGGACCACGTCGCCTACACGATCGCCAAGTACGGGATGAGCCTCTGCACGCTCGGCATGGCCGAGGAGTTCCGCGCCGACGGAGTCGCGTTCAACTCGCTCTGGCCACGGACCCTGGTGGCGACGGCCGCCGTCCAGAACCTGCTCGGCGGCGACGCGGCGATGGCCCGCTCGCGGACGCCGGAGATCATGTCCGACTCAGCCCACGCGGTCCTCACCCGCCCGAGCCGCGAGTGCACGGGCAACTTCTTCCTCGCCGAGGACGTGCTCGTGGAGGAGGGCGTGATCGACTTCGAGCCCTACGCTGCGGCGCCCGGCGCCGAGCCGGCTGTCGACCTCTACGTCGACGAGGTCGACCCCCCCGGCATCGGCTGAGCCGTGCCGTCGGGAGAACCGCCCGTTCTCCCGAGCTCGCGCCTCCGCTCCATCACCCACTCCGGTTGACACCGCACCGACCCCGTCGCGGCTAGGGTGCCCCGACCGAAAGTCGAGCCATGCCGGAAACCAAGCAGACAGAGGGATCGGCCCCACCGCACGCCAAGGCGGTGCTGGCGGCGCTGATCCTCGTCGCGGCCGTCGCCAACCTCAACCTGTCAGTCGCCAACGTCGCCCTGCCGGATATCGGCAAGGCCTTCGATGCGGGCCAGACGGAACTCAACCTCGTCGCCGTCGGCTACTCGCTCGGCCTCGCCGCGTCGGTCCTCTACCTCGGTGCGCTGGGCGACCGCTACGGCCGCAAGATGATGGTCGTCCTCGGCATGGCGATCACGATCCCAGCCTCGATCATCGCCGGGACCGCCGGCTCCGTGGACATTCTCTTCGTCGCCCGCATCCTCGGCGGACTCGCCGCCGGCATGGCGTTCCCGACGACGCTGGCGCTCATCACAGCGCTCTGGTCCGGCCCGGCCCGCACCCGCGCGATCGCGCTCTGGTCGGCGATCGGCGGCGCCATTTCGGCGCTCGGCCCGATGATCTCCGGCGGGTTGCTCGAGCACTTCGACTGGGGGTCCTGCTTCCTCGTAACCGTGCCGCTCGCGGTGCTGGCGCTGATCCTTGCCCTGCGCCTGATCCCCTCCCACGTCCACGAGACCAGTGACCCGGTGGACAACCTCGGTGGGATGCTCTCGATCCTGATGGTCTCGGCGCTCGTCCTCGGGATCAACTTCGCGGCGGTTCCGGGGGCGACCGCATTCGCGATCGGCTTGCTCGTCGTCGCGCTCGCCGCCGTCACCGGATTCGCGATCCGCCAGCGTCGCGTGAAGGTGCCCCTCTACGACCTCCAGGTCGCCGCTCGGCCGACGTTCTGGGTGGCGGCGGTGGCGGGGGTCATCGTCTTCGGATCGCTGATGGGCGCTGCGTTCATCGGCCAGCAGTTCCTGCAGAACGTGCTCGAGTACTCGACGTTCGATGCCGGTGTGGCGATCCTGCCGGCGGCGGTGCTGATGGTCTTCGTGGCGCCGCGATCGGCGAAGCTCGTCGAGTCGCGCGGGGCCCGGTTCACGTTGCTGTTCGGCTACGCCTTCATCCTCCTCGCCTTCCTGACCATGCTGGTGATCTGGAGCGAGTCGAGTCCGTACTGGCAGATCGGGCTCGCCTACGGGCTGATCGGCATCGGGATCGGCCTCGCCGGCACGCCGGCATCGCGGTCGCTGACCGGCTCGGTGCCCGTCAAGCGGGCCGGAATGGCCTCGGCGACCGCGGATCTCCAGCGCGACCTCGGCGGCGCGATCATGCAGTCGATCCTCGGCGCGGTCCTGACGGCCGGCTACGCCGCCTCGATCTCGACCCAGATCGCGGCATCCCCGAACTCCGCCAAGATCACCGACGCGACCGAGTCGGAGCTCCAGAAGTCCTTCGCGAGTGCCGCCGACACCGCCGGCCAATACCCGCAGTACAAGGACCAGATCATCGCCGGGGCCCGCGAGGCGTTCCTGAAGGGCGACGACTGGGCCTACCTCGCGGGAATCGTCGCCGTCCTGATCGGCGCGATCGTGATCTGGCGCTTCTTCCCGAAGCTGAAGCGCGAGAAGGAGCTGCTCGCCGAGTACGCCGCCGACGGCGGCGACGGGGGCGACGAGCAGCCGGCGCGGGCCTGAGATCTCGGGCAAGCGGTTGCGTTGATTCAGGAGATCGGCATATGGTGAGAGGCGATGCCCATCGGTCCCCCCGACGATTGGCCGCTCCCGGAGCATCCTGAGCTTCGCCGTCTGGCTGAGGAGCTCGAGACCGCCCGCCGCGTCGCCGAGATCTTCGACGCCAAGTGGCGTCTCGTCTACATCAGCAGCGAGCTGGCCTCGGTGATCGGCGCCGCCGATCCGAGGCCCTTCCTCGGGCTCTCGTCCGTACAGCGCGATCTCGAGCACCCGGAGATCTGGGGGTTCACGGAGGACGCGCTGCGCGAATGGTGGCGATCGGAGGTCCCCTACATGCGAGCAGCTCTCGAGCCCGGCACCGAGGATTTCGCCCGCGCCTTCGGCGCGGTCGCCGATGCCGCGGCGGAGGTCGAGCCGAAGCCCGTGCCGCTCGGGTGGACGGTGGGCATGGAGTTTCGCCACACGGAGCGGCTGCGATACAGCGGGACCCAGCAGCTCGTGACGCTGCGCCTGACCGATGCCGACGGCACCTTCCTCGGTGCCCTGCGTCTCTCGTGGCCGGCCCTCAGCGGCTCGGTGACCGGCCTGCTCTCCCGCGGCGACGTCGACATGTACGAGCGGATGGCGCAGAAGGCGGATCCTGCCCGCAGGCCCGCGGCCGTGCTCTTCGTGGACCTCGAGGCGTCCGGTGAGATCTCGAAGCGACTTCCCTCGACCGCCTACTTTCAGCTGATCAGCGACCTGACCACGATCATCGACGACTCGGTGACCGAGTGCACCGGGATCGTCGGCAAGCACGCCGGAGACGGCGCCTCGGCCTTCTTCCTCGCCGAGGACTTCGACGGCTCCGAGTCCGCGGCGGCGGTCGCGGCGGTTCGCGCCGCGCGAACGGTCGTCGGCCGGATCCGCGAACTGGCCGCCCCGCCGGATGCACCGATCGCGGTGAACGCCGGAATCCACTGGGGCTCGATGCTCGTGATCGGCCAGGTCGTCACCAGCGGGCGGCTCGAGGTCACGGCGCTCGGCGACGAGGTCAACGAGGCCGCACGGATCCAGGACGTCGCCGCCGGAGGGGAGATCCTCGCCTCCAAGCACCTGCTCGAGCGGATTCCCGATAGTCAGGCCGCGGGGCTCGAGATCGTCTCCTCGGCGCTCGCCTACCGCACCCTCGCCCAGCTCGAGGGGGCGAATCCTAAGGCGATCAGGGACGCGGGCGCGATTCCGGTCGCTGCGATCTGAGCCGCCTCGCCCGCGCGCCGCTACTCTCCGCGCCGTGATCAGCACGGCTCAGTTCAAGAACGGCTCCCACATCGAGGTCGACGGCAAGATCTTCCGGATCATGGAGTTCCAGCACGTCAAGCCGGGCAAGGGCGGCGCCTTCGTGCGGACGAAGCTCCGCCGCGTCGAGGACGGCTCGGTGATCGACAAGACCTTCAGGGCCGGCGAGAAGTTCCGCCCCGTCCGGACCGAGACCCGCCGGATGCAGTACCTCTACGACTCCGGCGATGCCCAGGTGTTCATGGACAACGAGAGCTACGAGCAGCTCGAGATCGCCTCCGACCTCGATCCGGACTCGATGCGATGGGTGCGGCCCAACGACGAGGTCGAGCTCCTGTTCGTCGACGAGCGGCCCGCGGGGATCCAGATCCCGAGCGCGGTCGATCTCGAGGTCACCGAGACGCAGCCCGGGCTCAAGGGCGACACCGCCTCCGGCGGCGGATCGAAGCCCGCAACCCTCGAGACCGGCGTGACCATCGAGGTCCCGCTGTTCATCGAGGAGGGCGAGAAGGTGCGGGTCGACACCCGCTCCGGCGACTACGTCTCACGGGCGTAGGTCACCGATCGCCCGCCGGACGCCGCGCCGGGCGCCACGACCCCTGAGCAGCCACCCGGGCGCGTAATCTCCCACGGGTGCGCCGATCCGATCAACGCCGCGACGCCGCCTTCGCGCTCTACCAGCGCGACGTGACCGGCCGCGCGCTCGAGCAGCTGCTCGCCGGCGCCAAGCCATTCACCCGCGATCTCGCCGAGGGCGTCGATGCGCACCTGGCCGAGATCGACGACGAGATCGCCGCCAGCTCCCACGGCTGGACGGTGCAGCGAATTGCGCCGCTGGAGCGCGGGATCATGCGGGTCGCGGTGTTCGAGATGCTGCATCGCGAGGAGATCCCGGTCCCGGTCTCGATCGACGAGGCCGTCTCGATCACCCGCCGCTACTGCGGCACCGACGCGCCCGGGTTCGTCAACGGAGTGCTCTCGGCGATCGCCCGCAAGGTCGGGGCGGAGGAGGGCTCGCCCGCATGAGCGAGTCGCCGCGCGGAATCGAGGCGCTGCGGAGCGCCGCCGATCGCCTCGAGGCGATCGCGGCCGAGCTCGCCGACGAGGCGACCGGCGACGCCGCCGCCGTCGAGCTGGCGCAGGAGGCTGCCCGGATCGCAGCCGAGGCCGGGGCGACGGCCGCCGACGCCGCGCGCGCGGCGGCGGAGCGGGGCCGAGAGCCCCTGACCGTGGATGGGTACCCGGACGACCTGCAGAAGCTCGTCGAGGACCGCCTCGAACGGCTGACGTACTCCCCGCGCCCGGAGACCGCCGGGCTCGAGGAGGCGATGCGCTACTCGCTGCTCGCGGGCGGCAAGCGGATCCGGCCGGTGCTCTGTCTCGCGACGGGCCGGTCGCTCGGAGCCGACCCGGATGACGCTGCTTCCCGGTCGCCTGCTGCGCTCGAGCTGATCCACACCTACTCGCTGATCCACGACGACCTGCCGGCGATGGACGACGACGACCTCCGGCGCGGTCGGCCGACCTCCCACGTCGCGTACGGCGAGGACGTGGCGATCCTCGCCGGCGACGCGCTCTTCGCCGAGGCGATCCGGCTCGCCTGCGAGCAGCCGGGGCAGCCGGACCGGGTCCTCGCGGCCGTCCGCGAGATCGCCGCGGCGACCGGAGTCGACGGGATGGTCGGCGGCCAGTACGTCGACGTCACCGGCGGCGACGAGGATCCGGTCGCGCTCCGCCTCCTGCACTCGCTGAAGACCGGGCGGCTGATCGCCGCCAGCGTCGGCGCCGCTCTGGCGCTCGCCGGCCGCTCCCCGGAGGCGGACGAGCCCTACCGTCGCTTCGCCGCCGAGCTCGGACTGCTGTTCCAGATCGTCGACGACATCCTCGACGTGACCGGGAGCGACGCCGAGCTCGGCAAGCCGAGCGGCTCCGACGAGCGCCACGGCAAGGTGACCTACGTCAGCCTCTACGGGCTCGAACGGGCCCGGGAGCTCGCCGTCGAGTCACATCGCGAGGCGCTGACGGCGCTCGAGCGTGCGAGCGGCGAGACCGCCGCGCTGCACCAGATCGCCGACTTCATCTTCACCCGCACGTCGTAGGCCGCCTCCGCCGGCCCGGGTCCTTCTCGTGCCAGAACGCGTTTCGGCGTCACCGGCGGTGGGCAACCTGTGACAATCGTGGGAGGCCGATCGGGCACGGCCCCGTCCCGCCTCCGCCAGATGAGCGACAGCGAACGAATCGACAACCCGCACCTCCTCGATCGGATCGACGGGCCCGCCGACCTGCGCGGCCTCGACGACGAGCAGCTGCAGGAGGTCGCGCAGGAGACCCGCGAGCTGATCATCGACACGATCGGGGAGATCGGCGGCCACTTCGGCGCCAACCTCGGGACCTGCGAGCTCGCGGTTGCCCTCCACAGCCTGATGGAATCGCCGCGGGACAAGATCCTCTGGGACGTCGGCCACCAGGCCTATCCGCACAAGATCCTCACCGGCCGGAAGGACCGGCTCGCGACGATCCGCCAGTACGGGGGGCTCGCCCCGTTCTGTTCGATCCCCGAGTCGCCTCACGACATCATGGGCGCCGGTCACGCTTCGACCTCGATCGGCTACGCAGTCGGGCTCAAGGAGGCGATGCGCCGCGGCATCGGCCCCGACGGGAAGGTCGTCGCGGTGATCGGCGACGGAGCACTGACCGGCGGCGTCGCCTACGAGGCGCTTCACCAGGCCGGCGGGCTCGAGACGCCGGTGGTGATCGTCCTCAACGACAACGGCATGTCGATCTCGCCGAACGTCGGCGCCCTCTCGCACTACTTCAACCGCTTCCGTCTCAATCCGCGGCTCTTCCACGCCCGCGAGGACGTCGAGGAGCGGCTGACCAAGCTGCCGCTCGGCCTCGGCCGGCGGATCGAGCGCCTCGGCCCCGAGATCAAGTCCGCGATCAAGGCCTACTGGGCGCCCGGGCTGCTCTTCGAGGAGCTCGGGATCGCCTACATGGGAGTCATCGACGGCCACGACGTCGCCGACCTGCGCTGGGCGCTGCGCCGCGCGTTCGAGGCCGACCGTCCCGTCGTCGTCCACATCCACACCGTCAAGGGGCGGGGCTTCGCCGCCGCCGAGGAGGGCGGGCTCGAGGGGATGGAGAAGTGGCATGCGGCCAAGCCCGGCTCGATCGTCGACCGCGCTCCCGCGCCAAGGAAAGCCGAAGCTCGTCCCCGTCACCGAGTCCGACTCGCCCGCCTCGATCGCGCCGGAGAAGCTCGAGACCGCTGCCGTCGAAGCCGGCGCCGCCCGCCTACACCTCGGTCTTCGCCAACGCCCTCGTCGCCGAGGCGCAGCGCGACCGGCGCGTCATCGGGATCACCGCGGCGATGGCGGGGGGGACGGGGCTCGACGAGCTCGCCGAGTCCGTTCCCGAGCAGTACATCGACGTCGGCATCGCCGAGCAGGAGGCCGTCCTGTTCGCGTCCGGGGTTGCGCTCCAGGGCGGCAAGCCGGTCTGCGCGATCTACTCGACCTTTCTCCAGCGGGCGTTCGATCAGATCGTCCACGACGTCTGCCTGCAGGAGCTCAACGTCGTCTTCGCGATGGACCGAGCGGGGCTCGTCGGCGACGACGGGCCGACCCACCACGGCGCCTTCGACGTCTCCTACTTCCGCCCGCTGCCGAACATCGTCCTGATGGCGCCGCGCGACGAAGCGATGCTCGTGAACATGCTGCGCACAGCACTCGCCTACGACGACGGCCCGGTCGCCTTCCGTTACCCGCGCGGCAGCGCCGAGGGCGTGCCGCTTCCCGAGCCTCCGCGCGAGATCGAGATCGGCAGGGGAGAGGTGCTCCAGGAGGGCGAGCGAGTCGCCCTGCTCGGCTACGGCTGGGGCGTCCAGGTCGCCAACGACGCCGCGGCGATCCTCGCCGAGCGTGGACTGCGGCCGACCGTCGCCGACGCCCGGTTCGCGAAGCCGCTCGACGGCGAGCTCGTCGATCGCGTCGCCGGCGAGCACGAGCTCGTAGTCACGATCGAGGAGAACGTCCTTCCCGGCGGCTTCGGCGCCGCCGTCCTCGAGCACGTCGAGGACTCGCTCGGCTCCGATCGGGCGCGGATCATGCGGGTCGGCCTGCCCGACCGCTACGTCACCCACGGCAAGCCGGCCCTGCTGCGCGAAGAGGTCGGCCTGACCGGTGACGCCGTCGCCGACCGCGTCCTCGCGGCGCTCGGTCAGCCGGCCGTCAAGTAGCCGAGGGGGGAACCATCCGGCCAGCCGACCGCGCTTTCCCCCGGAGTCGCCGTCAACGCCTCTGTACGTACTTCGTCAGACCGAGGAAAGTCCCCGTCCAGATCGACCGCTTCGGTCCGATCTCGGTCGCTGCGTAGAACGAGTTCTCGCAGCTGTTGGGGATCTCGTCGATGACCGGCCCGAGGATCGGCAGCGTCCCCGATTCCTCGAGGTACCCGATCGCGGTGTCCGAGCAGGGACCGCCCGGCGAGGGGGCGAAGAAGCTCGACTTGCCGTTCTTCCAGCGCAGCCCGCCGACGCCCCACTCGGAGTCCTTGAGCCGCATTCCGTAGGCGAGGTCGCTGCGCTCGCTGATCGACGGGATGCCGTTGGGGATCGACACGCGCTTGTTGCCCCAGACCGAGTGGCAGCGCTGGGTGCGCGGATCCCAATCGATCCGCTCGGCGCCGTGCGGAGTCGCCGCCGGATCGCCGCCGCGGAGGGCGGCGAGCGCGTTCAGCAGTACCGCCGGCAGGCCGTCAGGGAAGTCGTAGGCGAGCAGGTTGTTGACGTTGAGGGTGCCGTATCCACGGACGGCCACCGACTGCTCCGAGAGCGACACCTCGGCGTCCGGGTCGCCGAACGTCACCGGGTACTCGCAGGCCATACGCCGCGGCCGCTCGCCGCCGAGCCCGTCCCACTGCTTCGGTACGCCGTTGCGCCAGAAGAGGTCGAGGTGCATGAGATCCTGGCCGTCGGTGATGACGACGAACTTGTCCTGGTCGCGTCCGGTGCCCATCAGGCTCGGGGTCGATCCCGAGCCCTCGCCGAGCCGGATCTCGCTGACGTCGGAGCCGGCGTTGTAGGGAGAGGACCAGGCCTTCGCGAGCTCACCGGACCGCGGATCGTGGTTGACCCTCACCATCCGCTTCGAGGTGACGACGTAGATGCCGCCGTTCTCGTCGGCGGCGATGTTGTTTGACACCGTCTGCAGGTCGGCGCCGGGATCGTCGGCGGTCGCGCAGGCGGCGCCGTTCAGGCTCACGGTCCGGAGGTTCGCCTTCCGCATCTGCGACGGCTGTCGCGGGATCGTCCCGACGACGCCGTTCTCGGTGACGAAGGCGATGTAGCCGTCGTAGGTCATCACCGCGCCGACGAGCTTGTCGTCGCTGCCGCAGAGGATGTCGGCGGGCAGCACGAAGCGCTTCTTTAGCTCGATCTTCGAGCTGCTCCTGCCCTTCTTCGAGTCGCCGTAGACGTCGAACCAGGTCAGGCGAGGGACGATGAAGCGATTCGAGCGGTCGAGGATGTTGTAGGCACCGGTGATGCCGGCCGCGCCGGAGGCCGGGGGAGGCTCCGTCTCGCGCTCGGCGGGCACGTAGATGTCGATGACCTCGCCGCTTTCGGCGTCGACCTTGAACAGCGCCTGGCGATTGGCGCCGTCGATCAGCGAGCCCCAGGCGACCCGGCCGCCGTCCTCGTACTTGGCGCTGAACTGGATCGAGATCGGGATCCCGGGCAGGTCGATGTGCCGGGCGCGGACATCATCGCTTTCGAGGCTTCGGTAGGGGGAGGACGCCTGCGCGTAGCTGGCTCGGTGCGAGCCGCTCCACGGTGACTGCGCGAGAGCCGGGTTGCAGGGCGGCTCGAACTTGCCGCGCGGCTGCCGGCAGCCGGCCGCATCCGAGTAGGCCGTGGCCAGCAGCGCGATTGCCGTCGCCAGTGCGAGCGTGGCGAGCGTGCACCTCGTGACAGTCGTGATTCTCATTCTCTCCTCGGTTCCTCCGTATCGGGTTGCCGGGCGGCTCAGCGGGGCCCCGTCTTCGCAGCGTAGCGGGCGTCCTGGGAACGAGCGCGGGTTGTTCCGAAGCGGCTGCAGACTGGAAACGTGGAGAGATTCGGGAAGTCGCATCGAGGGCTCCTGTTGCCGGCCTGCATCGTGTCGGCGGGCCTGCTGGCCACAGTCGCCGCCGGATCGAAGCGTGGCGACGTGACCTACTGCGTGGTGGTCGGTACGGCGTTCAGCGGCTGAGGCCGAATGAAGGGCGGGATCGACGTGGCATCCATCCCCCTGGCCCTATCCGCAGACCGCGCGGTTAGGCCCCCGCGGGCGCCTGGATACGGGGAAGCGGGGGTTGCCGTAGCGAGCGCTCGACAACAAGGAATGAAACTGCTGCCGTTGAAGGTGAAGCCATGGCAAACCTCACCATCCCGCGCGAGTTGCCTATACAGGAGCGGGCCAGGACTCCGATCCCCGCGCAGAAGTTGGACTGGCGGCCGATGCTTGTTGCGGCGGCCGCCGGGGCGGCGGGCGCCTGCGTGGTCATCTTCATAGCGGTGAACCTGCTCTGACCGCCCTCAGACGCCGGTCAATGACCTCGGCCACCGCCGCTGAGGGTCGACGAGGCTGGCGCTACTCTCGAGGACATGCGGCTGCGAGCCATGCCGGTCGAGGGCGGCAAGGTCAGGGTGCTTGCCCTGAGCCCGCCGGTCGAGGGTGTGATCACCCGCGTCGATGAAGACAACAGACGCTTCGAGGTGCTCGATGAGAACGGAGACGTTCGCGTCTTCAAGCTGCGGTTGGCGACTGGGCGTTTCGAGAATCGGGACGGTAGCTGGATCAGATTCCACTACTGAGCGCACCGCTCCCGCCCGACCATCGCCGCGCCGGCGCCGCAGAAAGAGTCGAGCCCGGGCACCGTTCAGACCCGAAGCTGGACCTACACGGCCTATTGCGAACACTCACGCATAATGTCGAGGAATTCGTCCCTAGGGCTACCCGTTTCGGCGAGGGCAGCCTCGGCTTGCTGGAACTCCAGAATGCGAAAGCGCCTCCACTGGGGAGGCGCTCTCGGGTACAGGGAGGAGAGTTATGTGTGTTGAGAGAGACCGGCCTGTGGGACATCGCGATATGTGGCGGTGGCCGACCGGTCCTTAAGCTTGAGTCGAATATACGAACACCTGTCCGTCTTGTGTGTGAGTCCGGTCACACGCGAAGTGCATTTCGACAATCAGTGCGACCGAACCGCATAGCTTCTGCCGAACCGATGCCGAAGACACGCCTCGACAACCTGCTGACCGAGCGCGGCCTGATGCCGTCGCGGACCGCTGCCGCAAGCGCGATCCGCGCCGGCGAGGTGCGGATCGGCCGTGGCGGCGAGAAGGCGCTGAAGCCCGGGCAGATGGTCGCCGACGACATTCGGGTCGAGCTCGAGGGCGGGCGACGCTACGTCTCTCGCGGTGGGCTCAAGCTCGAGGCGGCCCTCGACCGGCTCGGGATCGACCCCGGTGGGCGCGATTGCCTCGACGTCGGTGCCTCGACCGGCGGCTTCACCGACTGCCTGCTGCAGCGCGGGGCCGCGCGGGTGGTGGCCGTCGACGTCGGGGGCGGTCAGCTCGACTGGTCGCTACGCAACGACGATCGGGTGACGGTGATGGAGGGTCTCAACGCGCGCAACCTCGAGCCCGGCGATCTCCCGTTCCGGCCGAGCCTGGCGGTGATCGATGTCAGCTTCATCTCACTGGCGAAGATCATCGGCCCGGTGCGAGACGCGATCGCCGATGATGGTGAGGTGCTGGCGATGGTCAAACCGCAGTTCGAGCTCGGCCGCGGCCGAGTCGGCAAGGGCGGAGTGGTCCGCTCGGCCGAGGAGCGGCGCGAGGCCGTCGGCAACGTGATCGCCGCCGCCGCGGCGCTCGGCCTCGGCGCGAGTGGGATCGCCGCCGCCGGCGTGCCCGGCCCGAAGGGCAACCAGGAGTACTTCGTCCGCTTCGCGCGCGACGGCGGCTCGCTGGACCCGCGCGGGATCGAGGAGGCCGTGCGATGAAGCGGGTTGCCGTGCTCACCCACTCCCGCCCGAGCAACACGGACGCAGCGATCCTCGCCGCGGCGCGGGCGGCCGAGGCGGCGGGCTGCGAGCTCGTCGTCGTCGAGCGCGAGCCGGACCCGGGCGGGCTCCGCGAGGCGATCGACGACGTCACCTTCGCCGACGAGCTGCCCGCCGACGTCGAACTCTGTCTGGCGCTCGGCGGCGACGGGACGATCCTCCGGGCGCTGCGCCGCTACGCCGGCACCGACGTTCCCGTCTTCGGGATCAACTACGGCACGGTCGGCTTCCTCGCCGCGGCCGAGGCCGATGATCTCGGCGCCGGGCTCGAGCGGGCCTTCAGCGGCGACTTCGAGACCGTTTCGCTGCCCGGCCTCGAGGCCACGATCGCCGCCGAGACCGAGATCGCCGTCAACGACGTCTCCTTCACCCGGCGCCCGCACCATCGCGTCGCCGAGCTCAGCTACAGCGTCGGCGGCCGCGAGGTCGGCCGCGTCCGTTGCGACGGCCTCGTCGCCGCCACGCCGGCCGGGTCGACCGGCTACAACCTCGCCAACAACGGGCCGATCCTGGCCTGGGGCGTGGAGGGCTACGTCGTCAGCTTCATCGCCCCGCACACGCTCACCGCACGAGCTCTCGTCGTCGCTCCCGGCGACCGCCTGCACGTCGCCAACGTCGGCTCCCGCGACTCTGTCGACGTCGGCATCGACGGGATCGAGTCCGGCACCCTCGCGCCCGGCGAGGAGGTGGTGGTCGGCTTCCGCGACCACCTCGCGCTGCTCGCCCAGCTCGAGGGCGAGACGTTCTACCACCGGATCCGCGAGAAGTTCGGCCGCCTCGCCCACTGACGGGCCGCGGGGCCGCGACCCGGCCCAGCCTGCCGCAGCCGTGGGCCGGATCGAGGACGAACAGCGGTGCCGGCCCGGCCCAGAGCCGGGGTGGGGCGAGCGGAGTCCCTGCAGGGGCCGTATCCGTCGGCGGCGGTTGCTATCCCACCGGGGATGCTTCGCGAGCTGCGGATCGAGAACCTTCTGCTCATCGAGCGCACGGAGATGCGCTTCGGGCCCGGCTTGAACGTCATCACCGGCGAGACCGGCGCCGGCAAGACGGTGCTCGCGCACTCGCTCGATCTGTTGATGGGTGGTCGCCCGCGGAGCGCGATCGTCCGCCCGGGTGCCGACGAGGCATGGGTGGAGGGGAGCTTCGAGGTCCCCGACGGGCTGCTGGACGACCCGGCCCTCGCCGATCTCGCCGACCGCATCCCCGACGGCGAGGACCTCGTCCTGGCGCGACGCGTCTCGGCCGGATCGGGCCGCTCGTCCGCGTTCATCGGCGGTCGCTCGGCGTCGGCCGCCGACCTCAGACAGCTCGGCTCGCGCCTGCTCGCCTTCTACGGCCAGCACGAGCACCGCAAGCTGATGCTGACCGCGGCCCAGGGTGAGATCCTCGACGGCTTCGCGGGTGCCGCGCACCGATCGCTGCTCGGCGACTATCGCGCGGCCCACGCCGATGTGATCGCCCTGGCTCGCGAGCGCGACGAGCTGCTCGCCCGTGAGGGCGCCCGTGAACGCGACATCGACCTGCTCCGCTTCGAGCTCGACGAGATCGATGCCGCCTCCCTCGACCCCGCCGAGGTCGCGTCGCTGACGGCCGAGCGCGAGCGGCTCCGCCACGCCGAGTCGCTGCGCGAGGGTGCCGGGATCGCGCTGCAGGCGATCGCCGGCGGGGACGACGGCGGGGGCGGCTCGGGGGCACTGGCCGAGGCCGCGGCCGCGCTCGAGCGGAGCTCCGCGGTCGATCCCGCCCTCGACGCGCTCGGCGAGCGCGTCGCCGCCGCCTCGGTCGAGCTCAGCGATCTCGCCGCCGAGCTTCGCGGCTACCTCGAGGCCGTCGAGGCCGAGCCGGGCCGGCTCGAAGAGGTCGAGACCCGGCTCGGGGAGATCGACCGACTGGTCCGCAAGCACGGGGGCAGCGCCGAAGCCGTCCTCGCCCATGCCGAGCACTGCCGGTCTGAGCTCGAGCGCCTCGATCGGGCGGCCGAGCGCGGCGGCGAGCTCGACGTCGCGGTCGCCGAGGCCGAGGCGAGGCGGGCGAAGCTCGGGGCCCGCCTGTCGAAGTCGCGCACCGCCGCGGCGCCGAAGCTCGAGCGGGAGGTCGCCGCGGCCCTCTCGGAGCTGGCGATGGACGGCGCAACCCTCGAGGTCGCGCTGGTCCCGGCGCCCGGCGGGTTCGGACCGGGCGGCTGCGAAACCGTCGAGCTCCGGGTCGCGACCAATCCGGGGATGCCGATCGCTCCGCTCGGCGACGCCGCATCCGGAGGTGAGCTCTCGCGGGTGATGCTGGCCCTCTCAGGGACCGGTCCGGCCGGCGAGCTCGAGACGCTCGTCTTCGACGAGATCGACGCCGGCGTCGGCGGCAAGGTCGCGCGCCGGGTCGGTGAGCGGCTCCGGGCGCTCGGCGAGGGCCGGCAGGTGATCTGCATCACCCACCTCGCGCAGGTCGCATCTCTGGCCTCGACGCACTTCCGAGTCGTCAAGGAGGCCGCAGGCGAGGCCACGGTCGCGCGGGTCGATGCGGTGAGCGGCGACGAGCAGCTGGCCGAGATCGTCCGCATGCTCGGTGCCGACAGCGACGACGAGGCGGCCGGCAGGCACGCAAGGGAACTGCTGACTGCCGCATAATCGGCCCATGACCCCGAGTGGGAGGCTGCGCGGACTGCTCACTCGGCGCGACCGGGCCGAGCTCGACACCGATCCCGAACGCGTCGTCGTCGGGCCGGTGCGGCTGGGCAAGAGGACGAAGGATCTCGTCAAGCGGATCGAGCTCGGCGAGATCGCTGTGATCGACCATGCCGACCTCGACCGGATCGCCGCCGAAGACCTCGCCGCCTCGGGTGCGGTTGCGGTCATCAACGTCGCCCCGTTCTCGACCGACCGCTACCCGAACGTCGGGCCGCTGATCCTCGCCCGCGCCGGGGTCGTGCTCGTCGAGGTGGCCGGCGCATCCCTCTTCGACATGCTCGACCGGGGCGACATCGTCGAGCTCGATGGCGGCGACGTCCTGCTCGCCGGCCGGACTCTCGCGGAGGGCACGCGCCCCTCGGTCGGGGATCTCGAACGGCGTCTCGCCGAGCAGCGCTCGCGGATCGACGCGGCGATCGCCGACTTCGCGACGAACACGATCGAGCACGTCCGCGAGGAGAGCGGGCTGCTCTCGGGCGAGATCCCGCTGCCTCCGACCCGGGTCCGCTTCGACGGACGCCAGGTCCTGATCGTCGTCCGCGGCCCGACCTACCGCGAGGACCTCGCGGCGCTCAACGCTTACATCCGCGACGTCAAGCCGCTGATCATCGCCGTCGACGGCGGCGCGGACGCCGTGATCAAGGCCGGCATGAAGCCCGACGTCATCCTCGGCGACATGGACAGCGCCACCGACGGTGCGTTGCGCTGCGGTGCCGAGCTGATCGTCCACGCGTATCCGGACGGCCGGGCGCCCGGCCGCGACCGGCTCGAGGACAACGACCTCGCCCACCTGGTGATCCCGGCGCCGGGAACCAGCCAGGACGTGGCGATGCTCCTCGCCCACGAGAAGGGGGCCGAGCTGATCGTCATGGTCGGCGCCCACTTCAACCTGGTCGAGTTCCTCGACAAGAACCGCGCCGGGATGTCCTCGACGTTCCTGACCCGCCTCAGGGTCGGGGAGACCCTCGTCGACGCCAAGGGCGTGAGCCGTCTGTACCGGCCCGGAATCGGTGCGCCGGGCATCGCCCTGTTCGCGCTCGCCTTCGTCCTGGTCGTCGTCGCCATCGTGATCGCCTCTCCCGGGATCGACAACGTCTTCGAGCTCCTCTGGATCAAGATCAAGGACGCGTTCGGTGGCTGACCCGGCGGTCCCGTCCGCGCCGCCCCGGCGCCTGCGAGTCTTCGGCCGCAATGGGATATAGCGGTCGCTATCACGCCGCGTCGCTGGCGGCGGTCTTCATCGCGCTCGCGGTGGGAATCCTGATCGGGATCGGCCTCGCCGACGACGTCGTCTCGAGCGCGTCGGAGGAGCTCGAGGCGAGCCTGCGGTCCGACCTGAGTTCGGCCGAGGATCGGGCCGCGGACCTGCAGACCCAGCTCGACCGCAGCAACCGCTTCGGCACCCAGATCGTTCCCGAGGTTCTGGCGGGCAGGCTCGCCGGTCGCCGCGTCGCTCTGGTCGAGCTCGGAGGGACCGACGATGCGCTCGTGGCCGACGCCCGCGATGCGATCGAGTCGGCCGACGGCGAACTCGCCGCGGTCGCGCAGATCGCCTTGCCGCCCGATGGGCGGGCGCTGATCGACGAGCTGCCCCCGCGATTCGCCGGCCTGCGGCGGGACTCGGACTCCCTGAAGAAGATGGGCGAGGTGGTCGGCCGCGAGCTCGCCGGCGGCGGGCCGGCGATAAGGCTCCTGTCGCCGGACCTGTTCGCACGCTTCAGCGGCAACCTCCGTGGCGTCGACGGCGTCGTCATCGCGCGGATCCCCCCCGAGGACCTGAGCCCGAAGGAGCGCAGCCGAACCGAGACGTTCGAGGCGGGAATCCTCGAAGGCGCCGCCGCCACGCCCGCCGACGACGTCGGCGCGGAGCTGACCTCGACCGATCCCTCGACGCTCGGGCCGTTCATCGAGGCCGGAATCCCGACCGTCGATCATCTCGACCTGCCGGCCGGCGCGATCGGGCTGGTCTACGCCCTCGACGGCTTCGAGGGCAACTTCGGGGTCAAGGATGAGGCGTTGAGCTACCTACCGGAGTTCGGCCGCGGGGCGGGATCGCCGTGACGATCGCCGGCCTCGTCGTGGCGGGGCTGTTGGCGATCTGGCTGCTCCCCGCGTGGACGGCCGACATGCTGCGGACCGGCCTGACCAGAGAGAACTGGCGCGGCCGCATCGTCGCGTTCCCGAGCGGCGCCCTGGCGATCTCGGTCTCGGTCATCGCCCTCGCCCCGCTCGCGGTGCTGAACGACCGCGCCGACCTCGATCTGCTCGAGCCCGGTCTCGACCGCTGGGCGGCATATCTGCTCGGGATAGCCCTGCTCGGTTTGCTCGACGACATGCTCGGACGCGGCCACGCCGGCGACACGGCACGCGGTTGGCGGGGCCATGCTCGGGCGGCACTCGCTGGACGCCTTTCGACCGGCGCGATCAAGGCGGCCGGAGCTTTCGGGCTCGCGGCCTTCGCCGTCTCCGGCCTCGGCCGCGAGTGGCCCGGTTACCTCGCGGACCTGGCGTTGCTGCTGCTGACGACGAACCTGTTCAACCTGCTGGACCTGAGACCGGGCCGGGTGGAGAAGGCGCTCCTGCTCGTGATCGCCGGTGTCTGCGTCGGCGCCTGGACGCTCTACCCCGTGCAGCTTCTCGGCGTGTTCATCGCTCCGCTGCTCGTCGGTGCGGTGTTGACGCTGCGCGAGAAGGCGATGCTCGGAGACGCCGGCGCCAACCTCGCCGGAGCCGTCGCCGGGGTCGTCCTGTTCGCAGCGCTCGGCGCCGACGCGCGGCTGATCGCGCTGGTCGTCGTCGCGCTGCTCACCGTCTACGGCGAGTTCCGCTCGATCTCGTCGGCGATCGACCGGATCGCGCCCTTGCGCGCCATCGACCGGATCGGCCGCCTGCCGGAGGACGGCCCGGCAGCCGGTCAGTCGCCCGGCGGCCGGCTCGTCCGGTAGGCCGTCGGCGGCCGCCGCCCGGGTGCCGGCACGGCCTAGCTCTCGCGCTGCAGGTGCTCGGCCAGCTTCGCGTAGTCGACGCGCCCCTCGAAGCGGAGGAGCCCGTCGTCGGGAACCGGTGCCCACGCCGGCGCGTAGTCGGTGAACTGGTGAAAGGCCGGGCGTACGCCGGGGTCTCCGTCGAACCCGCCCATCCGCATGCCGACCAGTTCGGGCTGATCGGGATTGAGCGTGAAGACCGCCGATCCGCACTCGCCGCAGAAGTACTTGTGCCAGCCGGTCTCCGGCGCGTAGAACCCGAGCTTGCCCTCGCCGGAGACGACTTCGAGGTTCGCCTTCAGCGCCAGTGCGCTGTAGGAGGAGGCCGATCCGGTCCGGCGCTGGCAGCGGGTGCAGTGGCAGATGCCGGCCCCGATCGGGGGCTCGGTGAGCTCCCAGCGGACGGCGCCGCACATGCAGCCTCCGGTCAGCGGTCCGGTCGGCTTCGTCTCGTCCTCCGATTCCATGGCCGGAGCCTATCCGCCGCCGCAAAACGCGGAGTTCGGGGCAGGATCGAGTCCCCGAGGCCCTGCTTCCGTCCTCCCGGCGGCTAGACTCGGATCCCGGTTTGAGCGTTCGGATGCCAGCAGGGGAGACCCGCTTTCTCTTCGTCACGGGCGGGGTCGTGTCGGCCCTCGGGAAAGGCATCGCCTCGGCTTCGATCGGCCGCCTGCTCGTCGCCCGCGGCTTCCGGGTCCAGCTCCAGAAGTTCGATCCCTACATCAACGTCGACCCGGGAACGATGAGCCCGTTCCAGCACGGTGAGGTCTTCGTCACCGAGGACGGGGCCGAGACCGATCTCGACCTCGGCCACTACGAGCGCTTCACCGACCACAACACCTCGCGGGCCTCGAGCGTCTCCGCCGGTTCCGTCTACAACACGGTGATCGCACGCGAGCGCCGCGGCGACTACCTCGGCGGCACCGTCCAGGTGATCCCGCACATCACCGACGAGATCAAGCAGAAGATCCTGATCGTGGCCGAGGCTCAATCGGTCGACTTCGTGATCACCGAGATCGGCGGCACCGTCGGCGACATCGAGTCGCTGCCGTTCCTCGAGGCGATCCGCCAGCTCTACACCGATCTCGGGCCGAAGCGGGCGATGTTCCTGCACCTGACGCTCGTCCCGTACGTCGGCCACGCCGGCGAGCTGAAGACGAAGCCGACCCAGCACTCGGTCAACGAGCTGCGCCGGATCGGGATTCAGCCGCACGCCGTCCTCTGCCGCTCCGAGGCCGGGCTCGATCGCGACATCCGCCGCAAGATCGCGCTGTTCGGCTCGCTGCCGGAGGAGGCGGTGATCTCCGCCCGCGACGTCGACAACACCTACAAGGTGCCGCTCGCCTTCCGCGCCGAGGGGATGGACGATCTGATCCTCGACCACTTCGGGATCGAGGCTCCGGCGCCCGACCTCACCGATTGGGAGGAGTTCTGCCGCCGTGCCGACGCCGCGGAGGGCACCGTCCGGATCGCGCTGGTCGGCAAGTACGTCCAGCTCGAGGACGCCTACAAGTCGGTCATCGAGGCACTCAAGCACGGCGGCTGGCATCACGGCGTCAACGTCGAGGTCGACCTCGTCAGCAGCGAGGAGCTCGACGTCGAGGCGCTCGGCGACGCGGACGGAATCCTGATTCCGGGCGGGTTCGGCGAGCGCGGCATCGAGGGTAAGGTCGCCGCCTCGCGCTTCGCCCGCGAGCAGGGCATCCCGTTCCTCGGCATCTGCCTCGGCATGCAGATGGCGGTCGTCGACTACGCCCGCCACGTCTGCGGCATGGACGGCGCCAACTCGGCCGAGTTCGACCCCGAGACCCCGTTCCCGGTGGTCGACCTGCTCCCGGAGCAGAAGGAGGTCACCGACCTCGGCGGGACGATGCGACTCGGAGCCGACCCGGTCAAGCTGCACGAGGGCACGAAGGCGCGGGAGATATTCGGCGACGAGGCCGTCATCTACAAGCGCCACCGGCATCGCTTCGAGGTCAACAACATGCTGCGCCGCCGGCTCGAGGACGAGGGCCTGGTGATGAGCGGCACCTCGCCCGACGAGCGCCTGGTCGAGATCGTCGAGCTTCCCGGCCATCCGTTCTTCGTCGCCTCCCAGTTCCACCCCGAGTTCAACTCGCGGCCGACGCGCCCGGAGCCGTTGTTCCGGGAGTTCGTCGGCGCCGCCGCCGGTCGGGCCGTTGACCGCGAACCGGTCGCGGAAGAGGCCTCGGGCGACGACGAGATCACGATCCATCAGACGACCTGACCCCGCGGGCGACCTGACCCCCGCGGGACCATAGGCCGTAGCCTCCACGGCGTGAGCGAGGAGAGGCTGCTGGAGCGGTTCGTCCGCCTCTGTGAGATCCCGTCGGTGACGGGGAGCGAGCGGGCGATGACCGACGCCCTCGCGGCCGAGCTGGCCGAGCTGGGCATTCCCACCCGCGAGGACGACGCGGCCGGGGCGGCGCGAGCCGGTGCCGGCAACCTGATCGCGCACGTTCCCCCGGCCGGCGATCCCGACGCGGCCGAATGGATTTCCTTCTTCGCCCACGTCGACACGGTGCCTCATGGCGAGCCGATCGTCGTCACCGCTGACGACGGCGTCTTTCGCAGCGCCGGCGACACGATCCTCGGCGCCGACAACAAGGCTGCGGTCGCGGTCGTGATGGAGCTGGCGGCACGGCTCGCCGCCGAGCCGGGTCCGGCCGGCCTCGAGCTCGTCTTCACCGTCGCCGAGGAGCAGGGCCTGCGCGGAGCGACGGCCCTCGACGTCGAGGGCCTGCGGTCGAAGTTCGGGTACGTGCTCGACCACGCGACGGCGATCGGTGAGGTCATCGTCGCTGCCCCGACCTACAAGAAGCTGATCGCCGAGTTCCGCGGCATCGAGTCGCATGCCGGGATGCGGCCCGAGGACGGTCGCAGCGCGATCGGTGCGGCGACGGCGGCGATCGCGACGATGGACCTCGGTCGTCTCGACTCCGACACGACCGCGAACATCGGCGTGATCGACGGCGGCACGGCGCCGAACGTCGTCGCGGGCCGCTGCCACGTCGAGGGTGAGGCCCGGGCGCTTGACGCCGGTCGCGCCGAGGCGGTCGCGCAGACCATGGTCGACGCATGCTCATGGGCGGCCGGCGAGGCCGGGGTCGACGTCGACGTCCTGGTCGAGACCTACTTCCGCGGGTACCGGATCAAGCCCTCGTCGCGCCCGCTTGCGATCGCGAAGGCGGCGCTGTCGGCCTGCGGCGTCGAGCCGGTCGAGATCACGACCGGCGGAGGCAGCGACGCCAACGCGCTGCGCTCGGCGGGGTTCGACGCGCTGCTGCTCGCCAACGGAACCTGGGCCAACCACACGCCCGACGAATGGGTGTCGGCCGAGGCGCTCGTGCAGATGCTCGACGTCTGCGCGGAGATCATCGCCGAGGCGGGGCGGAGCTGACGTGCTGAAGCTCCGTCGCGGCACGGTGGTCGAGGCCGAGGCGGGCGCGCTGATCGTCGAGGTCGACGGCGAGCGCCGGCGCGCCTGGGCCGACGAATCGATGGTCGGGTCCGCTGAGGTCGGCGACGAGGTGGTGGTCAACACCGCGGCTCTCGATCTCGGACTCGGCTCCGGCGGCTACGACATCGTTCACGTGAACCTGAGCCGGGGACTCGCCGGCGGAGAGACGTCGCCCGACATCCACGTGATGAAGCTGAACTACAGCTCGATTCAGCACGCCGTCGACCCGATCGAGCTGCCGGCCGACGCCCCCGCGCTGCCCCAGCGGGTCCTGCCCGTCCTCGTCCTGCCGCTGCACGGCCATCTCGCGCCGGCGGCCTGGGCGGCGGGGGAGGGGGGAGCCCGGCGCGTCGGCTTCATCCAGGCGGCGGGGGGCGGGCTCCCCGGCGGGCTCTCCTCCGACCTGCGGACGCTCGTCGCGCGTGGCCTGATCGCCGGCTCGATCACCGCCTCGCCGTCCTACGGCGGCGAGCGTGAGGCGATCAGCCTGATCGGCGCCGTCCACGCCGCGGCCGAGCTCGACTGGGACGCGGTCATCGTCGGACCAGGGCCGGGGATCCTCGGGTCCTCGACGCGATACGGCCACGGCGGGATGGCGGCGCTCGAGGCAGCCCACTCGGCGCTCGCGCTCGGCCTGCCGACGTTGCTCTCGCCGCGGATGTCCTCCGGCGACCCGCGGCCGCGCCACCTCGGCCTCAGCCATCACACCCGCTCGGTGCTGGAGCTGCTCCTCGGCGGCGTCGAGGTCCCGGTGCCGTTCGGCCTCGCTGACCTCTGGCCCCTGGACGCCGGGGAGCCGGCCGCCGTGCTGGAGGAGGCCCGCGGCGGGCTCCACCGGATCCGCGAGGTCCCGATCGACATCGCCGCCTACGCCGAGGCGGGCCTGCCCCAGCGGACGATGGGTCGCTCGCTCGACGAGGACCGGCTGTTCTTCGCGGCGCCGCTCGCCGCCGGACGCGCCCTCGCCGACGCGATCTGATCCACCGGCGCCGGGTGCGCGGTTGCACCGGCAGGGGACCGGGCGCCGGGCCGAAAGATGGTCATCGTGTCCGCGATCAACGCGCCCACCGCCGCTGCCCCGGTCGCCGATGCGCGCTTCGAAGCGCTGCTGCTCGACTTCCTCGCCTACCTCGAGTTCGAGCGCGGGCTGTCGCGCAACACCCTCGCCGCCTACCGCACCGACCTGCTCCAGTACGGGGCGTTCCTCAGCACCCGGGGCAGGGACGCGACCGATGCCGAGGGTCCGGATGTCGCCGACTTCCTCGCCGGGCTCGCCGCGGGCGACGGGGAGAAGCCGGCCTGCAGCGCCGCGACTCTTAATCGCAAGACCGCCTGCCTGCGCTCGTTCTACCGGCACCTCCGTCGGGCCGAGCTGATCGGGATCGACCCGACCGCCGACGTCCGGCCGCCGAAGAAGGGGCGGTCGCTGCCGAAGGTCCTCGGATACTCGGAGGTCAAGAAGCTGCTCGAATCCGTCTCCGGCAGCGATCCGGCCGACCTCCGAGACCGGGCGATCCTCGAGGTCATGTACGGATGCGGCCTGCGCGCCTCCGAGACCGTGGGCCTCGAGCTCGGCTCGATCGACCTCAAGCGCGGCTTCCTCCGCGCCCACGGCAAGGGCTCGAAGGAGCGGATCGTGCCGCTGGGCCGCGAGGCCGGCGCCGCAGTCAGGCGCTACCTGCGCTCGGGCCGCGGCGAGCTCGCCGCGGGCAACGACGTTCGCGCCCTGTTCCTCAACCAGCGCGGCGGGCCGCTGACCCGCCAGGGCCTCTACAAGGTGATCCAGGGTCGCGCCCGTGACGTCGGACTCGACGACAAGATGAGCCCGCACACGCTCCGCCACAGCTTCGCCACCCACCTGCTCTCCGGCGGCTGCGATCTCCGCTCGGTCCAGGAGATGCTCGGCCACGCCGATGTCGCCACGACCCAGATCTACACGCACCTCTCCGCCGACCGGATCAAGGAGGTCTACTTCGACGCCCACCCACGGGCAACGGCCTGAGCACCACGTTCAACCGTGGGCCATGTCGGCGCCGCATACCGTCGTCAATCCGGCCCAGTGTCGCGACCCGACCGGCGTGGGCCATGTCGGCGCCGCATACCGTCGTCAATCCGGCCCAGTGGCGGGTGGGCGGAGCCCTGAGGCAACGTCATGAGCCACCTCGAGACGCTCGTTGTGGAGGCGGTTGTGGCTGACTCTGAGGTACCTGATCCCGGCGCGGAGGAGAATTGCGTCGCGCTTGAGATCTCGCTCGCGCGCGTGCCAGGTTCGGTGCCACTCCTTGCTGTCGAGTTCGACGACGAATCTTGCGCGCGGCCACCAGCAGTCGACGATCAGGCCCTCGACGACGACATTCGTCTGCGGCAACGGTAGGCCGAACTCCTCGAGGAACAGCTGGAACTCCCGCTCGATCCCTTCGTTGGCCCCGGGCGTCGACAGAAACGAACCGAAGATCCTCCGCAGGGGCTTTCGGCCGCGATGCCCGCGATATCGCTCGATCACGTCGGCGATCGCGGCGATGTCGAGCAGACCTCTGCGGTCGGCTGCCTCGACTACCTTCTCCAGCCTCGATAGCGGCAGTATCAATCCAAGATCGAGCAGCGTCCGCGGCACTGATGTGACGGGGAGATCATCGATCAGGGAACGATCCTCCGGGTCGATCCGGCGAGGTCTATGTACGACAACCCCGCGCAGCTGTCGCTCGACGCGGGTCGAGATGGAGACGTGTACGGTCGCCGGCGCTCTCATCAGGCCCTGCCGCGAGGCAGCGCTCGAATAGCTGAGAAGGGGGTCCGGCCCGATTGCCAGGAGAGCTGCGAACTCCCGGGCCGTGCGCGACAGCCGCTGGGGTCCGAGGGCGTAAACGCCGGGATGTACGACGTAAAGCCAGGAGCTCTCGACGAGACGGCTGATGGCTCTCGGGCTGTATCCGAGTTCCCGCAGCTGCCCGCGTGAAACCACTCCGTGTTGGCGTTTCCCGAGCGCAGCGAGTAGGTGCCTTCGTTCCCGCCGCGTCATGCGTCGACGGTGGCACCGATCGGGTGAGACGTGGGCAACGCAAGGTGTCAATTCACGGTCAGAACCCGAATGAGATCGACACGCGTCCGCGAAGGGTCAGGCTCGACACGACCGTGGGCCATCCGGTGGACGCATAGCGGCGCCGATCTGGCCCGCCCGGGCGGGGGGTGCGTAGGCTTGCGGCGTGCCTGAGCTGCCCGAAGTCGAGACGATCCGGCGCCAGATCGAGCCCGAGGTCGTCGGGCGGACGATCGTCGCGGCGCGGATCCTCGACGAGCGGTGGACGCGGCCGTTGCCGCCCGCGCCGATCGCCGCCCGGCTGGTCGGTCGCGAGATCGTCGCGGTCGACCGGCGGGGGAAGTACCTGCTCGTCGGGCTCGACGACGGCTCGACGCTGCTGATGCACCTGCGGATGACCGGCAACCTGCTGCTCGGCGAGCGTGGAGCGGTCCGCAGGTTCGGCGGCGAGCGGTTGTACGAGCCCTCGAGCGACCCGAAGTACCTGAAGGCCGAGCTCGAGCTCGACGACGGCCGGCTGCTTCAGTTCACCGACCCGCGTCGATTCGGCCACGCGTCGCTGCTCGGCCCCGAAGAGCTCGGTCCCTATCTCGCGGTGAGGATCGGCGTCGAGCCGCTCAGCGAGGACCTGACGCCGGAGCTGATCGGCCGCGTCGCGGAGGGGCGGGCGATGCCGCTGAAATCGTTCCTGCTCGATCAGAAGGGCATCGCGGGGATCGGGAACATCTATGCGGACGAGGCGCTGCACCGGGCCGAGCTCCATCCGCTCTCCCCGGCGGGGTCGATGCGCCCCGAGCACTGGGAGGCCCTCCGCGAGGGGATCGTCGAGGCGCTGGAGGAGGGACTCCGCAACGGTGGCGCCTCGATCGACGATTACCGCGACTCCCGCGGCGAGCAGGGCTCGATGCAAGACGAGTTCCTCGTCCACACCCGGGCCGGCGAGGAGTGTCCGCGCTGCGGCGAGCGGATCAACCGGATCGTCGTCGGCGGCCGTTCCACCTACTTCTGCCCGGCCTGCCAGGTCCGGCTGCGACGCCGTCGCCGCCCCAAGGCCCGGCCGCGCCGATGACGGCCCGCGAGCCCCCCGAGCCACCGACCGGCTTCGCGATCGGCCACTGGACCGCGCCCGATGCCCCGACCGGCTGCACGGTGATCCTGCCGCCCGCCGGCGCCCGGGCGGGCGTCGACGTCCGCGGCGGCGGGCCCGGGACCAGGGAGACCGACGTGATCGATCCGCTCGCCAACCCGCAGGAGGCGACCGCGGTGCTGTTCACCGGCGGCAGCGCCCACGGCCTCGCGGCGGCCGACGGCGTCGTCCGCTGGTGCGAGGAGGACGGGCGCGGCTATTCGACTCCCGCCGGCCTCGTCCCGCTCGTCCCGGCGGCGGTCATCTACGACCTCAGCGCCGACCCCGGTCGCGAGCGGCCGGTCCGCCCCGGGCCCGAGGCCGGCTACGCGGCCTGCGAGGCGGCCCGCGAGGGCGTCCCCGACCGTGGCAGCGTCGGCGCCGGCCGCGGCGCCGCGGTCGCGAAGGCGCTCGGGCGCCAGGCGGCGACGCCCGGCGGCGTCGGCTACGCGGCCGCGACCACCGGCGCCGGCGAGCTCGTCGCCGCGCTGGCGGTCGTCAACGCTACCGGCGACGTCCTCGGTCCCGGGGGCGAGCTGCTCGCCGGCCCGCGCGGCGAGGATGGGGAGATGCTCCGGAGCGTCGAGATGTTCGCCGCCGGAGTCGAACCTCCGGGTGTGCCGCCGGAGCGCCAGAGCACGACGCTCGCCTGCGTCATGACCGACGCAGGCCTCGACAAGCTCGCCTGCGCGAAGGTCGCCCGGATGGCGAGCGCCGGCGTCGCCCGGGCCATCGACCCGGTCTTCACGCCGTTCGACGGCGACGTCGTCTTCTGCACCTCCGACGGCCCACCGCGCGAGGACCCCTGGCAGCTGATCAGGATCGGTTCAGTCGCCGCGGCTCTCGTCACGGCAGCGATCCGCGACGGCGTCGAGCAGGCCGGCACCCGCTGAGACCGCCGCATCGGTCGTCATCCTTCGAGGTGGACGATCATGCCCGGAAGCTTCAAGACAGAGGGAGTCGTGCTGCGGAGCATCCGCTTCGGCGAGGCCGATCGGATCCTGCACCTGTACACGGCCGAACGCGGGAGGGTGAACGCGATCGCGAAGGGCTCGCGGCGGCCGAAGTCGCGGTTCGGCGGTCGCCTGGAGCCGTACTTCCGGCTCGATCTGATGCTGCACGAGGGCCGCAGCGACCTCTGCACCGTGACCGGGGCCTCGACCATCGACGGCTACCCGGGCCTCCGATCCGACGGCATTGCGATCGGCGCCGCGGCGCGGGGCTGCGACGCGGTCCTGCGGCTGCTCGACTCGGCCGAGCCGAACCGCCCCGCCTACAACCTGCTCTGCCGCTACCTGGCGCTGCTCGATCGCCGGACCGGCGACGGATCGGCGACGGGCCTCGTCCCGGACGGACACGCGGTCGGGCTGGCGTTCCGGCTCAAGCTGGCGCTCGCCGCCGGCTTCTCCCCGGAGCTCGGCTCCTGCGCCCGCTGCGGGGAGCGGGAGGGGATCGTCTCGTTCTCGGGCTCCGCCGGAGGGGTCGTCTGCGGGTCCTGCGAGGCGGGCGGGTTCCCGATCAGCCCCGAGGCGCACCGGTTCATGGTCGCCGCGATCGGCAGCCCGATCGCCGAGCTGCCGGAGGCGCCGGAGACCGCCCTGCGTCAGGTCGACCGCGCCATCGGCGACACCCTGGCCCACCATGCCCACGTCAACCTCCGCGCCGTCGCCTGAGCCGATGACCGGTCCCGGCACCGACCTCGAGACGAGGACCCGCGCCCAGGAGGAGCAGTTCCTCTGGGAGCCCGCCACCCGCTCCTACCCGGCCCACCGGGTCGAGCACGAGCCCGACAGCCCCGTCCGGACGCCGTTTCAGCGCGACCGCGACCGGATCGCCCACTCGAAGGCGTTCCGGCGGCTGAAGCACAAGACGCAGGTCTTCATCGCTCCCGAGGGCGACCACTACCGGACCCGCCTCACCCACACGCTGGAGACCTGCTTCATCGCCCGCACCGTCTCGCGTGCCCTCGGTCTGAACGAGGACCTGACCGAGGCGATCGGGCTCGGCCACGACCTCGGCCATCCGCCCTTCGGCCATATCGGCGAGGAGGTCCTCGACCGGGCGATCAAGGAGCGCGGAGGCAGCGGCTTCCGCCACAACGAGCACTCCCTGCGCCTCGTCGAGCACCTCGAGCGCGAGGGCCGCGGCCTCAACCTGACCGACCAGGTCCGTGATGGGATCCTCAACCACACGGGCTCGCTGAAGCCGGCCACCCTCGAGGGTCGCGTCGTCCGCCTCGTCGACCGCGTCGCCTACATCAACCACGACATCGACGATGCCGTCCGCGCCGGGATCATCGCCGAGGAGGACTTGCCGGCGGAGCAGATCGACCGGCTCGGCCCGACCGGCTCGGCCCGGATCGACGCGCTCGTCCGCGACATCGTCGAGCGCTCCCGCGAGACCGGCGACATCGTCCAGAGCGAGGCGATGGGAGGGGCGATGCTGCGGCTGCGCAAGTTCATGTTCGACCGCGTCTATCTCGGGCCGGAGGCGCGCTCCGAGCACGACCGCGTCCTCCGGACCCTGACCACGCTGGTCGACCACTACCTCGAGGATCCCGCCCGGATGCCCCGGGGCCGGCCCGGCGACGACCCGCTGCAGCGCGTCGCCGACTACGTGGCCGGCATGACCGACCGCTTCTGCATCGCCACCTTCCGGCGGATCGCGCTGCCGGAGGAGTCACGCCTCTGACCGGGCTCCCGCGGCGGACGCCGCGGCACCCATTCGCCGCGCCCGGCATCCTTGAGGCATGAGCCGATTCACGCCGGAGACGATCGAGCGGGTCCGCGAGGCCGCCGACATCGTCGAGATCGTCTCCGCGTACACGGACCTGCGCCGCCAGGGTGAGCGGTTCGTCGGCCTCTGCCCCTTCCACGACGAGCGCACCCCGTCGTTCTCGGTCAAGCCCCGCGACGGCTTCTACTACTGCTTCGGCTGCGAGGCCGGCGGCGACACGATCCGCTTCGTCCAGGAGAAGGAGGGCCTCGGGTTCGCCGATGCCGTCGAGGCGCTGGCCGAGCGCTATGGCGTCGAGGTCGAGCGTGAGACCGAGGACCCGAAGGCCGAGGAGGCTCGCCGGCGCCGCGGCCGGCTCGGCGAGGCGCTCGAGCGGGTCGCCGCCTTCTACGAGTCCTATCTCTGGGAGTCGCCGAAGGCCGCCAGGGCCCGCACCTACCTGATCGAGGAGCGCGGGCTCGGCGAGGAGGTGCTGCGCAGCTTCGGCGTCGGCTTCGCGCCGAGCGCCTGGGACTCGGTCCTGACCAGAGGCCAACGCGCGGGCTTCTCGGTCGACGAGCTGCTCGCCGCCGGCCTGATCCAGCGCTCGCAGAAGACCCCCGGCAGCCACTACGACCGCTTCCGCGGGCGGATCGCGTTCCCGGTCCGCGACCACCGCGGCCGCGTCGTCGGCTTCGGCGCGCGCGGCATGGGTCCCGACGCCAAGCCCAAGTACCTGAACTCGCCCGAGAGCGAGGTCTACCGAAAGAGCCGCACGCTCTACGGGATCGACCGCGCCCGCGGCCCGATCGCCCGCGGCGGCCGCGCGGTCGTCGTCGAGGGCTACACCGACGTCATCGCCCTGCACGGAGCCGGGGTGGAGGAGACCGTCGCGGTGATGGGCACGGCGATCACGCCCGAGCAGCTCAAGCTCCTCGGCAGCTACGCGGAAGAGGTCGTGCTGGCGCTCGACGCCGACCGCGCCGGCCGCGAGGCGATGCTGCGCGCGCAGCGCGTCGCCGGCAGCGGCCGCCTCCGGCTGCTCGTCGCAGCGATGCCGGAGGGCGAGGACCCGGCCGACATGATGGGGACCGAGGAGGGCGCGAACCGCCTTCGCTCGCTGCTCGCGGACGCCGTCGACCTCTCCGTCTTCCACGTCCGCGCGATCCTCGGGGACGCGGACCTGTCGACGCCGCCGGGCCGCGACCGCGCCCTCGACGAGGTCGCGCCGGTCCTGGTCGGGATGGGGGAGACGATCACCCGCCAGGAGATGGTCCGCGAGGTCGCCGATCGCCTCGACGCGGCGCCCGAGCTGATCACCGCGCGGATGAAGGCCGGCGGCCCCCGGACCAAGGCCGCCGCGCGGCCCGGGCCGGTCGGCCGTCCAGACGGCGGAGAGGCGGCGCGGCAACCGCGCCGCCGCCGCGAGCCGACCCAGGAGGAGCGCCGCGAGGCGATGATGCTCGCGCTCTGCATGGACGCGCCGGAGACGGCGACCGCCTATCTCGAGCGTCTCGGCCCCGATCACTTCACCTCGCCGATCCTCCGTGCCGCCTTCGAGCGCCTCCGCGAGCACCCGGGCGATCCGCTCGAGGGCCTCGGCGAGTCCGAGTCGTCGCTGATCAACGCGATCACGCGGCTGCAGGCGCTCGATCACGAGCCCGCGACGAGGGAGGACCTCGAGTTCCGCTGGATGCTCCTCGAGCGCGATCGGCTCGATCGCGCGCTGCGTCATCCCGGCGGGCTCGAGCCCGCCGAGGTGGTCGCCATGCAGAAGGAGCGGGGACGGCTGGCCGATGCGATCTCGTCGGTCGAGGCGCGCGGCATCGGCGGCACGGTTCCGGGGCCCGCGGCGCGCTAACTTAGGCCCTACGCCGCCTGCCGAGGCATTCCGGAGGGGCACTTCAGAAGGAGCACGCATGGAATCGTCGGAGCACACACGTCGCGCCCGGGTCCTCTTCGACGAGGCCCACTCGGAGGCATGGTCGATTCGCGCCGACGTCGCCGAGCGGATGCAGGCGGCCCACCCGGCCGACGCTTCGCTCGCGGCCGCCGCAGCCGCGCTGGCGCGACGCGATTTCGAGATCGCCGTCAACGAGTCCGCAGCGCTCGACGCCGACACGCTCGCGAAAGCCGACGTGCTCGTCATCGCCCACCCGTCCGAGGATCGCTGGGAGTCCACGACCGGCGTCGGCGAGCCGCGGCTGAACGACGCCGAGATCGACGCCGTCGCCTCCTGGGTCGAGAACGGCGGCGGGGTGATCGTGCTCGGCGAGACCGAGCAGGACAAGTACGGCAACAACCTGAACGACCTGCTCGGGCGCTTCGGGATCGAGATCGAGAACGCGACCGTCCAGGACTACGAGCACCATCGCGGCGACGCGCCGAGCTGGATCCTCGCGAACCTGATCCCCGCCGACGGCAGCGGCCCCGACCCGCTCGCGGGCGTCGGCGAAGCCTGCTTCTATCGCGCCGGTACGCTCGCGCTCAACAACGGCGGTCGGATCCTCGCCCGCGCATTCCCGAGCGCCTCCACTCCTGACGCGCCGCTCGCCGCGGTGATGAGCCACGGCGCCGGGCGCGTCGTCGTCCTCGCCGACTCCGATCTGTTCGGCGACGACTGCATCGAGGCCCTCGACCACGAGGCCTTCTGGGTCAACCTCGTCTACTACGCCGCCGAGCCGGCATTCGCCTCCGTGGGCGCGCCGATCGAGTCGGCCGCGGCCTCCGATCCGGCGTGGGCGCAGCTCCGCGACGCAGTCGAGGAGCTCCGCGTCCACGAGGCCGGGGACGGCTCGGTCGACCTCGCCGCCGCCGCGGTCGACGAGGGCCGCCTCCGCGAGCTGGTCGAGACGATCAAGGCTTCGATCGACGAGTTGGTGCCGCACTTCCCGCATCAGGCGGGCTACTTCGGGGCCCTGAGGGCCGACCTCGACGCCTGGGTCGGGTCGAGCTTCGCCAAGCCGGACTTCATGGCCTCGACGGAGGCGTTCCGGCCCGAGCAGGAGCGCCGCGACGGGATCGAGCACCTGGTCGTGATGCCGATGTACAAGCAGAACGGCTCGCCGGACACCTGCTTCGAGGCGCTGATCGTCCGGGTCCCGTGGCCGCGCTGGGCCGTCGAGCTCGAGAGCCGTTACGACAACGCCAAGTTCCTCCCGGTCGAGTTCGTCGACTACACGTCGGGTTACGACTCCGAGTGCGCGGTGCTGTTCCCGGAGACGTTCTCGGTCGCCGAGCGCCCACCGGCCCACTTCGGTGCGATCTTCTGCGACCGTGAAGCGGAGCGCTTCCGCCGCGTCGGCGGCGCCGCCGCCGAGATCCTGCGACTGAACCTGCCGCCCGACGCCGCCTGCCTGCTCGCCTCGCCGGAGCTGTCCCGCGACGCCTACATCGCCTGGGACCTGATCCATGACCGCACGCACATGCGCGGCGACCTGCCGTTCGACCCGTTCATGATCCGCCAGCGCAGCCCGTACTGGATGTACTCGCTGGAGGAGCTCCGGTGCGACCTGACGGCGTTCGGCGAGGCCGTCAAGCTCGAGGCGGAGGGCTTGCCACTCGCCCGCCACGTGCAGTACGCGATCCTCTTCGACCGGCTCTTCCGATTCCCGCTGACCGGCAACCGGGTCCGCAACTACGACGGGCTCGGTGGGCAGCTCCTGTTCGCGTTCCTCCATCACGAGCGCTACCTGCACTGGACCGACAACCGGCTCGAGATCGAGTGGGGGAGGGTCGCCGAGGGCGTCGGCCGGCTCAGGGAGCTCGTCGGCGAGCTCTACCACTCCGGCATCGACCGCTCGAAGCTCGGCCAGTGGATCGCCGCCCACGACCTCGTCGCAACCTACGTGCCGCCCGCCGAGAACTCGGTCTGGGCCGCCGGCCGTCGCGAGCTGCCCGAGGTCGAGGAGCCGAAGCAGCTCGTCGACCTCGTCCGCGACGACGAGTTCCCGCTCAGTCTCTTCTACACGCAGCTGGCGCCGAAGCTCCAGCCGGCGCTCGAGGGCCGTCCCTCGCGCGAGCGCGCCGCGACCGGAGCGGCCGCCTGATGGGCGAGCTCGACGGGCGCGTCATCGCGATCGCCGGTGTCGGCGGCGGGCTCGGGCCCGCGGTCGTCGAGCGGTTCGCCGCCGAGGGCGCGACGCTGGCGCTCGCCGACATCGACGTCGACCGGATCGAGGCCGCGGTCGAGCCCTTCGGCATCCCCGAGGAGCGACTCGACATGCAGGCGGTCGACCTGCTCGACGCCGATGCCGCCAGAGGTTGGTGCTCGTCGCTGACCGGCCGGTTCGGCCGGGTCGACGGGCTGCTGCATCTCGTCGGCGGCTGGCGCGGCGGCGATCCGATCGAGAGCTTCGACATGGCCGACTACGAGTGGCTGCACGACCTGCTCGTCCGGACGCTCCAGAACGCCACCCGCGCCTTCCACGGCGCGCTCACGGCGAGCGAGCACGGCCGCTTCGCGATCGTCTCCTCGACGCAGGCGCAGTCCCCCGACGGCACCAACGCCGCCTACGGGGCGACGAAGGCGGCTGCCGAGTCGTGGACGCTCGCGCTCGCCGACTCGTTCGCCGACTCGAAGGCGACCGCGAACGTGGTCGTCATCAACGCGATCCTGACCAAGGCGATGCGGGAGAAGAACCCGGACAAGGCCTACCCGACGTTCACGCCCGCCGAGCAGATCGCCGACGCGCTGCTGTACCTCTGCTCCGACGCAGCCGGCCGGATGAACGGCCAGCGCCTCGAGCTCCACCCGTGAGCTCCGCCCGGACCGCGGACCCGCGCGGCTTCGCCTCCGACAACCACTCGGGCGCCCATCCCGAGGTGCTGGAGGCGATCGCGCGCGCCAACGTCGATCACGCGGGCTCCTACGGCGAGGACGCCTGGACGCAGCGCTTCGACGACCTCGTGCGCGACCACTTCGGGCCCGAGGCGCTCGGGTTTCCGGTCTTCAACGGAACCGCGGCGAACGTGCTCGCGATCGACGCGGTCACCCGTCCCCACGACGCCGTCATCTGCGTCGCCGGTGCCCACATCGACGTCGACGAGTGCGGCGCTCCGGAGCGGTGGGCGGGGGTGAAGCTGCTCAAGGCCGAGCCCGTGCACGGAAAGCTCGTCCCCGAGGCGATGCGGGCCTGGGAGGCCAGGCGCGGCGACATTCATCACAACCAGCCGCGGCTCGTCTCGGTCGCCGAGTCGACCGAGGTCGGGACGGTCTACTCCGTCGAGGAGCTTCGCGCGCTCGCCGACGAGGCCCACGGCATGGGGATGCTCATGCACGTCGACGGCGCCCGCCTCGCGAACGCGGCGGCGGCCCTCGCGGTCCCGCTCGGGACCCTCGCGGTCGGCGTGGAGGCCGACGTCGTCTCGCTCGGCGCGACGAAGAACGGCGGCCTCGTCGGGGACGCGGTCGTCTTCCTCGACCCCGGGCTCGCTCGGAGCTTCGGCCTGATCCGCAAGCAGGGGATGCAGCTCGCTTCGAAGATGCGCTTCCTCAGCGCCCAGTTCGACGCCCTCTTCGGCGAGGGCGAGCTCTGGCGGCGGAACGCCGAGTCGGCCAACGCGATGGCCGCCCGCCTCGGCGCCGGCGTCGAGGGGGTCGACGGCGTCGAGCTCGTCCACCCGGTCGACGCCAACGGCGTCTTCGCAAGGCTCCCGCGGCCGGTCATCGACCGGCTCCTCGACGAGCTCCCCGGCGAACACCCCTTCTACATCTGGGACGAGGACGAGAGCATCGTCCGCTGGATGTGCTCCTGGGACACCAGGGCCGAGGACGTCGACGAGTTGATCGCCGCGGTCGAGTCCGCGGTGGCCTGAGTGCCGGCGGGCTTTCCGGCGCTGCCTGTAATCTGACGCGTCCCGCGCGGCGGCTGTCGCCGCGCATCGATCCGGGGTAGCTCAATGGCAGAGCGATCGGCTGTTAACCGATAGGTTGAGGGTTCGAGTCCCTCCCCCGGAGCTGGTCGTGGCAGTGCGGCCGCCCTCGGTCCCGGCGGCGGCGTCAGCCTCAACGTCTTCTTCGGCGAGGACGGCACGGTGACCGCCGCCTCCCTCAGCCGGCAGCTGGACTGACTCCGCGCGTCCACGTGGGTCATCCTGGCGCCGCTATACGACATCGAAACGACCCACGTCAGACGGCGATCGTCTCGACGGCCTCGGCCGCCCGATCGGCACCGTCGCTCGCCCACTCGCTGCCGCCGATCTCGGTGGCGCGGCGGCGGTAGCGGTCGTCCTCCAGCAGCGCCCGGACGGCCCAGCGGATCGTCGCGGGGCGGCGGAGGCGGCCGGGCACGGTCAAGCCGGCGCCGGCCCAGGCGACCCGCTCGGCGTTCTCGGCCATGTCGCCGACCGATGGGGAGACGAGAAGCGGCCGGCCGAGCGCGAGCGCTCGGGCGACGGTTCCGTGGCCGCCGTGGCAGGCGACGACGTCGGCGGCGGCCATCACCTGCGAGTAGGAGAGCCAGTCGTGAAGCAGGCCGTTGGCGGGAACGTCGATCGGCCGCTCGGGCCGGTGGCCGTTGGTCGTCGCGACGACCCGGACGGGCTCGTCGGCGAGGCCTTCGAAGGCGCGCCGGATCAGATCGCAGCCCGGGTCCTGGGCGGTGCTGCTCGCGACCAGCACCAGCGGGGCGTCGCCGGCGGGCAGCGCCACGTCGGGGTGAGGAAGCTCGAACTCGAGCGGTCCGGTGACGACGGTCTCGGCGGGCCAGGCCCGCGGGTACTCGAGCTGGGGGAAGGTGCCGACGATCGCCAGCCGTTCGCTGATGCCGCCGTGGAAGCGGCCGTCTGGCGGCAGGCCGATCCGCCGGCGGGTCTCATTCAGCTCGCGACGGCCGATCCGCAGGCCGGTCTCGAGGATCGGCAGGGCCGCACGCCAGGCGCGGCGGCCGGCCCCGGTCCGCGGCGGCGCCATCCCCATCCCGAAGAACGGCAGCCCCGGGTCGTGGACCGGGTAGAGGTGGGGGATGAGGGTCGCCCGCGGCACCCCGGCGAGCTCCGCGGCCAGCGACGGCGCCAGGGTGAGGATGTCGCTGACGAGCACATCGGGCTCGAACCCTTCGAGCAGCGGCATCATCGCCTGCGCCGCCTCGCCGGCGCCCGCCTCCTCGCCGGGCGGCGGCGGGGGGAAGACCGTGTACTCCTGCGCGGCGGCGAATCGCAGCCCGAGGCCCTCGACCGGCTCGCGCCAGCGCTCCCAGGTCTGCACGGTGACCTCATGACCGCGGGCGGCCAGAGCCCGGCCGAGTGCGATCGCCGGGAACGCGTGCCCGGCGTCGCCGAATGCCGCGACGATCGCCTTCATGGCCGCTGCAAGGCGCTTCCCGCCGGAGCCCGGCGCGGTTGCCGAGCCGTGGCGATCGCGCCATCCTCGAGCGACCGATGTTCCGGCGTCGCAACAGGAGACCGAGGAACGCCTGCCTGCGCCTGCGTTCGGCGGTCGATTCGATGCCCCGCCACGCCCGCGAGGCGATGCTCCGCGGCATCGCCGACAACACGATCATCGTCGGCGCCTACACCGATCCGATCAGCGGCGGCATCTGCCCGATGCTCGCCGCTCACCGCAACGGCGGACGGATCAACCTCGCGAGCTTCGCCCGCAGCTGGGACCGCTACACCGATGCCGACCGCCCGCGTCCGGCAACCGAGCGGGAACTCCGCACGCTCGTGGCGCTGCTCGAGTCGAGCCTCGTCGACGAGCTCCCGGCGCCCGCGCCCGAGCCGCGCCCGTCGCGGCGCATCCCGTTCCGGATCCGCCGCGTGCGGAAACCGCGCGACGCCGAGGCGCCGGAGCCGGTCGGCGTGGCCTGACGCGATCGCGGCCGCCCTCAGGTCGCGAAGGCCGACGGGTCGCCCGGCCGCGTGAAGACGATCTCCGGGATCAGGCAGTACCGCGACGTCCGCAGCAGCAGCCGCACCGTCTCGGCCAGATCCTCGGGCTGGATCATCTCCTCCGGCTTGACCTGTCCCTGGACCCACTCGGTCATCGGCGTGTCGACGAAGGCGGGGCAGAGCGCGGTCACCTGAACGCCGGCCTTGCCGACCTCCATCTGCGTCGCCTGGCTGAGACCGATCACGCCGGCCTTCGTCGCCGAGTAGACGGCGAGCCATCCCTGCCCACCCTTGCCGGCGATCGAGGCCGTGTTGACGACCAGCGCCTTGCCGTGCTCGGCGCCCGCCTCGCGGAGCATCGGCATCGCCTCGCGCATCGCGATCACGTAGGAGCGCAGGTTGACGTCGAGCTGCATGTCGAGCTTCTTCGTCTCGACCTCGTCGATCGCGCCGCCGATCCCGACTCCGGCGTTGTTGACGAGGACGTCGAGACGGCCGCAGCGTTCCCTGTGGGCGGCGATCAGCTCCTTGACCTCCTCCTCGGACGCGACGTTGGCGGGAGCGGGCGTGACGTCGAGCCCCCGCTCGATCAGCAACGCAGCCGCCTGCTCGAGCTTGTCGGGACGCCGGGCGGAGATCGTCACCGCGTAGCCATCCTCGGCCAGGGCGCGGCTGATCGCCAGGCCGATCCCGCTCGATCCTCCGGTCACCAGTGCTGCGCGCTCGGCCACGTCGTCTCCTCCTCGTTCGCTGACGCGGGGGAGCCTAACCGCCAAGTAAATGAGCCGGCTTCTCTAGGATTCGCGGCCGTGCTCCAAGCAATCACACCCCGAACCCGCGCCCTCATCGCCATCCCCTTCGCAGCCGCGCTGCTCGCCGGCTGCGGTGGCTCCGGATCCGACTCCTCGACGACAGCGGCGCCGAGTGCCGACCAGTTCCCGGCGCCGGACGGCAGGACGCTCGAGCAGCTCGCCTCGGAGGGATCGCAGAGCGACCTCGTCGTCGCCCCGACCCAGCAGGTCTTCAACGAGGGCGAGAACCGCTACGGGTTCGGAATCTTCACCGTCGACCACGGCAACGTCTCCGACGCCGACGTCGCGATCTACGCCGCAAAGCCGAACGGCAGGGCCGAGGGTCCGTATCCGGCGACGATCCACTCGCTCGAGACGCCCGGCGCGTTCGCCGCCAAGACCACCACCGAAGACCCCGACGCCGCCAAGTACGTCTACACGACCGAGGTCGACATGCCGACCAAGGGCGAGTGGCAGATCCTCGCCATGCTCCGCGAGGACGACGGCTCCTACTCCTACGTCCGCGTCCCGAGCGCGAACGTCGGCAAGTTCCCGGCCGTGCCGCAGCCCGGCGACCCGGCGCCGGTCATGCACACCCCGACCGCGGACGACGTCGGCGGCGACCTGACCAAGATCGACACCCGCCAGCCCCCGAGCTCCATGCACGACGTCGATTACGCCGATGCCCTCGGCAAGAAGCCGATCGTGCTCCTGTTCGCCACCCCGGCGCTGTGCACGAGCCGCGTCTGCGGCCCCGTCGTCGACATCACCGAAGAGGTCAAGAACGAGCGGCCCGACGACGCCGACTACATCCACATGGAGATCTACAACGACAACGATCCGAACAAGGGCCCGCGCCCCCAGGTCAGGGACTTCAACCTGCCCTCGGAGCCTTGGCTGTTCGTGATCGACGCCGACGGCAAGGTATCCACCGTCATCGAGGGCGCCTTCAGCAAGACTGAGCTCGATGACGCGATCGACAAGGCCGACAAGGCGTCCGGGATCGACCCCGCCTCGTCCTGAGCGCGCTCAGCGCCGCGGGGTGCGACGACCGCGCTTGCCGGCCGGGCGACGGCCGCGGCTCTCGAGCTTGCTGCGCCCCGACTCGCGGGCGCTGACCGCCTTCACCCGGCTCAGGCCCGGCTCGAGAATCCGCTTCGCGCAGCCGCGGTGCCAGTGGCGGTGCTCGGTGCCGCCGACGCGCTTCACGGTCTGGGCGATCACGTGGTCCTCGCCGATCTCGACATCGCCGTAGCAACCCGGGCAGGTGTACTGCTTCTGGGAGATCCCGCGGATCAACCAGACCTCGTCGCCCTCGGGGGAGAACCCGAGGAGGCTCTGGCGCGAGTTCGGGAGGCCGTCGCGGCTCATCCCTGCGGATCCGAGGGCTGCGGCTCGCGCTCGAGGTAGTCGGCCTCTGGGACGTAGTCGGCCTCTGGGCCGCCGATGTTGCGGTTGCTCATGTCTGCTCCTTCAGCCGATCACGATCAGGGCCACGGTTCCGAGCCCGAGCGCGATGCCCCCCAACGCGAGCCAGCGCATCACCGAGGGCCGGGTCGGGCTGAGCTCGCCGCGCTGGGCGGCGAGCTCGACGTCGCGGCCGCGGGCCGACCCGTAGACGATCAGCGAGACTCCGTAGACGGCGTAGGCGACCCCCATGAACGTGTAGGGCCAGACGGTCCCGGTCGATGCCAGCTCCGGGACGACGCGACCGACGGCGATCGCAACCGCCAGCGCAGCGAGCCCGGTCCGCCACCAGGCGAGCAGGGTGCGCTCACCGGCGAGGGTCGTGCGCTCGGTGACGTCGGGGGCGATCTCTGCGGCCATCGGATCGACTCTAGCCCGCCGGCCCGGCGGGGGGCTAGCCGGTCAACAGCCGCCGCGGTCGCGAATAGGGTGCCTCGAAACCAAGCTGATCCGGAGGAAGGGCATAGATGCTGAGTGAGCGTGGAGAGAAGCTGCTGATCGCGGGATCGGTGCTGGCGCTGATCGTCGCGATCGTCGCCGTCGTCCTGGCGGTGACGGCCCGAAACGACAACGACGCGAGCACCGCCGAGATCAAGGCCGCGGTGGCGGCCGAAGTGGGCAATCTCCAGGGTCAAGTGAAGTCGACGCAGGCGTCCGCGAGCGCCACCGAGCGGCGCCAGGCCCGCAAGGCCCGCAGTGCACAACGGAAGATCAACCAGACCGGCGCCCAGGCCAAGCAGGCGAGCAAGCAGCTGCAGAAGAAGCAGGACCGGCAGGACAGCCAGATCGAGAGGCTGACGACGAAGACCGACGATCAGTCCAAGGAGATCGCGAACCTGAAGGACGAGCAGCAGCGGCAGGCCAATCAGATCGCCAAGCTCCAGCAGAAGCTGAAGACCAAGCAGAACAAGTAGGCCCGGCTACCAGGCGTCGACCGGCCGCCGCGGGGCGCACGGCGGCGGCGCCGAGCCGGACGCCGCGAGCGTCGCCGAGATCAGGCGCCGTGTGTCGGCGGGATCGACCACGTCGTCGAGCTCGAAGATCGTCGCCGCGTTGAGCGCCTTCGCGTGTTCGTGGGCGTGCTCGGTGACCGCGCGGACGCGGCGCTCGCGCTCGTCGGCGTCCCCGATCGCCTCGAGCTCGCGCCGGAGGCCGAGCCGGACGGCGCCCTCGAGGCCCATCGCGCCGAGCTCCGCCGTCGGCCAGCCGACCGTCAGCAGCGGCTCGTGCAGGCCACCGCCGGCCATCGCCTGGGCACCGAGGCCGTAGGCCTTGCGGAGGATCACCGCGATCAACGGCACCCGCAGGTTCGCGCCGGTGTTGAAGAGGCGCGAGCAGTGCCGGACGAGTGCGGTCGCCTCAGCGTCGGGGCCGACCATCATCCCCGGGGTGTCGATCAGCGACACGATCGGGACCCCGTAGGCGTCGCAGAGCTGCATGAAGCGCGCTGCCTTGTCGGCGCCGTCGCTCGTGATCGCACCGGCCATCTGCATCGGGTTGTTGGCGACGATCGCGATCGCGCGTCCCTCGATCCGGGCCAGGGTCGTGACCATGCCCCTCGCGAACTCGTCGCGCAGGTGGACGGCGCTGCCGGTGTCGACGATCGCCTCGATCGCCTTGTGGACGTCGTAGGCCCGCCTCCGGCTCTCGGGCACGACCGCGCGCGACAAATCGGGATCGGGCGCTTCCCACTCCGCCAGGGTTCCCTGGAAGAAGCCGAGCAGCCGCTTGACCGTGGCGACGGCCGCAGCCTCGTCGGCGACCCGGAGGTCGACGACGCCGTTCGGCGACTGCACGTCGATCGGCCCGATCTCCTCCGGCTCGAACTCGCCGAGTCCGCCGCCCGCGACCATCGCCGGGCCACCCATGCCGAGGGCGATGTCCTCGGTGGCGACGATCAGATCGGCGCTGCCAGCGAGCACTGCGTTGCCGGCGAAGCAGCGACCGGCGACGATCGCGATCCGCGGCGCCAGACCGGAGATCCGCGCCCAGAGCGCGAAGGCCCGCGTGTCGAGGGCCGAGACGACGGGGTAGTCGGTGTCGCCGGGCCGGCCGCCGCCGCCCTCGGCGAAGATCACGGTCGGGAGCCGCATCCGCTCGATCAGCTCGAACAGCCGGTCTTTCTTGCGGTGTCCGAAGACTCCCTGGGTGCCGGCGAGGACCATGTAGTCGTAGGAGAGGACCGCACACGCGGCCCGCTCGCCGAAGTCGGCGCCATTGATCTGCGCCGTGCCGGCGATGAGCCCGTCGGCGGGCGTCCGCTCGATCAGTTCCCGGATCTCGCGCCGCGCCCTCTGGGCGGCGATCGCAAGGCCGCCGTACTCGACGAAGCTGCCGGGATCGACGAGATCGGCGAGGTTCTCGCGGGCCGTCCGCCGGCCGGTCGAATGACGCTTCGCGACCGCGTCGGGCCGCGCCTCGTCGGCGAGCAGCGCTCGGCGCTCGCGAAGCTCTGCGAGCTCCGGGCGCTCGGTCTCGTCATCGCCTGGGCTCGATTCGCCGCTCACCGCCGGCGATCCTATCCCGGGCAGCCGAGGCCAAGGGGCCGCCTACGTCACCGCTACCGATGCGCCGAGATCGTAGAACGACGATGATCGCCGCGTGGCACCTCTGATCGAGACCCGCGGGCTGAGCAAGCTCTTCGGCGCGACGCGGGCGCTCGACGACGTCTCGATGTCGGTAGAGCCCGGCGAGGCCTTCGGCTTCCTCGGCCCGAACGGCGCCGGCAAGACGACGCTGATCCGCCTGCTCACCGACCTCCTGCACCCGACCGCCGGCTCGGCGAGCGTGTTCGGGCTCGACACCCGGGCCGACAGCGCCGCGATCCGCGCCCGGCTCGGCAACCTGCCCGGGGACTACGCCTACGACCCGCGGCTGACCGGCCGTGAGATCGTCTCGTTCTTCGCCGAGCTTCGCGGCGTGTCGGGGCTGGGGCGGGCGGAGCGGCTCGCGGCGCGCTTCGAGGCCGACCTCGATCGCCGCCTCGGACAACTGTCACGCGGCAACCGCCAGAAGATCGGCCTCATCCAGGCCGCCTTCCACGAGCCCGAGCTGCTGCTGCTCGACGAGCCGACGGCCAGCCTCGACCCGCTGATGCAGGAGGAGTTCCTCGGCTTCGTCGCCGAGGAGCGCGATCGCGGCGTCACCGTCTTCTTCTCATCGCACGAGCTCGACGAGATCGAGCGCGCCTGCGACCGGGTCGCGATCGTCCGCGAGGGCTCGCTCGTCGCCGTCGAGGACGTCGCCGAGATCACCGGCCGGAGCTTCAAGCACGTCCGGCTCGAGTTCGCCGAGGACGTCGATGCCGACGAGTTCCGCCGCATCGACGGCGTCACCGACGTCGAGCAGTCGGGCCGGCGGATCACCTTCAAGGCGCGCGGGCAGCTCGATGTGATCGTCAAGGCCGCCGCCCGCCATCCCCTGACCGACATCGAGATGACCCGGCCCACCCTCGAGGAGCTCGTCCTCGCCTACTACGGACGGCAGGTGGCGGAATGACCGGCTCCGCCACACCGACCGCTCCGCACCGGCCACCTCCGGCTTGGGTCTCGCTGCGGGCGCTGCTCCGCCGCGGCCTCCGCGACAACCGACGGGCGCCGCTCACCTGGGGCGGCTCGCTCGGCGCTTTCAGCACCCTGATCATCTTCACCTGGCCGTCGATCGAGGGCTCGGTCGGCCAGCTCGTCGAGAGCTACCCCGAGGGGCTCAAGCAGGCATTCGGGATCGAGGCGCTGGACTCGGTCGAGGCGTACTTCGACGCCGAGATGCTGAGCCTGATCGTGCCGCTGGCGATCGCGTTCCTGGCGGTGCGCACCATCGCCCGCGGAATCTCCGGGGCCGAAGAGACGGCCTGGCTCGACACCCTGCTGACGACGCCGCTGTCGCGTTCGGCGCTCATCGCCGGGACGTTCCTGCTGACCGGCGTCCTGATCGCGCTGGTGCTCGTCCTGACGACCGCGATCGCGCTCCTGGCGGGCCTGGTCTCGGGTACCGATCCCTCGGCCGCTGTGATCGGCCGCGGGATGGCGAACGTCTGGCCGCTGGCGATGTTCTTCGCCGGCCTCGCGGCACTCGCGACCGGGCGCCTGCACAGCGCCGGAACGGTGACCGCGGTGGCCAGCGGGGCACTCGTGGCCATGTACCTCCTCGACGTCGTCGGGAAGATCTCCTCCGACCTCGAGCCGCTGCGCTGGATCTCCGCCTTCCGCTACTACGGTGACGCGATCCGCGATGGCATCGACCCGCTCGCCTTCATCGGCCTGACCGTCGCCGGTGCCGTCCTCGCAGCGCTCGGCGCCGTGCTGCTGCAGCGCCGTGATCTGATCGCCTGACGGGACCGGACCGGGGTGGGCCCGCTGTGCAGCCGCTTGCGCCGTGGCCCCCGGAGCCGCCCGTTGCGCCCGGGCCGTGGCGCGGGCGATCACGGCCCAAGAGGGGCACGGTGACGCCGGACATGGGACTAGGATCTCGCGCCCTGATGTTCCGACGTCTCTCAATCCTCGCCGTCACCCTCGGCGTTCTCCTCTTCGTCGGCTGCGGCGGCGGCGACTCCAGCGAGTCGACGACGTCCGCCGGCAGCGCCGACCCGCGGGACGCTGTTGAGGCCGACTTCATCTCGCGTACGGGCTTCACCGGTGAGGACCCCGGCGGTGCGAACTCCGCCCTCACCTCCACCGACGAAGTCAGCTCTGAGTGCGGGGAGATCGAGTGCCGGGCCCAGATCGTCAACGGCAACGGGACGACTTACGTCGTCGCCCGTTACTCGGTCGCCGACGACGGGTCGGTGACCCTCGCGGACTACGAATGCGTGACCGAGGGCTCCGAGTACTGCGACGCGATCGAAGCGTCGAGCTCGGGTAGCTAGGAGCTGAGCCCCACCGCCCATTCGGTGCCCTGGAAGGGGTGACTACGCGGCGGCCTGCAACGCGTTGCGGCGAGCGAAGTCCCCGGCTTAACGTTCTGGGTCCATCAGCGAGCGGCGAAGCGTCGAGACAGGCCCTCTGGCGACTACCTCGAAGCCTATGATCGGGCAATCGAATGGGCAGCAATGGGCAGCGGGACCACTCTCGAGGCCCCTGGCGTCCGATCGAGCACCGAGCGCCATAGCCAGAAAGCCGCTTTGACAGCGGGGTTGGGCGTATCCGGGCCGGTAGCTCAGTTGGTTAGAGCAGCGGACTCATAATCCGTAGGTCCCTGGTTCGAGTCCAGGCCGGCCCATCTCCCAGCGACCGGCGCGCGCCGCCTTGGTAGGTGGGGCGCGATGCACACGTCGGCGCGCGGGACGGTCGCCCGTCGGAGACGGGCGACCAGCCCGGCGCGACCGGCACAGGTCAGGGAACGGTGATCGTCACCGTGTCCGCGACCGGTACGCCCCTGTGGACGTAGGTGCTGTGGTCGTTGGCGTTGAGACCGACCTCGACTTCGTGCTGACCCGCCTCGAGCGAGCTCAGGTAGAACGCGCCGAGGTAGAAGTCGGGCCCGTACAGACGGGTGATCTTCGCTCCGTCGATGTACAGGTGGGCGTGGCCCTCCCACTTCTTCTTCGCCTGGTTGACGTGCTCGGGCGCCCACTTGAACTTCTTCGTCTTCAAGTGGAGGTTGTAGCCGCCCATCGGGTCCTCAGTGGCCTTGAGCACGACACTCATGCCCTTCTTGGCGGGCGTCGTCTCCATCATTCCGTCGGCCGAGGACAGGCTGGGCACCGCGACCGCCGCGACCAGCGCAGCGAGCAGTGCGAACTTCGCGATGAGGTTCTTCATCACTTCTCCTTTGGGATTCGGGGGGTGCCGGCGTCGTCAGCAGCCGTGTGCGACTGCCGGAGGACGCCGGCGGAATGCGTGAACCGGGACGCGAGGAGGAGCGCGTCCCGGTGCTGAGCGGGCCATCGGGTCGAGGGCCGGGCTGCTCGCCGGCCGCGGCGAGCCGATGGTGGAGTTGGTGCATGGGCGCGCGCGCTCGCGACGGCCGAGCCGGGCGAAGAGGTCGACGACCTGCGCCGCTCCGCGAAGAACGAGCGCGAGGAGCAGCCCGATCAGAAGGGAGAGCGGCACAGCCCAGAGGCCGCCGGCACCGAAGACGACCGCAACGCTCGGCTGGCGGCCCTGGGTGAGCAGCGCCTCGAGCATCTCCTGGCCGGCATAGATGCCGAGCAGTCCAGCGAACGTCAGCAGCCAGAGTGCGAGGAGAGTGCGGTGCGGCGAGCGCCCGCCGGTACCCGTCTGCCATGCCTGGCCGAGCTGGGCCAGGAACCCGCCGAGAGCCAGTGCTGAGACCAGAGCCAGCGGCGGGATCAGCTGCCCCAGATACCCGTGCCCCCGATCCGCGAGCACTGAGCCCGTGGCATCCCCAAATGCGAGCAGGTACCTGATCTCGTGTACGAGGAGGACCGCGACGGGCATCAGCGCGATGCCGACCAGCAGGCGCTCCGAGGGATGCAGCACCGGTCCGCTGCGCCGTGCGCGGGTGGAGAGCGACCCCCTCCTGTGGGTGCGGATCTGTGTTCCCTTCAAAACGACCCAAGATGATGGCGGATCGCCGTGAAACCCACATCAGGGTTTTACCCCGATCGGGTTTCGTGGGGTGTCCAGGGCTGTCGCATCACTACCCGCCCCGGTTGCAGCGGGCGCAGCTGGAAAGTCGCAGACGTGCGGCCGTCAGCCTTGCGACGCCAATACACGTCCCGTGCGAGACTCGTCCAATGCACCGGACATTGATGTCGGCCTTCGTCTTGTCCGTTGCGGCAATCGCGTGGGTCGTCTGGCTCCCCGCTCAGGCGGCGGCGGTGGGGACCACATACGTAGTCGGGGACGCCCCTTCGTCGGTCGCGCTGGCCGACTGGAACGGGGACGGGCTGCTCGACGCCGGCGTCGCCAATGAGGCGGCGAAGACGGTCTCGATCATGCTCGGGGACGGCGTCGGCGGCTTTCAGTTCTCGACCGTACCGTCGGTCCATCCCGTCTTGGGTACGCCAGTGGCCATCGCCGGCGGAGATCTCAATCACGACGGGCTCGCGGACTTCGTAACCGCCGACTCGTCCACGGGCACGGTCGGCCTCGTATCGGCGGGTCTGGAGGTCGATTTCAAGGCCGGCACCGATCCCCGCGGGATTGCGATCGGCAACCTCAACCGCGGTCACGACCCTGACATCGCCGTCACCGATGCCGCCAAGGACAAGGTCCGCAGTCCTGTTCGGGGACGGCAACCTCGACTACGTGAGCCGCCGCCGTTCCTTCAAGGTCGGCGACGATCCTCGCGGAATAGCGATCGCCGACCTCGACCTCGACGGCCGCGAGGACCTGCTCGTTGCGAACCGTGGCGACAACGACCTGACGATCCTGTACGGGACCCGCCGCGGCCGCTTCGCGCATCGAACCGACCTGCGGACGGGCAAGCTTCCCGTGGACGTGGCCGTCGGCCGCTTCATCGGAAAGGGCAAGCTCCTCGATCCGCTCGTCGCGAACGAGACGCCGGACGAGACCACCATTCAGGATGACTTCCTCAGCCTTTACAAGAACCGGGGCAAGCGACGCTTCGATAAGCAGATCAAGCAGTGCGCCTGCCGCGCCCGTCCGGTCGCCGTCGCCGCCGGCGACCTCAACGCCGACGGCCTCGACGATCCCACCGCCGCCTACTACGTGAGCGGACGCGTCGGCGTATTCATCTCCAACGTCGGAAGCCTCGATTACGTTGCCGGTACCACCCCCACCGACGTGGCCATGGGGAACCTCGACGCCGATCCGGCCGATGAGATCGTCAACACCGATTCCAGCAACGACCTGATCAACGTTTACGGCGGCTCCTGAGGCCGGACCCAGAAGGTCGGAGAGCCGGCGATTGGAATCGGCGACACCGTGGTCGGTCCGGTGCCGCTCGCAATCTTCGTGAACGTCTCTCGACCGGCCTGGCCGCCCACCGTGGTTGCGTCTTCGGCCTCAGCAACGCTGAGGCCGGGGGCGGCCTTCTTGATCTCCTTCTTCGCGATCTGTTTGACCTTGGATTTCGTGACCTTGGCGTAGAGGTCGTCGGTTCCGGCTAGCCTCGGGGACCCGGTCCGACGGGCCTAAGTCGTGACCGAGGCCGGCTCACCTCCGCTCGCCCGGATTCCGATGGTGCTCACGATCAGAATCCACAGCGGCGCGGCGATGAAGCTGATCCAGAACGCAACCGGCGTGAAGAAAAGCACCCCAAGGACGACGCCGGCCCAGGACAGCCACTTCGGCAGGCTGCCGTGGCGCACCGCCGAGATCCCAGTGGCGAGGATCATCGTCCCGAGTCCGACCGGGAAGAACAGGAAGAGGTCGTAGTCGATCCCGTTGATGGCCTGCAGGGCGATCGGGTCGATGTTGTCCGCCAGATCCGCAAGCGCCAGGTGAATCGAGCCGCCGACAGCAGCCCCGGCCGAGAAAACACCGGCCGCGACGAGCACGACGGACGGGAGGATGCCGTCCGGCCCCTCGGAGTCCCGCAGAAACGTCCGGAGCCAACTGCCGAAGTACAGGATGAACACGGCGGCAAAGCCGATCAGGATCGAAGCGACGATCTCCTTTGCGTCGTTGTCCTGGTAGTAGGTCGCGATCTCCTGGGCCGTCTTGTCGGTCGCGTCCTGCCCCGATCCGATCAAGAGCATGACCGCAACGAAAAGCGCGACGAAGATCACGCCCGTGAACGGCGGGAACCATCTGCTGATACTTCCCATCTTTCCTCCCCTTGGTATCCGCCGCCGGACGGGCGGCGCGTTATTCCCGAACCTAGCCGCAGCTGAACTGCGGGTCAACACCGGCATGAACACGCATCCGTTCGCGAACGCAAGAAAGCCATGGAATACGCGGAGTGATCCGTAGGTCCCTGGTTCGAGCCCAGGCCGGTCCATCGCAACAAGTCCCGCTTGGCCGCGACGCCGACCCGACATTGACCCGGACTTCGGAGTAGCTTCAGCCGCAGAGCGCCGGAGGGCCCTGCCCCCGGCTGCGGAGAGGGAGTCCCCGAATGAAGCACTTGCATCGTCCGTCACCGGCGATGGTTGTCGCCCTGGCCGCGCTGGTGATCGCCCTGACCGGAACCGGCTATGCGGTCTCCAGGATCAACGGTTCCAGCATCAAGAAGAACTCGGTCCCCGGTAACCGAATCAAGGAGAACGGCCTCGGCGGCAAGCAGATCAACGAGTCCAAGCTCGGCAAGGTGCCGCTGGCAGCCCAGTCCGAGACGGCGACAAACGCCGACGCGCTCGGCGGTGATCCGTTAGGGGCCGTGCGGCCTACCTCGGGTGCTGCCGCGGAATCGGCTGTGATCACGCTGACGGGTGTTGCCACCGACGTCGCCACCACCACGATCAACACCACGGCCACGAGCCAGATCCTGGTTGACGGCGCCGTGGAGCTTCAGGGCGCCGATGCCGATGAGCGAGCCCGGTGCGCGGCCCGGCTGGACGGCTTTCAGATCAGCTTCGACTTCGAGACGACATTCGATGACATCGGAACCGTCAACGAGGCCACCGTTGCCGTGGCTGGCGCCGCCGACGATGTCCCGGCCGGACCTCATACGGTGACCCTAATCTGCACCGCGCTCAGCGGCACCGTGGTCAAAGACGACGCGGCGGTCAACGTGGTCGCGATTCCAAACCCGTAAGAGTCGGCTCAAGGGGTTGCTCTGGCTCGACGCTCTCAGCTGCGCAGCAGACGGCCGCACAGACACGACCCGGTCAGCGCAGGATGGGAGCGTGCGTCCGACGGGGCACCTCTTCGGGCGCAGCGCCAGCCAGGCTAGCCGTTGCCTTGGGTCGTCGAGCGGTTTAGGGTCGGACGAATTCAACGAAGGGTGGAGCCGTGCCCAAGTATCTGTTCGAGGCCAACTACACGCAGGAGGGGCTCAAAGGTGTCGCCGCCAAGGGCGGCAGCGCCCGTCGCGAGGCGATCGAGTCGATGATCGGCGCCCTCGGGGGGAGTGTAGATGCGTTCTACTTCGCCCAGGGCGAGTCCGACGTCGTCTTGATCATCGACCTCCCCGACAACAAGACGGTGGCGGCCGTCAGCCTTGCGACCGGAGCAGCCGGGTCGATAACCAACGCCAAGACCCGGGCGCTGCTGACTCCGGAGGAGATCGATGAGGCGGCTCAGACCGCGGTCGAATATCGCCCGCCCGGCAGCTGAGGTGCCAGCCGGTCGCCAACGCGAGCGACCGGACGACACCCGAGCCGCGCTTTCGCAGAAACGCGCGAATAGCGGGGAGAAACCCAACAAGCAGGACTCGGGCGAACCAGGGGGGAACCAGTCGCCCTGCTGAGGGAATCGCTACGGAAGCGGCGAGCCGGGCCGCCATGGCCCGGCTCGCGCGTCTCCGCCATCTGCCGGCTACTCGTCGTGGACGACGCTGAGGACGTTGAAGTCCTTTCCGACGTACACCTTGAGCTGCTCGGAACCCTTGAGGACGTCGACCTCGTAGGCGGCGCCGGCGGGCGTTGACGACTCGCTCGGATCCGAGGAGTCGCCGGCCTCCGGCTTGTCGCTCGTCTCGGAGCTGACCGCCTGGGCCCTCACAACGGCCGGCCTGCCCTGCCCGCCCGTCCATCGCTCCGGTGCGAGGGTCAGGAAGGCGAGGACGGCGACGAAGAGGAAGATGGCATCGACGGCGAGGAAATCGGCCACGTGCGCGATTCCCGTGTGCGCCGCGGCGTAGCCGTTGATGTCTTCATAGAGGCTCCGGTCCAAGCCACGAGTATCGACTCGAAAACCTGAACAACTCCTGACCGAAGAGGAAGATGCCCCCTTGGTGTTCTCTCGGAGCGGGTCGCAGACGGGCTCGGCGATTCCGAGCGAGGCGAGCCGGAATCGCTCAGCCTCAAGGGCAAGAGCGAGCCGTTCCCCGCTTACCGGGTCTCGGCGAATCAGCCCTAGCCGGGGCGCTTGGACCGGTGATCGTCGAGGGTCGCCTCGAGGTCGTCGAGCGCCATCGAGAGCATCTCGGCCTGTAGGCGGAGCGCAACGGGACGGGATCCGTCGTGGGCCTGCGCGATCAGCTCGCGCAGGAAGCCGCGGAGGTCCTCGCGGGTGGAGCGTTCCTCCGCCGACTGGAAGTAGTGGGTGATCGGGAGGTGGATGAGGTCGCGGCGGACCGCCACCGTCTGCTCGCTGAAGGACGCGAGCATCCGTTCGAGCAAGTCGGGCTCGGTCGCCGCCAGGGGATCCCCGAGATGCCGCTCGGCTTCGCGGAGGAGCTGGATCTCGTGCGCCAGAGACTCGCGGCGTCGCAGCGCTCCGTAGATCGAGACGAGCCAGGAGATGCTCGCGGTCAGCAGCCCGAGCCCGAACAGGGTCTCGATCGGACCCAGCAGGCGCAGCCAGCCCGCCTCGGGTGAGATGTCGCCGTAACCGAGGCTCGTGATGTTGACGAGCGAGAGGTAGATCCCGTCGACCAGCGAGGCGTGCTCGGAGGGTACGAGGCCACCGCTGTAGTGGAATCCCTCGGGCATGTGGGGGATGAAGATGAACGCCCAGCCGATGACGAGCATCGCGGTCCAGGTGCCGAGCACCGCGATGTAGCCGAGCGGGCCCGCATACCGCGGTGGGCGGTCATCGGAATGGAGCCGGTGGGCGCCGGCCCAGATGCCGTGCGCGACCCCGTTGCCGATGATCCCCCTGCCGGTCGGGTGGAAGAGCGTTTCGAAGATGTCGCGCAGGGCGAGCGCGATCAGTGCGACTCCGACGACGGTGAGCACGACGTCCACGGCGGCTATCCGCGGGGAGCCCTGAGAGGCATTGGTGCGACGGCAGGCTGCGACACGCAGGGCCGAAGTTAGTCAGTCGAGGCGCGGGTCGTAGTTTCAGCCGGCTCCGTCCGCAGGCGTTGGGCTCGGCCTGAGGAGGCAACCATGCCCGCATCTCGCCATCACCGGCGCTTGCACTTCGACCTGAAGCCGTCCTTGGCGGTGGGGTGGTTCGTAAACCGGGTGACCGCCTGGAACCTCATCTTCTTGGTCCTGCAGCGCGCCTGGACGTACTTCCCGTTCTGCACGGTAGCGGTGAATCGTGCGATCGCGCCCGCCAAGAGCGGCGGGATCTTGACGTTCAACTGCTTGCCGAAGCCCTTCGGGCCCTTCCGGATCTTGCCCACGAGAATCGACGTGTTGTTGACCGAGTCGGCGCGCGCCGGCGGCTCGGGACGACGAGGCTGTGTTCAATCGCTACCCAAGCCTCCGGAAAGGAAACAAGTTCCACTTACGGTGTCGACGCGGGGGGCCGTTGAGCCATGTGGACAAGCTCGCACGGCTCCAGACGGCCCGCTGCCGCACTGGCCGCTGTTTGAGCGGCAACCGGAGATCAATCGCCGCCCTTGCCCTACGCTTCCCGGTCAGGTTCGATGGAGAGCGAGCGCGCCCGAGCGGCGCGGAGGGAGTCCGAGCGTTGCTGAGAGCTGAGATGAGTCGGTTGCGACTGGTGCTGGCATGCCTGGTCATGTCGGTCGGCCTGGGGGCGTTGTTCGCGCCGATGGCCAATGCCGCGGACACGACCTGGATCTGCAAGCCCGGTCAGGCGGACGATCTCTGCGCCGGCACGATCGAGGGTCAGACCATGCCGCCGCCCGGCGAGGAGGCACAGCCGCTCGGCTACACGCGCCCGAAGAATCCGCCGGTCGACTGCTTCTACCTGTATCCGACCCAGAGCGAACAGCCGGGGCCGAACTCGAACCTCGACAAGGATCCCCCGATCAGGCGGGTAGTCGTCCAGCAGGCGCGGATGTTCTCGTCGGTCTGCGACGTCTACGCGCCGATGTACCGCCAGGTCACGAACAACGGTGATCAGAGCTCATACAACCCGTCGGTGGAGACCGCCTTCCGGAGCGCCAGGGCGGCGTTCAGGGACTACCTGAAGAACTACAACGACGGGCGCGGCTTCATCATGCTCGGCCACTCCCAGGGGTCGGCCCACACTGCCCGCCTGATCGACGAACTCGTCGACACCAACGCGAAGCTGCGGGAGCGCTTCGTCGGCGCGATCGCGCCGGGCGCCAACATCAGCGTTCCGATCGGCGAGGCGGTCGGCGGGCTGTTCGCCAATGTGCCCGCCTGCACTGAGGTGGGCGAGTTCGGATGCGTGATCGCGTTCTCGACGTTCGACGACGTGCCCGGACCGTTCGCGGCGTTCTCACGGCTCGACTTCGGCTACTGGATCTATCCCGAGGATCGGCCCGATCCGAGCCGCTACGAGGTCATGTGCACCGATCCAGCACGGCTCGACGGCGGGGACGGCACCCTGCTGCCCCTCGTCAACTTCGACTACCTCTTCGGTGCGCCGCCCGCTGAGACGGCGGCGCCGTGGGCCGGCGAGCCCGACTTCTACAAGGTCGAGTGCAAGCGGCAGGACGGTGCGCACTGGCTGAACCTCTCGAAGGTCGGCCTGGCGGGCGACACCCGCCCCGACCTCGGGGCGGCGGTCGCCTCGGGCTCCAACTACCACGTGCCGGAGGTGAACCTCGCCGAGGGCAACCTGCTGAAGATCGCGCAGCTGCAGTCCGACTCCTACGAGGCGGCGGTCGCGAAGCTGAAGTCGCTGAGCGGCAAGCTCGACGAGGCGAAGAATCGCCGCACGGCACACCTCGGGAAGCTCTCGAAGCTCAAGCGGAAGCTGGACAGAGCCGACAGCGCCGGGAAGCGCCGCGCCCTGAAGAAGAAGGTGAAGTCGACCCACAGGAAGGTCGCTGCGGACCGGCGGGAGATCCGGTCGCTGAAGCGGAAGATCGACCGGCTCGAGCAGAAGCTCCGCTGACGAGCTGAACAGCGCGGCGGCGAGGCCGCGGAGGTACGGCACTCGAGCTCGAGTGCGGCGGCTCAGGGCCGAATCGTCACCGGCGTCCCCAGCGGCACCGTGTCGACGAGGGCCCTCACGTCGCTGTCGCGGCTGCGGATGCAGCCGGTCGAGGCGTCGACGCCGAGCGGGCCGTCGGTGCCGTGGATCGCGATCCGGTCGCCGCCGTTCCAGCCCGCCGGGAGGTTCGGCTGGGTGGCGCTGAGCGCAACCGCGCAGCAGCCGTAGGCGGGGTTGAGACCGCCGCGGAAGACGTCGGTCACCGCGAACTCGCCGGTCGGAGTCGGGCTGCCGGGGCCGCCGACCGTCACCTCCCAGCGCCGCAGCGTCTCGGCCCCCTTCCGCAGTCGCGCCTCGTGGTCGGAGAGGTCGACGGTGATCCGGAAGTCGGTGAAGCCGCGGGTGATCTTGTCGGGATCGGCTCGCAGCCAGCCGAGGCTTCCGTTCGGCAGATCGGCGGTCGACACCCCGAGCCAGCGCCCGCGACGACGATCGACCGAGAACACGGTCGGCGAGCCGAACTCGGTCTCATCGCCGGCGCTGGCGACGACTGCGCCGGCGGGAGCCTTCCTGATCGCCACCTCGGCGCCGTCTCTGACCGCGACGTACGGCTTCGGGGCGGGCGGCCTCGGCGGCGGGGGCCCGAGCTCATCGGCGACCCGCCGCACCGCCGCTTCGCTCGCCGCGGGTTGGTTCGCCGGGATCGAGACGGTCCCGGCGATCGGGTCGGTCACGGTCGTCGACGCCGCGATCCCCGGTGCGGGCCCGTCGCTCTCCGCGAGGTGGAGCTCGAACAGGATCGCCGGGACCGCCAGCACCGCACACATGCAGAGGAGGACGGTGAGCCAGACGTCGGATCGGCTTCGATCGGAGCCCATCGGTCAAGGGTAGTCAGCCGCCCACCCGGATGTGAATCGCCGGGCAGGGGGTCGCCGCCGCGCCTCCGCGGTGGTAGCGTCTGCCACGAGCAGTTCCGACGACGAGGAGAGAGGTCGAGATGGCTGAGACGCTCAAGGGTGCCTGCCTGTGCGGCGGTGTCGAGTACGAGATCACGGATCCGCAGGCACTTGGCTATTGCCACTGCACGCGGTGCCAGCGATGGACGGGGGAGAGCCTCGCCGGCGTCGTCGTCGACAAGGACAACTTCCGGTTCACCAAGGGCGAGGAGCTGGTGAAGACATACGAGAGCGAGTTCGCGCCGCGGAACTTCTGCGGCAACTGCGGATCGAGCATCTACGACGACCTCGGCGATCAGTACTTCGTGGCGGCCGGATTGATGCGCGAGCTCGACATGAAGCCGAGCTTCCACCTCCAGGTCGCCTTCAAGGCGCCGTGGCACGAGATCGGCGACGACGTCCCGCAGTTCGCCGAGAACCCGCCGGCCTGACCCCGGTCCGCTGGGGAGCAGGGGCTCGGCAGCCGCCGAGCCCCTACGAGCAGCTCGCCTCCTCGACGCGGAGCTCGTCGGGAAGCTGGAGGTCGTCCTCGGTCACCCGGTCGTCGCCGACGACGAGGTAATAGGGCCGCGCGCCGTCGCAGTAGATCCAGACCGAACCGTCGTCTGCGAGCTCCTGGATCGCGGTCGGGTCGCCGAGCTCGTCCTTGACCGAGTCGGCCGAGTCGCCGACCTCGATCGCGTCGAAGCCGGACGCCGAGAAGCTCCCGCCGCCACCACAGGCGCCGATTGCGAGCATCGCCGCGATCAACGCGGCCGACGACGTCCACTTGGCAGGGCAGCGGTCCACGGTTCGCCGACCGTAGTCGATCGGCCGGGCGGTGGCGGTTTGCCGCCGTCGTGCGTGCGACCCTGCGTTCCGGATTCCCCGAGAACCCTGGGAGGGCAAGAGATGAGCGAGTATCCGGTCAAGTTCGGCGTCGACTATCCGGAGCGGGAGCTGAACCGGCTGACCAGCTTCTTCCGGATCTTCACGATCATCCCGATCGCGATCCTGATCAGCACGATCACCGGCTATTCCACCTCTTACGAGGGCATCGACGATACGACTGTGACGGTGGCCGTCAGCGGCGTCGGACTGCTCTTCATCCCGGTCCTGCTGATGATCCTGTTCCGCGAGAAGTACCCGCGCTGGTGGTTCGACTGGAACCTGCAGCTGCAGCGCTTCGGCAACCGTATCGGCGTCTACGCGCTGCTGATGGAGGATCGCTACCCGTCGACCGACGACGAGCAGGCGGTCCACCTCGAGTACTCGTACCCGGACGTCGCCAACGACCTCGGCCGCGGCATGCCGTTGGTCAAGTGGCTGCTGGCGATCCCGCACTACTTCGTTCTGTTCTTCCTCTACATCGGCGCCGTCTTCGCGGTGATCGCAGCCTGGTTCGCGATCCTCTTCACCGGTCGCTACCCGCGCGGGCTCTTCGACTTCGTCGAGGGGGTCCTCCGGTGGCACAACCGCGTCCTCTGCTACGCGATCGTCCTCGTCACCGACGAGTATCCGCCGTTCCGCCTGCGCGACTGAGGGAACGCCGCCGCGAGACGGCACCCGCGGCCCGAGAGGACTGCGGCGACGTCGCTGCAGGCGCGGCGATCGGCGACTCCGGCGTGCAGCAGGACGACGGTCGGGCGTCGCCGGGGAAGCCGGCAAGCTTCGTTCCGTCGGCGGCCGAGGACGTCGCAGTGCCGACGTGCGACCGTTACTCCTCAGGCTGCCGTGCGGCCGAGCAGATCGGCGAGGGTCCGCTGCGCGATCTCCGATTCCGGCGACTCCCAGAGCAGCCCGAGTGCGGCGGCCGCGAGCTGGACCTCGGTCAGGCCGGCGCCCGTCTCGCGGCTGAAGCGCTCGAGCCAGCGACTTGCGGCCCGCGGGTAGCGGTGGTCGCCCTGCTCGGCCATCAGCCGGCAGAGCTCGAGGGCGTCCGCGAGGGCGACGTGGGGGAGATCGCGGGCCAAGATCAGGGCGGCGGTCAGGTGTCCTGCGGAGAGCGACCGTTTGAACCTGCCGTGCTCGGATCCGTGGACGCCCATCGAACGTATGTTCGCAGGGTCGAGAGCGTAAGGTTCGGGGTCGCCCGCACCGTCGACGAAAGGACGCGATGACCGACCAGAGCCGAGGCGGACCGATCCTGATCGCCTACGACGGATCCGACTGCTCGAAGGCCGCGGTCGAGGAGGCCGGCCGACAGCTCCGCGACGATCGCAACGCGATCGTCCTGACCGTCTGGGAACCGCTCGACGCGGTTCCGTTCTGGGGAGTGCCGATGGCGACGATGCCCACCGAGATGACCGAGCAGGTCGTCGCTCAGGCTGAGAAGGTCGCCGAGGAGGGCGTCGCGCTCGCCGGGCGGGCGGGATTCGCGGCGAAGACGCGGGTCGAGCTCGGAGCGCCGGTCTGGGCCCGCATCGTCGAGACCGCCGACGAGGTCGGGGCGTCGGTGATCGTGCTCGGCTCCCACGGCCGCAGCGGCGTCGGCTACGCGGTCATGGGAAGCGTCGCGACCGCGGTCGCGCACCACGCGAAGGTTCCGGTGCTGATCACGCGCGAGTCGAGCGACTGAGGGGCCGCGTGCCGGTGGGTCAGGTGGTGACTACCGTGCCACTTGCGTAGTCGCCCCAGACAAGGCCTCGGTGAGGAGCGGCGAGGATCCGGACCCCCCACAAGGAGAACCAGATGCGAACGAAGACCCTTATCGGCGTGCTCGGAGTGATCGCACTCCTCACGCTCGGCGTCGCGGCCACCGGCTGCGGCAGCGGCGACGACAGCGCCAGCACCTCCGCCGAATCGTCGGAGGCCGCCGAATCGTCGGAGGCAACCGAGGCGACGACCTCCGCTCCGGCAGCCGGTGGTGAGACGCTGACGGTCAAGATGGACGAGTACAAATTCATCCCCGATAACGCCAAGGCGAAGGCCGGCAGCGTGACGATCGACGCCGAGAACATCGGCAAGCTGCCGCATGAGCTGGTCCTCGCCAGGTCCGACCTCGACCCGGCCAAGTTGCCGACCAGCACGGACGGCGAGGTCGACGAGGAAGCGCTCGACACCGTCGGCGAGGCGCCGGACGTCGCACCCGGCGACACCGGCAGCTTCAGCGCCGACCTCGAGCCCGGCAGCTACGTCATGGTCTGCAACCTGCCCGGCCACTACGCGGCCGGCATGTACGGGACGCTGACGGTCAAGTAGGACGTCGCGGCAATCCGGCGCCGGGGGTCGCCCGGCGCCGGATCACGCCGCACCTCAGTAGCACCTACGGAAGCCAGAGAGTCCGCGAGGCGAAAGGATTCCGCCATGGCGGACGAGTTCCAGGTGGTGATCGCCGGAGGCGGAGTTGCGGCACTCGAGGCGGTGCTCGCGATCCGCGCCCTCGAGGAGAGCTCGACGTCGATCGAGCTGCTGTCCCCGAGCCGCGACTTCAGGCTGCAGGCCCTCTCGGTCGCGGAGCCGTTCGGTGGCGACGCCCAGACGCTCGACCTCGCCGAGTTCTGCGAGGAACACGACGTCGTCTACCGACCCGAGGGGGTCGCTGAAGTCTGGGGCGGGCCGCAGCGGGTCCTGACCGATCGCGGCGACGAGGTCTTCTACGACGCCCTGCTGATGGCGACCGGAGCGCGCCGCTCCTCGGCGCTGCCGGGTTCGCATCCGTTCCGCGGCGCCGCCGATGTCGCCTGGTTCGGCAACCTGCTCGAGCGCCTGCGGCGCGGCGCCATCTCGGACGTGGTCTTCGCGGTGCCGCGACAGGTCAAGTGGACCCTGCCGATCTGGGAGCTGGCGATGCTCACCTCCTCGTGGCTCGCCGATGCCGGCGCCGGCGATCGGAACATCACCGTGGTCACCCATGAGCCGGTGCCGATGGAGGTGCTGGGGAAGTCCGTCAGCGACAGGGTCGCGGAGCTGCTCGACGACCGCGGGGTGCGGCTCGAAGCCGGCGCCGCCCCGGTCCGCTTCGATCAGGGGCGCCTCGTCTGCGAGCGGGGCAAGGACATCCCCGCCGACGAGGTCGTCGCGCTCCCGGGCCTGTCGGTGCCCGAGATACCCGGGGTCCCGCAGGGCAGGCACGGCTTCATCGGCTGTGACGCGGAGATGAGGGTCGACGGCCTCGATCGCGTCTGGGCGGCGGGCGACTCGACCTGGTTTCCGGTCAAGCAGGGCGGCCTCGCCGCTCAGCAGGCCGAGGTTGCGGCGGCCGGCATCCTCGCCGCCGCCGGCGCCGACATCGAGGCGCCGCCGTTCCGGCCGATCCTGCGCGGCGCCCTGATCACCGGCGGGCAGCCGCAGTTCATACGCGCCGAGATCGGCGCCGACAGCGACGCGGTGCTGACGACGAGCCCGCTCTGGTGGCCGCCGATCAAGGTCGCCGGCCCGCGCCTCGGTCCCTACCTGGCCTCGAGCTGGAGCCTCGAGCACGACGAGGAGGCGCCCGGCCTCGAGCAGACCGAGGACCTCGAACCGGCGGCGGACGAGCGCGAGCACGAGGCGGCCCTGCGGCTCGCGCTCGACTTCGCCGAGATCGACGCCCGCGAGGGCGACTACGAGGAGGCCCTGCGCTGGCTCGAGGTCGCCGAGCGGCTCAACGTCACCCTGCCTGCCGAGTACGTGCAGCGCCGCGACGACTGGCGCGCCGCGGCCGCGGGCTGAGCCGCCATCCGGCCCGAGGGGCCCGGCGTGGTCAGTCTCCGATCAGGCGCCAGCCGGTCGGGCGCTTCTTGACCCGTCCGAGAGCGAGGAGCTCTTCGAGCCCCGCTTCGGCGTCGGCGCGCTCGATCCCCTCGTTCTGGGCGATCAGCGCCGGGGTGTTGAGGGCCGGCTGGTTGGTGAGGCTGTCGACGACGAGCCGTGCGTTTTCGCTGAGTTCTTCTGTCATTGCGGGGCCGCAATCTGCCAGATGCGCGTCCGCCGTGCCTAGCGGTCGGCGGCTGGCCGGCCCGGCGCTAGAGCGCGGTGCCGGTGCGGCCCGGTCGCAGCTCCCGGGCGAGCGACCAGGCCGAGACGATCGCCCAGACGCCTTCGAGGAGCAGGAAACCGATCTGGCCGTCGATCGCGGCGAGGACGGCGAGGATCGCCGAACCGACGAGGTTGAGCAGGAGGTAGCTGATCGCGCGTTGGTCGAGGCGCCCGAACTGGGTCCCCGCGTAGGCGAGGAGGATCAGGACGGCGCCGGCGATCTGGACGAGCTGTGCCAAGGCAGGGCGGAAGCTACAGCCGCGGCGGCGCGCGGACGGGCGAGGGGGCCCGGGCTCGAGGGCGCGGTTAAGCCGGCTTCAGCGGCTGGGTATCGGCCTCGGGGCCGGGGAACTCGCGCATCGTCTGGCGCCGGAGCGCGATCACGCCGACGATCAGAAGGACGGCGATCAGCAGGATGCCGATCGGCTGGCGGAGCGCCGGCGTCGGGCCCCACCAGACGAGCAGCAGGATCGCGAGCGCCGTGCCGGAGGAGGCCCACATCGGGTCGCGGAGCCCGGGAGCGATTCGCCGGCGCGCCGTGGTGGCCGCTCGCGTCGGCCCGGCGAGCAGGGCGCCGAGGAGGATGACGAAGCCGTAGCCGATCGAGGCCACGGCCATTGTCTTCAACAGCCCGGTGCCGATGTCGTAGGCGGCGCTGATGGCCGGCTTCACCGAGTCGGTTGCGGCGAGCTGGTCGACGAGCGTGGTCCCGAGCAGCTTGCGAACGGTCAGGGTCGCGATGCCGATGACGACGAACGAGAGCCCGACGGAGGTCAGCGTGCGCAAGCGGGTGCCGCGGGCGATCGCGATCGCGATCGCGAAGAGCAGGATCGTCAGCACGAAGAGGAGCACCGACCCCTTCTCGATGATCCTGCTGATGTCCTGGATCGTGGAGATCTCGTCCGGGGCGATCACCTCGAGGCCGGCCTGAGCGTTTCCGGCCTCGACCGACGCCTTCAGGGCATCGCCGGAGCCGAACCCCGATTTCGGCAGCTCGATCCCGAGCTTCTCGGTCACCGCGGTGCGGATCGCCGTGAGGTCGAGCGTCGTCGAGCCCGCCTTGGCCTGGGCCTCGGTCAGCTTCGACTGCGCGTCGCCGAGGACGCCGGTGGCGATCGGCTCGTCGTTGGCGATCGCGATGAACGCTTCGCTGGCGGCCCGGTTCGCCTGCTCCCAGAGGTTCTGGATAGCCGACGTCTGGAGGATCTGGTTGACGGCCTTGTTGAAGAGCTGGCTGAGGCCGGATGCGGCGGGCCCTGCGAGTGGGGCGGCCTTCGGCGGCAGCAGGTTGGCGACCTCCTTCTGGACGGTCCCGGAGGAGAAGATCTGGGCCGTCAGGTAGTCGGAGAGCTCGCTGCGAATCTCGTCGTCGGCCAGCAGGGCGCTGCTGGTCGCGACCCATTGGTCGGTGTCGTAGACCTCGCGCTTCACCCAGGTCGAGACCAGGGCGAGGATTCCGGTCAGCGTCGCGACGACGACGAGGACGATGGCGATGCGCCGGCGCGTCCGCTCGGTCATCCCGGCCGACTGCGCGCCGGAATCGTCGGTCGTGGCTGGCGTCTCGGCGGTCTCGTGTTCCTCGTTCACGGCTGGAAGTATGCCCCGAAACGCGTTTTGGAAGACATCAGGTCGGGGCGATCGGGCCCTGCCCCGAACCGCTCGCGTCTCCGCGGAGCCCCTCCCAGAGCTCACGGGGGTGATCCGATTTCCGGTTCCGGCGGAGCGGGGCGGGGAGGAGGGCGCCGCCGGCCCCGGCCGAAACGGCCCCGCGGCGTCTCAGCCCTCGGCCAGGACCTGCTCGGCTGCGGCTTCGGCCTGATCGAGCTGCTCGGCGACGAGATCGAGGCCGCTGTCCCAGAAGCCGGGGTCGGTGAGGTCGACGCCGACGATCGCCGCGAGCTCCTCGGGCGGGCGGGAGCCGCCGCTGGCGAGCATCTCGAGGTACTCGGGAACGATGTCCTCGCCGCGCTCGACGTATAGGCGGTAGACGGAGAGCGCGAGGAGCTGGCCGTAGGAGTAGGCGTAGACGTAGCCGGGCGAGCCGATGAAGTGGGGGACGTAGGACCACCAGGAGCGGTAGTCGTCGGTGATCTCGACGGCGTCGCCGAGCAGCTCGGACTGGGTCTCGAACCAGATCTCGCCGATGCGATCGACCGAGAGCTCGCCCTCCTCGCGGCGTGAGGTGTGGACGCGGTCCTCGAACTGGTTCATCGCGATCTGCCGGAACACGGTCGCGATCTGCCCCTCGATCGACTCCGCGAGCAGGTTGAGGCGGGAGCGCGGGTCCTCGGCCTGTTCGAGCAGGCGGCCGAAGACGAGCTCCTCGGCGAAGACCGAGGCCGTCTCGGCGACCGTCAGCGGCGTGTTCTGGTGGAAGACGCCCTGCTCGGCGGCGAGGTACTGATGGATGCCGTGGCCGAGCTCGTGGGCCAGCGTCGTGACGTCGCGGCGACGGTCGGTCCAATTGAGCAGGACGTAGGGATGCACCGAGGGCACGGTCGACGCGCTGAAGGCGCCGCCGCGCTTCGACGGGCGGGGCGGGACGTCGATCCAGCGCTCGTCCATGAACCGGCCGGCGATCTCGCTCATCCGCGGCGAGACCGACTCGAACGTCTCGAGCACGATCTCGCGGCCCTGCTCCCAGCCGATCTGCTCGTCGTCGGCACCGACGATCGCCATCCGGTCGTAGTCGGCGAGCCGATCGACGCCGAGCAGCCGCGCCTTCGTGCGGTACCAGCGGCGGGCGAGCTCGTTGCGGTTGCGGACCGCGCCGACCAGCGCCTGCACCGACTCGTCGGATGCCTCGTTGGCGAGGTTGCGGGTAGCGAGCCAGTGCGGGTAGGAGCGCAGACGATCCGTCGTCGCCTTGTCCTGAAGCAGCGTGTTGAAGACGTAGGCGCGCGTGCGCAGGCCGGGCTCGAGCGCACCGGTCACCGCCTTCGCGACCTGCCGGCGCTTGTCCCGGTCGGAGTCGAAGAGCCCGGAGAGGGCGACGTCGAGCGGCACCTCCTCCTCGGCGCCGGGCAGATCGACCCGGATCGCGGATGTGAGCTCGTCGAACAGCCGGGCCCAGGCGCCGCGGCCGGTCACCGACATCTCGGTGATGATCCGCTCCTCCGGTGCGGTCAGCAGATGCGGGCGGTAGCGCCGCTCCATCCGCAGGTGATGGCGGCAGAAGTCGAGGTCGTCGGTCGCGAGCAGCTCCTCGGCGCGCTCGTCGTCGATCGCCACCCACTCGAGCTCGAAGAACAGGAGTCGCGTCTGGATCTGGGTCGCCCGCTCCGAAGATCGCTGCAGCAGCGCCCCGACAGCCGGGTTCTCGGTGTCGGCGGCGAAGCTGAGGTGTGCGTAGTTCAGCGCCCGCCCGACCAGGTCGGAGATCCGCGACAGGCGCTCCATCGCTTCGATCAGCCCGGAGCCGTCGAGCTCGCCGACCCGGCCCTCGAGGTCGTCGGCGAACGTCTCGGCGAGGCGGTCGGCCTCCGCGAGCAGAGCGTCCACCGCGGCCACGTCGTCGGCGGCATCGGCGTCGAGGCCGGCCGCCTCGAGGTCGATCAGGTCGGAGAGGTTCCAGGCCCCGGGGTCGCCGCCGGACCGCCCCTGCTCGGCGAGGGTGCTCATCGCGGGCAAGCTAACAGGCCTGCCCGCGATGAGGCGGGCCTCAATCCTTGCCCTTGACCCTGTCGGCGACGTCGCCGACGGCGTCCCCGACCTTGTCGGCCACATCCCCGATCTTCTGCTTCGCCTCGCCTGCGGCGCGATCCACCTTGCCCTCGTTCCTGAGCGAGTCGTCGCCGGTCAGGCTCCCCGCGGCCTCCTTGGCCCGGCCCTTGCCCTCGTCGATCTTGCCTTCGGTCTTGTTGTCCGCCATGACGTCCTCTCGTGATTGCTTGCAGGCGGGAATTGCCCGTTCCGGGGACCCGGTAAACCGCCCGGCGGGGTTCCGCCGGGCGCGCCCGGAAGGGAAACGCGGGGGTGGGGCGAATCTGGGGTCACCGATGAGCAAGACTGCAACCAAGTCCAAGCCCCGCCGCGGCGGCTCCGGCGCCTCCAGCGCTTCGGCAGCCCCGAACGGCAAGACCCTCTCGACCTACATCACCGAGCGCTTCGATGAGTTCTCGCGCTCGCAGAAGGACGTGGCCCGCTACATAGTCGACCACCTCGAGGAGGCGGCCTTCCAGACCGCGGAGGAGCTCGCCCGCCGGGCCGACACCTCGTCGTCGACGGTCGTCCGCTTCTCGCAGGCGCTCGGGTTCGACGGCTATCCGGAGCTTCAGCAGGCCGCGATCGAGGAGTACCGGGCGACCGTTGCGACGACCGGAGCCTCCTCCAGCGGCGGCGCGCTGTTCGACTTCGATCACACCGAGTTCGAGTCCTCGCTCGCAGCCGACTACGTGAACATCGAGAGCACCGCTCGCGGCCTGACCCGCGAGTCGGTCGAGGTGTGCGTCCGCGAGCTGGGCACCGCCAGCCGGGTCGTCATCGTCGCGATGGACCAGATGGCTTTCTTCGCCTCCTATCTGCGGCACATGCTCGCGCTGCTCGACATTCGCGCCGAGACCGTGACGCAACCGCGCCAGGAGTCGATCACCCGGCTCGGCAACGTCGACGAGGACACGCTCGTGGTCGCATTCTCCGCCGGCCGCGCGCATCCCCTGGTGATCCGAGCCATGAAGCTCGCCCGCCACCGCGGTGCGCGGACGATGGCGATCACCGACGCGACCCTCTCCGACGTCGGAGAGCACGCCGAGCACACGCTCTACTGGTCCTCGGACTCACCGTCGTACACGCGCTCGACGACCGCCCTGCTGGCGCTCGTCGAGGCCCTGACGCACGGCGTCTACGCCCGCGACAAGGCCGCGTTCAAGGACCGGATCAGAGCGTTCAAGCTCAAGTGACCGGCGGCCGGGCGGACGCCATCTCGCCCTCTTCGCCGGCTCACGGCCGAATGCCGCCGCGCCTCCTGCGCCCCTGATCTGACGGCCCGTCGACTCCCCGGTCCGCAACCGGCTCCCTCTATATTTGAGCGCCGATGCCGGAGCGCGCCACCTTTCGACTGAAGACCGGCCTCGCCGAGATGCTCAAGGGCGGGGTGATCATGGACGTCACCGACGCCGAGCAGGCTCGCGTAGCCGAGGCGTCCGGCGCCTGCGCCGTGATGGCGCTCGAGCGGGTGCCCGCCGACATCCGCCGCGACGGCGGTGTCGCCCGGATGTCGAACCCGCGGATGATCGAGGAGATCAAGGAGGCCGTGACGGTCCCGGTCATGGCCAAGGCGCGGATCGGCCACTTCGCCGAGGCGCAGGTCCTGCAGGCCCTCGAGGTCGACTACATCGATGAGTCCGAGGTGCTGACCCCGGCCGACGAGGCCCATCACATCGACAAGTACGCGTTCGAGGTTCCGTTCGTCTGCGGCGCGACCGACCTCGGCGAGGCGCTGCGGCGCATCGGCGAGGGCGCCGCGATGATCCGCTCGAAGGGCGAGGCGGGCACCGGCAACATCGTCGAGGCCGTCCGCCACCTGCGCGGCATCACCGGTGGCATCCGCCGCCTGCAGTCGCTCGACGCGATGGAGCTCGCCGCCGAGGCGAAGGAGCTCCGGGCGCCGCTCGAGGTCGTCCGCGACGTCGCCGAGCGGGGCCGGCTGCCGGTGCCGCTGTTCTGCGCCGGCGGGATCGCCACGCCGGCCGATGCCTCGCTGACGATGCAGCTCGGCGCCGAGGGCAACTTCGTCGGCTCCGGCATCTTCAAGTCCGCCGATCCCGCGCGGACGGCGAAGGCCGTCGTCGAAGCGACCACCCACTTCGAGGACCCCGAGCGTGTCCTCGCGGCCTCGACCGATCTCGGCGACCCGATGCGGGGCGACGACATCGCCGAGCTCGCCGCCGAGGGCGAGTTGCTCCAGCAGCGCGGCTGGTAGTGCCGGGCGGATCCGCCGACCGCCTCCGCGTCGGAGTCCTGGCCAGTCAGGGCGACTTCGCCGCCCACGTCCGGATGCTCGCCGGCCTCGGCGCCGATGCCCGCGAGGTCCGGGCGCCGGAGGATCTCGACGGACTCGACGCGCTCGTCATCCCCGGCGGCGAAAGCACCACGATCAGCAAGGCGATCGACCGCGACGGCCTCGAGCCGGCGATCCGGGCCCACTTCGACGCGGGCCGCCCGATCCTCGGCACCTGCGCCGGGATGATCGTCTGCGACCGTGGGCACCTCGGACTGATCGACGCCGAAGCGCGCCGCAACGCCTTCGGGCGCCAGCTGCAGAGCTTCGAAGCAGATCTCGAGCTCGATCCGGCCGCCGGGGTCGGGCCCGAGCCGATCCGGGCCGCGTTCATCCGGGCGCCGTGGATCGAGTCCCACGGCGACGGCGTCGAGGTCCTGGCGAGCTGGGACGGGCATCCGGTCGTGATCCGCGAGGGCGCCGTGCTCGCCTGCTCGTTCCATCCGGAGATCACCGGCGACTCCCGGATCCACGCACTGTTGATGGCAATGGCGACGGCGGCGCGGGAGCGCGTCGCGGAGGAGGCAGGCAGATGAGGGACCCGCGGGTCGACGGACTGGCGAAGGTGATCGTCAACTACTCGCTGGAGCTGAAGGAGGGACAGACTTTCTTCATCACGAGCGGTGCGGTCGCCGAGCCGCTCGTGCAGGCGCTCTACGAGGAGACGCTGCGCGCCGGTGCGAACCCGGTGCTCGATCTCTCGCTCGAGGGGACCGCCCCGGCGTTCTTCGAGCTCGCGAGCGACGAACAGATCGACTGGGTCTCGCCGTCGCAGCAGTGGGCGTTCAACGAGGCCGACGCGCGGATCCGCGTGCTGTCCGACACCAACGTCCGCGAGCTCTCGAACGTTCCACCGGAACGCCAGACCCGGCGCCAGAAGGCGATGCACCCCTACATGCAGAAGATGATGGAGCGGAGTGCCTCGGGCGAGCTGCGCTGGAACGTCACCCTGTTTCCGACCAATGCCTACGCGGCCGAGGCTGGAATGAGCCTGCGTGACTACGAGGACTTCTACTACCGCGCCTGCCTCTGCGACCAGCCCGATCCGGTCGCCGCCTGGGAGCAGGCCGCCGCTGAGACGATCAGGCTCGCGGAGTGGATCGAGGGTCACGAGGAGGTCCACATCAAGGGCCCCGGGACCGACCTGAAGCTGAACGTCTCGGGGCGTCACTTCAAGCCCGCCGACGGCAAGTACAACATGCCCGACGGGGAGTTCTTCACCGGGCCGGTCGAGGACTCGGCGGAGGGCGAGATCACGTTCCACCTGCCGGCGACCTACGCCGGCCGCGAGGTCGCGGGTGTCCGCTTCCGCTTCGAGGGCGGCAGGGTCGTCGATGCGACCGCCGAGCGCGGCGAGGAGTTCCTGATCGAGATGCTCGACACCGACGACGGCGCCCGGCGCCTCGGCGAGCTCGGCATCGGCACCAACTTCGGCATCGCCGACGGCACCGGTGAGATCCTGCTCGACGAGAAGATCGGCGGCACCGTCCACCTGGCCGTCGGCGAGTCCTACCCCGAGACCGGCGGCGTCAACGAGTCCGCGATCCACTGGGACATGATCTGCGACCTCCGCCGTGGCGGCAGCATCACCGTCGACGGCGAGCTGCTCCAGCAGGACGGCAAGTTCGTCGTGTAGATATCCCCAGCGGAATGCTCCGCTTCGCGTCCGCTTCCGCCGGGCCGCTGCCGGACTGCGGCGGCCCTCAGGTCACGGCGGATCCTCGGGCTTCGCCCTGCGGTCCGTCGGAAGCGCTGCGCCGCCTATCTGCAGGCGCACTCAACTACCGCAACTTTCGGTCTCCGCCGCTGTTTCAGCGCGCAGAACCCCCGAACACCTTGCATACGTGGACGCTTGCGGGAGCTACCAGCGAATGCAGACCGATGTCCGAGGGTGACACGACGCGACCGGATCTCGTCCCCCCGCGATCCGGTCGTCGTCGTTCTGCGACCTGACGAGCAGGATGGCGGATCTCGCCGTCGTCTGCGCCGGTTCTAAGATCAGGGCATGTCCGGTCACTCCAAGTGGTCCTCGATCAAGCACAAGAAGGCCGCCACCGATGCGAAGCGCGGCAAGCTGTTCACGAAGCTGGCGCGAGCGATAACGGTCGCCGCGCGGGAGGGCGGGGGGGACCCGGACGCGAACGCGACGCTGGCGACCGCGATCCAGAAGGCGCGCGATCAGTCGATGCCCAAGGACAACATCCAGCGGGCGATCGACCGGGGGACCGGCGAGGGCTCCGACGGCGTCGTCATCGAGCGGATCCTCTACGAGGGCTACGGGCCCGGCGGCGTGGCGATCCTCGTCGAGGCGCTCTCCGACAACCGCAACCGCACGGGGTCGGAGGTCCGGCACGCTTTCGACCGCCACGGCGGCAGCCTCGGCGAGCCGAACTCGGTCGCCTGGAACTTCGAGAAGCGCGGGGTCATCCTGGTCGACGGCGATCGCTACGACGAGGACGACCTGATCGTCGCGATCGACGCCGGGGCCGAGGACGTGGTCGACGACGATGGCACCTTCCGCGTCCTCACGGCGCCGAGCGACCTCGCGGCCGTGCGGAGCGCGCTCGACGATGCCGGCGTCGAGATCGTCTCCTCCGACATCGCCATGGACCCGAAGAACACGGTCGAGGTCGCCGAGGGTCAGGCGAAGACGCTCCTGAACCTGATCGAGGCGCTCGAGGACCACGACGACGTCGATGCCGTCCACGCGAACTTCGAGATGAGCGAGGAAATCATGGAGCGGGCGCTCGCCTGAGGTCGCCGCGCCCGGGTGGGCGCTGGGGGAGGCATCCGGGCCTCGGCCCAGAATGTCTCGGTATGCGGATCGTGATGGGCATCGATCCCGGCATCGCGAACACCGGCTTCGGTGTCGTCAGGGTGGCCGGCGCGCGGATGACCGCGATCGACGGCGGCACCGTCGAGATCGGGAACGACATGCCGGCGGAGCAGCGGCTGCGAAGGATCCACGACTCGATTTGCGAGCTGATCGCCTGGCACGAGCCCGAGTCGGTCGCGCTGGAGAGCATCTACTTCGGCAAGAACGTGCGCTCGGCGATCGGCGTCGGACAGGCTCGCGGCGTCGTCATGCTGGCGGCCGCGACCCGCGACATCCCCTGCTTCGACTACACGCCCCAGGCTGTCAAGCTGGCGGTCTGCGGCACCGGTGCCGCCGCCAAGGACCAGGTCAAGCACATGGTCGGCGTCCTCCTCAGCCTTCCCGTCGAGCCGCCGTCCGACCACGCGGCCGACGCCCTCGCGGTCGCGGTCTGCCACGCCTCGCACGCCCGCAGCGAGCAGGCCGCGGAGGCGGCGGTCGCCGGATGATCGCCGCGGTCACCGGCGAGGTCGTCTCGCGTCGCACCGATCACGTCGTGATCGACGCCGGCGGCGTCGGGTATCGGCTCGCCGTATCGGCCGAGACTCTGCGGACGGTCCCCGCCGTCGGCGAGCGCGTCTCCCTGCACGCTCACCTGATTCCCCGCGACGACGCCCTCGCCCTCTACGGCTTCGCCACCGAGGACGAGCGCGAACTCTTCCTGTCGCTGATCTCGGTCTCCGGCGTCGGCCCGAAGGTTGCGATGGCGACGCTGTCCGGCGGCAGCACCGGCGAGCTGCTGCGGGCGCTGGCGGCCGGAGACGCGAAGCGCTTCCAGGCCGTGCCGGGCATCGGCAAGCGGACGGCCGAGCGGATCATCGTCGAGCTCCGCGAGCGCGTCGCCGGCGAACTCGAGGAGGGCACGGCGACCGTGAGCTCCGAGGACGGCGCCCGGGAGGAGGCCCGCGATGGGCTGCTGGGGCTCGGGTACACGCCGGTCGAGGCCGAGCGCCTGCTCGCGGCCGCCCAGGGCGAGACCGCCGAGGAACTCGTGGCCTCGGCGCTCCGCAGCGCTCGCGCCGCCGCGTAGGCCAAGCTGTGGGTTGACGATGTCGATCGAGCGGATTCCACTGAACGAGGCGGCGATCGCCGCCGACGCCGAACCGCGGATCGCCGACGCGCGGCAGGAGCGCGGCGAGGAGGACCTCGACCGCAACCTGCGCCCGAGTCGCCTCTCCGACTTCGTCAACCAGCGCCAGGTGACCGATCAGCTCGGCGTCTTCATCGAGGCGGCCCGGCGGCGCAAGGAGCCTCTCGACCACGTGCTGCTGGCCGGCCCGCCCGGGCTCGGCAAGACGTCGCTCGCTCACATCATCGCCGCCGAGCTCGCAGTGCCGATGGTCCAGACGGCCGGTCCGGCGCTCGAGCGCAAGGCCGACGTCGCCAGCTTCCTGACGACCCTCGAGCCCGGGAGCGTCTTCTTCATCGACGAGATCCACCGCCTCAACCGGGCGATCGAGGAGACGCTCTATCCGGCGATGGAGGACCGGCAGCTGCCGGTCGTGCTCGGTCAGGGCGCCGGAGCCCGCACGGTGACGCTCGACCTCCCGGACTTCACCCTCGTCGGCGCGACGACCCGGGCGGGGCTGCTGACGACGCCGCTCCGCGACCGCTTCGGCGTCAGCCACCGGCTCGAGCACTACGACCCCGCCGACCTGGCGATGATCGTGGAGCGCTCCGCCGGCATTCTCGACGTCGAGATCGAGCCCACGGGGACCGCCCAGATCGCGGCTCGCTCGCGCGGCACTCCGCGGGTTGCGAACCGGCTCCTGAAGCGGGTCCGCGACTACGCCGAGGTACACGGTCAGGGCGTGATCAGCGGCGACATCGCGGCCGCCGCACTCGCCATGCTCGAAGTCGACGAGGGCGGGCTCGACCGCCACGACCGCGCGATCCTCGAGACGATCGCCGGCAAGTTCTCGGGTGGCCCGGTCGGGCTCTCGACCCTCGCCGCCGCCGTCGACGAGGAGCAGGACACGATCGAGGATGTCTATGAGCCCTACCTGCTCCAGCAGGGCCTCCTGAAGCGCACCCCGCGCGGCCGCGTCGTCACCGAGCGCGGCTACGCGCATCTCGGCCTGCCGGTCCCCGAGGGCTCCGCGAGCCTCTTCTGAGCTGCGGCGCCCAGCGGGGCTTCACCGAGCGGCCGCCGGTCGGGTCCAAACCGCCGATTCACTAGCCTTCCGCCCGTGCCCTTCTTCATCTGCCCCAACTGCGGCAATCGAGTCCAGAGCGGCGAGCGAACCGCCGGTCTGTCGAGCCGTCCCAAGGGGTGTCCGAAGTGCGGGTTCGGCTTCCTGTTCGAGTTGCTCGACGACTACTACCCGGGTCCCGAGGCGGCGTTCTTCACCTGCGACGCGAAGGGCCGCATCCTCGACGTCGGGCGCGGCGGCTTCGAGCTCACCGGCCTCACCGACGAGGACGTGATCGGGCGCCCCGTCAAGGAGGTGCTCGGGCTCGAGTGGATCGATCCCGGGGCCGGCGGCACGGAGTCCGACGCCGACGGCGACGGCGTCGCCGACCCGATCGAGACGACCCTGGAGTGGGGCGTGCGATCGCTCGGCAAGCGGGTCGCCGTCAACGCCGAAGGTGATCTGCCGGCGAAGGCGGTCGCCGACGTCTTCCCCGCTTACGATGACGACGGCGGCATGCTGCTCGTGCTCACGCCGGAATAGGCGGCGGGCAAGAGCAACCCCTCTCGCCGTACGCTGATCGACCCCATGGGTTCCCGCCGCTCGAACATAATCATCGTCAGCCTGATCCTGGTCCTGCTGGCCGGATCGCTGTACGTGATCTTCACGAAGCCGACCAAGCGCGGCCTCGATCTCAGCGGCGGCACCCAGCTGATCTACCAGGGGCAGCCGAGCGCCGAGAACCCGACGGTCGACCAGGAGGACATCGACCGGGCGATCGAGATCATCCGCGATCGCGTCGACGCGCTCGGCGTCTCCGAGCCCGAGATCGCCCCGCTCGGGACCGACCAGGTCCAGATCAGCCTTCCGAACGTCCAGGACACCCAGCGCGCGATCGACCAGGTCGGCGACACCGCGAAGCTCTACTTCTACGACCTCGAGCCGAACATCGTCCCGCTCGATCCGAAGACGGTCGAGGTGACGCCCGACAACATCAACCAGCAGGCGACGACCAGCCTCTACGACGCCGTCGAGCTGGCCTCGAAGCAGAACACCAAGTGCAACGACGTCTGTACGACGACGGCGCCGGAGCAGTACCTGTTCACGAAGAAGGACCGCGAGTACGTCGCCGGCCCGGAGACGAGCGAGAGGGACCTGTTCTCGACCGAGGATGCGAAGGCGGTCCCGAAGGACGATCGGAAGATCTTCACGGTCCCGCAGGGCACGATCGTCGTCCAGGACCAGCAGGACGACCCGAACGCGACCCCGCGCTATTTCGTCCTCAAGGACAAGCCGGAGTTGAGCGGCGACGACATCACGAACCCCGAGCAGAACTTCGACCAGAACAACCAGCCGAACGTCACCTTCGACTTCACCGACCAGGGCCGGGTCGCGTTCCAGAACATCACCCGCGAGATCGCCCAGCGTGGGCAGGAGTCGCTCGGGCAGCCGTACTCGTTCGCGATCGTCCTCGACCAGAAGATCGTCTCGCGCCCGGTCATCGACTACCAGGAGAACCCGGACGGGATCGACGGCCGCACCGGCGCGCAGATCTCCGGTGGGTTCACCACCCAGCAGGCTCAGGATCTCGCCACATTCCTGAAGATCGGCGCGCTCCCGGTCAACCTGAAGCTGATCAGCCAGAGCACCGTCACCGCGACGCTCGGTCAGCAGGCGCTGGACGACGGTCTCAAGGCCGGGCTCGTCGGGCTGCTGCTGGTCTCGCTCTTCTTCCTCCTCTACTACCGCTTCCTCGGTGCCATCGCGATCGTCGGCCTCGGCGTCTACTCGATCTTCTTCATCGCGATCATGAAGCTGATCCCGATCACCCTGACGCTGCCGGGGATCGCCGGCCTGATCCTCACGATCGGAGTCGCGGCGGACTCGAACGTCGTCATCTTCGAGCGAATAAAGGAGGAGTCCCGAAAGGGGCACTCGATGATCTCGTCGATCACGACGGGATACAAGCGCGGGATCAGCACGATCATCGACGCGAACATGATCACTCTGCTGACCGCGTTCATCCTCTTCGGACTCGCGACCGCGGGCGTCAAGGGCTTCGCCTTCACCCTCGGCGTCGGCACGATCGTCTCGCTGCTGACGGCGGTCGTCTTCACCCGCGCGGTCCTCGGACTGCTGGGACGCAGCCCGATCCTCCGGTCGCCGGCCTTCCTCGGCGCCCACATCGGCTCCGGCGTCCGCTGGCACTTCGACTTCGCCGGCGCCAGCCGCTGGTTCTTCTCGATCTCCGGCGTCATCCTCGCCATCGGCGCGCTCTCCTTCGCGATCAACCAGCTCAACTTCGGGATCGACTTCGAATCCGGGACGAAGATCAACGTCGCCCTCGCCGAGTCCGCGAGCGTCGACGACGTCCGCAGCTCGCTCAGTGACGCCGGGGTCGCCGACGTCGAGGCCGTCAAGGTTCAGGAGGTCGAGCAGCCCGACTTCGGCGCCAACGTCTTCCAGATCCAGGGCACGATCCCCCCTAACGAGGTCGGCGCCGTCCAGCGCGGTCTCAGCAGCGACTTCGGGTTCGAGGGCGGCGAGCAGACCGGCTTCGAGAGCCAGTCGGTCGGGCCGACCTTCGGGCAGCAGATCGCCCGCAGCGCCGGTTACGCGATCGCCTTCTCGCTGCTTCTCATCGCCGCCTACGTCGCCTTCCGGTTCGAGCCGAAGTACGCGATCCCGGTGCTGATCGCCGTGGTCCACGACATCCTGATCACCGCGGGCGTCTACTCGCTGGTGGGAAGGGAGGTAACGAGCGCCACCGTCGCGGCCTTCCTGACGATTCTCGGATACTCGCTCTACGACACGGTCATCGTGTTCGACCGAATACGCGAGAACGTGCCGCGTCTGCCGCGCGCGACCTTCTCGCAGATCGCCAACCGCTCGCTCAGCGAGGTTCTGACGCGATCGCTGATCACCGGGCTCTCGACGGTCTTCCTGATCGGCGTGATCCTGATCTTCGGCGGCGAGACGCTGCGCGACTTCGCCTTCGCGATGATGGTCGGCGTCCTCTCCGGCACCTACTCCTCGATCTTCATCGCGACGCCGGTCCTGATCGCCTGGAAGGAGCGCGAGCCGGCCTATCAGGCCCGAGCGCTGCGGATCCGGGAGCAGATGGGCCGCGTCCCGGCGTTCCCGGAGGACAACGAGGTGGCGCTCGTCGGCGGCGAGCCGGACCGGTCCGGCGCGGGCGAGCGCGGGTCCGGCGAGCCCGCGCCCGCTGCGCCCGCGCCCGCGGCTCCCGAGCCGGCTCCGGCCCCGACGGCGACCGCTGTCCGGGACGGCAACGGAGCCGAGCCCACCGAAGCCGAATCGGACGAAGCGATGAGCGAGCGCGAGCGCCGCATGGCTGCCCGTCGCCGCCGCCAGGAGAGCAAGCGCAAACACGGGAGGAACCGCTGAGATGGCACTACTGGTCTGGCTGACGCTGGGCGTCGCGCTCTGGCACTTCACCGTCTTCGTCCCCGACAAGTTCGTCGGCGGGATCATCGGCGCGTTCCTCGCGGCGATCGCAGGCGCGATCGTGACCGGAGCGCTCTGGCAGCTCGCCCAGGGCGACCCACTCGGCGACACCGACATTCTCACCTTCCTCGCTGCGGTCCCCGGCTGCCTGATCGCGCTCGCGATCACCTATGCGATCGGCGCCCGCGATCCCAGCAGGCACCCGCTGCATTACGGCGACGCGTAGACCCGGCAAATAGCGGCATCGCGCGCCGGTTCCGTCCTCGAACGGTGCAAGCCTGACGGGCGTGAGCGCGAGCCCGGCATCGACACCGTTCCGCGCCCGTCCCTACGACTACTCGGAGGCGCGGCTGATCGCAGACGAGCTCGGCCTCGCCGAGCCGGTGGCGATCGCCCTCGTAAGACGCGGGCACCGGACTCCGGAGGCCGCCCGCGAGTTCCTCGCCGCCGGCGAGACCCACGATCCCGGACTGTTCGATGGCATCGGCGACGCCGTCGCCCGGATCACCGCAGCGATCGGCGCCGGGTGGCGGATCACGGTTCACGGCGACTACGACGTCGATGGCATCTGCTCGACCTCGATCCTGGTCGCGGCGCTGCGCCGGGCGGGCGCCGAGTGCGACTGGCTGATCCCCGATCGCCTCGGGGACGGCTACGGGCTCAGCGACGCGTCGCTCGAGGCCCTGCGGGAGCGCGGCACGGGGCTCGTCGTCACCGTCGACTGCGGCATCGCCTCGGCCGATCAGGTCGCGGCGATCGAGGCCGCCGGCATCGCGGCGGTCGTCACCGACCACCACCAGCCCGGCCCCGAGCTCCCCGCCTGCCCGATCGTCCATCCCGGCGTCTGCGGTTACCCGTTCAAGGCTCTCTGCGGGGCCGCCGTCGCGGCGAAGCTCGCGCAGGCGCTCGAGCGCGAGATCTCCGGCGATCCCGAGGCCCCGATCCGCGACCTCGACCTGGTCGCGCTCGCCACCGTCGCCGATCTCGTGCCGCTCGTCGGCGAGAACCGGTTCCTCGTCCGCCGCGGCCTCGACGAGATCAGACGCACGCCCCGTACGGGGCTGCGGGCGTTGATGGCGGCCTCGAAGGTGGAGCCCGAGCGGATCGACGAGGGCGACATCGCGTTCCGGCTCGGTCCGCGCCTCAACGCCGCGGGACGCCTCTACCGCGCTGACGCCGGCGTCGAGCTGATGCTGACCGACGATCCCGCTCGCGCCGCTGCGATCGCCGGCGAACTCGATGCCGCCAATCACGAGCGCCGGGAGACCGAGCGCGCGGTGAGCAACGAGGCCGAGGCGGCGCTGCGAGCGCTCCCCGACGAGCTGCGTGATCCCGTGATCGTCGTCGCCGGCGAGGGCTGGCACCCCGGCGTCGTCGGGATCGTCGCCTCGCGTCTCGTCGAGCGGCACGACCGGCCGGCAATCGTCTTGGCGATCGAGCCGGACGGGCGGGCCAAGGGCTCGGGCCGGAGCGTCGAGGGCTTCGATCTGCTCGGCGCGCTCGATGCGTGCGCGGGCCATCTCGATCGTTACGGCGGACACCGTGCGGCCGCGGGCCTCGAGCTGCGCGCCGAGGCCGTCGGCGCCTTCCGCGCCGCGATTATCGCTCACGCGCGGACGGTCGAGCCGTCGACCGAGCCGCGCGAGGCGGAGCTCGTCGACGCGTTCGTCGGCGCCGACGCACTCGATCTCGACGTCGCCGAGCAGCTCGCCACGCTCGCGCCCTTCGGCCGCGGCAATCCCGGGATCAAGCTGCTCGTGCCCGGCGCCCGGGTCGCCGACGTCCGACCGATGGGCGAGGAGGGCAAGCACGCTCGCTTCAACCTCAGCACCGGGACGCTGTCGGCCCGCGGGGTCGCGTTCAACGCCAACGGCAAGCTCGCCGCCGCGCAGCAGGAGCCTCATGACATCGCGGTTCGCCTCGAGGTCAACCACTGGAACGGCGCCGTCGAGCCCCGTGCGGTCCTCGCCGACGCCTACGCGCGCGCTCCGCGCGACGAGGATCCCCACGGACACCGCTGTGCGCCCGCGCCCGCCGAGATCTGGTGGGGGCGATTCGAGGCCGAGCTCGAGCGCGATCCGGCTGCGGCGAGCAGCGCGGCGGCGGGGAATGGGCAGCGGAGACCACTCGACGCGCGCGGCAGCTCGGCCGCGGCGCGGATCGCCGAGCTGCTCTCCAGCGGCGAGCGCGTGATGGTCGTGGCCGCGGATGGCGGGCGGCGCTCGGCGCTCGCCGAGCCGGGCGCGATCGCCGGCGCCACCGCCGCGGCATGCTCGTGCCTGCGCTGTCCCGACGGCGAGCTGACCCGGCTCGCGGCAGCCGAGGACTGCAACCTGCTCGTGACCGACTGGCAGTCGCTGGGCGGAGCGCCGAGCGCGGCGACGCGGTTTCAGCACCTCGTGCTCGTCGACCCCCCGAGCTCCGCCTCCGTGGAGTCTGCGCTCACAGCGACCGGGCCGGGATTCGCCCACCGCTGCTGGGGATCGAGCGCCGAGCTCGCCGAGATGTGCTGGGACGCCGAGTGGGATCTCCGGGGCCCGCTCGCCGATGTCTATCGCGGCCTGGCGGGGGATGAGCTCCGCGACGAGGGCCTGCAGACGCTGCTGATCGGGGCGGCGCGATACGGCCGATCGCCCGAGGCCGCGGCCCGCGCGGTCCGCGTCCTCCGTGAGCTCGGGCTCGTCGCGGGCTGCGACGAGGGGGATGCCCGCACCCTCCGGGTCGTATCCTCGGAGCAGACGAAGCTCGAGCTCTCAGCCGCCTACCGGGCGTATGTGGAGACTCATCAGGAGGGCCTGAAATTCCTGCAGAGCCGAAGAGCGGAGCCCTGACGGGCATGAACCCCGACGCCGACGGCGCCGCGCTCGACTCTGCTCTCGACGAGCCGGGGCGGATCCGGGTCGGCGTCGAGGAGGGCGCCGCCGCGCCGGCGCCGCTCGACGCGATCACCCGCGATCTGACCGACCGCGAGCGCGAGTTGCTCGGCGACCTGCTGGCGGTCATCGGCGAGCACGACTCCGGCAACGGCGACGCGGTCGACCACCAGGAGGTCGAGCGCGCCTTCGTCTTCGCCTGCGAGCGTCATGCCGACCAGCGGCGCCGCTCCGGCGAGGAGTTCATCAATCACCCCGTCGAGGTCGCGAAGATCTGCGCCGGACTCCGGCTCGACACCGAGACGCTCTGCGCCGCGCTGCTGCACGACACCGTCGAGGACACGAGCGCCAGCCTGACCGAGGTCGCGAACGCCTTCGGCAAGCAGGTCGCCCACCTGGTCGACGGCGTCACGAAGCTGACCGGGATCACGTTCGAGAGCCGCGACGAGAGCCAGGCCGAGAACTACCGGAAGATGATGGTCGCGATGGCCGCCGACGTGCGGGTCATCCTGATCAAGCTCGCCGACCGGCTGCACAACATGCGGACGCTCGGCGCGATGCCGAAGCAGAAGCAGCTCGCGAAGGCCCGCGAGACGCTCGAGATCTACGCGCCGCTTGCGCACCGGCTCGGAATCCACGCGATCAAGTGGGAGCTCGAAGACCTGGCCTTCCAGGTCCTGCACCCGCGCAAGTACGAGGAGATCAAGAAGCTGGTCGGCCAGCAGCGCGACGAGCGCGGTCGCTACGTGGCCGAAGCCGGCTCGTTCCTGGCGAAGGAGCTCGCGGCCGTCGGCATCGACGCGGAGATCTCCGGCCGCGCCAAGCACTTCTACTCGATCTACTCGAAGATGACCAAGAAGGGCCGCGAGTTCAACGAGATCTACGACCTCACCGCGATGCGGGTGATCGTCGACTCGGTCAAGGACTGCTACGGCGCGATCGGCGTGATCCACGCGCTCTGGAAGCCGCTGCCCGGCCGGTTCAAGGACTTCATCGCAACCCCGAAGATGAACCTGTACCAGACCCTCCACACGACGGTGATCGGTCCGCAGGGCCAGCCGCTGGAGATCCAGGTCCGGACGGCGGAGATGCACGAGCTCGCCGAGTACGGCGTCGCCGCGCACGTCATCTACAAGGAGGGCCGGGGCGGCAAGGATCCGGAGCGCGACAAGATGACCTGGCTGCGGCACCTGCTCGACGCCGAGGGCGAGGGCGACCCCGAGGAGTTCCTCGAGGCGCTCAAGGTCGACCTGTTCGAGGACGAGGTGTTCGTCTTCACGCCGAAGGGCGAGATCAAGAACCTGTCGGCCGGCTCGACGCCGCTCGACTTCGCCTACGCCGTTCACACCGACGTCGGTCACCGCTGCGTCGGCGCGAAGGTCAACGGCAAGATCGTGCCCCTTCACTACACGCTCCGCAGCGGTGAAATCGTCGAGATCCTCACCGCCAAGCGGGAGCGGGGACCGTCACGTGACTGGCTCGGGCTGGTCCGGACGAGCCGCGCCCGCAACAAGATCCGCGCGTTCCTGAAGTCGGAGCGCCGCGAGGATGCGGAGAAGAAGGGCCGCGACGAGCTCTCCGAGGCGCTGCGCAAGCGCGGCCTGCCGCCGCAGAGGCTCGGCGGCTCGCCCCTGCTCGTCGACGTGATTCGCGAGGTCGGCTTCCGCAAGGCCGACGACTTCTACGTTGCCCTCGGCCAGGGCAAGATCACCACCAAGACGGTCGTCAACAAGGTCCTGCAGCGCCTCAAGCAGGGGGAGGGGGTCGGCGAGGAGGAGGAGTCGCCCGCCCGCGAGAGCCTCCACCAGGGCCGCGCGACGCGCGACCGCCACCACCAGGACGCGACCGACTACGGGATCGAGGTCGAGGGCGTGGACGACGTCCTCGTCCGCCTCGCCAAGTGTTGCCGCCCGGTCCCGGGCGACGGAATCGTCGGCTACGTCTCGCTCGGCCGCGGCATCACGATCCACCGCGACGACTGCAACAACGTCAATGCGCTCATGAAGTCGCCGGACCGATTCACCCCGGTGCACTGGGTGGGCGACAATCGCACGTCCTACCGGGTTGAGATCGCCATCGATGCCTATGACCGAACGCGCCTGCTCGAAGACCTGTCGCGGACCTTCTCCGAAGCAGGCGTGAACATCATCGAGGCCCGCTGCCTGACCAAGTATCCGATGGTCCAGAACCGCTTCGTCGTCGAGGTCGGCGACACCGACCAGCTGAAGACGGCGATCTCGCGCCTGCGCCAGATCGATCAGGTCTTCGACGCCTACCGGATAACGCCGTAGGTCTGCCCGGCCGCTCGCCGCTGGGCTCGGTGGTCGGCGGCGAGGGGGAGAGGGGACGTTTGCGCCCGACGTGGGTCGCTCTGGTGTCACAGAGCAGCACCCGGGCGACCCACGTCCGGTTACTCCAGCTCCGCCCGGATCGCCGCGGCCGTGCGACTCAGGTGCTCATCGTCCTCGTAGGGGTTCCGAGGCCAGAAGAAGCCGCGGAGGCCGTCCTTCCTGCTCCGCGGGACGATGTGGACGTGCAGGTGGGGGACGCTCTGGCTGACCTTGTTGTTGAGCGCCACGAACGTGCCCTGCGATCCCATCGCGCGGCGGACGGCGCCGGCGAGCGTGCGAGCGCTCGCGAACAGCGGCTCGACGAGGGCGGGAGGGAGGTCCTCGATCGTCTCGTGGTGATCGCGGGGTACGAGGAGGACGTGGCCGGGGAAGAGCGGCCGGTGATCGAGGAAGGCGAGCGTCCGATCGTCGGCGTGCACGATCTCAGCTTCGATCTCGCGGGCGACGACCGAGCAGAAGGTGCAGTCGGGATCGCGGGCCACGTCAGGAGACGAAGCGGATCGAGGCGGCGTCGACGCTGAGGTCGAGCTCACCGTGCAGACCGATCGGGTCGCCGTCCAGCTGGACCGGGAACTTGCGCCACCCCCCATCGGCGTCACGGGAGCCGGACTCGATTCGGCCCTCGGTGATTCCGTCGAAGACGTCGATCCGGCGGTGATCACCGGCGCTCGATCCGCGGCCGAGGACCCGACGGGCGATGAACGGAACGTCACGCTGGCGTGCGCGATGGAGAACGGCGAGCGAAAGCCGGCCGTCGTCGATCGCGATCTCCTTGGAGATCCTGATCTCGCGGCCGCGGAAGTAGGTGAAGGGATCGGTGTTCTGGCAGATCGCCGTGACGCCCTCGGTCTCGCTGCCGTCGCAGGAGACCTTCATCACGACCGGATTGCGCAGGTAGCCCGGTGTAGAAGCCCTTGACCGCGGCCCATGAGTAGTACCAGGGCCCGAGCCGGTGCTTCATCTGCGGATGCGCGTCGACCTGGTGGGCGGCGGTCGCGTCGAGCCCGGCTCCGCAGGCGAAGACGAATCTGCGCCCGTTGGCGACGCCGAGGTCGATCGGGCGGGGCTGGAAGTCGTCGGCGCAGCTGAGCAGATGTTCGGTGGCGTCGACCACGTCGTTGGGGATCCCGAGCGAGCGGGCGACGACGTTGGTCGATCCGCCGGGCAGGACCGAGACCGGTATGTCGGTGCCGTGCAGTCCGTTGACGACCTCGTTGAGGGTGCCGTCGCCGCCGAAGGCGACGACGAGGTCGTAGCCGCCGTCGACGGCCTCGCGGCCGATCTCGGTCGCGTGGTTCTGCGCTTCGGTGGTGACGGCCTCGACCTCGTAGCGGCCCTGCAGCGCGTAGACGACCAGGTTCTTGAGCCGGTCCGAGACCGTCGTCGCGTACGGGTTGACGATGATCAGCATCCGGCGCTTCGTGCGCCGGCCCGCCTCGGGCTCGGTCACCGCGGCCGCCTCGGGGCCGCTCATGAGCGAATGAAAGCCAGGACCTCGTCGCGCCTGGACTCCATGTCCTCGCGTGAGACGAGCGACTCGAGGTTGAGCCGCAACAGCGGCTCGGTGTTGGAGGGGCGGACGTTGAAGTGCCAGTCGTCGTAGTCGACGGAGACGCCGTCGAGCCAGCCGATCTCGGCATCGGGGTGCTGCTCGGCGATCGCCTTCATCTTCGCCTCGGGGTCGGCGACCTCGGAGTTGATCTCGCCGCTGATGAAGTACTTGGACCGCAGATCGCCGACGAGATCGGAGAGCTTGCGGCCCGACTTCGAGATCAGCTCGAGCACCAGCAGTGCCGGGATCGTTCCCGAGTCGGCGTTGTAGAACTGGCGGAAGTAGTAGTGGCCCGAGACTTCGCCGGCGAACTCGCCGCCGATCTCCTTCATCGCCCGCTTCATGAACGCGTGCCCGACCCGGTTGATGTGGGCGGTTCCGCCGTGCGCGGCGACCGTGTCGGGAACCGCCCGGCTGGCGCGAACGTCGTAGAGGATGTCGGCGCCCGGAACCTTCTCGAGGACCAGCTCGGCCAGCAGCGCCGTCAGGAAGTCGCCGTCGACGAACTCGCCCCGGTCGTCGATGAAGAAGCAGCGATCGGCGTCGCCGTCCCAGGCGATCCCGAGATCGGCGCGCTCGGAGCGGACCCGCTCGACGAGGAACTCGCGGTTCTCGGGCAGCAGCGGATTCGGCTCGTGGTCGGGGAAATTGCCGTCGGGCACCCAGTAGGTGGAGATCAGCTCGATCGGGAACTCGTCGAGCAGCGGCCCGACCATCTCGCCCGCCATGCCGTTGCCGCCGTCGACGACGACCTTGAGCGGCTTCAGGGCGGCGGTGTCGATGAACGAGAGCGCCCGCTGCCGGAACTCCACCGCGATGTCGGCGTCCTCGGCCGAGCCACCGCCGGGCGCGGCACCGAGGCCCGCGAGGATCAGGTCGCGAATCGCGGTGATGCCGGTCTCGCCGGAGAGGGCGAGCGCACCTTCGCGGACGAGCTTGACGCCGGTGTAGGCCTTCGGGTTGTGCGACGCGGTGACCATGGCGCCGCCGTCGAGAGCGCGCGCGCCGACCATGAAATAGAGCATCTCGGTCCCGACCATTCCGGCATCGAGGACGTGTGCACCCTCGGCGACGATGCCGTCGCGGAGTCGGCCGGCCATCTCGGGGGCCTGCAGCCGCATGTCCCGGCCGACGCCGACGCGGAGGTCGGAGACCTCCTTGCCGCGGAGATCCGCGAGCACGCGGGCGAACCCGCGACCGAGCAGGTGGGCGGTGTCCCCATCCATCTCGTCGCCGTAGAGGCCACGGACGTCGTAGGCCTTGAAGATGTGCTCGGGGACCGAACCGGGCCCGCCGTCGTGGTCTGCGCTCAAGTGAAGCCTCCTCTGAGGGCGTCGTAGCTCTCTTCCAGGCTCTGCGGCATGACCCTCGTGTCCGCCAGAACCGGCATGTAGTTGTTGTCTCCCGCCCACCGCGGGACGACGTGCAGATGGATGTGCCCCTCAACTCCGGCCCCGGCCACCCTGCCCTGGTTGAGGCCGACGTTGAAGCCCTCGGGCGAGTAGACCTCATCCATCCGTCGCATCGCCTGCTGGGCGAGGTCCATCATCTCGGCCGTCACCTCAGGCTCGATGTCCTGCAGGCGGCCGACGTGTTCGAACGGCATCACCATCAGATGGCCGCTGGTGTAGGGGTAGAGGTTCAGGATCACGAAGCAGCGATCGCCGCGGTGGACGATCAGCGCCTCGCGGTCGTCGCCGAGCTCCGGCTTCGAGCAGAAGACGCACTCGCTTGATTTGTTCGCATCCTTCACGTAGCGGAGGCGCCAGGGCGCCCAGATCCTCTGGTTGGCCATTCGAGGCTGATCCTATTGATGCCGGGACGAATCCCTGGTTCGCCGCCGGCCGATCGGTGCATAGTGGTGATCATGGATATCGACGAAAAACGCTTTCTCGTCGCCGGCGGCGGCGCGCTCGGCTCGCAACTGGCTGCGGCCCTCACCGCCGGGGGCGCGCGGGTCGCCGTCACCGCCCGCGAGACACAGGGCGGGGGAGGGGCCATCCCCCTCGAGATCACGGACGACCGATCGCGGGTGGAGGCGCTCGAGCTCGCCGAGGCCGAGCTCACCGGCCTCGACGGGCTCGTCGTCGCCACCGGCGTCGCCGGCTTCGGCTCCGTCGGCGAGATCGACGGCGAGACCGAGGCGCGGCTGATGGCTGTCAACGCGATCGGCCCGATGCGCCTGATCGGGTCCGCGGCCGGCCGGATCGCCGACGGTGGCACGATCGTCGCGCTGAGCGCGGTCGTCGCCGAGTATCCGACCGCTGGAATGGCGGCCTACTCCGCCTCGAAGGCGGCGCTGTCGGCCTATCTGACGGCCCTGCGCCGCGAACAGCGCCGCCGGATCTCCGTCATCGACGTCCGGCCGGGTCACATGGAGACCGGCTTCGCGGACCGTGCGCTGGGCGGCGAGCCGCCGAAGATGCCCGAGCCCGAGGATCCCGCCGAGCTCATGGCCGCGGTCATGGACGCGATCGCCGGCGACAAGCGCGAGGTCGCCTACGACCCGATGAAGCGCACCCTCTCGGTCCGCTGAGCAGATGGAGGGGCTGCTGATCGCCAACGCCGCGGCGACCTTCTTCATGCTCGGCGTCGCCTGGTTCGTCGACATCGTCCACTACCCGCTCTTCGCCTCGGTCGGTGAGGACGGGTTCCGGGGCTATCACCGCCTCCACTCGGAGCGGACGACCTGGGTCGTGCTCCCGCCGATGACCGTCGAACTCCTGACCTCGTTGGCGCTGCCGTTCGACGCCCCCGGCGGCGCGACGGGTCTCGCCGTCGCCGGGGCCGTTCTCGCGGTCGCGACCTGGGCGCTGACCGGCCTCGGCGCGGTGCCCGCCCATCGGGCGCTCGGCGCCGGCATCAGCGACGCCCGGCTCCGGCGGCTCCGGCGCGCCGACCTCGTCCGGGCGCTGACCTGGACGGCTCATGCGGTCGTCGTCGTCGCGCTCCTCGCGGCGGCGGTCGGCTGACTCAGGCGTACTTCGCCGCGAGCCGCTCGCCGTGTTCGCGCCAGGCGTCGGTGAGGGCCTCCGCCTCGAGGACCCGCGGGCCGAGCGAGCCGTCCTCGAAGAGGACCCTGGAGAGGAGGGCGATGTTGACGTCGTGGTCGGGATGGTCGACGACCTCGATCGAATCGCCCGCGGCGACCTCGCCCGGCTCCACGATCCGCAAGTAGGTGCCGAGCCCGAGGTTCACGGAGACGACGCGCGGGCTCGCCGGATCGGTCACAGCCAGCCGCGGCGGCGGAAGTAGGCGAGCATTCCCACCAGGATCGCGAACATCCCCCCGATGACCAGCCAGAAGTCGAAGGAGTCGCCCTCGCCGGGGACGCCGACGTTCATGCCCCAGATACTGGCGACCAAGGTGAGCGGCAGGACGATGACGCTGATCGAGGTCAGCACGCGGAGGATCTCGTTGACCCGGTGGTTGATGACCGACTCGTTCGTCTCCTCGAGCGCTTCGATCACCTCCTTGTAGTTCTCGAGCATGTCCCAGATCCGCTCGTGGGCGTCGACGATGTCATCGAAGTAGATCTCGAGGTCGAGGCTCGGTGCGAGGAAGCGCTGCTTGTAGTTCTCGAGCTCGCGCAGGACCGGCCGCTGGGGCCGGATCACCTTGCGGAAGTTGATGATCTCCTGCTTGACCCTGGAGATGTCGCGGACGACCTCCTCAGAGCGCTCCTCCTCGAAGATGTCGTCCTCGATCGCGTCGAGCTTGTTGCCGATCTTGCGGAGCATCGGAAAGCAGTAGTCGAAGCTGTCGTCCACGATCCGGTAGAGCAGGTAGCCCGAGCCTCGCGAGAACACCTTGTCGCGGAACTCCTCGCCGGCGCGGGCCCGCTCGAACAGGTACTCGACCGGCTGCAGCTCCTGGTTCGGGATCGTGATCACGAAGTCCGGCCCGACGAACATGTCGAGCTCGCCGGTGTTCAGACGCCCGACGGACGCATCGAAGACCGGCAGGTGGAGGACGATGAACAGGTAGTCGGGGTACTCGTCGATCTTCGGGCGCTGGTTGCGCGAGGCGACGTCCTCGAGGTCGAGGGCGTGGAAATCGAAGTGCTCCTGCAGCCAGCTCCACTCGAGCGGCGTCGGCCGCTCGATGTGGACCCAGCGCAGGCCGGGCCCCTCGACGATCTCGATGTGGGGCTCAGGCGTCGTCGCCGGTGCGGCTGCGACCGGCTCGGCGGCACGATATGTCCGCCGCAGCCTCGGCTTCGGAAGGCTCGGCATCGTTCTCTTCCTGCGCATCGGTCGCGTACATGGCTCTGCAAGATTACGCGACCGCGTCCCGATCGCAGTCGTGCAGGGGGGAGCGGCTGTTATATTGCGGCCCACATAGACCGCCACATCCAGAGGGGTGGAGGGAACTGGCCCGAAGAAACCCCGGCAACCCCCCCAAGGACGACGAGTCCGAAGGGGAAGGTGCCAAGTCCAACAGGCGACGAGCCTGGGAGATGTGAGTGGAAGTCCCACTCGGACCTCTGCTCACACCGGCAGAGGTCTTTTTCGTTGGAATCCGAGATGGGACAAGGAGCAATCAAATGGCAGTGAAGGCCCTCAGGTGTAAGGAGTGCGGGACCGAGTACCCGCTGGAGGCGCTGTTCGTGTGCGATCAGTGCTTCGGGCCGCTCGAGGTCACCTACGAGCATTCCGGCCTCGACGCGGAGTCGGTCAAGCGGCGGATCCAGGCCGGAAGCAGCGGCATCTGGCGCTACTCGGACTTCCTCCCCTTCACGTCGCGGCCCGCCAGCGCGATCGAACCCGGCCTGACGCCGCTCGTCCGTGCCGATCGGCTCGCCGAGCAGCTCGGCGTCGGCGAGGTCTGGATCAAGAACGACGCCGCCAACCCGACCCACAGCTTCAAGGACCGAGTCGTCGCCGTCGCTCTCGCGAAGGCGCTCGAGCTCGGCTTCGACACGGTCGCCTGCGCGTCGACGGGCAACCTGGCCAACGCCGTCGCCGCCCACGCCGCCGCCGCCGGCGTCGATTCCTACGTGTTCGTCCCGTCGAACCTCGAGGAGCAGAAGCTGCTCGCCACCGATGTCTACGGGACGACGCTGGTCGGAGTCGAGGGCAGCTACGACGACGTCAACCGGCTCTGCACCGAGCTCGCCGCCGACCGTGGCTGGGCGTTCGTCAACGTCAATCTGCGTCCCTATTACGCCGAGGGCTCGAAGACGCTCGCCTACGAGACTGTCGAGCAGCTCGGCTGGCGCCTCCCCGATCGGGTCGTTTGCCCGATCGCGTCCGGCTCCCTGTTCACGAAGATCGGCCGGGGCTTCGAGGAGTGGCGCTCGCTCGGGCTCGTCGAGGGCGAGCAGCCGACGTTCCATGGCGCCCAGGCCACCGGCTGCGGCCCGGTGGCGACCGCGTTCGCCGACGGCCACGACGTCTGCCGCCCGGTCCGCCCGGACACGATCGCCAAGAGCCTGGCGATCGGCAACCCGGCCGACGGCCCCTACGCCCTCGATCTCGCGCGCAGCACCGGCGGGTCGATCGACTCGGTGACCGACGACGAGATCCGCGCCGGGATCCGCCTGCTCGCGGAGACGACGGGGATCTTCACCGAGACCGCCGGCGGCGTCACCACCGCCACCCTCGCCAAGCTCGCCGAGCGCGGCGAGATCGGCGGCGGCGATCGCGTCGTCGTCTACATCACCGGCGAGGGCCTGAAGACCCTCGATGCCGTCCGCGAGGGCTTCGCGATGCACGAGATCGAGCCGACTCTCGAGTCGTTCGCCGAGAACGTCCCCGAGCATGCTGCGGTCACGGCCTGAGCCCTCGGCTCAGATAACTTTCAGAACGAACCCGAACGGAGCGAACGAACGAATGCCAGTAAAGGTGAAGATCCCCGCTCAGCTGCGCCCGGCGACCGGCGGAGAGGGCGAGATCGAGGTCGAAGCGGGGACGGTCGGAGATGCCCTCGACGCGGTCTTCGCCAAGCACGACGGGCTGCGCGAGCGAATCACCGAGGACGGCGACCTCCGCCGCTTCGTGAACGTGTACGTGTCCGGTGAAGACATCCGCTTCCAGGACGGGCTCGAGACCGCGATCAGCGACGGTGCCGAGGTGACGATCCTGCCCGCGGTCGCCGGCGGCTGAAGCCGCCGGTGCCCGAGCGCGCCGAGACGGTCGCGATCCTCTGCGGGGGTCGCGGCACCCGCCTGCAGGAGCGCACCCACGCGATCCCGAAGGCGCTCGTCGAGATCGGCGGGCAGCCGATCGTCCGCCATGTGATCGGCATCTACGCGGCGCACGGCTTTCGGCGCTTCCTCCTGCTGACCGGATACCGGGGGGAGATGATCGCCGAGTTCGCCGCCTCCGAGTCGTGGCCGGGGGGCGTCGAGGTCGAGTGCCTGCCGACCGGCGACGCCACGCCGACCGGCGGCCGGGTGGCGCTCGCATCGGAGCGTCTCGCGGGTGGCACGTTCGCCCTCACCTACGCCGACGGGGTCGCCGACGTCGATCTCGGGGCGGCGCTCGCGTTCCATCGCTCCCACGGGGCGGTGGCGACGGTCACCCTGGTTCGCCCGCACTCGCAGTGGGGCGTGGCGATGCTGACCGACGACGATCGCGTGAGCGGCTTCGTCGAGAAGCCGCGGATGGAGCAGTGGGTCAACGGCGGTTTCATGTTCTTCGAGCCGGCCGCCCTCGCGCGCCTCGACGAGGCCTCCGTCCTCGAGGAGCGGCCGCTTCGGGGCCTCGCGGACGACGGCGAGCTCCGCGGCTTCCGCCACGAAGGCTTCTGGGACTGCATGGACACCTACAAGGACGCGGTGCTCCTCAACGACCTCTGGGCGTCGGGCGAGCCGCCGTGGCGCCTCTGGGATCCGGCGCCCGCCGGACGGCGATGAGGTCGGCGCTGGTCACCGGCGGCCGCGGCTTCGTCGGCGCCTGGCTCTGCCGGGCGCTGCTCGAGCGCGGCGTCGCCGTGGTCTCGCTCGACCGCAGGACGCCGAGCGAACGACCCTCGACGCTGGCGCTGCTCGGGATCGAGGACGACGTGGCGGAGGAGGCCGGTTCCCTCGTCGACCGCGCGCTGCTCGACCGGGTGCTGGCGAAGCACGACGTCGACACCGTCTTCCATCTCGCCGCCGAGACGATCGTCGGCACCGTCCGCGACGAGCCGGTCGCCGCCTTCGACACGAACGTCCGCGGCACCTGGACGGTGCTCGAGGCGTGCCGTGAGCGTGCGGTGGATCGCGTCGTCTTCGCCTCCTCGGACAAGGCGTACGGAGCCCACGACGAGCTGCCCTACCGCGAGGACTTCGCGCTCCGGCCGACCGCGCCATACGAGGCGTCGAAGGCCGCCGCCGATCTGATCGCTCGCTGCTGGTGGCCGAGCTACGGGCTGCCGGTTGCGGTGACGCGTTTCGCGAACATCTACGGGGGCGGCGATCTCAACTTCAGCCGGCTCGTGCCCGAGGCCGCCTGTGCCGCGCTGGACGGCCGCGCGCCGGTCCTGCGCTCCGACGGCTCGCCGGTCCGTGACCTGCTCTACGTCGAGGACGCCGCCGCTGCGTACCTCGCGATCGCTGACGCGCTCGATCGCGACGACGTGCGCGGCGAAGCCTTCAACGCCGGCGGCGAACGGCCCTACAGCGTGCTGGAGGTCGTCGCGGCCATCGCCCGGATCGCCGGGACCGGCCTCGAGCCGGACGTTCGCGGCTCCGGCAATCCCGGCGGCGAGATCGACCGCCAGTACGTGGACGCAGCGAAGCTGCGCGAGCGCTGCGGCTGGCAGCCGGCGGTCGGACTGGAGGAGGGCCTCGGGAGGACGCTCGATTGGTATCGGGCCCATCCCGAGATCCGGCCTCCGACCGGCTCCTGAGCGGAGCCGGTCGGCGGCGGGTGCGTCAGGCCAGACCGCGGATCAGCTTCGCGTAGCGCCGCGCGACCACCGCCGGCGCGAACTCCTCGATCGCCGCGCGACGGAGGCGGGCGCGATCCCATCGCTGGGTGCGAACCGCCTCGACAGCAGCTGCCACGTTCTCCGGGCTCGGATCGAAGATCGGCTCGCCGATGTCGATCCCGAGCCGGTCGCGGATTTCGACGAGGGTCGGCCCGTAGCCGGCGACCGGGGTACCGGCGGCGAGCGCCTCGATGATCACGAGCGCGAAGGCCTCGCTGTGGGACGGCACGCAGAGCAGCTCGGCCGAGGTCATCACTTCGATCACCGACTCGACGTGACGCCGGTGGCCGACGAACGCGGCGAATTCGACTCGATCGGCGATTCCGAGCTCGGCGGTGAGCGCCCGCAGATGGCCCTCGATCGGGCCGCGGCCCTGCAACGTCAGCTCGAGGCCCGGAAGGCTCACCAGCGCCCGCAGCAGCGACTGAGGGTTCTTGCGGTCGTTGAGGGAGCCGACGAAGGCGACGCCGCTGCGGTCCCGGTCGATCCGGAGATCGGGATCGGCGAACGCCGGCTGCACCGGGTTGTTGATGACGAGCGCCCGCTCCGGGTAGCGTAGCCCGAGCTGCTCGACCCCGACATCGCGGGTGTGCTGGGACGGGAAGACCACGGCGGCGAGGTGGTCGAGCGCCGACTGCGCCGCCGTCCGGTAGCGCTCGGCCCGTTCCTCGTCCTCCTTCGCCCGGATCGCCCGCCACTCGTGGACGATCCCGACCGTCGGCAGCTCCGGCGCGACGGCGGCCTGGACGCGGACGAAGCGGGCGCCGTTGAAGGCGGCGATGTTGTTCACGAGCACCACATCGGGGCGCTGCTCCTCGAGCAGCATCCGCGTGAAGCGGCGAGGTCTGCCGCCCTCCGGCTGCATGAAGATCGGCATCGGCGCGAGGCGCGCGGCCATCAGCCGATGGATCCGCTGCGGGGGCGGGATCAGGACGCCGATGGGCTCGATCCGGTGCCGCCAGGGCCGCGTCCGGAACTCGTCGAGGAGGGTGACGTTGAAACGAGTGATGCCGCCGCGGAGCTTTCCGCCCCACTCGGGCGGCACCGCTCCGACCGTGAGGAGCCGCGTCTTCAGCGCCCCGGGCGGGGCCGGGAGTCGCAGCCGGCTCACTCCCGGCCGGTCGGCTCGGCGGTTCGACCGCAGACGGGGCAGGAATCCCCGCCCGGGAGGTCCTTGCCCTCGCAGTAGGGGCAGACGCCGATCTCCTCGAGGACGCCGAGGACCTCGGTGACGGTGCAGACCAGCAGCCGCTCCTCCTCGACCTCGACCCAGACGCCCGCGCTCGCGGGAAAGACGACGTGATCGCCGACCGCGACGGGCATCTTCACCCCGGCCTGCTCCCACCAGTCCAGACCGGGTCCGACGGCGACGACGATCCCGTGCTGCGGCGGCGGCTCGCGGGTGCCGGCGGGCACGACCAGCCCGGAGCGGCGGACCCGGTCGGGCTCGAGCTCCTTGATCACGACCTGGTCGAAGAGCGGGCGCAGGAGGTGGCGCATCGTTGCTGGAGGTTAGACGGCGGCGCCCTAGAATCGCCCGCCATGTGCACCCTCCGCGGACGCCGCCGGCAGTGCGCCCGCAGCTGATCGCCGCGGCCGTGGTCGCAGCCGCGCTCGCCGGTTGCGGGGGTGCGGAGGAGCCGGCGACCGTGGGATCGCCGGCGACTTCGACGACCGCCGCCGAGTCCGCGCCCGTTCCGGCGCCGGCGCTGCGGGCGCCGCCGTGCCCGGCGGGTGCCGCTAACTGCGAGCGGGCATCGGGGCAGGTCGCCTACGTCGAGCGCGTCGATCCCGACGGCGACGGAGACGCTCACTTCGTCCTCGTCAGCGACGAGAGCGTCACCGGGCCGGGGATTTCGGTGATCGACGTCAGGAAGGATCTGCGCCCGGACCCGCTGCCGGGGCCGGGTGACGTGGTGGCTGCATCGGGTCCGGTCTTCCGGGGCTCCTACGGTCAGCAGCAGATCCAGGCCGATGCGATCCGGGTTCGCCTCGTCCGCTAGCCGTTGCCGACCGGACCCCTTGGCAACCTGAGCGCCATGGAGGCCGGTACCGAGGCGAAGCGGGCGGATTCCATGCAGCGCGAGCTCGATCGCGTCGGGGCCTTCAGCGATGGTGTGTTCGCGGTCGCGATCACGCTGCTGGTGCTCAACATCGAGGTGCCGACGGTGAGCGGCAGCGAGCTCAGCGGCGCGCTCGACGACCTGGTTCCCGACGTCACCTCGTACTTCATCGCCTTCGCCGTGATCGGGCTGTTCTGGTACGGCCACCACCGTTCCTGGTCGCGGTTCACGCGGACGACTCCGAAGCTCGTCTGGTCGAACATGCTGCTGCTGTCGCTGATCGCGCTGATGCCGTTCACCACGGCATTGATGGGCAGATACGACGACGGCGGCGACGAGATCGCGCTGATCCTCTACGCGCTCAACGTCGGCCTCGCCTCCTGCGCGGATTCCTACGTCGACAAGGTCGCCTTCGACGAGGGGATCGTGAGCGGGATGGGTGCGGCCGAGCGCCGCGCCCAGGTCGTCACCGGCTGGTTGCGCCCCGCAATCTTCTTCGCGTCGATCCCGATCGTGCTGGTCACCGGCTCGGTGGCCATCGCCCAGCTCTTCTGGCTGACGCTCCTGCTCCTGCAGCGGGTCGGGCGCCGAATCGCCGATCGGACCCCGGAGGAGGCGGCTTCGCCGTAGGCTCCGGGGGCGTCGCACCCGCCGACGGTTCGCTATTGACTCAGCGTCAGTTAGGTCAATAACATCGCCCCCACCCTCCCGGGGAGGAGGGTTACCAACGAGGAGAGACCCATGCCCAACGCTCCCGGCGCCGCTCGCGCCCTCATCGCCGCCGCCGCCGTCTTGCTGACGCTCGCCGGCGCCGCGGGCGCGGAGGCGAGCGGGACGCAGGGCAAGGGCGCGAAGGCGAAGCTGACGCTGCGGACGACCGAGCAGGCAGATCTGACCGGCTCCGGCGAGGCCCGTGTGCGCGCCGCGTGGAGCGGCGGCAAGGCGAAGAAGCTGAAGCTGTCGCTCGCGGTGGTGCAGACCGGCGAGAAGACGAACATCGCCGAGAACCGCAGGGTCAGGGTCCGCCCGGGTGGATCCGCCGCGACCACCTTCGCGCTCAACCGCAAGGGCCGCGCGCGGGTTCGGAGCTGCCTCGGCACCGAGATCCGGGTCACCGCGCGATACAGCCTCGCCAAGAAGGACAAGAAGGTCGTCGTGGGCGGGAAGATGCAGCGCGACCCCGGCCAGTGCGACGGCAAGGTTCCGGTCGGCGTCGATGTCGAGGCCGCGGACCGCTGCGACCCGATCGGGGCACCGGGCGAGCTCTGCCTGTTCCCCTACCCGAACGACTTCTACACCCGACCTGACGATTCGACTCCCACCGGCCTGCGGCTCGACCTGAAGACGGACTCGATGCCGGGAAACGCGAGCGGTAAGCCGGTCGACCCGACCGAGATGAACACCAGCGACGGGTTCAGCCCGGGCGCGCCGATCGTGCTCCGGGTGCCCGGGCTGGATTCGCCTGAGGCCTTCGCGCAGACCGACCCGGTCGCGATCACCGACATGGGCGAGTCCTTCGCCGCTCGCCAGCCGATCGTCGTCATCGACGCCGCCACCGGCCGGCGCCAGCTGATCTGGGCCGAGCTCGACTCGAACGCGTCGAGCCCCGGGGAAACCGATCTGCTCATCCACTACGGCAAGAACCTGCAGGAGGGCCACCGCTACATCGTCGCCCTCCGCAAGCTCAGGGACGCGGACGGCGACGCGATCGAGGCGCCGCAGGGCTTCCAGCTCCTCCGCGACCGGGTCCCGAGCGGCATCGACGCGATCGAACAGCGCCGCGATCACTTCGAGGACATCTTCTCGAGTCTCGGCGAGGCCGGAATCGGTCGCCACAACCTCTACCTGGCCTGGGACTTCACGGTCGCCAGCACCGAGAACATCACCGAGCGGATGCTGTCGATGCGCGACCAGGCGTTCGCCGACCTCGGCGACACCGACCTCGCCGACGGCGGGGTGGAGGGCACTTCGCCCGCGTTCACGATCAACCCGGGCGGCGTCGTCGACTTTCCCGACGCCAACACGCCGAACGACCGGGGCGCACAGAACATCCGCGAGGTCACGGGCACGGTCAAGGTCCCCTGCTACATGACCGACCCCGACGGCGGCGGGCCGGCGAAGCCCTGCGACCCGGGAGCCGTCCTCAACACGGGCTCCGGCGGGACCCCGCAGCAGAACGGCTTCTACGACGCACGCTTCACCTGCAACATCCCCCGCTCGGCGGTCGACGAAGGCACCGGCGACGTGATCGCTCCGGTGCGGACGTCGATGTACGGTCACGGCCTCTTCGGCGACTACACCGAGGTCCACACCCGCGACGTGCGCACGCTCGGCTACGACCACGGCGTGATGACCTGCGCCACCGACTTCATCGGGATGTCCGAGGACGACGTCTTCCCGGTCGCCGTCCCGGCCCTCAGTGACATGTCGAACTTCAAGCCGCTGGCCGACCGCCTCCAGCAGGGCCTGCTCGACTTCCTCTACCTCGGCCGGGCGATGATCCACCCCGGTGGGTTCGCCGACGATCCCGCGTTCAAGTTCAACGGCGACTCGGTGATCGACACCAGCAAGCCGCTCTTCTACTACGGCAACAGCCAGGGCGGAATCGCCGGCGGCGCGCTGACGGCGGTCGCGACCGACTTCACCCGCTCGGTGCTCTACGTGCCGGGCATGAACTACTCGACGCTGCTGACCCGCAGCATCGACTTCGAGGACTACTCGCTGATCCTCTACCCGAGCTACCCGGACGAGTCGGCTCGGCCGCTGCTGCTGAGCCTGATCCAGTCGATGTGGGATCGAGCCGAGCCGAACGGCTACGCCAACCACATGACCGACGACCCGCTGCCGAACACGCCGGCGCATAAGGTCCTGATCGAGATGGCCTACGGGGATCATCAGGTGGCGAACGTCCAGACCGCGGTCGAGGCACGGACGATCGGCGCGCCGTTGCGGGTTCCCGCGGTCGACGCGAACAGGCTCCAGCCCGAGTACGCAGCACCGTTCGTGGGCCTGCAGACGCTCGGCGACCTGAGCGGCCCGGCGGCGCAGGGCAGCGGCTTCTTCATCTGGGACATCGGGCCGAAGCGGCCGAACACGACGACCCCCGACCCGGACGACATCCTCGGGACCGATCCGCCGCCGCTGACGAACACGGCGCCGAACGACAGCTTCGGGCTCGACCCGCACGACCGGGTGATCCGCAACACGCCCGCGATCCGGGCGCAGATCGCCGCCTTCATCGACGAGAACGGGACGATCACCGATCCCTGCGGGTCGGATCCCTGTTACGAGGCCAACTGGGACGGAGAGCTGCCATAGACGCCAAAGCCCGCCCCAACGTGCTGCTGCTGATCACCGACCAGCAGCGGCAGCCGATGCACTGGCCGGAGGAGGTCGGCTGGACGGATTCGCTGATGCCGAACCTCGCGGAGCTCGCCCGGACCGGGCTGACGTTCAGCAACGGCTTCTGCAACACGGCGATGTGCTCGCCGAGCCGCTCGACCCTGTTCACCGGCCGCTATCCGGCCGAGCACGGGGTTGAGCTGACGCTGACCGCCGCCGACCTGAAGCCGGATCCGAAGAACCTCCCCGGCGTCGTCGGCGAGATGCGGACGATCCTCGGCCGCGGCGAGGCGCCGCCGCGGCGGGTGCTGACCCAGTTCGCCCGTGGTCTCTTCAACATCGGCGCGAGCCGTGGCGGGGAGGCGGAGCTGCCGACCGACATCCCGAACCTCCCGCGACTGCTCCGGGCGCGTGGCTACGACGTCGCCTACAAGGGCAAGTGGCACCTCACCCATCCGCTCGGCGGCGAGGAGTCGCTGCTGGGGGGCTGGACGCAGCGCGACGCCGACCGGATGGAGCGCGACTACGGCTTCGCCGACTGGGAGCCCCCCGACGCCGGCGAGAACGCCAAGGCGGCGAACTTCGGCGGCGGCAACGCCGGCGAGGGGGAGGGCTGGGACGAGGTCTACACGAGGCAGCTCGAGACCTGGCTGGCCGACCGCTCCTCCGATCGCCCGTTCTGTCTGGTCGCCTCGCTCGTCAACCCCCACGACGTCCTCGGCTATCCGGCCCAGTACGTCGACGGCGGCTACTCGGTCGAGGAGTTCAGGGACCTCGGGGTCCTCCTGCCTCCTAGCGTCGACGAGTCCCTCGCCGACAAGCCCGCCGTCCATTCGCTGATGCGAATGGGCATGGCCGGCTACCTCGGCGCCCTCGACAGCCGCCGCAAGCAACTCGACTACGTCAACTTCTACGCCCATCTGCACCGCCTCGTGGACGCCAAGGTCGGCCGCCTCCTCGCCGCGCTCGGCGACCCCGGCGACCCGCAGTCGCTGCGGTCGCGCACCGTGGTCGTGCGAGTTGCCGACCACGGGGAGATGGGGCTCTCCCACGGCGGGCTCCGCCAGAAGGCCTTCAACGCCTACGAAGAGACGATCAACGTCCCGCTCGTCGTCTCCAACCCGGTCCTGTTCCCGGAGCCGCGATCGACCGAAGCCCTCGGGTCGCTCGTCGACGTCCTGCCGACGATCCTCGAGCTCGCCGGCGAGGCGGACGCGGGAGCCGCCAGCGAGTCCGACCTCGCGCTCCGCGGCCGCAGCCTCGCTCCGATCATCGCCGCCAAGGCGGCGCCGGAGCGGGAGCGACCGGAGCTGTCCCCGGTCGACTTCGGGCGGGTCCTCGACCATCCGGCGCCGGCCGAGACGGTTCAGGACGCGATCCAGTTCACCTACGACGATCACCAGGCCGCCACCGCGCTCACCGAGGCGCCCGGGCAGCCCAATCGCGTCCGGGCGATCCGCACCGCCACGCACAAGTACTGCTTCTACTTCGATCCGAAGGGCGAGCGCCCCCGCGAGTACGAGATGTACGACCTGACCCGCGATCCGGACGAGGTCCGGAACCTGGTCGGAGTCAAGACCGGGGCCGTCCTCGACCCGGCCGACGAGAAGATTCATTCCGAGCTCGTCGAGAGCCTCGGCGAAGCCATGAAGGAGGCCGGCACCCTGCCGGTCCAAGCAACGGAGGATGCAGCCCGATGAACGCCCGCCCGAACCGTCACCCCCTCGTTGCAGCGGTCGTGGCGCTCTCGCTCGCCACGCTGCTCCTCGCCGCCGCGACGGCATCCGCGCGACCGAACCATGCCGGCAAGGGCAACCGACCGAACATCCTCGTCGTGATGACCGACGACATGGCTCAGACCGATCTTCAGTTCATGCCCTCGGTCCGCCGGAAGCTCGCGCAGAAGGGGACGAAGTTCACCAATGCGATCGACTCGTTCCCGCTCTGCTGCCCGGCGCGCGCCACGTTCATCACCGGCCAGTACTCGCACAACCACGGCGTGATCGGCAACTTCGCCCCGTTCGGCTGGTACGGGATGAAGCAGCGCGGCAACACGCTGCCCGCGTGGCTCGACGACGCCGGGTACAGGACCGCGGGGATCGGCAAGTGGCTGAACGGCTACGGCGCGCTCGACGCCCACGGAGAGATCCCGAAGGGCTTCGACACCTGGCGCGGGCTGCTGGACGTCTCCGCCTACGACTACTACAACTACGTGATGAACAAGGACGGCGCACTTCGTGCCTGGGGGGACGAGGAGTTCGCCAAGAAGCTCGTCGAGTTCGCCCTGATCGAGGTCGACGACGAGCCCGACTCGGTCGCGACGATCTTCGCCGCGCTGGCGAACCTGTTCGGGCCTGGACCCTACGATTACTGGGGCAGCGAGAGGCCCCGTGACTACTCTCCGGATGTGACCGGCGAGATGGCGGGCCGGATCGTCCGCGGCGAGCGCAACGCCAGAAAGCCGTTCTTCATCTGGTGGTCGCCGGCGGCGCCCCATCGCGAAGACGTCACGACGACGTTGATGGGCCGCCCGGGTCCCGACCCGCGCCCGGCGCGGCGTTACGTCGACGAGAGCGAGCAGCTGACGCTGCCCGAGGGCCCGAGCTTCAACAACGCCGGCACCGGCCTGCAGCCGGAGAACCTGAACGCGGCCGGCCCGCTCGACCAGGGCGACGTCGACCAGCTCAACCTCGACTATCAGGGCAGGGCCGGCTCGCTGATGGCCGTTGACGACCACGTCGCCGAGATGATCAAGACGCTGCGTGAGACCCACCAGCTCAAGAACACGGTGATCATGTTCGTCTCCGACAACGGCTGGCTCCAGGGCGAGCACCGGATCCCCGGCGACAAGTATCTGCCGTACGACGAGTCGCTGAAGGTGCCGCTGATCGTCCGCGGCCCCGGAATCCCGCAGGGACAGAAGATCACCGGCCAGATCTCGAACATCGACTTCGCGCCGACACTCCTCGACTTCGCGAACGCGACGGCGGGGCGGACCATGGACGGACTCTCGCTGCTGCCGACGATCGAGAACCCGGACAAGCGCCCCGACCGCGCGCTCGGGATCGAGGCACCCTCGCCGCTGTTCACGGGGCAGATCCCCGTCAACGGCTGGGACCGTCCCTACGAGGGCGTGCGGACCGACCGCTACACGTTCGTCGAGTACACCGAGTCCGGCGACCGGCAGCTGTTCGACCGTCAGAGCGACCCGCACGAGCTCCACAACCTCGCCGGCAAGCCCGCCTATGGAGACGTCGAAGCCCGCCTCGCCGAGAAGGCGCAGGAGCTCTCGGAGTGCGCGGGCAAGTCCTGCTCGAAGATCAAGCCGTAGCTCAGCGCGCCCGGCAGGATTCGAACCTGCGACCTCCGCCTCCGGAGGGCGGCGCTCTATCCAGCTGAGCTACGGGCGCTCGGGGGCGAAGTGTATTGCGGCGGCTCAGCCCTGGTGCTCGCCGTCAACGACGGTGATCGCCGTGATCCGGTTGCCGCCGAGGGTCTGGAAGGTCATGTAGGAGCGGCCCTCGCCCTCGACGATGTAGCCGGTCTTGTTCGCCGTCTTGATCGCCTTCGGGTAGGCCCTTCGGACTCGCGAGCCCTTGCTGCCGAGGCCGATCCCCTCCTTCGTCTCGAATCGCAGGAGCTTCCCCTTGAAGACGTAGCCGTCCTTCCCGTTGCGCCCGGCGTAGATCGCGAAGGAGCTGACCCTGCCCCGCCGGGCCGCCTCGACGACGGCCCTTCCTGCGCGTCGTTTCCCGCTCTCGTAGACGCAGCTCTGAAAGCCCTTGAAGTCGCAATCGCCGCGGCGGCCCCAGGCCTTGTTCGCGGTCTTGATCTTCTTCTTCAGCACCACCCCGGCGATCGATTCGGGCACCACGATCCGCGCGGTGTCCCTGGGCTTCGGCAGGCCCGCGCTCGCGGCGGGGGCCAGCGCGAGGGCGGCGAGGGCGGTTGCGGAGGCCGCTGCGACGAGCTGCTTCATGGGGCGCAAGGTACAGACGCTCCCGGCTCCCCGCGCGGGTTCGCCCGCGTCCATACGCTTGCCGGGACATGGACCTCGACGTGATCTTCCTCGGCACCGGCGGCTCGGTGCCCTCGGCGCGGCGGAACACCGCTGCGGTGCTGGTGCGCAGAGGCGGGGACCGGCTGCTGTTCGACTGCGGAGAGGGAACGCAACGGCAGATGCAGCGCTCCGTGGGACTGATCAACCTCGATGCGATCTTCATCACCCACCTTCACGCCGACCACTACCTCGGATTGCCGGGCCTGGTCAAGAGCTATGAGATGCAGGACCGCGAGGAGCCGCTGACGATCTACGGCCCCCCGGGACTGCGGTCGCTCTTCGCGTCGCTCGGACGCGTCGTGGGCAAGCCCGGCTACGGCCTCGAGCTGGTCGAGCTCAACCGGGCTGAGTCGGTCGACTTCGGCGCCTACGAGGTCGAGCCCTTCGAGGTCTCGCACCGGATCGTCGCCAACGGCTACGCGCTCCGCGAGGACCCGCGACCCGGCCGCTTCGATCCGGAGGCGGCGCGGGCGCTCGGCGTCGAGCCGGGCCCGGAGTTCGGCGAGCTCCAGGACGGGAAGGCGGTGCAGGGGCGCGACGGGCCGATCGAGCCCGACCAGGTGATGGGTCCGGACCGGCCCGGCCGATCGGTCGTGATCACCGGCGATACGGAGCCCTGCGAGGAGACCGAGATCGCGGCCGAGGGGGCCGAGCTGCTCGTCCACGACGCGAGCTTCTCCTCCGCGGAGGCCGACCGGGCTGCCGAGACCGGCCACTCGACCGCACGGGCCGCCGCCGAGCTCGCGGCGACCGCCGGCGTCGGCATGCTCGCGCTCGTCCACATCTCCTCGCGCCACTTCGTCCCCGACATCCTGGAGGAGGCGCGCGAGGCGTTCCCGGAGACTGTCGCACCTCGCGATTTCGACCTCGTCGAGATCCCGCTTCCGGAGCGCGGCGGGCCCGAGTTGGTGCCGAACGGCGCCCGCGAAGGACCGGCAACCGGCGCCGACGTCCAGGGACCCCGGTAGAACTGGGCGGGCGATGCCCCGCCCGACCGTACTCCCCGCCCTCGCCGTCATTGCGATGCTCCTTGCCGGCGCCGGGACGGCGTCGGCGGGGAAGGGAGGCTCGGTTCCCTACCGCGGCCTCACCGACCAGGAGCGCAAGATCAAGCTGGTCGTCGACGAACGCGGCCGCGTCAGCCGAGGCACCTACTCGGCCGTGACCCGCTGCAGCGGGCGGTTCAAGCCGTTCACCGGCGACTTCGCCTTCCGGGCTCCGCTCGATCGCTCGCGATCCGACCGGTTTCGCGACGAGGGCACGTCGCTGGACAGCGACGGCACCTTCAGCGGTCGCTACAAATGGGACATCAAGGGAAAGCGCAAGGGCAAACGCAAGATCGCCGGCAAGTTCAGCGTCGAGATCGTCTTTCGCCGGAACGGCCGCAAGTACACGATCTGCCGCGCCGAAGATGTCGCATACAGCGTGAAAGCGGACCGCCGCGCCGGCTGATCCGCCCGGAACCGCCGGACCGCCCTGCTAAGTTCTCCGCGACGTTTCCTTTAACCAGGTCCAGCGAGGCCAGGAAGGGGCGCCCATGAGCGCGAGAACCGTCCTCGACCGGGACGATCTACGCCGGACGCTGGTGCGCATAGCGCACGAGATCATCGAAAAGAACGCCGAAGCGGGGGGCGGCGAGGCCGATTCCGGATCCGGAATCGCGATCGTCGGCATCCACACCCGCGGCGCGGTGCTCGCTCGGCGCCTCCATGCTCACCTCGAGGAGCTCTCGGCGGACGAGGTGCCGCTCGGCGACATCGACATCTCCTTCTATCGCGACGATCTCCCGGGCCGGGCGCCGACCGACTCGCCCGTCGTCCACTCCTCCCACCTCGACTTCGACCTCGCGGACCGCACGATCGTCCTCGTCGACGACGTCCTCTTCACCGGCCGCACCGTCCGCGCGGCTATCGACGCCCTCTTCGACTACGGCCGGCCCCAGCGGGTTCAGCTCGCGGTGCTTGCCGACCGAGGGCATCGCGAGCTTCCGATCCGTCCCGACTACACCGGCAAGAACCTGCCGACCGCCCGGGAGGAGCGGGTCTACGTGCGGCTCGAGGAGATCGACGGCGTCGACGAGGTGGCGATCGGCGAGGCGACCGTCGGCGCCGCGCAAGCCAACGGGGAGGCATCGCAATGAGGCACCTGCTCTCGATCGAGGACCTCGATCGCGGCGACATCGAGCTGATCTGCGACCGCGCTCGCAGCTTCGCCGAGGTCGGCCGCCGCGACATCAAGAAGGTGCCGACGCTGCGCGGCCGGACGATCGTCAGCCTCTTCTACGAGTCGAGCACCCGGACCAGCTCCTCGTTCGAGCTGGCCGCCAAGCGGCTCTCCGCCGACGTCGTCTCGGTCAAGTCGACCGGTTCCTCGGTCGACAAGGGCGAGTCCCTCCGAGACACGATCGCAACGCTCTCCGCCTACGAGCCCGAGGCGATCATCATCCGTTCGCCGGAGGCGGGCGCGGCGGCGCTGGTCGCCGCCTGGGCCGAGGAGGCGGCGGTCGTCAACGCCGGCGACGGCAAACACGAGCATCCGAGCCAGGCGCTGCTCGACGTCTACACCCTGATCGACAACGTCGGCCCGCTCGACGGCAAGCGGATCTGGATCGTCGGCGACGTCGCTCACAGCCGCGTCGCGAGGAGCTGCATCCGCGCCTTCCTGACGATGGGCGCCGCGGTCACGGTCGCCGGGCCGCCGACGCTGATCCCGCGTGGAATCGAGGCGCTCGGGTGCGACGTCTCCTACGACCTCGTCAACCTCGGTGAGGCTGACGTGATCTACGCGCTGCGGATGCAGAAGGAGCGGATGAAGCACGCGTTCGTCCCCTCCCTGCGCGAATACGCGATCAACTACCAGATCAACGGACGCCGGCTCGGACCGCGCCAGCTCGTCATGCATCCGGGCCCGGTCAATCGCGGCGTCGAGCTCTCGCCCGAGGTGATCGACGGCCCGGCGTCGCTGATCACCGCCCAGGTGGCGAGCGGTCTGCTCGTCCGGATGGCGATCCTCTACGAGATTCTCGCCGGCCAGGATCGCCCGCGCCCATTGAGCCGGATCGGCGGCGATCGCGGTCGCGAGGGCGCGGGATCGCCGATCGGGGAGCCCGCATGAACGGCGGCAACCGCGAGATCGCTTCGCTCGACTGGCGCGGCGACGTCGCCGGCGGCGACCTCCTGATCCGCGGCGCCCACGCCTTCGACCCACGCTCCGGGCTCGATCGCGAGTGCGACATCGTCGTCCGCGACGGCCGGATCGCCGAGATCGCCGATTCGGGCGCCGGCGAGCTCCCTGACGGCGGCGAGGAGATCGGCGCCTCCGGCCTGCACGCCTTCCCGGCCTTCTTCGATCCCCACGTCCACCTTCGGACCCCCGGGCAGGAGTACCGTGAGGACATCGAGTCGGGGACCCGGGCAGCCGCTGCCGGCGGGTACTGCGGGATCGTCGCGATGGCCAACACCGACCCGGTCGTCGACGACCCGGGGATCCTCGCGGCGCTCCGCGAGCGGGCCGAGACCGAGGCCGCGGTTCCGACTGGATTCGTCGGCACCGTGACCAAGGGAATGGAGGGGCGCGAGCTGGCCGAGATGGCGGCCCTGCGCGAGGCGGGCGCGGTCGCCTTCTCCGACGACGGCCTGCCGATCACCGACGCCGGCGTGATGCGGCGGGCGCTTCAGTACCAGCACCTCGTCGGCGGGACGATCCTGCTCCACGAGGAGGACCCGGCACTGACCGGCGACGGGGTCATGGGGGAGGGGGCCGTCTCCGCCGCCCTCGGGCTCGCCGGAGTCCCGGACGTGTCGGAGTCGACGATGATCGCCCGTGACGGCGCCCTCTGCCTCTACGAAGACGCCCGCGCTCACGTCCAGCATCTCTCGGCGCGCACGTCGGTCGAGGCCGTCGCGGGCGCGAAGGAGGCGGGCGCGAAGCTGACCGCGGAGCTGACGCCGCATCATCTCGTGCTCGTCGACGAGGAGGTCCGCAGCCTCGACGCCCGCTTCAAGATGAATCCGCCGCTGCGCACCGAGGACGACCGCCAGGCCTTGATCGAGGCGCTCCGGAGCGGCGTCGTGGACTGCATCGGCACCGACCACGCCCCGCACGCCCCGCACGAGAAGGAGATCCCGTTCGAGATCGCCAACATGGGCGTGACCGGGCTCGAGACGGCGTTCGCGGCGCTCTACACCGAGCTGGTGCTTCCCGGAGTGGTCGACCTCGGCCTGATCGTCGAGCGGATGGGGGCCGGGGCGGGGCTGTTCGACCTCGAGCCGGCGCGGATCGAACCCGGCGCCGAGGCCGACATCGCGCTCGTCGACCTCGACGCCGAGTGGGAGGCGGGCGCCGACGGCTGGGAGAGCCGATCGGTGAACTCCTGCTTCGCCGGCCGCCGCCTGCGCTCGCGCCCCGTGGTGACGATCGTCGCCGGGACCGTCGCCTACCGGCGGCGGGAGTTCTCGATGAAGGTGGCCGGGTGAGCGCCCGGCTCGACCCCGGGCGCGCGGCGCTGGTCGTCGTCGACGTCCAGGAGGGCTTCCGAACGGCGATCCCGGACTTCGACCGGGTCGCCGCCGCAACGGCGACGCTCGTCCGCGGCGCCGACGCGATGGACGTCCCGATCGTCGTCACCGAGCAGTATCCGAAGGGGCTCGGCGCGACCGTGCCCGAGGTGGCGGACGCCTTGCCCGCCGGGGTCGAGCCGCTGCCGAAGACGGTCTTCTCCGCCGCGTCGGCCGAGGGCTTCGGCCTCGGCGGCCGCGAGCAGGCGATCGTCTGCGGGATCGAGACCCACGTCTGCGTCAACCAGACCGTCCTCGAGCTGCTCGAGGACGGCACCGAGGTTCACGTCGTCGCCGACGCGGTCGGGTCCCGCTCGGCCGCGAACCGCGAGCTCGGCCTCGCCAAGGCCGAGCGGGCAGGGGCGTGGCTGACGAGCGTCGAGACGGCTCTGTTCGAGCTGCTCGGCGAGGCCGGCACGGACCGCTTCAAGGCGGTCCAGAGGCTCGTCCTGGAGCTGGCGCCGTGAGCGCGCCGAACGGTTACGTCCTACTCGAGGACGGCTCGCGTCTCGACGGCGAGCTCTGCGGGGCCGTCGACGCTGAGGCCCTCGGCGAGGTCGTCTTCAACACCGGGATGACCGGCTACCAGGAGTCCGTGACCGATCCGAGCTACGCCGGGCAGATCATCACCTTCACCTATCCGCTGATCGGCAACTACGGGGTGAGCACCGATGCGATGGAGTCGGACGCCGCGCACGCCCGCGGCGTGATCATGCGCGAGGGCAAGAACGCCGAGGACAGCGCGACCGCCGAGCGCGGCTGGCTCGACTGGCTCGACGACTGCGGGGTCCCCGCGATCACGGGGGTCGACACCCGGGCGCTCGTCCGTCACATCCGTGATGCCGGCGCGATGCGGGGCGGCATCTTCTCGGCGGCGACGCCGATCCCCGAGGCCCGGGAGCGAATCGCCGCCGAGCCGGCGATGGAGGGCTGCGACCTCGCCCGCACCGTGAGCCCGGCCGAGCCCGTCGTCCTCGACGGCGACGGCCCGCACGTCGTCTGCATCGACACGGGAATCAAGCTCTCGATCGTTCGCCAGCTCCGCGAGCGCGGCTGCCGGGTGACGCTGCTGCCGTGCGGCACCTCGCCGGCGGAGGTGCTCGCGCGCGATCCCGATCTCGTCTTCCTCGCCAACGGCCCCGGCGATCCGGGCGCGCTCGACTACGTGGTCGCGACCGTCCGCGAGCTGGTCGGCAAGCGGCCGGTGTTCGGGATCTGCCTCGGCCACCAGCTGCTCTGCCGAGCGGTCGGGCTCGAGACGTTCAAGCTGCCGTTCGGCCACCGCGGCACCAATCACCCGGTCAAGGACCTCGCGACCGGGCGGATCGAGATCACTTCCCAAAACCACGGTTTCGCCGTCGCGGGCCCGAACGGAGAGACCCGGATGGAGACCGACGAGCCGATCCGCTGGGAAACCGACTTCGGCGCGGCCGAGCTCTCCCACCTGAATCTCTACGACCGCACGGTCGAGGGCCTGAAGCTGCTCGATGTCCCCGGCGGAACGGTCCAGTACCACCCTGAGGCGGGCCCGGGACCGCACGACGCCCGCTACCTGTTCGACCGCTTCCTCGAGCTGGCCGCCTGATGCCCCGCCGCGACGACATCGACAAGATTCTCCTGATCGGCTCCGGGCCGATCGTGATCGGGCAGGCGGCCGAGTTCGACTACTCGGGCACGCAGGCGTGCAAGGTCCTGCGGGAGGAGGGCTACGAGATCGTCCTCGTCAACTCGAATCCGGCGACGATCATGACCGACCCGGAGTTCGCCGACCGGACCTACATCGAGCCGCTCGTGCCGGAGGTCGTCGCGGCGATCATCGACCGCGAGCGGCCGGACGCCCTGCTGCCGACGCTCGGCGGTCAGACTGCGCTCAACCTCGCGAAGGCCCTGCACGACGACGGCACGCTCGAGAAGTTCGGCGTCGAGCTGATCGGCGCCGACTACGACGCCATCCATCGCGCCGAGGACCGCAACGTCTTCCGGCGGACCATGGAGGAGGCCGGGCTCAGGGTGCCGTGGTCGCTGATCGCCGAGTCCGTTGCCGACGCCGAGGCGGCGCTCGCGGACGGGTCGCTGTCGCTGCCGGCGATCATTCGCCCTGCATTCACGATGGGTGGCCAGGGCGGCGGCGCCGCCAGGACCGAGACCGAGCTCCGCCAGATCATCTCCGAGGGCCTCGCCGCAAGCCCGATCAACCAGGTCCTGGTCGAGGAGTCGGTGCTCGGCTGGGGCGAGTTCGAGCTCGAGCTGATGCGCGACCGCAACGACAACGTGATCGTCGTCTGCTCGATCGAGAACATCGACCCGATGGGCGTCCACACCGGTGACTCGGTGACGGTCGCTCCCTCCCAGAGCCTCAGCGATGCGCTCTACCAGGAGCTCCGCGACCAGGCGATCAGGGTGATCCGCGCGGTCGGCGTCGAGACCGGTGGCTCGAACGTTCAGTTCGGAGTCGACCCGGAGAGCGGCGAGATCGTCGTGATCGAGATGAACCCGCGCGTATCGCGCTCCTCGGCGCTGGCGTCGAAGGCAACCGGCTTCCCGATCGCGAAGATCGCCGCGCGCCTCGCGGTCGGCTACACCCTCGACGAGATTCCCAACGACATCACCCGGGCCACGCCGGCGGCCTTCGAGCCGACGATCGACTACGTGGTCACCAAGATTCCGCGCTTCGCCTTCGAGAAGTTCCCCGGCAGCGAGGGCCGCCTGACCACCCACATGAAGTCGGTCGGCGAGGCGATGGCGATCGGCCGGACGTTCCGCGAGTCCTTCGCGAAGGCGATGCGATCGCGCGAGCTCGACGCGCCCGCCGACCTCCCCGAGACGGACGAGGAGCTGCTCGACCGACTCGAGGTGCCATCCTCGGACCGCTTCGACCTCGTCCTCGAGGGCTTCCGCCGCGGGCTCGGCGTCGAGCGGATCCACGCCCGCACCGCGATCGACCGCTGGTATCTGCGGGAGCTCGAGCTGCTTGCGACGGAGGGCGACGGCACCGACGGCCTGGAGCGGGCCTACAAGGCGGTCGACACCTGCGCGGCCGAGTTCGAGGCGAAGACGCCGTACTTCTACTCGGCCCACGAGCGGCCGGCGAGCGGTCCGATCGCGCTCGGCGAGATCGAGCGCGGCGACCGTCCCAGCGTCGTCATCCTCGGCTCCGGCCCGAACCGGATCGGGCAGGGGATCGAGTTCGACTACTGCTGCGTCCACGCGGCGATGACCGTGCGGGAATCGGGGCGGGACGCCGTCATGATCAACTGCAACCCGGAGACGGTCTCGACCGACTACGACACCTCCGACCGCCTCTACTTCGAACCGCTCACCGCCACCGACGTGCTCGCCGTGATCGAGCAGGAGCAGCCCGAGGGGGTGATCGTCCAGTTCGGGGGACAGACCCCTCTGCGCCTCGCCAAGGAGCTCGAGGACGCGGGCGTGAAGCTGCTCGGCACCCCGGTCGACGCGATCGACCTGGCCGAGGACCGCGGCCGCTTCGGGGCGCTCCTGGAGCGGCTCGGGGTCGCCCACCCCCCGTACGGGACGGCGCTGAGCGCCGAGGAGGCCGAGTCGATCGCCGGGCGGGTCGGCTTCCCGCTGCTCGTCAGGCCGTCGTACGTGCTCGGCGGCAGGGCGATGGAGATCTGTTACTCGACCGAGGATCTCGCGACCTACCTGAGCCGGTACGCGAAGGCCGATCGCGAGCATCCGCTGCTGCTCGACCGCTTTCTCGAGAACGCGATCGAGGTCGACGTCGACGCGCTCGCCGACGGGACCGACTGCGCGCTGGCAGGCGTCATGCAGCACGTCGAGGAGGCGGGCGTGCATTCCGGCGACTCCGCCTGCGTGCTGCCACCGATGAGTCTCGGCGAGGAGATGCTCGGGCGGATCGCCGAGACGACGAAGGCTCTGGCGCTCGAGCTCGGCGTCGTCGGGCTGATCAACATCCAGTACGCGGTCGCGGGCGGCGAGCTCTACGTGATCGAGGCCAACCCCAGGGCCTCGCGCACGGTCCCCTTCGTCAGCAAGGCGATCGGGGCACCGATCGCGAAGATCGCATGCCGGCTGATGCTCGGCGAGCGGCTCGCCGATCAGCACCTCCCCGCGATGCCGCGGAGTCACGTCTCGGTCAAGGAGGCGGTCCTGCCGTTCAACCGGTTCAGCGGCGCCGACACGGTCCTCGGGCCGGAGATGAAGAGCACCGGCGAGGTCATGGGAGTTGCCGGGGACTTCCCGGCGGCGTTCGGGAAGGCGCAGTCGGCGGCCGGGATCAACCTGCCGGCGTCGGGGACCGTCTTCATCACGGTCACCGACGACGACAAGGCGACCGCGATGCAGCTCGCGACCCGGTTCTGCGACCTCGGGTTCAGGATCGTCGCGACGGCGGGTACCGCCCAGGCGATCTCGCGGATGGGCGTGCCGGTGGAGACGATCCACAAGATCCAGGAGGGCTCGCCGAACGTCGTCGACTACATCGAGCGCGGCGAGGTCGACCTCGTGATCAACTCCCCGACCGGCTCGGGCGCGCGAACCGACGGCTACGAGATCCGCAGTGCCGCGACCCGCAATGGCATCCCGTGCATCACGACGATGACCGGGGCGACCGCGGCCGCCCGCGCGATCGGCGCAACCCAGGGCAACGGCAAGGTGTCGGTGCGGAGCCTCCAGGAGCTCCACGAGGACGCAGCTCCGGCGCCCGCCGAGCAGGCCTAGTCCGTGCCGGCGCAGGCCGACAGCGGTCAGCCGGCCGGAGGCCGCGTCACCGCGCCCTTCGGCAGGCGCCGCGCCCGGGTCGTGGCGAACGAGCGGAGCGGCGGCTACCGGATCGTCACCGCGGTCGACCGGGAAGGCCCGATGCCGGCGGCCGGGCAGTTCTACATGCTCGCCGCCGAGCGCGGCTGGGGCGGGGACGGCGAGCGCCCGTTTCTGCCGCGCGCGTTCTCGGTGGCCGAAGCCACGGAGGGCGATGGCGGCGTCCGGCTCTCGTTCCTCCTCGAGGACGTCGGCCCGGGCACGCACCGGCTCGCCGACCTCGCCGAGGGCGAGGGCCTGCTGCTGACCGGGCCGCTGGGGCGACCGTTCTCGGCTCCACACGAGCTCAACCCGCAGGCGGCGGGAGCGATCCTCGTCGGTGGGGGAATCGGCCTCGCGCCGCTGGCGATCTGGAGACGCTCGCTTGCCGCGCTCGGGATACCCGAGAGATCCTTGCTCGGCTTCCGCGACCGGGCCCACTCGGGCGGGCTGGAGCTGTTCCGCTGCTCGGAGGTCCGCCTCGCGAGCGAGGACGGGCACGCCGGCCATCGCGGCTACGTGACCGATCTGCTCGAGCGGATGCTCGAGGGGGACTCCGCCGCCACCGCTGCCGTCTACGCCTGCGGGCCCCCGGCGATGCTCGAGGCCGTCAGGGCGCTGTGCGAGCAGCGCGGCGTACCGGCCGAGCTGGCGATGGAGTCACCGATGGCCTGCGGCTATGGCGCCTGCTTCGGCTGTGCAGTGCCGCTGCGGTCCGGCGGGTACATGCGGCTCTGCGTCGACGGCCCGGTGGTCCGCGCGGCGGACGTCGAGACGGCGCTCGTCGAGGGGGCGGGTCACCGGTGAGCGTCGACCTCTGCGGCATCGAGCTCGCCCACCCGATCATCAACGCATCGGGAACCTTCGACGCGATCGCTGCGCGGCGCGCGTTCGGCGATGAGGTCCTCGAGCGATTCCCGTTCAGCGCCTACGTCTCGAAGACGATCACGCCGGCTCCCCGGGTCGGCAACCCGCCGCCCCGGCTCTGGGAGGAGCCGGCCGGGATGGTCAACTCGATCGGCCTTCCCAACAAGGGCCTCGACGGATTCCTCGAGTCGGACCTGCCGAGCCTCGCGGAGCTCCCGGTCCCGCTGATCGTCTCGGTGATGGCGACGAGCGCCGAGCAGTTCGAGCCGCTCGTGGCGGCTGTCGCCGAGCGTCCCGAGGTTGCGGCGCTCGAGCTCAACGTCTCATGCCCGAACGTTCACTCCGGCCTGATCGTCGGCGAGGAACCGGGGGAGACCTCGGAGCTGTTGACGCGGCTGCGGCCGCTGACCGCCAAGCCGCTGATCGTGAAACTGACTCCGAACGTGGCCGAGCCCGCGGCGATCGCGCTCGCGGCCGAGCAGGGCGGGGCCGACGCGGTCTCGCTGATCAACACGATCAAGGCCGCTCCGATGCTCGCCGACGGTACGCCGTGGCTGGGAGCGGGAAGCGGCGGCCTGTCCGGGCCGGCGGTGCGCTCGATCGCACTCAAGCAGGTCGCGGACGTCGTCTCGGCGATCGAGATACCCGTCGTCGGGATGGGCGGAGTCGAGCGGGGCGGCCACGCCGCGGCGCTGCTCGGGGCGGGTGCGTCCGTCGTCGCGGTCGGGACCGCCAGCTTTCGCGATCCGCTCGCGGCGGCGCGGATCCTCGCTGAGCTGCAGGCGCTCGCAGCGTCCGCTCCGGCGCGGGCCGGAAACACCTAATTTCCGCGTTCTTCGCCCGGCCGGTCAGGACGCGCGCCTCGACCTCGAGTTGAGCTTGAGCCGAATTCGCGCCATTTCGCCTCTTTTTCCCTTGCGCGCGGGCGAGCCGTGTATATGATCGCCGCGCCGATGGCCACCGTCTCCCCGACCTCGACATCCGTGCCCGAGCGCAGCCATGACCAGCGCATGAGGGCACTGGAGGCGGCGAACGAGATCCGCACCCGGCGGGCGCAGCTGAAGCGCGACCTCAAGGCCGGCAAGGTCCAGATCGAGGGCCTGCTGCTGGACCCGCCCGAGTACCTCGAGACCGCGAAGGTCTTCGACATGATGCTGGCCGTGCCGAAGTACGGTCGCGTCAAGGTGAACCGGATTCTCAACCAGTGCCGGGTCTCGCCCTCGAAGACGATCGGCGGCCTCTCGGTGCGCCAGCGCTCCGAGCTCGTCGCCCTGCTGCGGCGCCGCTGAGCCGCCGCCGAGCCGGTAAGAATCGGCCGTCGTGTCGGCTGTCTTCGTAATCACCGGGCCCTCCGGGGTCGGCAAGGGGACCCTGATTCGCGAGCTCCGCGCGCTCGTCCCCGAGCTCGAGCTCTCGACCTCGGCGACCACCCGCCGCGAGCGCGCCGGTGAGATCGACGGCGTCGACTACCACTTCCTCGGCCGCGATGAGTTCGATCGCCGGGTTGCGGAGGGCGACTTCCTCGAACACGCCACCTACAGCGGCAACCGCTACGGGACGCTCCGCACCGAGGTCGAGGAGCGCAGCGCCCGCGGCGTGCCCGTCGTCCTCGAGATCGAGCTTCAGGGCGCTCGCCAGGTCCGCGCGACGATGCCGGAGGCCGTTCAGATCTTCATCGCACCGCCCGACCCGGCCGACCTCCGGCGTCGCCTCGAGGGGCGCGGCACCGACGACGCCGAGACGATCGAGGCGCGCCTTGCGGTGGCCGAGGAGGAGCTCGCCGCGCGCGGCGAGTTCCCGCACACCGTCGTCAACGACGACGTCGGCCGTGCGGCCGCCGAGCTGGCGGCGATCGTCAGGGCGAACTCGTAGGCGTCGCGCGACGGTTTGCGCTCCGCCCCCGGACGGAGTCCGATTTCCCGCCGGCTCGTCGTCAATGGTCGAATACCGCGCCGGGACGCGGATACCGACCCTTGACGGCTGGTCATCGCGGTTGCGCCGAACCGCCGGAATACCGCGCCGCGACACCACTTCCGGCTTGCCCTACACTGCCCGGCGATGATCAAGCCTCGAGTGGACAAACTGATGGAGAAGACCGACTCGCACTACACGGCGGTCGTCGTCGCGGCGAAGCGGACCCGGCAGCTCAACAGCTACTACCGGGCGCTCGGCGAGGGCACCTACGAGGAGCACACGCCGCCGATGGTCGATGCCGACAGCGACAACTACCTCACGATCGCGCTCGAGGAGCTCGCCGCCGGCAAGATCAACTACGAGTACCGGCACTAGCTCTTTCTTCGGCGCCCGGCAGGTCCGGGCGCGGCACATCCGGAGGCTGCCGTGGCAAGAATCCTGATCGGCGTCAGCGGCGGAATCGCCGCCTACAAGGCCGTCGAGCTGGCCCGGCAGGCGACGCTCGCCGGTCACGGCGTCCGGGTGACGATGACCGATGCCGCGAGCCGGTTCGTCGGCGCTGCAACGTTCGAGGGAATCACCGGTGCTCCGGCCCTGACCGACGAGTTCAGCCGCGATCCGCTGCGCGGGACCTACCCGGGCGAGGAGATGCCGGCGCACGACCCGATCTCGCACCTCGCGGTGGTCGAGGCCGCCGACGCGTTCGCGATCGCACCGGCGTCGGCGAACACGATCGCGAAGCTCGCCGCCGGCATCTGCGACTCGTTCCTTGCTACGTCGTTTCTCGCCTGCACGGCCCCGCGGATCATCGCCCCGGCCATGAACGGCCGGATGTGGGAGGCCGCCGCGACCCAGGCGAACGTCGCCGTCCTGCGGGAGCGCGGGGTGGAGGTGCTCGAGCCCGGGGAGGGCGCCCTCGCCTCCCGTGGCGAGCACGGTCCCGGGCGGATGCCCGAGCCGCCCGAGGTTCTCGCCGCGATCGAGGCCGCGATCGCGTCCCGGGCCGACCTCACGGGCATGCGGGTCCTCGTGACCGCTGGGGGAACCCGCGAGCCGATCGACCCGGTCCGCTTCATCGGCAACCGCTCGAGTGGCCGGATGGGAATCGCTCTCGCGGAGGCCGCGGCGCGCCGCGGCGCCGCGGTGACCCTGGTCGCGGCCAACGTCGCCCTGCCCGCCGCCGGCGTCGAGCGGGTGGACGTCAGCAGCGCCGGGGAGCTCGAGGCCGCCGCCCGCGCTTCCTTCGCCGAGGCCGACGTCCTGCTGATGGCGGCCGCGGTCGCCGACTTCCGTCCGGCTGCGCCGAACGAGGGCAAGCTCGTCCGCGAGCAGGGCGCCGAGCTCAGCCTCGCGCTCGAGCCGACCGCCGACGTCCTCGCCGGCCTCGCCGCCGAGCGCCGCGACGGTCAGGTCCTCGTCGGCTTCGCCGCCGAGCATGGAGGAGAGTTCGTCGAACGCGGCCGCGCCAAGCTCGAGCGCAAGGGCATCGACGCGATCGTCGTCAACGACGTGTCCGACAGCTCGATCGGCTTCGAGAGCGCCGAGAACGAGGTGACGATCGTCACCCGGGGCGGCGACGAACGCCTGCCGCGCGGCAGCAAGCGCGAGATCGCCGACGCGATCCTCGATCGGGTCGCGAAGCTGCGCTGACGGGCGGGCCGCCGGGCCGGTCCTCGCTCGTTCCTACACTTCCTGCCGTGAAGGACGTCCTCATCCTCGGTGCGACAGGCTCGATCGGCGAGCAGGCGATCGACGTCGTCGGCCGTTCGCCCGAGCTCCGGATCGCCGGCCTCTCCGCCGAAACGAGCTGGGAACGGCTCGTCGAGCAGGCCGAAGCCGCCGGAGTCGGCACGATCGCGCTCGCCGGGGCCGATGCCGCGGACTCCGCCAGGGACTCCGGCTGGAGCGGCACCGTGCTCGCCGGCGAGGAGGGCATCCGCGAGCTGATCGCCCGCGCCGAGCCCGACGTCGTCCTCAACGCGATCGTCGGCTCCGCCGGGCTCGGCCCGACGATCGCGACGCTCAGCGAGGGCATCGATCTCGCGCTCGCCAACAAGGAGAGCCTCGTCGTCGGCGGCGAGTTGGTGATGGCGCTGGCGGAGGCCTCCGGCGCCCGGATCCTGCCCGTCGACTCCGAGCACTCCGCTTTGCACCAGCTCATCCGCTCCGAGCCGCCCGGCGTCGTCGAGCGGCTCGTCCTCACGGCCTCCGGGGGCCCGTTCCGCGGCCGCACCGACCTCGACGGCGTCAGCCGCGAGGAGGCCCTCGCACACCCGACCTGGGAGATGGGCGGGAAGATCACGATCGACTCGGCGACCCTGATGAACAAGGGACTGGAGTTGATCGAGGCGCACCACCTCTTCGGCGTGCCGTACGAGCGGATCGAGGTCGTGGTCCATCCCCAGTCGCTGATCCACTCGCTGATCACGCTCGTCGACGGGGCGATGCTCGCCCACCTCGGCCATCCCGACATGCGGGTCCCGATCGCCTACGCGCTGCACGGCCCCGACCGGATCGAGCTGCCGGTCGAGGCGCTCGACCTCGCCGCCGTCGGCGAGCTCAGCTTCGAGGAGCCGGACATCGACGCGTTTCCCTGTCTGCGCCTCGCCCGCGAGGCCGGCGCGGCGGGCGGCATGGCGCCGTGCGTGCTCAACGCCGCCAACGAGGTGGCCGTCGGTGCGTTCCTCGCCGGCGAGATCGGCTTCACCGGCATCCCCGAGGTCGTCGAGCGCGTGCTCGAATCGACTCCGGCTCCGCCGCCGTCCCACTTCGCCGACCTCTTCGACTGCGACGCCGAGGCGCGTCACCGGGCGACCGGGGAGCTGCAGGCGCTGACCACGGCCGCGAACGGGAGCGCCGGATGAGCTGGTTGCTCGCGATCGCCGGTTTCGCGCTGCTCGTGGTCCTCCACGAGGCCGGCCACTTCACCGCCGCCAAGGCCGTCGGCATGCGGGTCGAGCGGTTCTTCCTCTTCTTCCCGCCGAAGGTCGTCTCGATCACCCGCGGCGAGACCGAGTACGGGATCGGCGCGATCCCGCTGGGCGGCTTCGTGAAGATCACCGGGATGAACCCGGAGGAGGAGATCCCTCCCGAGGTCGTCGATCGCGCCTACTATCGCCAGCCGGTCTGGAAGCGGATCTTCGTCATCGCCGCGGGCCCGTTCGTGAACATCGTCCTCGCGCTCGTGCTCTTCTTCGCCCTCGCCGTCGGCTTCGGGCTCGACACCGGCCCGACCAACACCGTCGGCACCGTGAGCCCCGACCTGCCCGCCGCGAAGGTGCTGCAGCCGGGCGACGAGATCCTCTCGGTCGACGGCGTCCGCGTCGCCGGCCTGCCCCCGGAGAAGCTGGCCGAGGCCGTCCGCGAGCAGGTCGGCAGCCACCGCTGCAAGGGTGAGCCGGCCGACGGCTGCGTCGCCACGACCGCGGCGACGCTGAGGATCCTCCGCGCCGGCGAGCCGCAGACGGTTCGCATCAAGCCCGTCTACGAAGTGCCCGAGGAGGTCCCCGGCCAGCCCGCGATCGAGCCGCGAATGGTGGTCGGCTTCGGATACGAGCCGAACCGCGAAACCGTGCCGGCCGGCGAGGCCGCCAGCTTCGCGTTCGACCGGCTCTGGTACGTCACCTCGCAGACCGCGACCGTCTTCTCCCGCATCCTCGAGCCCGAGGTCCGTGACCAGATCTCGGGCGTCGTCGGCGCCACCGAGGTGACCAGGCAGAGCTTCGAGTTCGACACCCGCCAGGCGATCGGTGTGCTCGCCGTGATCAGCCTCTCGCTCGGCCTCATCAACCTGTTGCCGTTCCTGCCGCTGGACGGTGGTCACATCTTCTGGGCGATCGTCGAGAAGATCCGTGGCCGACCGGTCCCGCTGCGGATCATGGAGCGCTCCGGGGTGGTCGGCTTCGCGCTCGTGCTGATTCTGTTCGTGATCGGCCTCGAAAACGACATCGGCCGGCTAACCGGCGAGGGCTTCAACGTCCGCTGATCCCCCTCCCGGCGGGGATCCCGCTGCGTTCCGGTAGTTTTCGCCGTACCCCGAGAACCCTGGAGGAGGGCACTGAGGATGGAAGCGACGGCGGCTGAGCGTTATACGAGCGGCGGACCCGGTGTAGAACCGGCGGTGTCCAGCTTCCCGGCGGCGTTCCACGAGACCGTGGCCCGGCTCGGGGACGGCACCGCGATCGTCGACGGCGAGCGGTCCGTGACCTGGAACGAGCTCCGCGAGCAGGCCCGCGCCGTCGCCGGCGGCCTGGCGTCGCTCGGCGTCGGCAAGGGCGACACCGTCGCGCTGATGCTCAACAACCGGCTCGAGTTCTTCCCGATCGACCTCGGCGTCGTCACCCTCGGCGGCGTGCCGTTCTCGATCTATCAGACCGCCTCGCCGGAGCAGATCGCCTACGTCGTCGGCGACGCCGGCGCCAAGGTCGCGATCGTCGAGAAGGCCTTCCTCGATACCTTCGAGAAGGCGCGCGAGGAGCTCCCGGACGTCGAGCACGTGATCGTCCTCGACGGCGAGGGCGGGACGATGAGCTTCGACGAGCTGATCGCGATCGATCCCGACTTCGACGACGCCGGCGCTGCGGCCGGGGTCGGGCTCGACGACACGCTGACGCTGATCTACACGTCGGGCACGACCGGCCCTCCCAAGGGCGTCGAGCTGACCCATCGCAACCTGCTCGGACTCGTCTCCGGCGTCGACGATCTGATCGATTTCCCGGAGGAGGGCGGCAAGATCATCTCCTGGCTGCCCGCCGCCCACATCGCCGAGCGCGGGGCCCACTACTACCTGCCGCTGACCAAGGGCGGGACCGTGACGGTCTGTCCCGACCCGCGTCAGATCATCGAGTTCCTTCCGACCGTGCGGCCGACCTGGTTCTTCGCCGTGCCGCGGGTCTGGGAGAAGCTCAAGGCCGGGCTCGAGACGATGCTCGCGAGCCTGCCCGACGAGCAGCGCGAGCCGGCCCAGAAGGGTCTCGAGGCGGCGATCGCCAAGGTTCGCGCCGAGCAGGCGGGCGAGGAGGTGCCGGCGGAGATCGCCGCCGCCGCCGAGCAGATGGAGGAGCAGATGTTCGCCAACCTCCGTGCCCATCTCGGTCTCGACCAGGTGGCGGCCGTCAACGTCGGCGCCGCGCCGACCCCGGTCGAGGTGCTCGAGTTCTTCCACGCGATCGGGATCCCGGTCGCCGAGCTCTGGGGCATGTCGGAGACCTGTGGAGCCGCAACGGTGAACCCGCCCGAGAAGGTCAAGCTCGGAACCGTCGGCCCGCCGATGCCGGGCGTCGAGATCCGCCTCGCCGAGGACGGCGAGGTTCAGGTTCGCGGCAGCCTGATCATGGCCGGGTACCGGAACCTGCCGGAGAAGACCGCCGAGACGATCGACGACGAGCGCTGGCTCTCGACCGGCGACATCGGCGAGATCGACGAGGACGGCTATCTGAAGATCGTCGATCGCAAGAAGGAGCTGATCATCAACGCCGCCGGCAAGAACATGTCGCCGGCGTCGATCGAGGCGAACCTGAAGGCGGCGAGCCCGCTGATCGGGCAGGCGGTCGCGGTCGGCGACGCGCGCCCCTACAACGTGGCGCTGATCGTCCTCGACCCCGAGTACGCGCCGGCCTGGGCGGCGAAGCAGGGCATCGACGACACCGACATCGTCGCGCTGGTCGAGCACGAGAAGGTCCTCGCCGCCGTCCAGGAGGCGGTCGATGTGGCCAACGCGAAGATGTCGCGCGTCGAGCAGATCAAGAAGTTCAAGCTGCTTCCCGAGGACTGGTTGCCGGGTGGCGACGAGCTGACCCCGACGATGAAGCTGAAGCGGCGCCCGATCGCGGACAAGTACGCGGCTGAGATCGACGCCCTCTACGCGAAGTAGCGCTCACCCGGAGCGAGGAGCGACGTCGCGGTGAGGCGTCCGACGACGGACCCGTCCGCGCCGGCCTCGCGATTCGATGCGGCCGCATGAGGCGAACCGCCGAGATCGAGACCGAGGCCGAGCTGGCGCTCCGGATCGAGTCGGGCGACGGGCTCGCCGGCGCCGTGATCCAGGGTCTCGACCTCGGTGAGGTCGAGGCCGACTGGACGAGCGTCGACGTCGGCGGCGCCTTCTTCCTCGGTTGTCGGATTCCCGATTCCGAGATCGCGCTGGTCCTGCAGCGCGGCGGAGCCGTCGTGGTACCCGAGCTCGGCGAGGGTCAGCGCCCCTATCGCGTCTACCCGTCCCGGCTCTACACCTACGAGGACCTCGTCGCGTCCGGGCTCGACGCCGCCGTCCACGACTACGTCGTGAACTCGCGGAGCCGGACCGCGGATCCCGACCCCGACCTGCCGGTGGAGGCCGTCGCCCAGCGCCTGCACGACACGGCGATGACCGACGCGATCTGGGATCTGGTCCTGCCCGAGGGCGGGCGTCCCCGCCCGGTGGCGGGAATCATGGGCGGTCACCGGGTGCCGAGGGACGATCCTCGCTACCGGCAGGTCGCCGAGATCGGCTTCAGGATCACGTCGGCCGGAGTGATGGTCGCGACCGGGGGAGGTCCGGGGATCATGGAGGCGGGCAACCTCGGCGCCTACCTGACCCGGAGCCGCGACCTCGGGGCGATCGACCGGGCCGTGGCGGTGCTCGCGCAGGCGCCGAGCGTCGAGCATCCCGACTACCGGGAGCGGGCCGAGCGGGTCCATGCAGAGCACGCCGACGGCGCCGGCGGGGTCAGCCTCGCGATCCCGACCTGGCTCTACGGTCACGAGCCCGTCGGCCGGTTCGCCTCCCACATAGCCAAGTACTTCGCCAACTCGATCCGCGAGGACGGCCTGCTCCGAGTCGCCGGCGCCGGGATCGTCTTTTCGCCGGGCGGCCCGGGGACGGTCCAGGAGATCTTCCAGGATCTCGCCGTCAACGCCTACTCGCCGGCCGACCAGCGGGCGCCGATGGTGTTCCTCGGCGCCGACTGGTTCCGCTCCAGCGGGATCGCGGCGGTCGTCGAGCGGTTCGCCGCGGCGGCCGAGCCGCCGCTGGAGGAGATGATCGTGGTCACCGACTCCGTCGACGAAGCGGTCGAGCGGATCGTCGGTGCCGTCTAGCCGCGGACGAGCTTCTTGTAAGTGATCCGGTGGGGCCGGTCGGCCTCGGCGCCGAGCTCGTCCCGGCGGAACTCCTCGTAGGCCTCGAAGTTGCCCTCGAACCAGCGGACCTGCGAGTCGCCCTCGAACGCGAGGACGTGGGTCGCGACGCGGTCGAGGAACCAGCGGTCGTGGGAGATCACGACCGCGCAACCGGCGAACTCGAGCAGCGCCTCCTCGAGCGCGCGCAGGGTGTCCACGTCGAGGTCGTTCGTCGGCTCGTCGAGCAGCAGGACGTTGCCGCCGCTCTTCAGGAGTTTCGCGAGGTGGAGGCGGTTGCGCTCACCGCCCGACAGCGTCCCGACCTTGCGCTGCTGGTCGGAGCCCTTGAAGTTGAAGCCGCTCGCGTAGGCCCGCGAGTTCATCCGCATGCTGCCGACGTCGATCTCGTCGAGCCCGCCGGAGATCTCCTCCCAGACGGTCTTCTCGCCGTCGAGGGAGTCGCGGGACTGGTCGACGTAGGCGAGATCGACACTCTCGCCGACCCGGAGCTCGCCGCCGTCGGGCTGCTCGTCGCCGACGATCATCCGGAACAGAGTCGTCTTGCCGGCGCCGTTGGCGCCGATCACGCCGACGATCCCGGCCCGCGGGAGCGAGAACGAGAGGTCCTCGATCAGCAGGCGGTCGCCGTAGCCCTTGCGAACGTTCTCGGCCTCGATGACGACGTCGCCGAGGCGCGGCCCGGCGGGAATCTGGATCTGGACGTCGTCGCGCTTCGTGGCCTGATGCTGGGCCAGCATCTCCTCGTAGCGGGTGAGTCGCGCCTTCGACTTCTTGCGGCGGCCCTTCGGGTTCTCGCGGACCCACTCGAGCTCGGAGGCGATCGTCCGCTGGCGGGCGACGTCCACCCGCGACTCGTGGGACAGGCGCTCCTGCTTCTGCTCGAGCCAGGCCGAGTAGTTGCCCTTGAAGGGGATCCCGCGCCCTCGGTCGAGCTCGAGGATCCAGCCCGCGACGTTGTCGAGGAAGTAGCGGTCGTGGGTTACGGCGACGATCGTTCCCTTGTAGTCCTCGAGATGTTTCTCGAGCCAGGCAACCGACTCGGCGTCGAGATGGTTCGTCGGCTCGTCGAGGAGCAGCAGATCGGGGGCGCTGAGGAGTAGTCGGCAGAGCGCGACGCGGCGCCGCTCGCCGCCCGAGAGCTTCGTTACGTCGGCGTCGGGCGGTGGCAGCCGCAGCGCGTCCATCGCCGTATCGAGCATCTTGTCGAGGTTCCATGCGTCGGCCGCGTCGATCCGGTCCTGGAGGCGCGCGAACTCGGAGGCCGTCTCGTCCGAGTAGTTCATCGAGAGCTCGTTGAAGCGGTCGAGGAGGTCGCGAAGCTCGCGAACTCCGTCCTCGACGTTGCCGCGGACGTCCTTGCCGGGATCGAGGTGGGGCTCCTGCTCGAGCATCCCGACGGTCGCGTTCGGGTGCAACGCGGCCTCGCCGCGATAACCGTCGTCGGTTCCGGCCATGATCCGCAGCAGCGACGACTTGCCGGCGCCGTTGTAGCCGAGCACGCCGATCCGCGCCCCCGGATAGAAGCTCAGGGAGATGTCCTCGAGCACCTTCTCCTTCGGAGGAAAGGTTCGGGAGACCTTGTACATCGAGAAGATGTATTCGGTGGGCGGGGCGGCCATGACGCGGCCCAGGATAGAGGCGGTGCCGCACGGGCTGTACGTTCGCGTGGCATGAGGCGGCCGGTGCCCTCGGGCGGAAGCTCGCGTGCACCGGGCTGAAGGAGGAGGGTGACGGCCTCGGCATCGCCCCGCTTCGTCGAGAGCGGGTGGGTGAAGGGCGAGTGGCGGAGCGAGCTCGTCTACGCGATCCTCGCCCGCGAGTGGGAGCAAGCCGGACCCGGGCTTCGCGAATGATGGAATACTCGTGGCGATGAGAGGGACGATCACGAGGTCAGGCGCTGCGACGATCGCCGCACTGGTGGGCGCCCTCGCGCTCGCAGCCGGCGCGAGCGCCCTCGACGACTGCCCGGCGCAGTCCCAGTCGCGGGTGGTGGACTCCTCCACCGGCGCCTTCGAGTCGGTTGCATTCGACTCCAGGGGCCGCCTGTTCTACACCCGGTCGGGTCAGGGCAAGCTGATGATGATCAGGCGCAGCGGCGCCAAGCCCAGGGTCGTCCTCGACGGGATCGACGCGCCGGGGGGCATCGTCTTCAGGCGCAACGGCAACGTCCTCGTCGGCTACGGCGACAGCTTCGCCCAGGCCTCCGACGGTGAGGCGGATCCGCAGGCGGGACTGCTCGAGGTCGATCCGCGGACCGGCCGCAGCCACGTCTTCGTCCACGGGCTGCAGATGGCGAACGGGGTGACGCGTGGACCCGGCGGCCAGATCTTCGCGTCGACGGACTTCGGAACCGGCGTCGACAGGGTGCTCGACGGGGCCGTCGAGCTCGCCTGGGCGCCGCTGGAGAGCTCGAACGGAATGGTCGTCGACCGCGCCAAGCGCAACCTGTTCGTGAACCAGACCTTCACCCCGGCTCCGACGATCGCCCGCGTCCGCCTCAGCAAGCCGAACGCCGCGAAAGCCTGGTTCACGGCGCCGGAGGAGGCCGGCGCCTTCCTCGACGGGTTGACCAGGGACGCCGACGGCACGCTCTACGCGGCCGCCAACGGAACGGGCGCGGTCTGGAAGGTCAGCGGACGCGACGAGGGCTGCATCCTCTGGCAGGGTCAGCCGTTCCCGAGCGGGCCCAGCGACCTCGCGTTCGGCCGTGGCAAGGACCGGTTCCCGAGGGGCAGCCTCTTCGTGACCACCTTCGCCGGCGACCTCCTCCAGCTCAGGCACGCCCGCTGAGCCGGTCCGGGCCGCGCCGGTCGGCGCTGCGACGCGGACCGGGGCCGGTCTCGCCCCGGCGCTAGCCTGTGTGCATGGCTTCCAAGCGCCAGATATTCGTCGGCGGCGTGCCGATCGGTGGCGGCGCCCCGGTCGCGGTCCAGACGATGACGAAGACCGAGACCGCCAACCTCGGGGCGACGATGGAGCAGATCAGGACGGTCGCGGACGCCGGCGCGGACCTGGTCCGCGTCGCCGTCCCGCGCGAGAAGGACGCCGACGCCCTGAGGACGATCGTCGCGGAGTCGCCGATCCCGGTCATCGCCGACATCCACTTCAACCACACGCTCGCGCTCAAGGCGATCGATGCCGGGGCCCACTGCATCCGGCTGAACCCGGGCAACATCGGCGGCCGCGACAAGGTCGCCGAGGTGGCGGTCCGGGCGACCGAGCGGAACGTGCCGATGCGGATCGGGGTCAACTCGGGATCACTGCCCAAGCACCTGCACGAACTCGAGCGCACCGCTCCGGTGGAGGCCCTGGTCACCGCTGCGGCCGAGTTCGTCGAACTCATGGAAAGCCTCGACTTCACCGACTTCAAGGTCTCGATCAAGTCGACGAACGTCCCGAACACGATCGCCGCCAACCGCCTGCTCGCGGAGAAGATCCCCTACCCGATCCACCTCGGGATCACCGAGGCGGGGACCAAGTGGTCGGGCGCGCTGAAGTCGTCGGTCGGCCTCGGGACGCTGTTGGCCGACGGGGTCGGCGACACGATCCGGATCAGCCTCTCGACCTTCCATGCCGAGGAGGAGGTCAAGGTCGCCTGGGAGATCCTCAAGGCCCTTCAGCTCCGCGAGCGGGGTCCGGTGCTGATCGCATGTCCGACCTGCGGCCGCCTGCAGTTCGACATGGACACCGTCGTCGCCGAGATCGAGCAGCGCCTCGAGGCCTACACCGAGCCGATCGAGGTTGCCGTGCTCGGTTGTGCCGTCAACGGCATCGGCGAGGCGTCGCACGCCGATTTCGGGATCACGGGAGCCAAGGACGAGGGCCTGATCTTCGCTCACGGCAAGCCGCTGCGGAAGATCCCCCAGGCCGAGCTCGTCGACACGCTGTTCGAGGAGATCGACAAGTCGCTGGGCCGGGACGGCGAGATCGAGGTCGACGACTCCGAGGCCGCGGCCGGTGCCGCCTGGCTGCAGCGGATCGAGGAGGAGAACGCCGGTGATCTGACGCCCGAGAAGCTGGCGGCGATGGAGAAGGCGGCCGCCGAGAGCGGCGAGGACATCACTGCGCCCGGCGCCGGTGACGAGCCCTACCTGAAGCCCGTAAAGGGCCGGAAGGTCGAGCTCGGCGAAGAGGCGAGCCCGACCTCGGGCCGCCGCTTCACGCGTGCCTAGCCCGCTTGCGGAAAGCGCTCTCCCGGCCGGGGCGGGGCCGCATAGAGTGTCGGGAGTGGGAGCGAGCGACCGCGACAGCGCCGTCAGGATCAGCCGCGTCGACGTCGTCGACCTCGCGGGGCTGATGCCGATGCTGCGCGCCTACTGCGACTTCTACGAGGTCGATCCGCGCGACGATCGGCTCGTCGCCCTCTGCCGGGCGCTGATCGACGATCCCACCGAGGGTGAGCAGGCGCTGGCCCGGGGCGAGGACGGGGAGCCGCTCGGCTTCGCGACCGTCTACTGGACCTGGCAGACGCTCTACGCCTCCAGGGTCGGGGTCCTCAACGATCTGTTCGTCGTTCCCGAAGCCCGGGGCCGCGGCGTCGGCCAGGCACTGATCGAGCACTGCCGGGGCCTCTGCCGGAAGCGGGCCGCCGCGAAGCTGGTCTGGGAGACGGCGGTCGACAACCACACCGCGCAACGCCTCTACGATGGCATCGGCGCGGAGAAGTCGACCTGGCTGACCTACGAGATCGACGCCTGGTAGCGGTCGCCGCGCCCGACGCCCCGACACGCCCGCGATGACCCGACTCTCCAACTACCTGCTGCCGACGCTCAAGGACGCTCCGGCCGACGCCGAGGCCGTCTCTCACAAGCTGATGGTCCGCGCCGGCCTCGTGCGCCAGCTCGGCGCCGGGATCTGGACCTGGATGCCCGCCGGCTACCGGTCGGTCAAGAAGGTCGAGCGGATCATCCGCGAGGAGATGGACGCGATCGGCTGCCACGAGATGCTGATGCCGGTGCTGCAGCCCGCCGAGGCCTGGCAGCGGACCGGCCGCTACGACATCGACGAGCTCTTCAAGCTCCGCGACCGCCGTGACGCGGAGATGGTCCTCGCGATGACCCATGAGGAGGCGGTTACGACGCATGTCGCCCGCGACATCCGCTCCTACCGGGACCTGCCGCTGATGCTCTACCACCTTCAGACCAAGGAGCGGGACGAGCCGCGGCCCCGCGCCGGGATCCTGCGGACCCGAGAGTTCACGATGAAGGACGCTTACTCGTTCGATCGCGACGAGGCGGGGCTCGAGCGCAGCTACGAGCTCCAGGCCGGGGCCTACGGGCGGATCTTCGATCGCTGCGGCCTGCGCTGGTACGCGGTCGAGTCCGACGTCGGGATGATGGGCGGCTCCGGCGCTCACGAGTACATGGCTCCCTGCGCCGCGGGCGAGAACGAGGTCGCGCTCGCACCCGGCTACGCCGCCAACGTCGAGGTGGCGAGCGCGGTCGCCCGGCCGGTCGAGCTTCCGCCGCCGCTCGACGAGCCCCGGGAGGCGCCGACGCCCGGCCTGACGACGGTCGAGGAGGTCGCCGGCGCGCTCGGCGTCGCAACCGGGGCGCTGATCAAGGCGATGCCGGTCGTCGCCGACGACGGCGAGCTGATCCTCGTCCTCGTCCGCGGAGACCACCGCCTGAACGAGATCAAGCTGGAGAACCACCTCGAACGCCCGGTCCGTCCGGCCCGGCCCGAGGAGATCGAGTCCGCGATCGGGCCGGTCGGCTTCGTCGGGCCGGTCGGCGCCGAGGTCCGGATCCTGATGGACGCGGCGATCTCCGGCGCCGGCCTCGTCACCGGCGCGAATCGGACCGACGTTCACCTGATCGGGGTCGAGCCCGGACGCGATTTCGGGTTCGAGGCGTGCGACGTCCGCACCGTCGAGGCCGGCGATCTGACTCCGGCCGGCGACCCGATCGAGATCGAAGCGGCGATCGAGGTGGGGAACATCTTCAAGCTCGGAACCCGGTACTCGGAACCGCTCGGGGCCACCTATCTCGACCCCGACGGGACCGAGCGGCCGATCGTGATGGGCAGCTACGGCATCGGGCCCGCGCGGATCGTCGCCGCCGCCGTCGAGCAGCGGGCGGACGAGCTCGGGATCTGCTGGCCGCCCGCGATCGCGCCCTGGGAGGTCCATGTCTGCGCCCTCGGCAAGGGGGGAGACGAGGTCGCCGAGACCGCCGAGGGACTCTATGAAGCGCTCGGCGCCGACGGCATCGAGGCGCTGCTCGACGATCGTCCCGGCGCCGGGACCGGCGAGAAGCTGACCGACGCCGAGCTGATCGGGTGCCCGCTGCGGATCACCGTCGGCAAGCGGGGCCTCGCCGACGGCGTCGTCGAGGCGAAGACGCGCGCCGCCGGGGAGGAGGAGCGGATCGCGCTCGACGAGGCGCCCGCCCGCGTCCGCGCGATCCTCGAAGGACTGAGCTGATCGGGGTGGCTTCGGAGGGGAAGCGCCGATCGCTCTCCCGCCGGCGCTTGTTCGGCATCGACCGCTCCGGCCCCGAGCCGCCGCAGACGCGGGCGGGGCAGCCGCTTCGGCCGTTCACGCTGCCGAACCTGATCGGCTACGTCCGCCTCGCGGCGATCCCGGTCTTTCTGGTCATCGCCTTCGACTCCGGCGACGGACGGGACGCCCTGGCCTCGGTGATCTTCCTCGCGATTGCGCTCGGGGACCTGCTCGACGGGTTCGTCGCCCGTGCGACCGGCCAGTACAGCCGGCTCGGGGCGTTGCTCGACCCGGTCGTCGACCGATTGACGATCCTCTCCGGCGCCGCGGTCTGCTGGCACTTCGAGCTGCTGCCCCGTTGGGCGATCGTCCTGTTGGCGTTCCGGGAGGTGGCGACCCTCGCGCTGGCCCGCTACGGGCTGCGCCACGGCATCGACCTCGAGATCACCTGGGTCGGCCGGATCGCCGTCTTCCTGATCATGGGCGGGATCTTCTGGTCGATGGTGGTCGATTGGACGATCATCGAGGTCGGGTTCTGCGTCGGCGTCGGCCTCTCGATCCTGGCGACGGTGCTCTACGTGCGGACCGCCGTCCGGCACCGGCGCGACGACGACGGGGCGGACGGCGTGCAGCCCGCCGTTCAACCTTCAAGTTCTGATTGACCCTTCGGGTGACCGGCCTATAATCGCTTCGGCCGGGCGTTTCCGGCTTCCCTGCGACGTCTACGAAAGTTTGGGTGAGTGATGGACGAGACCTTCCCCGACATCGGCGCGATGAGCGACGAGGAGCTGAAGGAGATGATCGACGAGCTCACCCGCGAGGAGCGGGACGTGTCCTACCGGCGGCGGATGCTGCACGGCAAGATCGACATCCTCCGCGCCGAGCTCGTCAATCGCCTCCGTACCAACCGTGAGTCCGGCGACGCGCTGATCAGCGGCGCCGACGTCGAGAAGCTCACCGACATCCTCGCCGGACGGGTCAGCGGCGGAGAGGGGGTCTAGCGCCGGATGGCCCTGCACTGCCACGAATGCGGCTTCGTCAACGACGAGGGAGCCAACTACTGCCAGAAGTGCGGGGCCTACCTCGGCCGTCCCGAGGGCGCCGATGAGCCCTCGACGCTGACGTACAAGATCGCCGAGACGGGCGATTTTCAGCCCATCGACATCGACCAGATGGTCGAGGAGGAGGGCGCAGCGCTCGTGATCCGCTCCGGCGGCGGGCGCTCCGGCGAGAGCTTCGCCGTCGATCAGGACCGGATGAGCATCGGCCGAACCCCCGACGCGCCGATCTTCCTCGACGACGTCACCGTCTCGCGCAACCACGCGTTGCTCGTGCGGCGGCGAGACGGGCTCTACATCGACGATCTCGGCTCCCTGAACGGGACCTACGTCAACCGCCACCGGATCGAGTCCCACCTCCTCGAGGACGGCGACGAGATTCAGATCGGCAAGTTCAAGCTCGGCTTCCTGGAGCGCTGAACGATGGAACCAGCGACGAAGCCGGCCGCCCGCACCGGTGAGACACGGGACTCGCGCCCGCGCAAGGCGCTGACTATCGGTGCGGTCTGCAAGGTGCTCGGCCAGGAGTTCGACGACATCTCGATTTCGAAGATCCGCTACCTGGAGGACCAGAAGCTGCTGGCTCCCCGGCGGACCCGCGGCGGCTACCGCCTCTACAGCCAGGCCGACGTCGAGCAGCTCCGGGCGATCCTGCGGATGCAGCGCGACGAGTTCCTGCCCCTGCGGGTGATCCGCCAGGAGCTCGCCGCCGGCAAGATCGGAGGCGAGCGCGACCGGGGTGCCCGTGCCGGCGCCACCCGGCGGGCGATGACCCTCGAGGAACCGGACGAGTGGATCGCCCTCGACGACGTGATCGAGCAGACCGGCGCGACGCCGGAGCTGGTTCGCGAGCTCGAGGACTACGGGATCGTCCAGCCGAAGCAGCGCAACGGCTCCAAGCACTTCGACGAGACCGACGTCGAGATAGTTCGCGCGGCGACGGAGCTGTCCCAGTTCGGGGTCGGTGGCCGCAACCTCAGGGTATTTCGCACCTCCGCCGATCGCGAGGCGGCACTGCTCGAACAGCTGATGGCACCGTCGCTGCGGTCCCGCAGCCCCGCTCGACGCCAGGAGGCGATCGAGAGCCTCGAGAGCCTCGCCGCAACCTGCACGCAGCTCAAGCATCTGCTGCTGGTTCGCGACCTCAGGCGCCTGCGCGGCTGAGGTCGCGATGCCGACGGTCGCACGGAGCCGCGTCGTCGGCGCGAGCCGGGCCGCCGTCTGGTCGCTGATCGCCGACCCGCACAACCTGCCTCGCTGGTGGCCGGAGACGACTCGGGTCGAAGACGTCGAGAGCGGCCCCGGGGCGCGGCGCAGCCGCTTCACCCAGGTCATGACCACGAGCAAGGGCAGGACGGTGCGAGCGGACTTCCGCTGCAGCGCCGCGACCGCGGGCGAGCGGCTCGTCTGGGAGCAACGGCTCGAGGGTACGCCCTTCGAGGGCTTCCTCCGCAGCGCCGAGCTCGAGGTCCGGCTCGACGAGGCCTCCGAGGGCTGCTCGGTCCGGCTCGAGGCGCGACGACGTCTGCGCGGCATGTCCCGGTTAGGCTCGGTGATGATGAGGCGCGCAACCGGCCGTACGCTCAAGCAGGCGCTCGACGGGATCGAGCGCGCGCTCGTCCCCGTGGCGGAGGCGAGCGGGTGACCCCGACCCGCGAGATGCTGCGGCGCGATGCCGCCTACGACCGCTGGGGCGAGGCCGGCGTCGCCGGAGAGCTGGGCCACGCCGCCGAGCGGATGCTCTCCGACGAGCTCGGTGGGGGACAGCCGCTGCCGGCGGTGCCTCTCGGCTCGGTCCGGATCGACGCTCCCGCGCCGATCCCCGGAGCGGTGATCGCGGCGGCCGGCGGCGAGGACGCGGTCAGCACCGAGGACGAGGACCGGATCCGCCACGCCGGCGGCAAGGGCTATGCCGACCTGATCAGAATGCGCAGCGGCCGCGTCGAGAGCGCGCCCGATGCCGTTCTCGCGCCGCCCGATGCCGAGCACGTCGAGGCGACGCTCGCGGCGTGCGCGGCCGCGGGCGTGGCGGTGGTGCCATTCGGCGGCGGCACCAGCGTTGTCGGCGGCGTCGAGCCCGTGCGGGGGCGCTTCGACCGGCTCGTCACGCTCGATCTGACCGCGATGCGAAGCGCCGTCGTCGACCCGGTCTCGATGACCGCACGGCTCGGGCCGGGCCTCCGCGGTCCGGAGGCGGAGGCGGCGCTCAACTCCGAGGGCTTCACGCTCGGCCACTTCCCGCAGTCCTACCGCTACGCGACGATCGGCGGGTATGCCGCCACCCGCTCGGCCGGTCAGGCGTCGAGCGGCTACGGGCGCTTCGATGCGCTCGCGACTGCGATCGAGCTCACGACCCCCACCGGGACCATCAGGTCGATCGATACGCCGCACACGGCCGCCGGGCCGTCGCTGCGCGAGCTCGTGCTCGGCTCCGAGGGGATCTTCGGCGTGATCACCGACGTCGGCGTGCGCATCCGCCCGCTGCCGGACCGCAAGCTCTATGAGGGTTGGTTCGTCGCCTCGTTCCCGGACGGGATCGAGATCGCCCGTGCCCTCGCGCAGCGCGGGGCACTCCCGGACGTGGTCCGGCTCTCGGACCGCGAGGAGACGCGGGTCTCGCTGGCGATGTCGGGGCTCGAGGGGTTCAAGCGCCGTGGCCTGGAGGCCTACCTGCGCCTTCGCGGCCGCAGCGACGGCTGCATCCTGATCGTCGGCTGGGAGGGCGAGCGCGAGGACGCCGAACGCCGGCGGGAGATCTCGCGGCGCGTGCTCCGCGGCGGTGGTGCCGTCCCACTGGGGGGATCCCCGGGTCGCTCATGGGAGCACGGGCGCTACGAGGGTCCGCATCTGCGCGACCTGCTGATCGACCGCGGGATCCTCGTCGAGACGCTCGAGACCTCGCACGCCTACGGCAGGCTTGAGGACCTCTACGCGGCCGTGAGAACCGCCCTCGCCGCCGGGATGAGCGCGGGCGGGGGCCGGGGCATCGTCATGTGCCACGTCTCCCACGTCTACCGGGACGGTGCCAGCCTCTACTTCACGTTCCTGACGCCGGCCCGGCCCGGGGCGGAGATCGAGCAGTGGCGGGGCTTGAAGGCGGCCGCCTGCGACGCGATCGTCGCGGCGGGTGGGACGATCACCCACCACCACGCCGTCGGTCGCGACCACGCGCCCTACATGGCCGCGGAGGTCGGGGAGCTCGGGATCGACGCGCTCGTCGCGGTCAAGGAGCGGCTCGACCCGGCCGGGATCATGAATCCCGGCAAGCTCGTCGGCGTGTGACTAGTTCCCGCCCTGCTTGCGCGCGCCCTGCTTGGCGCCGCCCTTGACGAGCGGGATGTCGCCGGACGCCAGCTCGTCGCCGGAGAACGGCAGGATCGGCACCTTCTGCTTCGCCGCCTTCTCGATCTCCGCCTGCAGGTCGCTGACCGAGGTCGAGGAGACGCGCACCGAGCGCGCCTGGTTGCCGACGGCGACAGCGATCGGCGTCGGCACCGAGAGCCGGCCGGAGAACCCGCCGTTGTCGTCGGCCTGAAGGCTGTCGATCGGGTACCCGGCGGTGTCTCCGACCATCAGCCAGAGGAGGTAGGCCTTGCCGTCCTCGATGTTCGGATCGAGTCCCTGGACGTCGGCGTCGACGTAGAGCTGCTGGTTGGAGACCAGCCCGAAGACCGCCTCACCGGCGACGCCGCTGTCGCCGACCGGCTTCAACGGCACCGTCGTGATGTTGCTGTCGGCGGTCGTCGTCGCGTCGGTCGACGCCGATGCGTCGGAGCTCGAGCCACCGCTGTCGAACACGCCGGCGATCGCGAGGATGCCGAGGATCAGGAGCACGCCCACGGCCGCGAGGCCGGCGGCGATGGCGTTCCGGCGCCGGCTCGCTGCGGCCTCGGGGTCGGCGGGGGCGGCCCGCTCGGCGGGAGCCGACGAGGTATCCGGAAGCGCCGCCCTGCGGCGCTTCGTCCGCGGCTCCGGCAGGCTCGGCTGCTCGGCCCCGGGTGCGATGACCGCGAGGCCGGTCTGAATCCTGCCGGCGAGGTCGAGGGCCTCGGGGTCGCTCTGCAGATGGCGGATGGCGTCGGCGCGACCGATCGGATCGGCCTGTCCGAGCAGGAAGTCGGTGAGGCCCACCTCGGCGTCGGGGTCGGCGCCGCCGATCTCGGCGAGGGCGGCGCGGGCACGCTCCTGGACCTCGCCGGGTGTGCCCCCGAGCAGGCCGGCGATGTCCTCATAGCTCTGTCCCCGCTCGACCAGAAGCTGGAGCAGCGCGCGTTGATCCCCTTGCAGTCCCATGGACGGAAGCCTATGCAACCGGCTCCGGCGGCGACGCAGCCGGAGCCCCGGCGCAGCCAATAGTCTGGCCGCCATGGCGGAACCGGATCAGGCCGGCTCGATGGTCGAGGTCCTCGGCCTCGAGGGCTACGAGTTCGACGGCGAACGCGTTGCGACGATGCGGATGCCGATCCACGACGGCGTCAAGCAGCCCTTCGGGATCGTCCACGGCGGCGCGTTCGCCGCATTGGCCGAGACCCTCTGCTCGAAGGCGACCTACGCCGCCGTCGCCCCGAAGCTCGCTATGGCTCAGGCGAACGAGTCAATCTTCATGCGCGCGATCCGCTCCGGCACCGTGCATGCCCGCGCCGAGGCCCTCCACCGCGGCAACACGAGCTGGGTCTGGGACGTCGCCATGCGCGACGACGACGGCCGCCTCTGCGCCGCCTCGAGGCTGATCATCGCGGTCCGCGAGGCGCGATAGGGAATCAGGTGGCTGGGTGTGGAATCCGTTCATGGTGAACGGGAAATGCACCCAGCGGCCGATCATCGCCGCCGATCGGCGGGAAGCGGCAGGGACAGCCCCGCCTACTCGTCGAAGCCGTTCGTGATCGGCAGGCGGCGGTCGCGGCCGAAGGCCTTGGTCGTGATCTTGACTCCGGGCGGCGCCTGGCGGCGCTTGTACTCGGCGCGATCGACGAGGCCGGCGACGCGGGCGGCGTCGGCGGGGCTGAGCCCGGCCTCGACGAGGTCGGCGCGGCTGCCGTCGCCCTCGATGTAGACGGCCAGGGCCGGATCGAGGACGTCGTAGGGCGGGAGGGAGTCGGTGTCCTTCTGGTCGGGCCGGAGCTCCGCCGAGGGCGGGCGATCGATCACGGCGCGGGGGATGAGCTCGCGGTCGGAGCCTGCCACCCGATGCTCGACGAGCTCGTAGACGAGCAGCTTCGGCACGTCCTTGAGGACTGCGAAGCCTCCCGCCATGTCGCCGTAGAGGGTGGCGTAGCCGACCGACATCTCCGACTTGTTGCCGGTGCTGAGCGGAAGCCAGCCGAACTTGTTGGAGAGGGCCATGACGAGGTTGCCGCGGATCCGGGCCTGGAGGTTCTCCTCGGCGATTCCGGGCTCGGTGCCGGCGAAGTGCGGACCGAGGAGCTCCTCGTAGGCGCTCATGACATCCGCGATCGGCAGGTCGATGGTGTCGGCGCCGAGGTTCGCCCCGATCGTGCGGGCGTCCGCCTGCGTCTCGGTGCTCGAGTGGGGCGAGGGCATGACCACGCAGGTGAGGCACTCGCCGCCGAGCGCGTCGGCGGCGATCAGGGCCACGAGCGCCGAGTCGATCCCGCCCGAGAGCCCGAGGATCGCGTGCCGGAAGCCGTTCTTGGCCGCGTAGTCGCCGAGCCCGGTGACGAGCGCCGCATAGACCTCGTCGGCCGGCCGCTTGACCGGGACCAGCCGTCGCGGGAGCGGCGATCGTTCGCGGGCGGGAGTGCTCAGGCTCGCCGTCAGCGGCACGGCGGCCTCCGGAGCCGGCGCGGCCACGGGCAGCTGGACGTCGCAGAGCAGCAGCTCCTCCTCGAACTGCGCCGCCCGCGCGATCGTGTGGCCATCGGCATCGACGACGAAGCTGTGGCCGTCGAAGACGAGCTCGTCCTGGCCTCCGACCATGTTGCAGAGGGCGATCGCCGAGCCCGCCTCGCGGGCGCGCTCGGAGACCATCTCCTCCCGCTCGGCCCCCTTGAAGCGGTGGTAAGGGGAGGCCGAGGCGTTGACGATCAGCCGCGCGCCGGCCGCGCCCTCCTCGGAGCTCGGCGGACCGGGCAGCCAGATGTCCTCACAGACCGAGAGGCCGATCAGGGCGCCGTCGATCGCGACCAGCTCGCCCACCGGCCCGGGATCGAACCAGCGGCGTTCGTCGAACACACCGTAGTTGGGCAGGTGAACCTTTCGGTAGCGCGCGACGACCCGTCCGTCGGCGATCACGACGAGCCCGTTGTGCAGGGCGGCGTCGCGGACCGGGCATCCGACCATCGCGACGACCCCGGCGACCTGGGCCGCGAGGCCCTCGACGGCCTCCTCGCAGGCGGCGACGAAGTGCGGCTTCAGAAGCAGGTCCTCGGGGGGATAGCCGCTGATCACGAGCTCCGGCAGGACGACCAGGTCGGCGCCGGCATCGCCCGCGCGGCCGATCCAATCGGCCGCCAGGGCGACGTTCGCGTCGACGTCGCCGACCTTCGGGTTCACCTGCGCGAGCGCCAGCCGCAGTTCTGTCGTGTCGCCGTCCATCCTCCGATTATCGTGGGACACCGCTCCATATGGAGCGAAGCGGTGTTGTTAGGCCGAATCCGCTGCTACCGTCCTGCGGCCCATTTCTCGGAAGGAACCCTCCTCTTGCGACGTCTCGCCCTGGCATCCTCACTCCTCGCCATCCTCCTGCTTCCCGCGGCCGCGACGGCAGGCACCTCCACGGGGGAGGTCTCGGAGGCGGCTGCGAAGCGGGCGCTCGACCACGCCCTCGCCGTCTTCCGCGAGCCGGCGGCGGCGACCGGCCCGGCGGCGGGCACACGCGACGCGACGATCGCCCTGCGCGACCTGGCGATCGCTCTGCCGGCGCTGAGCGGCGGCGACCGACGTCGCGCCGAGGGCCTGCTGGCGCGACCGACCGACAAGAAGGACCGTGCCTACTTCGGCAAGGAGGCGCCCGACTCGCCGCAGTGCAACGCCGACTTCTGCGTCCACTGGACCAACAAGGCCAGGAACGCGCCCGACTCGAACAGCTTCCTGGCCGAGATCATCGCCTCCGTGAACCTCAGCCGCAGCGTCGAGAACGGGACGCTCGGCTGGCGCGACCCGAAGTCCGACGGCAAGCGGGGCGGGCGCAAGGGCAAGGGTCTGGACGGCCAGACCGACGTCTACGTGACCAACCTCGGCAAGCGGCTCTACGGCTACGCCGCCCCGGACGGCGGCCAGCGCGGGCAGAAGCGCTACGCGTATCTGGTGCTCGACAACGACTACGTCGGCTTCCCGACCGGCCCCCTCGACTCGATGCGGGTCACGGTCGCCCACGAGTACAACCACATCCTCCAGTTCAACTACGACGTCTACCAGCAGGTCTGGCTGTTCGAGGACACGGCAACCTGGATGGAGGACAAGGTCTATCCGGCCATCAACGACTACCTCAACTACCTGTCGGCATTCGCCAAGAAGTCCTCGAGCCCGATGACCGGCTCCTCGATCAAGATCTACGCGGAGGCCGTCTGGAACCACTGGCTGAGCGCGAACTACGGCGATGACGTCGTCCGCGACACGTGGAAGGTCTCGCCGAAGCAGAAGAGCTTCGCCGTCGCGGCGTACGAGAAGGCGATCAAGATGGCGGGCGGGCCCGGCTTCAGCCGCGAGCTCGGCGACTTCTTCGCGGCGACCGCGGAGTGGCGATCGAACCCGGCGTTCCCCGACTACACCGCCTACCCGGACATGAAGCGCTCCGGCAAGGCGGGCACCGCGTCGAAGAAGACGAACCTCGACAACACCTCCTACCGGCTCTACGACGTCGCGCCCAGCGCCGACCCCACGGTGACCCTCTCGGTCCGGGCCGAGAAGGGCACCAAGAGCTCGATCTCCCTCGTCGGCCGGGTCGGGGGTGAGGGTGGCGCCGTGACCACCAGGACGACCTACCTGAAGAAGGGCGGCAAGGGCAAGGTCACCCTCGACGCACCCGGCGGCTTCTCGAGGATCACGGCCGTGGTCGCCAACGTCGACGGCAGTGGCAAGCGCAACCGCAAGGGCAATCTCGTCTACAAGGGCGACGACTCGAGCTACCGGTTCAAGCTCGTCGGCTGACCGGCGCCCGTCAGGCCGGAGCGACGGCCACCGGAATGCCGTTGAGGACGGCGTTTCCGGACAGCGCGTCGACGAGCTGCTCGTCGGCGAGCAGGTTCGAGTTGACGCCGGGACTGCCGGCGGCGACGCTCATCCGGGCGCCCTCGGCGTCGTGGCCCCACCCGTGGGGGATCGAGACGACGCCCTCCATGATCGTGTCGGTCACTTCGACCGGCACGACCAGCCTGCCGGCCCGTGAGCTGACCGCCGCGGTGCCGCCGGTGGCGAGCCCGAGGCGCTCGGCATCGGCCGGGTTGACCTGCATCGTGCACCGGTCCTTGCCGCGTACGAGATGGGGGACGTTGTGCATCCACGAGTTGTTCGAGCGCAGGTGGCGGCGACCGATCAACACGAGTTCGTCGTGGCCGCGGCCGATCGCTGCGGCTAGCCGCTCGAGGTCGGCGACGATCGCCGGCGGGCAGAGCTCGATCTTGCCGCTTGCGGTCCGCAGGACGTCCGGGAGACGCGGTTCCAGTGGCCCGAGGTCGATCCCGTGGGGGTGCTGCTCGAGCTCGTCGAGCGACAGCGCCGTGCCGTTGCCGCGACCGGGGCGACCGGCGATTCCGGCGCCGTAGGGCCCGCAGCGGAGCATCAGGTCGAGGACGCGCTCCGGACCGCGGCGCTCACCGAGTGCGGCCACGACCTCGGCGGGATCCATCCCCTCGGCGGGCGAGCCTTCGGTGACGGTCTCGCGGCGGGCCACCTCGAGGGCGACCATGTCGTCGAAGGCGTCGACGTCGACGTCGGGACCGGCCCCCGCGAAGAGGCCGGCGAGCCTCAGCATCGTCCGCCACTCGGGCTCGATGCCGGGATGCGGAGGCAGCACCGGTGGGCTGAAGTTGGCGATGTTGCGGACCGACAGCTGGTAGAAGGCGAGGTCGTAGTGCGAGCGTTCGAGCGGCGAGAGCACGGGTAGTACGACGTCGGCTCGCGAGCTGGTCTCGTTCAGGTAGCAGTCGATCGAGATCAGCAGCTCGAGCTCGTCGAAGGCGACGCCGAGGCGGCCGACGTTGGGCGTCGATACCAGCGGGTTGCCGGCGACCGTGACCAGGGCCCGGATCCGTCCCTCACCGGGCTCGGTGATCTCTTCGGCCAGGCAGGCGACCGGGACCTCGCCGAACGCCTCGGGCATGCCGCGAACCCGGGTGCTCCAGCGCCCCATCTCGAACCCGCGGCCGCGCCCGCCTTCCCCGTTCGCGTTCGTCTGCCCGGCGGCGGCGAGCGGGAACATGACGCCGCCGCGGCGGTCGAGGTTGCCGGTGAGGACGTTGAGCACGTCGACGAGCCAGCTCGCGAGCGTCCCGAACTCCTGCGTAGTCGTGCCGATCCTCGCGTAGACGGCGGCGCTCGGCGCGGCGGCGAGCTCGCGTGCGATCCTGCGGATCTCCTCGGCCTCGATCCCGCAGGTCTCGGCGACCGCCTCGGGCGCGAAGCCGGCGACCGCCTCGCCGATCTCGTCGAGCCCGCTGAGCTGAGCGGTGAGCTCTCCGGGGGCGGCGAGGTCCTCGGCGACGACCGTGTGAACGACGGCGGCGAGGAAGTGCGCGTCCCGGCCGGGGCGGATCGGATGATGCTCGTCGGCGGCCTCCGCGGTCCGGGTCCGGCGCGGGTCCACGACGATCACCTTGCCACCGCGCTCGCGAATCGACCGGAGCTTGCCGCGCATGTCCGGCGCGGTCATCAGCGACCCGTTCGAGGCGAGCGGGTTCGCACCGAGGATCAGCATGTGGTCGGTGTGGTCGACGTCCGGGATCGGCAGCGTCAGGCCGGTGCCGAACATCGACGCGCAGGCGATCTGCTTCGGCAGCTGGTCGACGCTGGTGGCGCTGAAGATGCTGCGGGTCCCGATCGCCTTGATCAGCGCCCGCAGGTAGATCAACCCGTCGAGCGTGTGCGCGTTCGGGTTGCCGAGGTAGACGCCGGTGGCGTTCCGGTCGCCGTCGGCGCGGATCGGCTCCAGCTTCTCCGCGATCGCGGCGAACGCCTCGTCCCAGCTCGCCTCGACGAGCTCTCCGTCCCGGCGCACGAGCGGGGTCGCGATTCGGTCGGGGTCCGCGTGGAGCTCGCCGATGCTCGCGCCCTTCGGGCAGATGAACCCGCGGCTGAAGACGTCCTCGGAGTCGCCACGGACCTTCACGACCTCGTCCCCGGCGATCTCGAGAGCGAGACCGCACGTCGCCTCGCAGAGCGGGCAGGTCGCGAACCGGGTGACGCTCTCCTCCGTCATCGCCGGAGCGATCTTCGCAGATGGGCCGGGACCCGGCGCTAAGACCGGCGGCGGATGTTGCTGACGATCACGGCAACGACGGTCACGAGGTAGATCTGCCCGATCAGAGCCTCGGTCACCGACATCGCCCGGCCGAGGTTGGTCGCGGCCGTGAAGTCGCCGTAGCCGACGGTCGTCAGCGTCGCGAGGCTGAAGTAGAGGAAGTCGTTCGTGGTCCCGGGCTCGTCGTGGGCGAAGAAGTTCGAGCTGCCGACGTCCTCGATCGCGCCGTAGAGCACCGCGAACGCCAAGCCGAGCAGCAGGTACAGCGAGAGCCCGCAGAACACCGTCTGAATCGTGACGCGCTTGTCCTCGCGGAGCTCGCGGATCACGCCGGCGACGATCGCGGCCGGCGCCAGCAGGACGAGGACCAGCGTGAGGATGCGCGGGGCCGCCGGCGCGACGTCCTGGATCCCGATCAGCGTCACTCCGACGACCACGGAGAGTCCCGCGAGGACGAACGCTGCGAGGTGGACGATGTGGCGGTGGAACCCGGCGGCTCGGAGGGCGAGGACGATGACCGCGCTCTGCAGGACGATCGCGATGAATCGGCTCAGGTCGCCGTCGGGAGCCGCGAGCTGGAAGATCATCGCCGCGACGATCGCGACCAGCACGACGCCGAAGTCCCGGCGGGGCTCGGTCAGCTGGAACGCGTCCGGCAGGCCGTGTGGGGCTCGCTTACGCGGCTCGTCTTTCATCGGTGCCTGTGGATGACCTTGGTCACGAGCCTGCGGTACTTGCGGACGTCGCCCCCGAGCCAGTCGACGTGATCGTTCCGCCAGCCTTCGAGGTCCTTGAAGTGGCGGGAGCCGTTGGCCATCGCGTGGCCGATCACGTCCTTCATCCCGATCCGGTAGCGCTGCTTCAGCCACGCGGTGAGCCGCGTGGCGGCTCTGATCTGACGCTTGCGGTCGAGGATCGCGCGATCGGCCCCGTGCTTGCTCGAACGGGCCTCCTGGACCATCTCGATCCCGATCGCGGTGTGGTTGAGCCCGATCGTGTGGCGGCAGCGGACGTAGAGCCTCGTCAGCTGGTGGATCTTGCCGTCCTTGTCGACCACGAACTGGGAGCAGACTCCTGGCTTCTCGCCGAGCGCCGGCGCGTTCGCCGCGAACGTGTTGTGAACCGGGCCGTAGGTCGTTGTCGCGGTGTAGTGCAGGACGATCACCTTCGGCTTCTTCAACCGCCAGGTCCGCTTGCCGTAGTGGCGGTGCGAGTAGTTGGCCATCTGGCGCTTGCGGTCCTTGCCGTAGGGGATCGGATCCCAGTCGATCTTCGGCGTCGGAACGTCACCGGCCCGCGGGCTCGCGGGCGGCCCCGGGGGAGACGCGCCGGCGCTGCCGCCGAGGGCGGCCAGGACCGCGACCGCGCAGGCAGCGGCGAGGCTGATTGCGTGCCCGCTCACCGAACCGAGGTTAGGGAACCGATCCCGGCTAGGTTTCAGCCTTGGTGGGAGTGCATGAAGCCGATCGATGGCGTCCCGGCGGGGATGTGCGGGCGGACTGAGCATGGTCGACGTCGACACAGCCTCGTTTCTCGCGATCGGCGCCACGGCGGGGCTCGCCGCGACCCTCGTCACCTTCGGCGGGCGCTGGATCTTCGTGCCGGTGGTCGTCCTCGAGATCCTGCTCGGGATCCTGATCGGCCCCGACGTCCTCGGGATCGCCAAGTCGGACCAGTTCGTGACCTTCTTCTCGAACCTCGGGCTCGGCATGCTCTTCTTCTTCGCCGGCTACGAGATCGACTTCGACCGGATCAGGGGAGCGCCGCTGAAGCTCGCCCTGGCCGGCTGGGCGATCTCCCTGGTGCTCGCCTACTCGCTCGGCGGGCTCCTCGCGCTCGCCGGCGTGGTTCTCTCGCTGCTCTTCACCGGCTCGGCGATGGCGACGACTGCGATCGGCACGCTGATACCGATCCTCGATGACGCCGGCGAGCTCAAGTCGCGATTCGGCACCTACCTGCTCGCCGCCGGCGCCGTCGGCGAGTTCGGGCCGATCCTCCTGATCACGTTCCTCTTCTCGACCGACACACCCCTGACCAGCGGCGCGGTCCTGATGCTGTTCATCGTCGTCGCGGTGTTCGCCGCGGTATTCGCCGTGCGCTTCGTCGGGATCGGCTGGGAGAAGATCGAGGGGGCGATGGAGACGAGCGCGCAGTTGCCGGTCCGGATCTCCGTCGTCCTCGTCTTCGCGCTCGCCTACCTCGCCTCCGACCTCGGGCTCGACCTGCTGCTCGGGGGTTTCGTCGCCGGCGTCATCACCAGGATCGCCCTCCGGGGGCGCGAGGTCGCGATCTTCGAGTCGAAGCTGAGTGCGGTCGGCTATGGATTCCTGATCCCCTTCTTCTTCGTCGTCAGCGGGATCAACTTCGACGTGAGCGCGCTGATCGACGACCCGGCGAGGGCGGCACTCGTTCCGATCTTCTTCGCCCTCTTCCTCGTCGTCCGCGGGGTACCGGCGATGCTCCTGTACCGCCACGTCCTCGGTCTTCGCGACCGGGTGGCGCTCGCGTTCTTCAGCTCGACGGAGCTGCCGCTCGTCGTCGCGATCACGACGATCGCCGTCGCCGAGGGGCACATGAAGACGACGACCTCGGCGGCACTCGTCGGCGCGGCGGTCCTCTCGACCGCCGTCTACCCGCTGCTCGGCCTGCGGATGCGCGGCTCGGTCGTCGATCCCGAAGGCGCCTGAGCGCTCAGGACCCTGTGGTCGAGCGGGTGCGCTCCTGCGGAGCGGAGCCGTTGCCCGTGACCTTCGGCGCCAGTGCCGCGAGATCCTCGAGCTCGTCGCTGAGGTCGGCGGCGAGGGCGCCGAGCGACGGCAGGGCCTCGTAGTCGCCGATCAGCCCGAAGTTGATGCGGCCGTCGTAACTCATGATCCCGACGCACACGGCCTGTCGCTTCGCCAGCGGCACCATCGGGAACATGTCGCGGAGCCTGCGGCCGAGGACGTAGAGCGGGAACTGCGGGCCGGGAACGTTGGTGACGACGAGGTTGAAGAAGCGCTGCCGGGACTGCAGGCGCGCGGCCTGCGAGACGACGGTCGGCGGCGCGAAGTCGGTCATCTCCGCCAGCAGGTTGGCGCCGACGGCCTGCTTCGAGTGCTTCAGGTTGCCCATCGCCCTGCGGACGAGGCCGAGGCGCTCGATCGGGTCCTCGCACCAGACCGGCAGCGGCGCCATCATCGCCGTGACCTGGTTGCCGAGGTCTCCATGCTGCTCAGCCGAACGGATGCTGACCGGCACCATCGCCCTGAGCTCGAGCTCGTCGGTGTCGTGGCCGAGCGAGCGCAGGTGACGCCCGAGTGCGCCGGAGACGACCGTGAGCACGACGTCGTTGACGGTGCCCCCGTAGACGTCCTTGATCCGGCGCAGATCGCCGAGGTCGGCGCGGACCCAGGCGAAGCGGCGGTGCGGGCCGATATCCACATTGAGCGGCGAGTCGGGGGCGGAGAGGCCCTTGCCGGCGATCGAACCGGTTGCGCCGATCGCCTCGCGGACGGCGCCGAGCGCCTTCATCGGGCGCCGGATCAGGGCCCGTGCGCCGCGCATCACCTCGGCCGGGACGGTCACGCGCTCCGTCATCGCGGTGCTCAGCAGTTGCAGGGAGCTCGGCTCGGGACGGGGAATCCACTCGGGCGGATCGTCGCTGGGGGCGGGGTCCGGCTCGGCGTCGAAGAGGACCGTGGTTATGTCAACCCCGGAGACGCCGTCGACGAGGCAGTGATGGCTCTTGCTGACGATCGCGAAGCGGTCGTCGGTGAGGCCGTCGACGACCCACATCTCCCACAGCGGCTTCGACCGGTCGAGTCCCTGCGAGAAGACCCGGGCGGCGAAGGTCCGCAGCTGCTCCTCGTCGCCGGGGGCGGGGAGGGCGGTGTGGCGGACGTGGTAGTCGAGGTTGAGGTGGGGATCGTCGACCCAGACCGGCCGGCCCTGGCCGAGCGGGACGAAGCGCAGCTTCTGCCGGAATCGCGGCACCAGGTGCAGCCGCGAGCGGAGGTGCTCCTTGAAATCCTCGAAGTCCGGCGGCGGTCCGTCGAAGATCATCGTCCCGGCGACGTGCATGTGGGCGCCGTCGCGCTCGAGGTGCAGGAACGACGTATCCAGGCCGGTCAGGCGGTCGGAGCTCATGCACAAATCATCCCACCTCTGTAAAGACTGTGACCGGACCCACACAAGCCCCGTCCGGGCCTCCGTACCTTGCCGCCGGACCAGATAGATCAACAGCAACGAGACCGCTCAATCCAGTCCGCGCGAGTGCGGATGGAGCGGGGGACCCAGAGCCGGACGAGCGAGCCGGCAGGGGCGAATCCGGTCGTGATCGACCGATAGCGCGGAGCCCGGAGGAACCGGCCCGCCGCGAGCCCGACAGCTAACCCCGTCGGCGGCGAAAGCGAGGATCGAAGATGACGTGTTTCCGCGATTGGCGGGGACGGGTCGCAGCCCTTCTGCTGCTTCCCGCAGCCGCATTCCTGATCGGCGCCGTGGCCGGACCCGCGACCGGTGCCGAGCCGGCGAAGCCCGGCGGCGCCAGCCTGTCGACGAGCGACCGGACCGTCCGCCCGAACCAGAAGGTGACCGTCCGCGGTCGCTTCCGGCCGGCCGTCGAGCAGTCGTCGGGCATCGGCGCTCAGCCGGCGCCGGCGACCAAGCCGGTGCGGATCCAGTTCCGGGCGCTCGGCTCGAAGTACTGGCGCGATGCGCGGGCCACCCGTGCGGGCAAGGCCGGTCGCTTCAAGGAGCGGCTGAAGGTCGAGCGCAGCGGCCGGATCCGTGCGATCAGCGACGGCCGGACGACCGGCGCCCGCAGGGTGACCGTGCGGACGGTGACCAGGGCCCGGGTCGAAAAGCGCGCCAAGGTCGGCCAGAAGGTGACGGTCAGGGGCCGCGTCGCTCCGGCCGGAACCAGGCGCAAGGTCACCGTCAAGGTCGGCGGCGACAAGCTCCGCGCGCGCACCGACCGCCGTGGCCGCTTCGTCGCCGAGTGGAAGCCGCGCAGCGCCGGCCACAAGCGGGTCAAGGTGCACGCCGCGGGCAATCTCGTCGCCAAGGGCAGCAAGACGAAGGCCGGCAGGGTCACCGTCTTCCGCGCCGCCGAGGCGTCCTGGTACGGCCCGGGCCTGTACGGCAACGGCGTCGCCTGTGGCGGCACCCTGAAGCCGTCGACGATCGGCGTCGCCCACAAGACGATGCCGTGCGGCACGAAGCTGACGATCCGCTACCACGGCCGTCAGGTGAAGGCGAAGGTGATCGACCGCGGGCCCTACGTCGCCGGACGCGAGTTCGACCTCACCGAGGCCGTCAAGAACAAGCTCGGAATGGGTGGCATCGGCAGGATCCTCGTCGACCGCTGAGCCGCAGATCGCCCCTCGGCGATCAGCCGAGAGCGAGTTGAACGGGCCCCGCCCCCGCCGGCGCTTCGCCGCCGGGGGCGGGGCCTTCTCGTTCGCCGTCGCGTACCAGGTTCGACATCCCGACCCCGAGCAGACGCACGGGCGCGTCGCGCTCGAAAGCGTCGAACAGGGCCATCGCGGCGGTCGCGATCTCCTTCGCACCGGCCGTCGGCTCCGGCAGCGTCCGCGACCGGGTGAACGTCCGGAAGGGCGCCAGGCGGATCTTCAGCGTGACCGTGCGGCCGCGGATGCCCTGTTTGCCGAGGTGCTCGGCGACCGTCGTGGCCATCGCCGCCACCTCGCTCCGCATCAGCGTCGGGTCGGTCTGGTCGGTCGAGAACGTCCGCTCCCGGCTCTCGGACTTGCGCTCGCGCTCGACTGCGACCTCGGAGTTCCCGAACCCACAGGCGCGGCGCCCGAGCGAGCGGGCGTGATTCGCCCCGAGAACCGAGGCCAGGCTGCTCTCGGGCGCCCTGGCGAGGTCGGAGACGGTGCGGATCTCGAGCGCTTCGAGGCGGGCCTCGGTCTTCGGCCCGACGCCGGGGATGATCCGCGCCGGCCGATCGCCGACCACCGCGAGGAAGCGCTCCCGGGCGAGCACGCAGAGGCCGTCGGGCTTGTCGAGGTCGGAGGCGATCTTGGCGATGAGCCGGTTCGGCCCGAGCCCGATCGAGCAGGTCAGGCCCGTCTCCGCGAGCACGTCCCGCTTGATCTGGCGAGCGCGGGTCTTCGGTGCAGGGGAGTCGCTCAGGTCGATGTAGGCCTCGTCCATCCCGACGACCTCGACCAGGTCCGAGTAGCGGTGGAACACGTCCATCACCTTGCGCGAGGCCTCGCGATAACGCTCCATGTTTCGAGGTATTACGATCGCCTGCGGGCAGCGTCGGCGGGCGACGGCCATCGGCAGCGCCGAGTGGACCCCGAAGCGACGCGCCTCGTAGGAGGCCGTCATCACGACCCCGCGGGCGTCGGGATCGCGCGGTCCGACGATCACCGGCATCCCGCGCAGTTCGGGCCGTTCGAGGAGCTCCACAGAGACGTAGAACGCGTCCATGTCGGCCATTCCGACCACATGGGACCACTCATCCGGCGGATGTCCCCCTGAGAAGTCGGGCACGTACTCAGGCTAGCCCCTGGTCCTGTCGGAATCGGCGTCCGCCGTAGCCCAGATCTCAAACGCAAAAGGGACGACGAGGAGCTCCCGCCGTCCCCCTCGATCCTCAAGTCAGGGTTGAAGGGGGGCGGGGAACACAACTCCGCCAGGAAATCCTCAGCGCCACTCAACCCAAACTTGAGGGTTGAGCCATCAGGCTACAACAAAGGGCCGACATCCCCCGGCCCGCCGTGAGGCTCAAGCGTGGCTGCGGCGCGAGCCGCGGGTAGTGACGAGTAGCGGAGGAAGTTGGGCTTCTTGGCCGCCCGTTGAAGTATCTGGCCTCGATGAGCTCGTCAGCGTCTTAGTCCCGTACCGAACACCGAGTCCGGGGGCGAAAGCGTCTACCTCTCCTTCACAGGGGGGTAGTAGGTCTCGACCCCCCGATCCAGTTCCAGGGATGAGGGGAGAGCAAAGGCAATCGGCGCAGATGCGTACCGAAAAAGGCGCGAGCCTGACCGGGGGAGGGGGGGGTCGTTGTTGACGCCGCGCCGGCTGGCGGTCGCCGGGCTTCAAGCGGATCAGGGACTATGCGGGCCCCCAGGCCCCCGATCCCCCGTAGCGGGTGCAGGCCGTACGTACGCAATTAGTACGGATGGACACCACCCTGAACCTATTTTAGGCTTCCTGGCATTGGCTGGCTGGATAGCCAGGGCCCGTGTCGCCGTGGCTAGCTTTGTTCAATTCAACCGAGAGGAACATGCAGCTGTGATCAAGTTCCGACCCGCGCCTTTGGCCCTGCTGATGGCTCTGAGGCAAGTGAACATTGGTGGCGTGGGCGATGCCTGATACCGACGAGCGTGTCTGCCCGCGATGCGGGAGTCCCACGGCCGAGCGCGCATTCTGCGGCGAGTGCGGGTTGGATCTTCAATCGCAGGGTGAGCTCCCTACCCGCTCCGAGTGGGTGAAGGGCCTCGAAGGCGACCCCAGCGAGGGTCCTGGCCCACCCCCTCTCTCGGCCCCCTCCGCAGGGATATCGGAAGCAGTCGAGCAGGCCCCCCCCGAGCGGAGGCAGCCGCAGGCGACGCCGGGGTCTCCGCCTGCGAACGCACCTCAAGTCAGGGATTCCTCATCGCATCCACCCGTCCCATCCCCGGCCCCGCCGGCTCAACCGGCTCCACCGCAAGCCGAACCGCAGGGTCCACCAAGCGGCTGGTACGACGACCCACAGGTGCCTGGAGACAAGCGTTACTGGGACGGTAGCCAGTGGATCGAAAGGCGCGATTCGCCGCCCCCGCCGCCCCCGCCGTCTCCCCGCAACCCGGGACTGGTGCTGATCTGGACGGTTTTCACCCTCAACCTTTACTGGGTGTATTGGCTGTACCGCACCTATGAGGACGTACGCAACCACGCCCCCGGGGCAACGACAATCACCTCAGGCAAGGCGGCGGGGTTCCTGTTCATCCCGTTGTTCAATATCTATTGGGCGTTCAGGATTGCTTTCGACCTTCCACGCGCGATCGCTCGCATGCAGGCGCAGAGCGCCCCGGGCCGGTCGGGCCTTGACCAGCGGCTGGTCACCGGCATTCTGGCGGCTGGCTTTGTGGTCAACTTCCTCAACGGCTTCAATGCTGTGTTGCTGGTCGTCGGCGAGCTGCTCGTCCTGTCGGCGATCTTCATCCTGCAACGCAGCCTGAATGCGCATTGGCAACGGCTCGGCGTGTCGCAATCCGGCTCGCTCGAGGTCGCCGGAACCTCAATCGCCGCCGCCGGCGCCCTTCTGCTGCTCGCGTCTCTATTCCTTGAATGGGTTCCTGTCCGGGCAAACGCATGGGAGTACTTTGGCGATACCGACATACTTGTCGCGTCTCTGGCCGTCGGCATCGGGGCACTCGCGGTGGCAGGGTTGCTCGCCAACGATCGGGGTCCGTTCTTTGTCAGCGCGATCATGGCAACCATCGCGGGCGGCTTCGTGCTGAATTGGCTGGTTCAACTCAGAGTCGAGAAGGGCCCGCTGGGTGAGTCGTCGCTGGGTCTACTCGAGAAACCCTACGGGACCCACGTTGCGATAGTCGGATCGGTGCTCGCTGCGCTCGGCTCGCTCGTCGTGCTGAGCTCCTTAAAGCGGAAGCGCCAGCAGGCTCAAGAATCCGCCTCCGAGGTGCTGAATTGAGGATGTCAACAAGACAGACGATCGTCGGAGTGGGCGCTCTCGTTGTTCTTGTTGCTTTCTTCCTGCCTTGGATCCACCAGGACCTGCCCGCGGGAGCTGAGGAGGGCCTAGGGATCAGCCCCGATAAGTCGGGCTTCGATCTCGCGAAGACAGCCGAGAGCGCGACTTCGGGGAAAGACCTACGGATCCTCTTCGTCACGCCGGTGGCGGCGCTTGCAATCTTGGCGACGTTGATCCCGGCTGTGCGCGCGAAGCTCGGGGGCATGACGCCAATTCTGCGGCTCGTGTTCGTGGCGGTGGGACTTGCGGTGCTACCGGCCACGCTGCCGAGCGAGATTAAGGATTACCTCCCCGAGCCCTCCTACGCTTATGGCCTTTGGGTAATCGTCGCTGCGATGATCGGAATCGCCGTAGTTGCTGTACTTGAGCTGCTCAGCGATCACAAACCTCGGCCCCCGCTCGCCTCCCAACCATCACCGCCGATCGCCCCGCAACCTGCCATGGCGGCGACGGCTGAACCGGACGAGCGTGTTTGCCCACGCTGCGGGAGCCCGGCAGGCGAGCACCCGTTCTGCGTCGAGTGCGGGCTCGATCTGCGTTCCCGGGGCGAGTTGCCCACCCGCGCCGACTGGGCGGCGGGTACCCCGCAACCTCCGCCGCCGATCGCCCCGCAACCTGCCATGGCGGCGACGGCTGAACCGGACGAGCGTGTTTGCCCACGCTGCGGGAGCCCGGCAGGCGAGCACCCGTTCTGCGTCGAGTGCGGGCTCGATCTGCGTTCCCGGGGCGAGTTGCCCACCCGCGCCGACTGGGCGGCGGGTACCCCGCAACCTCCGCCGCCGATCGCCCCGCAACCTGCCATGGCGGCGACGGCTGAACCGGACGAGCGTGTTTGCCCACGCTGCGGGAGCCCGGCAGGCGAGCACCCGTTCTGCGTCGAGTGCGGGCTCGATCTGCGTTCCCGGGGCGAGTTGCCCACCCGCGCCGACTGGGCGGCGGGTCGCTGGATGCCCCCGGCTCAGCAGGAGCCTCTAGCCCATGTGACCTCTTCCGCCGCTGCCCCGCCGCCCTCCGCCGTGCCCTCCCCAGGCCCGCCGTCTCCCGGCCCGACTGGCCTCCAGCGAATTATGCGTCCGTTGCCTTTGGTGATGGCCGGTGTCGGCCTCGCGGTTATCGCTGCCGTCATCGTCCTGGTTGCAGGCAGCGGCGACGACGAGGCACCTCCCACGGAGACGGGGGCACCTCCCACGGAGACGACGGCACCTCCCACGGAGACGACGGCACCTGCGCCCGGTCCAGCTGAAACTCCTGAGAGCACAGGCGCGGTCGGAGGAATCGTGACTGAGGAGCAGCTCTCCCAAATCGCCGTCGGCCAGACCATGGATGAGGTGCGAGCCTTGCTAGGCAAACCAGAAGCCACTGTTTCAGTGGGTGGGAGATGCTGGTACTGGGGTCTCATCAAGGAGAGGGGTAAGCCCACAGCGGTGGAGGTTTGCTTTGACCGGAACGGCATCGTAGAACGCTTTGGTGAATTTAAGTGAAGTCACTTGAATTCAAGGGTGGTTCAAGCATCAGGAAAGACTGTGTAGGTGGACGAATGAGGCAAGTGAACATTGGTGGCGTGGGCGATGCCTGATACCGACGAGCGTGTCTGCCCGCGATGCGGGAGTCCCACGGCCGAGCGCGCATTCTGCGGCGAGTGCGGGTTGGATCTTCAATCGCAGGGTGAGCTCCCTACCCGCTCCGAGTGGGTGAAGGGCCTCGAAGGCGACCCCAGCGAGGGTCCTGGCCCACCCCCTCTCGGCCCCCTCCGCAGGGATATCGGAAGCAGTCGAGCAGGCCCCCCCGAGCGGAGGCAGCCGCAGGCGACGCCGGGGTCTCCGCCTGCGAACGCACCTCAAGTCAGGGATTCCTCATCGCATCCACCCGTCCCATCCCCGGCCCCGCCGGCTCAACCGGCTCCACCGCAAGCCGAACCGCAGGGTCCACCAAGCGGCTGGTACGACGACCCACAGGTGCCTGGAGACAAGCGTTACTGGGACGGTAGCCAGTGGATCGAAAGGCGCGATTCGCCGCCCACCGGTGACTTGCTCACAGGCGGTGGTGCCCTCCTGCTACTGATCACGCTGTTCCTTCCCTGGTACAGGGTTTCGACCGCCGAGTTCTCCTTCGATAGCGGCGGCCAGAGCAAGACCGTCAACGCCTGGAGCGCCCTGGATGTGATCGACATTGTCCTGCTAGTGGTTGCGCTGGCGGTCCTCGCCCTCGTGATTCTGGACCTTGTCGGCGCGAGGCCGACAGCTCTTACGGTGCCGCGCGGATCGGTGATCCTCGGCCTCGGGGCCATTGCGCTGGTTCTCGTCGTCTTCCGGTTGATCGATCTCCCGAACGAGGTGACGATCGACGGTGTCAGCGACAGCCTCGACGAACTCCTCGATGAAGGCGTCATCGACGTCAGCCGAAGCCCGGGAATCTTCCTCGCCCTGCTCTCTGGTGGGGCGATGGCGCTCGGCGGCTGGCTTTCGTCGAAAGACGAGAAGTGACCCCGGACCAGCACCATGAAGCGCCCCTTACCGACAACTGCCGCCCTAACGGTTGTGGCGATCCTGGTTTCGGTCCTGCTCCTTCTCGCCGCCTTGGCGGTCGCGCCCGAGCCTGCCTACCTATGAACCCATTTGCCGGAAATCTCAATCTCAGTAACAACCGCCCGCCACTCAGTAACAACCGCCCGCCAAATTGGGTGCCCCTACACCTGGTGGGCCTGCGTCGCCTTGGCTAGCGTGCCTTGGAACTCCGAATCCGCTTCGATAGTGGCGAGCAGGCTTCAAAAGGCCGCGAGCCGTCGATGTCCCAAATCAAGAAGAAAGAAAGGAACAGCCGCGATGAAACGTGCAGCGTCCATAATCGCCGCTTTAGCGCTTGGGGTCAGTGGAGGCGTCGGCTTGTCCGCGTGCGGCGGCGGCGACGAGTCGAGCAACACGAGTGGCTTCTACAACTCGACGACCGTGAACGACGGCACGACGACAATCGAATCTGGGGTCGCGCCCACCACCACGACCGAGACTCCGACGGGGCCGACTCCGACCCAGGCCCGGGCGGCCGCCAGGGACCTCGATTCACAGCTAAAGGCGGCTACCAAGGCCGCAGCGTATAAGAACGTCTATGACTGCGTGAAGAAGGCGGCAGGCAATGGCCTAGAGGCGCTGCAGGCATGCATACCATCGTGTCAGGAGGGCGTCCAACAGTGCGGCGAGGACGCAAAGCAGCTGACGAAGGCTTTCAAGGCCAGTCCGGATTACGTGCAGAAGGCGTACCAGTCGGCCTATGACGCGGCGCTAAAGGCCCTCGAGAAGGAAGCCGAATTTTCCCAGGCCATGGGAGATTTCCTTGCCGGCGGTCCGTACGCGAGTGAGGCCGAAGCCGCGCAAGCCTTGGACAAGGCGCTCACGCTCGGTGACGAAGCCAAGCCCAAGATCCTGAAGGCGTTTGTGGCGCTCCAAACTGCCCGGTCTGACTTCCGCGAGTACCTGAACGGGCTCACGCCGTAATCGACGCCACCGTCACCACCCGCCGGAACCGTACCTCGGGATCCGTAGAAAGCCGTTCCCAGAACCCGACCCAAGGAGTGAATCGAGCATGAACACCAAAAGCAAGAGGCGCCGCGCGGCAGTTGCGGTAGCGGTCGCGGCGGTCGGCGTTCTGTTCGCGACTGCGGCGGCGAGCGCGGTGAACGATGCGCCGACGAAGGACGACCCGGGCGCCGCGAGTACCGAGGCATCGTCGTCCGGCGGGCCGGCGGCGAGGAGATTCCAGCGCGCATCGACCGCGAAGGCCGCGACTTCGTCAGACCGCGTCTCAACCGCCGCCAAGCTCAACGTCAACAAGACGCTGAAGAATCTCGTCAAGAAGCACAACAAGCTGGTTCGCAGTCACAACGAGCTGGTTCGCAAGTTCAACAAGCTGGTTCGCAAGCACAACGAACTGGCCCGCGATGTCGCCAAGTGCGAGAAGATCCAGGACGTGACCCAGTACTCGGGATACGACTACAAGGGGCAGGCCGGCGCGACCACGGCCCTCGACTACACAGAGCCCGGAGACTCAGTCGACGGACGGATGTTGGTCTACGTCTGCTAGACGGACCCGGACGAGTCAGCTATTGATGTCGACGGGGCAGTAGTTCCGCCCGCTGTCGCTGCGAGGTTGGGCACCGACGTGCGCGACGGCGCGATCCCACTCCGAGGGGTCACCGTACAAGCGTTCGCTCGGCATCGGCCGATCGTAGCCGGGCCGGGGGACGCAACGCCGACCGGAAGGCCGCGCATCTGCGTCCTGCGGGGCCGCCGCTGCTACCTTGAGCCCATGGAGGCGGAGGCGAAGAACCTCGAGGCGATCTCGAAGGCGATCGACCAGCACAACGCCGGCTGCCCGTTCCCGGCCGCCGAGGTGCGGATGAACCCGTTCGAGGTCGAGCGGCTCGGCTGGGAGGAGATCCGCGGGCTGCCGATCGTGCCCGATCCGGACCTCGGCACGGGGCGCTTCCGGATCGTCTGCTCACGCGACCTCGACGGCGCCGGAATCGAGGAGACGGAGGCCATCGGCACTCCGGTCGAGGTCGGCGCCCCAGTCGAGGTGCCGGTCCCGGTCCCGGTGAAGCCGGGTAACGACTAGCCGACGCGGCGTCCGCCGGAGTCATCTACCTACACCTCGTTGAAGAAGTTGATGCCGAGGTCTTCGAGGGCCTGCTGAGCCTCGAGGTTGAGCCGGGTCAGCTCGCCGGTGAAGACGAGCACGCCCATAACGATCAGGATGACGCCGCCGACGGCCATGATCGCCGCGTAGTGGCGCTTGATGAAGCCGAACGCGGTCGTCATCCGGGCGAACGCGATCGCCGTGAGCAAGAACGGGATCGCGAGGCCGAGCGAGTAGACGGCGAGCATCAGGCCGCCTTGGAGGACCGACCCGGTCGAGCCCGCGAGCGCCAGGATCGCGGCCAGGGTCGGGCCGATGCAGGGTGTCCAGGCGATCGCGAACGCGGCGCCGGCGATCAGTGGCCCGCCACTGCCGGCCCGCTCGATCAGCGTCTCGACCCGCCACTCCCGGTTCAGCTTGACGACGAAGAGCTGGGCCACGAAGAGCACGCCCATGGCGATGATCAGGGCGCCGGCGATCTTGTCGAGCGTGTCCTGGTTCTGGCGCAGCGTTTGCGTCAGCCCGACCGCGGTCAGTCCGAGGAGGATGAAGATCGTCGAGAAGCTGGCGATGAAGACGAGCGCGGGGGGGACCACGGTGCGCCAGCTCGCCTTGTCGAGCTCGGCCGCCGAGATCCCGGTGACCGCCGAGAGGTATCCGGGGACGAGCGGGAGGACGCAGGGGGAGAAGAAGGAGATCATGCCCGCGAACAGCGCGGTGAGCAGGCCGACTCCGCCGATCTCGAGCATCGCGACCGCTCAGGTGATCGCCAGCGCGAGCCGGCGGCGATGGTCGCGTGCGAGCTCGCTGGCGGGGCCGAGCTCGGTGAAGATGGCGACCATGATCCGGCGCAGGAGATCGATCCGCTCCGCGTCGCCGTCGGCGATCTGATCCTGCAGCAGGTCGAGGGCGCGTTCGTAGTCGCCGTCGTCCCAGGCGGCGATCGCGGGGGTGGCCGGATCGTCGGCGCCGAGCTCGATCCGGGCGAGCAGGCCCGAGGCGGTGAAGTCGGCTTCGAACGGCTCGAGGACGGCACGGGCGCCGTCGGGCTCGCCGGAGGCGAGGAGCAGGCGGCCGAGCTTGACCGCGGCGTCGCTCTGGCCGGGGTCGAGCTCGAGCGCCCGCCGCAACGACGCCTCGTCGTCGGACGCCGCCAGGCGGTCGGCCTCGGAGGGAGCGAGCCCGTCGAAGAACTCCTTGACCTTCGCCGGCGGAATCGCGCCGGTGAACTCGGCCGCGACCGCGCCGTCGACGAATGCCTTGACGGCGGGGATCCCCTGGACCCCGAACTGCCCGGCGAGCCCCTGGTTGGAGTCGACGTCGACCTTCGCCAGATCGACGTCCTCGCCCCGCTTGCCGGCCTCGGCCTCCAGCGCCGGCCCGAGCTGCCGGCACGGCCCGCACCACTCGGCCCAGAAGTCGACGACTACCGGCACCTCGTGGGAGCGGTCGAGCACGTCTTTCTGGAAGCTCGCCTCGGTGACGTCGTGAATCATCGCCGGGAAGCTTAGAGAGGCGCGAGCTTCGCTCCCGCCGGGTCCGTGGGCCCGGGCCGGCGGCGCGCTAGCCTGAGCGCGTGGAATCGATCCGCGGCAAGCTGCTCGTCGCCTCGCCGGCGCTCGAGGACCCGAACTTCGTCCGCTCGGTGGTCCTGATCACCGAGCACGGAGAGGAAGGCGCGATGGGCATCGTCCTCAATCGCCCGGCCGACACCGAGGTCGAGGAGGTGCTGCCGGAGCTGGCGTCGATCGCGGTCGCCGAGCCAGTTTTCGTCGGCGGGCCGGTGCAGCCGGAGTCGCTGGTCGTGCTCGGCGAGTTCACCGACCCCGGCAAGGCGGCCTGGATCGTCGTCGCCGATGTCGGGCTCGTCTCGGCTGCGACCGATCTCGAGGAGCTGCCGGAGGCGGTGCGGCGCGGTCGCGTCTACGCCGGGTTCTCGGGCTGGGGGCCCGGTCAGCTCGAGGCCGAGATCGCGGAGGAGGCGTGGTTCGTCGAGCCGCCGATCCCGCGGGAGATCTTTCCCGACGACCCGGCGACGCTCTGGAGCGACGTCCTCGAGCGCAAGGGCGGCGAGTACGCGCTGGTCGCGCGAATGCCCGAGGACCCTTCGCTCAACTAACCGGCGCCGGTGGGCGGTGCCTCTAGGGGCAGTCTGAGCCCGCGCAGTCCCTGACGCGATCGAGGACGGCGCTCATCTCCCGGAACCGCTTCCTCTGGCTCGAGTTGGTCAGTCGCGGCTCCCCGTCCATCTCGCCGGGGTCGACGTTCCAGTTGTAGAACTCGACGAAGGGCTTGCGGGGGTCGTCGGTCTTGGTCTCGATCAGCGACCCTTCCTTGTCCTGCAGCGCCTTCCACCTGACCGACTCGGTCAGCATGTAGTCGCGGTTGTTCGCGGGGTCGAAGAGGGACTTGCCGTCGAGCCGGTAGCCCGGCGCGACGCCGGCGACGTCGTAGAAGGTCGGGGCGAAGTCGACGTTGGAGACGAGGCGCGTGTCGAGGCGCGGCTTCTTGCCGAGCTCGCCGGGCCATCGCATGTACATCGGGACGTTGGTCGCCTCCTGGTAGGGGAAGACCTTGCCGAGGGCGCCGTGAGCGCCGAACAGGAAGCCGTTGTCGGAGATGAAGATGGCGAGCGTGTTGCGATCCTCACCGTTCTCCTTCAGGGTGCGGAACACCTTCGCGATTCCGTGGTCGGCCGAGAGCAGCGTCTGCTCGTACCGCTGAAAGCGCCGAGTCATGTAACCCAGCGTCTTGTCGTGGCGCTTCTCGCGCAGGTATGGCGGCTTGTCGGAGAGGTCGGTCTCGTTGAACGAGATCGGCGGCTTGAACTTCGGCACCCGAGCGTTCTCGTATTTCTTCTCCGGCACCAGCGGCGTGTGCGGGGAGCGCAGCGACAAGGTCATCATCCAGGGCTTGCGGTCGGAGGACTCGCGGTCCTTGACGAACCGGGAGCCGCGGCGCGCGGTCAGCGTGTCGGCCTTGCTGCGCTCCTTGCGGTTGTGCTCGGTGCCGTTGTAGTCGTCCTTGAAGACGTCGAAGCCGGCGTCGCCCCGGGCGTGCTTGTGCCAGTTGTTCAGGTACTTGCCGAACTGACCGGTGTAGTAGCCGGAGCTCTGCAGGACCGCCGGGAAGGTGTTCCGCCACAGGTAGGTGTCCCCGAACTGATTCTTCGGGTTGTTGGTGATGATGCCGTGGTTGTGGGCGTAGAGGCCCGAGTACATCGTCGCCCGGGCTGGGCAGCAGAGCGGAGTCGACACGTAGCCGTGGTTGAAGTTGACTCCCTGGCGCTTGAACAACCGCAAGGTCTTCGGCATCGCCCGCATCGAGGTCTTCTCCTGATCGTCGGTGATGATCAGGAGGATGTTCGGGCGGGTGCCGGAGACGTCGCCGACGACCGGCTTGCCCCTGGCGTCGGGCCCGACGATTGCGACGTCGGCCCGGTTGACGACGACGTCACGAGCGGCGCGGCCGCGGGTCGAGCCGAAGATCGCCAGGACCACGATCAGCGCGAGACCGAGCAGCGCGACGAACGCGATTTTCCCCCTCGAGACGGCAGGCATCGGCAACTTTTTATACAGATCGCTCACAAATTCCCCTTAAAGTCCTCACATTCACGGCAGCTGCAAGGTCCGGCGGAACACGGCGGTCTCGCGGCCACGGCGGGATCGGAAGCTGAAACCCGCGCGCCGAGTCGATGTTGCGGTTCGGCGACGGTAGAGCGCGACGACGATGGAACGGGCCGAGAGAGGCCTCGCCTGGGTCATTTCGAGCCCGCATCGCGGACTCCGGGCGACCCACAGGCGGTGGTGACCCGAACGTCGGCCGGCGGCGCTGGGACGGGCGCTGAAGGGGGACCCTGACCGTGACTCCTGCGGCAGGTCTACATAACGTTGATTATCGTGCGTTGGATCCGCTGAAAGCGTCGTACGTACCTGCGATTGGCGGATTCCGGCGCCCCGGGCGCCGTCTGCTGCCGAACGCCGCCCTGCCACGGCGCCGGACGCCGACCGCGCGGCCGGTTCAGCCCGGCTCGACCTCGGACATATCGCCGGTCTCGATGTCGAGGATGAAGCCGCGGACCGTCGATGCGATCAGGATCGGGTCGTCCCGGACCCGCTGCATGCCCTCGCGGACGCCGGCTTCCAGCGATGTGAAGCCGCCGGGTTCCCAGTCCGGGAGGACGCCGACGTCGTTCTCGATGCCATCGAGGAACTCGCGGTCGTCAAGGCCGAGGACGCCGCAGTCGGTGTGCATGACGATCCAGACCTCGTCGGTCCGCAGCGACCGCTGCGAGAGCGCCAGCGACCGGCGGACGTCCGCGGTGACCACGGCGCCGGCGTTACGGATGATGTGCGCCTCGCCGTCCTGCAGGCCGGCCGTGACCAGCGGATTGATCCGGCAGTCCATGCAGGTGACGACGGCGAGACGCCGACTCGGGAATCGCGACTTCGAATCGCCCATCGGACGGCCCGTCTACCCGCTGCTCCGGTCCCTCAACCCTTGACCTTGAACTTCGCCTTCGCGGGCTTGCCGGTCACTCCGTCGGCCTTCGCCTTGACCTCGAACTCGTACCTGCCGGGCTTCAGCTTGTAGGTCTCCGGCGACTTGCAGCCCGAGAAGCCGGCCTTCCTGCCCTGTTTGACCAGCGAGCACCTGAACTTCGCGCCCTTCGTCTTCGACTTGAAGGCGAACTTGACCTTGGCCCGGTTGCCCTTCGCCTTCACCTTCGACTTCGGCGCCTTCGTGATCGTCACCTTCGGGCCCATCGGCTGCTTGACGCCGGTCACCTCTGCGACCGCCTGCCCGGTGTCGAGCGACACCCAGAGCCTGCCCCCCTCCCCGGTCGTCAGGTATCGAGGGCCGGAGTTGGCAGGGAAGCCGCCGAGGGTCGTCAGCTTGCCCTGTGGCGTCACCCGGGCGAGGTCGTTGGCCGCGAACCGGGCCGACCAGTAGGCCCCGTCGAGTGCGAACGTGATCCCGAACGGGTCGGCGTCCGGCATCGGGACGCCCTCGGGGTCGTCGGGCGGCGTCACGAGGCCGATCACGGTGTCGGCGGCGTTCGGATTCGTGTACGCCATCTGCTCCTTCGGGCCGGCGGCGATCTGCTGCGGCGTTCCGCCGACCGGGATCTCGGTGAACGTCCCGTCGGTCTTCATCCGGATCAGACGCTGGCCGCTGAAGTCGACGACCCAGATCCGGCCGTCCTCGCCGGCGGCGATGCCGCGGCCGCCGAGTCCGGCGACCGGGTGCGAGGTCGAGTTGCCGGGATCGGCCGGTGGGATCTGGACGACGCTGCCGTCGCCCGGCGTCCAGAGCTCGCCGTCGGGGCCGGTAACGATGTCCTGCCCGGAGACGTCGGTGATCGGGGTGACGTCGACGACCGTCGGATCGGCCGGGTCGAAGCCGGCCACCGCCTGGAACTTCGTCACCCAGATCCGGTCGTCCGGTCCGGTCGCGATCCCGACCGCGTTCGAGAGATCGTCGGAGTCGTACTCGGTGACCGTGCCGTCGGGCTCGACGCGGGCGATGTCGTTGCCGACGCCGCTGCCCGAGATCAGCACCCAGACGTTGCCGTCGGGCCCCTCGGTTATCCGGCCCGGAGTGCCGCTGAGGGCGAACGTGTCGGCGACCTTCGGGGCCGCCTGGGCGGAGGCGGAACCGAGCAGGCCGAGGACGAGCGGGACGACCAGCGAGACCCGGAGCCGATATCGCATATCCCCAATGTAGCGGCACCCGCGAAACGGCGCTGCCATGCGGGTTGGCGCGGTTGCGCGGCAACTGCTTTCAGGGTAGGTTCAGCCGCATGGAAGCAGCAGCACCACCCCCCGCCCCCATTCCTCAACCCGCGGGAGGCCCGCGGAAGATCGAAGTCGGAAAGGTCCTCAGCGACGCCTTCGGCATCTACTCGTCGAACCTCGGCACCCTCGTGGCGACGAGCCTCGGCGTCGCGATCGTCTTCGGGATCATCGTCGGTCTTCTGAACGACGCCGGCGGCGCGTTCATGCAGTTCCTGGCCTGGATCGTCCAGCTGATCGGTACCGCCCTCTACACCGGATTCGTCGTCAGGCTCGTCCAGGACGTCCGTGACGGCCGCCGCGATATGTCGGTCGGCGAGCTGTTCTCCGCCGCCGCGCCCGCGATCGGATCCCTGATCATCTGGAGCATCCTCTCCGGCATCGCAATCGGCGTCGGCTTCATCTTCCTGGTCATCCCTGGGCTGATCCTGATGACGATCTGGGCCGTCGGGGCCCCGGCGATCGTCGCCGAGGACGCCGGCCCACTGGAGGCCTTCGGCCGCAGCTACGAGCTCGTCCGCGGGCAGGCCTGGACCGTGTTCGGCGTCCTCGTCTGCGTATTCCTGATCATGATCGTCGCGGCCATCATCGCCGGCATCATCGGTGCGGCGATCGGCGGAGTCGCCGGCGCGATCATCGTCGGGATCATCGTCCTGGCCCTGTTCATGCCGGTCTCGGCGCTCGTCGCCAGCACGCTGTTCTTCGACCTCGGTGGCGGGGGAACCCTGCCGGCGGGCCAGACACAGGTCTGACCGCGGGGACACCGATTGGACGAAGGGGCCGGCGGGAGCCGGCCCCTTCTTTGTTGTTTGATGGAACCCGTGGCTCGCGTCGACTTCGATCCCCGCACCGATCCCGGCGGCCTCTACCGGCTGCTCAACTCCGTGGTGGTCCCGCGTCCGATCGCGTGGGTCTCGACCCGCTCGGAGGCCGGCGTCGACAACCTCGCACCGCACTCGTTCTTCACGATCGCCTGCTCGGACCCGGCGATCGTCCAGTTCACCTCGATCGGTCACAAGGACTCGCTCGCCAACGCGACCGCGACGGGCGAGTTCGTCGTCAACCTGGCGCCGGAGCCGCTGCTCGAGGAGATCAACGCGACCGCGACGGACTTCCCACCCGACCTCGACGAGTTCGCCGAGGTCGGCCTCGAGCGCGAGCCGGCCGTCGTGGTCGCCCCTCCGAGGGTCGCAGGCTCGCCGGTTGCGATCGAATGCGCTCTGCAGGGAACGCAGGATTTCGGAACGTCGGTGGTCGTCTTCGGCCGCGTCGTCCTGATCAGCATCGACGAGGAGGTCCTCGTCGACGGTCATCCGGCGATCGAGCGCCTGCGGCCGCTCGCCCGGCTCGGACGTCGCCAGTGGAGCACGATCGGCGAGGTCATGGAGATCGGCCGGATCAAGTTCGACGACTGGGACGGGCCGACGGAGGACTGAGCACGCGACCGCCCCTCAGCGGCCGAACAACCTGCCGAACAGGCCGCCCGCGCCGGATCCGGGCGCGCCGCCGCCGAAGCCGGGGCCGCGGTCGACCGCATGGGCCATCTCGGGCAACTGGGCGGCGGTGATCGAGAGGGTCACGGCCCGCTCGAAGGTCCGTGAGACCTCGGGCGCATCGACGAACCGCAGGGTGCCCTCGAGGTCAACGATCTCGAAGCCGTCGAGGATGTGCTCGGCGTAGTTGTCCTCCACCCGGCGGACCTCCCCGACCTTCTCGCCCTCGCTGTCGTAGACGGGGGTGCCCCGCTCGACGGCGGTGTAGTGGATCGGCGCTCCGTGGTCGCTGCTCATCTTCGGAAAGGATAGGCGGCTGCGATCCCCGGGCTCACCCGAGCTCCTCGCTGAAGGAGGCGATCTCCCGCGAGAGCTTCCCCCCCTGCCAGGCCAGCGGGCTCTCTCCCTCCCCCTCGCCGATCATCCGGGCATCGGGCATGGCATCGGCCCAGGCGGCCGCTACCGCGTGCGGATGGCCCGGATCGGCCTCGTCGCCGCTGGCGACGACGAGCGCCGGGACCTCGAGGCCGTTCAGGTCCGCGATGCCCTCGAACGGCAGCGATCGCGGGACCTCGCGCAGCGCACGGGCAACCGCATCGAGGTGGCGATGGCGACCGAGACGGTCACGGGCGATCCGCACCAGCGTGTCGTGCCAGTCGGGATCCATCCCGACTTCGTATGCGGCGATGAATCCGTCGATTCCGCCTGCGTCCAGCCCGTCGGCGAGCCGGTCCCAGTTCGCGAGCGACTCCGCCTCGAGCGGAATCCCGATGCTCGCCGGCCCGATCGCAACGACCCCCTCCCATCGGGACGGGTCGCGGAGCGCCAGGGTGGCGATCGTGTGCGCGCCCATCGAGTGCCCGGCCAGCACCGGCCGGTCGGCTCCGGTCGCCGCGACGACCGCGTCGAGGTCGTCGGCGAGTTGCTCGTATACATAACTCCCCTCGGGCCCCGGGTCGCTGTCGCCGTGCCCGCGGGCGTCGTAGCGGATCACCCGGTGGCCGGCGCGCGCGAGCGCGCGGGAGCCGTGCACCACGAGATCGCGGTGCGCGGTCAGGCCGTGGGCGAGAACGACGGGCGGTCCGGTTCCCTCGCTGACCCCGCGGAGGACGACCCCACCACTCTCGACTTCGAACTCCTCGGCGTTCAAGCCGCGGCGCGGGCCGAGTCCAGCGCCGAGCGCAGATCGTCGGCATCCTCGAAGCCGAGCCCGACCAGCGCCACCTTGCGGTAGCGGATCACGCCCTCGGGATCGACGACGAAGATCGCGCGGCGGACGAATCCGCCGCCGGGGCCGAGCACGCCATAGGCCTTCGCAACCGACTTGTCGACGTCGGCGGCGAGCGGCACCGTCAGCCCGTGCTCGGCGATGAACTGTTCGTGGGAGTCGACGTCCTGCGGCGAGATCCCGACGACCACGGCGTCGAGGTCGTCGATCTTCTCGCGGCCGTCGCGGTAGTTGCAGAACTGCCTCGTGCAGGTCGGGGTGAAGTCACCCGGATAGAACGCCAGCACAACCCAGCGACCGCGCTGGGCGTCGAGCGAGAACTCCCCCTCGCCGGTCCACGGCAGGGTGAAGGCCGGCGCCCTTCCTCCCTCCTTCGCCTTCGCCAACTCAGCCCTCCGGGGTCGCCGACTCGATCACGACCGTCTGCGTCGGCGGGCCGTCCGCTCCCGGGGTTCCGAGCGCGTCGATGGCCTCGACGGTGTCCATCCCCTCGGTCACCTGGCCGACGAGCGCGTAGTCGGGCGGCAGGCCGGCGTCGGCACCGGTGACGACGTAGAACTGGCTGCCGGAGCGCCCGGGGGGCTCGACCTGGCTCTTGGCCATGGCCACGATCCCCTTCGTGTAGGAGAGGCCGGACGGCGGCTTCTCGTCGACGCTGTACCCCGGACCACCGGTCCCGGCCTTGGCCGGGTCGGAACCGAGGGGATCGCCGCCCTGGATCACGAACCCGGGAACCACCCGGTGGAAGACGGTGTCGTCGTAGAAGCCCTCCTCGGCCAGGTACTGGAAGGAGGCGGCCGTCTTCGGTGCCCGGTCGTCGAAGGTGACCGTGAAGCTGCCGCAACTGGTGTCGAAGGTGACCCCCGCGGCGGTGGGCTCGTCGGCCTTCGGCGGTGGCAGATCGGCTTCCTTCTTCGGCGGCGGGGCGTCGACGCTCTCGCAGGGGCCTGCGCCGCTCGTCGCGTCGGCCTCGGTGCTGCCGCTGTCGTCGCCGCCGCCGCACGCGGCGAGCATCGTTGCGGACGCGAGCAGGAGGGCGAGCAGGAGCGGGATCCTTTTCGGCACGCGCGGCAGCCTAACGGGTTGCGATCATGGCACCGTGGCACAACCCTCCGAGAGCGACGGCGCCGTCGGGCCCCCGGCCCGGGTCAGGCTGATCGGGCGCGTGCTGAACGCGATCGTCGCCCACGCCCCCTGGCTGTGGCCGGTGCTGAGACGGCCGATGACCTCCTATTTCGACGACCTGGCGATCACCTGGGACGAGCGCACCGGGGCGCCCGGCGTCGACCATCTCGCACCGCTCGCAGTCGCCGTCACCAAGATCGATCGCCGCCCCGAGCGCGCCCTCGACATCGGTACGGGCACCGGGGTGGCGGCGCTCTTCGTCGCCCGCGAGTTCCCCTACGCCTCGGTCCGCGGTGTCGATGTCTCCGAGGAGATGATCCGCCGTGCCAAGGCCAAGGTCGGCCTCGATCCCGACGGCAGGGTCGCCTTCCAGGTCGCCGACTCGAGCTCTCTCCCCTACGGCGACGGAGACTTCGACCTCGTGACGCTCCTCAACACGCCGCCGTTCTTCGCCGAGATCGCCCGGGTCCTGCGACACGGCGGCCACGCGATCGTCGCCGCGAGCTCCGGTGAGCAGACGCCCTTCTACACACCCGATGCCGTCCTCGAGCGCGGCTTCAAGCGCCACGGAATGACAACGGTGAAGGCGGGCCGGATCGGCCGCGGGTCCTACTTCGTGGCCCGCAAGGGGGACTGAGCCCTGCCGGAGAGCGGAACCGGATCCGTGTACTGCCTGCTGGTCAACCCCTCGGCCGGGTCGGGCCGCGCGCTGAAGCGGCTTCCCGAGATCCGCCGGGAGCTCGACCGCCGCGGCATGCATCACCAGGTCGTGATGACGACCGGAATCGGGCACGGCTGCACCGAGGCCCGGGCGGCGGCGAGTCGCGGTGAGATCCCGGTCGTCGTCAGCGGCGACGGGCTGATCGGCAAGGTCGGCGGCGCCCTCGCCGGCTCCGGGACCCCACTCGGGATCATCCCCGGCGGCCGCGGCAACGACCTCGCGCGGGTGGTCGGTATTCCCACCGAACCCGCCGAGGCGGTGGCCGTCCTCGCAGCGGGAGATCGGCGCCGGATCGACGTCGGCGAGGCGAACGGCGAGCGCTTCCTCTGCATCGCCAGCTGCGGGTTCGACAGCGACGCCAACCGGATCGCAAACGAGACGAAGGTCGTCAGCGGAGCCCTGGTCTATGCCTTCGCGGCGCTGAAGGCTCTCTGGCAGTGGATGCCGGCGCGCTTCACGGTGACCGTCGACGGCGCCGAGACCGTCGTCACCGGCTACTCGGTGGTGGTCGCCAACTCGCAGGCATACGGCGGCGGCATGTTCGTGGCTCCGCAAGCCGTGCTCGACGACGGGCTCCTGGACGTGGTCATCACCGGAGAAGCCCCGAAGCGCCGGTTTCTCACCGGGCTGCCACAGGTCTTCAAGGGGACCCACGTCGAGCGTGACGACGTGACGACGCTTCGCGGCCGGGTCGTCGAGGTCGCCGCCGACCGGCCGTTCGCCGTCTACGCCGACGGCGACGAGCTGACCGACCTGCCGATGCGCGTGAGCCTGCTCGACGGAGCGCTCGAGCTGATCGCCCCCGCGGCGTCGTGAGCACGGTGAGGCGAAGCCGCCTGTTCGGCGCCAAGGTTGCCGCCGCCCGAGCTATCGGCGCGCTGAGCAGGCGCACCGGGCGCGGCGGCGGGACGACGCTGCCCGGCCGGCTGCTGCTACGGACCGCACCCGACGCGATCGGCCGGCTCGGGGCTCGCCTGACCGGCTCGCGGACCGTGCTCAGCGCCACGAACGGCAAGACGACCACCGCCGGGATGCTGGCCTCCGCCCTTCATGCCGCCGGGCGGGATCCGGTCCACAACCGGGCCGGCTCGAACATGGCCTGGGGCGTCGCCACGGCGCTGATCGAGGGTGGCGGCGACGAGGGCCTGTTCGAGGTCGACGAGGCCTGGCTGCCGGGGGTCGTCGGGGACCTCGACCCGACCTTGCTCGTCCTCGGGAACCTGTTCCGCGATCAACTCGACCGCTATGGGGAGCTCGAGCGGCTGGCCGACGAATGGGCGGAGGTGATCGCGGCCCGCGAGGGGCGGACCGGCCTTGTCCTGAACGCCGACGATCCGCTGATCGCCGACCTCGGCCGAGATCGGAACCTGCGCCGGCGCGCGGGGGTGACCTTCTTCGGGATCGAGGACCCGAGCCAGGCCGTGCCGGAACTGCAGCACGCGTTCGACGCCAAGCATTGCCGCCGCTGCGGGGCCCCATACGCCTACGAGCGGGCCTTCGTCGGCCATCTCGGGCACTACACATGTCCGAACTGCGGAGCCGATCGGCCGGCGCCCGACGTCTACGCGACGGAGATCGATCTCCGCGGGATCAGCGGCTCCAGCTTCCTCGTTCATGTGCCCGACGGCGAGCTCGAGGTCGAGCTGCCGCTTCCGGGGCTCTACAACGTCTACAACGCGCTCGCCGCGATCGCGGCGGCCCGTCGCCTCGACGTTCCCGGCGATCGGATCCGGGAGGGGCTGCACTCCGTCCGGGCGGCGTTCGGGCGGGTCGAGACGATCCCGGTCGGTGACCGTTCCCTGTCGATCCTCCTGATCAAGAACCCGGCCGGCGCCAACGAGGTCCTGCGGACGCTGCGCCTGGAGGCCGACAGAAGCGGCGAGTCGCTGGACCTCTGGACGGCCCTGAACGATCGGATCGCCGACGGTCGCGACGTCTCCTGGATCTGGGACGCCGATTTCGAGCTACTGGCCGGCTCGGTCCGTCGCGTTCACTGCACCGGCACGCGAGCCTCCGAGATCGCCCTCCGGCTCAAGTACGCCGGCTGGCCGACCGACCGGATCGTCGTCGCGGAGGGCATCGGCTCCTCGCTCGATCGCGCTCTCGAAGACTCCGGCGGCCGCCTCTTCGCCCTGCCCACCTACACCGCTCTGATCGAGTTGCGGACGCTGCTATCGCGCCGCGGGTTGGCGACGGAGTTCTGGCGATGAACGCCCCGGTCCGAAACGGCCCCTCCGCCCGGCCGGCGTTGGGCGATCCGGTCGCCTGGCACGATGCCGAGAACGGCGCGTTCGCCGCCGACCTCGAGCTCTGGATCCGTCTCGCCTCGGAGCGGCCCGGCGGCTTCGTCGACCTGGGCGCCGGCACTGGGCGCGTCGCGATCCCGGTCGCCCGCGCCGGTCACGACGTCGTCGCGGTCGACACCGACCGGCTCCTGCTGGACGCACTGGCCGCTCGCTCGGCCGCCTCCGGCCTCGCGATCGCGACCGTGTGTGCAGACGCTCGCTCGCTCGCGCTCGGCCGCCGCTTTCCGCTGATCGCAGCTCCGATGCAGCTGCTCCACATCCTCGGCGGGCCCGACGGCAGGATCGCCGCTCTGGCGGCCGTCGCCTCCAACCTCGAGCCGGGCGGCAGGTTCTCGGCGGTGGTCCTCGAGGAGCCCCTGCCGCTCGGGACCGGGAGGCCCGAACCCGTCCCCGACGTGCGCGAGGTCGGCGGCTGGGTGCACTCCAGCCTCCCGACCGAGGTGCGGATCACCGAGGACGGGATCGAGATGATCCGGCTGCGACAGCTCGTCGCCCCCGACGGCGCCCTGACCGAGCGTCGTCACGCAATCGGCCTCGACCGCTTCACGCTTGCCGAGCTCGAATCCGAAGCGGAGGCCGCCGGTCTCTGGATCGTCGGCGCTGAGCGGCTGCCCAGCACGATCGAGTACGAGGACTCGGTCGTCGTTCACATGGAGGCCCGCGATGTCTGAGCTCCGCCTCCTGGCGCTGTATCCGGATCAGATGAACATCTACGCCGACCGGGGGAACGTGCTCTTCCTCCGGCATCGCTGCGAGTGGCGGGGGATCGGCTTCTCCTACGCGGCGGCCGGGACCGGTGAGGGATTCGACCCCGACGATCACGACCTCATCTACATCGGCGGCGGGCAGGACCGCGACCAGCGGATGGTCGCGTCCGATCTCATCGACACCAAACGCGACGCGATCGAAGCCGCCGTCGCCGACGGGGTTGCCGGGCTCGCCGTCTGCGGCGGCTACCAGCTGCTCGGCTCCTCCTACCAGCTCGGCGACGAGCGCATCGAAGGTCTCGGCATCGCGCCGCTTCACACGGTCCGCGAGCCGGGCCCGCGGCTGATCGGCAACGTCTCGATCGAAGTCGATCTCGGCGGCGGGCCGCGCGTTCTCGCCGGCTTCGAGAACCATGGCGGGCGGACCTACATCGACGCAGGCGGGGAGCCGCTCGGCCGGGTCATTCACGGCAACGGCAACAACGGCAGCGACGGCCTCGAGGGGATCGTGCGCGGGAATCTGATCGGCACCTACCTCCACGGTCCGTTGCTGCCGAAGAACGCCTGGCTGGCCGACGAGCTGATCGCCCGTGCGATCGGGCGCCGGGAGGGTGAGCGCCCCACCCTCGAGCCCCTCGACGACCGGCTCGAGGAGGCCGCCCACGCCGACGCGAAGCGGGCGGCCGAACGCGGTTAACCGACGCCGCTGGAGCCGAATCCGCGCTCGCCCCGCTCGCTCGTGGCCAGCGCGGCGACCTCGACGGGGTCGAGGACGGCGAAGGGCGTGATCAGAAGCTGCGCGATCCGCGCGCCGGGCTCGATCGCGAACTCGGCAGCGCGATCCGTGTTCAGCAGCAGGACCCGAAGCTCGCCGCGGTAGCCGCTGTCGATCAATCCCGGCGCATTGACCATCGAGATGCCGTGCCGGAGCGCCAGGCCCGAGCGCGGCAGCACGAGTCCGGCGTGGCCCGCCGGGATCTCGACTGCGATCCCGGTCCCGATCGAGGCGCGCTCCCCAGGCCCGAGCAGCGCCGGCTCGGCGGCGCGGAGATCGAGGCCGGCGTCCCCGTCGTTGGCCCGGGTCGGAAGCTGGGCTCCCGGCTCGAGCAGGCGGACCTTCAGCTCCACTGGATCAGGCGGCTGAGCTGCCGTGAACCGAGTAGCCGGTGAACCGGTGCGAGAGCTTGCGCGGCACCCGGGCTTTGACGAGGACGCCGTCCTCGCGATCCTCGCGCTCCACCTGCCCGGCGATCTCGTGGAGCTCGTTCAGGATCGCTCCCTCTTCGTACGGGATCAGCAACTCGACCGGCTCCAGCGTCCGGGCGAACGCGTCCTCGATCGCATCGAGGAGCTCGCCGAGGCCCTCGCCCGTCGCCGCGGAGAGCCCGACCGCATCGCGATCTCCGACGAGCAGGTCGCGGCGGCCGTCGGCGTCGAGCAGATCGATCTTGTTGTAGGCGACGAGTCGCGGCGTCCCTCCGGCGCCGATCTCATCGAGCACCGAGTCCACCGCCCGCATCGCCGCGGCCCGCGAGGCCGGCGGCTCGGACCCGTCGACGACGTGGACGATCAGGTCGGCGAGCGTCGTCTCCTCCAGCGTCGCCTTGAACGCGTCGACGAGTTGATGGGGAAGCTTGCGGATGAAGCCGACGGTGTCGGTCAGCAGGTAGCTTCGCCCGTCATGCTCGAAAGAGCGGGTGGTCGGGTCGAGCGTGTGGAAGAGGCGGTCTCCGACTCCGACCCCGGCACCGGTGACCGCGTTCAGCAGCGTCGACTTTCCGGCGTTCGTATAGCCGGCGAGCGCCACCGTCGGGATGGCGGAGCGCTCCCGCTCGGCCCGCATGGTCTCGCGGCTGCGTTCGACGTGGCGAAGCTCGCGGCGCAGGGCCGCGATCCGGTCACGTGCCAGCCGCCGGTCCGTCTCGATCTGAGACTCGCCCGGGCCCCTCGTACCGATGCCGCCGTCCATGCGGCCGGCGCCGAGGCGCTCGAGGTGGGTCCAGAGCCCGCGCATCCGGGCGAGGTTGTATTCGAGCTGGGCGAGCTCGACCTGGAGCTTGCCGGCCGAGCTGTGAGCGTGGTCGGCGAAGATGTCGAGGATCACCGCCGTCCGGTCGATGACCGGTACCCCGAGGGCGCCCTCGAGGTTGCGCTCCTGACGCGGCGCAAGCTCGTCGTCGCAGGCCACGAGGTTGGCTCCGACGCGATTGATCTCCGCCTTGAGCTCGTCGAGCTTGCCGCGCCCGAAATAGCGGTCCGGATCGGGCTCGGCGCGTTGCTGGACCATGCGACTCTCGGTCGCGACGCCGGCGGTCCGGAGCAGCTCGCTGAGCTCGTCGAGCTCGACGTCCTCTCCCGGGGTCCCCCGGACGACCCCGATCGCAACCGCGCGCTGTCGTGCCCGTGGGTTGCGGATCCCGGCGGCGCCGGTACCCCGGCGCTCGCGCGTCGTCTTCGTGTCGCCCGCTGGGACCATCGACCAAGTGTAGGAGCAGAGCGGTCGCTGCGGATAGGGTTCCCGGCTCGCACCCTTCTACTTCATCAGCGACTGAGCGCCGGGCTCAGACCGAGTCGACGGCGAACAGCCTCCATTCCCCCGGAACGCCCTTCAGGGAGTGGGTGCCGCGTTCGGCGAACTCGATCCCCGAGCCGACGACGAGGTCCTTGACGGTCGAGGAGGCGAGGACCTCCCCAGGGCCGCCGAGCGCGCCGATCCGAGCGCCGATGTGGACGGCCATGCCCCCGACGTCGGCGCCGATCATCTCGACCTCGCCGGTGTGGAGGCCGGCACGGAGCTGAATCCCCAGCTCCTCGACCCGCTCGCCGAGCTCGGTGGCGCAGCGAACGGCTCGTGCGGGTCCGTCGAAGGTCGCCAGGAAGCCGTCGCCGGTGCTCTTGACGGCGATGCCGCCGTAGGCGCCGACGAGGTCGCGGGTCATCCGGTCGTGGCGCTCGAGCAGCTGTCGCCAGTCGCGGTCGCCACGCTCGGCCGCGATCTCGGTCGAGCCGCAGATGTCGGTGAAGAGGACGGTGGCGAGGGCGCGCTGCTCGCGCCGGTTGACCACGGCACCCGTCACGAATCGTTCGACAGCCTCCAGGTAGGCCTCGAAGCCGTCCCCGAACGAGATCGCGTCGCGTCCCGGCAGCTCCACCAGGTCCGCGTTCGGGATGTGCTCGGCGAAGTAGTGAGCATGGCGGGAGTCCATCGCCAGGGCGGCGGGTCGGTCGAGGATCAGCGACGGCGTCCGGACGCGCGGCAGGATCTCGCGCACGTCCATTCGCGCGATCAGCTTCATCCGCTTCTCCATCGTCCCCGGCGAGGAGGACAGCCGCTCCCACCCTCCCCACCACTCCTTGAATGCGGGCTCGGTGGCCGCCATGATCGGCGAGGGGTCGACCCCGTTCTCGCCGGTGCCCCAGCGGGCCAGCATCGGCCGGACGAAGTCTCGCTCGCGAGTCTCCTCATCGGCCCAAGTCCACTCGTAGCCCGGCGCCGCCGTCATCCGCGCCATCGGGTGCATCAGGATCAGGTGGCTTACGCGCTCAGGATGGGTCGCGGCGTAGAGGACGGCGAGCATGGCGGCCTCCGCCTGCGCCTCGAGCACGACGCGCTCGCTGCTGCAGGCGTCGAGGACGGCGGTGACATCGGCCATCTGCTCCTCGAGCGTCGCCGGGGCCTCGACCGGATCGGACAGCCCGGCGCCGCGCCGATCGAACGAAATCAGGCGCGAGTGCTCGATGTAGCTGCGCATCAGCCGCTTCGCCGGAGGAACGACGAGCATCTCGATCGTCCCGAGGCTCGGGAGGACGATCATGTAGTCCTGCTCACCGCTGCCCATCGTCCGATAGGCGATGTACCGGCCATCTTCGCTGCGGACGTACTTGACCGGCGAGGATTCCATCGCGATCAGCTCAGGTGCTCGCGCATGCGCTCGACGGCCTCGGTCAGGCGTTCGTCGGGGGTCGTCAGGGAGATCCGGAAGAACCCCTCGCCGCTCGGCCCGTACATCGAGCCCGGCGAGATCACCACGGCGGCCTGCTCGAGCACGTGCTCGCAGAACGATGTCGATGTATGGCCCTCGGGCACCGGCGCCCAGACGTAGATCGTGCCCTTCGGCGAGTCGACGCCGACGCCGATCTCACGGAGGGCACCGACCACGAGATCGCGGCGTCGGGCGTAGGTCGCGTTCATCGCAGCGAGCGGCTCGGCGGGGCCCTCGAGCGCTGCGACGCCGGCCAGCTGGACCGCATCGAACAGGCCGGAATCGACGTTGGTCTTGAGTCGCCAATAGGTCTGAATCGCGTCGGCGTTGCCGAGGATCGCCGCGCAGCGCCAGCCGGTCATGTTGTAGCCCTTCGAGAGGCTGAAGACCTCGACGCCGACCTCCTTGGCGCCGGGGGTCTGGAGGAAACTCGGTGCGACGTAGCCGTCGTAGGTCGTCTCCGAGTAGGCGTTGTCGTGGACGACGAGGATCTCGTGCTCGCGCGCCAGCTCGACCACGCGCTCGAAGAGCCCCTCGGGAGCGACCGCGCCGGTCGGGTTGTTCGGGTAGTTGAGGAAGAGCAGCCGGGCGCGCCGCAGCGCGTCGGAGTTGATCGCATCGAGGTCCGGCGCGAAGCCGAGCTCGGGCACGAGCGGCAGCACCGTGACCTCGGCGCCCGCCAGCACGGGGCCGCCGGTGTAGACGGGGTAGCCCGGGTCGGAGGCGAGAGCGATGTCTCCGGGGTCGAGGAACGCAAAGCAGAGGTTGTAGATGCACTCCTTGGCGCCGATCGCGGGGATCACTTCGGTCTCGGGGTCGATCTGGACTCCGAAGCGCCGTCCGTAGAAGGCGGCGAAGGCCTCGCGGAACTCCGCCCGCCCCCGATTGGAGGGGTACTTCTGGTTGCCGTTCTCAGCGACCGCGGCCTGCATCGCCTCGACGACGTGTGGATAGGTGGGCATGTCGGGATCCCCGATTCCGAGGCTGATCACGTCGATCCCGGCGTTCCGTTTGTCGGCGACCTTGCGCTCGAGCTCGGCGAACATGTACGGCGGGATCGCCTCGAGGCGCTTGGAGGGGTCGGTAAGGGCCAAGGTGTGGGCGGTCCTTTCGAGACGACGGGAAGGGTCGACGCCTCAGGCTATCTAGGCTTGCGTCCTCGCGACCGATCAGAGAGGAGCGGAATTGACCGCGACGGCGGCGAAGTGGACGACCGCGGACATTCCCGACCAGTCGGGAAGAACGGCGATGGTCACGGGCGCCAACAGCGGCCTCGGGCTGCAGACGGCGAAGGAGCTGGCCCGCGCCGGAGCGACCGTGCTCATGGCCTGCCGCAGTCGCGAGAAGGCGGAGCGGGCGATGGAATCGATCGGCTCGGAGGTGCCGGGGGCCGACCTCGAGCTCGTCGAGCTCGATCTCGCAGACCTGAGCTCGGTCGCGGCGGCGGCGGCGGCCGTGAACGCCCGCCCCGCGCCGCTTGACCTCCTCGTCAACAACGCCGGGGTCATGGCCCCGCCCCGGCGGGAGACGGCGGACGGCTTCGAGCTGCAGTTCGGGACCAACCACCTCGGTCACTTCGCGCTGACCGGACGGCTGATCGGGAAGCTCCTCGCCGCCGGCGCGCCGCGGGTGGTCACGCTGAGCAGCACCGCCCACCGAATCGGGCGGATGAGCTTCGAGGACCTCAGCTCCGTGCGCGGGTACTCGCGGTGGCCTGCCTACGGGCAGTCCAAGCTCGCCAACCTGCTGTTCACGCTCGAGTTGGCGCGACGCGCCGCGGAGGCCGGAACGGACCTGGTCGCCGCAGCGGCGCACCCCGGCTACGCCGCGACCAACTTGCAGACGGCCGGAATCGGTCTCGGGGCCGTCGGGAAGCTCCTGCAGCCGGTGATGTGGGCCGGCAACGTCCTCTTCGCCCAGGACGAAGCATCCGGCGCCGTCCCGACGCTCTACGCCGCAACCGCGCCCGGGGTCGGCGGCGGCGACTTCTACGGCCCCGACGGTTTCCAGGAGATCCGGGGCAGCCATCCCGCGCTCGTCGGCCGGACGGGCCGGGCCGCCGATCCCGAGGCCGCCCGGCGCCTCTGGGTGGTCTCGAAGGAGCTCACCGGCGTCGGCTTCGGCCCGCTCGATGCGGTCGGCTGAGCGCGTTCAGAGCCCGCGGAGGCGCTCGACGAAGCCCGGATCGAGAGCGCCGGCGAAGACCGGCTCCGCGGTGCCGGTCAGGTCGATCTCGAGTTCCTCGCCGATCTCGACGACGAGCTCGCCGCCGTCGAGGGCGACGGTGATCGGAGAGGCGGCGCCGCGCAGGTGGGCCGCGACCGCAGCTCCCGTTGCCCCGGTGCCCGACGAGAGCGTCTCCCCCACCCCGCGCTCGAAGATCCGAGCCCGGACTCGTGATCCGTCGGCCTGCCAGAAGCTCACGTTGGTGCGGTTCGGGAAGAGCGCCGCTCCCTCGATCGCCGGGCCGATCGCCGTCAGGTCGAGGTCCTCGAGCCCATCGACGACCTCGATCGCGCACTGCGGGTTGCCGATCGAGACGTGCTGGAACTCGCGCTCGATCCCGCCGACGTCGATCGTGCCGATGCCGTCGCCCGGCCCGCCGGGGAAGTCGCTCGAAGCGGTTGCCGCTCTGCCCATCGCCACCCGAGCCGAGCCCGGACCGGTGAGCGTCGGGGTGACCTCACCCGCGGCGGTCATGACCGTGAACGTGTCGCGATCGGTCCAGCCGGCGGCCCGCAGGTAGAGCACGGCCTCGCGGACGCCGTTGCCGGAGAGCTCGGCCTCGGAGCCGTCCGGGTTGAAGATCCGGAGGTCGGCCACGTGCGCGGCGGGGTCAGCCGGTTGCGCGAGCAGGAGGATGCCGTCGGAGTGCACCCCCACGTGGGGTGCGCAGATCGCCCGGATCCGCTGCGGCGTCAGCTCGAACGGGACGTCGTCGTCCTCGAGGACGATGTAGTCGTTGCCGAGCGCCTGCCACTTCGCGAATCGCATCGGCGCAAGTATGGCGGTCGGAGCGGAGGACGGATCGATGTCGCATCCGCGGTCCGCCCGCGCCGGGCCCGCATCCGCGTCCCGATAGCCTGAGCTTCGACGCCCACCCGAAACAGGAGGTTCAGCACATGCCGATGGTCCCGATGGTGGTCGAGCAGTCCTCGCGAGGCGAGCGCTCGTTCGACATCTATTCGCGACTGCTCTCGGAGCGGATCGTCGTCCTCGGGACCCCGATCGACGACCAGGTATCGAACCTGATCGTCGCCCAGTTGCTGCACCTCGAGTCGGAGGACCCCGACAAGGACATCTCGCTGTACATCAACTCCCCCGGCGGGATCGTCTACAGCGGCCTCGCGATCTACGACACGATGCAGTTCGTCCACTGCGACGTCCAGACGATCTGTTTCGGCGTTGCGATGTCGATGGGTTCGCTGATCCTGACGGGCGGCACCAAGGGCAAGCGGATGGCGCTGCCGAACTCGCGAATCCTCAACCACCAGCCTTCGGGCGGATTCGAGGGACAGTCGACCGACATCGAGATCCACGCCCGCGAGACGCTTGCGCTGCGACGCCGCCTCGAGGAGATCTACTCCCAGCACACCGGCCAGACCGTCGAGCAGATCCATGACGACATGGAGCGCGACCGCTTCTTCGGCGCCGAGGAGGCGCGGGAGTACGGCCTGATCGACCACGTGATGACCGACCGCAACACCCTGGTGTCGAACGGCGACTCGCCGAACGGGTCCGCCTAGGTCGCCCCGGCGCGGTCCGCGAGCGCGAGCGCCCCGACGGCGACCGCGCGGTCGCCGAGTCCCGTGCGGTCGATCGTCTCGATGCCCGCCATCTTCCGCATCCAGGTCATCTGCCGGCGCGCATAGCGCCGATGCGACGCCTTGACCGCGTCGGCATCCCCGGCGATCAGGTCCTCGAAGCCCAGCGCCGAGGTCGCCGTCCGCGAAGCGCCCGTCGCGAGTGCCGCCCGTGCCTCCTCGGCCGCTCCGTCCGCGACCATGGCCTCGACCCGACGGTCGATCCGGCCGGCGAGCTCGTGGCGGTCGACGACGATGCCGATCAGGGCCGTCGGGTGACGCAGGCCGGCGGTCCACAGGTCCCGGCTCCGCTCCGGAGGGTCGAGGCCGACCCGCTGAAGCTCCAGCGCCCTCGCGACGCGCTTGCGGTCGTTCGGGTGGATCCGCGCGCCGACGTCGGGATCGAGCTCGGCGTGCATGGCCGCCGCCCCTCGCTCGGCGACCTCGGCCTCGACGAGGCGGCGGACCTCCCTCGAAACCGGCGGCCTGAGGTCCAGGTCCGCCAGGGCAGCCCGCATGTAGAGCCCGGTCCCGCCGACGACGATCGGCGTCCGTCCCGCGGCCAGCAGTGAGTCGATCTCCTGCCGCGCCAGCCCGGCGAATCGGCCGGCGCTGAACTCCTCGCCGACCTCGGCCACGCCGACGAGCCGGTGCTCGAGCCGCTCACGTTGCCGGGGGCTCGGCGCGCCGCTCAGCACCTCGAGACCCCGATAGACCTGGATGGCGTCACAGGAGACCGCGACCGGGTCCTCTCCGCGGTCACGCAGCAGATCGGCGAGCTCGATCGCGACGGCGGTCTTGCCGACGCCGGTCGGGCCGAAGATCGCGACCACCGCCACGGCGCTCAGCCGGCGCGCGAGAGCAGGACCTCGGTGCCGAGCAGCGTCTGCGAGGTCGCCGATCCGATCTCGACCTCGACGATCTCTCCGGGTCGCGCGGTCCCGTCGAAGTTCACGGCCTTGTTGTGCCGGCTCCGTCCCCGCAGCCGGCTGGGATCGGTGCGGCTCGGGCCCTCCACCAGGACCTCGACCGTGCGCCCCACGAAGCGCTCCGCGCGTTCGCGGGCACGGCGCTGCACGGCCTCGACGAGCCGCCCCATGCGTTCCTTCTTGACCGGATGCGGGATCCGGTCGCCGAGCTCGGCGGCCTCGGTCCCGCGCCGCGGACTGAAGACGAACGTGAATGCACCGTCGTATCCGACCGCCTCGACGACCTCGAGCGTCTCCCGGAAGTCCTCCTCGGTCTCACCCGGGAATCCGACGATGATGTCGGTGCTCAGGGCGACGTCCGGCACGTGCTCGCGGATCAGCGCGACGCGGTCGAGGTAGCGCTCGCGGTTGTAGGTGCGGCGCATCGCCTTCAGGATCCGGCTCGAACCCGACTGCAGCGGCAGGTGGATGTGCTCGCAGAGCGAGCGGCACTCGGCGTGGGCGAGGACCACGTCCTCCTTCATGTCCTTCGGGTGCGGGCTCGTGTAGCGGATCCGTTCGATCCCCTCGATCGCGTCGATCTCGCGCAGCAGCTCGGCGAACGTCAGGCGCTCGGCCCCGCGAAGGTCGCGTCCGTAGCTGTTGACGTTCTGGCCGAGGAGGGTCACCTCGCGAACTCCGTCGGCGGCGAGTCCCCCGACCTCCGCGAGCAGCTCGGCGGCGGGCCGGCTGGACTCACGACCGCGAGTCGAGGGAACGATGCAGTAGGAGCAGGCGCAGTTGCAGCCCTGCGAGATCTGCAGCCAGGCCTGAAACGGCCGCCCGCGCCGCGATGGCAGGTGACCGGCGAAGTCCTCGAACTCGAAGTAACCCTGCGCCGACAGCGAGTCGGAGGTGAGGAACTCGGCCAGCTTGTGGATCTGACCCGGTCCGAAGGCGACGTCGACGAACGGAAAACGCTCGAATACCTCGTCCTTGACCGACTGCGCCCAGCAGCCGCCGACCCCGACGACGACGTCGGGCTGCTCGCGCTTCAGCCGTTTGGCCTCGCCGAGATGAGCGATGAAGCGACTGTCGGCGCTCTCGCGGATCGAGCACGTGTTGAAGAGGATCAGGTCGGCGTCCTCGCGGCTCGGCGACTCCGCGTAGCCGAGCGAGGACAGCATGCCCTTCATCCGCTCCGAATCGTGCTCGTTCATCTGACAACCGAAGGTCGTCACATGGAACCGCTTCATCTCGCTCACGTTACCTCCGTCCCCGGGCGCGCGGCCCCGGGGACTCAGCCCGGGGAGTGGGATTCCTGAAAGAGGAAGGCGGTCAGGGCGTCGAGCTGCTCGGGCGTGAGCTGATCGCCGTAGTTGGTGGGCATCGTTCCGCCGGGGAATCCCTTCGCGATCTCGGCCTGAGGGTCCACGATCATCTCCTTGATCGCCGCCTGATCGTCCTGGGTGAGCGCCGTCGTCAGGTTCGGCCCGATCGTCCCCTGCGCGTCGGATCCCAGCGAGACCACCGTGTGGCAGCTGCCACAGCCGGTCGAGACGAACACCTGCTTGCCCTCCTCCACGAGGGCGGTCGTGCTGCCGCCGCCGGCGGGCTTCTCGGCGGGCGTGTCGGCTGGGGCGGCTCCGGCCTGCTGCTCGGTCGCGGTCTGCGAACTCTGCTGAACGTCGGCCTCGGTGTTGGCGGCCTCGAGCTCACCGCCCTGTTCGTCCTCGTGCTTCGCGAGCTCGACCGCGCCGACCGCCGTCGCTGCGACGAGCAGGAAGATCACGACGATGCCGACTCCGAGCATCCGCCCGGAGGGGAACTTGTCGCTGCGCATCCCGATGAAGGAGATGATCAGAGCGACCACCATGAGGGCGATGCCGGCTATGTAGAAGAGGGACTCGTCCATGCAGGCGCGATCCTATCGATCGCGATCGACGATCACCGTCGCGGCCGTTACTCGGCGAAGGCCGTCGAGCGGCTCTCGCGTACGACCGTGATCTTGATCCGTCCCGGGTAGTCGAGCTCTTTCTCTACGGCCTTCGCCGCACGGCGGGCGATGACGGCCGCCTCCTCGTCGTCGACGGTTCCCGGGTCCACGACCAGGCGCACCTCGCGGCCGGCGCGGACGGCGTAGACCTTCTCGACGCCGGGGTGGCGGCCCGCCACCTCCTCGAGATCGCGCAGCCGGGTCACGTAGTGCTCGAGCGCCTCCCCCCTGGCTCCCGGCCGGGCGCCGGAAACCGCATCGGCGATCTGGACGATCACGGCCTCGACCGTCTTCGGAGGGACCTCGTTGTGATGGGCTTCGATGGCGTGGGCGACTGCTTCGCTCTCGCCCTTCCGACGGGCCATCGAAGCGCCGACCTGGGCGTGGGAGCCCTCGACCTCGTGGCTCACGGCCTTGCCGAGGTCGTGCAGGAGCGTCGCCCGCCTCGCGGTCTCGACCGACACTCCGAGCTCGGCTGCGATCAAGCCGGCGATATTCGCCGACTCCACGAGGTGATCGAGCACGTTCTGGCCGTAGGAGGTCCGAAACCGCAGGCGGCCGAGAACCTCGAGCAACTCGGGATCGATCCCGTGAACGCCGGCCTCGAGCTCGGCGCGCTGGCCTTCGGCGACCATCGTCGTCTCGACCTCCGCCTTCGCCTTCTCGTAGGCCTCCTCGATCGTCGCCGGCTGGATCCGGCCGTCGGCGATGAGGCGCTCGAGCATCAGCCGGGCGATCTCGCGCCGAACGCCGTCGAAGGTGGAGACGACGACCGCGTTCGGCGTCTCGTCGATGATCAGGTCGACCCCGGTGAGGGACTCGATGGCGCGGATGTTTCTGCCTTCGCGGCCGATGATGCGGCCCTTCATCTCCTCACTCGGGAGCTCGATGAGCCGCGTCGTCGTCTCGCTCGCGTGGGTGCCGGCCAGCCGCCCCATCGCGATCGAGAGGATGTTCCGGGCGCGGCGGTCGGCATCCCGCTTCGTCTCCTCCTCGATCTGCAGCAGCACCCGCCCTGCCTGGCGTCGTGCGTCGTGTTCGACGTCGGCGATCAGCATCTGCTTCGCCTGCGTGACCGTGAGGCCGGTGAGGCGCTCGAGCTCCTTGCGCTGCACCTGCTTCTGGCGCTTCAGCTCCTCCGCCTGTCCCTCGAGGTTGCGCTCGCGGTCAGCGAGCGCCCGTTCTCGGCGCTCGATGTCGGCCAGCTTCAGGCGGGCGGCCTCGGCGTCGTGCAGGGCACGTTCCTGAAGGCGGGCGATCTCCTCGCGCCGCGCGCGAAGGTCCGAGCCGTCGTCCTCGGTCTCCCCATCGCTGGGCGTATCGACCGCGGCGATCGGCTGCGCCGCGGAAAGTTGCTGACTTGGCGGGCGTTGCCGGCCGGCGATCTTTCTGCGACTCCGCCTCTCCATCTCCCCGACGATGGTAGTGCGTCGGCGTCGGGCCAGGCCGAATCAGGCTGCGCGCGAACCGTTCCCCTCGGCGCGGCGGACGGCGTCGTAGGCGAGCTCGTACTCGTAGCCCCTCCTGGTCAGATGCGAGAGCGCCCGTGCCCGGCCGCGTTCGTCGCCGAGGTCCTCGCCCTTGGCGATCACCAGCTCGACCGCCCGCTCGAGCTCCTCCTCACGAGGCTCGGCAGCGGCGCGCTCGGCGAGCCCCAGCCCGATCCCACGATCGGTCAGCGCGGCGGCGATTCGGTGCGCTCCCCAGCCCGACAGATCCCGCTTGTCGGCGGCATAGGCAAATGCGAAGCGTTCGTCATCCAGCTCCCCGAGCTCGACGAGCTCGGCGATGACGTCCTCTGCGAGGTCCTCCTCGCTGCCCCGCTCACGCAGCCACGCGTGAAGCTCGGCAGCCGTGCGCTCCCGGCGCCTCAGGGCCCCGAGCGCCTTGCCGAGGACCTCCTGCAGCCGGCGGTCGTCGACCGTCACCGGAGCCGCTCCGGAGCCGCTCAGGCGGCCTCGGAGCCCTCCTCCTCTTCGCCGACGGTCGCCGCGGAGATCCGCACGGGGCTGGCGGCGCGCTCGACGCCGACCGCCTCGTAGATCTTGGCCTCGATCTCGTCGGCCATCTCGGGGTTCTCGGCGAGGAACTGCTTGGAGTTGATCCGCCCCTGCCCGAGCCGCGTCTCGCCGTAGGAGAAGAACGAGCCGGACTTGGTGACGATGTCGTGGTCGACCCCGAGGTCGAGCAGGCAGCTCTCGTTCGAGATGCCGACGCCGTACTCGACGTCGAACTCGGCCTGCTTGAACGGCGCCGCGACCTTGTTCTTGACGACCTTGACCCGGACCCGGTTGCCGACCGCCTCGGTGCCCTCCTTGAGGGTCTCGATCCGGCGCAGGTCGAGGCGCTGGGAGGAATAGAACTTCAGCGCCCGGCCGCCCGGCTGGGTCTCGGGGCTGCCGAAGCTGACCCCGATCTTCTCGCGGATCTGGTTCGTGAACAGGCAGACGGTCTTCGCCCGGTTGAGGTTGCCGGCGAGCTTGCGCAGCGCCTGCGACATCAGGCGGGCCTGCAGGCCGACCTGGACCTCGCCCATCTGCCCCTCGAGCTCGACGCGCGGCGTCAACGCCGCGACCGAGTCGACGGCGACGAGGTCGACGGCCCCGGAGCGGGTCAGGACGTCGACGATCTCGAGCGCCTGCTCGCCGTAATCGGGCTGGGAGATCAGCAGCTCGTCGGTGTCGACGCCGATCCGGCGCGCGTAGACGGGGTCGATCGCGTGCTCGGCGTCGACGAAGGCGCAGACGCCGCCGCGGGCCTGGCACTGGGCGATGATGTGGTAGATCAGCGTCGTCTTGCCGGACGACTCCGGGCCGAAGATCTCGACGATCCGGCCCTTCGGCACACCGCCGACTCCGAGCGCGATGTCGAGCGAGATCGCCCCGGTCGGGATCGCCTCGACGTCCATCACGGTCTTGCTGCCCAGCTTCATCACCGCGCCGGCGCCGAACTCGCGCTCGATCTGGCCGACGGCCGCCTTCAGGGCCGCGTCCTTGGCCTTCGCGTCCTTCGAGCCGGCCTCGATCGGGGTCGGCTTGTTTCCTGCTGCCATTCTCAAATCTCCTAATCCGCCGCCACGGCGGCAGTCGAGTCGGCCGGGGTGCCGTGGGATACCCCCGGAACCGGAGCCACAAAGCTAGAGCGACCTCCGGACGGACCGAACGTGTGTTGCCCCCTGTGCCCTGCCCCGGAACGTAGGGCGCCGCGACGCGCGGATGGGAGCCCGAACGTGCCGATCGGCGGACGCGGCTGTCAATAGGGTGTGCCGCGATGTCCCCACCGAGGCCGATGCCCGAGCTCGCCGGAGTCGATCACGAGTTCCACGACGTCGGCGGGTTGCGAATGCATGTGGCCGTCGCGGGCCCCGCCGATGCCGAGCCGCTCGTCCTGCTGCACGGATGGCCGCAGCACTGGTACGCGTGGCGGCGGCTGATCGGCCCGCTCAGCGAGCGCTACCGCGTGATCTGCCCGGATCTCCGCGGCTTCGGCTGGACCGCCGCCCCCCGCGGCGCCTACCTGAAGTCGGAGCTCGCAGCCGATGTCGTCGCCCTCCTCGACACCCTCGGCCTCGAGCGCGTCCGGCTCGCCGGGCACGACTGGGGCGGCTTCACCGGCTTTCTGCTCTGCATCGACGCACCGGAGCGCTTCTCACACTTCGCTGCCGCCGGAATCGGCCACCCGTGGGTTCAGCGCGAGCCCGGAGCGGCGGCGGCCATGAAGCTCGCCCGCCGGCTCGCCTACATGGTGCTGATCGCCTCCCCGTTCATCGGCCGCCAGGTGATCAGTAGGGTCCCCGCCTTCACGCGGACCGTGTTTCGCGCCAGCGCGTTCGACCCCGATCGCACCTGGACCGACGAGCAGCTCGAGACTTTCGTCGCCCAGTGGGCCGAGCCCGATCGTGCGGCAGCCTGCGTCTCCCTGTACCGGAGCTTTCTGACGCGCGAGCTGCGCGAGGTCGCCTCCGGTGCGTTCGCCGATCGGGTCCTCGAGCAACCCTGCGTCCAGTTCGTCGGCATCGCCGACCCGGTGATCCGTCCCGATCAGCAGGGCGGGGCCGAGGTGAATGCCCCGCGCATGCGCATGGAGGTCGTGCCGGATGCCGGGCACTGGCTCCCCGAGGAGGCTCCCGAGTTCCTGCTCGAGCGGATGCTCGGCTTGTTCGCTGAGCCCGATCCGGCCTAGAGCGGCAGGTCCTCGCCGATCAGCAGTCGCCTGATCATGTGCATGGCGACGCTGGCGGAGCGGTCGCGGACGTCGTCGCGGCTCCCGGGCAGCTTCGGGTCCCTGGCCAGCGAGTTGCCGGATCCGTCGACGACGCAGATGCAGACGTAGCCGACCGGCTTCTCCTCGGTCCCGCCGCCGGGACCGGCAACGCCGGTGATCCCGACGCCGAGCTCGGCGTCGAAGCGCTCCATCGCCCCGCGCGCCATCGCCTCGGCGACCTCCGGCGAGACCGCGCCGTGGTCGCTCACCAGCTCCGCGGGGACGCCGAGCAGCTCGGTCTTCGCGCGGTCGGAGTAGGCGACGACCCCGCCCCTGAAGTAGTCCGACGCGCCCGGCGGATCGGTCAGCCGGGCCGCGAGCAGGCCGCCGGTGCAGGACTCCGCCAGGCCGATCGAGCGCCCGGCGAGCAGGCCGGCGACGATCGAATCGATGCTCTCGCCGCGCTCGGTGTAGATGAACGCCCCGTGACGCTCCCGCAGCGCGACGAAGAGCGAATCACGCAGTTCGAGTTCGGAATCGCGGTAGCGGACGTCGATCTCGAGCTCGGAGCCCCGCCGCAGGCAGGTCGTGATCTCCAGCGGGCTGAGGTCGATGTCCCGCTCGATCTCGCGCAGCGTCTTCGCCAGGGTCGACTCGGGGATCCCGAACATCTTCATCGTCTCGACCTCGTAGCTGTCGGCGCGGCCGAGGATCGCCGCCACCGGCCCGGCGGACGTCGCCGCGGGCCACATCGCCTGAAGCTCGCGCGGCGGGCCCGGCAGGACGATCACGACCGGGCCCTGCGCCTCGACCACGAGACCCGGCGCGGTGCCGGCTGGATCGAGCGCGATCGACCCCTCGGGGACCATCGCCTGCTTGCGGGTCCCATCCCGCAGACCCTCCGGATCGAACTTCATGCGCCGGGCGAAGCCGGCGACGATCTCCGAGATCCGCCGCTCCATCGCCTCGTCGAGGACCATCTCCCGGCCGGCGAAGCCGGAGACGATCTCCGCCGTGAGGTCGTCGGCAGTCGGGCCGAGGCCCCCGGTGGTGACGATCAGGTCGAGCCCGGCGGAGCGCAGGAACTCGAGCGCACCGCGGAGGTCCCCGGGGCGGTCGCCGACGCAGACGATGTCGGCGACCTCGCAGCCGAGCTCGCCGAGCCGCTCGGAGACCCAGGGGCCGTTGCGGTCGGTGACCCGCCCGGTCAGAACCTCGGTTCCGGTGACGACGATCCCGGCGCGGACGCTCATGGGCAGTCCGGCCCCGCGTACCCGACCTCGCGAATGCCGTCGGCGTCGGCCTCGAAGCTCGCGTTGGCGGTCGGCTCGAGCTTCTGCTGGTCCCCCCCGGCCTTCAGCTTCACCGAACCGCCGCCGATCAGGTCGAGGCGGTAGCGCTTCTCGCCGCTGAACTTCTCGGTGGCCCCGACAGCAAGCACCTGTGAGTCGATCAGCGCCTGCCCGCCGGCGGCGAGGCAGATCCGGGTGGCCGCGAGCGGCTCGACGCTTATCTCGATCGGCTTCTTCGACGACTTGTCCGGCTTCGAGATCTGCTTGGCGTCCTTCGACGTTCGCTTGCCGACCGGCTTGTCCTTGGGCGAGTCATCGCCGCCCCCGGTGATGCCGAGGATCGCGAGCACGACCACGAGGATGAGAACCCCGGCCCCGATCGCGACGATCGGGCCGCTCCGTGACGGCGGTCGCGACCCCGGCGCCCGCCGGTTGCGGATCACGGGCTCGAGGGGCGCGGCCGTGGCGGGCTCCTCGAAGCTGCGCCGGTAGCGGTCGGCAAGGGCCTCGCCGTCGAGCCCGAGGATCTGCCCGTAGGTCCTGAGGAAGCCCCGCACGTAGGCCGGCGCCGGCAGCACCTCCCAGTCCTCGGCCTCGAGCGCCCGCAGGTACCTGGTCCGGATCTTCGTCCGCTCCTCGGCGTCCTTGATGTCCATGCCGAGCCGGCGACGCGCGTCCTTCAGGGTCGCGCCGATTCCCGGTCCCCGTTCCTGCTCGTAGCGGCTCATCGGCCGCCCAGTATTGCGAGGTACGTGCTCCGGGACAGTGTGCCGAGCGCCGTCTGGATGATCAGCCCTGAACCGTCTCGAGACCCGCGCCGTCGGTGGCCGGGCCGTCGTCCCCGTCGCCACCGCCGCCGAGGATGCGCGGGACGTCGGCCGGACCGACGAGGACCTGGCGCGGCTTCGAGCCCTCGTAGCCGGAGATGACCCCGCGGCGCTCGAGCATGTCGATGAGCCTGCCGGCGCGCGTGTAGCCGACCCGGAGCCGCCGTTGGATCATCGAGACCGATGCAGTCTCGGTCTCGACGCAGATCCGGATCGCGTCCTCGAGCAGATCGTCCTCATCGGGCGAGAACTCGCCGCCACCGTCTCCGTCGACGTCGACCGGGGGCTTCTCGGTCAGCAGCTCGGCGTCGAAGCTGGGCTCGCCCTGCTTCGACCAGAACGAGACGACCCGAGCGATCTCCTCTTCGGTCACGAAGGCACCCTGGACCCGCTGGAGCTTCGAGGAGCCGACCGGGCGGAAGAGCATGTCTCCCTGCCCGAGCAGCGACTCGGCTCCGCCCTGGTCGAGGATCACGCGCGAATCGACCTGGGAGGCGACCGCGAACCCGATTCGCGCCGGGATGTTGACCTTGATCGTTCCGGTGATGACGTCGGTCGAGGGCCGCTGGGTGGCGAGCAGCAGATGGATGCCGACCGCCCGGGACTTCTGGGCGAGACGGATGATCGAGTCCTCGACCTCGCCGGGGGCGACCATCATCAGGTCGGCGAGCTCGTCGATCACGCAGAGGATGTGCGGCAGCGGTGCCTCGCCGGCCTTGCGGCGGATCTTGTTGAGCTCCTCGAGGTTGCGGCCGCGGGCCTTGCCCATGACCGTGTAGCGCTCCTCCATCTCGGCGACGAGGTTCTCGAGGACGTTGGCCGCGACTCGCGCGTTCGTGACGACGGGCGTCAGCAGGTGGGGGACCGAGTCGTAGTGGTTGAGCTCGACCTGCTTCGGGTCGACGAGGACGAGCCGGAGCTCGTTCGGCGAGGCGTGCAGCAGCATCGAGGTCAGGATCGCGTTGACCGAGCCGGACTTGCCCGAGCCGGTCGTGCCGGCGACGAGCACGTGGGGCATCTTCGCCAGGTCCATCGAAACGGCCTGACCGGAGATGTCCTTGCCGAGCCAGGACAGCAGCGGCGAGGCCCCGTCGGGACGGCCCTGGTAGATGTCGCCGAGGCGGACCATCTTCCGGCGCGTGTTCGGGACCTCGACGCCGACGGCCTTCTTGCCGGGGATCGGCGCAAGGATTCGGATGTCGGTCGATGCCAGGGCGTAGGCGAGGTCGTCCTTGAGTTGGGCGATCTTGCCGACCTTCGTTCCCGGTGCGAGCTGCAGCTCGTAGCGGCTCACGTGCGGGCCGGTGACGGTCCCGATCAGCTTCGCCTCGATCTTGAAATGGCTGAGGACCTCGAGGAGAGCCCGCGCGGTCTTCTCCATCTCGCGCCGGTCGGGGCCGCGGTCCTTGTCGTCGTTGCCGCGCCTCAGCAGCTTCGTCGGCGGGTTCCGGTAGTCGCGCTCCTCCGATTCGGTGATGCCGCCCCGCTTGACCCCCTGCGGGGTCCGTGAGATCGCGATCTCCTCCTCCGCCGGTGCAGCCTCGGCAGCGGCGACGGGATCCGGCGGCGTCGCGGGCTCCGGCTCCTCCGCCACCTCGAGGAAGCCGTCCTCGGCGAATCCGTGCTCCTCGGCGGGGCTCGGCTCCGGATCCCCCTCTCCGTCGGCCTCCTCGGCGCCGAAGTCGAACTCGTCGGTCTCGTCCTCATTGCCGAGCGGAACCGTGAGGGCGGCCGATTCGAGCTCCTCTCCGTCCCCTGGGTAGTGCTCGGTGGTCCAGCCGTCGCCGACGTGCTGTCCCGCAAGCTCGCGTCGCGATCGCACCGACCGGGCCATCTCGCCGGTCGCGTGGCGGGCGCGCCCGGCCGCTTCGGCGCCCGAGCCGATCAGACCGACCAGGGGCCTGCCGCTCAGGAGAAGGACTCCGCTGAGGACCATCAGCACGGCGATGATGTGAGCCCCGACCCGCTGAAAGAGCGTCGTCGACGCCCAGTACAGCGACTCGCCGAGGACGCCGCCGTGGCTCGTGAAGAAGTCGGGAACGAAGACATCGGTGCGGGCCGGCTGATCGGGCCCGAGGCCGGCCGTCCCTGCGGCGAATGCCAGCAGCAGCCCGGCGACGAGGAGGAACGCGCCGGCGTTGATCGCTCCCGGCACGCTGAGCAGGGGTCTGATCACGAGCGCGAGCCCGCAACCCGCGAGCAGCATCGGCACCGCGTAGGCGACGGCGCCACCGGTCCAGGTCAGGGCAACTTCGAGCCCGGACCCGCCCAGCCCCCCGTCCCACCCCGCATAGAGGACGAACCCCAGATAGAGAGCGGCGGCGAGCAGCCCGAGGCCGATCAGGTCGAGGTGACGCTGCTCGAGCTCGCGCGGAGCCGCAGGGGCTTTGCGCGCAACCGCTTTCTTGCCTCGCTTGGCGGAGGCCTTCTTGCTGCGTGCCTTCGGTCGCAGGAATGGCTTTGTTGACATCTCGGCACCCCTTCGACGCCTTGCGGCCGTCCCCTGCGCCCGTTCGGACGCCCGAGGTCCCGGACGCTCGCTTGCGGCACCCCGGCCGGCCCGCCGGGGGCGGCGGCGGCGATCTTTAGAATTGCTCGGGTGAGTGAGGCCGACAACCTGATCGGGCGCGTCCTCGTCGTCGAGGACGACGAGGACATCGCCGACGTCCTGCGCCGGTCCCTGCGCCAGGAGGGCCACGAGGTCCGCACCGCCGGCGACGGCGAGGGGGCCCTCGGCATGGCGGCGGAATTCGTTCCCGACCTGGTCATCCTCGATCTCGGGCTCCCGAAGCTCGACGGCGTCGAGGTCTGTCGCAGGCTGCGGGCGGGCGGCGACGTGCCGATCCTGATCCTGACGGCCCGTTCCGACACCGGCGACCGCGTCGAGGGTCTCGACGCGGGCGCCGACGACTATCTCGTCAAGCCGTTCGAGCGGGCCGAGCTGCTCGCCCGGATCCGGTCCCTGCTGCGGCGGCGCCCGCCCCGGGGAACGGCGTCGCTGACCGTCGGCGACCTGGTGCTCAATCCCGGGACCAGGGAGGTGACGCGCGGGGAGCGCGTCGTCGACCTGACCAACCGCGAGTTCGAGCTGCTCGAGTTCCTGATGCGGAACGAGCGTCTCGTGATCTCGAGGGAGCGCCTGCTCGAAGAGGTCTGGGGCTACGACCCGACCTCGATGACGAACACGATCGACGTGTTCATCAGCAACCTCAGGCGCAAGCTCGAAGAGGGAGGAGAGGAACGGATCCTGCACACCAAGCGGGGTGCCGGCTACGTGGTCAGAACGTGAGCCGATGAACCCGCTGCAGGGTCTCAAGAACCTCTACGCCCGCTCCCGCAGGCTCCCGGTCCGGATCCGGATCGCGATCGTCTCGGCGGCGCTGACGGCGATAATCCTGATCGGCTTCGCCGCGGTCGTGGGCCGGCTCGTCTCCGACCGCCTCCACACCGACTTCGAGAACGAGCTTCGCAGCAACGCGGCTCAGCTCGCGAACGGCATCGACTTCAACCCGACGACCGGGCAGCCGATCCTGACCGGGCTCGAACAGCTTGCGCAGGCGAGCGACGCGAAGATCCAGATCGTCAACGGCGAGGGGACGGTCATCGGCCAGACGCAGACGTCTACCGCGTTCCCGCCGCCGGACACGACCCGGGTGCTGGCGGCCGGGGCGCTGCAGGTCGCGACGGCCCAGATCTTCACCGGCAGCAGCTTCATCACCTCGCCGGGCTACCCCCTCTACGTGCAGTACGCGCGTCCCGAGTCGGCCGTCGACGAGACGATCGGGCGCCTCTGGCTCTTCCTCGCCGGCGGCGTCGCGATCGGTTCGCTCCTCGCCTTCGTCGCCGGCATGGCGGTCGCGAATCGGGCGATGCGGCCGATCGCCGCCCTGACCGCGGCCGCGAGCGACATCGCGACGACGCGCGACACCTCTCGCCGGATCCCGGAGCCGAGGAGCGACGACGAGGTCGCCGAGCTCGCCCGGACGCTCGATCAGATGCTCCGTGAGCTCGACGCGTCCCGCTCGGAGACCGAGGGCGCGATGAGGCGGCAGCGCGAGTTCGTCGCCGACGCTTCCCACGAGCTGCGGACCCCGCTGACCAGCATCCTCGCCAACCTCGAGCTGCTGGAGGGGTCCCTCGCCGACGATCCCAGGGCCGACGACGACGCCGCCGCCGTCGCTTCGGCCCTGCGGAGCTCGAAGCGGATGAACCGCCTCGTGGGCGATCTGCTGCTGCTGGCGCGCGCCGATGCGGGCCGGGTGGGCAGCCGGGTCGAGTGCGATCTGGCGATGGTCGCCTCCGAGGCGCTCGAAGAGGTCGCTCCGGTCTCCGACGGGCACCGCTTCGACGTCCACCTCGATCACTCCGCGCCCGTGACCGGCAATCCCGACGAGCTGCACCGGATGATCCTCAACCTGCTCGAGAACTCGATCCGCCACACGCCCGCGGGAACCACGATCCGGGTCGAGCTCTCCGAGGAGGGCGGCGACGCCCTGCTGACGATCGGCGACGACGGGCCCGGGCTCCCCCCCGGTCTCGAGGATCAGGTCTTCGACCGGTTCGTCCGCGGCGATGGCCCCGCGGACCGCAGCTCCCGCAACGGCACCGGCACCGGCCTCGGGCTCTCGATCGTCAGGGCGGTCGCCATCGCACACGGCGGCACGGTCCGCGCCGTCACGGGTGGCGACGGCGCCTGCTTCGAGATCCGCCTGCCGCTCGATTCACGCGGCGCTGCGGCCGCCGCCGAAGTTTGAGCGAACTCTTCGCCTCGCTTGATCGCGGCTTTAGACGCGAGGTCGAATATCTCCCCTGGACGAGACAACAGCCGCTCGGTCCTCCCCCAAATAACGATCGAGCGGCACCTGATTGGCCAGCCTGAGCCAATTGCCAAGCCCGCCGGATCCCCCTCCCTGATCCGGCGGGCTTCTTCTTCGGCGGACGCCAAAGGCATTCGCTCACCGGGTCGTGGGCCGATTCTCACCCATAGTGAGAGGAATACGGCCCACGAGGTCTCGCGCGGCTGGGCCCGGCACCCATCTGTTTCTTCCCGTCACGTCCACCGCGCCGGCCGGTGGAAGCGGACGCGCAGCGGAGCACTTCGCCGGGGTGATCTAGACCTCGATGACGACCGGGAGGACCATCGGGCGGCGCTTCAGCCGTTTGTAGACGAACTTGGCAACCGCGTCGTGGACGTCCTGACGGATCAGGGCCGGCTCGCGGACGTGGCCGTGCAGGGCGTCTTCGAGCTTGTCCTCGACGACGTCGGCGAGCTCGTCGGTCAGACGATCGCTGCTCTCGCCCTGCAGCGGGACGCCGCGGAAGGTGATCTCCGGGTCTGCGGCCACCTCGCCGTCCTCGAGCGAGACGGTGGCGACGACGATCACGAGGCCGTCGGCCGAGAGGGTGCGGCGGTCGCGCAGGGCGGCATCGTCGGGCTCGCCGAGCTCGAGGCCGTCGACGAAGATCATCCCGGCCCCGATGTCGTCTCCGAGGCGGGCCCCGTCGGCGCCGATCTCCAGCGGCACGCCATTGCGGGAGCGGAAGATCCGCTCGGGCTCGATCCCGACCGACTCGGCAAGCCCGGCGTGAAGGCGGATGCGCTTGTAGTCGCCGTGAACGGGCATCACGTACCGCGGCCGGGTCAGGTTGAGCATCAGCTTCATGTCCTCCTGGTAGCCGTGACCGGATGCGTGGATCGGGGCGTCTGCGGCGGTGATGACCCGGGCCCCGATCTCGAAGATCCGGTCGATCGTCTCGTTGACCGAGCGCTCGTTGCCCGGGACCGGCGTCGCCGAGAAGACGACGGTGTCGCCGGAATGGAGCTGGACGTCCCGGTGCTCGCCGTGTGCCATCCGCCGCAACGCGGAGAGCGGCTCGCCCTGGCTGCCGGTCGAGATCGCGATGACCTCCTCGTCCGGGAAGTCCTCGATCTCCCGCGGCTGAATCAGCAGGCCGTCGGGGGCGTTGGCGATCCCGAGGTTCGACGCGATGTTGAAGTTCTTGCGCATCGAGCGCCCGACGAGTGCGACCTTGCGGCCGAGTTGCTCGGCGGCATCGACGACCTGCTGGACCCGGTGGACGTTCGAGGCGAAGCAGGTGACGATGATCCGGCCGTCGCAGCGTGAGAACGTCTCCAGCAGCGCTGGGCCGACGCTGGCCTCCGACATCGCGACACCCGGGCGATCGGCGTTCGTGGAGTCGCCGCAGAGACAGAGAAGCCCCTCGTCTCCGAGCCGAGCCAGCCGGGCGAAGTCAGCGGGCCTGCCGTCGACCGGAGTCTGGTCGAACTTGTAGTCGCCGGTGACGAGGATCGTCCCGAGCGGGGTCGTGATCGCGATTGCGCAGGCGTCAGGGATCGAGTGCGACATGTGGATCATCTCGATCTCGAACTCGCCGGCCCGTACCGGCTCGCCCGGCGGGATGTCGCGCAGCGGAACGTCCTTGAGCTTGTGCTCCTCGATCTTCGAGCGGACCATGCCGATCGTCAGCCGGCCGCCGTAGATCGCCGGCGGGATCCCGACCTCTCGAAGGACGTAGGGAAGCGCCCCGACATGGTCCTCGTGACCGTGGGTGAGGACGATCGCCTCGATGTCGTCGAGCCGGTCGCGCAGATAGGAGAAGTCGGGCAGGACGAGGTCGATGCCCAGCATCTCCGCGGTCGGGAACATCAAACCGGTGTCGACGATCACGATTCGGCCGCCGTACTCGACGACCATCATGTTCTTGCCGATCTCGCCGAGTCCGCCCAGCGGCAGGATCCGCAGCGTGCCCTCGCCTCGGCTCACGCGGCGACCTCGAGCCCGGATGCCTCGAGCGCGGCCCGCACGACCTCGCGCTGCCCTTCGTCGAGGGGCACCATCGGCAGGCGCATGCGCTCCGAGCAGATTCCGAGCATCTGCAGGGCGCCCTTCAGCGGCATCGGGTTCGTGGTCACCCCGAGGGCTTCGTAGAGCGGCGCCAGGCCGGCGTCGATCTCGCGGGCGGCCGCGAGGTCGCCGGCGCGGAAGCTCTCGTAGATCGCGGCCATCTGCCGGCCGACGATATGTGATGCGACCGTGATGCCGCCCGCACCCCCGAGCTCGAGACAGCGCAGGAAGACGTTGTCGTTGCCGGCGAGGACGTCGAGGCCGTCGATCGGGCCGAGCTCGGCATCGTTGGCCTGCTTGACGGCGCGGACGTTTTCGATCTCCGCCAGTTCAGCGAGCAGCGCCGGCGGCATGTTGACCACGGTCCGGGAGGGGATGTTGTAGACGACGATCGGCTTCTCCGTGCAGGCGGCGATCGCCTCCACGTGGGCCCTGATGCCCGCCGGATTGGGCTTGTTGTAGTAGGGCGTCACGACGAGCATCGCGTCGGCGCCGGCCTCGTCCGCGGCCTTCGTCAGGCCGACCGAGTGGCGGGTGTCGTTGGTGCCGCTGCCGCAGATCAGGAGAGCGTCGTCGCCGACCTCGGCGCGGACCGCGCGCAGCAAGTCGATCTGCTCCTCGTCCGTGAGCGTCGCCGCCTCGCCCGTCGTGCCCGCGACCACGAGGCCGTCGGAGCCGTTTTCGAGCAGGTGGGTGGCGAGCTTCGCGGCGGCGGCGAAGTCGACTGCGCCGTCGCCGTCGAACGGCGTTGCCATTGCGGTGAGGACACCGCTGAACCGAGTCATGCTTTGAGGTTAGCCCGCCGCCGCGAACACCGGCGGCGTCCGATCCGCCCAGGGCGCGGCCTTCTCGAGCTGTGCCGCCACCCGGATCAGCAGATCCTCGCGACCGAACGGTGCGACGAGCTGGACGCCCACCGGGATGCCGTCGTCGGTCCAGTGCAGCGGCACGTTGATGCCCGGCTGTCCGGTGATGTTGAACAGGGCCGTGAACGCTCCCGATGGCAGGCAGCGGGTGAACGCCGACATCGGGTCGGGGGCGGCCGTGTCGATCTCGCCGAGTGGCGGGGCGATCTCCGCCATCGTCGGGGTCAGCAGCAGGTCGTATCCGGACTCGAACCAGCCGGCGACCACGCGGCTGAGGCCCTGATGGATGCCGACGTCGAGGAGGTACCGCCCGGCGGTCCGCTCGTGCCCGATCTGCGCCATCGCCCAGGTCAGCGGCTCGACGTCGTGCTCGGTGATCGGCCGGCCGATCAGCATTCCGAGCTGGGTCAGCGTCGCCGCCTGCCCTGCCGCCCAGCGGGTGAGGAAACTGTCCTCGATGTCAGGTCCGCCCTCCCCGGCGGGGAGCATGTCGAGCGGGTTGCCCTCATCGATCTCGTGCCCGAGCGACTCGATCAGCCTCGCCGCCGCATCGACCGCCTGCAGGCAGGGAGCGGCGACCTCGAGTCCCTCGACCGCGGGTCGCTTCATGATCCCGACGCGGAGCCCGCCGCTCTCGTCCACCAGCTCGTCGGTGTAGGGACGCAGGGGCGGGGGCGCCACGTAGGGATCGCCGGGGGCGGGTCCGTGGACGGCCTCGAGCAGCCGCGCGGTGTCGCGGACCGAGCGCGAGACGCAGAGCTCGACCGTGACGCCCGACATCACGTCGCCGACGAGCGGTCCCTCGCTGATCCGCTGGCGCGTCGGCTTCAGCCCGACGAGGCCGTTGTTCGACGCCGGTATCCGGATCGAGCCGCCGCCGTCGTTGGCGTGAGCCATCGGGACGATGCCGGCTGCGACCGCGGCCCCCGAGCCGCCGCTGGAGCCGCCGGGCGAGCGCGAGGTGTCCCACGGGTTCTTCGTCGCCCCGTAGGCCTTCGGCTCCGTCGTCGCGACGATTCCGAGCTCGGGGGTGTTGGTCTTTCCGATCGTCACCAGGCCCGCGGCCTTGAAGCGCTGCGCGAGCGTCGTATCGATCGGCGCGTGGAAGTTCGCATCCTTGAGCACCTTCATGCCCATGTGGAGCGGCTGGCCTGCGTTGGCCGCGCCGAGGTCCTTGAGCAGGAAGGGGACGCCCCTGAACGGGCCGTCGGGCAGCTCTCCCGCCGCCGCGGCCGCCGCCGACTCGGAGAGATCGTGGATCACCGCGTTGATCTCGGGGTTCACGCGTTCGGCCCGCTCGATGGCAGCGTCGATCAGCTCGGCGGGGGTGGCTTCACCGGAGCTGACAAGCTCGGCCTGCGCGGTGGCGTCGATACGTGCGAGATCGTCGTTCAAGATCCTCTTCCTTCCTCGGGTGTGGACCTAGAGTATGGCTTCGAGCCCGACCGTCAGCGGCTCGGGCAGCGTGCCGACGCGGCGGCAGGCGAGGACGACCCCGGGCATGAACGAGCTCCGGTCGATCGAGTCGTGGCGGATCGTCAGCGTCTCGCCCTCGCCGCCGAAGATGACCTCCTGGTGGGCCACCAGGCCCGGCAGGCGGATCGAGTGGATCGGCTCGTGGACGTTGGCGCCGGCGCCGGCGAGCAGCTCGGCCGTCCGGGCGGCGGTTCCGGAGGGGCGATCGAGCTTGCGATCGTGATGGAGTTCGACGATCTCGACCTCCGGCATGAACTCGGCGACGCGTTGGCCGATCTCCATCATCAAGACAGCGCCGATCGCGAAGTTCGGGGCGACGAAGGCCCGCCCACCCTCTCCCCCGCTCCAGTGGTCGGCAGCGCATTTCCGCAGCTTCTCGAGGTCGAACCCGGTGGTGCCGATGACGACGCTGACTCCCGCGTGCAGGCATCGGTGCGCGTTCGGCAGCGCCTGGTCGGGGACCGTGAAGTCGACGACCACGTCCGCCGCGTCGAGGAAGTCGCCGATCTCGGTTCCCAGAGACGGATCGGCTCGCCCGGACAGCTCGAGGCCTTCGGCCGCCTCGACCGCGTCGCAGACCGTCGCACCCATCCGGCCCGCGGCACCGGCGACTGCGACTTGGATCGGCTCGGGCATCGGTCGGCAGCATACGAGGAACCGCAGCCGGGCCCGGCACCGGGCGCAGTGGCGCCGGCTTCGCCGTCGCCAAGCCTCGGCAATGAGCGCCGACTAGGCGACGAGCGCTTCGCTGACCGGCGCGACCGCCGACCGGAAGCAGTCTTCGTCGGCACCGATGCACGCAGCCGAGATGTTCTCCGGCGCGTAGAGCTCGGCGGCGAGCTCGGCGACATCGTCGATCGTGACGGCGTCGATCCTGGCGATGATCTCGTCGAGCCCGAAGAGCGGCAGGCCGAACAGGACGGCGTTGGCATTGCGGCTCATCCGGGCCGAGGTCGATTCGAGGACGAGAACCGTTCGTCCCTTGACGTGCTCCTTCGCCCGTTCGAGCTCGTCGGCCCCGACCGCAGTCGTGCGCAGGGACTCGAGCTCGGCGGCGATCACCTCGCACGCCTCCGCGACGTTGTCCTCACGCGTCCCGACGTACATCGCGACCGACCCCTGATCGGCGAACTGCGAGGCGTAGGAGCCGACCGAGTAGGCGAGCCCGCGCTTCTCGCGGATCTCTCGGAACAGCCGCGAGGAGCTCGAACCGCCGAGGATCGTGTCCATGACGTTGAGGACGAAGCGCCGCTCGTCGCTGCGGCTGATCCCCGGCGCGCCGAAGCAGACGTGGTACTGCTCGGTCTCCTTCGGATAGAAGCGCAGCCTGCCGCCGGCGGCGGGACCGCCGTTGGAAGGCGCCACCTCACCGCGCTCGGGCCGTAGGTGCGTGCCGACCAGCTCGACGATCCGGTCGTGCTCGAGGCTGCCGCTGGCGGAGACGACGATGTTCGAGCTCACGTACCGGGCCCGGTGATAGGCGGAGATGTCGGGGATCGGGATCGAGCCGATGACGTCGGCGGTGCCGAGGATCCGGCGACCGAGCGGACTGTCGCCGTACATCGCGTCGGCGAGCACGTCGTGGACGCGGTCGGACGGCTCGTCCTCGTACATCGCGATCTCCTCGATGACCACCTGCCGTTCGGAGTCGATGTCCGGGAAGGTCGGCCTCAGGAACATCTCGGCGAGCAGGTCGAGGGCCTTCTCGGTGTGCTCGTCGAGGAATCGCGAGTAGAGCTGTGTGGTCTCCTTGCTCGTCGCCGCGTTCGTCGCCGCTCCGAGGCCGTCGAAGTACTCGGAGATCTCGATCGCCGAGTACCGCTTCGTCCCCTTGAACAGGAGGTGCTCGAGGAAGTGCGAGACGCCGGCCTGAGCCGGCGTCTCGTCACGCGATCCGGTCCGGACCCAGAGCCCGAGGGCCACGGAGCGGACCGATGGAACCGTCTCGGTTACGACCTTGAGGCCACCGTCCAGCTCGGTCAGCTCGACGCCTTCGGGAAGGGTCACGCGGGCCCCTAGTCGCGGCGTCGGCGCTCGCGGTCGCCGCCTCGCCGCTCGCCACCGCGTCCGCCGCGGTCACGACCGCCGCGTCCGCCGCGGTCGCCGCCGCCACGAGGGCCGCGGTCGCCGCTGCCGACGGCTGCCAGCTCTTCCTTGGACTTGCCGGCCACAGCCGGGTCGTCGGAGCGCCGCAGGCCGATCCGGCCGCGCTCGCGGTCGACTTCGACCACAGTCACGTCCAGCTCGTCGCCCTGGCTGAGGACGTCCTCGACGGTCTCGACCCGCTCACCCGGCTTGACGGCCGAGATGTGCAGGAGGCCGTCGGTGCCCTTGACCAGCTCGACGAACGCGCCGAAGGTCGTGGTCTTGACGACCTTGCCCTTGAACGTGTCGCCGACCTCGGCCTCGCGGGTCATCGCCTCGATCTGCTTGATGCAGGCCTCGACGAGCTCGCCGTTGGCTGCGTAGACGCGGATCGTGCCGTCGTCCTCGACGTCGATCTGCGCCTCGAACTCCTCGGAGAGGCCGCGGATCGTCTCGCCGCCCTTGCCGATGACCGCGCCGATCTTCTCCGGGTCGATCTTGATCGACTCGATCCGCGGTGCGGTCGGGCTGAGCTGATCGCGCGGCCCGTCGATCGCCTCGGCCATCTTGCCGAGGATGAAGAGCCTGCCCTGGCGGGCCTGCTCCAGCGCCTCGCGCAGGATGTCGAAGGTGACGCCGGTGATCTTGATGTCCATCTGGAGGGCGTTGATGCCCTCCTCGGTGCCGGCGACCTTGAAGTCCATGTCGCCGAGGTGATCCTCGACGCCGGCGATGTCGGTCAGGACGATCACGTGCTCGTCCTCCTTGATCAGGCCCATTGCGACGCCGGCGACCGGTGAGGAAACCGGCACGCCCGCCGCCTGCAGAGCCATCGAGGAGGCGCACACCGAGCCCATCGACGAGGAGCCGTTCGACTCCAGCGTCTCCGAGACCACCCGGGTCACGTACGGGAAGTCGTCGACGCTCGGGATCGTCGGTGCCAGCGCGCGCTCGGCGAGCGCGCCGTGACCGATGTCCCGGCGCTTCGGACCGCGCATGAACCCGGCTTCGCCGACCGAGTAGGGCGGGAAGTTGTAGTGGTGGAAGAACGTCTTCGTCTCCTGCAGCCCGAGGTTGTCGAGGCGCATGTCCATCCGCGTGGTGCCGAGCGCCACGTTGGAGAGGATCTGCGTCTCGCCGCGGGTGAACAGGGCCGAGCCGTGAACGCGGGGCGAGATGTCGACCTCGGTCTCGATCGGCCGGATCTCGTCCTGGGCGCGACCGTCGGGACGCTTCTTGTCCACGGCGATGCGCTTGCGGATCGTCGTCTTCTCGATCGATGCGAACGCACGCGAGACCTCGTCGCGGCGAGCGGCATCAGCCTCCTCGTCACCGGTCTCGGGCGCGTACTGCGCGAGGACAGCGTCCTTGATCGCCTCGATCGCCTCCTGGCGAGCGAGCTTCTCGGGGACGCTCGTGGCCTCGTCGATCGCGTTGGCGTGGCTGCCGCGGATCTGCTCGACGAGGCTCTCATCGAGCGCCGGCGCCTCGACCGTGAGCTTCTCCTTGCCGGCCAGCTGCTGGAGCTCCTCCATCGCGCCGACGAGCTTCTTGATCTCGGCGTGCGCGATGTCGAGAGCGTCGAGCACCTCGGCCTCGGTGACGTTGTCGGCACCGCACTCGACCATCAGGATCGCGTCCTTGGAACCGGACACGATCAGGTCCATCTCGAGATTGTCGTGCTCCTCCTCGGAGGGATTGACGACGAAGTCGCCGTCGAGCTTGCCGACGCGGACCGCGCCGACGTGAGCGGCGACCGGCACCGGCGAGATCGCCAGGGCGGCGGAGGCGCCGTTCATCGCAAGGATGTCGTAGGGGTGGACGTGGTCGACCGACAGCGGCGTCGAGACGAGCTGCGTCTCGAAGTGCCAGCCCTTCGGGAAGAGCGGCCGCAGCGGGCGGTCGATCATCCGGGCGGTCAGCGTGGCCTTCTCCCCGGCGCGAGCTTCGCGACGGAAGTAGGAGCCGGGAATCCGGCCGACGGCGTAGTGCCGCTCCTCAACGTCGACGGTCAGCGGCAGGAAGTCAACATCGCGCAGGTTGCCCATCGTCGCGGTGCAGAGGACCATCGTGTCCCCGCTGCGGACGACGACCGCGCCGCTCGCCTGGCGGGCGAGCTTGCCGGTCTCGAACGAGATCTCCGCTCCGCCGATCTCGACCGAGACGCTCTTAACGTCAAACATAGTCATGTATTCGTTTTTCCTTCCGGGGTCGTCGCTTCCGTAATCGGCGCGGGAGATTGGGACCCGCGAGGTGACGACCCATAAGTTTCGGATTGATTATCCGGCGGGAGGTTACAGATGCGGCGTATCCGTGCCACCCGGAGCGTCGCCGGCCCCCTCAGCCAGCGCTTCGAGCGCCGACTCGATCGCGGGCCCGACCGGCGCGCCGCCGGCGAAGCCCGCAGGCGTGCCCGTCACCCCCGCCCTGATGCCGCTCCGGAAGTCGCGATCGACCCGCGCCGCCGTCGCGTCGCTGCGGCGATCGCGCTGGAACCGGTCGAGGTCGAGGTCGAGGTCGGAGATCCGCTGCCAGAGGTGCGGGTCGTCGACGTGCGCCCGATCGGCGAGGAGCGAGTCCCAGAAGGCCCAGAACGCCTCCTCCGACTGCGCGGCGACCGCCTCGGCAGCGCGGTGCAGTCCCGGCGAGCGGGGTCGCTTGCTCGCGATCGGGAAGTGCCGGACGCAGAGCCGCAGGGGCAGAGCGCTGATCCGCGACCAGCTGCCCGCGCAGCGCGGGCAGGCGAGATCGAGGTAGACGATCGCAAGCGACCCGGCGCCGCGGACGTGGTCGTCGGCGGTCAGAGGCGGTACGGCGGCGCTCCCGAGGAAGGAGGAGCCGTCCATCGCGTCGCTCAGCGTCCGTCGAGCGCGTCGAAGATCAGGTTCGCGCCGGGAATCTCGAGTGGCGTCGGCGCCGCATGGGACCAGCGGACCGTGCCGTCGGGATCGACTAGGACCAGCGAGCGGTTCGAGTGACCCCAGTCCTCCAGCCAGGCGCCGTAGGCCTCGCAGACCTGCCCCTTCGGATGGAAGTCGGCGAGCAGCGGGAACGTGAGCCCGAGCTTCTCGCGGAACGCGGCGTGACAGGCCGCGGAGTCGACGCTGATTCCCACCAGCGCGGCGTCCCGTGCTTCGATCTCGCCGAATACCTCTTGGTAGATCGAGAGCTGATCGGTGCAGACCGCGCTGAAATCGAGCGGGTAGAACGCCATCACCAGCCGCCGGCCGGCGAAGTCGTCCAGCGTCACGGCATTGCCGTCGTGGTCGGGGAGCCTGAAGCCGGGCGCTCGGGAGCCGGGCTCGATCACGGGGCCAGGGTTCGGCTCAGCGACGCAGGCCGAGCTCGGCGACCAGCGAGCGGTAGCGCTCGAGATCGGTGCGCTCGAGGTACCGAAGGAGGCGGCGGCGGCGGCCGACCAGCATCAGCAGACCGCGTCGCGAGTGGTGGTCCTTGCTGTGGGTGCGAAGGTGCTCGGTGAGCTCGTTGATCCGCTCCGTCAGCAGCGCGACCTGGACCTCGGTGGATCCGGTGTCGGAGCCGTCGCGGCCGTACTTGTCGACGAGCTCAGCCTTCTTGTCCTTGGTCAGCGACATCAGTCTCTTTCAAGCATACGTAGGCGCTTCGGGGATCGCAGGGCGCCTCAGGGACGCGAGAAGGTAGCACAGACCTCGCGCGCCTCCTCGATGTCGCGCTGCATCTGATCGACGAGCTCCTCGACGCCGTCGAAGCGCTTCTCGCCGCGCAGCCGCTTGACGAATGCGACCCGCAGGGGACGGCCGTAGAGGTCCTCGTCGTGGTCGATGATGTGGGTTTCGATGAGGACGCCGCGGCCGCTCTCGAAGGTCGGGCGGACTCCGACGTTGACGGCCGCGGGAAGGCCGTTCGCGAACGCGGCGTAGATCCCGTAGCCGGGATGGACGTAACGCTCGTCGGGAACGATGTTCGCGGTCGGGAACCCGAGGGTCCGGCCGCGCCTGTCGCCGGAGACGACCTCGCCCTCGAACATGAACGGGGACCCGAGGCAGCGATGCGCGGTCTCCACGTCTCCGGCGGCGATGAGCGCCCGGATCCGGGTCGAGGAGACGGTCTCGGAGCCGACCTCGACCAGCGGGACGACCGTGGTCTCGAACTCCTCCCGCGAGGCGAGCATCTCCGGGGTCCCCTTCGCCTTGGCGCCGAAGCGGAAGTTCTCGCCGACGCGGACGTGCCGCGCCCCGAGCCGCTCGATCAGGATCCGCTCGCAGAACTCCTCCGGAGCGATCGTCGAGAACTCGCGGTCGAAGGGGATCACCACGAGTTCCTCGACGCCGAGGCCCTCGATCACGTCGCGCTTGACCGGGAAGGGCATGATCAGCTTCGGCGCCGCCTCGGGCCGGATGACCGAGAGCGGATGCGGCTCGAAGGTGAGCACCGTGTCGGCCCCGTCGATCACCTTGCGGTGGCCGACGTGGACGCCGTCGAAGGAGCCGATCGCGACCGTACGGTCGCGCGGCTGTGCTTCGGGGAGCTGTGTGACCTGGATCTGCATCGGCGGCTGTCTCGAGTCCCTACTCAATCACGGGAAGGACGACCTCGGTCCGCAGCAGGCCGTCCTGGGAGGCGGCGATCGCCACCAGGCCCCCAGGACCGAGCAGACGAATCGGTCCTTCGGCGGGCGCAGCGGCCGGAGCCGGGATCCGGATGCCGTTGCGGACCCGCAGGACGTCGTCGGGGTCGAGCTCGATCGCCGGCAGATGGGCGACGAGCTCGCCGGGTGGCCGGACCCGCTCGTCGGCTCCCTGCTCGGGCAGAGTCAACCCGCCGATCGCCGTGCGGCGCAGCTCGGCGCAGTAGGCATCTCCGAGAGTCTCGATCAGCGTCCTGATGTAAGTCCCGGACGAGCACTCGATCTCGAAGGTCGCCGTCCCCTCCCCCGTGCCGACCAGCTCGGCCCTGTGGATCACGACCTCGCGCGTCGGTCGCTCTACCTCCTCGCCGCGATGTGCCTTGGCGTAGAGCCGCTCTCCGCCGACCCGCACCGCCGAGGTCATCGGGACCGTCTGCTCGATCCGCCCGGTCGGCAGCTCGAGGCGGTCGGGCGATCGACCGGTCTCGGTGAGCTCACCGTCGGGGTCGCCGGTCGTCGAGCGCCACCCCAGCCGGGCGGTCGCGACGTAGGTCTTGGGGAGGCCGAGGACGTAGCGCTGCAGGCGCGTGGCGGAGCCGAGCAGGACGATCAGGAGCCCGGTCGCGAACGGGTCGAGGGTGCCCGCGTGCCCTGCCTTCGACCCGAGCGCGCGCCGGTAGCGGGCGACGACGTCGTGGGAGGTGACGCCGGCCGGCTTGTCGCTGCAGATGAAGCCGTTCGGCGGGCCCTGATCAGCCAAGCCCGGCCCGAGTCTCGTCGCTGAGGAACTCGACGAGCTCGTCGTAGCTGCGGTCGGTCGAGAAGCCGGCCGCGCGCCGGTGTCCTCCGCCGCCCATCTTTCGCGCGATCACCGAGACGTCGACCGAGCCGTCGGTGGAGCGCAGGCTGACCTTGCGGGCGGCGCTGTGGCCGTCGGGCTTGTCGCGGACGACCGCGGCGACCGAAGTTCCCTCGATCCCGCGGACGAAGTCGATGATGCCCTCGGTCAGGGTCTCGTCGGCGCCGGTGGCCGCATAGTCGTCGGCGGAGAGGTAGGTCGCCGAGAGCGCCCCGTCGAGGCGCCGGTCGATCCGGCCGAGCGCGCGGGCGATCAGCTTCAGCTTCGCCTCGGGGACGCGCTCGTAGAGGCGGCGGAACGTGCCGTTGACGTCGACGCCGGACTCGATCAGCTCGGCGGCGACGCGATGGGTCCGGGCGTCGGTGTTCTCGTACATGAACTGCCCGGTGTCGGTGATCAGACCGACGTAGAGGGCCTGAGCGATCGACTCGGTGACGTCGACGCCGAGGCGTCGGCAGATGTCGAAGACGATCTCGGCGGTCGAGGAGGCATCGACGTCGACGAGGTTGACGTCGGCGAAGCGCGTGTTGTCGTGGTGGTGGTCGACGTTGAGCATGCGCTTCCCGTCGCGCAGCCACTCGACCGGCATCCGGTCGATGTTGCCGCAGTCGAGGAAGATCACGGTCCGGTCGGAGAGGTCGGCCGGCGCCTCGTGGAACACCTCCTGAAGCGGCAGGAACCGGTACTCGATGGGCAGCGGGAACTCCTTCTCGGCGAGGAACATCACCGAGTCCTTGCCGAGCTGCGTCAGCGCCTCGTGCAGCGCCAGCGTCGAGCCCAGCGCGTCGCCGTCAGGGCCCTCGTGGGTGGTGATCAGAAACCGCTCGGCCTTCCTGATCTCGGCCACGATCTCCTCGGTCGCGGCGGCGATCGCGCGAGCGTCTCCGTTCGGGCTGCTCACTCGTCGAGCATCCTCGTGATCCGGTCCGCCCGCTCGACCGACTCGTCGTAGACGAAGTTGAGCGTCGGGGTTCGCTTCATTCGCAGCTGCGATGCGATCGCCTTCTGGATCACCCCATGGGATGCCTGCAGGCCCTTCATCGTCGCGGCCTTCTCCTCCTCGGTTCCGAGCACGCTGACGTGGACCTGGGCGGTTCTGAGGTCGGGGCTTGTCTGAACTGCTGTCACGGTCACGAATCCAATCCGAGGGTCCTGCAACTCACCCCCGATCGTCGCACCGATCACCTCGCGCAGGACTCCGTCGACGCGTCGCATCCGCGATACGGCCATCGGGGCCGACTATAGCCGGGCGGCGATCTCGGAACGGGCGCGGAGCCGGGCCCTGCTAACCGAGGGTCTTCTCCACCTGCGTCGTCTCGAACACCTCGAGCACGTCACCGACCTTGACGTCCTGGAACCCGTCGAGGGTGATGCCGCACTCCTGGCCCTCCTCGACCTCGCGGACGTCGTCCTTGAAGCGTCGCAGCGACGCGACGCGGCCGGTCCAGATGACCGTCCCGTCGCGGACGAGCCGGGCCTCAGCGTCGCGGGCGATCCGCCCCTCGGTGACGCGCGAGCCGGCGATCGTTCCGATCTTCGACGCCTTGAACAACTCGAGGACCTCGGCCTCCCCGAGCGAGCGCTCGACCTGCTCGGGCTCGAGCATGCCCTCCATCGCCGCCCGCAGCTCCTCGGTCACCTTGTAGATCACCGAGTAGGTGCGGATCTCGACGCCCTCGCTGGCCGCGGCCCGCTTGGCATCGGCCAGGGGGCGGACGTTGAAGCCGATGACGATCGCGTCGGAGGCTGCGGCGAGCATCACGTCGGACTCGTTGATCCCGCCCGCGGCGGCATGGACGACGTCGACCGCGACCTCGTCCTGCGGCAGCTTGGCGATCTCGTCCTGGAGCACCTCAAGCGAGCCGGAGACGTCGGCCTTCAGCAGCAGGTTGATCTGCTTGATCTCGCCCTGCTTGGCCTTCGCGAAGACGTCCTCGAGGGTGATCCGGCGGGCGTTGCGGCGGGCCTGGGCCTCGGTCTTGAGCCGGATCGCGCGCTCGCCCGCGAGCTGCCTGGCGCGGCGGTCGTTCTCGACCACCTGAGCGCGCTCGCCGGCCTCGCCGACCCCGTCGAACCCGAGGACCTCGACGGGGTCGCCCGGCCCCGCCTCGGTGATCCGGTTGCCGACGAAGTCGTGCATGGCGCGGACCCTGCCCCACTGCGAGCCCGCGACGATCGAGTCGCCGACCCGGAGGGTCCCGCGCTGGACGAGGATCGTGACGACCGCGCCGCGGCCGGGGTCGAGGTGCGACTCGATCACGGTGCCCGATGCCTCCGCCGCCGGGTTCGCCTTCAGGTCCTCGAGCTCGGTGACGAGCAGGATCATGTGCAGGAGGTTGTCGAGGCCCTCGTGGGTCTTGGCCGAGACGTCGCAGTAGACCGTGTCGCCGCCCCAGTCCTCGGGGTTCAGCCCGAGGCTGGCGAGCTCGCCGCGGACCTTGTCCGGCGTCGCGCCCTCCTTGTCGATCTTGTTGACGGCGATCATCACCGGGACGCCGGCGGCCTTGGCGTGATCGATCGCCTCGACGGTCTGCGGCATGACGCCGTCATCGGCGGCGACGACGACGATCGCGACGTCGGTGACCTTCGCGCCGCGGGCGCGCATCGCGGTGAACGCCTGGTGGCCCGGCGTGTCGAGGAACGTGATCGTCCGTTCGTCCTGATGAACCTGGTAGGCGCCGATGTGCTGGGTGATTCCGCCGGCCTCGCCCGCCGCGACCTCGGTCGTGCGGATCGCATCGAGCAGCGAGGTCTTGCCGTGGTCGACGTGGCCCATCACGGTGACGACCGGCGGCCTGAGGACGAGATCGGCCTCGTCGTCCTCGAAGGCGGGCTCCTCCTCGACCTCCTCGCCGGCGTGGACGATCTCGACCTTCTGCTCGAACTCCTCGGCGAGCATCTCGACGGTCTCGTCGGTCAGCGTCTGGGTCAGCGTGGCCATCTCGCCCTGCTGCATCAGCTTCTTGATGATCTCGGCGCTGCTGACGCCGAAGGTCTCCGACACCTCGCGGACGGTGGCGCCCGAGTTGACGCTGAGGACCTCCGGCTCGTCGGTGTTGAGGGTCTTCAGCTCCGGGGACTCATCGAAGGCGGGGCGACGGCGGCGGCCGCGGCGGCGCGGCGGACGCTGGGGCGGGCCCTGTGACATGTGATCGCGGCGGGCCGCCTGTGAGTCGATGACGACCCGGCGGCGCTTCTTGCCGGCCCCGTCCCCTCCGGGTGGGCGCTTGACTGGCTGGCCCGGGGCCTTGCGCGCCGGCGCCGCCTTCGAGCTCGCCGACCCGGGCTTCTTCTTCGGCAGCGCGCCGGCCGCCGCGAGCGCCTTCAGGGCCGTCGCCTGGTCGACGCTCGAAGAGGCGGTCTTGACCTCGACGTTCGACGCCTTCAGGGCGTCGATGACCCGGGAGCTCTCGAGCCCCAGGGCCTTCGCAATCTCGTGAACGCGCTGCTTCGCCATCTGCTTCCGCTAAGCCTCCGTTCCCTCGGCTCGCTCGTCGTCCTCGGCGGCGTCCTCGGTCAGCTGCTCGGCCTCGGCCACGACCGCTTCCTCCTCGGCCTCCTCAGCAGCCACCTCCTCGACTGCGGCGGCGTCGGCGACGGCCTCCTCCGCGGCTTCGGCCTCGGCGGTGGCCTCGGGGTCCCCCTCGGCGGCGACGGCGTCCTCGAGCGCGACCTCGGCGATCGCCTCCTCGACGACCTCTTCGACCGCCTCCTGGGCGGCCTCCGACTCGGCGAACACCTCCTCGGCGCGGGCGACGATCGGCCCGACCTCGTCATCGGGAGCGTCCGTCTGCGCGAGCAGGGCGATCTCGTCCTCGCTGAGCGGCGTCAGCACGGTGACCTGATGGGTCGAGAAGCGAGCGAGCGCCTGGTGGGTGGGCAGGCCGCAGTAGCGGGAGCTCGGCAGCGCGGCGTTGGGGCAGCGGCGGCCGGCGGACAGCACCGCCGAACAGCGGCCGTCGAAGGCCTCCTCCTCGCCCTCGAAGCCCTCCTCGTCATCGGCCTGTTCGGCGAACTCGCTCTCGCCGACGATGTCGACGCGCCAACCGGTCAGCTTCGCCGCCAGGCGGGCGTTCTGACCCTCGCGCCCGATCGCCAGCGAGAGCTGGTCGTCGGGAACGATCACGGTCGCCTGGCGCTCCTCGTCGTCGACGAGGACCTCGCGGACGCGCGCCGGCGAGAGCGCCTTCGCCACGAACCGGGCGGGCTCCTCGTTGTAGGGAATGATGTCGATCTTCTCGCCGCGCAGCTCGGAGACGACCATCCGGACCCGGGAGCCGCGCGGGCCGACGCAGGCTCCGACCGGATCGACGCCGTCGGCGTGCGAGACGACCGCGATCTTCGAGCGGAAACCGGGCTCGCGGGCGACGCCCACGACCTCGACCAGCTCGTCGGCGATCTCGGGGACCTCGAGTGCGAACAGCTTCTTGATCAGCTCCGGGTCCTTGCGCGAGACGACGACGCTCGGGCCCTTGCCGTCGGCGTTGACCTCGGTGATGACGGCCTTGATCCGCATCCCGTGGTCGTAGCGCTCGCTGTAGATCTGCTCCGAGCGGGGCAGCAGCGCCTCGACGCGGTCGCGGAGCTGCACGAGCGTGTAGCGGTTGTCGGACTGCTGGATGATCCCGGTGATCAGCTCACCGACGCGGTCCTGGAACTCCTCGTACATCATCATCCGCTCGGCCTCGCGGATCCGCTGCAGGACGACCTGCTTGGCGGTCTGGGCGGCGATCCGCCCGAAGTTGTCGGGGGTGACGTCGTGGGACTCGATCTGGTCCTCGTAGGGAGCGAGCAGCTCGGGGTCCAGCTCTGGGTCCTCGGGCTCCTTGAGCTGGCCGGTCTGGGGGTCGATCTCCGGCTCCTGCTCCTCGGCGGCCTCGGCGAGCAGCTTCTCCTCGAGCTCGGCCGGGAGGATCAGCTCGAAGACGCGGAAGTCGGCGGTCTCGCGATCGAGGTCGACGCGGGCGTACTTCGCGGCCCCCGGCTGCTTCTTGTAGGCCGACAGGAGGGCATCCTCGAGCGCAGCCATCAGAGTCTCGGAATCGAGCCCCTTCTCCTGCTCGAGGACCTTGATGGCATCGACGATCTCGCGGCTCACGACTGTACCTCCGACAGCTCTGGGACAAGGTTCGAGCGGTTGATGAGATCGATCGGGATCTCGATCGTCTCCCCTGCGGACTCGATGCCGACCGCCTCCGCATCAGCGGCGGTCAGGCGTCCGGTGAAGTTCCTGCGCCCGTCGACCGGCTCCGACGTCTGGATCCGGGCCTCGTGGCCGACGAAGCGGGCGAAGTGCTCGGGCTTGACCAGGGGGCGGTCGAGGCCGGGCGAGGAGACCTCGAGGGCGAAGTCCCCGAGCAGGTCGCGGACCTGCACGGTCACGCGTTCGCAGAGCTCGAGGCCGACGCCGTCGGGATGGTCGATGAACAGCCGCAGGCTCTCGCGCGCCGGCGCCTGCACGGCGACCAGCTCGATCTCGGGATCGAGCTCGGCGATCTTCTCTGCGATCTCTGTTTCGCTGGGCTGCATCGACTCTTCCTGGCTTCCTGGGTTGTCACCACGGTCCGATCAAGGCCGAAAAAAAGGCGGGCCGCAGGCCCACCTCTCGCAACGGATTCGTATGCGGACAAAGGTGTACGCCGAGTATAGCCACCGCGATTCGGCGATCAAGCGCGATTTCACGCGCCTGCAGGCGCCGGGCCCGGCTCAGACCTCGATCATCAGGGTCACCGGCCCGTCGTTGACCAGCTCGACCTCCATCCGGGCGCCGAACTCCCCCCGCTCGGCTCCGAGCAGCTCGCAAACCAGCTCGTAGAGCGGCTCCGCGACCTCCGGAGCCGCGGCGCCGGTGAAGCTCGGGCGATTGCCCTTGCGGACGTCGCCGTACAGCGTGAACTGGCTGACGCAGAGGATCCCGCGGTCGCCCAGCGGCTCCGACATCCGCCCCTCGGAATCCTCGAAGATCCGCAGCGCCGCCACCTTCCGCGCGATCCTGCGGGCCTCCGGCTCTCCGTCGCCCGGCGCGATGCCGAGCAGGACCAGTAGCCCGGGCCCGATCGCTCCGGCGGTCCGGCCGTCGACCCGCACGGACGCCGAGGCGACGCGCTGAACGAGCGCCCGCACGCCTCAGGAGGCGCGCAGGCGCCGGCGGTAGATCCGGTAATCCTCGCGCTCGGGCCTCAGGTTCGCGGCGATCGCGAGGTGGCGGCGGGCGTCCTCGGAGCGGCCGCTCAGGTCGAGCGCCCGGCCGAGGCAGAACTGCGCGAAGTCGTTCGTCGGGTACTGCTCGACGACCGCCTCGAACTCAGCCGCGGCCTCCTCGAACCGGCGCGATCGGAACAGCGCCCGGCCGAGCGCCTCGCGCACCGACGACTTCTCCGGCTCGCGCGAGGCCACCTTGCCGAGCGGCACCGTCGCCGCCGCGAAGTCGCCGCGCTCGAGCAGCTCGATGCCACGCGTGTACAGCGTGTAGGTGTCCTCGTTCTCGGCCATGAATCCGAGTTTACGGACCGTGTCGAGGGCCCAATCGGACCGCTGCCGACCGCTGCCGCCGGAGTCACCTAGTACACGATCGCGAGCGCCAGGTAGTAGCCGGCGACGATCGTGAACAGAACCGCGTCGAGGCGGTCGAGCAGGCCCCCGTGGGGGCCGAGCATGCGACCCGTGTCCTTGACGTCGAGGTCGCGCTTAACGGCCGACTCGAAGAGGTCGCCGAGGGGGGCGAGGATCGCGATGCAGAAGCCGAAGAGGAGGGCCTGCGGCCCGGTCAGCCAGTCCTGGTAGAGGCCGGCGAGCCAGAAGCCCAGGACGCCGCCGAGGATGCCGATGAGCAGGCCCTCGATCGTCTTGTTCGGCGAGACCTGGGGGGCGAGTGGGCGCTGACCGAACATCCGGCCGCCGAGGTAGGCGAACGTGTCGGTGAAGAAGGTGGCGACGAGGACGTCGACGAGGAGCGCGCCGCCGTGCAGCGGCAGCTCGCGGAGCAGGACCGCGTGCGCGAACGGGAGGGCGATCCAGACCAGCGCGAGGGTCGTGACCGCCATCGACCAGGTCACGTTCGAAAGCGACGGCCGGGCCAGGGCGAAGACGAGCATCACCGGGATCGTCGCGACGAGGGCGAGGAGGATCTGAAAGGAGGAGCCGAAGTAGGCGGCGGCGATCATCCCGAGGGCGCCGAGGAACGCCGCGGCCTCGAACGGGCGCGCGCGGGCGGTCATCCGGAACAGCTCGATCTGCGTGCTCCATGCGAGGCCGACCATCGCGACGGCGAACACCGGCCCGCCGAGCGCGACGATGACGACGGCGAAGATGATCCACGGGATCGCCCAGAGGATCCGCGCCATCGTCTCCGAGCGGCGCCCACCGCGCCGGCGACTGAGTCCTCCGCCCCGTCGGCGCCGCTGGGGCTCCGCTGCGGCCGCCTCCGACCCGGCGGCCGGGCCCTGCTCGTCGGTCTCCGAGCGGTCCGGCTCCTGGTCGAGCGCGAACGGCGAGATCTCCGCCGGGCCTTCCCGCCGCGGCCGCGACGAACCTGGTCGAGGGGGAAAGTCCATCCCCGCGAGCCTACCCGCGCCCCACGGATGGACGGCGCGGCATCGTCCTCGCTGCAAGGCCCCCCGCCGTCCGGGCGCCTCCGTCGCCCGGTCCGCTTACTCCCTCGCTCCGAACCGGCGCTGCCGCGACGCGTACTCGCGCAGCGCCGCCTCGAGCTCGGCGCGGTCGAAGTCGGGCCAGAGGACTTCGCTGAAGAGGAACTCCGAATAGGCGCTCTGCCAGAGCAAGAAGTTCGACAGCCGCTTCTCGCCGCTGGTCCGGATCACGAGATCCGGGTCGCTCAGCTCCGGTGCGTAGAGCAGCTTCGCGAAGGCCTCTTCCCCACCGCCCTCGTAGCGCTCGGCGGCATCGAGGATCTCCGCTCGCCCGCCGTAGTTGAAGGCGACGAACAACATCAGCCGCGTGTTCGCCGCGGTTTCGGCCTCGGCCCAGTCCATCTGCTCGAGCAGCGAGCCGGAGACGCCGCGGCGGCTGCCGACGAACCGCATCCGCACTCCCTCGGCGTCGAGCTCCGGAGTCTCGGAGACGATCAGCTCGGCGAACATCTCCATCAGCCCGGCGACCTCGTCGCTGGGCCGGGACCAGTTCTCGGTCGAGAACGCGTAGACGGTGAGCTCGCGGATGCCGACGGCGACCGCGTCCTTGACGGTCTGCTTCATCGTCTTGGCGCCGCGCCGGTGCCCCTCGAGGACCGGCAGGCCACGCTCGGTGGCCCAGCGCCCGTTGCCGTCCATGATGATCGCGACTCGGGTTGCGCCGGCGGCGCCGGAAGGCTCCGAGTCCGTCACTAGACGGTCAGGATCTCCTCTTCCTTGCCCTTGACGAGCGCATCGATCTCGCCGGTCGCCCCGTCGGTGAGCTTCTGCAGCTCCGCCTCGGCGCGGTGCTCCTCGTCTTCGCCGACGTCGCCGTCCTTCTTCATCTCGCGCATGTCGCTCATGACGTCGCGGCGCACGTTGCGGATCGCGACCCGGCCTTCCTCGGCGACACCGTGGATGACCTTGACCATCTCGCGGCGGCGCTCCTCGGTCATCTCGGGGATCTGCATGCGGATGACGTTGCCGTCGTTGTTCGGCGTCAAGCCGACGTCGGATTCGTTGATCGCCTTTTCGATCGCGCTCAGCGCGCCCTTGTCGTAGGGGGTGACCGTCAGCAGCCTGGCGTCGGCGGCGGCGATGTTGGAGAGCTGGTTGAGGGGCGTCTCGACTCCGTAGTAGTCGACGATGATCCGATCGAGCAGATGTGGCGAGGCGCGTCCGGTGCGGACTGTTGCGAGCTCGTTGCGGGTCGAGTCGACGGACTTCGTCATCCGCTCCCCGGCGTCGGCCAGCAGCTCGTCGATCAGCTCGTTCAAGACCCTTGCTCCTCTCGATTCGATGACACGACGGTGCCGACCCGCTCTCCGCGGACGATCCTATCTATGTTCGATTCGTCCGCCATGTTGAAGACGTGGATCGGCAGGTCGTTGTCCATGCAGAGCGACAGCGCGGTCGAATCCATCACCCGCAGGCCGCGCTCGATCGCCTCCCGGTGGGTGATCGCCGGCAGGAACTCCGCGTCCGGCACCTCGGCGGGATCGGCGTCGAAGACTCCCTCCACCCCGTGCTTCGCCATCAGGATCGCCTCGGCATGGATCTCGAGGGCGCGGAGCGAGGCCGCAGTGTCGGTGGTGAAGAACGGGTTGCCGGTGCCGGCGGCGAAGATCACGACCCTGCCCTTCTCGAGGTGGCGCATCGCGCGGCGCCGGATGTAGGGCTCGGCGACCTCGCTGACCTCGATCGCGGACATGACCCGGGTGTCGGTCCCCTGCTTTTCGAGCGCGTCCTGGAGCGTCAGCGCGTTGAGCACGGTCGCGAGCATCCCCATGTAGTCGGCCGTCGCCCGGTCCATCCCGGCTGCGGCGCCTTGCAGGCCCCGGTAGATGTTGCCGGCGCCGACGACGATCGCGATCTCGACCCCGCTGCCCCGGACGTGGGTGACCTGGTCGGCGATCCGCAGGACCCGTTCGTGGTCGGTGCCGTACTCGAGCTCGCCCATCAGGGCCTCGCCCGAGAGCTTCAGCATGATCCGGTCGAAGACCCGGCTGCTTCCTTCCGAGGAGTCCATCTTCGGAGCCGGCCGGCTACTCCGACCCGACTTCGAAGCGGGCGAAGCGGGTGATCCGGATGTTCTCCCCGGTCTTCGCCGCAGCCTCCTCGCGGAGCTGCTCGATCGTCTTGCCTTCGTGCTTGTCGGCGTTGACGTGGGTCTGCTCGAGCAGCGCGATCTCCTTGCGCCACTTCGCGAGCTGGCCCTCGACGATCCGCTCGCGGACGTTCTCGGGCTTGCCCTCCTCCGCCGCCTTCTGCTCGAAGACGGTGCGCTCTGCGGCCTCCTCGTCGGCCGGAACCTCGTCGGCGGACACGTAGCGCGGCGCCGCGGCTGCGATGTGCAGGGCGACGTCGGCGGCGAAAGCCCTGAAGTCGTCGTTGCGAGCCACGAAGTCGGTCTCGCACTGAATCTCGACGAGAGCGCCGATCTTCCCGGTCGCGTGGACGTAGGAGGTGACGATCCCCTCACTCGTGCTGCGGCCGCTGCGCTTGGCCGCGGATGCCTGTCCCTTGACCCGGAGCAGCTCGATCGCCTTGTCCATGTCCCCCTCGGCCTCGGCGAGCGCCGCCTTGCAGTCCATCATCGCGGCGCCGGTCCGCTCGCGCAGGGCCTTGACGTCGGTCGCCTTGATCTCAGGGCTCACTTGTCACCGCCTTCGCTCGCGCCACTGGCGGCGGGCGCGGTCTCGTCCGCTGCTTCCGCGGTCGCCTCCTCGGCGGCCGGAGCGGCTGCCGTGGCCTCGTCAGCCGCGGCGGGCGGCTCCGGCGCTGCCTCGGCCTCGGGCTCGGGCGGCGGGGCGGGGGCCGCGGCGGGCTCCGGCTTCGCGGCCGGCGCTGCCGGAGCGGCTGCCGCCTCGGGCTTCGCCGCCGGGGCGGACGCGCCCTCCTGCTTGGCGGCGGCCTCCGCTTCCGCCTTCGCAGCGGCCTCGGCGGCCTTCCGCGCCTCTTCCTCCTCGCGCTTGCGGCGCTGCTCCTCCTCGCGCTTCTTCCGCTCCTCCTCCTCGCGCTTGCGCCGGGCCTCCTCGGCCTGCTGGTAGGCGGTGGCGGAGCTCAGGATCGCCTCGCCGAGCGTGCTCATGATCCGCTCGCAGGAGCGGATCGCGTCGTCGTTGCCCGGGATCACGTACTCGACCGGGCGCGGATTGCAGTTGGTGTCGACGAGCGCGACGATCGGGATCCCGAGGCGGGTCGCCTCGTTGACCGCGATCTCCTCGGCATTGAGGTCGATCACGAAGATCGCATCGGGCGGGCGCTGCATGTCACGGACGCCGCCGAGGTTGAACTCGAGCTTCCGCAGCTCGGCCTCGCGGGCCATCCGCTCCTTGGTCGGCAGCAGCGCGAGCTGGCCGCCGGTCTCGAGCTCGCTGAGCTCATGCAGGCGCTTGATCCGCTTCGAGATCGTCTGGAAGTTGGTCAGCAGCCCGCCGAGCCAGCGGCGGCTGACGAAGGGCATACCGGTCTTCTCGGCCCACTCCTCGATCGTGTCGCGGGCCTGCTTCTTGGTTCCGACGAAGAGGATCTTGCCGCCGCGGCCGGCGACGTCGGCGCAGAAGTCGCGGGCCTTACCCAGCAGCTCCTCCGTCTGGAGCAGGTCGATGATGTGGATCCCGTCGCGCTCGCCGTGGATGTAGCGGCGCATCGCCGGGTCCCAGCGCCGGGTCTGGTGCCCGAAGTGGACGCCGGCTTCAAGCAGCTGCTTGATGCCGATGTCGGCATTGGAGTCGGTCATTGAGTTGTCCCTTGTTCGTCTGAGATTCCGGCCGGGCGGGCGTCGCGGGGACCCGGAACGTGCCGGGCAGGGCCCGCGATCGCTCTCGCGACCGCTTGATTGGGCCTGCGAGTCTAGATCAACCGCCGCCGCGGGCGCTCAGCGCTTCCGGGCCTCCTCCAGCGCGTTCGCGAGGTCGGTGGGCAGGGCGCTGCGGAACTCGAGCGGACCGTCGCCGAACGGATGCTCGAAGGCGAGCATGGCCGAGTGCAGGAACTGCCGCTCGAGTCCGTAGCGGCGCCCCGAGCCGTACTGGGGATCGCCGACGACGGCATTGCCGATCGCCTGCAGGTGAGCTCGGATCTGGTGGGTCCGCCCGGTCTCCAGCCGGACCTCGAGCAGCGCCTCGCGCGGCAGCCGTTCGACGACCTCGAAGTGGGTCACCGCGGGCCGCGGATGGCGACCGCCGACCACGACGCGCTCCGGGGAGCGGTGGTCACGGCCGAGCGGGGCATCGACCGTTCCGGTCCGCGACGAGGGGCAGCCCTCGACGAGGGCGAGGTACTGGCGGGTGACCGACCGCTCGGCGATCATCGCGCTCAGCGCCTTGTGGGCCGCGGGCGTCCGGGCGACGACGAGTAGGCCCGAGGTACCCCGATCGAGCCGGTGGACGATGCCCGGCCTGCCCGGATCCTCGCCACCGCCGAGCAGCTCGCCGAGCTCCTCGACGAGCGAGAGCTCGGGGTTGCCCGGCGCGCGATGGACCAGCAGTCCGGCGGGCTTGTCGATCACGGCGAGGTGCTCGTCGCTCCAGGCGACGAGGGGCCGGTCCGCGTCGCTCACCCGGGCCTCGAACCGCTGCTCGCGGGCTCCGCGCCCTCCGCGGTCTCGGGCTCCTGCTCGGCCCCGAACGCGTAGATCCAGACCAGGATGGCCACGCCGAGGGTGATCTCGACGTCGGCGAGGTTGAACGCCGGCCAGGGACCGATGTCGACGAAGTCGGTGACCGCTCCCTCGTGGATCCGGTCGATCAGGTTCCCGACGGCCCCGCCGGCGAGCAGGCCGATCGGCAGCCAGAGCCCGCGGCGGTCGGACGCGGCCAGAAAGACGCCGAGAAGGCCGGCGAAGGCGACGGCCGCGAGGACGAGGACGAGCGAGCCGGCGTCGTCGAGCAACCCGAAGGCGATGCCGCGGTTGGCGACCCGAACGAGGTCGACGCCGGGCAGGAAGTCGACCCGTTCGCCGGGCTCGATGCCACCGCGGACCAACGCCTTGGTGAGCTGGTCGAGTGCCAGTGCGACGAGCGCGACCGCCGCGGCGCGGCCGTATCCGGGGCTCCGGCTCACCCGTTGATCAGCCCGACGACGATTCCGCGAAGGATGAACAGCAGGATCAGGCCGATCATCGGGCTGAGGTCGATCGACATGCCACCGGCACCGATCGACGGCACGACCCGGCGCAGCCCGTTCAGAAACGGCGAGGTCGTCTCCTCGACGAACCCGGTCACGGCCCGCAGCGGGCGGTTGTACGGAATCGAGCCGCGGATGTTCTGGTACCAGGAGATCGCGACCGAGGCGATCACGAGGATGATGTAGATCAGAAACAGCGAGTCGACGAACTGGGCGACGTCGTTGCGGTCGATCGCCACCTCGGCGGCGATCATCGCGTTCCCGCCATCCGCTCGAGCGAGGCATCGACGGCGGCCTTGAAGGCCGCGTGGACCTGACGCTCGGTGAGCTCGTCCAGGCCCGCCTCGGTGCTGCCTCCGGGTGAAGCGATCGCCTTCTGCATCGACCCCGCCTCGTGGGTGAGCAGGTGCCGGCCGACGCCGGCGGTCGCCTCGCTGACCAGGCGGGCGCTGAGCTCCGGGTCGAGCCCGGCCTCGACGCCGGCCTCGATCAGCGCCTCGACGGCGAGGGCGATGTAGGCGGGCGCGCACCCCATCACCGCGGTTGCGGGGTCGATCTCGTCCTCGCGGATCTCGAAGACGGTGCCGAGCGAGCCGAGCAGCGCCAGCGCCTCACCGAGGACGCCGCTGCGCGCCTCGGCCGAAAGGGGGGTATGGCAGATGACGCCGTGGCCGATCTCGACCGCCAGGTTCGGCATCGTCCGCAGCACCGGCGTCGGCGCCAGCGCCGGCTCGAGCCGGGCCAGGGGCGTCGCACCGAGGACGGAGACGACGCCCCGCGCGCGCCCCGCGATCTGCGGCGCGACGGCCTCCAGCGCGGCCGGCTTGACGGCGAGAACGACGATGTCGGCCCGATCGGCCATGTCCTCGACCGAGTCGAGGCGCTCGCCTCCGACCTCGTCGGCGAGGGCCTGAGCGCGACCCGATCCGGAGTCGGTGAAGAGCATCGCGGCCGGGGAGACGGACGCGCGCGCCCATCCCCTGGCCACCGCGGCGGCCATGCTTCCCGATCCCGCGAAACCGACGATCATCGGTTCCAAGACTAGATCAGGACTGGTTGAAGAAACCCTTCTCGACGAGCCTGGCCTTCTCCTCGGCCGAGACCTCGACGTTGGCCGGCGTCAGCATGAAGGTCTTGTCGGCGATCTTCTGCATGCCGCCGTCGAGCGCGTAAGTGAGCCCGGAGCTGAAGTCGATCAGCCGCTTCGAGAGGTCGGCGCTCGTCGACTGCAGGTTGAGGATCACCGGAACGCTCTGCTTGAAGCGATCGGCGACTTCCTGCGCGTCGTTGAAGTTGCGCGGGGTCACGAAGTGGACCTGGACGTCCGCCCCGCTCTCGGAGACCGGCCGGAGGTTGCGGCGGCGCCGCGGAGCCCCCTCGTCGGCGAAGATGTCGTCGATGTCGTCGGCCGGCTCGTCGCGGCGGAGGCGGCGGACGTTCGACGGCGGAGGCGGCTCACGGCGACGGCGCGACGAAGCCGGCACCGCCTCCTCGGAGACCGTGTCGGGCTCGTAGGAGTCGTATTCGTCCTCGTAGCGGTAGTCGTGATCCTCGGCGAGACCGAAGTAGACGAGGGCTCTGTTCCATGTATCGCGTACGGCCATTGTCGCGCTCTCTTCGCCCGGCGAGGACGAAGTCCTGCGACAAGTATGACGCTCGACGCCGCCCGGGAAAAGCCCTCCATCCGGCTGCCACGACGCTTGCAGCGTCGCGTTCAGGAGAACAGCGTGCTGCCGATCCGGATCGTGGTCGCGCCCTCCTCGACGGCGACCGGCCAGTCCTGACTCGTTCCCATCGAGAGCCGCTCGAGCCCGTGAGCGGCGGCGAGCTCGGCGAGCCGGGCGAAGTACGGCCGCGATTGCTCGGGGTCCTCGGTGAACGGCGGCATCGTCGAGAGGCCGGCGACGCGGACAGGACACGAGGCCAGCACCTCACCGAGCGCGGACGGGTCCACGCCGCCCTTCCCCTCCTCGCCGGCGACGTTGACCTGGATCAGGACCTCGGTGCACTCGTCGCCGTGTTTGGCCAGCTGCTCGATGACGCTCGCGGAGTGGACCGAGTGAATCAGGCGGACGAGGGGCAGCACGTCGCGGACCTTGCGGCTCTGGAGGTTGCCGATGAAGTCCCAGGTGAAGGCGTCGCCCCAGCGCTCGTGCTTCTCCTGCAGATCTCCGAGCCGGTTCTCGCCGACGAGCTCGACCCCCGCCTCCGCCAGCGCTCCCATCTCCTCGCAGGGGACGTACTTGCAGGCGACGAGGATCTCGGTGCCCTCCGGCACCGACGAGCGGACCGCGGCGAGCCGGTCGGCGACGCGCCGCGGGTCGATGTCGCGAAACGGCTCGACCATCTCAGCCGATCGCCCTGACGAGTCCGGCCTGCCGGCCGGTGTCGCCGCCCTCGCCGCGGTGGGAGAAGAAGGTGGTGCGTTCGCAGCAGGTGCAGATGCCGGCGTCCTCGACGGCGTTCACCCCGGCCCGTTCGAGCAGGCGGCGGGCGACCTCCTTGAGGTCGAGCATCCGGCCGGCGGCGACGCCGTCGCCGAGCGGCGCGAAGGCGCCGAGGACCTCGTCGCCGACCTCGTAGCAGCATGGCCCGATGCCGGGACCGATCGCCGCCGTCGTCGCGCCGACGGCCTCGGCCCCCTCGCCGACGATTCCCGCAGCCATCCCGCGCCACCCGCAGTGGAGCATCGCGAGGCCGCCGGGCCCGGCCAGGGCGATCGGAAGGCAGTCGGCGACGAAGACCAGCGCGGCGAGGCCGGAGAAGTCGACGACGTGCCCGTCGCGCTTCGGCGGATCGGGCGCGGGCTCGGGCCAGAACGGCGGGTCCTGGGGCCGGTCGTGGCGAGCGATCGCGGCCCCGTGAACCTGGCGGCCGATCACGACACGGCCGGGGTCGATGCCGAGGGCGACGCAGAGGCGCATCCGGTTGGCGACAACGCGGTCGGTCTCGTCGTCGGTCAGGACGCCGAGGTTGAGGCTCTCGAACCGACCCTCGCTGACCCCGCCGAGGCGGGTCGAGAACGCGGCGAGCGCGCCCGGGAGGTCGGCCTCGAGCCATCGCGTTCCTTCGCCCTCGCACCAGCGCATCGCCGGAGACGATCCCAGATCGCGGTCAGCCGGATCGGCCGGCGGCCTCGAGGGCGGCCTCGAGCTCCGCGGCGCGACCTGCGGCGATCTCACCGTCGAGCTTGCGCCGCAGCGCCTCGCCGAGCGCGACGCCGATCGCCGGGCCGCTCGGGATCCCCGCGGCGATCAGGTCGTCGCCGCCGATCTCGAGACCGATCTCGCTCCATTCGCGCAGATAGCGCTCGACCCAGGCTCCGCCCGCGGCGTGCGCCACCAGCAACACCGCGCGGTCGGCGCCGGCGGCGAGCCCGACCGCATCCGAGGGGCGGGCGGGACGGGCGGCGGCGAGCAGCCGCGCCTGCTCGAGGCCGGCCGCGACGCCGGCCGCGATCAGCATCCCCCTGATCCCCGGCTCGGCGTGGCCGGCCCAGACCGGGTCCATCCGTGTCGCGCCGACGGCATCGAGCAACTCCTGCGCCCCCTCGGCCAGGGGCAGCACTCCCCACTCGGCCAGCAGCCGGAACCCGCGAGCAGCTTCGTGCTCGGCGGCGAGGCGGCGGAGCTCGGCGTCGCGGCGGTCCGGGGTGACGAGGCCGAGGTCGGTCGCGGCCAGCAGGCGCCGGGTCCCCGGGTCCGGGGCGAGCCCGAGGCGGGCGCAGTAGCGAGCACCCCGGATCGCCCGGGTCGGATCGTCATCGAAGGAGCGCTGGTGAAGTACCCGGAGGATTCCAGCGGCGATGTCGCCGGAGCCGCCGAAGGGGTCGAGGATGCGGTGCGGAGCCGCGACGGCGATCGCGATCGCATTGACCGTGAAGTCGCGCCGGCCGAGGTCCTCCTCGATCGGAGCCGGAGCGACGTCGGGCAGGGCACCGGGCCCGGAGTAGGTCTCGACCCGCGTGCGGGCGATGTCGGCGTGGCGTCCATCGCCCAGGTCCACGACCGCCGTCTCGAAGCGGTCGTGGCGCTTCGCCGGCATTCCGAGCTGCTCGAGAACCGGTTCGAGGTCGGAGTCGACCGCCACGTCGACGTCCGCGTCCGGCGTGGACCCGGCGACGAGGGCGCGGGCGACGCCGCCGACGATCCAGGCGTCGAACCCGGCGAGGACCTCGCCGACGCGGCCGAGCCGGAGCCGGTCGACGCCGGCGGCGAGATCGTTGCCGGGTGGCATGCCTCCGTAGGATGCTGCCTTCGCCGATGAAGCGGATCCTGACCATCTGGCGCGACATGACCGGTGCGGAGCGCGCCGTCGTCGCGGCTGCGACGCTGGCCCTTCTGGTCACCGTCGTCGCGGCCCCGTTCGCCCTGCTCAAGCGCCCGGACGACGTGTCGAACCCCGACGCAGCGTTCGCCCGCAAGGAGGGTGCCGGCAAGGAGAAGGAGCCGAAGCCCGCGAAGACGATCAACTGGACGCGCTACGGCTACGACGTCGGGCGCAGCAAGTTCCTCGACTCTCCGCGGGTGCGGCCGCCGTTCGGCAAGGTCTGGAAGTACACCGGCGACGAACTGATCGAGTTCCCGCCGATCGTCGTCGACAACCGCCTCTTCTTCATCGACAACGACGGTGTCTACGTCGCCCTCGACGCGAAGACGGGCAAGGTCGTCTGGAAGAAGCGGCTCGCTTCGCTGAACGCGTCGTCACCCGCCTACTTCAAGGGCGTCCTCTACAGCGTCAGCCTGTCGCCCGGCCAGGCGCTCGCGGTGCGCGCCCGCGACGGCAAGGTCCTCTGGCGGAAGCCGCTCGACGGCCGGGCGGAGTCCTCTCCGCTGATCCTCAAGGGCCGAATGTACTTCGGCAACGAGGCCGGAGAGCTGCTCGCGCTCGACATCAAGGACGGCTCGACTATCTGGGAGACGAGCCTCGGCGGCGCGGTCAAGGCCGCGCCGGCGTTCGACTCCGGCAAGCTCTACGTCGGCGACTACGGGGGCAAGATGAACGCGGTCCGCGCCGACGACGGAAAGCTCGTCTGGCAGACCTCCGATCTCGGGCTCGGGATCGCCGGCTCGGGGCGCTTCTACTCGACCGCCGCCGTCGCGTTCGGACGGGTCTACGCCGGCGACGTCGACAACCGCGTCTACAGCTTCGACGCTGAGAGCGGCGAGATCGCCTGGACGTTCTCCGCCGGCGACTACGTCTACTCGGGGATCGCCGCGGCCGACACCAAGGGCACCGGGCCGACCGTCTACTTCGGCTCCCACGACCGCAACGTCTACGCGGTCGACGCGAAGACCGGGAAGGAGAAGTGGTCGGAGGGCGCCGGCGGGCAGATCAGCGGCCCGGCGACGGTGATCGGCGACGTGGTCTACGTCTCGACGTTCTCGGGCAATGCCACGATCGGGCTCGACCTCGGGACCGGCCGGCGGGTCTTCAGCTACGACGACGGCGAGTACGGGCCGGTCGTCTCCGACGGCCAGACCCTCTATCTCACCGGCGGCGTGACGGTCGTCGCCTTCGAGCCCGTCGACATCGGCAACTTCAAGTACAAGACCAACAAGGGCCAGAAGGGCATCGTTCCCCCGCATCAGCAGCGCAAGGCCAGGCAGGCGGCCCGCAAGCGCGCGCAACAGGGCGCCCGGGGCGGCGGGCAGCAATCCGGGCAGTCCAAGAACGACGGGAAGAACTCGTGAACCCGACGAAACCCACCGCGTGGGAGGAAAACATCGGGTTGACCGCGGACCAGCGCCGGGCTACCTGACGTCGATCCCGGCGCTCCGCATCGCCCGCTTCGCCTCGGCGATCGTGTAGCGCCCGTAGTGGAAGATCGAGGCGGCGAGGACGGCGTCGGCGCCACCCTCGGCGATCCCGGCGGCGAGGTGATCGAGGGTGCCGACTCCGCCGGAGGCGATCACCGGGATCGGGACGGCACTTCCGACGGCGCGTGTCAGCTCGAGGTCGTAGCCGTCCTCGGTCCCGTCGCGGTCCATGCTGGTCAGCAGGATCTCCCCCGCCCCGCGCTCGGCTGCCTCGACCGCCCAGGTGACGGCGTCGCGGCCCTCGACGCGACGGCGCCCGCCGGCGACGTACACGTCCCAGGCAGCGTCCGGGCCGGGGATGCGCCGGGCGTCGATCGCGACGACGACGCACTGCGAGCCGAAGACGGCCGCGAGCTCGCCGATCAGGTCCGGGCGCGCGAGGGCGGCCGAGTTGATCGCGACCTTGTCGGCGCCGGCGTCGAGAACGGCCTGCGCGTCGGCGACCGAGCGGATCCCGCCGCCGATCGTGAACGGGATGAAGACCTCGTCGGCGGTTCGGCGGGCGAGCCGGACGATCGTCTCGCGGTCCTCGTGTGAGGCGGTGATGTCGAGGAAGACGAGCTCGTCCGCGCCTTCGGCGTCGTAACGCGCGGCCAGCTCGACCGGGTCGCCGGCGTCGCGGATGTCGACGAAGTTCGTCCCCTTGACGACGCGGCCGTCGTCGACGTCGAGGCAGGGGATCAGGCGCTTGAGCGGCACGGAGCGGAGATTAGGGAGCGCCGGGCGGCGGTCAGGCCCTCTTCTTGCCGAACGGGCCGCTCGTCGTCGCGGCGCTCTTTGCGAAGGCGCCGGGCTCGAGCTTCGTGACGAGCTCCTTGATCCGGCTGCGCTCGCGGCTGGTCAGGTTGCCGGGCCGGCCCCTTGACTTGGTCAGCAGCCCGCGCAGCTCGCCCACCTCGCCGGGCCCGAGCTTGTCGAGGTGCCGCTTGGCGATCAGCGCCACCTCGGCGACGATCATCACCCGGCCCCAGAGGCTCCATTTCGAGGCGCCCTTGCCGACGGTGCCGATCAGTCCCATTCACTCCTCCATCTGGTTGCCTGCGAGGGCGCCGAGCGCCGCCGCCACGGTGAAACGTCTCTCGTACAGGGCCCGGCCCACGATCACGCCGCCGAGCGGCCGCTGCGCGAACCCGCCGAGCCGGGTCAGATCCTCGAGCGTGCCGACCCCCCCGGAGTAGATCAACTCGGCGCCGGTCGCGGCGCAGGCGTCGAGCACCGAGCCGAGGCCGTCGATGCCGGGGCCCTCGAGCGTCCCGTCGACTTCGACCGGCGTGTAGACGAAGCGCCTCACCCCGCGCGAGCCGAGGGCGGCGATCGCGTCCTCCACCGCGGTCTCGGTGGGCTCCTCCCAGCCCTCGACCGCGACCCGCCCGCCGCGGGCGTCCACGGACGCCACGATCCGCTCGCCGTGCGCGGCGGCGAGGGCGCCGAGCAGGTCGGGGTCGCGCTGGGCCGAGGTTCCGAGGACCGCCCGGGCCGCGCCGGCCGCGAAGACGGCCTCGACGCTCGCAGCGTCGCGGAGGCCGCCGCCGACCTGGACGGGCACGTCAACCGCGGCGGCGATCCGCTCGATCACGACGAGGTTCTCGGGTCTGCCGGAGCGGGCGCCGTCGAGGTCGACGACGTGGACGATCGACGCGCCGCCGTCGACCCAGCGGCGCGCGGCATCGACGGGATCGGCGTCGTAGCCGGTCTCGCGGGCGTAGTCGCCCCGCAGGAGCCGGACGGCGCGACCGCCGCGGATGTCGATCGCCGGATAGAGCGTCAGCATGGCCCGGCGACCGATCAGGCGGCCGCGGGAGCGGTCGCGAGCGCTGCGAAGTTCGCGAGCATCCGCAGTCCGGCGGCGCTGGACTTCTCGGGATGGAACTGGGTGCCGAACACGTTGTCGCGCCCGACGACCGCGGCGAAGCGCTCCCCGTACTCGGCCGACGCGATCCGCTCGCGGGCGCGCGGGCGCGCGGCGAGCGAGTGGACGAAGTAGAACGGCTCGCCGTCGGCGATCCCGGCCGTCAGCTCCGAATCCCGCTCGATCAGCAGGTGCGCCCAGCCGATGTGCGGGAGCTTCAGCCCGGGAGCGGCGAGGGGCTCGACCGATCCCGGCAGGAGCCCGAGGCCGCGGGCGCCGCCGTGTTCGGCCGACGCCTCGAACAGCAGCTGCATTCCGAGGCAGATCCCGAGCACCGGGACGCCCGCGGCGGCGCGTTCGCGGATCGGCTCGCCGATGCCGCGGCGCTCGATCTCCCGCATCGCCTCGGGAAACGCTCCGACTCCGGGAAGGACGAGGGCCGGCGCAGCTGCCAGCTCCGCCGGGTCCGAGCTGACCGTCGCGTCGACCCCGACGTGCTCGAACGCCTTCGCGACCGACCGCAGGTTGCCCATCCCGTAATCGGCGATCTTCAGCTCCGGCGCGCTGGTGCTCACCGGCGCAATCTTATGGCCGCCGCTCCCGGCGGTCACGCCCGAGGACCGGTCAGCGGTTCTTCCGGATGACCGTCTTGACCGCCTTCAGGGCCGGTTTCGGCTTCGACTTCTTGGTCACCAGGCCTGACCACGGACACCAGTTGCAGGCGATCTCGGCCGGGCGGGAAGTCTCGCCACGTGTAGACGTAGGCGCCGAGCAGGTTCCAGGCCTTGCGCTTCCTGACGAGGAGGCTGAGGGAATCGCGGAGACGATTCGCCTGTCCCTTCTTGCCGACGACGAGATCGCTTCGAGCCGGCCCCTTGGAAGCCCAGCCGAGCTCGCCGACCAGGAGGCGGACCTTGCGGTCCCCCGCCTTCCGCGCGACCGCCCGCAGATCTTTCACGCGCTGCTTGAGCTGGTTGATCGTTGCGGCATAGGGATGCGCGTTGATCGCGTCGAAATGCTTCTCGATCCCCGGAACCTTGTACATCTGCTTCAGGAACTTGGTCGCCTTCATCGACTTCGGATCGCGCGGAGAGCCGTACATCCCTCCGAGCACGATCTTCGCCTTCGAGTCGACCTCGGAGATGCCCCTGTCGAATGACTCGACCAGCCGCCCGTAGGCCCGGGGGTCCGCCTTCGGCGCCCAGTTGTTCTTCGAGTTCTGCTCGTTCCAGGCAAGCCAGACCTCGACCGGGAGGCGATCGATCTCGGGGACGGCGTCGAAGTAGTCGCCGTTCGGGCCGTAACGCCGCGCCAGCGCCTCGGAGAACTTCCGCCACGCCTTCAGGTCGGCCTTGTCCTCAGGTCCGTAGAGACCCTTCTTCGTGTTCTTGTGGACGAACTTCGGGGTTCCGTAGACGACGAGCGCCGGCCGCATGCCGTTCTTCGCCGTGTAGTAGACACCGCGGTCGGAGGTGCTCCAGTCGTAGCCGCCGTTTCGGGTCTGCTGGATCGCAGCCCAGTTGACCGGGACCCGGTTCGTGCCGAATCCGGCGTCTCCCATGCCCCGGAAGTCCTCGTTGGTCGGGCCCTCGGCGAAGACGCCGAAGAAGTCGCTCGGGACCTTCGCGCCGGCCGGCTGGGCCGCCACGGCGGCCGCGAGGACGAGGATCACGGCAACGGCGGCCACCGGGCGGCCACCGCGGTCGACGGCGCTTTGCAGGAGTCGGCGAAGCCGTGTGCTCATCTCAATCAGGTTAAGCACATCGAGACCGCCGGAGTTGCGGCGCCGCCACCGGAAAACTTGCGCCCCGAGAGGGGCTTCAGGAGTTCAGCGTCCCCTTGGTGGAAGGCACCCCGGTCTGCTCGGGGTCGATCGCGACCGCGTCGCGCAGCGCTCTGGCGAAGGCCTTGAAGCAGGCCTCGATCATGTGATGGGCGTTGGCTCCGTAGGGGTTGGTCAGGTGCAGGGTGAGCTTCGCGTTCGCCGCCACCGCCCGGAAGAACTCGCCGGTGAGCTCGGCTTCGAAGCCGGCGATCGTGACCGGCGGCAGGTCGGACTCGAAGTGGCAATAGGGGCGCCCGGAGATGTCGATCGAACAGACCGCGAGTGATTCGTCCATCGGCAGCTCGACATGCGCGTAGCGGGTGATCCCGGCACGGTCGCCGAGCGCTTCGTCCAGCGCCTGCCCGAAGGCGATGCCGACGTCCTCGACGGTGTGATGGGAGCCGGTCCGGAGGTCGCCCTCCGCCCGGACGTCGAGGCCGAGCCGGCCGTGCCGGCCGAGCAGGTCGAGCATGTGGTCGAGGAAGCCGACGCCGGTCGCGGCTGCGACCTCGCCGCCGTCGAGGTCGAGTGCGAGCGCGATGTCGGTCTCGCTGGTCCGTCTTTCGACGCGGGCGCTGCGCCTACTGGCTGCCATGGAGATTCATTCCCCCTCAGCGGGGTCGTTCCTGCCCTCGGCGCGGGCGGCTGCCGATTCGCCATGCAGGGGAAATCCCTCTGCGCGCGCGATCGTTTCGACCGTGCCGGCAAGCGCGGTCGCGGCGTCGGCACCGATCTCGACCCGGCTGATCCGCCGCCTGAACGTGCCCGGCCCGAGCGGCCCGGTGAACCTGCCGGCGCCGCCGGTCGGCAGCACGTGGTTGGAGCCGGCCGCGTAGTCGCCGAAGGCGGTTGCGGACCTGGCGCCGACGAAGACGCAGCCCGAGGTCGTCAGCCGGCGGGCCAGCGCGCCGGCGCCGGCACCGGCGGCGACGAGCTCCGTGTGCTCCGGGGCGAGTGCCTCGGTCAGCGCGAGAGCGGCCTCGACGTCCTCGACGGCGACGAGATCGAACGCAGCCTCGCCGGGGTCGTCGCTGCGAGAGCGGACCCGCTCGATGGCCTCGGCGAGCCGCTCGAGCCAGGCTGGGTCGGTCGCGATCGCGACGAGGAGGCCGTTGTCGCCGTGCTCCGCCTGGGCGCAGAGATCGAGTGCGATCCACTCCGGCGACACGTCCTCGGCGACGATCGCCACGATCTCGGACGGCCCCGCGTAGCCGTCGATGCCGACCAGCCGCGAACACTGGAGCTTCGCCTCCTGGACCCACGGGCTGCCGGGCCCGGCGATCACGTCGACGGCGGGAATCGACTCCGTCCCGTGCGCGAGCGCGGCGATGGCCTGAGCACCCCCGACCGCGTAGACGGCGTCGGCCCCGGCGACCGCCGCCGCCGCGAGGATCGCGGGTGCCGGGCGCCCCGTCCCGGCGTCGGGCGGGGAGGCGACGACGACGCGGCCGACGCCGGCGACCCGCGCCGGGACCACGCCCATGAGAACGCTCGAGGGGTAGGGGGCCCGCCCGCCGGGCACGTAGACCGCGGCGGAGCCGACGGGAACCTCCGCAACCTCGATCCGCTGGCCGGCGTCGAGCGTGACCTCCACCGGCGCCGAGATCTGCGCTTCCGCCACGGCCCGGACGTTCGCGGCGCTCGTCGTGATCGCCTCGCGCAGCCGGGCCGGGATCTGATCCGGCGCCGCGGCGACCAGCTCCCCCGGGACCTCGACCGGCCTGGCGGCGATGCCGTCGAAGCGCTCGCTGAGTTCGGCGACGGCGGCATCTCCCCCGGTCCGGACGCGCTCGATCGCCGCGGCGACCGCGCTCGCGACGTCCTCGCCGACGGCGACGGATTCGCGCAGCTGCCGCGCCAGCCGGTCCGGATCCAGGCCGTCCCAGGAATGCGTCCGGATTCTCATCCCGTTGCGGCCTCGCGCAGGCGATCGACCATCGCGTCGACCTCGGCGGCGCGAAGCTTGTGCGCGACCCGGTTGGCGATCAGGCGCGCCGTGCAGACCGAGATCTCCTCGACGACCTCGAGGCCGTTCTCCGCCAGCGTCCGTCCGGTGTCGACGAGGTCGACGATGCCGTCGGCGAGCCCGACCAGCGGGGCGAGCTCGACCGAGCCCTTGACCTCGACGACCTCGGCCTGCCGGCCCTTGCGCTCGAACCACTCCGTCGCGGTGCGCGGGTACTTGGTCGCGATCCGCATCAGGCCGAGCCGGCGTTCGGCGCGCTCGAGATCGTCGCTGCCGGTCCTTGCCGCGAGAGCCATCCGGCAGCGACCGAAGCCGAGGTCGACGAGCTCGTAGACGGCCCGGTCGCTCTGCTCGGCGAGGACGTCCTTGCCGGTCACGCCGAGGTCGGCCGCGCCGGACTCGACGTAGATCGGGACGTCGGAGGGACGCACCGTCACGATCGTCAGCCCGTCGAGCTCGAAGATCAGTGCCCGCGAGTCGCTGCGGGGATCGGCGGTGTCGAAGCCCGCGCGGTCGAGCATCGACAGGCAACCGTCGAACAGCGAGCCGCGCGGCAACGCCAGGGTCAGGGCGCCGTCGTTGCCGCGATCGCGCAGGTTCAGCGTCATCATCGCCGGCCTCTGAGCTCCTGCTCGGCGGCCTGAGCGACGTGAACGCGCTCGAGGTAGAGGGCGAAGCCCGCCGCCGGCTGCGGGCTCCCGAAGCGACCGAGGAGGTCGTCGTAGCGGCCGCCGCCGCCGATCGCCTCGCCGACCGCGGGGTCGTAGACCTCGAGGATCGCGCCGGTGTAGTAGCCGAGGTCCCGGAGCAACCCGAAGTCGACCTGGACGCGGTCGCCGATGCCCGCGGCCTCGACGGCCGCGAGCGTCTCCGCCAGCGTCGCCGATGCCCGCTCGATCGCCGGGCCTCCGAGGGCCCGGGCGCGCTCGAGCACCTCGGGGCCGCCGCGGAGGTTGCTGAGCGCGACGATCGTCGCCCGCTCGGCGTCGCCGAGCTCGGCGAGGTCGCCGGCCTCGTCCTCGATCGCGACGAGATCGTGGGTCGCGAGGCGCTCGAGAATGCGGTCGCGGGCCGGGCCGTTGACGCCGAGCTCGCCGAGGAGCGACGGGAACAGGTCCGCGTCGCCGAGCCCGATCACGGCGCTCTCCAGACCGACCGCGTCGAGCGAGGCCACGAGCAGCTCGATCAGCTCGGCGGTGCCCGCCGGTGCCTCGGCGCCGATCAGCTCGACGCCGATCTGCCGCATCTCGCGGAGTTGCGCGCGCTGCGGCCGGACCCGGCGGAAGACGCTCGCGGAGTAGGCGAGGCGGAACGGCCCGGGCTCGGCGCCGAACCGGCGGGCGACGAGACGGGCGAGCGGCACAGTCATGTCGTTGCGCAGCGCGAGCACCGACCCGGACTCGTCGAGGAAGCGGTAGGTGGCAGTGCCCTCCGGCCCCGCCCCGCGGGCGAAGGCGTCCTGGTATTCGATCGTCGGCGTCGCGACCTCCTCGTAGCCCCGGGAGGCGAACAGCGTCAGCAGCGCCGACTCGATCGCCCGGAGCTCGCGCATCTCCTCCGCGAGGACGTCGCGGGTGCCGGTCGGCAGTGGCTGGGTGCTCATCGCTCGACGCCGGGTCTCAGACGGACGCGGGTGCAGGGTCGGTGGCGATCCGCTCGATACGCGCCCCGAGGCCCCGCAGGCGCTCATCGATCCGCTCGTAGCCGCGGTCGATCTGGGCGATGTTGCCGATCTCGGACGTCCCCTCGGCCGCCAGCGCCGCGATCAGCATCGCCATGCCGGCGCGGATATCGGGGCTCTCGAGGCGCTCGCCGTGCAGGCGGCAGGGGCCGTTGACGATCGCCCGGTGAGGGTCGCAGAGCGTGATCCGGGCGCCCATCGCGACGAGCTTGTCGGTGAAGAACAGCCGGTTCTCGAACATCTTCTCGAAGATCAGGATCGTGCCGCTCGCCTGCGTCGCGAGCGCCAGCGCGATCGAGGTGAGATCGGCGGGAAATGCCGGCCAGGGGCCGTCGTCGATCTTCGGGATCGCGTCGCCGAGGTCGTCGCGAACCGCGAGCTGCTGATCCGGCGGGACGAGCAGGTCCCGCCCCTCGACCATGCTCTGGAGCCCGAGCCGCTGGAACTGGCGTCGGATCATCAGCAGGTCGCCGGGCTCGACGTCGCGGATCCGCAGCTCGCCGCCGGTCGCCGCGGCGAGTGCCATGAAGCTGCCGATCTCGATGTGGTCGGGTCCGATCGTGTACTCGGCGCCGCCGAGCTTGTCGCGGCCGTGGACGATCATCACGTTCGAGCCGATCCCCTCCACGGTCGCCCCCATCCTGGTCAGCAGGTGGGCGAGGTCCTGGACGTGCGGCTCGCTCGCCGAGTTCGCGATCAGGGTCTTGCCCGGCGTCAGGGCAGCGGCGAGCAGCGCGTTCTCGGTGCCCATCACCGACGGCTCGTCCATGAAGATCTCGCAGGCGATGAGGCCGCCCGGGGCCTGCAGCTCGATCATTCGCGAGCCGGTCACGGAAGCGCCGAGATCACGGAACGCATCGAGGTGCGGATCGAGGCGGCGGCGGCCGATCGTGTCACCGCCGGGAGGCGGCATCCGCACCTCACCGAAGCGGGCGAGCAGCGGGCCGGCGAGCAGGAACGAAGCTCGGATCCGGGCCGCGAGGTCCTCGTCGACGTCGGTCGTGGCGACCGCGGCGGCGCAGAGCCGCAAATCGTTCGTCGCGAGCCATTCGACCTCGACCCCGAGCTTCTCCAGGATCGCGATCTGAGCCTCGGTGTCGCGGATCCGCGGCACGTTGCGGAGCACCACGTCCTCTGCGGTGAGCAGGCAGGCGGCGAGGATCGGCAGAGCCGCGTTCTTGTTGCCGGCGGCGGTTATCTCCCCGCTCAGCGGGACGCCGCCCTGAATCACGAACTTCTCCAAAGCTTGGCTAGGGTAGACGACGGTGAGCGAGCCCACGATGAACGCAGCCGGTCGCGAAGCGGCCTGGGAACTGCTTTGCGAGTGGACCTCCTCCGACTCCCTGCGCAAGCACGCGCTCGCGGTCGAAGCCTCGATGCGCGCCTATGCCCGGATCTGGGGAGACGAGGAGGAGCGGTACGCGATCACGGGGCTGCTGCACGACCTCGACTACGAGCGTCATCCGGACGCCGCGACCGGTCATCCGCGGATGGGGATCGAGGAGCTCCGCTCCCGCGGGTATCCCGAGGACGTCGTCGACGCGATCGCCGGCCACGCCGACTATCTCGGTGTGCCGCGGGAGTCGCGACTGGCGCAGACGCTCTACGCGGTCGATGAGCTCTCGGGCTTCGTCATGGCCTGCGCCCTCGTCCGTCCAACCGGGATCGAGGGCATCAAGGTCAAGTCGGTGCGCAAGAAGCTGAAGCAGCCCTCGTTCGCGGCCAAGGTCGATCGCGAGCAGATCCGCCGCGGGATCGAGGAGCTCGGCGTCGATGAGGCCGAGCACATAACCGTCGTGATCGGGGCGCTCACCGAGCGGGCCGAGGAGCTCGGCCTCACGGCCGCACAAGTCGAGGCCGGCTGAGCATGCGGCGCGCCCTCAAGGCCCTGCTGATCGTCGCCGTGATCCTGATCGCCCTCGGGATCGTCAACGCCTTCGTGCTCGACAACCAGACGAAACCCGCCGAGGTGACGGCCGGCGGCGGCAGGATCGAGTCCGCCTCCTCGGTGGACCTGCAGGTCTTCGACTCCCCGGCTACCGGTCCCGGCCCGGAGGGTGCTCCGATAGTGCTGTTGCACTGCTTCGGTTGCTCCTCGCAGTGGTGGAATCCGATCCTGGAGACGCTGAACGAGCGACACCGGGTCGTCCGGGTCGACCTGATCGGACACGGCGGCTCGGAGAAGCCGCAGAGCGGCTACGAGATCGAAAGTCAGGCGGCTGCCGCGGCGGAGACGCTGAACTCGCTCGGCGTCCAGGGCGCGACCGTCGTCGGGCACTCGCTCGGCGGGATCGTGGCGACGTCGCTCGCCGAGCAGGCGAGCGAGCTCGTCGACCGCTTGGCCCTGATCGGCGTTCCCTCCGATTCGGACGAAGCATCGCTGCCGTTCACGGAGAAGGTGATCAGGACCCCGGTGATCGGACAGGGCCTCTGGCGGCTCCGCCTCGACGCGATGATCAAGAGCGGCTACGAGTCGGCGTTCGCGCCGGACACCGACGTCAGCGCCGTCTTTCCCGGCGAGCCCGACCGGGTCGTCGACGACAACCGGGCGATGACCTACGACTCGTTCACCGAGGCGGGCGCACGGGCCGACGACTACCTCGAGGACCAGCCGGTCGCCTCCCGGTTGGCCGCCACGGGGGTACCACTGATGTGGATCGACGGGACCGAGGACCAGATCATCGACGCGACGTCGGTGTCGGAGGAGTTCAACGCGGTCCCGGGTGCGATCACGAAGCTGATCGACGGCGTCGGCCACTCGCCGAACGTCGAGGCGCCGGAGGAGACCGCGAAGCTGATCCTCGACTTCGCCGGAGTGGCCCCGCCCGAGCCGGCTCCGATCCCGGACCCTCAGAAGCTGAGCACCCAGAACAAGAACGACGAGGCCGGCGGCGAGAAGGGCAAGAAGGGCAAGAAGCGCGCGGGGGCCGGCAAGGGCGGTGGCTGAGCCGATCGGGATCGTCGTCCTCGAGGGCGACGATCCCGGTCGGCGGAGGTCTGTGCCGAGTTCGTCAGGAGGCTGAAGGCCGGCTGAGCGGGCCGCCGAGTCAGACCTCGGCGCCCTCCCCCCCGTCGTCGCCTCCCGGCGACGGCGCGTCGTCGATCCGGCGCCACTCGACGATCTTGCCGTCCCGGATCTCGAACGAGGTCGATGCGGTGGCGCCGGCGCCGGCGCCGCAGTCACCTCCGGGCCGGTCGGTGAGCAGGAACGTCGCGGTCGTCAGCTCGCCGGTCGTCCGCGCCGAGACGACCTCCGCCCCGCACGGCAGCGAGCGGTTGAAGGCGATCGCGTCGGCGCGCGACTCGATCTTCGTCAGCAGCGTGCCGTTCTCGGCGGTGCTCGGGATCGCGAAGTAACCGGCAGCGGCACGCTCGTCGCCGGAAGCGAGCGCCTTCGTCCAGCCCTCGATCACGGCGACGTCGCCGGAGTCGGCGGCCGGTTCTGAGGTGGTCCCTCCGCCACTTCCGCCGCACCCTGTCGCCGCCGCCAGCACCGCGAGGGCGAGGACTGCCGCCGCCCGGTGCGCGAACATTCGTGATCCGAACATACGTTCGCCTAGACTGAGGAACTTCTCTCTTCCTTCTCTTCGCCTGATGATCATCGGATCCGTTCTCATCCCCCGCTTCGCATTGCTCGCCGCCACCGGCGGCCGCCGGGAGATGCTGACAGAGCCGATCGCGCTCGCTCCCGAGCCGGGGCGGGAGCAGGCCGTCGGCGAGGCCAGTGGAGCCGCGGAGGCGTTCGGTATCCGTGCCGGGATGCCGGTGTCGGAGGCGCTCGGCCGCTGCCCGCAGTTGATCCTCCAGCCCCCGGACCCCGGCCGGGCCGCGAGCGCCTGGGAGCGGATCCTCCGCCGGCTCGAGGGGATCGGCGCCGAGGTCGAGAGCAATCGGGCCGGCGAGGCCTTCTTCGCCGTCGACGGCCTGCGGAGCATCTGGGGGCCACGGCGGGCGGACGTGCTCGCCAGGGCGGGCCGGGCGCTCGGGACGCCGGCGCGGGTCGCGGCCGGGCCGAATCGCTTCTGCGCACGCGCCGCCGCGACGATGGCCCGAGGGCGCGGGCGGCGGGCGATCCGGATCGTCGCGCCCGGCACCGAGCGCGACTTCCTGGCGCCGCTCGGGATCGGCCTGCTCGATCGCGCGCTGCAGGATCGAACGGCGTCGCCGGGCCGCGACGATCCGCGGGCGGGGCGCCTCGTCGCCACCCTCGAGCGGCTCGGGGTGAAGACGCTCGGCGATCTCGCCGGCCTTCCCCGAGTCGCGATCGCCGATCGCTTCGGAGCGCTCGGCCTGCAGGCGCACGACCTCGCCCGCGGCATCGACACCCCGCTGCGCCCGCGTAGCCCTCACGAGGATCTCGTCCAGGCGCTCGGGCTGCCGGAGGCGGCCTCCGGGGCGCAGCTCGATCGGGCCCTCGACCTGCTGATCGAGCGGCTGCTCGGCGATCCGCGGCGGGAGGGGCGGGCAATCCGCTCGCTCAGCCTCGAGGCACGGCTCGCCGGCGGCGGCAGCTGGAGCGCGACCGCGGTGCTGCGGAGCGCCAGCAGCTCGCCGGAGCGGCTGCGCCTCGCGATCGGGCCGAAGCTCGGCATGCTGACGGCTCCGGCAACCGCCCTCGCGCTGCGCGCCGTCGACACGGCCCCGGCGGGCGGCGCACAGGCGATCCTCGGCGAAGATCCCGGCGAGCGGCGCCGCGAGCGGCTCGCCGAGGCAGTCCGGCAGGTCCGCGCGGCGGCCGGGCGCGACGCGGTGCTCCGCGTCCTCGACGTCGACCCGGACTCACGGGTCCCGGAACGCTGGGCCGCACTCGCTCCCTACAACGACCCCGGCGGGGACCGGTGAGCGGGCCGGCCAATCCGTACGCGCCGCGCGCGGTCGCGGTCAGCTCCGGTCCGCGGGGGCCGCGCGCGGTCGGGGGCCGCGCCGTCGAGGCGGTCCGCGAGCAGTGGCTGGTCGAGGACCGCTGGTGGACGGAGGCTCCTCTGCGCCGGCACTACCTCGAGCTGGTGCTCGCGGGCGGGCGCTGCCTGATCGTCTACCGCGACCTCGTCGAGGGCCGCTGGTACGAGCAGCGATGAGCTACGTCGAGCTCCACTCCCACTCCGCCTTCTCGTTCCTCGACGGCGCCTCGAGCCCGGACGAGCTCGCGCTGCGGGCGGCCGAGCTCGGCTACCGGGAGCTGGCGCTGACCGATCACGACGGAATCTGGGGGTCGATGGAGTTCGCCCAGGCCTGCCACGCCCAGGGCGTCCGCCCGATCACCGGCACCGAGCTGACCGTGCTCGCCGACGGCTCTCCTCCACCCTCCCCCGGGTTCCGCGGCAACTGCCCGCCCGGCGCCTTCCACCTGACGCTCCTGGTCGCCGACGCGACCGGCTACCGGAATCTCTGCCGGCTGCTCACCCGCGCCCACGCCGGGACTCGCGCGGGGACCGACCCGAGCCCGCCGGCGGTCTCCCTCGGCGATCTCTCGCGCCACGCCGAGGGCCTCGTCTGTCTCTCCGGCTGCGCGCGCGACGGCGCGCTGGCCGGCCGGATCGCCCGTGGCGACCGCGGCGGCGCCGAGCGGCTCGGCAGGGCGCTGCTCGGCGCGTTCGGCCGCGACCGCTTCCGGGTCGAGTTGCAGGTGCCGCTCTGGCGCGGAGACCGGGCCCGCAACCGGCGGCTCGCCGAGCTCGCCGAGCTGCTCGGTGTGCCGTGCGTGGCGACCGGCGACGTCCACGCCCACGATCGCGGCCGGATCCCCCTCCAGGACGCGCTCGTGGCCGTTCGGCTCGGCGGGACACTCGAGTCGACCGAGCCGGGACGGCGGGGTAACGGCGCGGCGGCGCTCGTGCCCCCGGCCCGGGCAGCGGCGCGGTTCCGAGAGCATCCGGACGCCGTCGCCGAGACCGACCGCCTGGCCGAGCGGCTCCGCTTCGACCTCGCCACCGACCTCGGCTACAGCTATCCGGGGGCCGAGGACGGCAGCGCCGATCGGCGGCTCGCCGAAGCCTGCCGGGCGCGTTTCGGCGAGCGCTACGACGGCAAGCCGGAGCGGGCCGAGGCGGAACGGCAGCTCGAGCAGGAGCTGAACCTGATCTCCGGCCTGAGGCTTTCCGGGTTCTTCCTGCTCCATCGCGATCTGCTCGAGCTCGCCCGCGAGGTCGCCGTCGAGGTCCGCGGGCCCGACAGCGCCCGCTCGCTGCTGCCGCCCGGACGGGGGCGCGGCTCGAGCGTCAGCTCGGTCGTCTGCTATCTGACCGGCCTCTCCCACGTCGATCCGATCGGCGCCGGCCTGTTCCTCGGACGCTTCCTCAACGAGGAGATCGCCGAGGCCCCGGACATCGACCTCGACTTCCCCCGCGACGTCCGCGAACGGCTGATCCCGAGGATCCACGAGCGCTACGGGACCGATCGCTCGGCGCTGGTGGCCGCCTTCCCCACCTACCGGTCGAAGGGTGCGATCCGCGACTTCGGCAAGGTCCTCGGGCTGCCGCCGGGCGAGATCGAGCGCGCCGCGCGATCGGCCAGCCACTACGAGAGGGCCGAGCTCGAGGGCGATTCGCCCCGCCGGCGGGCGCTCGTGAAGCTGCTCGACGATGCCTATGGGCTCCCCCGGCATCCCTCCCAGCACCCCGGCGGGATGGTCCTCTCGACGCGCCCGCTGACCGATCTCTGCCCGGTCGTCCCGGCGGCCATGAAGGGACGGCAGATCGCTCAGTGGGACAAGGACTCCTGCGCCGACGCCGGCTTTCTGAAGATCGACCTGCTCGGCCTCGGCATGCTCTCGGCGGTCGAGCGGACCGTCACCGAGATCGCCCGGGTCCGCGGCGAGCGGATCGACCTCTCGCGGATCCCGCTCGACGATCCCGAGGTCTACCGGCGGATCCAGGCCGCGGAGACGACCGGCGTCTTTCAGATCGAGAGCCGCGCCCAGATGCAGATGCTGCCGCGGTCGCGGCCGGAGAACATCGAGGACCTGACCGTTCAGGTCGCGATCGTCCGCCCGGGGCCGATCCAGGGCGGCGCCGTCCACCCCTACCTCGAGCGCAGGAAGCGGCTCCGTGAGGACCCCGGCTACCGGATCCCCTACGAGCATCCGTGCCTCGAGCCGATCCTCTCCGACACCCTCGGCGCGATCGTCTTCCAGGACCAGGTCATCCAGGTCGCGATGGCGCTCGCCGGGTTCAGCTCCGGCGAGGCCGAGGGGTTGCGGCGGGCGATGAGCCGCAAGCGCTCGGAGGAGGCGATGCAGGCACACCGCGATCGCTTCGTCGCCGGTGCGATCGCACGCGGCGTCGATCCCGCGGTCGCCGAGCGCGTCTTCTCCCAGATCCACGGCTTCTCGGGCTTCGGGTTCCCGAAGTCGCACGCCGCGGCCTTCGGGCTGCTCGCCTACCAGTCGACCTGGCTGCGGGTCCACTACGGGCCCGAGTTCCTCTGCTCGCTGCTGAACGAGCAGCCGATGGGCTTCTACCCTCCCGATGCCCTCGTTCACGAGGCCCAGCGCCGTGGAATCGAGGTCCGGCCCCCGGACGTGAACGCCAGCGCCGTCCTCTGCCGCGTCGAGGAGGGCGGGCCCGGGCCCGCGGTCCGGATCGGTCTCGGCTACGTCAAGGGAATGGCCGAGCGCGACGCGGAGGCCGTCGTCGCTGAGCGTGAGCGGGGCGGCGACTACCGCGACCTCGGCGAGCTGGCGTCGCGATCGGGCGCCGGCCGCGAGGCGCTCGAGCGCCTCGCCTGGGCCGGGGCCTGCGGAGAGCTCGGGGGAGGCGGCGATCGCCGGCGGGTGCCGCTCTGGCGGCTCGGGGTCGCCCGCGGCTCCGGCGACGGCCAGCTCGCGCTGCCGCTGCCGCTGCCGGAGGCCCCGGCGCTGGCCGAGCAGACGCCGTGGGAGCGGGTCACCGCCGACTACGGGGCCTTCGGGATCGCCCTCGAGGAGCACCCCCTGGATCTCCTCCGCCGCGGCCTCCCTCCGGAGACGGTCACCTGCGAGGCGCTCGACCGGATCCGCGACGGCTCCGAGCTCGTCGTCGCCGGCCTGCTCATCGCCCGCCAGCGCCCGGCAACGGCGAAGGGCGTGATGTTCCTGCTGATCGAGGACGAGACGGGGGTCGCGAACGTGATCGTCGTCCCGCCGGTCTACGAGCGCCACCGCCTGACGGTGCGGACGGCGTCGCTGCTGACAGTCGCCGGGCGCCTCGAGCGCCGCGAGGGTGTCGTCAACGTCGTCGCGAGCGCCGTCCACCGGATCGAGCGCCCCGACGTGCCGCTCGCTTCCGTCCGCTCGATCGAGCCGGACCCCAGCCGTGAGACCGGCCATGACCTCGGCGACCTCGATGCCGTCCTGCCCGTCGCCCACAGCTTCGGCAGGCGCGGGCGCTGAGACGTGCAACTTCGCTTGCACGAACATTTGTACGTCCGAGGGCCCTCCTATCTTCGGCCGCGATGAACAGCACGAATCAAAAGAACCGACCCAGGCGCGCCGATCGGACCCGCGCCCTCCGGGTCGCGGCGATCGACCGGGTCGCCGACCGGATCGATCTGGCGATCGACCTGCTGACGCTCGGCCAGTACGGGCTCGAGTGCAGCGAGGTTCCCGCCGGGACGAACGGCTGCGAGGGGAGCAAGCGCCGGACCCGCAAGGAGTCCCGTGCCGCTTGGGAGGCCCCTCGCACGTCGCGCCGGCCCGGCTGTGAGTGGCAGTGGCCCCAGCGGCCCGCCTCAAGCGACCGCTCGCGCGCCTAACTCTCGCGGTTTCCGTCCGCCTCGCCGCGGTCGATCGCGGCGACGAGCTCGGCGCCGGCCTCGAGGGTGCGCCTGACGCCGTCCCGATCGACGTTGGCGACGACGTCGGTGGGCCAGTGCAGATTCGGGATGAAGCCGTCCTGGACACTGATGGTCAGAGCCCGGCCCCCGGTAGCGTGGATCGGACTGCTGTCGTAGGTCAGGCCGGCCGGGTCGTCCTCGGGTGCCATCCGCAGATCCGGGCGCCGGTCGGCGACGCCTTGGGCGGCTGCAATCAGCCCCGGGTCGGCGTCCCACTTCGCGATCACGCCCTCGCGACGGAGGAAGCGAACGGTCCCGGGGCCGCCGACGTTGTCGAAGTTGACGAACAGCCAGTCGCCGGTCTCGTGCGAGTCCCTGTGGGCCCGCGCCCCGAGCGTCCCGGACTCCTCGCAGCCGGTGATCAGGATCTCGACGCGGGTCGACTCCAGGGGCGCCGCCGCGAGCCTCGAAGCGAGCGCCGTGACGACCCCGCAGCCCGACGCGTTGTCGTTGGCACCCGGGACGTCGACTCCCCGCGCCTCGCGCTCGGCGAGCAGTCCGAGGCTCCCGAGCAGCGCCCCGCGGACGAGGCCGAGCAGCCGACCGACCAGGCGGCGGGAGCGCAGCGGCTCGAGCGCCCCCTGAAGCAGCACGAGCAGGCTGTTCGCCGCGATCCAGCGCGGCATCCACCGGACCACCCGGGGGTGAAAGATCAGACCGCTCCGCGAAGTGTCCATGTGGGCGACGAGACAGAGGGTTCGCTCGGCGGCACCGCGCGGCTCGATCGTCCCGACGACGTTGCGGCTCGGCCGCCGGGAAAGGGCGGCGGTCAGCGGCGCGGATCGGAGCGATCCCTCGCTGATCAGCCCGGCAACCGCCAGCCACGATGCCAGCAGACGCGATAGGCGAAAGCGGCGCGGGATCAGCGCCGGGAGGACCGCGAGACCGAGGACGATCCCGAACGGCCCGGCGAACGTCGCATAACCGCGGAACTCTTCGGTGCGAGCATCGACGCCGGCCCTTCGGAGCCGGTCCGTCAGCGCCGCTGCAGCCGCCTCCTCGCCCGGGCCGGTGGGGCGCCGGGGGCCGATCTCGCCGGCCAGCGCGGCGATCGTCTCGATCGCGGCGGTGAGATCGGCGTCGCGGGTCGATGCGGGTCCGGGCACGAGGCCATCCTACGCGCCCCGGCTCCCCTCCCTGCGATGCTCCCCGCATGCCCGAGCGGCGGACCCGCATCATCGAGCTGAGCCTCGCGCTCACGGTCGCCGTCGTGCTGGCGGACTCCTCGGTGGTGACCCTCGCGTTGCCGAGCATCCTGCGCGAATACGACGCGACGGTGTTCGGAGTCTCGTGGGTCCTGACCGCCTTCAACATCGTCCTCGCCCTCGTGATCCTGCCCGCCGTGAGGATCGCACGGTCCAGTCCTCGAGCCGGCTGGACGGCCGGGCTCGTGATCTTCGTCCTCGCGTCGATTGCCTGCGCAGCCTCCGGCAGCGCCGCAGCGCTGATCGCGGCACGCGTCTTCCAGGCCGCCGGCGGGGCGCTCGCGATCGCATGCGCGATCGAGCTCCTGGCTCGGATCGCCGGCAGCCACCAGGCGGCGGCGCCGATCTGGGGCACGGCGGGAACGATCGGCATCGCCGTCGGGCCTGCGGTCGGCGGGCTTCTCACCCAACTCTTCGACTGGCAGTCGATATTCCTGCTGCAGGTACCACTGCTGTTGCTCGTCCCGGTCGCCGCCTCCCTGCAGGCGGCTCGCCCCGAGCCCGGTCCCTCCGGCGCCCTCGACCTGCGCCCCGAAGTCGGCCTCGGATTGCTGTCCGCTGGGTTGACCGGGGCCCTCTTCTTGCTGGTCATCCTGCTCACCGAGGGCTGGGGGCTGTCGCCGATCGCAGCCGCCGCGACGGTCTCGGCGATCCCGCTCGCCACCTACGCCGCTCGCTGGGTCGCGGTCCGGGCCGGCCCACCGTCAGCGGCGGCGCTGGCCGGGGGCATCGCCGTCACCGGCGGCCTCGCCGCGCTCGGCGTCCTGCCGGGAGCCTCCTGGGCTCTGACGCTTCAGCCCCAGGCCCTGATCGGGATCGGCCTCGCGCTGGCGCTTCCGGTCCTGACGATCGCCGCACTCGGAGGCCGTGACCCCCGCGGCGCCCGCGCCGCCGCGACGATCGCCGCGCGCCATGCCGGAATCGTCGCCGGCATCCTGATCCTCGCCCCGCTGCTGTCGGCACAGCTCACCGCGAAGCAGACGGCGGCCACCGACGCGGCGACGGCGGCTCTCCTCGACGCCCCGCTGCCGGCCGATACGAAGGTTTCGCTCGCCGCCGCCCTCGGCGATCGGATCGAGGCCGCAGACGGCCGGCTGCCGGAGATCCAGCCGGCGTTCGATTCGGTCCCTCCCGCGGCGGGCGACGAGGCCGCCTATGCCCAGCTCGAGGCGGACATCGACGATCAGCTCGAGCGCGCAGCGACGAGCGCATTCAGCTGGCCGTTCCTCGTCGCCGCGCTGCTGGCCGGGCTCGCACTCGTCCCGATCGCGCGACTCGGGACCAGGACAGGAGGCGCCCCATGGGCGATCGCAACCGAGCCCCGCTGATCGCACTCGCCGCCTCGATCGGGCTGATCGGCGTCTACGTCGCCTTCGGCGGCGGCAGCTACACGCCGGCGGCAACCGCCGATCCCTGCGAGACCCGCGAGCAGGTCGTTCTCGAGGAGCGCGGAATATTCGAGGGCATCGCGCTCTCGGCGCTCGACGGCGCCGCCTGCGAGCTTCACGTGAGCCGCGAGGAGCTCACGCTGGCGATCGCCGATCCCGAGGCCAGCGACGAGTTCGCGGCTGCGCACGACATCGATTCGGACGCCATCGACGCCGCCGTCCGCGCCGGGCTCGAGCGTGCCGTCGACGACGCGGCCGCTGCCGGCAAGATCGACGGGCTCGAAGAGACGATCCTGCGCCAGGTCGCCCGCTACGCGCCCGTCGGCCCGGCGATCAGCGGTCTGCAGGCACTCTCCGACGACGACTCCGTCCAGGGTCTGATTCGCGAGCTCGGCGGGATCGGCGAGATCGAGATCCCCGGCCTCGGCGGGATCGACACCTCCGGCATCGATCAGTTCCTGCCCTGAGGCAGCGGATTGGCGGGGGTAGGAATGACCGGGGGCAGATGTGACTCGGGGTGCCACCCGGGCACGAAAAAAGCCGCCCCAGCGATGCTGAAGCGGCTCTGATCGTTTCGGTAAGGACCGGCGGCGACCTACTCTCCCAGGCGGTTTCCCACCAAGTACCATCGGCGCTGAGGGGCTTAACGGCTCTGTTCGGAATGGGAAGAGGTGTATCCCCCTCGCTATTGCCACCGAAAACGGTAGGGCCCGCGGGGGCGTGTCGCCCGCCGTTGCCGGCTCGCGACCCGCCCCGCCATCCGGCGAGGCTTGAAAACTGCACGCAGGCCAACTGGGTAAAAAGAAAAACGTCAAGACCTCGACCCATTAGTACCGATCTGCTCACGCATTGCTGCGTTTACACAGTCGGCCTATCAACCTGATGGTCTATCAGGGGTCTTACTTCCTTGAAGGAATGGGAGAATTCATCTCGAGGTCGGCTTCCCGCTTAGATGCCTTCAGCGGTTATCCGATCCGGGCGTAGCTAACCTGCGGTGCCCTTGGCAGGACAGCAGGTACACCAGCGGCCCGTTCATCCCGGTCCTCTCGTACTAAGGATGACTCCTCTCAATTCTCCAACGCCCATGGCAGATAGGGACCGAACTGTCTCACGACGTTCTGAACCCAGCTCGCGTACCGCTTTAATGGGCGAACAGCCCAACCCTTGGGACCTACTTCAGCCCCAGGATGCGACGAGCCGACATCGAGGTGCCAAACCGAGCCGTCGATGTGGACTCTTGGGCTCGATAAGCCTGTTATCCCCGGAGTACCTTTTATCCGTTGAGCGACAGCACTTCCACTTGCTACTGCCGGATCACTAACCCCAACTTTCGTTCCTGCTCGACCCGTCGGTCTCGCAGTCAAGCTCCCTTGTTGCGTTTACACTCTTCGCACGATTTCCGACCGTGCTGAGGGAACCTTTGGGCGCCTCCGTTACTCTTTAGGAGGCGACCGCCCCAGTCAAACTGCCCACCTGACACTGTTCACATCCCGGATTACGGCGATGTGTTAGAAGCCCAGAACACCAAGGGTGGTATCTCAAGGGCAGCTCACCAGCGACCGAAGCCACTGGGTCAAAGCCTCCCACCTATCCTGAGCGAGAAGTACCAGACTCCAATATCAAGTTGCAGTAAAGGTTCACGGGGTCTTTCCGTCTAGCCACGGGTACTCGGCATCTTCACCGAGACTTTAATTTCACCGAGCCCCTCGTTGAGACAGCGTCCAACTCGTTGCGCCATTCGTGCAGGTCGGAACTTACCCGACAAGGAATTTCGCTACCTTAGGACCGTTATAGTTACGGCCGCCGTTTACCGGGGCTTAGCTTCACAGCTTCGCACCGAAGTGCTAACCGCTCCGCGTAACCTTCCGGCACCGGGCAGGCGTCAGCCCCTATACATCGTCTTGCGACTTAGCAGAGGCCTGTGTTTTTGGTAAACAGTCGGTTGGACCTAGTCACTGCGGCCTCCTCGGGCTCCACCAGCAAGTGGCTTCACCCTATTGAGGCGTCCCTTCTCCCGAAGTTACGGGACGATTTTGCCGAGTTCCTTAACGAGGGTTATCTCGCTCACCTTACTATTCTCTAGTAGTCCACCTGTGTCGGTTCTGGGTACGGGCACGAGCAACCTGCCTAGAGGGTTTTCTAGGGGGCATGGCTTCAGGGACTTGCCGGCGGTCAAGCCAGCTGGCATCGCATCTCGTGTGAACGCCGCGACGGATTTGCCTATCGCGACTGACTACATGCTTGCCCCAGGACAACCATCGCCTGGGTTCCCTTAGCCTTCCCCGTC